>CAVZUG010000001.1:0-1890773 GCA_963778445.1 uncultured Acidobacteriaceae bacterium | reverse complement strand
CCGCGCAGCCCGGGCCCGCGGCCCTCCAGCAGATCGTCCGCCAGAAAACGCACATGCGCCCGAATCCGTTCGGAGTCGATCGAAGCCTCAGCCGATTTCAAGGATGGCGGCATCTGCGAAGCTGTCTGCGCCTGCAAGACACCACCGGCGGCCAATACTATTCCCCACATGCCACGCGTCATCACACTCGTCACAAAAACTCCTGCCACCGAAATCTACTCTTTCACCGGAACCGCACCAGTATAGGCGGTGGCCGGCAGCGTAGGGCGCTTCACCGCCATCACGTCCAGCCGCTGCAGCACCTTGCGCGCTAAACCAGTCAGCGGCAAGTCCAGAAGACTTCTGGTTCGCACCCATTGCAGATCGCCTCCGCTTGCAGGCACCGCCGCCCGCAGAGCCGCCGCATCCGCGCGTCCCTGGGACGCAAACACCTGCACATAGTAGTTCGTGTTAGTGATAGCGTGCCGCACCCGCAACAGCGGCTCACGATCTTCCACCGCATCCATCGGCAACGGCGGCAGTTCCAGCATGCCGGCCATCAGGCTGGCGTTCCCGGGACGCTGCTCGAGCAGAACCTCCGTCGCCGTACCGTCTTTTCGCAGGCACAGTAGATACGCCGCCTTGCGGCTCCTCTGCGACGCCCGCGGAAGTGTCGGGTGTTCGCCGCGAGTCCGGCACAACGAAAATACCGGGCACTGCAGGCACAGCGGAGATCGCGGAAGACAGATGGTCGCCCCCAGCTCCATCATGGCCTGGTTGTGGTCACCGGCCGCATTCCCGCGGCCTGAACGCCGCCGCGCAGGCACCAGAGATTGTGCCTGTGTCTGCACAAAAACCCGGCCGGCAGCCGTCGCATTCTGCCCCTGTCCCGTCACCCGAAGCAGCACGCGTTCCACATTGCCGTCGACCACCGCGATACTCTCACCGAAGGCAATGCTTGCGATCGCCGCGCACGTATACTCGCCGATCCCGGGCAGCGTGCGCAGCTCTGTCGAGGTCGACGGCAACACACCATCCAGCTTTCGCACAATAAACTGCGCCGCCTTGTGCAGCATGCGCGCGCGCCGGTAGTAGCCGAGTCCGGACCACGCCGCCAGCACGTCCGCCTCCTCCGCCAGGGCAAGCGCGACGATCGTCGGAAACCGCCGCAAAAACTGCTCGTAGTGCTCGATCACTGCAGCCACGCGCGTCTGCTGCAGCATCACCTCGCTTACCCACGTCTGGTACGGATCGGTAACACCGCGCCAGGGCAGCACCCGCGCATGCCGGCCATACCACCGCGTCAGCAGAGCTCGAAATTGTTCCACGTCGATCAGCGCATGCTGCTTCGGTTTGGGCTGGCCCGCCATCCACTTTGGATTCTACTCAGCCCGGCTCACTACGGAAATGCATACAGGAGGCGAATCACTTTCCGAGCCGAAGCGCGAGCGCTTCAATACCCGGCTGCCTTGCCATAGCTTCTTCGGGAGTCGTGGCCGCCCAGCAGTTCGTGAGTCTTCGGATCGATCGCAATCAACTCGTTGTCGCCCCACGTGCCGGGGCTGTGCTCGTCGGCGGCCATCTGGCGATTCGTGTGGTACCCCATCGCCTCGAGCTCTGCGGCAACATCGTCCGGAAACGTGCGCTCCAGATCGAGACGGTCCGGCAGATACTGATGATGAAAACGCGGTGCGTCGGCGGCCTGCTGAATGTTGAGACCGTTGTCGACGATGGAGATCAGGTCGTTGGCCACGGTCGTCATAATGGTGGACCCGCCGGGCGTGCCGAGCACCAGCCGGAGCTTGCCTGCATGTCTGCCATGCCGTGCCGTGGTGACGATGGTTGGCGTCATCGCGGAAAGCGGCCGCTTTCCGGGAGCGATAGCGTTGGCCGGTCCCTGGATCAGCCCGTACGTGTTGGGAACGCCCTGCTTCGAAGCGAAGTCGTCCATCTCGTTGTTCATCAGAAAACCGAGTGGCCCGATCGTCACACCCGACCCGAAGGTGCCGTTCAGCGTGTAGGTATTGGCAACCGCGTTGCCCCACCGGTCGACGATCGAGAAGTGAGTCGTCTGCTGTGATTCGTGTGCGTCTGGCTGCAGCTGCGGAGGTGGAGGCAGAAAGCCCGCGGGCCGTTTGAGATCGGCAGAAGGTGTCGGCCGATCCGGCGAAATCGAGGAGCGCCAGGCCGCGGCGTAGGCGAGACTTTCCATCTGCGCGATTGGTTGCGGCGAAAAGTCGGGATCGCCGAGGTAGTCGGCACGATCCATGTAGGCGCGGCGAAAGGCCTCGGTGATGACGTGAACCTGGGGAGCGGACCGGTCCGGGGAGATCCTGCCGCCGGGGCCCAGCTTCTGCAGATCGTAACCGGACAGGATGTTCAATATCTCCATCAACACTATCCCTCCCGACGATGGAGGAGGGGCGGTAATGATCTCGTAACCGCGATAGTTACCGATAATCGGTGCGCGGTCCTTGACTTGGTAAGCGGCGAGATCGGCTGCCGTGATAAGCCCACCCCCCTTAGCCATCTCGGCGGCGATCGTGCGAGCCATGTCGCCGTGATAAAAGCCGGCTGGATCCGCGGCGATCCGGCGGAGCGTCGCGGCAAGGACTGGCTGTCCAAAGCTCTCGCCCGCCTTGTAGAAATTGCCGTCCCGCTGAAAGATATGGGCGGAGTCTGGAAAGCGCGTCAGACCTTTGGATTCAAGACCCCTGGCCTCTCCCTCGGACAGCACGTAGCCCGTGGTTGCAAGCCGGATCGCCGGAGCCATGTCCTGCGCGAGCGTGAGTTTGCCAAAGTGGCTCTGGGCATAGACCAATCCGGCCACGGTGCCGGGCACACCCGAAGCCTTGTAGCCGACGAGTGAAAGATCGGGGATGACATTCTTCTTTTCGTCCAGATACATGTCGCGCGTCGCTGCTGCCGGGGCCTTCTCCCGGTAATCAAGAAAGTGATTCTCCCATCTGTGCCCGCGCCGGTTACGAATCAGCATAAAACCGCCGCCGCCCAGGTTCCCTGCCTGCGGATACACCACCGCCAGAGCGAAGCCGACCGCGACCGCCGCATCCACGGCATTGCCTCCCCGCTTCAGGATCTCCACGCCGGCGTCGGTTGCATCATGCTGAATCGTGACCACCATCGCATGGCGCGCACGGACGGGAGCCGCAGAAACCACAGACGGCTGGGTCGGCTGCGCGATCGCCACCGCACTCAGTGACGTCAGAACAAGGCCAGCCATGGCTGGCCGGAAAGTACGTGAACGCAAGGGCTGTGCTCCTGACGCCGCGGAAGGGGTCCGCGGGTGTGCTGAGAATACAGGATTCGTTACAGCGGCCGGAGCCTGGACGAGTCAGTCTGCCTTCAGGAGCCGGATCGTCGCCGCGTCGCCTAGTCCTGAGAAGTATTTGTCCAGGGCGGCTGCAAACACCGGTTCACTCGGCGAGGCTTGCGCGAACAGGGTCATCGAAGAATGGAATTTGAGATCGTCAGGATAGCCGAAGATCTGCTCAACCCCGCGACCTTCTACCAGATTCACCAGCCCCGTGCACTCGCGCAAACGTGGTCCAAGAGCCGGGTGTTCGAGGTACGCCCGTGCCTCTGGGAGGCCGCTCATGGCGAACCGCTGCGCCATCGGACTCGACCCAAGCCCGCGGATCTGCGGAAAGATAAACCACATCCAGTGAGAGCGCTTTTCGCCCGCGGCAAGCTCGGAACGTACCTGCCCATACACAGACGCCTGCGCCTCGACGAAGCGCTGGAGATCGAACGGATCGGGTGTGCCTGAGAGACGGTCTGTCATGGGCGCTCCTGCGAGTCATTGGATGCGGCAGCGAATCAGGTCGCGCGAACCGAACCTCCCGCTACCCGCTACCCGCTACCCGCGCAAATGAGCTCAGCGTTCGCCGCTCCGCTTGCCGGCCTGCTGTTGCAGAGACTGGCGTTTACGCTGCGGTCGAACATGCGATGCAAGCGAGATGCCGGCGATCGTGAAGCTGACCAATTGCCGCTGGGCGCAGCGAAGGCAACGGACGGGGTATCGCATCAGCAATAACGATCGGAAGTCGTTGCTTCGTAAACGGGATCTCCGAAACTTCTGACCCACGCAATACTGGCAGCGGATCGGCACACCCGCCCGGTCCTCGATGTAATCCTCGGCTTCGGCGACGCCAAATGTCTGCGTCACGAATCTTGGCTCATCTTCCTGCCGCGTCGGATCTTCCGTCGTTTCACTCATCCGTCTGCTTCCCTTCTATCTCGTCACGCCCAGCTTCAAACGAGAAGAGCCGCTCAGTGTCCCGTTCACTGGCCGGAACTGCCCGCGGCCGCCTCGCCACCTCGGGCTTCGCCCGATACGGTGGACCGGAGACTATCTCCAGGAGCTCCGTCATCCCCTGGCGTATTCTCTGCAGCTGCTCCCCATGCGTCGACGGCTGCGGATCGGCGACCAGCGAAAGCTGCGCCTCTTTCTGCTTCTGCTCGCCTTTCAGCAGCTGCCGCGCCCCAGGGATCGTATATCCCTCATCATAAAGAAGGCACTTGATGCGGAGCGCCATCTCCACGTCGCGCCGCCGATACAGCCGTTGTCCGGTCCCGCCCTTGTTTGGCTTCAGCTGAGGAAATTCGCTCTCCCAGAAGCGCAGCACATAGGCCGGAACCTCGCACAAACGCGAAACGTCGCCGATACGGAAGTACAGCTTGTCCGGTATGGCGGCACTTTGCGGCGAAGGTTGCTTTCGGATCGGCGACTGGTGAACCATGCCAAGCTCCGTTACCGGGCATCTGCTTCGACCTCTGCCCAGCGGCTCCAGTATAGGCCACACAAGGCAGAAATCGTCGTTGCCGATCAGTGCTGGCGGCCCCCGCCCCTTCGTTCCGCCCCCTGTTGCGGAGCGCTCCGGTTCTCCTGCCTCGGTGCAGCCTCGGAGCGCGGTTGCTGCGGCTGGAAGCGTTGCTGCTCCGCCTGATTCGGCCTCTGCTGCTGGACCTGCTGTTGCGATCGCTGCTGCTCAAATTGCATCCGCTGCTGTTGCTGTTGGCCGAAACGCCCCTGCTGCGCCGCTGGTGAAGTGTCCTGAACGGGTCTCTGTTGCTGAGCCTGCTGCGCCGCCCTTTGCTGCTGCACCTGCTGGACCTGCTGCTGCGACCGCTGCTGCTCAAACTGCATCCGCTGCTGTTGCTGTTGGCCGAAACGCCCCTGCTGCGCCGCTGGTAAAGTGTCCTGAACGGGTCTCTGTTGCTGAGCCTGCTGCGCCGCCCTTTGCTGCTGCACCTGCTGGACCTGCTGCTGCGACCGCTGCTGCTCAAACTGCATCCGCTGCTGCTGCTGTTCAGCAAAATGCCCCTGCTGCACCGCTGCCGGATTCCCCTGAACGGATCTCTGCTGCTGAGCCTCGGCCGCCCTCCCCTGCTGCGCTTGCCCCAACTGCTGCGATCTCTGCTGCTCAAACTGCGTTCGCTGCTGCGCCGCTGCCGGATTCTCCTGAACGGGTCTCTGCTGCTGAACCTGCAGCTGCTGTTGCCGGTCGAAAGAATGCCTATCCTGAACGGCCTGCGGCTGCCGTCCAGGTGTCACTCCCTGCGACTGCTGCGATGTCATCTGCCGCACCGCTTCCACGCTGCGCGACGAAGCGATCGCCGGCTGGTTCGTCTGCAACCGGGTCTGGCCGCGCTGCTGCTGCTCCGCCAATCGTTGCTGTTGCTGCACCTGAGATCGCTGCAGCCCCGCCTGCTGAGCTCTTTCCTGCGTCTGGGGAGTGCGCTGCTGCCCCTGATTCCCATACAGGCCACGCTGCTGCTCCGTTGCCTGGCCCTGGGTCCCTGGCTGGCCCGATCGCAGCCCTGCCAGCCCGGAACGCGCATCCCTCTGCTGCGGAGAAATCATCTGTCCGGCGCGATCTCCACCCGGCTCCTGCCTTTGCGCAACTGGAGCGGCCACCCGGTCCGCGGCAAACGGCCTCGGTGCCGCCGCAATCAACGGCCGCCCGCCATTCTGTTTGAAAAACTGTTGCCTGTTCTCGGCCGCGAGCCTCTGGTTCTGCACCTGTGCCGTCATCGGCGCAACCCTTGGCGCATGGAACGCCGCAACTTCGGTTCGCGATGGCCGTGCCTGTATCCCGCCCGTGCCGCCGTTGTAGCTGACCCGGTTCAGAGCTCCGGCGCGATTGTTCACCAGCGTGTGGTTGATCACGATGTTGTTCACCACGACGCTGCGGTTATAAACGTTCCGGATGTTGACCGTGTTGACCCGGCTTACGGCCTGGTTGTAGTAAAAGTCGTTCCCACGCCAGTAGCCCCCGTGATATCCGCTGCCGAAGTACCCGAAGCCATACGAGATGCCTCCGTAGAACCCCACGTACCTGCCCCAGTACCCAGGGTGATAGCCGTAGTGGTGATGCCACGCGCCCCAGTAACCAGGCGTCCACAGAGCACCGGCGTATGGCGCGGCGATCCACGCTCCCGGCACCCAGTAGTATCCGGCAGTGGCGTAGTTCCAGTAACCCGGAGTCCACAGGTAGTTCGGCGCAGGCGCAGGCGGCTGATCATAAACCGGCAGCGGCGGTGGAGCGGCGTCCGCCTCCTCCGTCACCTGGTTATAAGCATCCTGCTCCCCATCGCTCCAGACCGATGGATCCTGTTCGGGAGCAGACTGATCTCCATAGCCCCCGTTTTGCGGATTCCCTTGCGCAGCAGTCTGCCCGTTGTTCGGATAGTATCCCTGGCTCGGCGCCGGAACCCCCTGTGGAGCTCTCCGTTCGATCGGAGCGGCACTCCCCGCGTACTCTTGCACCTGCATCTGATTCGCGCCGTTCATGCGCGCTTCAAGAACCCGCCCGTTGGGCGACTCCAGCAATCGTCTTGACCCCTGGGCCGGCGCGTCGGTCGCATATATCGACTGCTGCGATCCGCCGTTCACCTCAGACACCGGAGCCATATTCGCGTCCGACGGGTCGGGACCATTGTTGTCCACCGCCACCACCGTCGGCTGCTGGCTGCTCCGGCATCCGGAGATCCCGGTCAGCAGCGTTCCGGCGCCAGCCACTACGACCAGAAGCGTCTCGCGTCCCAACCTGTTCCCAAAGCTTCGCATCGGCCCGTACCTCGATCTCTACTAACTCGGTTCGCGCTGCTTAGTTCCGCGTCCCAAGCCTTCGATTGGATGCAAGGGGCATGGCGGAGCTCTGGCCTGACCACTCCTGGAGCAGACTCAGTGGTAACTCGTTCGATCGATTCCACGTGCAACACGTAACTCAGCCGCGGCACTCACCGGAACCGGGACTATCGGTTTGCGGCCTGCTCCGCGCGTCACCGCCGCACCGATCACCCGGGTCTCCGGCACGTCCTCGAACAATCTCCACCGAGTAGCTCTGCAGCGGGCTCATCTTCACCATCTGCTGCAGGTAGTCCTTCAGCATCGGCATGTCCACGAAACCGCACATTGAACCCCGTCAGGAAGAACTTGCCCGGCCCGCGCATGTGGATCGACGTCGCCGTCGCCGCCGCCAGCGCCTTGTGCCACAGCCGCTTGAACTCCAGGCAGCGCGGCATCGCCCGTTGCTTCGCCGCCTCGAAGACCTCTTCCGGCTCCATATCCAGAAACCGCAGCCGCATCGCGCGATGGCCCATGATGCCTTCCAGGTGCCCGCGGCCGCCGCAGCCGCAGAAGTTCTCCTTGTCGTCGAGCGTCACCACCGTGTGGCCGCCCTCCCAGACGCCCGGAGCATACGGATACCGTCCATAGCCGATGCCCACGCCCAGCGTCCACACGCGAATCATGCTGTCCAGCTTGCCGTGCGCCGCGGCAATGCCCGCCGCCAACGCCGTCCGCATCGTTCACGATCGTCACCGGCGCCTCGAGCCCATGCTCGCGCAGCTGCGCCGCCAGCAGCTCCCCCATGCGCGCGCCCTTCAGCTGCGGCAGATTCGGCGCCTCTTCCACCACTCCGTTCTCGATCAGCCCCGGCAGCGCCACGCCCACCGCCGTCAATGTCCTTGCTCGCCCCCGGCCGCCGCACCACCTGGTCGCAGATCGTCTGCGACCAGCGCGTCGGTGGGCATCTCCACCAGCGCATACTCGTCGTCATGCGTCCTCCGGAAACGCCGCAGCTCGCCCGGCAAGCTTGTGGTCCACCACCAGCCCGGCAGACATCCGCTCCGATAACGTCACCCCAATCGATCTTTGCCATCGACTCGATCCTCGCTCCCTGTCCGTCGCGTCCGCGTGCGATGCGCGCTGTGTCTACTCGAACTTGCTGACGCGGTTCAACCCGTTGAAAGCCGCCACTTTATAACATTCCGCCAGCGTTGGATAGTTGAACACCGTATCCACGAAATAATCCAGCTTCCCGCCCAGCGCCATCACCGCCTGGCCGATGTGCAGCAGCTCGCTCGCGCCCTCGCCGATGATGTGCACGCCCAGCATCGCGTGGGTCATCGCGGTGGAAGATCAGCTTCAGCCGGCCCGTCGTATCGCCGCGAATCTGCCCGCGCGCAATCTCGCGATAGTACGCCACGCCCACCTCGTACGGCACGTCCTCTTCGGTCAGCTGCTCCTCGGTCTTGCCGATAAAGCTGATCTCCGGAATCGTGTAAATCCCGTACGGATAGAAGCTCGGATTCGACAGAATCGTCTCATCGCCAAACGCCCGCGCCGCCGCAATCCGGCCCTGCTCCATCGAGACCGACGCCAGCGACGGAAACCCGATCACGTCGCCCACCGCAAACACGTTCGGCACCTTCGTCCGGAAGTCCTTGTCCACCGGAATGCGCCCGCGCGTGTCCGCCTCGATCCCGACCGCAGCCAGGTTCAGCTCGTCCACATTGCCCTGCCGCCCGACCGCGTACAGCAGCGCATCGCCCTGCACCTTCTTCTTGCTCTCCAGGTTCGCGACCACGGTGCCGTCGGGCATCTCTTCCACCGACTCCACCTCTTCGTTCAGCCGCATCGTCACGCGCGAATCGCGCAGGTGATAGCTCAGCGCCTCGACAATCTCCTGGTCGGCAAACTCCAGCAGCCGCGGCCTGCCGCTCGATCAGCGTCACCCGCACGCCCAGCGCGGAGAACATGCACGTGTACTCCACCCCGATCACGCCGCCGCCCACGACGATCATGCGTCTTCGGCAGGTTCGGCAGCTCCAGCACCTGGTCGGAGTTGATGATGCTGCGCCCGTTGATCGGCACCTTCGGCGACGCACGCCGGCTTCGTTCCCGTCGCGATCAGGATGTTCTTCGCCTCGTACACCTTCGAGCCGCGCGAGTTCGTCACCTTCACGTGCGTCGCGTCTTCAAAGCTCGCCACGCCCACCAGCATCTCGATGTTGTTGCGCGAGAGCTGCGCCTCGGTCACGTCCACCTCGGTCTTGATCACGTGCTGCACCCGGAACGCCAGGTCCGCCATCGTGATCCTTTCCTTCACCCGGTAGTTCATCCCGTAGATGGACTTGTAGTTGTAGCCGGAAAGGTGCAGCACCGCCTCGCGCATCGTCTTCGAAGGAATGGTTCCGGTATTGATGCACGCGCCGCCCACCACCTCGCGCATCTCCACCAGCGCGACCTTCTTGCCCAGCTTGGCGCCATAGATCGCCGCCCGCTGTCCCGGCAGGACCGGAGCCGATAACGATCAGATCGTAAACACTACTCATGAGCGGTGGCGTCTTCCTCTTCGTTCGTCTTACTCTGACGTGTTACCTCTGCACGCGTTGATCCGGTCGCGGCAAACGGGATCCTCTATGGCACCACGCCCCTCACAACTTCCGGGGTGGCGGGTGCGCTTGCACGCCTATGATACCGCCACCGCCAAGCGAGGCGACAATACTCGGAGCCATGCTGCAATACGCCATCACAGACCGGCATATGTTTTCAGGCGATGAACCCGGGAAGCTTGACGCCGTAATCGCCCAGGCTCGCCGCCTCGCAATCAGGGGTATCGACGTCCTCCAGCTACGCGAGCGCGACCTCCCCGACCCCGCCCTGGAGTCGCTGCTTCGACGCATCGTCGAACAACGCAACCACCTCCCGGCATCCACGCTCAAAATCCTCGTCAACGGCCCGGCTCACATCGCCGCCGCGGCTGGGGCCGATGGCGTCCACCTTCGGAGCGGCGCGGGAGCGCGGGAGTTGGACAGCGTCAGGCAGACCTTCCAGATCGCAGGTCTGGAGGCGCCGCTCGTCAGCCTCTCCTGCCACTCGGTCCGGGAGATCCAGGGGACAGCCCTCGCCGGGTTCGATTACCTCCTCTTCGGGCCGGTCTTCGAGAAGCGAGTCCGCGGCGAGATCGTTGCACCCGGCCTCGGCCTCGACCGGCTCCGCGAAGCTGCGCAAGCCGCCGGCGGCTCCCGCGTAATAGCACTCGGCGGCGTCACAGAGCACAACGCACCACTCTGCCTCCGGGCAGGTGCAACAGGCATCGCCGGCATCCGCCGCTTCGTCTAGCCCAGAATACGGTGTCAGCCGACAAATTCGTACTCTGGCCAGTAAAGCCCCGACCGCTTCGCACATCCTAAAGGTTTGGAACCGGTTAGCTTCAATCCAACGCCTCTCTACCATGACCACCTTTGCCCTGCTCAGTGCGCTGATCTCGCTTGCCGCTCTCTTCGGCCTGATCAGCCATCGCGTCCTCCGCCTTCCAACCTCCATCGGCACGACCATCCTCTCGCTCGCCGCCGGCGCAGCCCTGATCGCCGGCGGCCGCTTCGCTCCCGGCCTTCACCACACCGCGGCCCAGATCATTGGCGCAATTGACTTCAACGCGGTCGTGCTTCACGGCATGCTCGCATTTCCTCTCTTCGCCGGCGCCCCTCCAGCGCAACTCTTCCAGGAGCTCTCGCGCCAGACGCTCACCGTCCTGCAGCCTTTCCATCTTCGCCACCGCGCTCTCCACCTCGGCCGTCGCCGCCCTCTTCAAGCTCGCGTCTTGCCGCTATCGGTATCGCATCTCGGCATCCTCACTGCATCTTCTCTTCGGCTTCGCTCCATCTCGCCCACCGACCCCATCGCCGTGCTCGATATGCTTCGCCGTGTCGGAGCTCCCGCCGCGCTCGAAGCGCAGCTCGCCGGCGAATCGCTCTTCAACGATGGCGTCGGCGCCGTCATCTTTCTCGCGCTCGTCGGAGCCTCCGTCACCGGTTCACTTCCCTCGCCCGGCCGCTTCGCCGTTCTTCTCCTCCTCGAATCCGCCGGCGCAATCGCCCTCGGAGCCCTGCTCGGCTACATCACTACCGCCTCCTGCTCCTGGTCGACAGCTACCGCATCGAGGTGCTCGCTCACCCTGGCGCTCGCCATGGGCGGCTACGCCCTCGCCGATGCGCTGCATCTCTCCGCCCCGCTGGAGGCGGTCACCGCCGGTCTGCTCGTCAGCGGACAGGCCCGGGCACTCGCCATGTCCAAGCGGACGCGCGAAAACGTCGACACCTTCTGGGAGCTGCTCGACGACATCTTCAACGTCGTTCTCTTCCTTCTGCTCGGCCTGGAGCTGCTCGTGCTCCCACTCGAACGCCGCTTTCTTCCCGCCGGCCTGCTCGCCATTCCCGTCGTTCTCCTGGCCCGCTTCCTCAGCGTCGGAGCCACCGTGCAGACACTGGGTCTGGTCCGCAAACACGTTCCGGGCACGATAAGAACTCTTACCTGGGGAGGCCTCCGCGGAGGTCTCGCCGTCGCTCTCGCCCTCGCCCTGCCTAGCGGTCACCACATGGAGCGCAGCCTTCATCTCTGGTCACCACCTACATCGTGGTCATGTTCTCGATTCTGGTGCAGGGCCTCACCATCCCCGCCCTCCTCCGACGGCTGGGTTTGCGCGCCCCCGCCAGCCTTTGACCCCCTCCGCTTCGTGAGAAAATGAAGGGAGACCATGCTTATCAAACCCATCGATCTCGAAGACGAGCCGTTCGGCTGCGACCAGTCCCTTCCGCCCGGATCCATGGAGTACACGCCCGACGTCCGGCAGGTCGGCCCGCTCGCCGTCCAGGGCGAGGCGACCTCATCATCGAGCATCGCGGCCACAAGGAGACCGTCCACGACATCCGCCTCCGCGCCGCCTACGAGGGCGACTTCGAGCTCCTCTGCGCCCGCTGCGTCGAGCCCGTCGCCACTGCCTCTGAGCGGGGACTTCGACCTGATCTTCCGCCCCGAAGCTGCCGATGCGCGACTGGCGGAGCGCGCCATTACCCCGGACGAGACCGAAATCGGGTATTATGAAGAGAGCGGTCTTTCGCTTGAAGATGTCGTGCGCGAGCAGGTGCTTCTCTCCCTGCCCGGCCGTACGCTCTGCAAAGACGGATTGCAAAGGACTTTGCCCGCGCTGTGGCCAGAACCTGAACCTTGCAACCTGCTCACTGCGATGCAGCTCCGGCCGATCCGCGGTGGAATGCGCTTGCGGGTCTGGCGGATCACGAAGCTCGAGCTCAAGTAGACACTGAACACCAAGTTTTGCCTCGTCGCGCGCGCGTCTCGAACTTACGCCTGACTGCCGCGGCCGATTGAAAGGAACACTGCAATGCCGAATCCAAAACGGCGCCACTCCAAGCAGCGCACCGCCAAGCGCCGCAGCCACGACTTCCTCACCCCGACCGGCCTCTCCGAGTGCCCCAACTGCCATGAGCGCAAGCTGCCCCACCGCGCCTGCCGCAAGTGCGGCGAGTACAAGGGCCGCGACGTTCTGGCGGTCAAGGAAGCAAGCTAGCATCACTCCGCATCCTGCAGCTCCAAGTCGCCCTGCTGATGCCGATCGACATCGCTGTAGACGGGATGGGTTCCGACAAGGCCCCCGAGCCCGAGATTCGCGGGGCCATCCTCGCTGCCGTCAGCTACGACGTCCGCGTCCACCTCGTCGGCCCCGAAGACAGCTCCGCCCCGTCCTCGCGCATGCCCTCGCGCGGCGAGCATCTGCCCATCGACATCGTCCACGCCTCCGAGTGGATCACCATGGACGACAAGGCCGCGCAGGCCGTCCGCTCCAAGCGCGACTCCTCCATGCGCGTCGGCCTCAAGATGGTCCGCGAAGGCCGCGCCGCCGGCTTCTTCACCGCCGGCAACACCGGCGCCGCCATGGCCACCGCCAAGATGGTGCTGGGCATGCTCCCCGGCGTCGATCGCCCCGCGCTCGCCACCGTCCTGCCCACCATCACCGGCACCCCCTCCGCTCCTGCTCGACGTCGGCGCCAACGTCGACTGCGACCCCGACAACCTCGTGCAGTTCGCCGTCATGGGCGACATCTACGCCCGCAACGTCCTCCGCATCCACAGCCCGCGCGTCGGCCTGCTCTCGATCGGCGAAGAAGACTCCAAGGGCAACGCCCTCACCCGCGACACGCTTGCCGCTGCTTCGCGCGCTCACCGGCATCAACTTCATCGGCAACGTCGAAGGCCGCGACCTCTTCAACGGCCACGCGGATGTCGATCGTCTGCGATGGCTTCGTCGGCAACGTCGCGCTCAAGACCAGCGAAGGCATCGCCAAGCTGGTCAGCGTCCTCGCTGCGCGAGATCGCCTGAAGTCGACCGTCACCTCGCAGGTCGGCGCGCTGCTCTCGCGCAAGGCGTTCAACGACTTCAAGAAGCGCCTCGACTACTCCGAATACGGCGGCGCGCCGCTGCTCGGCGTCCGCGGCGTCTGCATCGTCGGCCACGGCTCGTCGAACGAGAAGGCCATCATGAACGGCATCCGCGTCGCCGCCGAGTTCGCCCAGGCCGAGGTCAACGCCGGCATCGAAGCCGCCGTCGCCCGGCTGCTAACCCCTCGGCGCCGGTTATCCGACAGAAGCTTTACCGGCGAAGCCGTACAGTCTCACCGCGGAGGCCAAGCGCCGGCCGACCGGATAACGCCGTACTCGCAAGCTCAAGCCATTCAGAAAGCCCACCAGCAGGATCGCCAGCACCGTCAGGCTCACGCCGACATAAAGCCGGTCCCGCTCGCAGCGCAAACGCCACCACGGCAAACACCACCCGCGCGACCGGCGTCGCAATCAGCAGCAGCACCCCGACCTGGATCATGGCCGCGGATCTCCCGTGCACAGCAGCCGCCGAAAGAGCCTCCGGGCTGCGGAGACTCGGCGGGTTCGCCGGCGAAATCGCGGTAGTCCGCTGTCCGGTCCGCGCATGCGCTCCACAGGTAAACACGCCCACCCGCCAGCACCACCGCCGAGGCCAGCAGCACCCCGACCTGCAGCAGCCGCCCCATGATCGTCTCCATCCGCGTGTCGCTCAGCCCTGCGGATGTGCCTCCGCATCATGGGCCGAATCTGCGATGTCCCGTCCCCGCTCACATCCCTCCCCATGCCCGCCGTCTCACGATCATCTCCACCCCCAGCGCCAGGATCACCAACGTAAAGATCGTCCGCAGCAGCGACACCCGCGCCCGCACCAGCAGTCTTCGCGCCCAGCAGCGATCCCGCCAGCACCCCCAGCATCACCGGAAACGCCAGCCCCGGATCGACATATCCGCGATGCAGGTAGATCCCCGCGCTGGCCGCCGCCGTCACTCCGATCATGAAGTTGCTGGTCGTGGTCGACACCTTGAACGGGATGCGCATGATCTGGTCCATCGCCAGCACCTTCACCGCGCCCGACCCGATGCCCAGCAGCCCCGACAGCGTTCCCGCGCCGAACATCGTCGCAAACCCGCCGGCAATCCGGTCCACCTTGTAGCTCTGCCACTGCCGCCTGCGCCATCCGGATAACGAGCCCGACAGCCGCAGCCGGTCCGACCACGGCGCCGCCTCGCTCGACATCGGCTCCGGCTCGCTGGCATGCCGGCTCTGCTGCCACGAAGCCACGCCGAATACAGCAGCACCACGCCAAACATCACCGCCAGCGCGCGCGTCGGCATGCGCGTCGCCAGAAACGCCCCGAAGACCGCACCTATCGTCGTCGCCACCTCCAGAAACATCCCGATCCGCACGTTGGAGTAGCCCTCCCGCACATACGCCGCCGCCGCCCCGGAACACGTCGCAATCACCGAGATCAGCGACGCCCCAATCGCATACCGGATGTCGACGTGGAAGACCACCGTCAGCAGCGGCATCAGCACCACGCCGCCGCCCAGGCCGGTCAGCGCGCCCAGCAGACCGGCAGCGATCGACCCAGAAACACCAGAGCCGTAAACAGCGGCACATGCATACCGCTTAGTCTATAGACCAGACTCCAAATGCGATTTCCGCAACTCGCCAGCAATAACTGGCGCAACTGCCCCCGCTAGACGGCTTACGATTAAACAAGTCACGCGGCCGCTGCGCACACCCGCTCCGAAGCTACCACTTGACTCAGTCCCCTCGCACCGGCCAGGAGCCCAGACCGCGTTCAGACCGGACTCCAGCAGCGAGGTCCAGACCTAAACATCTCGATCGAAGACTTTGCGTACTTATAGGGCGGGGGTACCCCACGACCACCCCGAGTGCATAAACCAACCCGCTCCAAAGGATGGACCTCGCATGAGCAGCAGCTGGACCACAGCCGACATCCCCGACCAGACCGGCCGACGAGCCGTCGTCACCGGAGCCAACAGCGGCATCGGCTTCCCCGCCGCCCTCGAGCTCGCCCGCCATGGCGCCACGGTCGTCATCGCCTCACGCGACCCCGCCAAAGGCGAGGCCGCCGTCAACCGCATCCGGCAGGCCGCACCCGGAGCCAACGTCGAATTCAGCCCGCTCGACCTCGCCGTCCTCGACTCCGTCCGCGCCTTTGCCGAGCGCGAGCTCGCCCGCGGCCAGCCGCTCGACCTCCTCATCAACAACGCCGGCGTCATGGCCCCGCCCAAGCGCCTCGAGACGCAGCGACGGCTTCGAGCTCCAGTTCGGCACCAACGTCCTCGGCCACTTCGCCCTCACCGGCCTGCTCCTCCCCGCATCTCGAGCGCGGCCGCCAGCTCCACCCGGCGACCGGCCACGCATCGTCTACGTCGCCTCCATCGCGCACAAGGGCGGCAGAATCAACTTCGACGATCTGCAATCGACCAAGACCTACTCGCCCCGAGACGCCTACCAGCAGTCCAAGCTCGCCGATCTGATGCTCTCGCTTCGAGCTCGACCGCCGCCTGCGCGCGAAGGCAGCGATCCTCGCGCGTGGCCGCCCACCCCGGCGTCGCGAACACCAACATCTTCAACCCGGTCGGCGTCGGATCCCTCGAGCGGACAATCCGCGGCTGGGCCGGACACGCTATCGGCGCCCTGCTCAACTCGGACGAGGAGGGTGCGCTCCCGACCCTCTACGCCGCCACCGCACCACGGCCAGAGAGCGGCGGCTACTACGGCCCGCAGGGCTTTATGGAGACGCGCGGAGGCGATGTCGGCCCCGCAAAGGTGACGTCGAGCGCCCGCGACAAGGCAGCCGCCGAGAGACTTTGGACGGCCTGCCAGGACCTCACCGGCATCCGCGTTCTGTAGTCTCTGCAGGCACGCGGGTGCACAAGACGCGCTCCTCCGGCGATACTGTACGCTATGCCGCTCCGCAGTCGCTCCTACGAAATCTTCTCTCACCCTTTCCTTCGCCGCTCTGACGGCCGGACCGGCCCGCGCCCAGATCGCGCCCGCGCTCAAGTCCAGCATCGATGCCGCCGCCGGAGAAGGTCATCTCCGCCACCGGCGTCCCCAGCGCGCAGCTCGGCATCGTCGAGAACGGCCGCATCGTCTACACAGTCGCCTACGGAAAGCCCGCCTCAGACCACCGGCCCCAGCCACCGCGGCAATGCACTACCCCGTCGGCTCCATCTCCAAACAGTTCACCGCCGCCTGCGTCCTCCTGCTCGTCGAAGACGGCAAGATGACTCTCGACGACCCCGTCAGCCGCTGGTACCCGGAGCTCACCCGCGCCACTGACATCACCGTCCGCATGCTGCTCTCGCACACCAGCGGCTACTCCGACTACGCCCCGCAGGACTACACCATCCCCGCCTGGACCAAGCCCGTCGACCCCATGACCGTCGTCCGCGAATGGGCCGGCAAGCCGCTCGACTTCGAGCCCGGCACCAAATGGCAGTACAGCAACACCAACTTCGTGCTCGCCGCGCTCATCGTCCAGAAGGTCAGCGGCATGCCCTTCTGGCAGTTCCTCTCGACCCGCGTCCTCCACCCTCTCGCCCTCAAAGACGTCCTCAACCTCGACACCGACCGCAACCGCGTCGAGCCGCAGGGCTACATGCGCAACGCCCTCGCCCCACTCCGCCCCGCCATCCTCGAAGCCCCCGGCTGGTACTTCGGCGATGCCACCCTCGCCATGCCCGTCGCCGACCTGCTCACCTGGGACATCAGCATCATCGACCAGTCGCTGCTGAAGCCCGCCAGCTACACCGCCCTCGAGACCGAGGTCAAGCTCAAGGACGGCACCGGCAGCCACTACGGCCTCGCCGTCGACGTCCGCACGCGCGACGGCCATCGCGAGATCTCGCACTCCGGCGAGGTCGGCGGCTTCGTCGCCCAGAACACCATCTATCCCGACGACAAGATCGCCATCGCCGTTCTGACCAACCAGGAGGCCAGCTCGCGCCGCCGGAGCCATCGCGCGGGCCGTCGCGCCTGCTTCTTCTCGGCAGCGCCACGACCTCCGGCGAGCCGACGCACTCGCCGCCACGTCCGCAGATGCGAGCCATCCTCACCGGCCTCGCGCAGGGCAAGCTCGACCGCACGCCCTCACCGCCGACTGCAACTTCTACTTCTCCGCCGAAACCATCGCGCGACTTTCAACCAGCCTCGCGCCCCTCGGCGCCATCACCGGCTTCAAGCAGGCTGGCAAAGCTCTGCGCGGCGGCATGATCTTCCGCGCCTATGCCGTCACCTACGCCTCCGGAAAGAGCGTCACCCTCTCCACCTACACCATGCCCGACGGCAAGCTCGAGCAGTTCCTCGTGGAGACGACCAACGGATGAGCCGCTACGACGTCGCCGTCGTCGGCGCAGGTCCAGCCGGCTCCACCGCAGCGCTCAAGCTGGGCAACTCAGGTCTTCGCGTGCTCCTGCTCGAGAAGGCGAAAGCGTTTCCACGCGAGAAGCCCTGCGGCGGCGGCATCACCGCCCGCGCGCTCGCATCGGCTTCCCCATCTCCGCGCAGTCCTGGATGAGATCTCCGTCAACGCCCTCACCAAGATGTACATCGAGAGCCCCGACGGCACCGGCATGGAGTACGCCGATCCCGACCGGCGCCCCCATCCTCCACCTCGTCCGTCGCATCGAGTTCGACGCCGCCCTCTTCCGACGTGCCTCCGCCACAGTCACCGAAGTCGCCCTGGGAGCAACTGTAACCTCAATGGTTACAGAATCCGACGGCGTCCATCTTCGCCTGCGCCGACGGCCGCGAGTTCCACGCCGGCATGGTCATCGGCGCCGACAGCGCCAACTCCGTCGTCGCCCGTCTCAGCGGCCTCCGCACCGGCGAGATTCACGGCCAGTACGCCGTCGACATGATGGAGGAGACGCCCATACACGCAGCTCGACACCCAGTACAAAGACCGCGTCACCCTTCTTCTCACGCCTTCCTTCAAGCTACGGCTACGGTTACATATTCCCCAAGGAGACCCACATCAATCTCGGCTTCGGCTCCGGCCCCGACTACTTCGTCGAGCACGTCCGCGGCCGAGCGAAGGAGCACCACCTCGCCTTTGTCGAGCAGATGAAGGCTGCGCGGTTTCGCCTCCGGCAGAGAGCCGCCCCGAAAACTACCGCGCCTTCCCCATCCCCATCACCGGCCCCATGGAGAAGACCTACACCGACCGCGTCCTGCTCGCCGGCGACGCAGCCGGCATGGTCAATGCCTTCTCGGCCGAGGGCATCTACTTCGCGATGGTCTCGGGCGATCTCGCCGCCGATGCTGCCATCGACGCCGTTCGCGCCACTCGCTTTGACGAGCGCCAGCTCGCCTCGCTACCAGGCCGCATGGGAGCGTGAGATCGGCGGCGAGCTCCGCCATTCCGTCGCCATCCAGCGCCGCCTCTTCACCCAGCCGGGCCGCGTCGATTCGCTCATACGCCGCGCCAAAGTCCGACCCCGAGCTGCTCCGCCTGCTCTGCGGCTACGCCATGGGCTTCGCCACCTACGAGCAGCTTCGCCGCCATATGGCGCGAGTCGTCATGCCGCAGTGGGTCTGGGGCAAGGTCCGCAGCTTCGTCGGAGCCTGACCGGGTCCTGCTCCAAGCCATAGCGGAGCTTAACGCACGCTGAAGAGCAGGGCCCTACGCGAGATTGCGTGTGCGCCGTATCGATACCGCCTCCGAAAGTTCTGAAACGAAAACCTCCATTCAAGGTCCAGTAACCGGGCTGTCACTGTCGGGCAACGATGCTTGCCTACGATCCGCATTGGGCGTGGTTGCATTCACGACCAAAGGAATCCTCCGCGGAACGAAGGAGCTTCATGTCGATCAGGCGCGCCATTCTGGCCATTCTCTTACCACTTACGTCACTCGTCTCTCCCGCGCTGGCGCAGACCGGTCGCGCCACGCTCACGGGATCCGTTACCGACGCTCAGGGCGCCGCGCTCCAGGGAGCGAAGATCGTTCTCGCTCCCGGCGGCATCGCCGCCACCTCCGACGCCACCGGGCAGTTCACCATCTTGGGCGTCCCGGCCGGCAACTATACGGTCAACGTCTCGTATTCGGGCTTCAGCGATCTCTCCAGGTCCGCCGCCCTCACCGCCGGACAATCCTCGCGCTTCGACGCATCGCTCAGCATCGCCGCCAACCAGCAGAACGTGCAAGTCTACGCCGGCCGTCAGGGCGGCGAAATTGAGGCCATCAATCGCACCTTCAACGCGGACAACATCATCAACGTCCTTCCGGCCGACGTCATCACCAGCCTTCCCAACGCCAACGTGGCCGACGCCGTCGGACGCCTCCCCGGCGTCACTCTCGAGCGCGATGAAGGCGAGGGCAAGTACGTCAAGATCCGCGGCACCGAGCCCCGCCTCACCAATGTCACGCTCGACGGCGTCAATATCGCCACCCCCGAAACCGTTCGCCAGATGAAGCTCGACATCATCCCCGCCGACCTCGTCGAGTCCGTCCAGATCAACAAGACTCTGCAGGCCAACATGGAAGGCAGCGGCATCGGCGGCTCCGTCGACCTCCGCACCAAAAGCGCCGAAGACCTCCCCACCATCTATCTCGAATCCACCGGCGGCTATGTCCCTATCGTCGGGGGCCGGCCCAAGTACCAGTTCGACGGAACCATCGGCAAGCGCTTCTTCGGAGGCAAGAAACTCGGCGTTCTCTTCAGCGGCTCCTACGACTTCAGCGGTGAGGCATCAACGACGTCGAGCCGGGACCCGCCCTCTCCGGTACCTACGACCTCCGCGATTACCGCTACTTCCGCGATCGCAGCGGCCTCGGAGGCACCCTGGACTATCGCATCAGCGACACCTCCAACGTCTATCTCAAGTACCTCTACTCCCACTTCAATAACTTCGGTGACGATTGGATCTACAGCCCCGCCATTAACACCTTCGTCACGCCCACACAGGGCGGCCCCGATGGCTCCGTCTCCTTTCAGGCTCTGCGGCGCCGTCCCGTCCAGGATGTCGGCGGTCTTCAACTCGGCGGTCGTCATGTCCTGCGCCAATCGCTGCTTGCCTGGGACCTTGACACCTCCGTCGGGCGCACTCGCGACGATGGCTATTCCACCGCCTTCTTCGCCCCGCAGGCCTCCTCCAATCCGCTCAACAACATCTCCTACGCCCTTGATGTCTCCAACCCGCTCATTCCTCACATCAACCCGCAGAACGGCGTTAACATCTTCGACCCTACCAAGTACTTCTACTCCGGCCAGCGGGTCCAGAACACCTACACTCCGGAGGTCGATCTCGGCTTTGGCGCATCTTTCACCCAGCCCTACACGCTTCGCGGGCATGCCAGTACCTTCGAGTTCGGTGGCCGCTTCCGCAACATACGCAAGTTCACCAATCAGGACACGCTCAATTACCAGCCCGGTGCGGCTGCTGGCAATCCCGAAGACCCAACCCTTGCCATGAGCAATTTCCTCAACACCTTCAACGACACTGGCTATTACGGAAGCTCGTACAAGTTCGGGCCGGCCGTTGAGTACGACAAGATTCGCGCCTTCGCCGCCCAGACTGTCACCTCCTCCATCGTCGGCAACTCCTTCAATCAGATTGAAAAGATCTCCGCCGGGTACCTGATGAACACCACCGATCTCGGCAAGTTTCGCCTCGTCCTCGGTGTCCGCTTCGAGAACACCAGCGAGAACAACCTCGGCTACTTCAATCAGAGAAACGCAAACTCCATCGGCAGCACACCTATTCGCATCAAGGCCTCCTATCTGGACGTGCTTCCGAGCGCGTCACTCCGCTTTGCCCTCACCCCATCCTCCGGCCTGCGCCTCGTCTACGGCCGCGGTCTTGCCCGTCCACAGTTCAGCGACCTCATCCCTTTCCAGACCGTCACGAACAGCAGCAACTCTCCACGGACCACGGTCAGCCAGGGAAACCCGAATATCGGCGCCGAATACGCCGACAATATCGACCTGCTCTACGAAAACAGCCTGCCCCACACCGGTCTCCTGCAAGCCGGCTTCTTCTACAAAAACCTCAGCAACCCCATCCTTCCAACCCAGACAGTGCACCCGGCCGACATGGCTCTCACCGGCAACAACTTGCCCTACCTGCTCAACCAGACCATCAACGCCGGCAGCGCGTACGTCTACGGCTTCGAGATCTCTTACCAGCAGCGGCTCACATACCTGCCCGGCCTGCTCAACGGCTTAGGCGTCTCTGCGAACTACGGCTACACTGCCTCTCAAGCGAAGCTGCCGCCGTACATCGATCCGGCCCTACTTCAGCCCGGCCAGGTCAGCGGTCCCGACCGTGGGCCCGAAGGCGCCAACCCGGCCCTCATCGGTCAGGCTCCCAACAGCTTCAACTTCAGCCCGACCTACGACAAGCGCAATTTTTCCATGCGCCTCGGTATGACCTATAACCAGTCCAACATCGCGTTTTACAACTACAACACCTCTAACTCCGGTCCCATCGTCTCCAACGGTCAGGCCGCCGATACCCCACTCTCCGGAGGCGGCCTGAAAGGTCCCAACGGCGACAACTACTTCTACTCCCACCTGCAGATCGATTTACAGGGAACCTATAGGCTACCCAAAGGCTTCTCCGCCGTCGCCTACGCTCAGAACCTCAACAATGAGGTATTCGGCTTCTATCAGGGCAGCACGATCTACCCCGTCCAGCGCGAGTTCTACAAGCAGACCTTCGGTGGAGGCCTCCGCTGGTCGCCCACGCACAAGCGATAGCCACCGCCGTCGCTAAAGAGGCGCACAGACCCGGATCGCCGAACCCCGGAGCCGTGCGCCTCTTCTATTTCGCAGCCACGCGCACCAGCACCAAAGCATTCGGCTCCAGCATCAGCTTCAGCTCGCCATCCACCAGGTGCGTCACCTCTGCCGGCGGCAAAGCCGTCTTCTTGTTCAACGTCTCCACCTGCTCCGGCGTCGGATACTGCGGCCGTCCCATCGCCGCATACGCCGGCAGAACATTGCCGTGCTCGTTATCCACACGATCGATCGTCACCCGCGCACCCGGCGCCACACCGCGGAACGCAAGCGTCATCGCCCGCGGCTTCATCCCAAGCGTCGAACTCGGCTTTCCATCCGGAGCCGGGTCCACGATGTTCCACACCGCCATCGCCAGGTTGCCGTTCGCATCCCTGGTGACAATCGCATCCTTCGACGCATTCGCCAGCCGCTCTTTCCCCAGCTGGTGCAACAGGCCGAAATCGTAGAACGACGGCTTGTTGATCCCATATTCCGCCCGCAGACCGAAGTTGCCCTCGAACGGATGCGCGATCGGCCCACCCTCCTCAAACACATCCGAGAACGTCCAGAAGCTCATCATCTCCACCATGCCGTCGCACTGCCGGATCGTGTTCGCGACACCCGGCCCCACAAACGTCGTGTCCCGCGACTCCGACTCACCCTCAACGTTCCACTCCGTCCAGAACAGCGGCGTCTTCCCGTATCCCGCGGCCTTCATCTGGCCGCGCACCTTGCCGATCGCCAGGCACACCCGCTCGTCGAGCGGCGTATCCCGCGGAACCGTCTTGTCGTTCGGAAAGATATTGTCGATCGTGTCGTCCGCATACGCATGGCTGCTGACAAAATCCACCGGAGTCCCGTGCTCCTTCGTGTACGCCCAGAAAATATCCACCCAGTCCGCCGCCGCTGTCGCCGGTCCGCCCACGCGCAGCCGCGGGCTCACCCGCTTCAGATCACGCGCCGTATGGTCGTACAGCTCGAAGTACGATTTTCTCCGCGGAATGCCGCCCCAGAAATCGATGTTTGGCTCGTTCCACACCTCGAAGTACCACTGCGCCACCTCATCGATCCCGTACCTCTGCACAAGATGCTGCGCCAGCGCGACCATCAGCGCGTCCCACCGCTCCATCGACTTCGGCGGTGACACATTCTGCTTGTACCAGAACGGATGGAGCGCATCTGGATTGAAGGCCAGCTTCTTCGGCATGAACGAGATCTCCACCACGGGTCGCACGCCATTCTTCAGCAGCCCGTCGTAGATCTGGTCCACATACGCGAAGTTGTACACCGCGTTGCCGTGCTCATCCTCCGTTACACGCCATTCTCATCCTGCAGAATGGCGTGCGCCCGCACATACCGGAAGCCGGTGATCGCATGGACAGCCCGCAGGTCCTCGCGATAGCTCTCGCGCAGTATCAGGTTCGCGCGTCCCGACCCGAACATCTCCTCCCAGAAGTGAGGAAACGGAGTCGCCGGCGCCCCCGCATCGATCGCAATGCGGTCCTGCGCAGAGAGCGCGGTAGAGAGGAGAAGAGCAAGCGCGGGCAAGAGGCGAACGATCTTCATAGGAGACTCTCTCGTACGAGATTACTGGATTAGCGAAGCCTCTTCCGAGAACCGTCCTGCGTCAACTCAGGCGTTAAAGGCCCGTGATGGAGATAGCTTCATCGACATCTGCACTAGGTCTTCCCCGCCAGCTGCCGCAGCACATACTGCAAAATCCCGCCATGCTGGTAGTACAGAATCTCCTGCGGCGTATCGATCCGCACCGTCGCCGCAAACTCCATCGTCTTGCCCAGGTCCGATCTCCGCAACGACCGTAATCGTCTTGCCGCCGCGCGAACTTCGAGTCCAGCATCGCCTTCAGCTGCCCCGGCGCATCGCCGACCGCAAACACCTCTTCGCCCGTCAGGCCCAGCGACTCGGCATTCTGCCCCGGCAGAAACTGCAACGGCAGAATCCCCATCCCCACCAGGTTCGACCGGTGAATCCGCTCATAGCTCTCCGCAATCACGAACCGGATCCCCAGCAGCCGCGGCCCCTTCGCCGCCCAGTCGCGCGACGACCCCGAGCCGTACTCCTTGCCCGCCAGGATCGCCAGCGGCGTCCCGCGCTTGGCATACTCCACCGACGCATCGTAGATCGACATCGGCTCGATCCTCCGGCAGCAGCCGCGTCACGCCGCCCTCGGTTCCCGGAGCCAGCTTGTTGCGCAGCCGCACATTCGCAAACGTGCCCCGCACCATCACCTCATGGTTGCCGCGCCGCGATGCCATAGCTGTTGAAGTCCGCCGGCTTCACGCCATGCTCGATCAGGTACTTGCCCGCCGGCCCGTTCAGCTTGATCGAGCCCGCCGGCGAGATGTGGTCCGTCGTCACCGAATCGCCCAGCACCGCCAGCACACGCGCCCCGTGAATGTCCTCCACCGCCGCCGGCGTGCGCCGGCATGCCGTCGAAGTACGGCGCCTTGCGGATGTACGTCGAATCCGCGCTCCCACCCATACGTGTCGCCCGAAGGAAACTTCAGCTGCTGCCAGTTCTGGTCACCGTCCGAGACCGTCGCATACTGGTCGCGGAACATCTCCGAGTCGATCGACGCGTTCACCGCCTCCGCAACCTCCTCCTGCGTCGGCCAGATGTCCCGCAGATACACCGGCGTGCCGTCGCTTACCGCGCCCAATCGGGTCCGTCATCGAAGTTATGCTCAATGTGCCCCGCCAGCGCATACGCCACCACCAGCGGAGGGCTCATCAGGTAGTTCGCCCGCACCTCCGGCGATATGCGCCCTTCGAAGTTACGATTTCCGCTCAGCACCGCTCACCGCCACCAGCGAGTGCTCTTCGATCGCCTTCGATACATCGGTCGGCAGCGGCCCCGAGTTGCCGATGCACGTCGTGCACCCATACCCCACCACCTGAAATCGCAGCTGATCCAGGTACGGCAGCAGCCCCGCCCGCGTGTAGTAGTCCGTCACCACGCGCGATCCCGGAGCCAGCGAGGTCTTCACCCACGGCGGCGTCCGCAGCCCCTTCTCCACCGCCTTCTTCGCCAGCAGACCCGCGGCCATCATCACGTACGGATTCGACGTATTTGTGCACGACGTAATCGCCGCAATCACGATCGATCCGTCGCCGCAGATACTGCTCCGGATCCACCCCAAACCGCTCCTGCACGCTCGTCATCGGCTCATGGAGCACCGCCTGCTGAATCACCGGCGGCAGATCGTCGTGCGTCGTCGTAATCACCTGCACCGTCGTCGGCACAGCGGGTGCCGGCGTCCCAATGCCGCTCGTCACATCGCCCGTCGCGCTGGCGTGCCCGCCCTCACCCTCCCACCGCACCATCTGCCGCGCCGCAGTTCTTATTCGCATTCGGACCCTGCAGCGATGGCAGCTGCTTCGCAAAGCTCTCCGGCGTCTTCGACAGCAGCACACGATCCTGCGGACGCTTCGGTCCGGCCACGCTCGGCTCCACCGTGGCCAGGTCCAGCGACAACGTCGCCGAGTACTCCGCCTCCGGCGACATCCGCCGTATGGAACAGCCCCTGCTCGCGGCAGTACGCCTCGCACCAGCGCAATCTGCTCCTCGCTCCGGCCCGTCAGCCGCAGGTACTTCAGCGTCTCCTTGTCCACCGGAAAGATTCCGCACGTCGCCCCATACTCCGGAGCCATATTCGCAATCGTCGCGCGATCCGCCAGCGGCAGCTCCGCGATCCCCGGCCCATAGAACTCCACAAACTTGCCCACCACCCCATGCTTGCGCAGCATCTCCGTCACCGTCAGCACCAGGTCCGTCGCCGTCGTGCCTTCCTTCAACTTGCCCGTCAGCCGGAACCCCACCACCTGCGGCACCAGCATGCTCACCGGCTGCCCCAGCATCGCGGCCTCGGCCTCAATGCCGCCCACGCCCCACCCCAGCACGCCCAGCCCATTCACCATCGTCGTGTGCGAGTCCGTACCCACCAGCGTGTCCGGATACGCCGTCACCTTCCCATCCGCATCCGGCTGCGTCGTAAACACCACCCGCGCCAGGTATTCCAGATTCACCTGGTGACAGATCCCCATCCCCGGCGGCACCGCGGAAAAATTCCGGAACGCCGTCTGCCCCCACTTCAAAAACGCATACCGCTCGCGATTCCGCTGAAACTCGAGCGCCGCATTCAGGTCATAGGCCTGCTCCGTCCCGAACTCGTCCACCTGCACCGAGTGGTCGATCACCAGCTCCGCCGGCTGCAGCGGGTTGATCTTCTCCGGATCGCCCCCCAGCTCCCGCATCGCATCCCGCATCGCCGCCAGGTCCACAATCGCCGGAACACCGGTGAAGTCCTGCATCAGCACGCGCGCCGGCATGTACGCGATCTCGCGCGAGGGCTCCGCCTTCGGATCCCATCCGCCGAGAAACCGTATGTCCTCCGCCGTCACCGTGCGGCCGTCCTCATTGCGCAGGAGGTTTTCCAGCAGGATGCGAAGCGAATAAGGCAGCCGGGCAACGCTGATCCCCTCTTTCTCGAGCGAATCGAGACGGAAGAAGCTGACAGTCTGGTTACCGGAACGCAGGGTCGCGGCACTATGAAACGTATCGGGGTGGTTCATCAAATCGGCGGGCATCAGCGTTTCTCCGGAGGGCTCTCAATCAACAACGGACAGCCGCGTCGCGACGTCGCAAACAACGCCCGAGCGGAACGTAAAGCGTAACAAAATCAGCGGAGGTGGGAAGATTCAAGACGCCCGCGATCACGGCGGCCGTGGCGAAATCGCTTCATCAAACAGGGAATCGAAGCCATACTTTCCCCATTGTACGACCCCATTACGGCTCGCGTGGACGCACATCCTTTGCAGCCGCCCGGCGCAGTTGTGCCCGGAACGGTAACCGCCCGCCGGATCCACCGGTAAGCCCGTTTTTACTCAAAGGACATGTAACGCATCGGGTTCCGCCGCCGATAAGCTCCGTGTGCTGCGCATCCTTAACAAACAACACCACGGTCTGCTTCTGTGAAGAACCTGTTCCACTTCCTGCTCCTCGGTCTCGCTCTCTGCTGCGCCAGTGTCTCCACGCTGGCGCAGAGACGGCCTGCGCGGCATCTGCACTACAGCTTCGATCTCAGCGACCTCTCCCGTATCCACGTCAGGCTCGAACTCCCCGCCGCGGATCCCGCCTTGGAGATCCTTACGCTCCCCTCTCAATGGGCCGGCCAAACGGAGCTCTATCGCGCGCTCACCGGCCTCCGCTCCCCCACACCGGGAGCCACCCTCACCCCCTCACGCAACCCCTCACGCTGGCTCCTCGGAAGCCGCCGCCCAGGTCCGGTCAGCATCGAGTACGACCTCCACCAGGACTGGTCCGGCCCACTCCGGCATCCCATGGAACACCGTGTCATCCTCGGACCCGGCCTCTTCGAGTTCACCGGGGAAAACGGCCTCGTCACCCCCGTCATCGCGGGTTCCGCCCCCGTCATCGTCACCTTCGACTTCACCGGCCTCCCACCAGGCGATGCCCTCGTCACCAGCTTCGGAACCGATCGGCACCAGCAGTTCACCGGGCGCTGGTCCGACGTGCGCAATGCCCTGTTCACCGGCGGCGACCTCCGCACCCGAACCCTCCACGTCGATGGCCGTCCCGTCCTCCTCGCGCTCCATGGCCACTGGTCCTTTCAGCCCGAAGAGATCGTCTCCGAAGTCGAAAGCATTCTCCACGCCGAGCGCCGCCTCTGGAACGACACCGCCATACCCTACTCGGCCATCGTGATCACCCCGTACGACGACCCCGCCTCCGGCGCAGCCGGCAGCGGCTTCACCGACGTCTTCAACCTGTTCCTCTCCGACACCAAAACCTTCAGCCAAGACACCGCCTCGCTCCTCGCCCATGAGGCCTTCCACCACTGGAATCCAGGCGGCCTCGGCGAGGTCGAAGACACGCAGCAGATCGCCTGGTTCGGCGAAGGGTTCACCAGCTTCTACCAGGACCTGGTCCTCAAACAGGCGGGTCTTCTCACCGAGGCGGAATACCTCACCCGCCTCAACGCCAACATCAAGGCCTACCGGCTATCCCCACGCCTCCACGCAAGCAACGAAGATCTCCAACGCATCCCGTCAGATTCCGAACACCACTTCATCTACCAGCAGCCTTACCTCCGCGGAGCGATGATCGCACTCTGGCTCAATGCCGAGATCGCCCGCCAGAGTGGCGGCCATCGTGACCTCACCACCCTCATGCTTGCCTTACGCTCCGAGCGCTCGCAGCCCCTTACCGCCGACCGCATCTTTCGGACCTCCGCCCGCTTCGTCGATGCGGCCACCGTCGCGCAACTCCGCCGCTTTGCCCTCGACGGCGTCACTGTCCCCAGCGCTCCCGGCAGCCTCGGGCAGTGCGTCGCCTTCAACGATCGCCCGGCGTGGACCTTCGATCTCGGCTTCAACCCAGCCTCGCTCCATCGCGCCGGCATCGTCCAAGGCACTCAACAGGGAAGCAACGCCTGGCAGGCCGGTGTCCGCGACGGCCAGCAGCTCGGGGGCTTCTCCCTCTGGAACGGCAACGCCGAACGCGAAGTCACCCTCACCCTCCGCGACACCGACGGCACACGCGAGCAGCTCACCTTTCTCCCACGCGGCAAACTCCTCCTCATCCCCCAAGCCGAACAGATCCCCGGCTGCCCGAAAGAACCCATCATCCCGCAATAACGCTTCTGTCGACTTCCGTATACTGTGCTCCTGATGCGAATCGCCTCTGGTACCGCCGCACTCGTTGCGCCCTGCCTCCTCGCGGTTGCTGCTGCGGCGCAGCAGTCAATCGACCCCTTCTGGATCTACACTTCGGGCTTCTCATGGCATCGCACGGCTGCCCCGGATCACTTCGAGACCTCTCCCTTCAACCTCGCCCTGCTCTCTCCAGAGGGCGAGTACGCCGAGTTCCGTGTTTCTCTGCTTCGCACGGGAAAACACGGCGTTCCGCATTTGGATCTGCCCACCCTAACCGCTACACGCGTCGGCCACTGGACAAGAACCGACGACAACGCCGTCCGCTTCACCAGCCACGCCGTCGTACATGTCATGGGAGGCACCTCTACAAAGGAGTCGGCGCAACCTGTCCTTTACGAGAACGCCATCCTGCGCGGCAAAGCCCCGAATCGGCTCACCGCAGCCATCGTCTCGCCAAGACAGGTGCTTGTTCCACTATCCGATCTCTCCGACCCGAAAGACCTGCGCACCGCTATCGATCAAGCAATCTCTCCACCCTGATCCGCCAATTAAGCTCAGCTACTTCTGGCACTTCGGACAATAATGTGTCCCCCGCCCACCCACCACAATCTTCTTAACCGCCGCCCCGCACACCCGGCAAGGCTCCCCACTTCGCCCATACACCCGATGTTCCAGCTGAAAGAACCCCCGCACGCCATCTGCATCCACATAGTCCGACACCGAAGACCCGCCCAGCTCAATCGCTCGCCGCAGCACCTCCTGTAACGCGGCATGCAGCCGTCCATATTCCAATCGCGTCAAGCCGTCCCGCCAGACGACGCGGCCGCACCCCCGCCCGGGCCAGCGCCTCGTCCGCATAGATGTTCCCCACTCCATGCAGCAGCGACTGGTTCAGCAGAGCCGCCTTGATCGGCGTCTTCCGACCGCGAAACAGCTCCCGAAACGCCTCCGCCGAGATCAGCAGCGGCTCCGCACCCGGCCCTGCATACCCGCCGCCCTTATCCGGTTCCAGCAGCCGCACGGAAAGCCGCCCAAACCGTCGCGGATCCACAAACCGCACCTCACGTCCGTCCCCGAGCGTCAGCACCGCATGTGTATGCGGCGGCAGCGGCACCTCGCCCGCGCTCACCAGCAGCCTGCCCGTCATCCCCAGATGCACCAGGAACTCCGCCCCGTCTCTTGTGTGGTCATCCTTCGCCGCAGGCGGAGGATCATCTCGTTCTCCGCCGGCCCGCCCAAGCGTCATCACAATCGTCTTTCCCACCCGCCGCACCTGCTCGATTCGCGCTCCCGTCAGCGCCTCCACGATCTCTTCCTCGCGGCTCTTAAACGTCTGCGGCTTGCCGCTCGTCCACACCGACGCGATCCGCTGCCCACGCACCCGCGCATCCACCCCGTTCGCAACGGTCTCTACCTCTGGCAGCTCCGGCACACCCAAACCTCCGCATCCCTATTCTCCCAAATTCAGCCGCAACCGCGCTCGCGTCCTCGGCAAACCACGCAACATTTCAGTCCCGTTTCTGTCTGCACAAGTGGACCCGGCGAACCGAGCTATCCGGAGTCGCATCACATGACCTGCCCAGGAAACCATCCCTGTGCGGCATGCAAGGAGATAACACATGAAAAAATCAACATGGCTGGCCGCATCCCTTCTCTGCTGCTCCATGGCAGCGCCGGCCTTCTCTCAGATCGGCGTCTACATCGGCACACCTCCCCCGCCACTCCGCTACGAGGTCCAGCCCCCCATCCCCGGTGAAGGCTATGTCTGGACCGACGGCTACTGGAACTGGGGCGGCAACCGCTACATCTGGGTCCCCGGACGCTGGCAGCGTCCTCCCTATGCCGGAGCCTATTGGTCGCACCCGCACTACGACCACTACGATCGCGGATGGCAGATGCATGAAGGCCACTGGGACCGCGACGATCACCGCGACCGCCACGATTGGGGTAATGATCGCGGTCACGACCGCCATTAGTCGCCAAAGGCCGGGACCTCGCTCCCGGCCTTCACGTTTCACCCCCGAGATTGACCGCGTCAAAACGCCGGCATCGCCCTCCTCCTCCTGTTGCATCCCATCGCTTGAATCCGCATAGCGAGGTAAAGACGGTGGAGCTCTTTCATCCAAACGGCATCATCGGCAGCGACCATCTGCGGATCGACGGCGTCCCCAAGGTCACAGGACAAGCCACCTACGGCGCCGACCACCACATCGCCGGAGCCGCCCACGCCGTCCTCGCAACCTCAGCCATCGCACGTGGCCGTATCCGCTCCATCGACCAGGCAACAGCCCGCAGCATGCCAGGCGTCCTCGAAATCCTCACCCACGAAAACGTCGGCAAGGAGATCAAGCCCGGCAAAGGCATGCTCGATGGCGGCTATATGGCCCACTCCGTCGCCCCGCTCGCCTCAAACCGCATCCACTTCAGCGGACAGATCGTCGCCGTCGTCATCGCCGAAACCGCCGAAACTGCACAGGCCGCCGCCGACGCCCTCCGCATCACCTATAAAGCTCAAAAGCCATCCGCCACCTTCGGCAGCCCCAAGGCAAAAGAGGTCAAAGCCAAGGCTCTTGGCGAAACCGAGCTCTCCGCCGGCGACCTCGAGGAGGGCTTCGCGGCGGCCGTCGCCACCATCGACGCCTGGTACGAGACTCCCGCGCAGCACCAGAACCCCATGGAGCTCTTCCAGACCACCTGCGCCTGGAACGGCGACGAGCTCACCGTATGGGAGTCCACCCAGAGCGTTCGCGGTGCACAGCACGGCCTCGGCAGGCAGCTCGGCATCAAGCCCGCGAACATCCACATCATCTCGCCCTACATTGGCGGTGCCTTCGGCTCGCGCGGCGAGCTCGCCCAATCCACCGCCCTCGTCGCCCTCGCTTCAAAGCGCCTCGGCCGGCCGGTCAAGCTCGTCGCCTCGCGCGAGCAGGGCTTCACCCTTCGCACCTTTCGCGCCGAAACCCGTCACCACCTCCGCCTCGGCGCCGACAAGCAGGGTCGCCTCACCGCGCTCGATCACAGCAGCTGGGAGCTCACCAGCCGCAACGAGCGATTCGCCGTCGCCGGCTCCGACTCCACCGCTCGCCTCTACGCCTGCCCTCACGTCCGCACAAAAGTCGTCAACGTCGAAGCCGACCGGCAGGCGCCCGGTTTCATGCGCGCTCCACCTGAAACTCCCTACCTCTTCGCGCTCGAGTCCGCCATGGACGAGCTCAGCTACGCCCTCGACATCGACCCGCTCGACCTCCGCCGCCGCAACGAGACCTCGATCGAAACCGTCTCCGGCAAGCCCTACACCAGCCGCTCGCTGCTTCAATGCATCGACCGTGGCGCCGAGATCTTCGGCTGGTCCACACGCCCGCGCCACCCCGCGCTCCATGCAGGATGGCGAAGACCTCGTCGGCTGGGGCTACGCCACCGCCTTCTACCCCACGCAGGTCGGCCCCGCCGAGTGCCGCGTCACCCTCACTCCCGGACCTCCGCGCCATCGTCGAAGTCGGCACCCACGAGATCGGCACCGGCATCCGCACCGTCGTCGCCCAGACCGCCGCCGACCTCCTCGGCCTGAACCTCAGCGACATCGACGTCCGCATCGGCGACAGCCGCCTCCCCGCCGCTCCCCTCTCCGCCGGCTCCAACTCCACGGCCAGCGTCTGCTCGGTCGTCGCCAAGGCCTGCGACGCCATTCGCGAGCGCATCGCCACCTCCGCCGTCACCGCCCGCAAAAGCCCGCTCCACGGTGCGGAGCCCGCCTCCGTCCGTCTGGCCGATGGCCGCGCCGTCTCCGGCGCTCACGCAGAACCTCTCCTCGAAGCCGTTCGCCGCGCCTCCCGCAAGCGGTCCATCGTCCAAAACGCCAGCAACAACCCGCACGGCGCCCCGCCCCTCATCGGCCCCGCCCTCGTTCGCCGCGGCAAACCCATCATCCTCGGCGGCTCCAACCTCAAAGACCGCATGCAGTTCGCCTTCGGCGCCCACTTCGTCGAGGTCCGCATCCACCGCTGGACCGGAGAGATTCGCGTCCCGCGCATGGTCGGCGTCTTCGCCGCGGGCCGCATCATGAACCCGCGCACCGCCCGCGCCCAGCTCGCCGGCGGCCAGCTCTGGGGCATCTCCTCCGCCCTCCACGAGGCCACCGAGATCGATCTCACCGCCGCCCGCTACGTCAACCAGAACCTCGCCGAATACCACGTCCCCGTCGCCGCCGACGTCGGCTCCATCGAAACCGTCATGCTCGAAGAGACCGACCACCTCGTCAACCAGCTGGGCATCAAGGGAGTCGGCGAGTTAGGCGTCACCGGCGTCAACGCCGCCATCGCCAACGCCGTCTTCCACGCCACCGGCACGCGCATCCGCAAACTCCCCATCCGCACCGGCGGCCTCCCCCTTGCAAACATCACGCCCGCTCCAAGCTGACCGGCTCCTTCCCGCCTCCAGCCTGCGCTTTTACGCCGTCATTCTGAGCGCCAGCGAAGACTCCCGAGAGTGCCTGCCCTCCACCTGCTGCCGGAGATTTTCGGCCGAAGGGTCTCCATCACGCCCGCTCCACGCTCACCAAATCCTTCCCGTCCTGGTAGTAGCAAGTATTGGCGCTCCCGTCATAGCTCCCCGCCTCCGAGCTCCACGCCACATCCCCAAACACCACGTGCTGTCTCCCGTCACAATCCGTAGTCGCGCTGAACAGCACCGCCACCACCTCATGCCCATCCCTGAAACGCATCGTTACCTTCTCGCCTGCAAGCTCCTTCGCCGCCCCAAACGCCTCGTTCATCACGCCTCTCCGCGTTGAGTCTAACCGCTGCCACGGAGTACCCTTTCCCTGTGAAAGGGAGACCCATGCCGCCGTTAACTCTCCTCGCCATCGCCTCCCTGCTCGCCACCTCCGGCCAGGCCCAGAACACCGCCTCACAACCCATCCGGGCCACATCAAAACTCGTAAGCGTTCCCGCCCTCGTCCAGTCATCCTCCGGAGAACTCGTCACCACCCTCAACGCAGCCGACTTCAGACTCACGGATAACGGCGTCCGGCAGGCGCTCTCCCTCGATCACCTCGAACGCGAGCCGCTCGCCGTCATGGTCCTCCTGCAGATCGGCGGAGCCGCCGTCCGTCAGCTCCCCAACTACACCGGTCTCGGCGCCATGCTCGACGGCATCGTCGGTGCCTCCGCCCACCGCGTCTCGCTCGTCACCTTCGACAGCCGCCCCGAAGAAGCCTGGGACTTCACCCCGCACATCGACGACATCAACGACGGCTTCACCCACCCCGGCCCAGGCGACGACGGAGCCGCCATCCTCGACGCAGTCAGCCTCGGCATCGACTCTCTCAGAGCGGAGCCCGCAGCCGTCCGCCGCATCCTCATCCTCATCAGCCAGGGCCAGGACACCGGCAGCAAAGCCCACCTCGACGAGATCATCCGCCGGCTCGGCGAGAGCGACATCACCATCTTCAGCATCACCTTCTCCCCCGAAAAGACCTGGCTCAAAGACCAGTTCACCAAACCCCGGCACGGAAACAAGCCATACCAGCTCTCGCCCAACAGCCAGCCCCTTATCGGCACCTTCGACCTCGGCACCCCCATCGCCGTAGCCCTCAGCGCCATGCGCTCCAACACCGCCGCCGAAGCGGCCAACCTCTCCGGCGGGGAACACCTGGAGTTCGGCAACAAATCCGACCTCGAAAGCAAGCTCGCGGCCTTAGCCAACTCCATCCACAACCGCTACGCCCTCAGCTTTAGCCCAAACCCCACCGAACCCGGCTTCCACACCCTCCACCTCGCCATCCCCGCCCAACCCACCCTGAAGGTCGCCGCCCGCACCAGCTACTGGATGGACCCCTCGGCGATCGAGAAGCTTTCCGCACGCTGACCCGGGACCAGCGGCGATCTCAATAAAAACCTTCGACCACGCGGAGAGGCGGATAAGGTCGCTCACTTCACGGCAAGAGAAAGTTATCGTTACCGATCTCCTGCGGGTCTCGTCTCGACATTCGCAATGAGTTCACTCACCCTCGAAAGAAAAAACTGCAATATCGGAGAGGGGTTGCCTTTACGGTAGCCGATAGATAGATCGATCTTCGGCTCTATTCCTTCGAGAGGACGTGTGGTCACCTCATTTGGAAGGAAGCCCTTTGCATAAAGCGGCAGAAGAGCAACTCCGCCCGTGGAGACGATGAGGGACATCACGCCGCCCAGATTGTCTACCTCGTGGCTCGGTGTGATTTCGATCTCGTTTTCACTCAAACATCTGTCGATCGCTCGGCGTAGTGCCGGCTGTTTGCCGGAGATGCTGAGAGCGGTGCCGGAAACGCTGATAAATGTCTCCGTGGCAATATCCCTAAGTCTGATGGCCTTCCTCGCGGCGAGAGGGTGTTTTGAAGGCAGGAAGACCTCGAACGGCTCTTCAACCAGAGTCCTGAAGCACAATTCACCACTACCGTCCTCTCGGCGAAGGAAGGCAACGTCTATGCCCCCATGCAACAGAGCCGCGGCGAGCTGGGGAGAATTCTGTGTCGATAGCACCACATGGATGTTCGGTAATTGGTCCCGAAGAAGCTTCAGAGTCTCTGGAAGCCACGTCGTCTGGTGACCGATCATGAAGCCCAACGCAAAGGAAGGCTTCGATGGGTAGGCGATCTGTCGAGCGGACTGCACTGCCACTTCGGCCTGAGACAGCATCACCCGTGCGTGGTCCAGGAACACTCGACCTGCTGGCGTCAGCTCGACTCCCTTTGTTCCTCTAACGAAAAGAGGCGTGCCCACCTCTTCCTCAAGATCACGAATCTGTCGGCTCAAAGACGGTTGCGTGGTGTACAGCTTCGCCTCTGCCGCCAGCTTCAGGCTTCGAGCTTCGGCGGCCGCGACGAAATATCGGAGATGTCTGAGCTCCAAGCGTCACCTCTGCCTGAAAAGCATATCCCGTAAGCCTACAAAGCACTTCGCCGAGAGACGTTGCGAGGCTATGGTCAGGGAAACTGTTCAATCAAATGCGAAGTACGAAAGGTGGAGCAAATGTCCCACTCACTGAAGGGTAAGGTCGCACTTGTAACCGGGGGGTCGCGCGGGATTGGTGCCGCGATCGCCAGACGTCTGGCTGCAGACGGAGCCAGCGTAGCAATTACCTACGCCAAAGATGCTGACTCCGCCTCTGCCGTGACCAGGGCGATTGAGGCGGCGGGCGGAAAGGCAGTCGCCATCCAGGCAGACGCGGCCGATCCCAAAGCCGTTCGCACTGCGGTTGAGACCGCCGTTACCGCACTGGGCAGACTCGACATCCTCGTCAACAACGCCGGGACGGCCATTCCAAAGCCGTTCGAAGATACGACGCTGGAAGAGATGGAACACGTCATCAACCTCAACATACGCGGAGTGTTCGTCACAACGCAGGCGGCTCTCAAACTCATGAATGACAACGGCCGAATCATCATGATCGGTTCCTGCGTTGGTGAACGCAATCTGACACCAGGGCTGGCGGCGTATGCAGCCACCAAAGGAGCCGTAAAGATGTTTGCGCAGAGTCTGTCCAGGGAAGTTGGAACTCGAGGCATCACCGTGAACAACGTGCAGCCTGGTCCGATCGATACCGACCTGAATCCCGCCGCAGGCGATTGGGCGGCGCCTCAGAAGGCAGTCACAGCCCTGAAACGGTATGGACGCGTGGATGAGGTTGCAGCCCTGGTCGCCTTTGTCGCCGGTCCGGAATCTTCATACATCACCGGTGCAAACCTGACCGTGGATGGCGGAACAAACGCCTGAGTAGTGCAGCCTGGCCGGGTCCGGAGATCGAGCGGCTCGAGGCTGGACCCGCTTCGGGAACACGCGCCCGCGAAGCGACCCTGCATCGGTCCCTTCGCTCCGCGGTCGCGCGGCGGTATAAAATCGCTTCTGGGTCTCTACCCACCCATCTACCCCGGAGCCATATCTACCCGTGACCCAACGCAAATCAGCGGTAATCCTTGGTGCCCAGTGGGGCGACGAAGGCAAAGGCAAGATCGTCGACGTCCTCTCCGAGAAGTTCGACGTCGTCGCCCGCTACGCCGGCGGCCACAACGCCGGCCACACCGTCATCATCGACGGCAAGCAAGTTCGTCCTGCAGCTCATCCCCTGCGGCGTCCTCCGCCCCGAAACCAAGGGCGTCATCGGCAACGGCGTCGTCCTCGACCCCATGGCCTTCCTCTCCGAGGTCAAGAAGCTCAAGCGACGCCGGCCTTCGCATCGAGGGCGGCCCCGACGGGCAGCTCTTCGTCTCCAACCGCGCCCAGGTCATCCTCCCCTACCACCGCATGATCGAGCTCGCCGCCGAGAACGCCCCCGGCCGCACCAAGATCGGAACCACCTCCCGCGGCATCGGTCCCGCCTACGAAGACAAGATGCACCGCAGCGGCCTCCGCGTCGTCGACCTCCTCAACTCGCACCTCCTCCGCACCCACATCAAGAACGCCTGCCACGAAAAAAACACCATCGCCAACGCGCTCTTCGGCACCGAGCCCCTCGACCCCAAGCAGATGTACGAGGACTACGCCCGCGCCGCCGAGCAGCTCGCCCCCTTCGTCACCGACACCGCCGTCCTCCTCAACAACGCCATCAAGAACGGCCAGAAGGTCATGTTCGAAGGCGCCCAGGGTGCCCTGCTCGACATCGACCACGGCACCTACCCCTTTGTCACCAGCTCCTCCGCAACCGCCGGCGGCGCCGTCACCGGCACCGGCGTCGGCCCCACAAAGATCGGCACCGTCATCGGCGTCACCAAGGCCTATGTCACCCGCGTCGGCGAAGGCCCCTTCCCCACCGAGATCAACGACTCCTCCGCCGACCTCCTCCGCGCCCGCGGGCAGGAGTACGGCGCCGTCACCGGCCGCCCCCGCCGCTGCGGCTGGCTCGACCTCCCGCTGCTCCGCTACTCCAACATGATCAACGGCACCGAATGGCTCGTCGTCACCAAGATGGACGTCATGGACGAGTGCGCCGACATCCCCGTCTGCACCCACTACAAGATCGACGGCAAGCTCACCGACACCATCCCCGCCGACATGCGCGGCTTCGAAGCCATCGAGCCCGTCTACACCACGCTCAAGGGCTGGAACTCCTCCACCGAGGGCATCACCGAGTTCGACAAGCTCCCCAAACTCGCGCAGGAGTACCTCCACTTCCTCGAGCGCGAGTCCGGCGCCACGATCGGCATGATCTCCACCGGGCCCGACCGTGACCAGACCATGACCCTGCCCGCCTTCTCCGACCTCCTTCGCTCCTGAACGCAAACACGCACCGTCACGCACTCACCAGAGATCGCATAAGCAGCCAATATGGTCACTTTCATCGTCCGAATGCGCTTCGACCCCAGCGAGCACGAGCAGATCCGCGAGATCCTCACCGAACTCGCCGACCGCCTCCCGCCAGGAGCCCGGCTGCGTCACCTACATCCCCCACTTTGTCGCCGGCGAAGCCGCTACCGTCCTTATCTATGAGCAATATCGAGACGAGGCAGCAGCCGAGTTTCACCGCTCCACACCCCACTTCAAGCAATACGCCATCGGCGGTCTCTACCAGCGGATGCTCGACCGGAACCTCGAAAACCTCTCGGCAATCATCTAGCTCACCTTCACCAAACGACACCACCGGCCCATGGGCGAGAAGCCGCTAGCACGAAAGTTGTTTTGACTCCGCGCTCCCGTTGCGTTCTACCATCCGCGATAAGTCATGCCCGTCACGCGGCCCCATCTCCCGCACGTTTCGCACCGAAGCTTCCCTGCTTTTGCTGCTGATGTTCTGCTGCCACGCCAACGCCATGGGTCTGGGCGGCGGCCAGCATGGCAGAAACACGACCTCAAGCGAGAGGTCGAGCTCCTCGAAGAACAGTGGCGTGTCGCCCAGATAGCAGGCGACGTCGCCACCATGGACAAGCTCCTCTCCGACGACTACGTCGGCATCTCCATGACCGGACAGGTCAACACCAAGGCCCAGCAGCTCAGCCGCATGCGCAGCCACGCCTTCGTCCTCACCAAAATCGATCTCGGAGAGATGAAGGTCAAACTGGTGGGGCAGGTCGCCATCGTCACCGTCAGGGCCTCCGTCGAAGGCACCAATGAAGGCATTCCGATGAATGGGGTCTTTCGCTACACCCGCGTCTACCAGCACCTCCCAGATGGTGGCTGGAAGATCACAAACTTCGAAGCGACCCGCATCCCCAATCGCCGCCTTGCGGACGGCAGAGGGGGCGCGCCGGACCGCAAACCTGCTTCTTAGCGTGCTGCTCAGCTCCGCGGTTGTCAGGCGATCTTCGGCGTCGATCCCGGCAGGCTCCCGGCCGAGGCGCGGGGACTTTCCACCAGTCAGAGATCCCCTAAGGTTGAGAGCCATCAGCCGTCGTATCAACGATCTCGTGCCTCCCGTAATGCGTGTGTCTTCGGTCTCGTGCGGAAGAAAAACCAGTCTTGACCTCAACGTCCCGTTGCCTCGCGGTCTCGGCGGACCTACCAGGTAGGGTCGCAGATTCGCGGAAGCTGTTGCGGAACGTGCTGCAGTCGACGCAGGCTGTCCATCAGGCAGATGGGTCTTGGGGAGAGTAGTCATAGAACGCCTCGGTTAGACTTATTCTCAAAGGTTAACCTGTCTGATGTTCGATGTGGCCTTCAAGTTGCTCTTGGTAAGCGAAGTTCGTAACCTCGCCCAGGTCACCTCCAGCGGCTCAGGCAAAATCCTTGTCTCCGCGGTCGCCGTCATAAAGTTCGTGTCGCCGCTCCACCTCGGCAACTCGTGGAGATGCAGGTGATCTGCAACACCTGCGCCGGCAGCCTCCCCCAGGTTCATACCCAGGTTCAGACCATCGGGCCGGTACGTCTCCCGAAGCGCCATCTCCACCTCGCGAGCCGTCGCAATCATCTCCTGCAACACGGGTGCTGACAGCTTCACCAGGCTATCCACGTGCGCATATGGCACGATCATCACGTGTCCGGTCGAGTAGGGAAACCGGTTTAGGCAGACGAAGCACGTCTCGCCCTGCCGGATGATAAGACGCCGCCCTCTCCGCATCCTCCGCCTTCATGCCGGAATCGATCGCCCATCGAACCGAAGCGATCAGGTTGCAGAACACACAGTGCTTATCCTGCTCAGCCGGCCACTCGGAAAGCTCGTCCGGCACTCCCTTGCGCCGCTCGCTCCCTTGTCCGGAGACGTAAGCCAGCCGCCACGGTGTCCAAAGTCGTTCCATGGGTGCAGTCTAGGCGGGAACAGGTGCGCGGCAGGGAGGGCGAGACTGTCCTGCTGGTGTCTCAGTTTCCAATCTCAGGCCATCCGCTGAAGGTCTGAGATCTCCGCTGCCCTGCTCTTATTGACGTATCGTCAGGATCGGCCTATTCTTATATGTGAGCCCCTGCGTGTGGGATCCAAGTGCAGCCGCTCCTCTGCAAGATGTATTTCATTCCCGTCTGCGATCTTTGCTTCTGAAGCTTGCGCCAGCCGACAGCGACTCGGCTAAGCTCGGCCTCTCCGAAGAAGCATCCGGCAGCGACGGAATGAGTCTTGGATCCTGGAGTCCGCATCACTATGGTCGACCACCATCATCCTGAAACACCGAGAGCAAACCCCTGAACACCGAACTCGAAACCCTCGCGCCCGAAACGACCGCGCAGCATGACGCGCCGTCCTCCGAATCCACCTCCAACCAGCACGCCGAAGCCTCCACATACGAGCACACTTCGGCAGCTGCAAACCAGCATGAGACCGCTGCCTCCACCGATCGCAGAGCAGCAGTCCCGGCGCAGGCTGAAAACATCAGCGCATCCGGCCGGCGAGGACGCCGACTTCGACTCCGACTTCGCCGCGGCTCTTGCCAGCTTCGACCGCGAGCAGGCCGCCGAAACCGCCGCCGCGCAGAACCTGACCGCAGGAAGAGAGCATCGTCACCGGCACCGTCGTCAAGATCACCGACAAGCATGTCGTCGTCGATATCGGCCTCAAGTCCGAAGGCCTCATCCCGCTGGATCAGGTGGTGGACATCAACGGTGTCCCCAAGTTCAAGCCCGGCGACAGGTCGAAGTCGTCGTGGAGCGCGAAGAGGCCGAAGGCGGCTACCTCGTCAGCTACGAGAAGGCGCTGCGGCACAAGGTCTGGGACAAGCTCGAAGCCGCCGCGAACGACAAGACTCCGGTCAAGGGCATGGTCCTCAGCCGCGTCAAGGGCGGCCTCACCGTCGACATCGGCATCAAGGCGTTCCTGCCCGGATCGCAGGTCGAAGTTCGCCCCGTTCGCAACCTCGACGGCTACATCGGCACCGAGATCGAAGTCCGCGTCATCAAGCTGAACAAGAAGCGCGGCAACGTCGTCATCTCCCGCAAGGAGCTTCTCGAAGAAGAGCAGAACGCCAAGAAGTCTGTGACGCTCTGCGACCCTCGAAGAGGGCACGGTCCTGACCGGCACCGTCAAAAACCTCACCGACTACGGCGCCTTCGTCGATCTGGGCGGCCTCGATGGCCTGCTCCACATCACCGACATGAGCTGGGGACGTCTCACCCATCCGCGCGACCTCGTCAACGTGGGCGATGAGATCCAGGTCAAGGTGCTGAAGTTCGACAAGGATAAGCAGCGCGTCTCGCTCGGCTTCAAGCAGCTCACGCCTGACCCATGGCTCGATGCCACCGAGCGTTACCCCATCGGCGCGCAGGTTCGTGGCCGCATCCTCTCCGTCACCGACTACGGCGCGTTCGTCGAGCTCGAGCAGGGCATCGAAGGCCTCGTCCACGTCTCCGAGATGACCTGGTCCAAGCGGATGAAGCATCCGTCCAAGATGGTCAAGCCCGGCGACGAGGTCGACACCATCATCCTCTCCGTCAACCCGAACGATCGCCGCATCTCGCTCGGCATGAAGCAGCTCCAGGACAACCCCTGGGAGGCGCTTGAAGACAAGTACCCGATCGGCGCCATCATCGAGGGCCGCGTCCGCAACCTCACCGACTTCGGCGCGTTCATCGAGATCGAAGACGGCATCGACGGCCTCGTCCACGTCTCGAACCTCAGCTGGACCAAGCGCATCAAGCATCCGTCCGAGGTCCTGAAGAAGGGCGAAAAGGTCAAGGCCATCGTGCTCGGCGTCGAGCCCGAAAACCGCCGCCTCTCGCTCGGCGTCAAGCAGCTTCAGCCCGATGTCTGGGATACCTTCTTCGCCCAGCACCGCGTCGGCGACGTCATCAAGGGCAAGGTCCTTCGCACCGCGCAGTTCGGAGCCTTTGTCGAGATCGCCGAGGGCGTCGAAGGTCTCTGCCACGTCTCCGAGGCGGTCGATGAGCAGCACAAGCCGGTCAAGCTTGAAGTCGGCGACGAGCACGACTTCAAGATCGTCAAGATGAACCAGGAAGAGAAGAAGGTCGGCCTCTCCATCAAGGCCGTCGGCGAAGAAGCCAGCCGCGCCGAGGTCGAAAGCTACAAGGAACGCGACCGCGACAGCGGAAGCGGCAAATCCAACAGCAGCTCGTCTTCAAGCAGCAGCACCACCCTCGGCGACCTGCTCAACTGGAAGCGCGCGGAGCGGGAAGACTCTTAACCCACATATCGCGAACCAAAAAGAAAAGCCACCCGGACCCCGGGTGGCTTTTCTTTGCCGTCGCCTGTGTTTTTCTGTCTGTCATTCCCGAAGGGAATCTGCTTGTTGCTTCACTTTTCGAGCAGAAATCCCCCGTGAACCCCACGGGAAACCGTGCGCGCTACCCATCTCGGACCAATCTTGTCGTATATTCAAGGGACAAGCAAAAAACACCAGACCCCCGCGGAAAACACTCTTGGCGGAGCCCGCGAGGATCTGGAACACCACAACCACAAGGGCTGCGGATCGTCTCATCATAGGTCGCGCGGCTCTCACGTAGCAACCGCAAGGGGCAATGTCCCGGCGCGGTTTGCGGGAGCACACGATGCGTCGTACCCATCCGGATTCAGCCGCGCCCAGGAAGCCCCTGCGGCTCCCTTGCCTCTTACCCCTCCTCCTTACCGTCTTCACCCCAGCGGCCCGGCCTCAGCAGACCTCTGCCAGGCCCGTCACAGCCCACGTCGTCGATGCCTCCGGAGCCATCCTTCCCGACGCCAGGATCACCCTCCTCCGGCTCGATCACCCCACCCCCAGGATCGAACTCCCAATCGAGCGCACAGCCGATGCGGAAGGCCTCCTCCACCTCACCGTCCCGCCCGGCCGGTATCGCGCAACAGTCTCCCGCCCTGGCTTCCAGACCCTCTCGCAGGAGGTCGACCTCCCCCCCACCTCGCAGGGCGCCCTCACCTTCGTCCTCAAAATCGCCGACAGCGTACAAACCGTCGAGGTGCGCACCGAAGACTTCAAGGCCGACACCGCCGACACCGCCACCCGCCTGCCCATCACCCTCCTCGACACGCCCCAGCAGGTAGAGGTTCTCACCGGAGAACTCCTGCGTTCGCGCGGCGTCCAATCCATGAAGGAAGCCGTCGAAGTCATTCCCGCAGTTGGCCTGCAACTCGGCGAAGGCCGCCGCGACAACTTCTTCATCCGCGGCTTCAACGCCGTCGGCGACATGTACATCGACGGCGTACGCGACGACGCCCAGTACTACCGCGACCTCTCCAACACCGATCGTATCGAGGTCCTCGAAGGCCCGGCCGCAGCGCTCTACGGCCGCGGATCCTCCGGCGGCCTCATCAATCGCGTCACCAAAAAGCCCCGCATGGAAGGCACTCTCGGCGAGCTCACCTACACCGCCGGAAGCTACGGCGAACATCGCGGCGAAGCCGACCTCGACACCGTCGTCCCCGGCACAAATCGCAAACTCGGCTTCCGCCTCACCGGCGCAGCCGAGCATGAAGGCAGCCAACGCCACTTCTACTGGGAAGACCGATACGCCTTTGCCCCCACCCTCGCCTGGCATCCGTCCGAGCAGACCACCGTCACCGCGCAGATCGAGCGCCTCCGCGACGACCGCCTCCCCGATCGCGGCATCCCCTACCTGCCCGCAACCGGCGCGCCGGCAGACGTCCCGGTCGGCAACTTTTACGGCTACGTCGGTCCGCTCGCCGGCAGCAACTTCATCCACAGCGCCGTCACCGACGGAACCCTCGACGCGAAGCATGCCTTCGCGGATGGCTGGAACGTCCACGCTGTCGAGCGCCTCGCCGGCTACGCCACCAACTTCGCCAACATGTACGCCACCGCCGTTACGCCCGCCGCAAACGGCGACTACAAAGTCGCCCGCGGCGAGTACAACGGAACCCAGAACTGGTCGCTCGCCTTCAGCAATCTCGAGGCCTACCGCACCGGCCGCTTCCTCGGCCTCACCCACACCTTCCTCATCGGCGCCGAGTACGGCCGCGAGGCCACAGACTCCACCCAGTTCAACGGACCCACCAACCAGACGCCCATCAGCCTCCTCAACCCGCAGCCCCTCGCTCCCGTCCTCAGCACCGTCCTCAGCCGCAACAATCGCTTCCTCGGCCAGACGCTCGCCGTCTACGCTCAGGATCTCGTCACCCTCACCCCGCGCCTCAAAGCCCTGCTCGGCGTGCGCTTCGACAACTTCCGACAGGCGCTCGACCTCCGCCCTCCAACCAATACAACGCCCAACCTCGGCCGCACCGATCTCGCCGGGAGCCCGCGCGTCGGCCTCGTCTACGAAGTCAGGACCTGGGCCTCGCTCTACGGCAATTACAGCCGCACCTTCGATCCCTCCGGCGAAAACCTCTCTCTCGCCGTCAACAACACGCAGCTGAAACCCGAGGTCACGCAGAACTACGAAGGCGGCGCCAAGTTCGAGCTACTCCGCCGCCACCTCCTGCTCACCACCAGTCTCTTTCGTCTCGACCGCACGAACATCAAGACCACCGACCCCAACAACCCACTCGCCCTCCTCAACCTCGGCGAGCAGCGCACCGACGGCGCAGAGCTCAACTTCCAGGGCTCCCTCGCCCGCCACTGGCAGGTCTACGGAGGCTACGCCTGGCTCGACGGACGCATCGTCTCCTCCACCACGCTCTCAAATGGCGTCAGCCTCCGGGGCCGCCGTCCCGCGATGAACCCACTTCACAGCGCCAGCCTGTGGACCAGCTACACGCTCGCAAACGGCATCGGCTTCGCCGGCGGTCTCGTAGCCCGCGACACCCAGTTCGCCGCCACCGACAACCTCGCGCAGCTTCCCGCCTACGCTCGAGTCGACCTATCCATCTTCTACCGCAGGGCTCGCTGGGAGACACAGGCAAACCTCCAGAACATAGGCAACATCCGCTACTACGACGCCGCCCAGTCCGACTACCAGATCTACCCCGCAGCCCCCGTCAACGGCGCCGTCACCCTCCGCTACCGCTTCTAGCGAGTCATCACAGGTCACCCGCAAATCCGATCGGCCGAATGTCCCCGCTCTCACGACCATCGCACCGGAACGGGGCCACCTTCTCCCATAAGTGCGGCTCCGGTCCGGAGTATAGTCAGTCTCGTCACCGAATTCCCCCTGCAATCAACGCCGCTTTAAAGGAGCAGACCTCCCGTGCTGAAGTTCCGCCTGCTGGTTCTGATCGCATGCAGCATCCTTGTCCTCAGCCCGTCACCGACCCTCTGCGCAACACCGCAACAGATGACGCCGCTGCTCCTCGCGGTTCCGGACGCCCCCGTCCCCTTCCGAGGCTCCGACGGCCTCACCCATCTCGTCTACGAGCTCTCGGTGACGAACTTCTCGAGCGGCAACACCGAGGTCAGGAAAGTCGAGGTCCTGGGAGACGGTGTCGTCCTTCAAACTCTCGACGCCGCGTCGGTCGCCAGCCGTCTTCAACCCGTAGGCTCGCGCCAGTCCGTCTCCACCCTCGCCCGCAGCGCGCAGGCGCTCCTCTTCCTCAGCATCGCTCTTCCCCCCGGTGCCGCGGTACCCCAAAACCTCACGCATCGCGTCGAAGCTCACTACAGCGCCGCTCCTCCCGCCCACCAGCTCTTCACCGTCACAGGCGGCGCGGTTCGTGTCGATCGGCAGCCCGTCGCGACGTTCGGTCCTCCTCTCGCCGGAGACAACTACATCTCCGCCGACTCCTGCTGCGACGCCATACGGCACACCCGCGCCGCCCTTCCCATCAACGGACGTGTCGTCGTCGCGCAACGCTTTGCCGTTGACTGGGAACAGCTCAACGCGGCCCATCAGGTCTACTCAGGCCCTCGCGAAAAGCTCGAGAGTTACACCATCTTCGGCAAACCGGCGCTCGCCGTCGCAGACGCCGCGGTCGCCCTCATCGTCAAGGGACTCGGCGAACAGACTCCGGGCAAGTACCCCGTCGACATCTCCCCCGAGGACGCCGACGGCAACGCCGTCATCCTCGATCTCGGCCAGCATCGCTACGCGCTCTATGCCCATCTCCAGTCCGACAGCATCCATCTCAAGCCCGGCGACAAGGTCAAACGGGGGGAGGTCATCGGACTCGTCGGAAACTCCGGCAACTCCCTCGCCCCGCATCTTCACTTCCACGTCATGGACTCCGAGCTCTCCCTCGCGTCCAACGGCCTGCCCTATGAGATCGATCAGTTCACGGTCACCGCCAACAGTCCCGGCACCGCGGCCTTTGACGAGGTTGAGGCCAGCGGCAAACCCCTCGCCATCTCCCCCATCACACCCCCTCACGTCGTCAAGGACGCGTTGCCCCTCGACCAGCTGATCGTCTCCTTCGCACCACCTAACACGCCCCACTAACTCCGAACCGTGTGCCCTGCCGGGTGCCCCATCCTCTGCGCAGTCTTATCGCGCAAAGGGTGGGGTATCGGACGAAGTCCGACCGTCTTTTGCGCGAAGTGCCCCGACTCTCCCTCCCGTAAAGCAAGCCCCGTCGCGAAGAAACCTCCCGAGCCGTACCATCGCTCCATGACAGATCTCGCACCGTCTTTGCCGCCTCCCGCGCCGTCATCCGGTGATCCGCTCTTTGCATCTCCGTCAAGCCGGCGCGACTTTCTCCGCAACGGCTCCCTCGCCCTTGCCGCGTCTGCCCTGTCGTCGCGCCGCGCCTCGGCCCTCAACGCGGAAGCCGGGGCTCCCCTCGTCACCACCCCACTCGGCGCACTCCGCGGCGAACTCCTCCCCGACCGCATCCGCGTCTTTCGCGGCATTCCCTTCGCGGAGCCGCCCGTCGGGGAACTCCGCTTCCGCGCACCGCAGCCTCCAAAGCCCTGGACCGGCACCCGCGACGCCACCCGCTTCGCCGCTGCAGCCATGCAGCCGGGCGACGCCTCGCAAACCGGCTCCGAAGACTGCCTCTACCTCAACCTCTGGGCTCCCGCCGCCCCCGGCCCGCACCCCGTCTTCCTCTGGATCCACGGGGGCGGCTACACCGGCGGAAGCTCCTTCGCACCCATCTTCGACGGCTCGCTCTTCGCGCGCGAAGGCATCGTGCTCGTCACCGTCGCCTACCGCCTCGGCGTCTTCGGCTTCATGGACCTCGAACCCCTCCTCGGCCCCGCCTACGCGGACAGCGGGAACAACGCCCTTCGCGATCTTGTCGCCGCGCTCACCTGGGTCCACGAGAACATCTCCGCATTCGGCGGCGACCCCGACCGCGTCACCGTCGGCGGCGAGTCGGCCGGCGCAAAGGCCACCGCCGCTCTCATGGCCATTCCCGAAGCCCGCGGCCTCTTCCAATCCGCCATCTCCGAGAGCGGCGGCGGAGAACGCGTTCTCACCCACGCTGAAGCCGCCGAAGTCGCACGCAGCTTCGGAGAGGTTTGGCGCCGCGATCACCCCACGCCTTCCTCTTCAGCAGACACCTTCAGCGACCTCCGCACCGCATCACCCCGCGCGCTCATCGACGCTCAGCAGAGCGTCATCGCCCAATCGCACCTCCACTTCCCCTTTCGCCCCCAGATCGGTGGCCAGATCGATGGCCAGGTCGGTGGCCAGATCGGCGACCAGATCGCCGTCCCGACGGAAGGCCAGCCGCCCGTCCAGACTCGCGTCCAGCCCGGCAGCAGCCTGCTCCCGAAGCGGCCCGTCGACCTCGTCGCCGACGGCTCCGCCAGGGGGAAGCGTCTCCTCATCGGCACCAACCGCGACGAGAACGCGCTCTTCCTCGGCCCGCATCCCTCCACCGATCCCAGGGCGAGCGATCTCGGCAACCTCCCACTCGCCCGCTTCAACGAGGTTCTCGCCCGCTACACCGCGCTCTACCCGCAGATGACCGAGCCCGAGCGCCGCATCCGCGCCGTCACCGCTGAAGAGTACTGGATCCCCAGCGTCCGCCTCGCCGACGCCCACACCCGCGCCGGCGGCGCCGCTTGGATGTACCGCCTCGACTTCGCCGAACCCACCGGCCGCATGGCCGGTGAAGCGTACCACTCGCTCGACCTCGGCTTCGTCTGGGAAAAACTCAACGCCACCGACCGATCCGATCCGGAAGCACAGCGTCTCGCTCACGCCATACACACCGCCTGGTGCGCCTTCCTGCGCGGCAAAGCCCCGGCCTCCCCCAACCTGCCCACCTGGCCCGAATACCATCCCACCACCCGCAACACCATGATCCTCAACCGCAATAGCCATGTCGAACAAAAACCCTTCCTACCAGAACTCCGCCTCTGGGACGGCGTCCTCTAGAAATCTGCTGCCGCCGCTGCACCTGCCCCTGCCCCTACCCTTGCCCCTGCCCCTGCCCTTGCCCTTGCCCTTGCCCTTCTGTCTGTCATTCCCGAAGGGAATCTGGTGTTGCTGTTGCTGTTGCTGTTGCCGTTGCCGTTGCTGTTGCTCTTGCTTTTGCTGTTGCTGTTGCTGTTGCTTTTGCTCTTGCTCTTGCCCTTGCCGTTGCCCTTGCCCTTGCCCTTGCACTTGCACTTGCACTTCTGTCTGTCATTCCCGAAGGGAATCTGCTGTTGCCGTTGCCGTTGCTTGTTGCTGTTGCACTTGCTGTTGCTGTTGCTGTTGCCGTTGCCCTTACCCTCACCCTCACCCTCACCCTCACCCTCACCCTCACCCTCACCCTCACCCTCACCCCACCCTCACCCTCACCCTCGCCCCCGCTCGTCAATCCCGAAGAAGATCTGCTGCCGCCCTAACGCCTGCACCTGCTTGTCATTCAAGAGCGCAGCGGAAAAGCTACCCCAGTTCGCCCCCCAAGCACCCTAACGCCAACCACAACAAATCCATCCCAGACTCCACGTCCGCCAGACAAAACACCACAATCTAGCCAGTGCTCTAGCACGGTAGACAGGCCAACAACTCAGGCTCCTGCGGCTCAACACCGGAACAGATCGCAAAACTGACCACAATCCACCACAACTCCCCACAAACCCCGAACACGTAACATCTCCACAAGAAACTGGTCGGACCTCTACACGTCTCAGACCCTTGACTTCAGCCTCCGCCCCAGACGCACCTCTCTGCGCTAAAGTAAGCCCATGCCGACACTCGGCCTTATCGCCGGCAATGGCCGCTTCCCCTTTCTCCTGCTCGACGCCGCGCGCGCGCAAGACCTCACCGTCGTCGTCGCCGCCATCAGGGAGGAGACCGACCCCGAAATCGACGCGCGCGCAGCGCACGATCCCGGCATCCATCTCCACTGGCTCTCCCTCGGTGAGCTCTCAAAGCTCATCGACACCTTCAAAGCCGAAGGCGTCACCCGCGCCACCATGGCCGGACAGGTCAAACACAAACAGATCTTCTCCTCCATCCGCCCCGACTGGCGCCTCGCCAAGCTCCTCCTCAACCTCCGCACCCGTTCGACCGACATGCTCCTGGGAGCGATTGCCAAGGTCCTCGGCGATGAGGGCATTGAGCTTATCAGCTCCACCGCCTACCTCGAGCCGCTCCTCGCCAGGCCTGGCGTCCTCACCGCCCGCGCCCCCGATCCCGAAGAGCAAAACGACATCGCCTACGGCCGCACCGTGGCCCGCGGCATCGCCGGCTTCGACCTCGGCCAGACCGTCGTCATTGCCGCCGGTGCCTGCGTCGCCGTCGAAGCCATGGAAGGCACCGACGCCACCATTGCCCGCGCCGGAGCCCTCTTCCGCACCCTCGACTCCAGACCCGCCGAAGAAGCTTGTCATCCCGACCGGAGCGAAACGCAGCGGAGGGACCTGCTTGTCGGGGTAGCCACTGAAACCACCCTCCGCCGCGCCCTCACTGTCGTCAAAGTCGCTAAACCCAACCAGGACATGCGCTTCGACGTTCCCGTCATCGGTGTCCGGACCATCGAGGCCATGCGCGCAGCCGGAGCCACCTGCCTCTCCATCGAAGCCGGTCGAACCCTCCTCTTCGATGTTGACGCCATCACAGCCGCCGCCGATGCCGCACAGATCGCCATCGTCGCGGAGTAGAATCCTCTCGACACCCCGGAAGTCTTGTTCCCTGCCCCTGTTCCCACGAAAGGACCACCCATGCGCAAATCCCTCATCTCCGCAACCCTTCTCGCCACTGCAGTCACCTTCACCTCTGGCATCCAGGCCCACGCCGCAGCCGATACCGTCGCCGTCGGTGCCACTGCCCCCAGCTTCACCCTGCCCTCGCAGGAGGACAAGCCGGTCTCCCTCTCCGACTACAAGGGCAAGTGGGTCGTCCTCTACTTCTACCCCAAGGATCAGACCAGCGGCTGCACCAAGGAAGCCCACAACTTCCAGCGCGACCAGGCCAAATACGACGCCGCCAACGCCGTCGTGCTCGGCGTCTCGCTCGATACCGTCGAGAGCCACAAGACCTTCTGCACCAAGGACAGCCTCACCTTCAAGCTGCTCGCCGACCCCGACCACAAGGTCATCGACGCCTACGGCGTTCCGGTCAAGAACTTCGGCGTTGCAAAGTTCGCCAGCCGCGACACCTTCCTCATCTCGCCGGAGGGCAAGATCGTCAAGATGTGGGAAGTCAAGGACATCGACAATCACAGCGACGAGGTCCTCGCCGCTATCAAAGACGGCGGCAAGTAAACCCCTCTCAAGACGCAAAAAGGCCCGAACTCTCATGACGAGAACTCGGGCCTTTTTGCTTGCCTTAAGGATACTGCCGGCTGACTACTTCTTTGCCGCTGTCTTCTTTGCCGTTGCCTTCTTGGTGGTGGTGGACTTCTTCGCCGCCGTTGCTTTCTTTGCCGGAGACTTCTTTGCCGCGGTGGACTTCTTCGCCGCCGTTGCCTTCTTCGCCGGCGCCTTCTTTGCCGCTGACTTCTTCGCTGGAGCTTTCTTTGCTGTTGCCAAGGTCTTACCTCTCGCTGTTGATTTTTTATTACCCTTGTTGCCGGCCGACCCCTTCTTCAGATCGACCCTCCCGCCGCGTTGGGCACTCGACTTCTTTGCGGCAGATCCTGAAATCTTCTTCGCAACGGCCTTCTTCGCCGAAGCCTTCTTAGCCGGAGCCTTCTTCGCCGAAGCCTTCTTAGCCGGAGCCTTCTTGGCCGAGGCCTTCTTGGCCGAGGCCTTCTTGGCCGGAGCCTTCTTGGCCGGAGCTTTCTTCGCCGGAACCTTCTTGGCTGAGGTCTTCTTCGCGGGAGCGCTCTTCGTTGTCTGCGCAGAAGCCTTCTTCGCCGCTGGCTTCGTCGCTGCGGACTTTGCGCTCTTCAGCGAAGCGCCTACGCTGCTCTCGGCAACATTGCGCGTCGGCACCTTGGAAGCTCGCGTTGGCGGCGTGTACGGATCGACCTGTGTCGAAGGAAGGGAATACAGGCTCGCGTCCTCGGCATGTGTCGTGTCATGACCCAGCAGATCGTCGCTATCGTCGCCATTTGCAACTTTGTCCTCGTCTGATTCTTCCGTGGACTCATCGTCATCCGCAGCTTCTTCATCGTCGTCGATCTCATCCCCGTCGTCGTCATCGGCAGAGGTCAGCGTGACCTCTTCCTCCTCGTCATCCTCCTCATCGACATCGTCGTGGGTGGTGATCGAGATCGCCATCACCATCGTTGCCCGCAGCCGCGTATAGCTTGATCGTCTCTTCGAAGCTCATGTATTCCCTCTCGCTGCCGTCTCTTCAGTGCACTCATTATGATGCAGCAAAAACCATCGTCGGATAGCGCAACGGATTCTAGCAACATACTGCATCCGTGCGCTAACGATGGCAAGGAATCTTTTTGTGCGAGTAGCCTATCGTGCAGCTTTTCGTTTCGCCGAGACGCGCGTGTGCTTCGTCGTCGTCGACGTTGTCTTCGCATTCCGTGACGCAGAGGTGTGCGAAAGGCCCGCAGCTCTGCCTCGTGCTCCACGTCCGCGCCCACGAAGATGAGCTGTCGGCGCCATGCGCATCGGCTCTGCAACGGCCAGCATCCGCCCCGCGCTCAATCCACTCGACGCCATGTGATTCCATCGCCGAAGCTCCTCGACAGAAACATTGAAACGATCCGCCACTGTCACCAGCGTGTCCCCGCGCCGCGTCTTGTATCGCTGAGGATGCGACCCACTCACGGCCACCGACGCCACTGGCACTACCAGCTCGTCGCCATCCGCAACCGCTTCACCCACAGGGAGGCCGCTCGCCGCAACAATATCGTTCTCATGCGAGTGCAGCGTCGTCGCGATACTCGCGAGCGTCTCGCCGCTGCGCACCACATGGAATCGCCAGCTTGCCCGCTTGTCCTCGGGAATCGCTTTCATCCGCTCCGTGTACAGCTCCTTCGTACCCGGCGGAATATGCAGGTCGAACGGAATATCCCGCGGCGTGCTCAGCCGCAGCAGAGACGGGTTGAGCGCCACGATCTCCTGTACCGACACATCCGTCACATCAGCCACAAGACGCACGTCGATCGCGTAGTCGATCGGCATCGTGTCATAGATTACCGGCGGACTCGGCACGAGCTTGTCCAGCCCGTAGCGCTCTGGATTCTTCGCCATGATCACGGCCGCTAGGATCTGCGGCACATACGCCCGCGTCTCCGCCGGCATCGCGTTGCGCCGGTAGAGCTCCCAGAAATCCGCGTAGCCCGTCCGCATCACCGCCCGCTGGATGTTACCCAGGCCCCAATCGTAAGAGGCCATCGCGAGATACCAGTCGCCGGTAATTCCATACAGCTTCTTGATGTATCGCGCATAGGCGCGTGTGCTCTTCTCCGGATCGAACCGGTAGTCGAAGTAGCCGTTGCGCGTCAGCCCATACTCGGGCCCGGTGTACGTCATGAACTGCCACATGCCGCCTGCACCCGAACGTGCATTCACGGCTTGCGGCTGAAACCCGGACTCGGCCACCGCAAGATAAATCAGATCCTGCGGCACGCCTTCTTCCTTCAACACCTGCTGGATGAGTCCGCGATACTTGCCCACACGCTGCAGCGATGCCGCCATGTGTCTGCGAAAGTTGTCGGATGTCGAGAACACCCCGATGTAACCGGCAACCTGATCGTTGATCACGAGCGGCAGGTCGGAGGCCGTATTGAGCTCCGTCTTCAACTTCGCCACCAGCTCCGGGTTTGGCGCGAAGGTCATGTCAGTCGCCGCCTCGAGCGGAGCCGCTTCCACCGGCGCTGAAAATCCGTTGCCCTGCTTCAGCGCCGCCATCTCCAGGGAGTTCACCGCACTCAACAGGTGATCGAACTCATCCGAAAGCTGCGCGTCCGCCTTTAGATCCATGCCGCTCGTCAACATCAGGTCCACGGCAAAATCGAAATCGTGCCTCGCCGCGTCCAGCTTCCCCGCACGATAGTTGGTCACACCGCTGGTGTAAGCCCGCTCCGCCTGATTGATAAGCTGCTGCACCCGCTGTGCCTGCTGCGGATTTTGATTCTGAAGCGGAGCCACAACGACCGTGCCTGGAGCAGCAGCCTTCTGCTTCGCCGTACCTGTCTGCATCGGTGTAGGCGCGGGCATCGACGGCACCGTCGCCTGCGGCGACACTTTGCCCGGAGCACCCGCCTGGTCCTGCGGACAACCCATCGTCAGCAGGAGCGGAAGACAACCCACCACCAACCCCAAACGCCGCGCACGCTTCCAAAAACCCGTTTGCCTCATCGTCCCCGTTTCATTGTAAGACGCGAAGCACCCGTCGCGGTCACCCCCACCCCAACCAAGGCAACCCGCTGTTGCTGCCGCACATGCACCTTGCCCTTGCCCTTGCCCTTGCACTTGCCTTTGCTCTTGCTCTTGCTCTTGCTCTTGCACTTGCACTTGCACTTGCACTTCTGTCTGTCATTCCCGAAGGGAATCTGCTGTTGCTGTTGCTGTTGCTCTTGCTCTTGCACTTGCACTTGCACTTGCACTTGCACTTCTGTCTGTCATTCCCGAAGGGAATCTGCTGTTGCTGTTGCTGTTGCTCTTGCACTTGCTCTTGCTTCCTTGCACTTGCTCTTGCCTTTGCTCTTGCACTTGCACTTGCACCATCTGCCATCAATAAACCGAATCTGCTGTGCACTTGCTATCTCCCGTGCACCTCCCCTCATATCCCAACCTCAACCCCGACCCATCACCCTCGTCCGCGCCGAAACCGGCACCCGCGTCAGAGTCGCCGCACGCGGCAGCAGCGAAGGAAACACCCGCACCGCACCGCACACCAGCCGCTGCCCCGCCTGCGCCACCATCAGCCGCGAGAGCATGGTTGCCCGCCGCATCTGTCCCCGAAGCTCCTTTGCCAATCTCCTCGTGCAGTCCTCGGAACGCAACCCGCCAAGATAACTCTCGGCCGCCACCCGCGCCGTGTGTAGCGCAATTGACATCCCATCACCCGAGAACGACGGGATCACCGCAGCCTGATCGCCCAAATACCAGAGCCCCGGCGCGTCCACTTCACGCCGCAGATATCCATAAGGGATTCGCGACAGACTCAGCGGCCGCCCCAGCATCGCATCCGCATTCAGAAGCCGTCGCCGCAGGTGCTCCGACTCCGACATCAGCGTTGTCAAAAGTGAATCCCACCCACCGCCCAGCTGCTTGAACCGTCCGGCGTCCACCAGCAGACACAGGTTCGCCCACCCAGCCTCCACCATCTGCAGCCCTGCATACCCGCCGCGAAACAGGATCAGTTCGATCGCGCCATAGAGTGCGGCACTCTCCTTCTCTGACAGACGGAAGTACTGCTTGAACGCGATCAACGAACCCTGCGGCCCCTCCGGCCTCGCATGTCCACGCAGGTCATGCTTTCCGCTCGCAACGAAGACGTCGCCCGCGCATACCACCTCGCCGTCCGACATCCGCACGCGCCACTCACTCCCATCACGTTCGAGCGACTCGACACGCCGCCCGCGCCGAACCTCCGCTCCACTCGCCCCAGCCATCTGCAGCATCGCCTCGTCCAGCACGCGCCGAGTCAACGATTGCGCCTCGAACGGCAGATCCTCTTCCACGCATCTCCCGCGCCCCGCAAGCCGCACACGCCGCACCGCCACAGCGCCGAGCGTGCGCACGTCCAGCCCAAGGTCCAGCAGAGACTCACAAGCCTCCGTCGAGAGGAACTCGCCGCACATCTTGTGCCGCGGCTCGGCGTACTGCTCGATCAGCGTCACCGGCCTGCCCGCGCGCGCCAGCAGCGTCGCCGTCGCGGCTCCGGCAAGGCCGCCGCCCAGCACCATCGCTCCACCGTTCACCGTATCCGCTCCACACACAGCCGCGCCGGAAAGCGCTTCGCAATGCGCGCTGCACCCGCAGGAACTTCGGCTTCGCGCAGGAAGGCCTCCCAGTCCGCAACTCGGAACGCCCTGCGAAACGACACCGGCCCATCGTGATGGAGAAACGGATGCCAGCGCAGCACCCTGGCCAGCAGCGTGAACCCACGCGCCGGCATCACCTGCCGCTCGAGATCATTCACAAACCAACCCACGCGCGCGCTGCCCTCCATCCACCGCAGAAACCGGACGATCTCCTCGTGCGCCATGTGATGTGTCACCAGCGAGCTCACCACCACGTCCGGCGACTGCGTCGACAGGTCCGTCATGGCGTCTCCCGTCCGCCACTCGATCGCGTTCTCCGGCAGTCCAGCGGCCGCGGTCGCCTCGCGCGCAATCCCTGCAGTCTGCGGGTTTAGATCAACCCCTGTGAGCCGCAGCCGCACTCTCCGCCGAGCCGCCCATTGCGCCACCACCCGCAACATGTCACCATACCCCGATCCCACATCGACCACATGCAGCTCTCGTCGCGGACTTCGCTCCACCACGCGCGAAAGAAACCCGAGCGTCGGACGATACGACATTGTCAACCGATTCATCGTCTCCAGGTTGCTCAGACATCCGCGCAGCACCTCCGTCGGGCAGGGCTCATCCATCCACTCCGGCAGCTCGGCAGGCTCCACGCGATGCGCAAAGTCCGCAGCGCTCCATCGGCGCACCGCTCTCAGATCGTCAGACCGCATGGAACAGAAGCGTCTCCGCCGTTAGACCCGGCCCAAACGACATTGCGCACCCGCTCTGCCCCGCCGTCGCCCCCTTCATCACCTGCTCCAGCACAAACATCACCGTCGCCGACGACATATTTCCAAAGCACTGCAGCACATGGCGGGATGCGCTAAGCAATCCGTCCTGCAGTCCCAGCCCATCCTCCACCGCGTCCAACACCGATCGGCCGCCCGGATGCACCGCCCACAGATCAATCTCCTCCACCGGAACACCGCCCGTAATCTCGAGCGCCGTCGTCCGCAGCGAGCGTGCAATCTCCCCCGGCACCCGGCCCGAAAGCAGCATGTCAAACCCAAGCTCGCGAACCTTCCATGTGATCAGGTCGCGCGTCTCCGGAATCACCACCGACCGGAAGCTGTCGAGCGCCAGCCCCGTCGCCTCCGACGTCACCAGCGACGCCGCACACCCATCGCTGAACACCAGAAACGACAGCACCTGTTCCAGGTCCTGCGTCTCCTGCAGGTGCAGCGTGCACAGCTCGAGGTTCACCAGCAGCACCACGGCACCGGGCTCCGACCGCACAATATGCCGCGCCACCTTCAGCGCGTTCATCGCCGCATAGCAGCCCATAAACGCGATCATCGTTCGCTCGACCGTCTTCTTCAGGCCGAGATAGTCCATGATCTCGAAGTCCAGCCCCGGCGCATACAGCCCCGTACACGAAGTCACCACAACGTGCGTCACGCGCGCCCGCTCCTCTTCGCTGAGCTTCAGCCGATCAACCGCACCACGCGCCAGCCGCGGAGCACTCCCCTCGAAGATCCCCATCCGCGCCGCCGTCCCGGGGAATGAACCCCGCGTATAAAAACGCGCCGCATCGATCGTTCCATCACCCTCAACCGCCTCCGGGTTCAGCACCGAAAATCGCCGTGCGATCCCCGACACCCGCGCCATCCTCCGAAACAGCCCGCGCGTCCGCTCCGACTCCAGCATCTCCGCCGCAAACCCGACAAACGCATGGTGCACATCGAAATCAGGCACAGCCGTCGCAATACGATTCAGGTAAGCCGTCGTCATTCGTCCTCAAATTTCTTCGTACTGCGTCCTCCCACCTTAGACGCTTTCTGCACACCGGTTCCGCCCCGTCCGCGTCCTTGTTTGATGCCCCGCAAATCTCGCGACCGGCAGATCTCACCCCATCACCCGCCGCGCCTCGCCCACACCTTGTACGAGATCACCGCGGTCACCGGATGTTAAGATGGTCTCTGAGGCCCCGCTCACCCCGCATGGATCCAGCTCACATCCGCAACTTCGCCATCATCGCGCACATCGATCACGGCAAGTCCACCCTCTCCGACCGCCTGCTCGAACTCACCGGCTCCGTCACCGCCCGCGAAATGCAGATGCCCAGGTGCTCGACACGATGGACCTCGAACGCGAGCGCGGCATCACCATCAAGGCCCACACCGTCCGCATGATGTACAAGGCGCACGACGGCGAAACCTACCAGCTCAACCTCATCGACACCCCCGGCCACGTCGACTTCTCCTACGAGGTCTCCCGCTCGCTCGCCTCCTGCGAAGGCGCCCTCCTCGTCGTCGACGCCTCCCAGGGCGTCGAGGCCCAGACCCTCGCCAACGCCTATCTCGCCATCTCCAACGGCCTCGAGATCATCCCCGTCATCAACAAGATCGACCTCCCCTCCGCCGACATCGACCGCACCAAGGAGATGATCGAAAAGTCCGTCGGCCTCCCCGCCGACGACGCCATCGCCGTCTCCGCCAAGACCGGCCTCAACGTCGAGTCCATCCTCGAAGCCATCGTCACCCTTCTCCCGCCGCCCGCCGGCGATCCCGAAGCCCCCCTCCAGGCCCTCATCTTCGACTCCTGGTTCGACGCCTACCGCGGCGTCATCGTCCTCGCCCGCATCATCAACGGCAAGCTCCGCAAGGGCATGAAGATCAAAGTCATGTCGAACGGCAAGCATGTTCGACGTCGAATCCATGGGCGTCATGACCCCCAAGCCCATCGAGCTCACCGAGCTCTCCGCCGGCGAAGTCGGCTTCTTCGTCGCCACCATCAAAAACGTCGCCGACACCAAGGTCGGCGACACCCTCACCGACGTCGAAAACCCCTGCGCCGAAGCCCTCCCCGGCTTCGAAGACATCAAGTCCATGGTCTTCGCCGGCCTCTACACCGTCGACTCCCACGAGCACGCCCTGCTCCGCGACGCCCTCGAAAAACTCCGCCTCAACGACTCCTCCTTCACCTTCGAGCCCGAGTCCTCCGTCGCCCTCGGCTTCGGTTTCCGCTGCGGCTTCCTCGGCCTCCTCCACCTGGAAATCATCCAGGAACGCCTCGAGCGCGAGTACGACGCTCGACCTCATCACCACCGCGCCCGGCGTCCGTTACAAGATCACTCTCACCGACGGATCCGTCATCGAAGTCGACAACCCCTCGCGCTGGCCCGACTCCACCGAGATCGAACAGATCGAAGAGCCCGTCATCACCGCCAAGATCCTCACCAACGAGGAGTACGTCGGCGGCATCCTCAAGCTCGTCGAAGACAAGCGCGGCCGCCAGCAGAACTTCGAGTACGTCTCCGAGACCCGCGTCATGCTCACCTACGAGCTGCCCCTCAACGAGATCGTCCTCGACTTCTACGACCGCCTCAAATCCGTCTCCCGCGGCTACGCCTCGCTCGACTACGCACTCGCCGGCTCCTGGGTCTCCCCCATGGTCAAGATGGACATCCTCATCGGCGGCGACCCCGTCGACGCGCTCTCCGTCATCGTCCACCGCGACGCCGCCTACGACCGCGGCAAGGCCCTCGTCTCTAAAATGCGCGAGCTCATCCCCCGCCAGATGTTCGAGGTCGCCATCCAGGCCGCCATCGGCTCCAAGATCATCGCCCGCGAGACCGTCACCGCCATCCGCAAAAACGTCATCGCCAAATGCTACGGCGGCGACATCTCCCGCAAACGCAAGCTCCTCGAGAAGCAAAAAGAGGGCAAAAAGCGCATGAAGCGCATCGGCAAGGTCGACATCCCCCAGGAGGCCTTCCTCGCCGTCCTCAAGGTCGGCGAAGACTAGGCGCTGTCGCCCGGCCGTGAAAGCACGAGCGGTGCCTTCAGATCACCTCTGCTCGAAAGGATGCATCCTTTCGTAACAATTTGTTAACGAGCATCTGTGGGAAAGCCCTGATCCCGCAGCACTTCCTTCGTGTGACCCACAAACAACCGCGAAATCCGCGTACCCCCTGCTCTATCTCCAACAATCACGGCAATTTGCGCCTGACGCGTACGGTGCTCACGATGGCGCCGGGTAGCCCGAAAAGGCAGTTGCGGCCCAAAAACTCAACAGCGCAATCCACAGGTTTTTCCACACGTACCTGTGTCTAGACGCAGAAAAAGGAGAACTAGGTTCTCCCTTTTCCAGCACCTACTCACAACCTTGTTTATTTTGGCGCAGCGCTCGGTCGCGGCGTTGTCCGCGGTACCGACGTCGTCGGACGGCTGGCCGAAGGTGCCGATGGTGGCGGTGCTGCCACCCCCGAGCTCTTGTTGTAAGCCTCCACCACAGCCTGCGTCACATCGGTCGATTGCAGTGCCCACATCACATTGCTCGCCTGGTTGCTCACGTCCAGCAGCAGCGTAAAACCATTCTGCTGAACATAGCTCTTGGTAATGCCCGAGACCTTCTGCGCGACCTTGCCATAGGCCTCCTGCAGATCGGTGTTGTAAGCCGTCTGGGCGTCCTCGGCATCCCGCGTTCAGCTGCTTCTCTTTCGTGTCGATGTTTCGCGTACGTGTGGCGCGCTCTTCTTCCGAGAGAGTCGCCGGGGCGCTCTGCAGCTGCTTCTTCAGCGAGTCGACCTCGGACGCCAGTGTGTCGATCTGCGCCTTCTTCGGCTCATATTTCTTCTGGACGTCCTGGACCGCACGCTGTCCCTCGTTGGTCGCGAACACTGCCTGCTCAAACGCGATCAGGGCGACCTTCGCAGGAACTGCCTGTGGTGCTGCCGCCGCTGCGGGGGCGGGCTGAGTTGCTGAGGCGGCCGGCGGTGCCTGTGCAATCGCTGCGGCAGACGTGAGGGCGGCGAAGATCGCCGTGGTTACGGAAAGGGTGCGATTCATGCTGGGTGTCTTGCTCCTTGAAAAGGCGATCGCTCGCGTCTGATCTCCGGCTTCGATCCACCATTGGCGAATCGTTCGGCCTCGGCCCTGAACCACACACCTAAAAGCGCATCGAACGCTTCGTTCCACCCACATTATCCCGAAACTTCACGAAGGGACCGCGGGCAGGACAGGGCTGCCGGAACACTACGATTATAGGGGGCCTATTCGCCGGGGTCAAACTCACCCCGTCCATCCACCATCCCAAAATCTGAACTCAAAGCAACCTCATCTCTGATTTCTAGAAGAAGATTTACCCAGACAATGCTCAATGCGCTGCAAACACTCGACTTGCATTTGGCGAACCAATTGCTCCTGAATCTGCTAGACGCAGTACGTGTATATCGTCCACCGCTCTCCGGTTAGCCGCGCTCCCACTAGAGGTAGTTGCCGCTGGAACAGGGTGAACTCTCCTCGGGAGAGTCTTCAGGAGGCCAGTGACTGGCCATTTTGCGCGCAAGGGTCGCCCCAACGACAGGGCGACCTTTCGTGTTCTTCGGCTCCGATTCTTTCCCACGATCAGAGGAGAGAGACATCGAAACCGGACACATACCATCTTCTTGTCCTATGATCGTGGCATGCCGACATCGGTGATTGCAGGCGCATCTTCATTTGCTCCCCGAAAGCTCAGCCACAGGGAGGCACGGATGGAGCAACTCCTCTACTGGAGCCAGAAGAGTGTCCCGGAGCGTCTGGCTGCTGCGACCGCACTGACCCGTCGCATGTACACGATGCGAGGCATTGCCTACGATGAACAGGAAGCAGACTTCACTCCTAGCAGAATTAGCCGCCGCCGGGGTTGAATACGCGGTCGTCGGCGGCGTAGCCGTGAACGCACATGGGTATGTACGTGCCACGCATGACCTTGACCTCTTTATCCGGCCTACGATCGAAAATGCACGCGCCACCTTTCAGGCTTTGCAAGCGCTGGCCGTCCCACTTGAGGGGCTTGAGCCCGAAGATCTTCTAAACGACGAAGAGAATCTCCGGTTTGGCCCTGAACAGGACCACGTCGATATCCTTGCATCCATTGGGGAAATGTCGTTTGAACAGGTTTGGCGAAACCGCGTGGAAGCAATCGTGGAAGGGCTGTCCGTTCCTTTTATCTCCAAAGGAGATCTGATCGAGAACAAACGTCAGGTGGGGAGGTTGCGGGACTTGGCTGATGCGGAAGAACTTGCTCTGATCCCGGATACGCGAGGGCTCTGGTAGCCCGCTGCGCACCGCTCACGCTCAGGTTAGATCGCCGGGGGCTCAATTGCTCCGATCGGTAGTGTCTCAGTTTACAACTTCGCCCGCATCCACAAGACGCTCAGGATCACCCCGGCGATGGCCGCTGGCAACTCTGACCATGTTTGGAGCTATGAGGAAATCGCTTCCGTGGCGGAGTAGTTGCATCGGTTCCGTGAATTGGAATCCTCTCCTCTCGGCTGCGAAGCTCCTTGGCACGGCATCGGTGATCGTCGGAGTCATCGCCATTGTGATTGTTGGCGGAAGCTCACAGACCAAGCGCCGGATTGCCAAATACAAGAAGAGTGGTCGCTTCGTTGACTTGCTCAAGGTTTTTTCAAGGTACTAGATTCAAACTGAGACACTACCCCTCCGATCTCTTCCCTTGTCACAGTTTCGTTGGGGGTGTACTATTCGTACTGCACTGTGGAGCGGCTGTGGGTGCCATCCATCGTGCGAGCCTCTTGGGTATTCGGAAATGTTCTGAGCTTGACTCCGGCGCTTCAATTGCCACGTCGCGCTCCGCCGCTCAACTGGTTTACGAATGGTGAGGTCCGCCGCCTATATGCGGATCAGGCTGCCGGCAAAATGCCCATCGCAGCTGTACATCAGAAGGATGCTTGTTCTTGATACCGTTTCCCACGCTGAAGTTGTCGGTCCGCTCCGTTCTCGTGCCCAGCACGAAGCCTGACGCTCCGCTCCTAACAGGGTTCCGTGTCCCCTAAACACGCCTTTATTCTGGTCACAAATCGATAGAACGGCTGCCAAAGCAGTACATCCGTGCAACAGGAAGTGGAAGCATGAGCGCAGAACAGAATGTGCCCGAGATGCAATCGCATCAGGTCCCACCCCCGCCCCCAGACCGAGACAATGGAAATAACCGGCAGGACGCCTCCCGTCAGGATGGGGACAACAACCGGGAGCAGGACTCGAACTTTGCCGGTTCCTCCATCCCGCACGGCATGGGGCAGTCCAAGAGCAGCCGCCGCCGTCGCCGTAAGCGGAAAAACAAAGGTGGCAGATGCCGCTCCAAACTCTGAGTTCCCGCAGACCCAGGGAGAGTCCGGTGCCCCGAACGGCGGCGTCGTAGCCTCTGTGCAAGCCTCCGCAGCCCCATCGGGGAGCAGCGTCGGCCCGCAGAGCTCCGGCCATGCGAACAACGGGGGCGGTCATGTCGGCAACAGCCCCACCGGTGCCAAGCGCTGGAAAAAGAAGTTCCGCGACCGGGATCGGCCGCGTCGTGACGACAATGCCTCCCCCGGCAATCAGGCCAGCGGCACAGGGAGCAACGGCAGTGGTGGATTCGCCGGTCGCAACGGTGGCGGATCCAACTCCGGCTCATCCGACTCGCACCAGTTCGGCAACCGTGTCGATGGCTGGAAGTCGCGTAAGGGTGGTGGCGGCGGCGGTGGCAAGCAGGGACGCGATCGCGGCCCGCGCAGCTTCGTCGGACCCATGGACCATAGCTATCGCGTGGTCAACGGCAACTTCGCCGACGCGCCGCCCTCCACGATCGAGTCCCACGGTAATCAAGGCGGCGGCCGGCCGCGCAGCTACCACTCCAACAACGATTCGCAGCCGATCGACTACTCGCAGGGCCGCATCGTTCCCATCCCGGAAGACGCTCCCACCAAGATCTTCTTCTTCATCGACGACCTCTTCTTCGTCGCAAAGATCCAGGAGACCGCGCGCAAGATCGGCGTCAAGGTAGCCTTCGTCAAAAACGAAAAAGAGGAGCTCGCCAGGCTGACCGGCGGCGAAGAAGAGGATCGTCCCGGGCTTATCGTCTTTGACCTCAACAACGCCAACGCCAAGCCCCTGACGCTGATTCCAAAGCTCAAAGCCAAGCTAAAGCGGTCCACCTCCATTATCGGCTTCCTCTCGCACATCCAGGGAGACCTCAAAGCCAAAGCCGTCGAAGCCGGCTGCGACACCGTCATGCCGCGGGCCGCGTTCTCGCAAAACCTCCCCAATCTCCTCCGCCGCTACGGCCTCGAAGAGGAAAAGGAAGAGGCCAACTTCAACCAGTAATCCTGGCGCAATCACCCCGCCCCATCCTGTAACATAGATATAGAAGCAAAAAAGCCCGGCTCCCGTGGAGTCGGGCTTTCTGCTTTGCTTTCATTTACTTAGAGACAAGCCCTGCGAATTCAAGACTTTGGCGTAAGGTGAACATTTCAGATACTTTAGCAGGTACCCCGGGGGGGGAGGGTACCTCGTCGCAGTGCTCTGCTCCGGCTATCCCGGAGGCCAGCCCATCGCCCGGCCACCGAGCAGGTGAACGTGGAGGTGATTCACCGTCTGCCCTCCATCATCACCCGTATTCACCACCAGCCGGTAACCACGTTCAAGCCCCTGCGACCGCGCCAGATCACCCGCAACCGCCATCAGATGGCCCACAGTCTCCGTGTGCTCCGCCACGCCGTGAGCATGCGATTCAATATGCTGCTTAGGAATCACCAGCAGATGCACCGGCGCCTGCGGATGGATATCTGCAAACGCCAGACTCGTCTCATCCTCAAACACCCGCTTCGCCGGAATGACGCCGGAGACGATCTTGCAGAAGAGACAGTCGGCCATAAGCTGATTGTAAGTTCCCAGTAGCCCCTTGTCAGATCTCAGCTGAGCATGCCATCTGAGACTGAGACAGCTGAGAACTATCTCTTGAAGTATCGCGGCTGGTTCCCCGCAGCCCAGGGATCGTACGCCTCCGCAAACGCCGCCCTGCGCGACGTGGACGGGTGGCTGTAGCTCCAGAACTCCAACAGAACGCTCGGGTTCGGCTCATCCAGGCCCGTTCTCCCCCAACACCTGGAAGGCCTCACGCCCAACCCGCTGCGGGTCCGCGACCACCCCGTGAACAACCTCCTGCCCAAACACATCCGCCTCATGCTCCTGGATGCGACTCAGCGTCGAATCCACCGGCTCCGCAATCACCCCATACACGCCAAGCGCCAGCGCCAGCACCGCCAGCGCACCCCAATCGGTCTGCGCCGCGATACCCCACCGCGGCCCATACCGCCGCAAAGACCACTGCACAAACAGGTATCCCAGCCAGAAAGCCAGAAACGCCCCGGCGATCGACAGAACCAGACCACGTGCAATGTGGCGCAGCACATAGTGCCCCATCTCATGCCCAAAGATAAACAGGATCTCGTCCGGAGTCGCCTTCGCAATCGTCGTATCCCAAACCACAACGCGCTTCGACGAGCCAAAGCCCGTCACATACGCGTTCATCCCCGTCACCTTCTCGCTCGCACGCATCAGGAACATGCGATCCGGCGTAATCCCCATGTGCCCCTTGTCGACCACCTTCTCCAGCTGCTCCACCAGGCCGGGTCCGCCTTGGCCAGCGGCTCGAAGTGGTTGAACATCGGCTCGATCACCACCGGAACCAGAAACACGGCCAGCAGCAGCATTGGAATCGTCGCGGCCCAGAACCACAGCCACCACCGCCGTGGCGAGCGCCGGATAACCCAGAACAACAGCATCACGACCGGCCACCCAATCAGCAGGTGAGCAGAAAGCTCTTCCCCTGATCTCCCGCCCAGCTTCCCCATCCCTGCACCGACAGGCCATACGCCCGGGAGACGTGCTGACCCGCGACCGCCAGCGGCAAATCGAGAAGCGTCTCCGCAGCGACAAACAGTGACAGAAACACCAGCCCCTGCACCCAGCTGCCGCCCCTCGCCCGAAGCGCCGTTCTCTGCATCCACGCCACGGCCCCGGTGCCGAGCAGCAGCAGCACCTGGGCAATCCCCCACGCCTCCCCACCGAAGTGCAGCCAATGACGGATCTCCGCCTTGCTCTGCGCCTGTTTCAACTTGGCCGGCGGCAGAGTATAGGCCGTTGCCAGTTGCGTCTCCGCCTGCTGCAGTGCCCTTGCTTCCGTTGGTGTCCGTCCCAGGTCGGGCGTCGGATCAAGCGCCAACGCGCCTGTTGTGAGCAGTGCGACCACCCCCAACAACAGCACTCTCGCAACCCATTGCATGTTTCGTCGCAAACCAAACATCAGTGTCCCGATTCTGCCCTATGGCCTCCGCGCCAGCAACCGTTATCGTCTATCCTGCGTTCCAATCCGTCTAAACTACCGACTGGCCGCCATCCGATACACTCGGCAGACCGGCATCTCCACACCAAAGCGAGTCTTCTTGGCACGACATCCTGCTCTCCTTTCCCTCATCCTGGCCTTCCTGCTCTCTGCTGCGCTGCCTGCCCCCGCCGCCGTCGACGCGTCCGCCCGGGCTGCCGACTCCGTCCTGATCGACAGCATGCAAGGCGAGCTCACACGCGCCATGTCGTCGCTCGGAACCTCCACACAGCCGACGCTGCAGCCCGCCGCCGCAGATGCATCACAGCAGCTCCGAAGCCCTACTTCCTCAGCTACGCCGTCTCCGACTCCGACCCGGTCGGCATGGCCGCCAGCTTCGGCGCCATCATCTCCTCGCAACCGAGCCGCACGCGCTCGGCCGACGTCCAGGTCCGCCTCGGCTCCCCCGCCGAAGACAACACCCACGGCGACCACCGCGACAGCGCCCTCACCACCTTCCCTCTCCCGCTCACCGACGACCCCGCCGCCCTCGCCCGCTCCCTCTGGTTCGCCACCAACCGCGGCTACGCCCGCGCGCTCGACGGCTTCCTCAAGGTCAAAACCGAGCAGCAGGTCCGCGCCAAAGAGGAAGACACCTCCGCCGACTTCTCCGTCGAGAAGCCGGTCGAAGACGCTGCTGCCGCCCGCGCCCGCCGCTCGTCAGTCGACCGCCGCCGCCTGGGAGCAGCGCCTCCGCGATCTCTCCGCGCTCTTCAAGCAGTATCCCGACGTCTTCGCCAACTCAGGTCGCGCTTCGAGGCCTCCACCGAGACCGACTACTTCGTCTCCTCGGAAGGCGCGCGCATCGCCACCCCCAGCCACGTCGCCCGCCTCGTCGTCGTCGCCCGCACCCGCGCCGCCGACGGCATGGACCTCTTCCGCGCCGAAACCTTCGAAGCCGACTCCGCCGCCCACCTCCCCGATCAGAAGACCCGTCGCCGAAAAGACCATCGCGATGGCCAAAAACCTCGAAGCCCTGCGCGTCGCTCCCATCACCGAACCCTTCGACGGCCCCGCCATCCTCAGCGGCCGCGCCTCCGCCGTCTTCTTCCACGAGGTGCTCGGCCATCGCCTCGAAGGCCAGCGCCAGCGCGGCGACGACGAAGGCCAGACCTTCACCAAGCTCCTCGGCAAGCCCATCCTGCCCACCTTCCTCTCCGTCGCCGACGACCCCACCCTCGCCACCTTCCACGGCACCTCGCTCAGCGGCCACTACGACTACGACGACGAAGGCCAGCCCGCCCGCCGCGTCGAGCTCATCAAGGACGGCGTCCTCAACACCTTCCTCATGTCGCGCCTTCCCGTCGCCAGCGTCTCGCAGATCCAACGGCCACGGCCGCGCCGAAGTCCGGCCACATGCCCACCGGCCGCCAGGGCAACCTCATCGTCACCTCCTCCAAGACCGTCTCCGACGCCGAGCTCCGCAACATGCTCATCGACGAAGCCAAGAAGCCAGGGCAAGCCCTACGGCCTCTACTTCGAAGACATCTCCTCCGGCTTCGCCGTCACCACGCGCCGCTCCCCGCAGGCCTTCCAGGTCATCCCCCTGGTCGTCTACCGCGTCTACGTCGACGGCCGCCCCGACGAGCTCGTCCGCGGCGTCACCATCGTCGGCACGCCGCAGGCCGCGCTCAACGCATCCTCGCCACCGGCGATCACCAGGACATCTTCAACGGCATCTGCGGCGCCGAGTCCGGCTCCATCCCCGTCTCCGCCGTCGCCCCCGCCATGCTGGTCAGCCAGATCGAAACCCAGCGCCAGGCCCAGGGAACATCCCGCCCGCCCATCCTCCCGCCGCCCAGCGCGAACCAGCCGTCACAGAAAGGAGCAAACTAATATGCTCCTCAACAAGATCCACCAGTAACGTCACTCGCAGGCACTCTCGCCGCCGCTCTCCTCGTCCTATCTGCAACTCGCTGTTACACATTGCGCCGCGCATCCCCCGCAGACGTCCGCCGCCAACGACCCCATCCTGCAGCCATGCAGGCCGAGCTCGACCCGCGAGCAGGCCCAGCTCCTCCTCCCCGGCATGCAGCGCCCCTACTTCATCGAGTACCGCCTCGACGACTTCGCCACCTACGAGGCCGTCGCCAACTACGGCGCGCTCGCCCGCGAAGAGGACGGCCACCAGCGCGTCGTCCGCGTCACCGTCCGCGTCGGCGACTACAGCCTCGACTAGCTCCTCCGCCGCGGCGACGGCACCGTCCAACTCGCGCCCACCGACAACAACCCCGAGGCCATCCGCTACGCCCTCTGGACTCGCCACCGACGAGCCTACAAGAACGCCCTCCGCGACTACGCCGCCAAGCAGGCCGACCTCAAACGCTTCGAATCCGCAGCCACGCGAGAAAGACTTCGCCGCAGCCAAGCCCGTCACCCACATCGACCCGCTCGTCTCGCTCGAGCTCGACCGCGACGACTGGAAGCACCGCATCGTCGAAGCCAGCGGCCTCTACGCCTCGACCCCGAGGTCACGCGCGCTTCGCCAACGACGTCCAGTACTCCACCGCCAACCTCCGCGGCATCGCCGTCAACCGCTACCTCGTCAACACCGAAGGCACCGTCGTCCGCCACGGCTACACCGGCTACGCAGCCAGCATCACCGTCGGCGGCCAGGCCCCCGACGGCATGGACCTCGGCCGCGACAACGGCATCACCGCCGTCAGCCGCCAAAGACCTCGAATCCGCCGCCGCCTTTCGCCAGCGCACCATCGACAGACCTGAAGAGCCTCAGAAGCCCTGCGCAACGCGCCCGTCGTCTGCCAGCCGACGACTACCACGGCCCCGTCCTCTTCAGCGGCGACGCCTCCGCCGACGTCCTCACCCGCCTCTTCATTCCCAACATCGAGGCCGACCGGCCCGAGCTCGGCACCACCGCCCGCACCCAGGGCGCCTACACCTCCATCGCTCCACGCCCGCGTCCTTCCCGACTTCCTCTCCGTCACCGACGATCCGCTCAACCACGACCTTCGACGGCCAGGCACTCCTCGGCGCCTATGCCAGTCGACGACGAAGGCGTCCCCGCCCAGCCGGTCGACTCGTCACCGACGGCAAGCTCGAGAACTACCTCATCGGCCGCGACCCCGTCCGCGACTTCCCCACCTCCAACGGCCACGGCCGCGCCGCACCCGCGCAGGCCGCGCACGCCCAGCCGGGCGTCACCATCTTCAAATGTCCAACGCGGACGCAGCCTCTCCGCCGAAGCGACATCAACGCCCGCCTCCTCGCCCTCGCCAAAGGAGCAGAACCGCGACGTCTACTCCGTCGAGACCCTGGGCGGCGCAGCTCGCGCCACGCCTGCTCTACCTCGTCCACCCCGACGGCACCCGCCAGCTCGTCCGCGGCGCCGTCTTCGACGAGCTCGACAACCGCAGCCTCCGCTCCGGCATCATCGCCGCCGGCGGAACACCCTGCGTCGCCAACTCCCTCGGCCCGATCCCCACCACCACCATCGCCCCCAGCCTGCTCTTCGACGACATCGGCGTCAAGCGCGCCACGGAGGAGCAGCAGAAGCTGCCCTACTACCCACCGCCGCCACTCACGCGGTAGTCGTCAGTCTTGCCGGCCATCGGAGGGAGAGCCCATCTCCCAACTTGTTCTGGGCGAACTCCGAGGCCGATGAAGCGGGCGGTCATCCGATGGAATAACCGGCTGCGGCTGAGCACGCGAAGCACGAGAGGCGCTTTGAGCGGGCCCGGCTTTCCGAGATAGCGCTTGAGGAAACCGTGAATCGTGGTCTGGAAACCTTGCGTGATGCGGGTAGGCATCTGCCGGCGATGCTGCACGTGCGCGAGCGAGAGTTCCGTGACAGGCGTGCCGCGCTCCTGCGTCGAGCGGAGCACCGGGGCCAGAATACGGGCGGCCGCAACGGCATCCTGGATGGCAAGGTTGATGCCGATGCCGCCGACCGGCGACATGGCGTGGGCGGCGTCGCCGATACACAGCAGGCCCGGAAGGTGCCAGCGGCGCAGACGATTGACCTGGACAGGAAGGAGCGAAACCTGATCCCAGGACTGGATCTCGTCAACGCGGGATCTGCCGTCAGGGCCGGGTACACCAAGAAACGGAACCAGGGTGGCAAGATCGTGGCGAAAGGCTTCAAGACCAGCGGTCTTAATGTGGGTTTCGAAGCTGTCCTTGCGAATGATGTAGCCGCACTGAAAGTAATCCTTTCGATTGATCATGACGATCATGCGGCCATAGTTCAGGTTGCCGAGAGCGGTTTCGGGGTCGTCGGTATGGCGCGAGAGTCTAAGCCAGAGTACGTCGATGGGGGCGCCGTGCTCGATCCGCCGTAAGTGCGCCGCATCGGTCGTGGTAGCGTGACGGCCGTCACAGCCGACGGTGAGTTGGGCATGTATGTCGATCAAACCGGCCGGTGTCTGGGCCTGCGCGCCGACGATGCGGCCCTGCTGATTCTGATTCGTCGCGGGTTCGGTAAGAAGACCGGTGACCCTGTGCTCCATAAGGATGCGGGCGTTCGGATGTTTGCGCACCTCACCCGAGAGAAAATCCAGGAGATCCCATTGAGGCATCAGGGCAATAAGATTGGTGGGCGCTGGCAGCGTGGTGAAGTCGGCGATCAGGTAACTGCGATCTCCAAGTGAGGCGAAAGCGTGATCGAACTGCTGGTGAGGGACCCGGAGGAGCGCGTCCAGAAGCCCGAGCTCCTGCATCACGCGAAGTGTCGCGCTGTGGATGGTATCCCCGCGAAAGTCACGGTTGAAGTCCTTGTGCTTCTCCAGCACCGTGACATCGATGCCCTGCCGGGCGAGAAGAAGGGCCAGGACGATACCGGCAGGACCTCCACCGACGATGCAGACGGTAGTGTTGAGGGCTTCGCTCATACGAAGGACTCTACACCCGGGCGATCTTCAGGGAGCGTACTGCTCTACCTCTCGGAGTAGCGCGAGCTTACGGGTAGGTGGAAGGAAGCTCGCTTCAACCGAGTTGGCCGCGAGCTCGCGCATCTGTTCCAGAGAGAGCTCAAAGTGGGTGTGCGCGAGCAGGTATTCGTTGAGCAGGTCGGATCCGAACATCGGTGGGTCGTCAGAGTTCAACGTGACCATAAGACCGTACTCGAAATAAAGCCGCAGCGGATGCTGGTCAATCGATGCGCAGCAACCAGTGCGGAGATTGGAGGTCAGGTTGAGTTCGAGCGGAACCTGGCGCTCGGCAAGGATGTCCATAAGCTCGGTATCGTTTTGCGCGGCGAGCGCGTGACCGATGCGTTCCGCGCCGATGTTGAGCGCGGACCAGATGGACTCGGGGCCGGCGGACTCGCCCGCGTGCGCCGTCAGATGGAGCCCGGCTTCGCGCGCCTCGGCGTAGGCTTCGCGGAAGGGTTCGGCAGGGCCGCGTGCCTCGTCGCCGCCGATGCCGATGCCGATAATGGAGGGATGATCGCGTCGGAGTTCGGCGGCTTTGCGAAACACCCGCGCGCCTTCCTCCGCGCCGAAGTGACGAACGGCGTCGATCAGCCAGAGCACGGTAGTTCGGAAGTCCTGCTCGGCGCGGATGCGACCGGACTCGATCGCCGCAAAGACCTCGTCCACATCGAGGCGGCCGAAGCGGTACAGAATTCCGAAGGAGATATAAACCTCGGCGTGTCGAACACCTTGCGCCGCGAGGTCACGGACCATGTTGTAGGTGATCAGGTCGTAATCGACGGGGCTGTGGAGGCGCTCGGTAACCGCCTTGAAGCTCATCAGAAAGCTGGCGAAGTCCGTGTACTGGTACAGCTCGGCGGCAAGCTTGGGAGTGAGAGGTGTGGGGTCGTTGTGTTGAGAAAGCTCGATCAGAGTGGTGGGGGTGATGGAGCCTTCGAGATGGAGGTGGAGCTCCACTTTCGGGAGGTGCAGAAGCCAGGTGCGCGGGTCGGGCCGAGCCGCTGGCTTGGACTTGCTGGGCATTGAGCTAGTGTATGCGTCCGCGTGGAGCCGTGGTGGCAACGAGACCCCAGTCGCGGTCTCCAGGGTCGCTCAGAACGTGCTGCTAGCGGCCTCGCGGGTGAGGTCGACTGTGGCGTGAAGAGGCGTGGAGTCGACGTTGTCACCAACAAGGAGAGTGAACTTGCCGGGGTCGATCGCCCACTTCTTCGCAGCGGTGTCATAGAAGGCGAAGGCTCGGGCGTCAAGGGAAATGGAGACGTGCTTCGTCTCGCCGGCTGCGAGCTCGACACGCTCGAATCCCTTGAGCTCGCGGCTAGGTCGCGGTCCCTCCGAGTGATCGTCGGAGACGTACAGCTGGGCCACATCGGCGCCTTTCCTGGAGCCGGTGTTCTTGAGGTCGAAGGTGGCGGTAACCTCGGGGTTCACGCCCGCTGACGAAGGTGTCACAGTCAGGTTGGTGAACTGGAAGGCCGTGTAGGAGAGGCCAAACCCAAAGGGGAAGAGCGGCTTCGTTTTGTTGTGCTCGTAACCGCGATAGCCGACAAAAATACCTTCCTTGTAGACGACGCGCTTCGAATCGCCTTCGGGGTAGTAGTTGGCGAAGGTGGGATTGTCTTCGGCGCGCCGCTCGAACGTCGCAGGCAGGTGGCCGGACGGATTGACATCGCCAAGGAGAATCTCAGCCAGGGCGGTCCCACCGGACTGGCCGGCGTACCAGGTTTCGAGGAGGACGGGGACCCGCTCGATCCAGGCCGTGGAATCGACGTTCCCGCCGGAGGTGACGGTTACGATGGTCTTTTCGTTCGCGGACGCCATCGCTTCGATCAACTGGTCCTGGCCAAAAGGCAGCGAAAAGGTGCGGTCGCCACCCTCGCTCTCATCGGCGTGGTCATAGCCGGCGGTGACGACAACAACATCAGCCTTGGCCGCGAGCTGGCGGGCGCGGCTCGAGACAATCTGGCTGGCAGGCGCGATGCCGAAGCGCAGATGACCGCCGAAAAGGCCCTGCTGTTTCGCTTCGACGATAAGCTTGTGCGGACCGGCAGACAGGGGAACGGTGACGGTGGGCTGATCGGCCCGAACGAGATCCCAGTCGTCGATGATCTGCTTGCCATCGAGAGTAACGCGGTTTCCAGAGCCCTCGCCGGAGCCTTCGAGAACGACGACGTAATCTCCAGCGGCAGCCGCCGTGTAGGTGCCTGTCCAGCGCTGCGAAATCTTCTTGGGCTTGGCCGTAAAGAAGGAGGTCATCAGGTCGCTGTCGCCGATGATCGAGTCGATGGTGATGCCGGCGGCGTTGATGTGGTTGACCTTCGATGAAACCGGCGTTCCCGATAGCGTCTCGTTGGAAAACGTCTCGAGAGTGAGGCCTGGCTTGCCGTCTGCGGTGGTGTAGCTGGTGGAGGACGCCATCTCGGCCATCGTAGGCAGGCCGCGATCATAGAAGACGGTGGCGGAGGAACCGACACGGTCCGTGAGACCCTCGAGCGGGCTGACGAGGTGAAAAGGAACCACGCCCGCCGAGCCTCCGCCGACAGCTACGCCAGGATAGGCATCCGGGCCGACCACGAGAATCGTCTTGACCCGTGACTTGTCGAGCGGCAGGAGCGATCCCGAGTTCTTAAGCAGGACGGCAGATTCGCGCGCGGAGTCGAGGGCCGCGGCATTATTGCGCGCGTCCAGGTACGAGATGGACGAGTCAGCGTGGCCGTCAGGCTGGTCGAGCCAGCCGAAAGATGCAGCTGTGGTGAGAATGTGGCGGATCTTCTCGTCGATCGTGGCTTCGGTCACTTTACCCGACTGGATCGCGGGCTCAAGGTTGGCGCGATTCATGAACTTGCCGGTGGGCATCTCGATGTCGAGGCCGCCGTTCGCCGCGCCGACGGCGTCGTAGGTGGCGTCCCAATCGGACATCAGGGTGCCGGTAAAGCCGAACTCCTTGCGAAGAACCTCAATGTTCAGATAGCTATTCTGCGTCGCGTGTTCGCCGTTGATGAGGTTATAGGAGTCCATCACGGCTCCAACGTGAGCCTTTCGGACCGCGGCCTCGAAGGTAGGGAGGTATATTTCGCGGAGGGCGCGCTCGTCGACAATCGAGTCGGAATCGTGGCGGAGAAACTCGGAGTTGTTGGCAAGGTAGTGCTTGATGGTGGCGCTGACTCCCTGCTGCTGCATGCCGGTGATGTAGCCGACGGCGATCTGCGAGGCAAGGAAAGGGTCTTCACCGAAGTATTCGAAGTTGCGGCCATTACGCGGGGAACGGTAGATGTTAACGCCCGGACCGAGCATGAAATGGACGCCGCGTGCGCGGGCGTCGCGGCCGATGCCCGCCCCGACCCTGGACGCGAGATCACGATCCCAGGAGGCCGCCAGACCGATACCGGCGGCGTAGGTGGTGGAGGGGAACCCGGCGTTCGAGCGGGTGCCGTAAGGGCCATCGGACATCTCGAATGCAGGCAGCTTGAGCGCTGGAACCGCGCGAACAGCAAAGCCGGTGCCGCCAATATAGTCCAGCTTTTCGGGGAGCGTCATCCTGTGGATCAGGCCGTCGATGCGCTGTTGGTCTGACCGTGAAAGCGGGTGCGGAGCTTGCCCGAGGAGAGAGGGGCACAGGCTTCCAGCAAAGGCAGCGAGGAACAGTGCGGAGACACAACGGAAAGACGCAAGGGTGGGCTTGGGCATAAGGAGGGAGTGGGCCTCAGATGGACTGCTGCGTTGTTGGAATACTAGCCTGTGTCCGGGCTACCTGGCGAAGGACCGGCGTCGCCTGCCGCGAGGTGCGGGCAGAACAAGTTACTAAAGCGAGCAAAAGGTAAACCAGAAATCAACCCTTTTCATCCGTACTGTGCATTTATTTGCATAGTTACCTTTGGCTAGCATCGTTCGTCGCTATTCGTTTGTGTGGCATAGAAGCCAAATATCTTTGGCAGGTGAGGTGCTTACACTACGCCATGATGACTCCCAGGAGACGTTTTGCCCCTACCTGCTCGAAAGCAGCCGCTTTCGGTGTACTCCTCTTCTCTCTCGCAACGCAGTACGGACGTGCCGATTCCGTGCTGGTTGGGACCGACCTGAGCGGACTTCAGCAGCAGGGCGGACGTCTCTGCCCACAGGCGAGTAACTGCGCCATCCGCGCGCAGGAGTTTACCCTTCTGACGCCTGTACAGGTGAGTTCAATCGAGCTTCTCGTGAGCGGACCGTTCAACAACACCACCGGCACTGGATTCTCCGCACCGATCGAGATGACACTTGCATCGCAGTTTCCAGCGCGGTTCGGTACGACGTTCTGGGACGATACGGCCACGTTTACCGTGCCAGGCGCGAATTACCCCGCGACCACGGAGCTCGTTACCTTCAGCGGATTGAACCTGACCCTCGGTGCGGGCACTTACTTTTTGCAGGCACAAGGCGGCGATGTCGCGTGGGGCGGAGGCAATACGCCACTCGCGAGCACGGTGGGGACGCTGGGACTGAACTGGATCTGCGATCCAACGGCAAACTGTACCCCAGACCGGGTACAGCCATTGGCCCCTGGATACTATGGTGCGTTCGACCTGATCGGAACACCTTTAGCAGCAGCGACGCCGGAGCCGGCCACCTGGGTGCTTTCGGGTACGGGACTGCTGAGTTTGGGGTTGCTGGGGTGGAGCAAGGCTTCGCGAGCTGGAGTGTAAGCTTCGGCTCTGTGCAGAGAAGAGATCCTTCGCTTCACTCCCCCTTCTCCTGCCACCTCGCCAGAGCCTCCGGGCTCAACTCCATTCGCACCAGATTCAACTCCGTTCCGTCCAGGCTCACCACCACCATCCGTACCCGTTTGCCTTCCGCAGCCTGCACATACACCAGCGAAGTCTCCTTCTCCGACCGCTCCCGCACCATGGGCGACCACCCCTTTCCCAGCTCCGACCGCACCATCTGATCGAGCCCGCTCTGGTCGATCTGCGCCCGCACACCCTCGTACTCCACCACCCGCAGCCCACGCACGCCGCCATGCGTAAACCCACGCGCCAGCAGGCTTACCGCCCACATCATTGGCACCCGCTTGCCCTGCACGTGATACCGCGACTCCACCTGCCGCACAATCCCGTCGAACCCATCACCTGTCGCCTCTGCCGAAGCCATCAGCCCCAGGCAGCACAAACACACAATCATCGCCGTCGTTATAAACCCAATCCGTCGCATCACTTCCCCCTCTTCTGCAGCTTCGGATCCCCCTGCGGAACCCCGTAGCTCGCCCCCGCCTTTGTCAGCTCATCCATCGACATCCGCCCCTTCAAATGCACAAACGTCAGCTCGGTGGGCTCCGCCGCGATCACCAGCAGCTCACTCAACATGCCCTCGTTGTCCGACCTCATCCAAACGTCCGTCGACTCTGTCGCGCTCCGTTCCTTCACCACGTGCGACCACTTCGAGTCGTCCAGCCGCCCGCGAAACTGCGCCACATCCTCCATGCGGTACGCGCCCGGCTTCGCGTACTCGTAGCTCCGCACATATACAAAATCCATCTTCTTCATCAGGCCCTTGGCCTCGCCGTCGCTCTTTTCCATAAACCTCGCCGCCATGGCCAGCATGTTCTTGTCGAGGTTCACCTCCGTCACATTCTTCGCGCCCTGCTCAAAACGCTGCGCTCCATCCAGCAGCGGATCGACTTGCAACGGCTTGTCCGGGGAGAAAGTCGCGTCCTCCCGCACCACCGTCTGCGCAGCCGCCGTCGCCGGCGTCCCTCCGCTCAGAACCATCACGCCCAGCAAAACTCCCGCCGCCCATCCCTTGCCCATGCTCGTCATCGCGTCTCTCCCTGTTGCCCTTCCGTCTCCAAACCTTTGTTGATCCTTCGCTGCGCCACGGCAAACGACCTCTCTGTCACCCGTGTCGTCACCCGCATCGCCACCTCAAACTGCTCCCGTGCCTCCCGCGCCTCCATCCGCTCCGTCCTCTCTCGCTGCACCATCCATCCACCCGCGGCCACACCCACCAGCAGCGCCGCCGCTACACCACGCCACCACGCCCCGCGAGCGGCCGTGCCCCGCCGCTCCCGCGCACGCAGCTCTACACGCTGGAGAACCCGGTCTGCAAAGCCTGCCGGCGCGTCCACTCTCCGCAATCCCTCTCGCAACTCCCGCTCGAAATCAGCCACGCACAAACTCCTTCAACACCACATTTGCCTTTCGCCGCAGCATCTCCAGCCCACGCCGCAGATCGCTCTTCACCGTCGCTAAAGGCCGCCCAAGCACCGCAGCCATCTCTTCCGGCGTCATCTCCTCGCCATACCGCAGCACCACCGCGGCCCGGTAGCTCTCCGGCAGGCTCATCACCATCTCCTCCACGCGCCCCGACATCCGCTCCTCGCCCACATCCCTTCCCTCACCAACCGGATATCGCTCATCGTCCCACTCCTCCGTCACCAGCTTCAGACCGCGCGCCCGCCGCCGCAGCGCATCCATCGACCGGCACATCGCAACCCGTCGCAGCCAGAACCGCACATGCTCCTCACTCTCCATCGCGCCCAGCGCATCGTGCATCTCCAGAAACACGTCCTGCGCCACTTCCTCCGCCAGACCCGTATCGCCCAACATTCGCAGCGCCACCGAGTACACCATCCGCTGGTGCTGCTCCAACAGCCTCCGAAACTCGCCCGCCGCGATCGCCATAGTGCCTGTCACTCGCCTATACGCAAACTCCGGCTCTTTCGAACGCAAAATCTTCGGGGCTTGACCGTACCGTCCTGAGCGCAGCGAAGGTTCAGCTTTCGCATTCTCGTTAGCTAGCGGGGCTTGCACCTTTCGTGGCAACCTATGCATCAAAAATGATGAAACGTAAGCTCAGTTCTGATAAGGTCGCTTCTAGAAACAAAATGCTCGCACCCAAACAAGCCGAACGCTGTAACTACAAAAGCTAAAGCCAGGAGCACCACTACACTCCCATGTCCACCGCCCTCGTCACCCCCTACCTCGCCCCCCAGATCGCCGGTTACGCCGACGATAGCTCGCAGGATCTCTCCAACCCCGACATACGCCGGCGCCTCTCCCCCGCCGCAATCGAAGGCTTTCTCCGTCTCACCGAGCTCTGGAAGATCAAAGACGCCGACGCCCGCCAGCTCCTCGGTGGCCTCTCTACCGGCTCCTTTCACGCTTTCAAGAAGCAGGAAAAGCATCGCACCCTCGCCCAGGACACCCTCACCCGCATCTCCTTTCTGGTAGGCATCTTCAAAGCCCTCAACATCCTCTACTCAGAGCCCCTGGCCGACGCGTGGATCTCCCTCCCCAACCGCAACCCCATCTTTCGCGGAGCCACACCCCTCGCCTACATCCTCCAGCAGGGCCTGCCGGGCATGCTCGAAGTCCGGCGTCTCCTCGACAGCCGGCGAGGAGGCCAATAGAAGCCCATGCCTGTCCTCGAAGCCCTCCCCTCCCCAGCCGCATCCGTTACTTCCACCGAGGAGCAATCTTCCGTCAGCCCAGCGCCGAGGTCTTCTCTCCCGGTTGCCGTCTCGACCGGAGAGCAGCCCACACTCGACATCATCTCAACCGAAATCCCGCCCACCATAGCCGTCCTCTCGACCGAAGCCCCGCCCACCATAGCCGTCCTCTCGACCGAAGCGCAGCGCAGTGGAGAGACCCCTGTATTTCGCCCCCGCCCGCAGCCTATCTCCCCGACATCGGCGAAAGCCCCGAAGATCCCCACCTCCGAGCTCCGCGCCAAGGACACCCACCGCCTCATCGCCTCCCGGTACTCCGACACCGGCACCGTCCTTTCCCGCCTCTCCTCCAACCCCGACACCCTCGGCAAACTCCTCGAGCTCGACGACGCCACCAACGACCGCTTCCTCGGCGAAGAGGGCCTCCTCCCCGGCATCGGCATCCACGAGCTCGTCTACGGCATCCGCTACGCCCACATCGTCAACGCCGCCTTCACCCACGCATCGCCGGCCGGCGGACGTTTCAACACCCCGACCCGCGGCGCGTGGTATGCCTCCCTCGACCGAGAAACCTCCATCGCCGAGGTCGCCTTCCACAAGCTCCGCCAGCTCGAAGAGATCGACTGGCCCCACGAAGAGATCTCCACCTCCGACGACTACCTCGCCGACATCACCAGCTCGTTCCACGACCTCCGACAACCAGACCTCCGCACCGCCACTACCCCGGGTGCCCCACCCTCTCCGGTTTCATCGGAAAGGGTGGGGTCGGCCCTGGAGCTTGCAGGCAAGCCAGTGGAGCCGGGTGCCCCACTCATGACGGTCCCATCGTCATGGGTGAGTTCTTCCGTCGAACGTTCAGGAACGGCACCCGCCAATCCATTCAACCGCTACCTCCTTCCCGACCCGATCCCCGCCTGCTACGCCCGTCCCCAGCGCCTCGCCGAGCGGCTCCTCACCCGCAAATCCAACGGCATCGTCTACCCCAGCGTTCGCCACCCCGGCGGCATCTGCCTCGCCGTCTTTCGTCCCGCCCTCGTCTACAACGTCCGCCGCGGCGCACGTCTCGAGCTCCGCCTCCAGGCCAGCCGGCCCTTCCGCTCCGCAGAGGTCACCCAGATCTCCGTCCCGAAGTGAGCTCCATTCACAAACCCGCACACAGGCAAGCCCCCGCAGGACTATACTGAGGCCCGCTTTGAACACGCATCTTACGGATCAAAGAGCGGGAGTCGAAGATGAAAACCGGCCTGACATCAACCGCAGCTCTCCTGGCGTTCCTGCTCTACGTGCGCCGCAGCCCACGCCCAAACACAGCCGCAGCCCTCTGCCGCACCTGAACCTCAGGTGCAGGCTGCCGGCGCGCCTGAACACCCGCCGGCTGCGGATGCGCAATCCCCCACAAGCCTGCCCGCCGAGTCCGGCTCCGACGTCCGCATCGTCCGTCTCAGTCAGGTCAAAGGCCACGTCGTTATGGACCGCAACACCGGTCACGGCTACGAGAGCGCCTTCGCCAACCTCCCGGTCGTGCAAAACGCAAAGCTCAAGACCGGCGAGGGCGTCGCAGAGGTCGAGTTTGAAGACAACAGCAGCCTGCGCCTCACGCCAAACACCGAGATCGAATTTCTCAGGCTAGGCCGCGACCCATCCGGTTCTACCATCTCCACGCTCCACGTCCTGAAGGGCACGATCTACGTCGCCCTCGCCGGCCACAAGGGCAACAATCAGTTTGCTGTCCTCTTCAACGGCAACCGAATCCAACTCCCGCCTTCCAGCCACATCCTGCTTACCACCGACAGCCCCTCCCCACGCCTTGCTGTCTTCGATGGAGCCGTTTCCGTCGAGTACGCCGTCGATGGCCGGCCGGCCAGCACCACCGTCGCCAAAAAGCACTCTCTCCTCTTTGATTCGTCCAGCGCCACCGCTCCCACGCTCGTTGCGCGCGTGGACAGCGGGCCCTTCGATCAGTGGGATAAGGTCGCCACCAGCTACCACAAGCAGTACAGCAACGCCTCGGCCTTCGGCGGCTCCGCGGGTTATGGCATCTCCGACCTTAACTACTACGGCAGCATGGTCAACCTGCCCGGCTGCGGATCCGTCTGGCGCCCCTACTTCGCCTCTGCCGCCTGGGACCCCTTCGCGAATGGCGTCTGGGCCTGGTATCCCAATGCCGGCTACTCCTGGGTATCGCCCTACCCCTGGGGCTGGGCGCCCTTCCACACTGGCAGCTGGCAATACTGCGGCGCCGGCGGCGGTTGGGGGTGGCAGCCCGGCGGTCAGTGGGTCGGTCTCAGAAACTCCATCAAATGCAAGGACGGTCACGAACCCGGCCACGGAGGCCCCACCCACCTTCGTCCACCCGCACCCCCCTCGCCTGGCCGGCCAACCATGGTCGCCGTCAACACCCGTCCCATCGCCATCTCACGGCTCACCACCTCCGACGCTTTTGTATTCAGCAAGGATTCGGCCGGCCTGGGCGTCCCGCGCCAAACCTTCGGCAAGCTGGGCAGAGTCTCCTCCGATGTTGCCCACCATGGCGCGTTCGTCACGCCCGTCTATACCGCGCCCGGTCTCGAAACCTCTCGCGCAAGCGTCCGGCCGGGCGAAGGCCACGCCGGACCGCAGGACCACGGCGGCCCCGAACGCTTCAGCCACATCCAGCCCGCATCCGGCTACGCCGGCCGGTCTGGCAGTGAGGCGGCAAGCACCGGCCGCTCCACCTGGAACTCCGGATCGAACAGCGGCGGAAACCGCTCCGGCTGGAACGGCGGATCGAACGGCGGCAGCAGTCACTCAGGATGGAGCGGCGGATCGAATGGAGGCGGTGGTAATGGTGGCTCCCACTCCGCCCCACCTGCGTCGGCTTCCGCTCCAGCCGCTTCCGCGTCTACACCCGCTTCTCCAGCACCCGCCGGCCGACACTGATCTCCATCGAAGCTTTTAGTTCAGGACGAACGGAATAGGGGTTAGGGAGCGCATTGCGCTCACTTCCCCCGCTTCGATCCCGTCCCTTTGCGCGGAGCAGCTTTCGCCTGGGGCTCACTCACTACGGCTGGCGACGCATCCTTCTTCGACTTGGCGGGACTCTTCTTTGCCGCGCCCGTTGCCTCCTGTGTCCGCGCTGCAACCGTCTTCTTCGCCGAAGCAGCTGCCTTCTTCTTTGCAGGCTTCGTCACGTCCGGGACGGATCGCTCCGTGCTCGGCGCCGCCGCTGGCAACACATACCGGCTCACCGAGTACCCCGCATCCTTAGCCGCCCGGCTAGCCTCCGCAAACCTCCGCTTCGTCTCCGCGAGAGCCTCTGTCCCAGCCTGTCCCGCCTCGACAGCTGCCATCAGCGCCGACATCTCCAGCCACCACAAGATCTCGTCGAACGACTCCCTGTTGAAGTACACCTGGCCGCCGGATTCATTGACGCCCGCCAGCCAGCGCACATCGCCATCCTCCCAGAAGATCTCTCCGGTTACGGGCAACGTCCCAGCCCCGCTTGCCCCGCCATGCTGCAGCAAGATCCGCACCCGGCCCGCAGTGCGCCATGCATCCTCCCCCATCACGCCCAGCCCGGAAAAGATCTCCGCCAGCGCCGACCGCAGCTGCAACTCGTCGAACGCCAGCGCGCCAGCCCCCTTCTCGACCTCCATGTGGTGGAGCACACTCCACGCGACGATCGCCGCCCAGGTCTCCACGCCGCGCGCTCCCTGGGCCTCGCCCGGCAGAATCGCAGAAGCTGCTGCGGGCCACACCGGCGATGCGCTCTGAACGCCGGGCAGCTTCAGTGTCGCCTCGAGACCGCCGCGAAGCCGCTCCGTCCGGCCATCTCCGGCAACTACACCGGAGAACTCCACAGCGGCCGCAGCGCCGCTCCCTCCCCGAAGCTCGTCCACGCAACTAGCGAAAGTCTCCGCCCGGCTCAGCAGCTTGGCTAATCGCGGGTCCACCGCAGCTTGGGCTGCAGCTGCACTCTTCTTCCCTTTCTTTGCAGGCGCGATCCCAGCCGGAGCACCTCCACTCTCGAGCGCCGGCTTGCCCGGAACGGAACCCGCCGCGCCGATAAACTCCCGCAGCGTCTCCGCGTGCAGCAGCTTTCGCAGCGCATCGTGAACCGGCCGCAGCCGCAGCTTCGACAGCGCCTCGTCGAGGTTGTAAACACCCGCCCCGTTCAGCGCGTCGCACAGCCGGTCCCACGGCTGCTCGGCCGTCGACCGCATCTCGCGCCACTCCTGCAGCACCACGTACTGGTAGCCGCGCAGATCCACCGTGAAGCCGTCGTTCTTTAGGCTCCCGGCACGAAGCAGGTATTCGAGCCCGTTGGTCGTATCGCGATACGCCAGCACAGCGGAATCATCCGCCGACAACTGCATCGCATCCGTCAGACTGCGCTGCCGCAGCGTGCCCGATCCCTTGTCCATCGAGGCAGCGGACACGTGGATCGTGCCGCGCGTGCTTCCGTACGTGTTGTTGTAGAGCACCAGCGATCGTTCGCCGCCCGACACATTCGAGTAGGCGAACACGTTCTCATCCACCGTCCCGTGCTCATTCCAGAAGTCGTACAGGACGAAGTTGTCGCTCTCCGCAAACGCCCAGCGCTTCTTCAGGAGCGGCGCGATCTCGCGTTGATGCCGCGCCACCAGCTCCTCGTTCGGCGTCTCGCGCATCCGCGCCTGCTTGTACTCCATCCCATACTTCTCGGTGAAGCCCTCGATCTGCCCATGCCCAAACATCGGCAGCCCCGGCAGCGTCGCCAGCAGCGTGCTCACACCGAAGTACTTATCGCCCGTCCCGAACTGGTCAATCGCCGTCCGCTCATCGGGATTGCTCATGAAGTTTACGTACCGCTTCAGAATGTCGGGGTCGAACTCGATGGTCTTCTTCAGGTAGCTGCGATACTTCGCATTCTCCTCGTCGCGCAGCATGTTCATAAACGCGGAGTTGTACACGCGGTGCATCCCCAGCGTCCGCACGAAGTAGCCTTCCAGCAGCCAGAACGCCTCCGCCAGCAGCAGCGTCCCCGGCACCTCCATCGGCGACACGGTCCACCACCTCGCGCCAGAACTCGTTCGGCATCAGCGCATCGAACTCCTCCTGGCTCATCGCATCCTCGGCTCGCGACGGGATCGATCCGCCCGCGCCCGGCAACGGAAACCACAGCCGCTGCACATGTTTCTTCGCCAGCACCATCGCCGCGTCGAAGCGGATGATCGGAAACAGCTTCGCCACATTCAGAATCGTCTGGATCACCTGCTCGCGCACGTACGCCTTCGAGTAGTCCAGCTGCGCCGTGTCGTTCCACGCAAACGTCGTCCCGTCGTTGCCGTGGTAGACGTACTCCGTCTTTCCGGTCGCCCGCTCGCGCAGACGAAAGGCCACAGCCGCGTCTGTCTGGTCGTAGTAGTGATCTTCGATCTTGATCTCGTACCTGGCCTCCGTCGAGAGATCCGGACCCTCAAAGCGAGTACACCGGAAACGGACTCTCCGGCCGCGAGATAAACCAGTCCGGGTGCTCCGTGACCCACCATGAATCGATGCCCATGTGGTTCGGCACCATGTCGCTCGCCAGCCGTAGTCCCGCCTTCGCCGCGCGGTCCCGCAGAACCTCGTACGCCGCATTTCCGCCCAGATCATCCGCAATCCGGTAGTCCTTCAGCGAGTAGGCCGACGCCACCGCGTCATGCTGCCCGCGCAGCCGCTTGATCGTCTGCGACGCCACGCTCCGCTCCCACAGGCCAATCAGCCACAGCCCGTTGATGCCGCGGCTCGCCAGCAGCGCCATCTCCTCATCCGGAATCTGATCCAACCGGAAGATGTGCCGGCCATACTTCTGCGACAGCTGCTCCAGCCAGACGTAGGTGCTCTTCGCCACCAGCACCACCGTCGGCATCCAGGCCTGATCCTGGCTGAACGCCTCGTATTCATTCAGCGGCGGCGGCTCCGTCGCGCCATCTCTCCTGCCACCCGGTCCGAATCCGACGAACTCGTCACCCTCAAAACCCTCAGCGCCCCATCCCTGCCGCTGCGCCCCATGCCGTGCGCCCGCACCGCCCGGATGAAACCGCATCCAGATCGCGATCTCCTCCTCACTCAGCACATCTGCCGCCAGCAGGAGCTTTCGCAGCTCCGGTCCCAGGTGCTCCGCCCACCTCTCGCGGATATACGCCAGCTGCCCCATCAGCGAGTCCGGCGACGCCAGCATCGGGGCCTTCAGCACATCCAGCAGCGACCCCTCCGGTCCAAACGCCGGCCGCGTCTCGATGTACTGCCCAAAGTCCGAGATCACATTGCTGTAGATCGTCTCCTGCTTCAACTCGCGGTCATCAAAAAGCTCGCGAAACGGCATAAACGCCGGATTGATATTCGCCAGCCACAGAAGCAGCAGCTCTTCGGTTGCCGCTTCGCGATTCTCCATCCCTTCGACCGTCTGTGCCAGCCACTCTGCCGCTGTCTGCTCGCCGCGATACACGCCCGCATTCGGGAACCGTTCCGTAAACCGGAGCAGCAGCGCCTCTACCTTCTTCGGGTCCTCGTTCGCCGCAAACCACGCGAGCGCATCCCGCAGCACTCCCGGATCCACCTCACGGCGGTACTTCGCCACCATCGCATGACTCAACTCATCGATCAGCCCCATCGCAAACAGCGCGCCCGCATTCATGGTCGCGGCCGGGTCCGCCTTGCCCTCGCGCTGTCCGCACATCGTTGATCTGCTTTGCTAGCCGGCGGCTCGCCCCGACATCGGCAAAGACCACATTGCTGGAGTAACTGAAAAGAAGCTCATCGACGCCGTACCGTTCCCGTACAGCCCGCGCTATATGAAATTCCATGCTCTGAGGGTTCCTGTCCTGGTGAGTGGTGTCTATCCAGAATATCGCTTCCTGAGCTCTGGCCCATTCGCCACGCTGCGGAAGAGGTCTGAATCACCACTCATTTCCTTGGATGAAGACACAAGCGCAGAGCTCCACCCGCTCATACCTCAAAGCTCATTGCCCCTAGCTGAAAGACCAAAACGCCATTTCGATAAGCGCCAAGGCGCCCAAATCACTTACAAGTTACAACTGATCAGGAAACCCTTTGCCAGCTCCGCCTACGGCCCCGCTTCACCCGCTCCCTGTTGTTTGTCATTCTTGTTTGTCATTCCGAGCGAAGCCGAGGAACCCGCTTCTCTACCCGAAACTTCACCAGCCACTACCGCGCCACTCTTTGGCGCCCCGACTTACTGCGCCCTAGCTGTTACAACGGCCCCGTGCGCCCGCATCCACGCCTCCGCCGCCACAACCTGCGGCAAACCCGCGTCCGCACCTTTCCAGGCCGTCAGCATCCGCTCGTAAGCAGCTCTTGCCCCCGCCTCATCCTTCATCGCCGCGTCCGCCCGAGCCACCCCATACAGCGGATACCCCGAGTTCGGACGCTCCTTCAGCGCCGCCTGGTACGCCGCCTTCGCCTCCGAAAACCGCCTTGCGCGCATCAGCGCATCGCCCCGGGTTTCGCCCACCGGACGGATGTAATAGGGCGGCTCCCTGTACCCCAGCGCCGCCTCGTCCTCCTGCGACTTTGCAAACGCCTTGTCCGCCTCGGCCGTCTTTCCCTCCCCCATCAGCACCGATCCCCGCAGCTCCCCCGCGGCCACATCCATAAAACTCCGCACCGGCTTCATCATCAGATCCTTGCTCTCCGGCGACGCGCCCGTCGGCATCGGGTGCCCCATTCCTCTCATATCGTTGGCAGGCTGCACCTTCATCGTGGCATCCAGAGCATCGCGATGCTTCGCCGCACCCGCGACATCGCCCGTCTCGAGCGCCGCCATCCCCCGCACATACTCGAGCATCGCCCCACGCAGCCACACCATCGTCGTCAGGCCGGCATCCGGTTTGCTCGCCTCCAGCATCGCCGCCGCCCGCGCCCACTCGCCACCACGCAGAACCACCGGCAGCGCCACATCGAGACGCGTCAGTCCATCCCGTGTGCTGAACCGGTAAAGTGTCGCCCCGGTCGTTCCCCGCGCATGGTTCAGCTTCGCCGAAACCTCCGTCGCCTCCGCAACCTTGCCCTCCTCCAGCAGATCCGCAATCAGGTACATCATGTTGTGCACGTAGTTCCAGTCGTGATCGACGTCCACATGCCGGCTCTGCATGTACGCCTCATCCACCGCCATCGACCGCGCAAACGACGCCCGCGCCGCCTCATAGTCGCCCGTCCGATAGAAGATATGCCCCGGCATATGCACCATGTGCCCGCTCGCCGGAGCCAGCTCCCCCAGCTTCCGCGCGCTCTCAAGCGCCCACTCCGGATGAATCCCCGGCTCAACCGCATGGATCCAGTAGTGATTCGCCGCCGAATCGTCAGGATGCGCCAGGAGCACCTCCCGCAGCACCGCCTGTCCCTTCACCGTTCCCGCCCGCGGTGTCCCATCCTTGCGGAAGCCGTCCATCAGCGACTCCGCCAGATACACCCGCGCTTCGACCTCCTCCGGCCGCATCGCCACCAGCTTCCGCAGCGTCCCCGTCGCCTTCCCCTCCCGAAACCTCCTCTCCTCCTCCGCAGCCGTCGGCTCCGCACTTCCCTTATCGGCACTGGAAGCCTTTTCCTTAGCGCTCGCCTTCTCCTCCTTCGCCCGCGCCTCCGCCTGCTCGTGCGACGCTTCGATGTACAGCCGCTCCGCCGGCGTCGCCCGCTTCCTCAACTCCATCGCCTTCCGCAGCGAAGCCTGGGCCTCCGCCGAACTCCCATCCCGAAATCCCTGCGCCTCGCTCAACCCCCACCAGCACATCGCGCACTCCGGGTCCAGACGCACACTCTCCCGAAACGCCCGCTCCGACTCATAGTCCCAGAAGTCATGCAGCAGGTTCAGCCCCTGCAGGAACCACACCCGCGCCTCCGCGTTCGCCGTCGAGATCTCGATCGTCGCGTTCCCGATCCCCTCCATCCGCACCGGAGCGCCCACCGTCTCCGCACCCACCCACACCCATACCCGCCATCGATCCCGGCGCACACGCCTGCCCCCACACCGGTCCCGCAAGCAGACCGCAACACACCACCGCCGCCCAGTACCCTCGACCTCCCAACATCACAAACGCCTCCGGACCCCAACTATATCGCTCGGGCACTCACTTAAATTCCCCCGCAACATTTCCATCGACACCCCACCCGTCTCAGCGCATAATATGGCCCTCAACCCCCGGGACAACTTAATGACTCCAGATCGCTCCAAACCCGGCATCGCGAATTTAAAGCACGTCGTCGTGCTGATGATGGAGAACCGCTCCTTCGACCACATGCTCGGCGCCCTCAACGCGCTAGAACCCCGCCATCGACGGCCTCACCGGCAACGAAACCAATCCCGACACCACCGGCGAACCCGTCCCGCGTCCACCCGCAGGCCGAGTATCAGAGCCAGCTCGACCCCGACCCCAACCACCACTTCCCCGCCGTCGACCTGCAGATCTTCGGCGGCGCCAGACCGGACCCAACCGCACCGCCGACCATGCACGGCTTCGTCAAGAGCTACTTCAACCAGCAGCACAACGTCGCCCACTCCCACAAAATCCTCTACTACTTCACGCCCGGACAAGCTCCCCGTCCTCACCACCCTCGCCACCGAGTTCGCCGTCTTCAACCGCTGGTTCGCCTCCATCCCCGGACCCACCATCTGCAACCGCGCCTTCGCCCACTACGGCACCTCCTTCGGCCAGGTCAGCATGGACGTCTTCTACGTCGGCAAGCAGTACAAGAGCATCTACGAGCGCCTGCTCGCCGCCGGCCACACCGTCAAGCTCTTCTACTACGACGAGGCCAGCTCCACCATGGAGGTCGTCAACCTCCTCCAGAACCAGCCCAGCCTCTTCGGCACCTTCCAGGACTTCCTGCACGCCTGCGACACAGACGCCCTTCCCGACTACTGCTTCATCGAGCCCAACTACACCGACCACGACGCCCCCGACGGCTCGCGGCGAAGCCATCGCCTGCGACCAGCATCCTGACCACGACGTCCGCGCCGGCGAGCAGTTCATCGCCACCGTCTACAACGACATCCGCACAGAACCCGAAGCTCTGGCAGAGCACCGCCATGCTCATCGTCTACGACGAGCACGGCGGCATCTACGACCACGTCCCGCCGCCCGCCTGCACGCCCGACGGCTTCGTCGCCCAGCCCAAGGACACCGGCACCCCCGATCCCTTCCACTTCGACCGCCTCGGCGTCCGCGTCCCCGCCATCCTCATCTCACCCTGGGTCGAAAAGGGCACCGTCATCAACGACGTCTTCGAGCACGCCTCCATCCCCGCCACCGTCACCGACTTCTTCCTCGGCGAGTACGACGCCCGCTCCCCCCGCGAGAAGGTCGCCAACACCTTTCTCGACCACCTCACGCTCGACACCATGCGCACCGACTGCATCGACTTCGGCGTCCAGAAGTCCTGACAGCCGGAACTGACAACCGAGAACTGATTCGAGGCCGCACATGGCCACCATCCCCGTTCCGGCCCCCCCAAAGTCCGCCTTCAACAAAAATCGCCCGATCTCCGACCTCCTTCAGCACCAGCTCAAGCACTTCCGGCACGTCGAAGCGAAACTGCCCAACGAACTCCACAGCAACATGACCGCACGCGATCTCCACACCGAAAACGGTGCGGCCCAGTACATCGCCCACATCACCGAAGCTCTCAAATCCCTCCATCAGGTCTCCACGCCAGCAGCGATCCCGATCCCCATCCGTCGGCGGCCAGCCGCCGCCCCGGCCGCTCCCTCGACATCGCCGCAGCTGCAGCAACGCCGGACCGTAGCTCCGCCACAAAACATCCCACTGCCGCTACAGCCACCCAGCAGAAAAATCTGCCATCCCGCCGAAGCGGAGCGAAGTGGAGGGACCTGCTTCTCCCCACCGCGCCTCCCAGCAATCCTCGCCCCCAAAGCTCCAAAACAAAAGCCCCGGAGCAAAGAGCCGTGACCCGCCCCCTCCGTCCTGCCATCTCGCTCCTCCTCGCGCTCGCCGCGTGCCTCCCTCTCTCACGCCCAGAACGAGACCCGCCTCCACTCCGATTTCCGCCGCGAGTTCGAAGCAGCTCGGCTCCTGCAAATTCAGCTCTCGGCAGCCTCGCCGGCTGCGGCCAGACCCTCGTCACCGGCCAGCCCATGCACATCGCCGTCGGCAGCCTCGCCCCGCAGAACGGCACCGCCTTCGGCCTCGCCTTTGTCGAGCACACCGATCTCCAGTCGCGCTGGCGCCTCAACTACAATCTCGACGCCGTCGCCTCGCGGCAACGGCTCCTGGCGCGCCGGCGCCTACCTCAAAGCCTTCCGCCAGCCCGGCGGCGATCACCGTCGTCCTCCACCCCGGCAACGCCGCCCCGGCTAAAACAGGACCCCTCTACACACGTCGCACCCGCTCTTCAATCTCTACGCCGAGACCACCTCGCTCAACCGCATCTACTTCTGCGGCCTCGGTCCCAACACCCCGCCCACCGGCCGCACCGCCTTCGGCCTCACCGAGACCATCACCGGCGCCAGCGCCACCGTCCCCTTCGCCTCAAAGCCGGCCTCGGCTGTGCTGGGCGAACTCAACGGCCGCTTCCCCTCCGTTCGCGGCAGCCAGGTCAGACCACCGTCCCTCGACACGCAGCTGCTCTACACCGAATCCACCGCCCCCGGCCTCACCCGCCAGCAGGCCTTCTTCCAGGCCGGCGAAGGCCTCCGCCTCAGTCCCTCCCTCCTCCGGACGACTTTCTCCGCCTCAACTACCTCCTCCAGTTCCAGCAGTTCGTCGCCTCTGCCGACTCCCACTACTACTTCCGCCGCTGGACCGTCGACCTCGGCCACGAGATCCCCCTCTACCGCAAGGTCCGCCTCACCGCTGCCCAACGACCACAACGGCCCAGACTCCTGCGCCACCAGCTCCGGCTCACCTCCGCAACGCCCTGCCCCCACGTCTCCCTCACCCAGAACCTCGAAGGCTCCATCTCCGCCCGCCTCCTCATCTCCGGCTCCTTCGCCAAAGCCGGCAGCGCCGTCCCCTTCTACTTCATGCCCACCATCGGCGGCTCCGATATCAACGGCCAGCCCTCCTCCCCAGCTACCCCGACTACCGCTTCCGCGCCCCCAACCTCCTCCTCCTCCGCGGCACCTTCGAGCACTCCCTCGGCAAGCTCCCCATCGGGCTCCTCTTCTCCTTCGACGAAGGCAAGGTCGGCCTAACCGCCGCGACGACATCGCCTTCGACCACCTCCGCCACAGCTTCACCGCCGGCCTCACCGTCCACGCCGGAGGTCTCCCCGTCGTCTATCTCCTCTTCGCCTGGGGCGGCAACGAGGGCCACCACACCACCGCCGCCATCAGCAACGCCCTGCTGGGCGGCTCGCCCGCCCTTCGCTCTTCTAAGAACATCGCCGCTCTCGCAACTGCTCCTGCAGCATCCCGCGTGGTCGCTCTTGTCGTTGTCTGTCCTTTTGCTTGTCATTCAGGACCCGAGCGTAGCCGAACGGGGGAGGAATCTGCTGTTGCACTTGCTGTTGCTGTTTTTTTGCTTGTCATTCAGGAGCGACGAGGAATCTGCTGTTGCCGTTGCTTTGCCTGTTCCTTTGCTTGTCATTCAGGAGCGAAGCGGAGGAGTCTGCTGTTGCACTTGCCGTTGCCTGTTTCTTTGCTTGTCATTCAGGAGCGAAGCAGAGGAATCTGCTTTTCTACCCAGGACCCGGCCGGGTGCCCCATTCATGACAGTCTCACCGTCATGAGTGGGTTCCACGCCGGCCCAAAGCCATCAATCCTCTCACTACCTCTTTGGCGTAGTTGCCCATCCAACCAGCTAAACTGGAATTAGACACAAAAGCCCGGCCACCGCCGGGCTTCTTTACATGGATGGCCTGAGCCTGTGGTACGAGCTCAGGCCCTTTCTTTTGAATATTTTGCACACAAACAGGGGGGAGGGCCCCAGCACACAGGACCGACACACCCGAGACCACACCCAAACGCCGGGTATCCCATTTTATGACAGTTCACCGTCTTGGGTCGAACGCCATCCCAAAGCCACCGGCCTTACCGCCCCTGAGCCATCCAGTCCAGCGCCTTGCCTGCCTCGGCCGGCATCGTCACCACCTTGCCGCCGGTCGTCTTCAGCAGGTTCGGTGGCCACAGCGGATCCGCCGCTGCGATCGGCGAAAGGTCCACATCCGGGATCTTCGTCCCAATACCCGCGTTCATCGTGTCGATAAATTTATTCGCCACAATGGCGTACCCGGTGTTGGTCGGATGGATCCCGTCCAGCGAAAAGAACCCGCCCAGAAACGTCGCCGTTCCCTTGAACCCGTTGATCGTCTGGCCGGACGCCGTAATCTGCGCGAAAAGCGCGTTGATGTCCACCAGCGTCGCCCCCGCCGCCTGCGCCTGCTGCGCAATCACCCCGTTGAACGCCTTGACCTGCGTCTGCACGGTGACCGCCTCCGCCGCTGTCAGAACGCCTGCATCCGAGATCGGCCCCTTCTGCTTGCCGCCCAGGATCAGCGGAATCTCGCCCAGCCCCTCCGGCGTCACAAAGTCGCCCGCCGTAATCCCCAGCAGGCCGCTCAACACCGGCACGGGCACACCTGTGCTGGCCGACGTCTGCGCCAATACGCCCGCCGCAGGCTGCAGATACGGAACCGCCGTCACATCCGGAATGTTCGCGATCACCAGGTGCGCGCTCGTCTGGGTCGTCAGTACCTGCATCAGCGCCTGGTACTGCGAGGTGAAGTTCGCCACGCTGGTCATCGAAGCGGGCGTCCCCGTCAGGTCCGCGATCAGCGCATCATTGTTGCCGATCCAGAGAAAGATCGTCGTCGGCTGCGCCTTCACCGCGAAGTTCGCCTGGCTGTAGGCCTGCCCATACCCCAGCCCAGGGAACCCCAGCACCAGCTGATTGATCTGCTGCTGCCCCGCTGCTGGATTCACCAGCGGCACCGTATTCAGAACATCGTTCAGCAGCGCCCCGGGCACCGCGAGATCCGTCGCCTGCACCGCAAAGTTGTCGCGGCCCGTAGTCGTCCCGGTCGAGGTGACGATCACCGGAGGCGGTCCCACGCTCTTCAATACCAGAACATTCGGCGCACCCGGAGGCGCAATCAGCGGCTGCACGATATTGAAACCCGCCTGCGCCGCCACCACCGGTGCCCATCCATGCACCTGCTGCGAATCCAGCAGGGAGCCGCTCTGGTACCCGGCCGTCAGCGAGTCGCCCAGGAACACCGTGTTCGTGAAGTTGCCAGCGTTCTTCGCCTGCGCCGCCTTCAGGGAGGCGAGCGGATCAGAGCTTGCGCTGGAACATCCCGCAACGACCAGCGCGCCCGCAAGTCCCAGGCACGCGGCGGACGCAGCCCATGCTAAGGATCGACGGGACAACCTCGGTGAATCGCCATTCATTCTCATCGCAAACCCAACCTCTGAAAAAACTCCGCAGCCGGACTGGAAGCGGTCAATACCTGCATCCACGTCGCGCCCCTTGTGTATCACACCCGCACCGGCAAAGGGAATCCGCCTCCACGCGCGTCCCCTAAGCGGCTACTTCCACCGCCGACGTTACGATAAGGCAGCATGGAGAGCAGCAAGAGCTGGTTGGAGATCTCGGAGCGGCGGCTTCGCCATAACTACGCCACCCTCGCAAGCGCGGCTGCAGCCGGGTGCAGCGACGCGTCCGTACTGGCCGTTGTAAAGGCCGGAGCGTACGGCCACGGCGCAGAGGTCTGCGCGCCGGTCCTTGCGGCCGCTGGTGCCGAATGGATGGGCGTCGCTGACGCGGCGGAAGGTGCCGCCATCCGCCGCGCCCTCGATCGCAACCCTCCTTCCCGCGAGGCGCAGCCGCGCATCCTCGTTATGTGCGGCCCTCTGCCCGGGGACGCCGATCTTCTGGCCGAAAACCACCTCACCCCCGTGGTCTGGACCTCCGATCAACTCGACTGGCTCGCCCGCGGAGCGCGGCCAGACGCGTCGCTCCAGATCCACCTGGAGATCGACACCGGCATGTCTCGCCAGGGCGTCCTTCCCGGGCCGCCGCTCGATCATCTACTCGATCACCTTCTCACCCTTCCCGGGCTGCGTCTCGACGGCGTCCTCACGCACTTCGCCTCCGCGGAGATCTGCGGCTCGTCGCTCACGAGGTCACAGCAAGGTCGCTTCAGGACAGCACTGGCCCAGATTTACAGCCGCAACCTCCATCCCAGGTGGGTCCACGCCGGCAGCTCTTCCACCGTCGACGAGGCGCACTGCCTGCCATGGCTGCAAGGCATCGCAACCCGTTACGGTGCCCGCCCGCTGGTCCGCTCGGGAATCGCCCTTTACGGCTACTGTCTTCCTCTCAGCGGCGGTTGCAGCAATCTGCAGAACCTCCTGCAGCCGGTCCTCGCATGGAAGACCCGCATCCTCTCGCTTCAGGATGTGGCCGCCGGCGCCACGGTCGGCTACAACGCCACGTTTACCGCGTCGCAACCCATGCGACTGGCCCTCCTGCCCATCGGATACGCGGACGGCCTCCGCCGCGAGCTCTCATCCGCCGGTCAAAACAGCGGTGGATGGGTGGTTCTTCATGGACGGCGCGCTCCGATCGTCGGCCGGATCTCCATGAACCTGACCACGGTCGACGCCTCCGGCATCCCCAACGCCACGCCCGGCGACGAGGTCACGGTGCTCGGCGATGACGTCACCGCCGACGAACACGCCCGCCTGGCCGGCACCATCGCCTATGAGATCCTCTGCGGCCTGCGCGCCCGGCCTCGGCTCACGGCCTGACGTCTCACGGCATTTGCAACGCCACACGGCAGACCGATACCATCAGGGCAGAATCGAGGACCACGAATGGAATCCATCTCCACCCCAGGCGCGCGCCGTCCCGAAGACATCGCGCTCGACCTGCTGAAGTTCATCGCCTCCGCCGCCCACGTCGGCAGCAAGTCACCCGGCTCCACCGGCTTCGGAGCAACCTCCTCCAGCAAACCCGAGGACCAGGTCGCTCAGCTCCTGGAGCTCTACTCCCGCTGCCGTCAGGCGGTGGAGACACCCGCAGCCGCCGCTGCGTCGCAGCAGCCCGCAGCCAAGTAGTGCCGGCTCCTGTAGTGCCGTCTTCCGGACAGCCGCTCCGGGCGCTGGTTGTTGGGGTCGGAGCGTTTGGCAGGAATCACCTTCGCGTCTACCGCGAACTCGCCGCCTCTGACCGTCCGGTCGAGCTGGCAGGCGTCGTCGATGCTGATCCCTCGGCACTCTCAAAGGCATCGGCCGACTTCGGCGTCCACGCCTTCCCATCCGTCTCTGCTGCTCTTGCATCTCTCGGTCGGATCGATGCGGCATCGGTCTGCGTTCCTACCAAACATCACGCGGGCGTCGCGGAGCCCCTGCTCACTGCAGGCATCGCCTGCCTGATCGAGAAACCCCTCGCAGCCTCGCTGGACGAGGCCGACCGCATCCTCGCCGCAGGCCGCGCCGGCAACGCGCTCGTGCAGGCAGGGCATCTTGAACGCTTCAACCCGGCAGTTGCCGCAGCCCGCGCCCACCTCAACCGGCCGATGTTCTTTGAGGCGCACCGCCTCAGCGTCTTTACGCCGCGGTCGCTCGATGTCGACGTCGTTCTCGACCTCATGATCCATGACCTCGACATCGTTCTGAGCTTTGTCGACTCACCCGTCCGCGAGATCCGCGCCGTCGGCCTCCCCGTGCTCTCGCGCAAGGTCGATATCGCCAATGTGCGCGTCGAGTTCGAGAACGGCTGCATCGCCAACTTCACCGCCAGCCGCGTCAGCACGGAGCGTGTCCGCAAGCTGCGCTTCTTCCAACCGCACCAATACCTCTCGCTCGACTTTGCCCGACAGGATCTCCTGATGATCGATGTCAGTGCCGCGGCCGCGCTCGATCCGGCCCACCTCGCTGCGATGGCGCACAGCCTCCAACCGGGCGCCCACCCCAGCCCGGGTCTCTCGCTCAACAAGATTGCGGTCGAGGGAGGCGAACCTCTCCGGCTCGAAATCGAATCGTTCCTGAATGCAGTTCGCGACGGGACGGCCCCCGTCGTCTCCGGTGAGGATGGTCGTCGCGCCCTGGCGCTCGCCCTCTCCATCAACGAGGCGATCCGCGCCCACTCCGAGCGCGCCGGGCTCTAGCTCTCGAAAGCTCTTCCCACAAACGCGCCATCACTCTGAAAGCGTCCGAAGGGTGAGCCAGACTCTCACTTCACGTGCTGAACAGGAATATTGTCGGGGATCTTCAGTTCGAACTGGTCGTCCTCGAGCTTCTCGTTGAACGCGATCTTCGTAATCGTCAGCGTCAGGCTGTACTCGTCGAGCGGCCGCGTGATGACGATGACGGTCGGAAACTCGATTTCCCCATACTTCTGGTACCCGGAGTAGGTCGCGCGCGTCACCACGCGGCCTGAAGCATCGTAGATATCCTGCTGATACGGCAGCAGGTTCGCGCGGCTGATATGCACCACGCGCTCCGTATGGATCGTCGTGCCCTCAGGCGGAGCCAGGATCTCGACATCGTAGTCGGGTTCCTCGATCAGGTCCTTCTTCTTGTCGGCGGGTTCAATCACGCGAACATCCTGCGTCAGCGACACCAGCTGTTTGGGATCCAACCTCTTCACCAGCAGCGAATCGAAGAAGACATACGGCCGCAGGTTTTCGAGCCCGTTGGCGATGGCTCCGTGACCTCGTCTGTCCCTACCACCGCCCGGTTCTTGGGTGGAATCAGCAGCTTGAAGGTCTTGCCGTCGCTCACCATATCCAATGCCTTGCTTCCGATCACAGGCAGCTGCAGCAGAACGCGCAGCTCCTCGGGCTTGCGCAGAAAGATGTAGCCCTTCAGGCTGGTGTGCTCCTGCACTTTGCCTGTGTGGGATCCGCCTGTGCTGGCCGCGATCTCGACCGAAGCGTTCATCGTCCGGATCGCGTCGTCCCCTGCATCGATCCTGCTGACAAGCTGGTCGAGCGTCGCATTCTGTATCACGTCTGCCGGTCTCGTCTTTCGCACGAAACGGGTACGCGTGAGGCACCCGGTCAGAGCCGGGGCGAGAAGCAGAAGTGCGCAGGATAGCTGTTTCCGCATTAACACAAGCAGTTAGTATAACTTTCCGGTCCGCTCCCGAACCACTCAGGAAATGCAGAACTCGATGATCCAACGTTAGTTAGGTGGCCTACGTCAGTTAGATTCCATCTGCAATGGAAAGGATGGGAAATCTGCCGGGGCGTGCTACCGGCCCTGCGACCTCCGGTACTCCGCGACATTTCTGCTGTGCTCCTCCATCGTCGCCGCGAACCGGCTATGCCCCGCCGCATCGCTCACAAAATACAGGTAATCCGTCCGCGTCGGAGACAGCGCCGAGCGTATCGATGCCACACCAGGGTTGCAGATCGGCCCCGGCGGCAGGCCCGCGTGCCGATAAGTGTTGTAGGGCGAGTCGAACAGGAGGTCTGACGCATAAATCGTGCCGCGATACCGTCCGGAGAGCAACGCCGCATAAATCACCGCGGGGTCGGTCTGGAGCGGCATCCCCTTGCGCAGGCGATTCACAAAGACACCCGCCACCAACGGCCGCTCTCCCGGATCGGCGACCTCCTTTTCGATCAGCGACGCCATGGTCAGGACCTGCTTCCAATCCACCGCCTCGGCGCCTTCTCCGGAGGTTGGCACGTACGGAAGGTTGCCCGATGCTCCAGCGCCCAGGGGCAGCACGATCTTCTCCCAGCGGCTGACCATCGCCCTCAGCATCGTCTCCGGCGAGGCATGCCGGCTGAAACGGTAGGTATCCGGAAACAGAAACCCTTCAAGCGACGTCGCCCCTGCGCTGTACGGCCGGATCAGTTCCGTGTGCGTCCGTTCCGCTGCCAGAAAGACATCGCGCGACCCCAGACCGGCCCGTTCCACCGCCTGTGAGATATCGAAGATGTTGTATCCAGGCGGAATCACCAGCGTGCGCGTATAGACATCCCCGCGAGAGATCCGCGCATATACCTGAGACATCGGCGTGGGGTGGTCGAACCGGTACTCTCCGGCGCGCAGCCGGCCTCCTTTGAACAGACGCAGCAGGTCAAAGGCATACCGGCTCCGGATAATGCCGTGCTCCTCCAGAACAGCTCCGATGCGCGGCGTGCCGGTGCCCGCAGGTATATCCACAAACGTCTCCGCCGACGGTCCAAACGGCAGAAGAAACAGGTATCCCGCCAGAGCTGCGACAACAACAAGGAGCACGAGCAGGAGTCTGAGAGTCTTCAAGGCCACCCCATACCCCGGCAGCCGGGGCAAGCCCCATTCTAAGGGCGCTAGGAGATCCAAATAAGAGCTTGACGGCTTACCCCTTTAGACTTGCAGGGTGTCCGACACTACCGAACACGCCGCCCCCTCCGCGCCCGGACGCATCCTCGCCCTCGATGTTGGCGATCGCCGCATCGGCGTCGCCATCTCCGACCCGCTCGGCTACACGGCACAACCGCTCTTCACCCTCCATCGAACGGGCCCTCGCACAGATTTGAAGTCCATCGCGCGCATCGTTCGCAAGCACCTGATCACAGATCTTGTGATCGGTCTTCCCCTCCATGCCTCCGGAGATCTCAGCCCCCAGGCAGTCAAGACCCAGACGTTCGCCGATCACCTTCGCGAGCAGATTCCCGCCGTCCGCATCCATCTTCTGGACGAGCGCCTGACAACGGCCGAGGCCCACGGACTGCTGGACCGCTCGCACGCAAAACGTCGAGACAAGAAGGCTCGGGAGGAGCGGTCGAAGCTCATCGATCAGGTCGCCGCCGTCCTTCTTCTGGAAGCCTTTCTCAGCGCCTTCTCCCCGCGCCTTCTGCCGCCACCGCCTGACCTCTGATTTGCTGGCAGTACCCCCCGCTCGCTCTCACCGGAGGCGTGTCACTCTGCTGCTCGTCGGCCTCCTCCTCCCCGTATAATCATCTTTTCCACTCCCAATGCCGTCGGCTGCGCTTTGCGCGCACCGGCCTGAAGGCAAACGACCTCCATGCCCGAGCACATCAAGAAAAAACTTCAGGAACAGATCACGCAGCTTGAGTACGAGCTCACCACTGAACTGCCCGCAGAGATTAAGAAAGCGGTCGCCCTCGGCGATCTTTCGGAGAACGCCGAATACCACTCCGCCAAGCAGCGGCAGGAGTTCGTCAACGCCCGTCTCGGCCAGCTGAAGAAGCGCATGGGCGAGCTCGCCATGGTCAACCTCGCCAACATCCCCCACAACAAGGTGGGCTTCGGCTCCACTGTGGTCGTCTTCGACTCGACGAAAAACGAGGAGTTGACCTACAAACTCGTCACCAGCGAAGAGTCCGATGTTGCCCTGGGCCTCATCTCCACCACCTCGCCGATCGGCCGATCCCTCGTAGGCAAAGAGCTCGGCGACGTGGCCACCGTAGTCACGCCGAACGGCAAGCGCGAGCTCGAAGTGCTCAAGCTCACCACCATTCACGACGCAACGGAGTAGCCGCCCGGAACTTGAGCAGATCGACGCACGTACGGAGAAGCATGCGCGCAACTTGTACCCTTCTTCTGGCTCTCTGCTCAACCTCGGTCTCGATGCCTGCACAGCAGGCACCCTCCGCAGCAGTCGATTCTCATCTGCTTCAGGCTTTACAAGCCAGCCTGCGCGGAGAGTGGGTCGGCGTTCTGGAGTACCGCGATTACAGCGAACCACCGGCTTCCACCAAGCGCGTCAAGCTTCCCACCTGGTTGAGCGTCAGCCCGCAGTCGGTATCGCTGCGATTTCAGTACATCTACGATGACGGACCCACAAAGACTGTCGCCGACACGGAATTGCTCACCATCGATCCGGCCGCAGCAACCTGGACCATCACGCCACAAAACACCAGCGGCGCAGAGCCCTCGAAGGAGAAGGTTGAGGTGTACAGGATCTCAGGTCTATCCGCTCTCAAAAACGGCCGCGGCATCCTGGTCCTTGCCGGGGCCGGCACCGATAGCGGCCAGTCGGCAGAGGTCCGCACAACAGTGCGCATCGGTCGCAACATCCTCGAAATTCTTCGCGAGACGCGCCATACTGGCGAGGAGTTCCAGTTCCGGCACGTCTACACCTTTATCCGGGCGCAGCCACCTACTCCCAAATCAGCCGATCCCGCTTAGCTCGCGCACCCTCCTGCGCTAGACTGTACCTTTCCGTATCGACATGACCTGGACAAGCGCATTCGGCAAGGGCAGCGGCTGGCTGCTGCAGAAGATCGTCAACGGTCTCGCGCTCTCGCGCATCTCGCCAAACACGCTTACGTTCATCGGCCTGCTCATTAACATCGTTGCTGCCATCTTCTTCGGCTACGCCCGCTCGTTCAACGCAAACCGCATGTTTGTCTACGCAGGCCTGGTCATCATCGGTGCCGGCATCTTCGACATGGTCGACGGCCGCGTCGCCCGCCAGACCAACCAGGTCTCAGTCTTTGGCGCATTCTTCGACTCCGTCATTGACCGCTACTCCGATGTCGCGCTCTTCTTCGGCCTGCTCGTCTTCTACGCCCGCGGCAACCGTTTCTTCTACGTTGTCCTCGTCGCCTTCGTCATGACCGCGTCGCTGATGGTCAGCTACACTCGGGCCCGCGCCGAAGCCCTCATCGGCTCCTGCAAGGTCGGCTTTATGGAGAGACCCGAACGCGTCGTCCTCATCATCCTCGGAGCCTTGTTCAACCGCTGGGGAGTGATGGCTCCCGCCCTCTGGGTGCTCGCCGTCTTCTCGACCGTCACCGTGATTCACCGCATCCGTTACACCTACCTCGAAACCGAGCGGCGCAAGCTTGTGCCGTCCGGTGCCGTACGCCGCTAGGTCCGCGTTCTGCACCGCGAAAGGCAACATCCTTCTCCGGAAGCGGCCCTGTCCGGTCTCTGTCACCCCAGCACCATGGCCGTCTCCGATGCACACATCCTGAGCCTGATTGGACGCCCGGATATCCTATCCGCGCAGCCGCTGCTCGTGGAGCTCGCCGAGCGTTCCTCCCAACCCGGCGCCGCCGACTACATCGACTACTTCCTCACACAGCCGTATACCGGGGGCAAGATTCCGCACCTGCTGCTCCTCTGCGCCGACCGCGTAAACTCCGCTGCGGCTCTCAAGTCATCGGAGCTTCTCGGCGCGGTCCTCCTCCACGAGTATCAGATCGCCCGTGTTCCCTTGCGGGTCTTCGTGACCGAGGACTACGCCGGCGAACGAAACGTTCTCGCTCCCGCGCCCACCCGCTCGGCCGTCGCTCTCCGTGCGGCAGCCCACCTCTTGCAACGCGGCGCGCACCTTGCCATCCTCTCCCTGCAGGATGCCGCCTTCGAGCAGGAGAGCCCCTTCCGTCCCGGTGTTCCCGGGGCAACCTGGAGCACCGCGCGCCGCACCCTCCATCGCCGCCTTCCACTTGCCGCCAGCTACGACGCCACACTGGCGACTCTCGGCTCTCACACCCGGCGTAATCTTCGCTATTACCGACGCCGTGCCGAAGACCAACTCCAGTGCCAGTTTGTTGCCGCGGCGCACATCGGTGAAGACCAGTTCGTCGCACTCAACCGCATGTGCGCCTATCCGACACCCGAGTTCGTCGCACACTGGCGCTACCGCACAGCGACATCGCTGCCGGGGGGAGTCTTCGCCGGAATCCGTTCGGCCTCTGGTGACTGGCTCAGTCTCGTGGGAGCTCGTCGTTCCCACGGGACCACCTGGATCGACTGGCAGATGAATCAGACGCGCTATCCCAGCCTGTCGCTCAGCACCGTCCTCCGCTCCTACCTCATCGAGCACGAGATTGCGGCAGGCTCGAGGACGCTCGTCTTCGAGGGCGGCACACCCCACTCCATGCAGATCTCGTTTACGCCCGATTACGTCCTCGATCTTGTCGTCGCGCGCAACTCCATCCCGGCGAAGCTCCTGCGCCATCTCTCCGGGGCCGTTCTTCCCAAAAAGAACTTCCTTGCGGAGACCGTATCCCGCCCGGACCTCATCTGGCGACCCTGGTAACGCCTCAGCGTCCTCTTCCTTCCATGATCGGCATTGCGCAATATCGGTAAGCTGGCCTGTCCCTGCCGGAACGTCAACACATCCAAGGTGTCATCGTGTGCTCACGCTGAGATCGCTATAATCATCGGGGTTGAAACTCCATCCGTAGCTGGTCGCAGAGCTCGATGACTCCAGATGCGCGCAGAAGAGATATCACTACCCCCATGTCCTCCTTCCCTCACCCACGTCACACTCCCGCCGTAAGAGATAAGCAGCCGGAGTGCCTTATCGTGAAGGGCCGAGACGCGATTCTGGCCATGAGCGAAACGCTGACGCGTCTGGCCGAGGTCTGCGGGCAGCCCGGTGCCATGCAGGATATGGCGTACTTTCTCTCCAAGCCAGGGCTGCTCCGCCGAACCCCGCACCTCATGCTGATCTGCCGTGGGGCAAAGCCGGCGCTCGATCGCATCACCGTCGATAACCTGCTCGGCGCAGTTCTGCTTTACGACTACCGCATCGCCGGCTGCAGCATCGGCGTGTTCACCACCAACGATCGCTCCGGCCGCAACACACTGGTCGCTCCCGCCGCGCTTCACGCAACGCTTGCGGATTTCAGCGCACGCACGCTGATCGATCGCGGAGCGCACGTCGTCCTCATCACCTTTCGCCAGGAGGCGGACAGCCGTGAGCACGCGGCATACCAGACTTCCAACGCCTCACCGCCGGGCGCCGTCGCCTCGCGCTGGGCTCACCGCGAGCGCGAAATTGCCGACTATCTTCCGCTCGAGAGCACCTACGACGGCACGCTCGCAAACATCCGGCCCAAGACTCGCACCAACATGCGCAGCTTCCGCCGGCGCGCCGAAAAAGAGCTCGGCTGCACCTTTGTGCCCGCCGTGGAGATCGGCAAGAAGGAGTTTCTGGCCTTCAGCCGCATAGCCATGTACGCCGTGCCGGACAGACTCGCGGCATGGCGCTATGACATTCTCAAAGAGCTCTCGGCGCCCCTCTTTATGGGCATGCGGGACCGTGACGGAAAATGGCTGAGCCTCATAGGCGGCCGCCGCTTCAACGCGAACTCCGAGATCCTCTGGCAGATGAATCGCGATGGTCTCGAGCGCTACTCGTTAAGCCTTGTCATGCGCGGATACTTCATCGAGCATGAGATCGCGGCCGGCGCGCGGCGGTTCTACCTCGAAGGCGGAACTTCGCATCCGATCAGCCACTCCTTTGTCACGGATAAGCTGATCGATCTCGCCGTGGTGCGCCGCTCTCCGGCAGCTCTGCTTGCCCGCAAACTCGCCCGGCACGTCGTCCCCGGCGACAACGAGCTCGCACGCATGTTCTCCGCCACCGACCTCCAGTGGACCTCAGCCGGTCCAACCCCCGCATCAACAGCCTCGGAGCCGGTATAAGCGCACCGCGCTACCCGTCGGCATCAGGCACGTCGCGCACTCTCTCGTACCGGTAACCGCGCTCCTTGAAGATCCCGTTCAGATAGGTACCCTTCGATTTCGCCGCTCGAAACGCCTCCCACTCCTCGGGCGGCACTTCGAAGTAGCGATACCGCCCCCGATTGCCTCGGTACACGATCATCAGCACCCGCCGGTCGGCGTCATAGTGCATCGCGGCGATCACACTCGAAGGCATGCGCCTGGTCTCCTTTGAAACGTCTGGCCCAGAAGCTTTCCGCGATCTCTCGTAGACTTGAGATGCAATGAATACGCGTCCAACCCTTCTCATCCACGGCGGAGCCTGGGCCATGCCCGACGACGCCGTCGCCGCTCACGAACGCGGTATCACCGCCGCTCTCAAGGCAGGCTGGGCCGAGCTGGAACGCGGAGCCTCCGCCGTCGATGCCGTGCAGGCCGCCGTCACCGTCATGGAGGACGACGACACCTTCGACGCCGGCCGCGGCTCTTTCCTCACCCGCGACGGCCGCGTTCAGCTCGACGCCCTCCTGATGAACGGCGAAAACCTCCGCACCGGAGGCGTAGCCTGCGTCGAGCGCATCCGCAACCCCATCGCCGCCGCCCGCCTCGTACTCGACCACTCCCCGCACGTCTACTTCGTCGGCGCTGGTGCCGAGCGCTTCGCCCGCCAGCACGGCATGGAACTCATCGACAACACCGAGCTCATCATCCCGCGCGAGCGCGACCGTCTCATGGCCTTCCAACAGGCCGAACTCGCCGGCGGCCCTGACACCACCTTCTCCGGCAACGCCGAGTTCACAAGCTCGCTTACATCCGCCGACGCCGCCATTGCCCGCAGCGTCACGGAAGCCGCCGAATTTCTCCCTTTAGAAGACCCCACCCTCCACTCGCACGACACCGTCGGTGCCGTCGCCATCGACGCAAGCGGCAACCTCGCCGCGGCCACCTCCACCGGCGGCACCCTCTCCAAGGCGCCCGGCCGCGTCGGCGACTCCTCCCTCATCGGTTGCGGCTGCTACGCCGACAACCTCTCCGCCGCCGTCTCCCTCACCGGTTGGGGCGAACCCATCATGAAGCTCGTTCTCGGCAAATGGGCCGTCGACCGCGTCGCCGCAGGCGTCACACCACAGCACGCCGCCACCGCCGCCATCGACTACCTCCACGCCCGCCTCGGCGGACACGGCGGCATCATCCTCATCGGCCCCGACGGCCAGCTGGGCATCGCCCACAACACACCCCGCATGGCCTGGGGCATCCACACCGTCAACGGCCCCCAGCTCGGCATTACCCGCAACGGCTGATCATCGCGGCCTCTACTTCTCTGGCCGCCCAGGGTGAACCTTCTCCGCTGCCAGCTTCTCAGCTGTCTTCAGTGCATCATCAGCCGGAACCTTCACATCCGGTTCCACACCCGTGCCCTCCCAGTTCGTCTTCGTCACCGGATCGAGCGACTTCGCAAACGGCACACCGACCATGAAGTAATCGGCAACCGTATGCCCCGAGACCGGGTGCGCCCCACCACCTGTCGTCTCGCCTACAATCGTCGCGCGCTTCTGGTTCTTCAGATCAAACGCAAACTCCTCCGCGCCTGAGAACGTCCGCTTCGACGTCAACACATACACCGGCTGCTTCGTAAGCCGTGGTCCCGGCAGGTACGAAAGCGTCCAGTTCTGCGTCGTCGTGTCCTCTTTCCGGTTGTAGATGTCGATCAGGTGCGTTGGCTGGTCGAACAGATAACTGGCAATCAACGTCACCATCGCCGGCTGTCCTCCGCCGTTCTGCCGAAGATCAAAGATCACCGCGTCCGTATGCGCAATAAAGCCCATCGCGGCGTTCACAGTCGGCCCACAGAACGAAGCATCCATAAAGCCATTGAACTTGATGTAGCCGACATTGCCGGGCAGGATATCTACCTTCTCGAACGCGCAGTTGTCATGTTCCATCTGCTCATGAAACCGCTTCTCGTCCTCCGGGCTTGGTCCCGCCCGCTCCGGCGTCTTGAACGGATTAAAGTTCACTCGCAGATGCTTGTCATGGCTCACCGCCTGCAGGTCTTCCGTTAGCCGCGCCGCCAGTGCATCCCCATCCGAGATCGCGTTATAGTCGCCCTTCGCCTCGTGCGCCTTCAGCGCATCCACCATCTTCTGCGCTGTCGCCGGCTCCACATAAAACTCAGTCAGGTTGCTCTCGACCCCATCCACCACTTGCTTTCGCTTCGCCCCATCCAGCGTCACGTTCTCAAGCTTCGCCCCCGGAGGCAGTGCCCGCAGCCCAAACGTCACCACTGTCGGCGGCTGTCCGTCCTTCACCAGCAGATTGCCCAGCGCCGTCGTTGGTCCGTTCTTCTCCTTCACGCGAAACCGGATATGCAGCGGCTCGTTGCTCTCGATCGACAGCAAATCAAATCCGCCCGTCTGTTGCCGGAAGCCGATCATCCCATCCACCATCTCAGACTTATCTACGGTCTTTACGTACGCCTCCACCTTGGCGCGGTCGCCGCTATTGAAGGCCTCCAGCCAGGTCTGAAGCGTCCGCCCAGCGGGGCTATCGGGAACCGTCACCTGCGCCAATGCAGCCCCAACACTCACAAAGACCAGAAGCAACGATCGACGAACTGTCCTGAACATGGATCACCTCACTCATCTACACCGCACGAAGCTCGTGCAACAAACATACGTCCATACGTCCTAAGCAGTTCAACGGCCGAACATGCAACGTGTGGGCCAGCCCCTTCCGGCGCGCCTAGAAAGCACGGGGAACCGACGGCTACTTGCCCCCGCGAATCCCTGCGCCGCAGCAACACACGAAACCTTTCGCTTTGTATGAGGGTTCGAAACACGAACTCAGCGCTAAGTTATACTTGAAGAAAAAACGAGGTCAGAATGCTTCAATCGACTCTTCGGCGCGTAGGCGGATCCCTCATGGTGGCCATTCCACCCGCAATCCTGGATCACTTCCATCTCGATGCCGGCTCCAGCATGGCCATTGAGGTCGAGGAGGACCACGTCGTTCTGCGCCCGCAACGCAAGCGTTATACCGTCGAAGAGCTCCTCAGTCAGTGCGACTTCACCATTCCTCTGAATGCGGAAGATCGTGAATGGATCGATACTCCTGCAGTAGGAAGAGAGCTGCTCTAAGGCATGAAGCGTGGGGATATTTATCTTGTCTCACTCGATCCAACACACGGACACGAACAGCGCGGTACCCGTCCCGTCCTGATCGTCTCACCCACAGCCTTCAACGAGAAAACAGGCGCCCCGGTCGTGGTTCCCATCACCTCCGGCGGCAACTTCGCACGGATGGCCGGCTTCGCGGTCTCCCTCACCGGCAGCGGCACCAGGACATCCGGCATCGTTCGCTGCGACCAGCTACGAAGCCTGGATATCCGCGCCCGCAGCGGCCGCCGACTTGAAGCTTTACCCACATCTATCCTGGAAGAGGTGCTGGCAAAGATCAGCAGCCTGTTCGAATAACTCACTGCTCGATCCCCCGCACCCGCCCTTGTCCGAGCCCGCATGACCGACAGCCTCTTCCCCGACGCGCACATCCCACCACCCCCCACACACGTCGACCCCGACCGCCTTCCCCACATCCACCGGCTTCTCCTCGGCTACTACGGCCAGCCCGAGTCCCCGAACGCCGTGGGACCCGCTCACCCAGTTCGTCTACTCCCTCCTCAGCGCGCGCACCAAAACACCTGCCTCCCACCAGGTCATGCGCGACCTCGCCACCCGCTTCGGCGTCACACCGACGGGTACAGACTGGCCGAATGTCCGCGACGCCCCGATCGCCGACATCGAGCACACCATCCAGGTCGTCACCTTTCCCGAGGTCAAAGCACCCCGGCTCAAGCTGGCGCTTCAGGGGATCACCGCCCGCACCGGCGAGCTCTCACTCGACTTCCTAGCCCGCTATCGCACGGACAAGATCCGCGCCTGGCTCGAAAGCTTCGAGGGCGTCGGCCCGCAGGTCTCGGCTGCCGTCGTCAACTTCTCGACGCTCCGCCGCCGCGCCATCTCCCTCGACGGCAACCATCTCCGCGTCGTCCATCGTCTCGGCCTTACACCCCGCGCCGACCCCCGCCGCACCGAAGAACTCCTCATGCGCATGGTTCCCGAAACCTGGAGCGCCGAGATGCTCGACGAGCACCATTCCCTTTTCAAGATTCACGGCCAGACCCTCTGCACCTTCGCCGATCCCCTCTGCCCCAAGTGCCCCCTGCTCCCCCTCTGCAAACACGGCCAACGAACGGTCACCCAAACGCCATAATTGCCCCACGCCGGGCAGCCAACAAACCATACCCGCCGTCATCTCGACCGGGGCGCGTAGCGCGCAGTGGAGAGACGCCTGTATTTGCCTTGTCTTCTGTGTGTCATTCCCGCAGGGAATCTGCTGTTGCTTCTTTCAGCCCGCACGCTACCGCACCAGAGCACTCTGCTCAAACCGCTCCAGCAGCTCCGCCACATCCGTATACACCTCCACACACCCAGCTTCCAGCAGCTCCGCCTTTGACCACCCGCCCGTCGTCACCCCGATCGTCGAGATCCCCGCCTTTCCCGCGGCCTCCGCGTCATACGGCGTATCCCCCAGCGCCAGCACCTTCTCCGGAGGCAGACCCAGCTTCTTCAGCGTCGCCTCAAAGATATCCGGATGCGGCTTTGCCCGGTCCGCGTCATCAGCAGAAGAACTCTCCTCGATCAGGTCCTCCATGTGCGCGATCCGCTTATAGATCTCCAGATCGTCCTTATCCGCGGACGACGCCAGCGACAACCGTATGCCCGCCTCCTTCAGCCGCAGCAGAAACTCCCGCACCTTCGGCAGCGGCTTCACCTGCGACAAATAGTCCTGCTGAAACACGAACTTCCGGTAGACCTTCAGCGGCTCCTCCACCGCCGACCTCCGCCACCACGGAACGAACACCGGGATCAGCTCATCGCCACCCTTCCCGATCTGCCGCCGCACATCCTCGAGCTCGAGCTCGATCCCCATCGCTGCAAACGCATCCTTCCACGCTCCCGCATGTAACCAGTTGCTCTCGACCAGCGTTCCATCGATATCGCACAACACCGCTTCAATCACGCGTCACTCTCCTGTTGCATGCAGTGAGATGCGAGCAACGCCTCGTTCTAAGTGACGCGTTATGCACCGAGCCCTGAAATCGGCTTGCACACTGAATCCTTATTCATGTAGAACGGCCCATTGCACATATCAGGCACACGTCCGCTGTCCTCCAGGGCATCGGCTGCCCATCGAACTGGAGCAACACCGATGTTTACACGCAGACCGTGGCTCTTCCCGGTATCCTTTGCTGCCGTTCTCTTTCTGCTCACAGCTCTCGTCTCCGCGCAGAACATCTCCACCGCACAGCTCTCGGGAGTGGTCCGCGACCCCCAGGGGCTCGTCGTCCCCAACGCCACCATCACCGTCGCCGATCCCTCCAAGGGCTCCTCGCGCACGGCCACCAGTGACGGCGGCGGCAACTACCAGCTGCTGAACCTGCCGCCCGGCACCTACACCGTTACCGCCACTGCGGCCGGCTTCAGCACGCTCGTCGAGCGCAACGTCGTCCTCACCACCGGTCAGCAGGCCGACCTTCCCCTGAGCCTCGTCGTCGGCGGCAACGAGACCGTCACCGTCACCTCCGGCGCCGACATCATCGAGACTGCGCGCTCCTCGCAGTCCACCACCGTCGACCAGCTCCGCATCACCAACCTCCCCACCAACGGCCGCAACTACATCAACTTCACCCTCACCAACTCGCAGATCGCCCGCGATGCCGCTCCTTCCGTCGGCGCCATCCCCACCTCCGGCCTCAACTTCGGCGGCGTCCGCGCGCGGTCGAACTCCATCAACATCGACGGAGCCGACGCCGGCGACTACATCTCCGGAGGCACCCGCGCCACCGTCTCCCAGGATGCCGTGCAGGAGTTCCAGATCATCACCAACGGCTTCGATGCCGAGTACGGCCGGGCCTCCGGTGGCGTCGTCAATATCGTAACCAAATCAGGCACAAACCAAACCCACGCCAGCGCCTTCGGCTTCCTCCGCAACCGCTACATCCAGGCCACCAACCCCTTCTCCACCGTCTACCAGCCCGCCTACACCCGCGTCCAGGCCGGCTTCACCGTCGGCGGAGCCATCATCCCCAACAAGACCTTCTACTTCTTCGCCGCCGAACTCACCCGCCGCCAGGAGTCAGGCTTCTCCGTCATCGGCCGCGGTAACTTCGGCCTCTCCAATATCGACGTCAGCAAATTCTTCGGTGCCCCCACCGGCGCGCTCATCATCCAGGGAACGCCCCAGCAGGCCGCCTTCCTCACCGCCGTGCCCGCCACCACGCCCGGCATCCGGCAGTACATCGCGCTCGTCGGCTCCGGCTCCGCGCTCGCGACCACCGGCAAGAACCCCGCCTTCCTCGCAATCCATGATCGGCCCCAGCAACTTCGCCACCTCCGGCGTCGCCACCCCGGCCTCCTTCCAGCCGCTCAACGCGCTCATCGGCAACTTCCCCATCTCCGAGAAGACCGAGGTCTACTCCCTCCGCCTCGATCACAAGCTCACCAACAACCAGCAGCTGCTCCTCCGCGCCAACGTCAGCCCCTCCAACATCACCGGCATCCAGGAGTCCGCCGCCAACCAGAACATCGGCGAAAACTCCTTCTCGCGCACCGCCATCCAGACCTTTCACGACTTCGGCATCCTCGGCCAGCACACCTATCTCATCGGCTCCAACAAGGTCAACGAGCTCCGCATCCAGTTCTCCCGCCACCCCATCCGCTTCGCCCCCCAGAGCACCTCGACCGCCGTCAACATCCCCGGCTTTGCCTACTTCGGCAAGACCCCGTTCTCCACCGTCGACCGCATCGAAGACCAGACCCAGATCCAGGACAACTTCACCTACACCCGCGCCGGCCACACCGTCAAAGGCGGCGTCGACCTCCGCTACGTCCCCATCAACCTCAAGCAGGGCCAGCTCTACGGCGGCGGCGACTACACCTTCGCCGCGCTCAACGCCACCGATCTCTCCCCCGCACTCGCCGGCCTCCCCGGCTTCTCGCCCATCCAGGCCTACGGCCTCGGAATCCCGCAGTCCTTCGTCCAGGGCATCGGCATCACGCGCTACAAGTACTCCATCAAGACGCTCGGCGCCTTCCTCGAAGACTCCTGGCACATCGGCACCCACGTCACCTTCAACTACGGCATCCGCTACGACGTCGAAGGCTTCCCCACCCAGGGCGCCCTCAACAGCAACACCTACGCGGCCGAGCGCGCCTACGGCGTTCGCGAAGGCATCCGGCTCCAGGATCAAAACGTCGCCCCGCGCATCGGCCTCACCTACGACCCCACCGGCTCCGGCAAGACCGTCCTCCGCGCCAACTACGGCCTCTTCTACGACCGCGCCCCCGGCAACCTCCAGTCGCAGTCCTCCATCTTCAACTCCTACACCACGCCCCTCGTCATCCTCGCCGGCGGCTCTCCCTGCACCGCCACCAGCACCTTCAGCCCGCTCAATCTCAACGCCACCAACACCTTCCAGGGCTCGCTCTCGAACCCCAACTGCCTCCCCGTCCCCGGCCTCAACTTCCAGGGCTCGCAGCAGCGCTTCGACCCCAACAACTCCGCCTCCCTCTTCGTCAACCAGGCCTTCCTCTCCGCCGGCTTCCCCCTCGCCATCCTGCCCTCCGGCCTCCCCGCCGACCTCAACTACCGCACCCCCTACGTCCAGCAGATCTCCTTCGGCATCGAGCATGATCTCGGCCGAAACCTCTCGCTCAACGTCGCCTTCAACTCCACCGGCGGCCGCCATCTCAACCGCCCCATCAACGTCAACCCGGTCAACCCGTCGCTGCTGATCAACAACTGGCGCGCCGCCAACGCCGCCGTCGCCGCCGGAACCGCACAGCCCGGCACCGCCAGTCCCACCTCCAATCCCCTCACCGTCGCCACCGGCGACGTCACCGGCACCAGCAACCCCGTCAATCCCTGCGGCGTCGGCCCCGCCGGCCCCTACGTCGCTCCGCCGCTGCTCAACTTCTTCCGCCGCTCCGGCCTCAATACCTCGCTCGCCCAGTTCCTCGCCTCGCAGGGTGCAGGCCAGTGCGTCGCGCTCGCCAGCCAGATCGCCGCCACCGAAGGCCTCGGCGTCGGCGTCCCCGTCCCCTTCGGCGACATGAGCCCCAACCTCACCACCGGCACCTCCAACTACAACGGCCTGTCCGTCAACCTCAAAAAGCGCCTCAGCTCCAACTACGAGTTCCTCGTCTCCTACACCTGGTCCCACGCCATCGACGACTCCACCGACGTCGTCTCCACCGCCGACGCCCCCCAGAACAACTTCAGCCCCAACGCCGAGCGTGCCTCCTCCACCTTCGACCAGCGCCACCGCCTCGTCCTCTCCGGCGTCTACAACTCCGGCAAGCGCACCGGCGCAGGCTTCCTCCCCGGAGCCCTCTCCGGCTTCACCGTCGCCCCCATCATCGAGATCTCCTCCGGCCGCCCCTTCAACATCCTCACCGGCACCGACACCAACTTCGACTTCGACCCGCTCACCGACCGCCCCAACGCCGTCGCACAGGGAGCCACCAACAGCTGCGGAACCCCCACCGTCGCCTCGAAATTCTCCCCCACCGGCTACCTCAACGTCCCCTGCTACATCGACGCCCCCGCCGGAGCCGGCATCGGCAGCAGCGCCCTCAACGGCAATCTAGCCCGCAACACCGGCATCCGCCCCTACACCGTCTTCACCGACCTCCGCCTCGCCAAAGCACTCCCCCTCGGCGACCACCTCGCCCTCCAGATCACCGCCGACGCCTTCAACCTCATCAACAAGAACAACACCCTCGACGTCAACCTCCTCTACACCAACGCCGGCCAGGAGACCGCCTCCTACGACCCCCGCCAGTTCCAGTTCGGAGCCCGCCTCTCCTTCTGACCTCGGAAGTCGCCTCCGCCCCTTCTGTCTTTTTGTCTGTCATTCCCGAAGGGAATCTGCTGTTGCCCTTGCTCCTGGGAAACCGCCGTAGCCTTGGATTTAAAGCTCAAAGCGATACCCTCGTGGTTACGGGGACATCTTTCATCAATCGTTGAAGAGGGTCGAGTTTTACGGCAACTGCTCTGTGTCCTTCGAATGACGACAAGCGCGTTTACGAGGACTCATCTCGCCTCGTTCGCGAACAGACGAAGGCGCGCCTGGGCAAAGAGACGAAGGCGCGCCGTATATGGCCCGATACTAAGCCTGGTCTGCGACAAGAAATGTCTGGTTCTTCTCCATCGACTTCGTCAATCTCTGAAAATCGGCCTGAGTGAGTTGAGCGGGCAGAAAATCTGTCCTGCCCTCCGGATGCACAGCATCCTTCATCATCCGCTCGTGGTGATACGTTGACACACTCAGCATGCGGCACGGATGTTCGCTCTTATTGAAAAATGTATGAGGCGCGTTCGGCTGCACCATCAGACTCTCCCCGGCTTCACACGCGTCCCACTCAGTGACACCCTGGTTGTTCCAGTGCCCGATCGACAGGTTGCCTTCCAGCACGTAAAAAAACTCTGGAAAGGGGTGTCTATGAAGTGGAATACCCATGCCCGGCGCGAGCGTGCTCTCGAAGATAGAGAACGTGTAGCCCGTGTTTTCTCCCAGGGCCCTCCAGAGCAACTTCATTTGTCCGACATCAAGCGCCGGGCCACCTGTTTTGTTGTTCTTAATAACGTTGTGATGAATAACTTCTTCAAGCGGTGTGGGGAAGTTCGACATAAGATAAATCCTTTCGTGAACGAAGTTGGTGCTCTGACGTGGATACCAGAGCTTGTGAGTTGCGCAGCTAGCACTCGGCTAATCCCGTGGGCTTCCACAGTCATCTGTCGCATGAAAGTTACAGGCCTTTACACAGCCCATCGGGTCGCCTCGATGAGAGAGATGGCTGATCCTCCCGGAAGCCTTGCTAGGTTGTCGTCACCGTCACCGCCTGACGCACATACCGGCCACTCTCCAGTTGCTGCACCATGAAGGCTGCCAGATCGGCCCGCCCGATCTTGTGCGCCTTCTCGCCCCCCTCCGTGCTCAGCACCCTGGCAATGCCTGTCTTCTCGGCATCGGTCAACATAGGCGGTCGCACGAGCGTCCAATCCAGGTTGCTGCCTTCGATCTCGGCCTCCATGCCCGCCTTGTCTACCAGCAGACCCCGCAAAAACGTCCGCATGAGCAGGTGCTCGTTGAAGAAGCCGGCGTTCTTGACGCTCTCGCCCGCACCCACCACTGAGATCTTCAGCAGCCGCCGCACGCCATTGCGCCGCATCGCGTCCACAATATTGTGTGCCGCACTCGTTTCCATCGTCGTCACCTTCCACGGCGTCTTGCCGCCCAGCGCGTCGATCACCGCATCCTGCCCGGCTACTGCAACGTCAACCGCGGCCGCGTCCAGAACGTCGCCCGCAATCACTCTGACGTTCGCCTTTTTGTACTGCGCGGCGCCGCGCACGAAAGCCGTCACCTTATGTCCGGCCGCCATTGCCTCATTTACCAGCGCTTCTCCGCTCTTGCCCGCTGCTCCAATCACTAGAACTTTCATCGCATCCTCCTTCTTGCCTTGTATTTGGTCGCCAATGCAAATGAGCGACCTGACGATTAGAAGTAAGTTGTAACCAATGGTTGCAAAATAAACGATAGTTTATAAACCATCGGTTATAAATTCGCGTTCGGTCGAAAATTGGCAAGAAGAGACTAAGCTGTTGAAGTGACTTCCGCATCGCCAAGTCGCCGGCTAGAGCGCAAGGAGAGATTGCGGGGCGAAATCCTTGCGGCTGCCAGCAAGATGTTTGCCGATCGCGGTTACGAAGCCGTGACGCTGCGCGAGATCGCGAAGGAGATCGGCTATACGCACGCCGTAATCTACCAGCACTTTCCTGACAAATGGCATATTCTCGCCGAATTGAGCAGCGAGACGATCGGGCTGATGATTCAGAACTTCGACGCGATTGCCGCGAAACATCCTGCACCGAAAGAGCGTCTCTTTGCGACTTCACGCGGCTTGATCCAATTCTGCATTGCCCATCCACAACAGTTCCGTAACGTCTTCTTCGGGCCTGAGAACCGCAACGGCGTCCGCGCTGGACAATACATCGACGACCTTGGCAGGCCATTATTCGGACGTTTCGTGCAGCTCTTTTACGATGTTGCCAAGGAGGAAGGATTGCCAAGCAGGAATGACATCGTGGTAGCCCACACCTGGTGGTTTACGATCTTTGGGCTCGCCACACTCATGGTCATCCAAGGGGTTGTGCCTGACTTGCCTGACCAGACTCTCGTGGTCGAGCAAACGATCGCAACGCTTTGGGCGGGCGTTCAGGCTGTTCCGCGATTGCCGAAGAGCGCAATCTCTAAGCGATCCAGCCGATCCAGTGCCTCAAAGCAATAACATCTTCTGTCTACTTATGAGCTGTTGGAGGTAAACCTGCCAACAGAGCAAGCCGGCTCCCGTTAGCAACCTCGATGGAGGCTCCGGCGCCTCTTCCGCCCGACACAGAAGCTCGCTTGAGCAGCACCGGGCGGGATACCCTTCGCACTCACTCGCATAGCTTGAGGCGAAAGCATAGACGTCCGCATCCAGAGTTACGTTCGCCCTCGTGGCCATAGCATGCACCGCTAGACATATCGGTGCAAGAGAGCGATTTCAGCGTGCGCGTGAGCGCTGAAACTCGCTCTATCCCAACCTGGGCAACACCCCAGGTTCACCACACGGGAAAGCCCTTAGCGGGCTGAAGGCCCGCTTTATCCTAGCCTGGGGCAACGCCCCAGGTTCACCACACGGAAAACCTTGGCGAACTGAAGGCCCGCTTTGTCCTAGCCTGGGGCAACGCCCCAGGTTCACCAAACCGGAAACCTTGGCGGGCTGAAGGCCCGCTTTATCCTAACCTGGGGCAACGCCCCAGGTTCACCAAACGGAAACCTTGGCGGGCTGAAGGCCCGCTTTATCCTAGCCTGGGGCAACGCCCCAGGTTCACCACACCGGAAAACCTTGGCGGGCTGAAGGCCCGCTTTATCCTAGCCTGGGGCAACGCCCCAGGTTCACCACACCGGAAACCTGGCGGGCTGAAGGCCCGCTTTATCCTAGCCTGGGGCAACGCCCCAGGTTCACCACACGGAAAACCTTGGCGGGCTGAAGGCCCGCGCTATAAAACTCAAAGGAGAGAGGGGATGTGCTGTCAGCAACCGTTGAGGGGCGGGCTGAGTTTCTTAACAGCATCGAACTTCTTTCCCTTCTCCAACCCCGTCCTGATCGTCTTTGCACGGCCTCCAACACTCACGACGAAATGGCGTAGTTCCCGCTCCCACCAGCTACAATAAATACAGAAGGGAAAGAAGCTCCGGCGCACCCCGCCGGAGCTTTCTTGTTTGGAATGAGGACTTTACCCCTAAGCTCAACGGTTAGAATACTTTAGCCGATGCCTTTTCTACAAACCGCACAAATCAAACAACTTAGCAGGAGGGTACCCGGGGGGGAGGGTACCTCACCCTGGCAGAACTCTGACATCCAACCCCATATCCAGCGATCGAACACTATGCGTCAACGCCCCGACCGAAATAATATCCACCCCCGTCCGAGCAATCGCGCCAACCGTCTCCAGCCGCACCGACCCGCTAGCCTCCACCAGCGCCCGCCCATTCACCTGGGCGACACCGGCCCGCAACAGCTCCGGTGAAAAGTTATCGAGCATGATCGTATCCACGCCCGCCGCCAGCACCGCCTCAATCTGGTCCGGACGGTCCACCTCCACCTCCAGGTGCGCCGTATGCGGCAGCGCCGCCCGCACATCGCGCAGAGCCTCGGTCAAGGTCCGGCGCCCATCGGCCAGCAGCACCGCCAGGTGATTATCCTTCGCCATCACCGCATCCGAGAGCGAGAACCGGTGGTTATGCCCGCCGCCGCACCGCACCGCATACCGCTCCAGCAGCCGCAGCCCCGGAGTCGTCTTGCGCGTATCCACGATCCGCGCCTTCGTCCCAGCCACCTCAGCCACAAACCGCGCCGTTAGCGTCGCTATCCCCGACATCCGCTGCACAAAGTTCAGCGCCACGCGCTCCGCCTGCAGCACCGCCCGCGCCGGACCCTCGACCGTCGCCAGCACATCGCCCTCGCCGAACCGCTCCCCATCCGCAACCGCAAACCGCACCCCTACGGTCGCAGTCCGTCAGCCGCATCGCCGCCCGAAACACATCCGCCCCGCTCAGCACGCCAGCCTCGCGCGCCACGAGATCCGCCATCATCCGCGCAGCCGCCGGAATCAGCGTCTCCGAGGTCAGGTCGCCCCATGGCGCATCCTCCCCGAGAGCCATCCGCACCACCGCCTCCACACTGCTCGCCGCCAACGGACTCAGCACGCCACCGCCACCTTCCGCGCATACACCAACTGGTGCTGAAAGGCGTCCGAAGTCTCCGGAAAGTCCCTCCGGAAGTGCGCCCCGCGCGACTCCCGCCGCGCCAGCGCCGCCCCCACCACCGCCCGCGCCAACGTCAACAGGTTCGCCGTCTCGAAGTCGTCCACCGATCCCGACAGCGGAACCCGCCATGCGCCGAGCCGCTCAGCCGCCTCCCGCAACCCATCGCCGTCCCGGTGAATGCCCGCCCGATCCCACATCAGCTGCTGCAGCTCCGCCCGCGACACCTCCGCCGCCCCCCGCCGCTCCTCCGCCTCAACCGCAACCACATCCTCGTCCGGCAGCCCGCCTGGCCAATCACCCTCGACCGAACCCCACGAGAATCGATCCGCCAGCAGCAGGTGCGCACACCGCCACGCAAACACCAGGCTCTCCAGCAGGGAGTTCGACGCCAGCCGGTTGGCCCCATGCACCCCCGTACAAGCCACCTCGCCCACCGCAAACAGCCCGGGCACCGAGGTCCTTCCCCAATCGTCCGTACGCACCCCACCCATCCAGTAGTGCGCCGCCGGCGTCACCGGAATCGGCTCCGTCCCCCAGTGCAGCCCCCGGCTGCGGCACGCCGCATCGATCGTCGGAAAGCGCTCCGCCAGAAACGCCGCACCCAGCGCCGAGGCATCCAGCATCACCGGCCGGCCGCCCTGCTTCGCCATCTGCGCCGCAATCCCCCGCGCCACCACGTCTCGAGGAGCCAGCTCCGCCAACGGATGGACGTCCGCCATAAACCTCCGTCCCTCCGCGTCCAGCAGAACCGCCCCGTCGCCCCGCACCGCCTCCGAGATCAGGAAGTTCCCCGGAACCGCCAGAGCGGTCGGATGAAACTGGTAGAACTCCACATCCGCAACCTGCGCCCCGGCCCGCAACGCCAGCGCAACCCCATCCCCGGTGGCCACGCCCGGATTGGTCGTGTGCTTGTACAGCTGCCCCGCGCCTCCGCTGGCCAGCACCACAGCGTCCGCGTCCAGCACCCGCCGCGACCCATCCTCCAGCAGAACCTCCAGCCCCACCACGCGCCCTCGCTCCAGCCGCAGGTCCAGAGCAAACGTATGCTCCAGCACGTCGATCTTCGCCGCCCGCACAGCGCGCACCAGCGCCGTCTCTATCGCCAGTCCCGTCGCATCCCCGCCAGCATGCAGCACCCGCGCCCGCGAGTGCGCCGCCTCCATCCCCCGCGCCAGCCCGTCCCCTTCCCGATCGAACCCTACACCCAGCCGGATCAGGTCACGAATCCGCTGCGGCCCGTCGGCACACAGCACCTCGACCGCCGACAGCCGGCACAACCCCGCCCCCGCCCGCAGCGTGTCCGCCACATGCTCCGCCACGCTGTCATCCGAAAACATCGCCGCCGCTATCCCGCCCTGCGCATACCGCGTGTTGCCCTCCGACAGCTTCGACTTCGTCACCAGCGTGACGGCATGCCGGCTGCTCGTCTCCAGGGCCGCGATCAGTCCCGCAATCCCACTGCCGACAACGATCACCCGGCTCATGCCGGTTTCCCTGTGGGTGCAGCGGACGGCGGCTTCGCAGCCAGCATTCGCTCCAGAGCCACACGCGCTGGCGCCGCGACCGCGTCAGGCACCGTGATGCGGTTCAGCACCTCGCCCCGCACCAGCGCCTCCAGCACCCACGCCAGATACCCCGGATGAATCCGGTACATGGTCGAGCACGGACAGATCACCGGATCGAGGCAGAAGATCGTATGCTCCGGGTGCTGCCCCGCGAGCCGCTGCACCAGGTTGATCTCCGTGCCGATCGCGAACGTCTGCCCCGGTGCCGCCGCGGCGATCGCCTTCACGATGTAGTCCGTCGACCCCGCCTCGTCCGCCGCATCGACCACCTCCATAGGGCACTCTGGATGCACGATCACCCGCACGCCCGGATACCGCGCCCGCGCCGCCTCGATCTGCGCCACCGAGAACCTGCGGTGCACGGAGCAGAAGCCATGCCACAGGATCACCCGCGCATCGCGCATCTTCGTCCGCGCTGTTCCCGCCCAGCGGCTTCCGCGGATCCCACACCGGCATCTGTTCGAGCGGAACGCCCATCGCTTTGGCCGTATTGCGACCCAGGTGCTGGTCCGGAAAGAACAGCACCCGCTGCCCGCGCTCAAACGCCCACTTCAACACCACCGCCGCGTTCGAAGACGTGCACACAATCCCGCCATGCTCGCCGCAGAAGCCCTTCAGCGCCGCCGAAGAGTTCATGTACGTCACCGGAATCACCGGCACACGCCCATCCGCGTCTGGAGCCGTCCCATAGATCTCTTCAAGCTCTTCCCAGCAGTCCGTTACCGACTCGATATCGGCCATATCGGCCATCGAGCAGCCCGCAGCCAGGTTCGGCAGGATCACCGCCTGGTCCGCGCGCGACAGCATGTCCGCGGTCTCCGCCATAAAGTGCACGCCGCAGAAAACAATGGCTTCGGCGTTCGGCCGTGTCTTCGCCGCCTGTGCCAGCTGAAATGAATCCCCCACAAAGTCCGCGTACTGGATCACCTCGTCGCGCTGGTAGAAGTGCCCAAGAATGACCGCCCGCTCGCCGAGCACCTGCTTCGCCTCGCGAATCCGCCGGTCCAACTCCTCGTAGGTCGCCACGCGATATTCCTGCGGCAGTTCACCCTGACGCGGCGCGTCCTCCGGGAGAGAGTCGCCCATTGAAGCGCCCGGCCCATACCCCGGCCGCTGCGCGTCGAAGATCCAAGGACCTTCCGCCAGCTTCGAACTACACACACGCTGTCCTGCACCGTTCGCCGGCAGAACCCCATCCTGCTCCTGAATTCGAATCAGCTGTATCGTGCTATCGACGGATGTCACGTCTCTCCTCGCATCGGGTCGTCAGCGAGCCTCCGCTAGCCGCCCTGTCGCTCGCCCGTATCGTGCGCAGGCATACTTACGCGACTGTTCTAGTATCCATTGTCGGCTTCTTGGCGTCCTCATGCTCGTGAGAAACCCAGGCGCCATGCGCGTACGACTCGAAACCACTTATTGGATAGACTCGCTCCCCGGGCGATTCGGCACATTTTCTACTCAGTCCACACTCAGGTTGCTATCCACATCCAGCACCAGCGACCCGCCCTCCACCAGCAGCGAGTGCAGCTTCAACGAGCTCAGTGTCAGCGCATACCCCGTCTTCTCCGCCGATCCGCTCAGCACCTTGCGCATCAGCTCCGCCGCATTCACCTTCAGTTGCGCAGGCAGCTTGTTCTTCAGAAACGGCGACATCAAAAAGTTCAGCTCGCGATTCTCACTGATGTGTTCAATACGCGCGTCGCGAAACCCAATCGTCTCTCCCTCCGCGTCCGGAAGCAGCGACACCTCCGCGTCATCCGACAGACCGACGCCGATGCATGTGCCCCGCAACGATGTCCCCAGCCTCGCGCGCGTCTTCACCTGCACCACAATGCGATCGTCCTTGTACGCGACGTGCGGGTCAGAGGCGTAGACATAGCACGCTGAGCTCGCGTCGCCCTTCATGTAATAACGCCCCTGCGGTCCCGTAAACAGCTGCGTCCGCAGCGTGCGCTCCAGCGCCTTGGCTGAGATCCTCACCTCCGTCGCCCATGCTTTGCCGCCTGTTGTGAGCAACAGGAGGAGGACAGCAACAGGCACACCACGCGCGGAAAGGCTCATATCCTTCAGCATAAAGCGCGATCGCTTCAGAGAACCCGCGTCTGCTCCCACATCCGCGCCATCGCGATCAGCGGGTTGTGCCCCAGGTAGTCGGCAAAAGGCATATTCCGGCTCGTCTCCGGCTTGCGCTTCAGCTTCTCCGGCGGGCCGCCCATCGGGTCGTAGAACTCCCACAGCACGCCCGTCCGCGTAAACTGCTTCGCCGTGTCGTCGAGCGCCGCGCCCAGCATCCTGTTCGCATCGTCGCGTCTCCCGTACCGCACGCATCCCCTCGCCGCCCAGTACGTCATGCTGTTCCACGCAGGTCCGCGCCACATCCGCGGCTCGAATTTCGGGTCGTTCACCGCCACCGTCGCAATCGGATGCGGCGTAAAGAAGCGATCTGTGCGCATCAGCCAGTCATCGATTACGCGCCGGCCCTGAGGCTCCGTAGCCGCACCCACCACCATCGGCCACATGCCCTCGAAACTGTGTACCCGCCCCGGTGCCAGAGTTCCCTTCCACCTCTCCCGCGGTCCGTCCGGCGATGCATCGAGCACCCACGAGTCGTAAAAAAAACCGTCGCGCTCGCTCCACAACCTCGTCTGCATAAACCGCTGCAGCTCGTCCGACCGCCGCTGAAACGGTCGCGGGTCCTTTCGCAGCGACGCCGACCACTTCGCTGCGTACATGTACATCTGGTACACGTGCGCCGTCGCGTCCACACAAGCGGTCGAGCGTGGCCGGCGTCCCTTTCCCAGTCCATCGAAGCGGACGCCCTCATCCACGCCGCTCTCCCACTTCCCGTTCACGACGTCGAGATAGAAGAAGCCATCGGGCTTGGCGCGTCGCTCCCGCTCGAACCAGCCGATCTGCCGCGTCAGGTGCTCCAGGAACTCCGGCATCAGGCTCTCGTCGCCTGTATCCGTCATGTAATCGTCCGCCGCCACCACCCACAGCGGCGGATGCGTCTGTGTCGGGCTATACCGCTCACTGGCCGGATCGTAGATATTCGGATCGCCTCCCGGCGCCTGCTTCCGCATCCAGTAGAGACCCGGCAGAAATCCCGATGGAAGCTGCAGCCGCACATCGTTCAGCAACTCGTTGCGCGCATGCTCGGGTGCGAGCGGCAGGACGTCCAGAATCTCGTGCACAACGTCCCAATGGCCGAAACCTGGACCGTAACCGTACCCTCGTCCGGTGTCCTCCCACGAATAAGCAAACGGAGCCGCGGCGGCATGCGTGCTCCATCGGTGCATCTCCACGTCATACGCGAGCATGGGCCGCCATGCGACCTTGCCCAGCGTCGAAACTTCAGCCTGCAGACCTGCGGTCCAGTCGGAATTCGGCTCCGGCGCGGCTTCCCCACCCTGCGCTCCCGCCGCGCAACTGATCAGCAGCAACACACACATCAGAGCGGTGGACCGGAGCATAGCCTGAATATACGTTCTCCAGTCCATGAGATGACGTCGGAAGCGGACTCACCGCATACACTGTGGATGCCATGGATCTTTCCGCCCTCAACGCTCACTTCGCTATTCCCGGCGTGCTGCGCTTTGAGGAGCAGCACGGCCTCACACGCGCCGAGATCTCCACCCCCGAGGCCACGGCGACCCTTTATCTGCAGGGCGCTCACCTCACGCACTGGCAACCGGCAGGCGAAGCTCCGGTCCTGTTTCTCAGCCGCAAAACGGACCTGGTGCCCGGTAAGCCCATCCGCGGCGGCGTACCCATCGCCTTCCCGTGGTTCGCGACAGACAGCAACCCCACCCGGTATGAGGGAAAGCCCGGTCCATCGCACGGATTTGCCCGCATCCAGCCGTGGACCGTGGCCTTTGCTGCGCTCTCGGGTGGAGATCTCCACCTGACCTTGACGCTTGGTCCAACGCCACTCAGCCGTGCGATGGGGTTCGATCGCTTCCGTCTCGCCTATCAAATCACCATCGGCCGAACCCTGGTGCTGCAGCTGACCGTGGCGAACGAAGCCGACGCTCCGCTCCACTTCGAAGAGGCGCTCCACACATATTTCGCGGTCGGAGACGTGCACGAGGTCTCCGTGACCGGACTCGAGCCGACACCATTCATCGACAAGACAGACGGTATGCGTGAGAAGCCAGCTGCCCACGTTCCGCTGACATTTACCGGCGCCACGGACCGTGTTTACCGCGACACGACCGCGCCCTGCACCATCCATGACCGTCTTTTGCGCCGAACCATCACCAATTCCAAAAGCAACTCGGCTACTACGGTTATCTTCAATCCATGGAAGGAGATGCCGGATCTCGGAACCGATGAGTGGCATGAGATGCTGTGCGTCGAGACGGCCAACGCGAACACGGACGCAATTACCCTCGAGCCCAAATCAGCCCACACCATGCAGGCGAAGATCACGGTCGGAGGCATCGAAGCCTAGATGCTTATTCTCGCTTCCGCCTCTCCGCGCCGCCGTGAACTTCTTGCACAGGCTGGACTTAGCTTTACGGTAGACCCCGCCGAAATCCCGGAAGATCTGGAACCGGATGAGGACGCCGCGACCTTTGTCCTCCGGCTCGCCGAGGCGAAGGCGCAGGCGGTCTGGGCGAAGCGCAACGCTACCCAAAATCTCGCTCCGCAACCGGAGGATGACCCTCTGATTGTGCTTGGCGCAGACACCTGTGTGTTATGCCAGGGAGAGATTCTGGGGAAGCCGCGGGATCAGACCGATGCGCGGCGCATGTTGGAGCTGCTTTCCGGCCGTACGCACCAGGTACTCACGGGTTTGGCGGCGCTCACCGCGACAGAGTCGTTCGCGGATGTTGAGATCACGCAGGTCACCTTCAATGTTATTGAAGAAAAAGAACTTACCCATTACCTCGCGAGCGGGGAGCCGATGGACAAGGCGGGTGCCTACGGCATTCAGGGCTATGCGGCACGATGGGTTCCGCGGATTGAAGGAGATTACTTCAACATTGTCGGTCTGCCGATCGCGAGGGTGGTTGCGTTGGTTGCGGAAGCTTGCCATCGAGCCAGCGTCAACGGCCCCCCTTCGTCCAGTGGCCTCTAAAATATTGTGTCTAAGGCGTTTGCGCCGAGATCATAGCGGCCAGCAAAGCCGTCCGGGGTGCCAGGTGCGAAACCTGGACGTGCTCGTGGGCGGCGTGGGCGCCGGCGCCAACGGCACCCATCCCATCGAGGGTAGGAATGCCGAGCGCGGCCGTGAAGCTGCCGTCCGAACCACCTCCTGTGGAGGCTTCCTGGAGATCGAAGCCCATCTCCTGCGCCAGAGCCTGGGCTCTGCCGAACAGGGCAGCCGTACCGGGAGACCGCTCCATGGGCGGGCGATTCATACCGCCTGTAACTGACAGAAAGCATTTGGGATCTGAGACTTTCAGGTTGCGGAACAGGGTGTCGACCGCAGCCGCGTCGGAGCTTGTGGCGACGCGGACATCGACCTCGCAGCGGGCGTGTTCGGCGACCACGTTTGGTCGTGTTCCACCTGTGATCACACCACAGTTTATGGTGCGTCCACGGCTGAGGTCGGTGAAGTTTGAGGTGGTTTCAATCAGGTGCGCGAGCTCGCGAATGGCCGAGTGGCCGCTCTCGAAGTCGACTCCGCTGTGGGCTGCCAACTCCTTGCACATCAATTACATAGCGCCCTACCCCTTTACGCGCGGTCTTGTAAGCCAGACCCTGTGCGGGCTCGAGGACGAAGACAGCCTCCGATTGGGCTGCAAGGCGCTCTGTGATGGGCCGTGAGACCGGGCTTCCGACCTCTTCCTCGCCGTTCAGAAGGAGGCGGAAGTGTGGCTGTAAACCTTTCTTTTGCAACAGCTTGGCGGCGGCGAGAGACATGACGATGCCGGCCTTCATATCGAGCACACCGGGGCCGCAGAGGAGGCCATTTCCGGCTTTCCAGGGCATGGTTTCGAGGGTGTTTCGTGGCCACACGGTATCGAGGTGGCCGAGTACGAGAGTGGGTGGGTTCGGGGGGCCGAAGGCTAACTCGAGTATGTCGCCGAAGTGCTTCTGTTTGTGGAACTTGGGCTGAGCACCCAAGGTCTCTGCGAGAGCTGCGATGTAGGCTGCGGCGCGGTCTACGCCGACTTTGTCTTCGGTGGGCGACTCAATCAGGACTAGTTCACGCGTATGTTGCTCTATCCAAGGGGTTTGGGCTTCTGCGAGGACCAGAAGAGAGGAAAGATCCATAGGTGGGGATTATCGCAGGTTGACGGGTGATCTGCGGATTTGGGTGTGGTGAAAATGACACGGTTTTTGGGTTTGTCGTGGATGTAGGGTGTTTGTGGATTTCTGTTGGTTTTGGCGGGGTGCGAGGGTAGGGATGCGGCAAGGGCGGGGTTAACGGCAACAGCAGATTCCCTTCGGGAATGACAGGCAGAAAGGCAACGGCAAAGGCTAAAACGATAGCGGATTCCCTTCGGGAATGACAGGCAGAAAGGCAAAGGCTAACGGCAACAGCAGATTCCCTTCGGGAATGACAGACAGAAGGGCAAAGGCAGAAGGGCAAAGGCAGAAGGGCAAAGGCAGAAGGGCAAAGGCAAAAGGGCAACGGCAAAAAAGGCAAAGGCAGAAGGGCGACGGCAAAAAGCCGTAGCAGCAGAAGGAGAAGGGTCATTGCAGCCTCAGTTTGAGCACACGATTTGCGAGGCGGTGGAGTTTGCAGGGGTTGGGCTGCATAGCGGGGCGGAGGTGCGGATGCGCCTGCTGCCGGCTCCGGCGGGGTCTGGGGTGGTGTTTCGCCGGACGGATCTGGATGATTTCGAGATTCCGGCGACCGGGCGGAATGTGGCGAAGGTGAGTTATGCGACGAGCCTGATGCGTGGGAGCGTGCTGATTTCGACGACGGAGCACCTCCTGTCTGCACTGGTCGGGATGGGTGTCGATAATGTGATTATCGAGGTGGACAACCTGGAGGTGCCGATCCTGGATGGTAGCGCGCTGCCGTATGTACAGTCGTTTGAACGGGTTGGGTTGAAGCAGCAGCGGCGGCGGAGGGAGTTCCTGCGCATTCTTAAGGATGTGGAGGTGCGGGATGGCACGAAGTTTATCGGTCTGTACCCGGGGGTTGGGTACTGCATCGATTACGAGATTGATTTTGCGGCGCCGATCGGGCGGTTGAAGTTTGTGGGGGAGCTGGAGGAGGACTACGCGCGGCTGATTGCGCCGGCGCGGACGTTTGGCTTCAAGGAAGATGAGCCGATGCTACGGAATATGGGGCTGATCCGGGGGGTGTCGGACGCGTGCGCGATTATTGTGAGCGCGGGCGGAGTGCAGAACGGGCCGCTGCGGTTTCCTGATGAGTTTGTGCGGCACAAGGTGCTGGACCTGATCGGGGACCTGGCGCTGGCGGGGCGGAGGATCGAGGGCCGGGTGGTGGCGGAGAGGGCTGGACATGCGATGCATACTGCTCTCGTGCAGAGACTTATGCGGGACCGGTCGGCATGGGAGATCGCCCGGGGACGAGAGGATGGAGCGACGGGACAGGGCGAAGAGATTTCGGCTGCTGCGGTGGCGTAGAAAAATCGCGGAATCCTGTGGCGTAGCAGATTAGACACAGTTGGCGAGCCGGTTTTGGATGGTGAAACGTGGTTTGTGCGTGGTTCGCGCATGGTGAAAACGTGGCTGGAGGCGTGTTTTGGGAGAGGGGCTTGACAGGGAGCGGTCGCCGAAGACCCCGGTTGCGGCGATTGCGCTGGGATCGAACCTCCCCTCGAAGTTTGGGGACCGGGAGGCGAATCTGCGGGAGGCAATCCGGCGGGTGGGGGAGCTGGGACGGGTGGTGGGGGTGTCGGGTTTTTACGATACGGAGCCGGTGGGGGTGTTGGGCGAGCAGCCCAGATTTCTGAACGGGGCGATGCTGCTGGAGACCGGCCTCAAGCCCGTGGAGTTGATGCGGGCTCTGCTGGGGGTGGAACGGGCGATGGGCCGGGTGCGCGACCCCGGGGTGGTGAAGGGGCCGCGGGTGATCGACCTGGACCTGCTGCTGTTTGGGGAGGTGGTGATGGCGACGGCGGAGCTTACGCTGCCGCACCCGGAGATGCAGGCGCGGCGGTTCGTGATGATGCCGCTGAACGAGATTGCTTCGGGGATGCGGCATCCGGTGCTGGGGCGGACAGTGGGGGAGCTGGCGGCGGAGCTCGACCGCGGATGAACGCGGAGTTTTGAACCCACGCATGACGATAAGACCGTCATGAGTGGGGCGCCCGGTTCGTGTGGTTGTCCTCGGAGTTCACCGGAAGACGACCCCACCCTTTCCGATGAAACCGGAGAGGGTGGGGCACCCGGCTTATCGGTTGGGAAGCGGGTTCTCGGCTTCGCTCGGAATGACAAGCTGAAGTGATGACAAGCAAACAATCTGTGGTCGCGCGCGAGCTTGCCGGAAGAACTCACTCATGACGATGAGACCGTCATGAGTGGGGCGCCCGCTTCGTGTGGTTGTCCTCGGAGTTCACCGGAAGACGACCCCACCCTTTCCGATGAAACCGGAGAGGGTGGGGCACCCGGCTTATCGGTTGAGAAGCGGGTTCCTCGGCTTCGCTCGGAATGACAAGCTGAAGTGATGACAAGCAAACAATCTGTGGTCGCGCGCGAGCTTGCCGGAAGAATCCACTCATGACGATAAGACCGTCATGAGTGGGGCACCCGGTTCGTGTGGTTGTCCTCGGAGTTCACCGGAAGACGACCCCACCCTTTCCGATGAAACCGGAGAGGGTGGGGCACCCGGCTTATCGGTTGGGAAGCGGGTTCTCGGCTTCGCTCGGAATGACAAAGCGTAGAGGTGATGGTTGCGCGTGGGCTTGGCCGAAAGAACTCACTCATGACGATGAGACCGTCATGAGTGGGGCACCCGCTTTCGTGTCGTTGTCCTCGGAGTTCACCGGAAGACGACCCCACCCTTTCCGATGAAACCGGAGAGGGTGGGGCACCCGGCTTATCGGTTGGGAAGCGGGTTCTCGGCTTCGCTCGGAATGACAAAGCGTAGAGGTGATGGTTGCGCGTGGGCTTGGCCGGAAGAACCCACGCATGACGATGAGACTTGCAAACATGATGGATTGGCGGAGTATCTGATAGGATGATCGCCCCGCGATATCCGTCGTAGCATGTGTGAACGGAGAGAAGCTCGCCGTTCGGAGATGATCGGGCGCCTGGGTTCAGGCAGGACGGGCGGCGAACCCGGCCGCGATTCGCAGCTGGCGGAGCAACGAATATTCTTGTGATGGAGAATCTGTATGGACCTGATCTACTCCAAGCCCAAGTCGCTGATTACCCTTGAGGCGCAACTGCGGGCCTACTCTGACCTGTCGGAGCAGGACGCACAAAGACTGGCATCCGAGACCTTTAACGGCGGTTCCACTGTGCCGCCACCCATCACACCTCGTGAGCATTGGCCGCACCTGGACGAGAAGCAGATGCGTGTGGCAGAGTACCGCATCAAGCGGCTTGAGCGGGCGATCAACCTGGCCTATCCATTGCTCGCGACCGAGACCCTGGACCCGGAGGGCGTGTTCACTTCGTTTCTCTCCGCAGATTATCTCGAGTATCCGACGGGAACTGTCTGCGCGCGACGGCGAAGCAGCTTTGGCGACTTGTTCTTCATCGACACTCAATTCACGGTCCGAGAAGCGGTGATTATCGACAGCACATCACCGGTGTCGGTCGAACTTACCCCACAAGCGGGTGCCGCCGCTCTTGCCTGGGGCGCCCTCGCTGCTGCGATTGGGAAGTCGTTGATACGCACCGTGGCCAAGGAAATCGGCTCGGCCATCTTCGCCGAGATTTTTCCTCCGGGCGTCCCGCCGTACTTCGATCAGGTCTATAAGGAGTTCGAAAACATCGTCCAAGGCGTGATCAACGAGAACAAGCGCCGCGAGTTGAGCGGCCGGGTGAACGCCGTGCAAGACGGGATGATTACTTACAACACGATCAAGCGCGACGGGGCCAAGTACGAAGAGTCGCAACGGATCCTGTCCACCATCTGGAACGAATCGCGCGTACTCACCAGTGAGCTCAAGGAGTTTCCAGAGATCGGTCTTGGTTTGTTCGTCATTGCCGGCGGCCTCCATCTGGCGATCCTTCAAGAGAGAGCGATTACGGACAGGGACCACAAGAATCCCAACGACTCACCGTGGGCCGAGGATCTGATACGCAAAGCGGTGGAGTTCGCGCCTTTCGCCATAGAAAACCGCAACCGCATCATCAACACGCGCGCCAACGCCATCAGCCCCGTGAAGTTCGTGGAGAAGACCACGTTTATCCCTGGGGCTGGGCCCATAGACGACTCTTACTGGTTCTGGCAGGACACCTTTGTGGGAGGGCAGTACAGGTACCCGAAGCGGCAAGGCTGTTGCGATCCGGATCCGCAGAAGACAGCCCACAACGACCGTCAATCCCGATGGGACAACACGGTCGGCGCCATGACCAACGTCCTGGCGGCTGTTGAGCCGACAGCCAACGATTGGAAGAGAGTGGGAGCCAATCCCATTCCAAACTGACGGATATTGAGCGGTCACTGAGGCGCGTCGAGATCGGTCCGCTCGCGTAGGACTTCGAGATGATTGCCGGCGTCCTTGATGTCGTAGAGTTTTCCGCGCGCGTTGCGGAAGGGCCGATGCAGGACGAGCATGAGGGAGCCGTCGAAGGTGTGAAAGAGCATGCCGTGGCCGCTGTCCTCGCCGAGGAGCGGAGCGAGCTGATCCCAGGGGCCTTCGATCGACCCGGACCTCGAGCGCGCGACCGTCTGTATGTAGGTGTTGTCGTGCGCGTAGCTGGACCACAGCATGAGCAAGTGGCCGTCGTGGGTGCGGTAGAGCTCGGGGCCGTCGGTGACGTACTGCGCCGATGCGGTCGAGGGGGTGACTCCCTGGTTGAGCCAGGGCGCGTCGGATGCCTTGAAGAGAAAGACGGGATCGCCGACGCGCTTTGCCAGATCCTCGCTCAGCCGCACAGCCTCGATGGTGCCGTCGGTCTTCTGCAGCCATTCATGCGCGTAGACGAGCCACGGCTTGCCCGCGGGGTCCACGTACAGGGTTCCATCGAGGGTCATGAAGTCGCCGGGGGGAAGCGGGCCGTCGGCGTTGAGCGGATGGAATGGGCCGAGTGGTGAGTCGCTTACGGCGCTAATGGTGCCACGGCGATAGGTGGGCCGCACTGCGTTGCGACCGGGCGGAAGGGGTTTGGTGTCGTCGTGCACCGTGGTGAAGAGATAGTATTTGCCCTTCCACGGATGGACTTCGGGAGCCCACGCGCCTTTTTGCGCCCAATGCATCTCGGAGGCGGAGAAGACGACCAGCGGCTTCCCCCAGCGCTTGAGGTCTTTGCTTCGGTAGACCATCGTGCCCGCGCCTTGCACGCCGGAGATCGAGGGCACGTTGGATGTGTAGAGATAGTAGGTCTTGTCGCTTTGGTTTGCGAGGATCCAGGGATCGTGCAGCGGCATGTCTGGCAGGGTCAGCACGGGGGTATCGACGGCCTGCGGCCGGGCCACGGTGCTGCTGAGGGATAAGGTCACCGCCCACAGGGCCATGCACAGGACCACGGCTGACGGCAGATTCTCTCGCTGTGCTTTGGGCATGCTCTCCTCTTTTCCGGTGGACACCGAACCGACTCTGAGCGTACGCGAAAGTATTGCGAGGGGCACCGTGACGTGACGAAGGGAGGCCGCGGATGGCCTCCCTTTGTCTTCCCCATGATTGCTGCTTGAGACCGGTCGCGTATCTCTCTCACAAGACGCGGCGATCCTTTTGTTGCGCGGATATTGCGTGGCCCTTTGGTTCTGATTACGACCTTGCGAGTTTGCGGCGGAGGGTTCCGGCGGCGGTGAGGAGGCCGGTTCCGAGGAGGATGAGGCTGGAGGGCTCGGGGGTCTGGGAAGCGCCGATGAACTCTTGTGGGATGCCGTTGGTCCAGCCGGTCTGGTCGGCGGTGGGGGTGTAGAGGGTGAAGCCGGAGAAGAATCCGGAGTTGATGAGGTTCTGGTTGACGGCCATCTGGAGGCCGGTGGTGGCGAGGGTCTGGGCGGTGGCGGTGAAGCCGGCGTGGCCGTTGGTATCGGCGGGATCGAAGATGTCCCAGGCGGCGTACTGGATGTCGGCATTGTTGTAGGAGCCGATCTGCGAGTAGATCCAGGCATCGGCGCGGTAGTTGATGGAGCTCTGCGAGTTGTCGAGGGGCACGGTGCCGATGTTGACGTTCCAGGTTTCGCCGAAGCTGATGAGGCGGTTGATATTGAGGCACATCAGGCTGGTGGTGGTGCTGGATCCGTTGATGTTGAAGTTGTACGGGTAGACGTCTTCGCCGCCGATGTTCTGGCCGCTGTCGGAGACGAAGTGGAGGGTATCGGCGAAGGTGGGAAGGGTGGCAAAGGACAGACCGAGGACGAGGGCAGACAGGGCAAAAATCTTCTTCACAGCAGTTCTCCAGTGTCCCGCTGGTTGCGGGTGGGTGCGAGTGAGCGCTAGGGGAAGTCGCCATCAGTGTGGCGGTTCCGTCGGGGCGGTCACCGGGTTTTAGTTGTTGTGCGCGCGAGGGAGCACAAGTTCGCGGGGGACAAACGAAAGAGGTGCGCGAAGTTGCTGTGTCGGGTCGCGAACGGTACCGAAGTCTATATACCGTTGATGAAGCAAGTGCGGGGCCAAATTTTGGCTTGTTGGATTTGCGGAATTCTTGCGATTTGTTGCGGGTGGGGGTGCTGTTTTGGGAACGGGATGGGGCTGTGGGGGTTTGTTGTGGGAAAGGTTTTTCCGTTTTGTTGTCGTAGGTGGGAAACGGTCATTCGTAGCGATGTTGCGATAAAGAGGCACTCGGCGAGAACGAACGGCGGCAAGGGCAACAGCAGATTCCCTGCGGGAATGACAGACAGAAGGGCAACAGCAACAGCAACAGCAACGGCAACGGCAACGGCGACGGCGACAGCGACAGCGACAGCGACAGCGGTAAAGGCAACCGGAACCGCAGATTCGCTGCGCGAGAATTGATGACAGTTGTTAGTAGTCGCCGCCGCCGGAGTCGCCGGTGGCGAGGTTTTCGAAGCGGGTGTAGTCGGCGAGGTAGGCGAGGTGGACGGAGCCGGTGGGGCCGTTGCGTTGTTTGGCGATGATGATCTCGGCTTTGCCTTTGAGGTCTTCGTTTTCGCGGTCGTAGTACTCCTCGCGGTGGATGAAGCAGACGACGTCGGCGTCCTGCTCGATGGAGCCGGACTCGCGGAGGTCGGAGAGCAGGGGTTTTTTGTCGCCGGTGCGCTGCTCGGATCCGCGGGAGAGCTGGGAGAGGGCGACGACGGGAACGCGGAGCTCTTTGGCGAGGGCTTTGAGGCCGCGGGAGACGGCGGAGACCTCCTGGTTGCGGTTTTCGAAGCCGCGCTTGCCGGGGCCGGCGGTGCCGGACATGAGCTGGAGGTAGTCGATAACGATGAGGTCGAGGCGGCCTTCCTGCTGGCGGAGGCGGCGGGCCTTGGCGCGCATTTCGGGGAGGGTGATGCCGGGGGTGTCGTCGATGAAGAGCTTGGATTCCATGAGGCGCTCGAGCGCGGAGAGGAGCTTGCCCTTGTCTTCGCGGGGAAGGAAGCCGGTCTGGATTTTGCGGGAGTTGACGAGGGCTTCGGAGGCGAGCATGCGGCGGAGGAGGGACTCCTTGGACATTTCGAGGGAGAAGACGGCGACGACCTTGCCGTCACGGACAGCGGCGTTCTGGGCGATGTTGATGGCCCAGGCGGTCTTGCCCATGGAGGGGCGGGCGGCGATGATGATGAGTTCGGACTCCTGGAGACCGGAGGTCATGCGATCGAACTCGATGTAGTGAGTGGCGAGGCCGGTAATCTCGCGGCCCTGCTCGTAGAGGGCGTCGATGGAGCCGAAGGAGTTGGCGACGATGTCGGTGATATTGGAGAAGCCGCGCTGGATGGCGGAGTCGGCGACCTCGGCGAGGCGGGCTTCGACGGTGCTGAGGACGCTGATGGCCTCTTCGGACTGGTCGGAGGCGTTGGAGGCTCCTTCGGAGAAGATGGCCATGAGCTGACGGAGGAGGCTCTTGTCCTTGACGATGCGGACGTAGGACTCGACGTTGTAGTTGCGGGGGATGCCCTCGGTGAGGGAGGCGAGGTAGCCGGCGCCGCCGATGGCGTCGAGCTCTTTTTTCTTGAGGAGGGCTTCGCGGAGGGTGATGAAGTCGACCGCGTGGCCGACGGCGACGAGATCGAGGATGGCCTGATAGATGCGGCGGTGTGAGTCGAGCGAGAAGTCTTCGGTGCGGAGCTTGGCGGTGGCGTCGGAGATGGCGAGCTGGTCGAGCATCATGGCGCCGAGGATGGCGATCTCAGCGTGGGTGGAGGCGGGCATGCCGTCGGGGGACGGGGTGAACTGGATGAGCGAGGCCATGGGGTGACTTCAGCGTAGAACGGAGGTGGCCTGTGCGGCTACGCGGAAAAGTGGACACGGGAACTGCTGGGGGGTCGGTGCGGGCAGTGGGCTCTGGCGGGTGAACCGTTTGGGGGCGGAAGGTATCGGGGGGCTTGGGTGGGGGCAGGGGGTTTCGGGATCCTTCGCTTTGCTCAGGATGACGGCTTGGAAACTAGCAACGGCAGATGTAAAGACAACAGCAGATTCCCTTCGGGAATTACAGACAGAAGGGCAGGGGCAGGGGCAGGGGCAAGGCAACGGCAACGGGGCAACGGCAACGGCAACGGCAACAGCAACAGCAACGGCAACGGCAACGGCAACGGCACGGCGACAGCAACAGCAACGGCAACGGCAACGGCAACGGCAACGGAACGGCACAGCAGATTCCCTGCGGGAATGACAGACAGAAAGGCAAGTGCAACGGCCACGGCCACGGCAACAGCAACAGCAACGGCAACGGCAACGGCAACGGCAACGGCAACGGCAACAGCAGATCCCTACGGGATGCCAAGCAAAAGAACAGGCAACAGCAAATGTAGGGGTCTATCTATTGCGCGCTGCGCTTCGGTCGGGATGACAGGGTTTCGGAGGCGTGCGAAGACGGCTTCTCGGTCTAGTGTTTGGAGTGGTAGTCCTCGAAGAGGTCCGGGAACTGGGCTTTGAGGGCGGCGGTTTTGGGGACGTCGCAGATCTGGATGTAGGGGTTGTCCGGGTTCTTTTCGGCGTAGTCCTGGTGGTAGTCTTCGCCGTTGTAGAAGGCTTTGAGCGGGGTGACGTCGGTGACGATTTTGGCGGGGAAGGTGTGTGCGGCGTCTAGCTGGGCGATGTAGGCGCGCGCGATGCGCTCCTGCTCGGGCGTGGTGAAGAAGATGACGGAGCGGTAGGAGCTGCCGACGTCTGGGCCCTGGCGGTTGAGTTGCGTGGGGTCGTGGACGACGGAGAAGAAGATGCGAAGGAGGGTTCCGTAGGTGACGCGGGTGGGGTCGAAGACGATTTTGACGGACTCGGCGTGGCCGGTGTTTTCGCCGGAGACCTGGTTGTAGGTGGCGGTCGAGGCGGAGCCTCCGGAGTAGCCGGCGGTGGTGGCGGTGACTCCCTTGACGCGCTGGAAGACGGTCTGGACGCCCCAGAAGCAGCCCCCGGCGAAGACGGCGGTTTCGGTGTGAGCGGTGGGGTGGGTCTCGTCAAGGGTGGGGGCGACGATGGGTTGGGAGCGGGTGGCCTGGGCCATGGCGTGTTTTCTCCAGCCGAAGAAGGCGGCGGTGAGGACTAACAAGAACAAGAGGAGGCGGGTTGGGGTGTTCATGCGGGTCCTTGGGCGGTGGTGACGCTTCAGGGGATTAGACGCTGGGGTTTGAGGGAAGATGCGGGATGGGGTGAGCTGCTGGAGGATGGCGAGGGCAACAGCAGATTCCTCCGCTTCGCTCCTGAATGACAAGCAAAAGAACAGGCAACGGCAGGGGCAACGGCAACAGCAACAGCAGATTCCTCCGCTTCGCTCCTGAATGACAAGCAAAAGAACAGGCAACGGCAGGGGCAACGGCAACAGCAAGGGCAACGGCAGTGCAACAGCAGATTCCTCCGCTTCGCTCCTGAATGACAAGCAAAAGAACAGGCAACGGCATCGGCAATGGCAACGGCAAAACCCGGGATTCTTTCGCCTTCGGCTCAGAATGACTAGCGGTGTGGGTGGATCAGGCGGAGAGTTTGCGGGATTGGATTTCTATGTAGACGTGGATGAGGCCTACGGCGGCGGGTGTGACTCCGGGGATGCCGCTGGCCTGGCCGAGGGTGGCGGGGCGGATGCGGGAGAGTTTTTCCTGCATCTCGCGGGAGAGGCCGCTGATGTCTTTGTAGTCGAACCAGTTGGGGATGACGGTGGTTTCGGCGGCTTTGAGCTTGTCGATGGAGCGGCGCTGCTGGGCGAGGTAGCCGGCGTATTTGATCTCGGTTTCGACGGTCTTCCACTCGATGCGGATCCAGGATGGGAGGGCGGTGGTGGATTCGAGACGCAGGTCCTTCCGACTCCGCTGCGCTCCGGTCGGGATGACAGGCTTCGGGGGTGAGGGCGTGGAGCCAAGGGGCGACCTCGGGGCCGGCGGTGGGGAGATGGTGACGGAGGATCGGGGTGAGGTCTTCGATGGAGAGCTCGGGGCGGCGGAGGACTTCGGCGAGGGGCTTGCCGATGAGCTTGTGGGTGTCTCCAGGGAGCCTGCCGGTGATGGCTTCGGTGAGTTCGTGTGGGGCGAGGCGTTTGGTTTCGAGGAGGTCGAGGAGAATGGCCTGGCGGGACTGGCGGGCTTGGAAGCCGGTCCAGGCCCCGTCGTCGATCAGGCCGAGATCGCGGCCCTTCGGGGTGAGGCGGCGGTCGGCGTTGTCGATGCGGAGGTGGAGGCGGAACTCGGCGCGTGAGGTGAACATGCGATAGGGCTCGTCGGTGCCCTTGCTGATGAGGTCGTCGATCATGATGCCGATGTAGGCTTCGGTTCGATCGAGGGTGAAGGTGGGTGGATTGGGAGTTTCGGGGGAAGTGGCCGAAAGGGGTTGGGGAGTCGGGGCGGGGCGATGAGTTTCGGGATCCTTCGACTGCGCTGCGCTTCGCTCAGGATGACAAGCTGGGCTCAGGGGCTGTCCTGAGGCGTCACCGGAAGAACCCACCCACGACGGTGAGACTGTCATGAGTGGGGCACCCGGATGTCCTGACATCTCACCGGAAGACGACCCCACCCTTTCCGATGAGACCGGAGAGGGTGGGGCACCCGGGGTGGTGGGCTGTCCTGAGGCCCTGTTGGTGGAATGGAGATTTTTGGTGTGGCGGGCGGCGAGGGCGGCGTTGATGCCGGCCATGAGGCCCTGGGCGGCGGCTTCTTCGTAGCCGCTGGTTCCGTTGATCTGGCCGGCGAGGTAGAGGCCGGGGATGGATTTTACGCGGAGTGAGCGGTCGAGCTCGCGGGCGTCGATGGCGTCGTACTCGATGGCGTAGCCGGGGCGGAGGAGCTCGGCGTCTTCGAGGCCGGGAATGGAGTGGACGATGGCGGTCTGGACCTCGAGGGGGAGCGAGGTGGACATGCCGTTGATGTAGACCTCGTGGGTGTTGAGGCCTTCGGGCTCGAGGAAGAACTGGTGGGAGGTCTTGTCGGGGAAGCGGACGACCTTGTCCTCGATGGAGGGGCAGTAGCGCGGGCCGGTGGAGGTGATTTGCCCGGAGTACATGGGCGAGCGGTGGACGTTGTCGCGGATGAGCTGGAGGGTTTCCGGGGTGGTGGTGGCGATGTGGCAGGAGATCTGTTTCAGGGGGATTTCGCGGGTGCGGAGGGAGAAGGGGGTCGGGTCGGGGTCGCCGGGCTGGGGCTCGAAGCGGGACCAGTCGATGGTGCGGCCGTCGAGGCGGGGAGGGGTTCCGGTCTTGAGACGGCAGCCGCGGAGGCCTAGGCGCTTGAGGGATTCGCCGAGGAGGACGGAGGCGGGTTCGCCGGAGCGGCCGGCGGTGTACTGCTGCTCGCCACAGTGGATGAGGCCGTTGAGGAAGGTTCCGGTGGTGATGACCGTGGAGTGGGCGAGGATGGTGCGGCCGTCGCGGAGTATGAGGCCGAGGCAGGATCTTGGTGGTTGTCCTGAGGGATCACCGGGAGAACCCACCTTAGCCGACGGTGAGACTGTCGGCGAAGATGGGGCACCCGGTTTGTTTGGCTGTCCTGATGGTTCACCGGAAGATGACCCCACCCTTTCCGGGGAGACCGGAGAGGATGGGGCACCCGGTTTGTGGGGCTGTCCTGATGGTTCACCGGAAGACGACCCCACCCTTTCCGGTGAGACCGGAGAGGGTGGGGCACCCGGAGTCCCCGGTCGAGAAGCAGGTCCCTCCACTTCGCTGCGCTCCGGTCGGGATGACATCTCTTCGGAGAGGAGGAGGTCGGTGACTTCGGCCTGCTTGATGTGGAGGTTGGGGATGGATTCGAGGAGCTCGCGCATGCGGACGCGGTAGAGGGCTTTGTCGCATTGGGCGCGGGGGCTCCAGACGGCGGGGCCGCGGGAGGTGTTGAGGAGGCGGAACTGGATGCCGGTCTGGTCGGCGACCTCGCCCATGATGCCGCCGAGGGCGTCGATCTCGCGGACGAGGTGTCCTTTGGCGATGCCGCCGATGGCGGGGTTGCAGGACATCTGGGCGATGAGATCGAGATTGAGGGTGAAGAGGGCGGTGCGGAGGCCCATGCGGGCGGCGGCGACGGCGGCCTCGCAGCCGGCGTGTCCGGCGCCGACTACGACTACGTCGAAGTGTTCGGTGAAGGGCATCGAGCCTATTTTATAGGGCGGCGGAGGTACAGAGGGGAGTGTCAAAAGGCCAGGGTGAGGCACCCGGCACCGATGGATGGACTTTAGGGCCAAGTGTCAGAGCGCTGGATGCGTATCAGCGGGGTAACACGAAGGTTGTAGTGCACCGAGAATTGTGCATCCGTTCTTCGTCCTCTCACGCTGCGTTCAGAATGGCGCAGCATACTGTCGGCGTATCCAACCTTTCCGCACGAGAGGAGATGTGCCGGTATGCAGCCGCAATCGAGGATTTCGACCATTTGGGAGGAGGGTGGGGCGACGCTGCCCTACCCGACGGGGGTATCGCTTCACAGTCACACGAGTGCGAGTCGCGAGAGCCTGATGTTTCTGCACAAGATGGGAACGGAGGCGCCGCTGGCGGGCATGCTGCTGCGATATTACGAGCGGGCGAGCAATACGCAGCGTCCGTTTCCGCTGGACTTCGTATCGGCGAACTGGCGGCCGCCGCTGGTTCCGCGGATGGCGTACGACCTGGAGCGGCGACAGATTCAGCGACTGGGGCTGGAGGCGCTGGTGTCGATCACCGATCATGACACGATGGAGGCTCCGCTTCTGTTGCGGACGATTGCGACGGCGCGGCATATTCCGATGTCGGTGGAGTGGACTGCGCCGTTTGGCAAAACGGTATTTCACCTGGGCATACACAATCTTCCGAGCGCCTCGGCGACGGGATGGATGGAGCGTTTCGAGCGGTTCACGGCGGATCCGCATGAGGAGGATCTGCACGGGATGTTGCAGGAGCTCGACGCCCTTCCGCAGTCGCTTACGATTCTGAATCATCCGTTGTGGGATCTGCACAAGGTAACGAAGCGGACGCACGGCGATGAGGTCCACCGTTTTCTCGAACGCAATAACAGGTACGTTCATGCGCTGGAGCTGAACGGGCTTCGGCATGCGCGGGAGAACCGGGACGTGCTGCGGCTTGCGCGGCAGTGGGGCCAGCTCGTGGTCTCGGGCGGAGACCGTCATGGCATGGAAGCGAATGCAAACATCAACCTGACGCATGCGGAGAGCTTTACGGAGTTTGTGCATGAGCTTCGGATTGAGCGCCGCAGCCACATCCTGTTTTTGAACCAGTATGCGAGGGCGTGGGAGCAACGCATTCTGGACTCGACGCTGGACGCGGTGACGGACTTTCCCGCAGTTCAGCCCCGGATGGCAGCGGTGGGACGAGCGGGCGTTTCACCGCGATGAGGAGGGCCGGATGCGTTCGCTGGCGGAGTTGTGGACAGATGGAAGGCCACCGTTGGCGCTGCGGGCGGCGATCCAGGCAGTGCGGCTGCTGCGATCGCGGACGTTTGCGCGGGCGCTAAGCCTGGCGTTTCCAGGGGTGAACCGGGTGCCGCTTGACCGGGAGATTGCGCGGGATGCGGCCTAGGAAGGCGTAGCGCACCCGGGGCTAAGCAGCTTCCTGAGCCTCAGCCTTCGGGCTGTTCGCGGATGTCGGCGTAGTCGGTCGAGAAGGGGCGTTCGAGGAAGATCGTCCAGAAGTAGTTGATGGAGTAGCGCATGGCGGTAGTCAGCATGCCTTCCTTCTTGAGCCTGCGCGCGGAGGAGAACATTTTGAGATCGAAGGTGAAGCGGACCTTCCCGATGGCGTTGAGACGCCGAGCGAGATCGGTGTCCTCGCCGTAGAAGCTGATGGTGAGATTGAAGCCGCCGATTTCAGCGAGCGCGTTGCGCGTGATGATGAAGTTTCCGCCCTGCACCATGGAGCCCACGCGCAGGACATACCGGTTGATGGCATACGTGATCCACGCGCCGAGGTAGAAGAGGCGCACAAGCGCCGCATGCCCAAGGGACAGATCGTAGTACTCGACGGGACCGCTGAGAGCGACGACGTGGGGGTCCGCGGCGAAGACGTCAAGGACCTGCTGGACCCAGCCCTCGGTGAGGCGCGAGTCCGCGTCGACGTTGGCGATCAGATCGCCTGTGCTCCTGTCGAAGCCTGCCTGGCGTGCGTGGGTGAGGCCTTTTCGCGGCTCGTCGACGAGGATAACGCCAGGGGTGGCGAGGGCGATCTGGCGTGTGCGGTCGGTGCTCGCGTTGTTGACCACGATGATTTCCGTGGGCACGGAAAGTGTGCAGGTCTGGCACAGGATGGAGTCGAGACATGCCTGGAGGTATGCCTCTTCGTTATAGGCGGGGATGACGAAGCTAAGCCTCATGGTGACGACGGTAGGCCTCGAATGTTGCAGGAAGTTTGCGATAGAGCTGATCTTTGCAGATGTCCATCGAGCGGTACTGGCGTCAGTCGAAGCGGGGGAGGTGCTGGATCTCGTGACCGGGGACGGGTTCGAGGGGTCCGCCGGCGCGGGCCCAGGCGCGGAGGCCTCCGTCGATGACCTTGGTGCGGCAGTTCTGCTGGTTGAGCATGTAGGCGACGCGGACGCTGGTGGCTTCGCGGACGCACGAGCAGTAGAGATAGATCTCGCACTCGGGAGCCATGAATGCGCGGAGGGCGACGAGTTCTTCTTCGAGCCGGTGGGGTTCGACACGGATCGAGTTCTTGATGCGCTGCATGCCGGGGTCGTAGTAGTTGTGCGAACGGACGTCGGCGATGATGACGAGGCGGTTGGGGTCTTCGGTCTGGAGGCGCTGGTGGAGATCGGCGGCGGCGACGCGCTCGATGCCGGTGAAGCGGCGGGCGCGAAGGTAGAAGACGAGCCAGGAGATGGCGTAGGCGAGGACAAGGACAGCGACGACGAGGAGGACGACGTGGCCGGCGCTCGAAAGGCCGTGCTCGATCTCGCGGATGAAGCGGCTGAAGAGGAAGCCTAAAAGGATCCAGGTGGAGGTGTAGGTGATGGCTCCGATGGCGTCGAGCGAGAGGAAGCGCGGGAGGCGCATGTTGAGGGAACCGGCGAGTGGCGCGGCCATGGAGCCGAGGCCGGGGATGAACTTGGCGAAGAGGAGGGTGTAGGGGCCACGGCGGTAGAAGTAGTCGGAGGAGCGGAAGATGCATTGCTCGGGGTTGGTGGTGAGGCGGCAGAGACGGGCGAGGAGCCACCAGCCGGTGAATCGTCCGCCGAGATAGAGGAGGGTGTCGCCGGTGACGGCGGAGACCCAGACGAGGGGCAGGAGGGTGAGAAGGGTGAGATGGCCGTGGTGGGCGGCTGCTCCGGCGATGATGAGCGCGAGGGAGACGGGCAGGGGCACGCCGGTGCAGGCGAGAAAGGTGACCAGGGCTGTGGCGATGTAGGCGTGGTGCTCGATGAGGCCGCCGAGGCCCATGCGACTCTCCGGGGAGGTAGTGGTGATGTGATGCGTGACGGCTGGTTCTGATGGTACGGCATGACAGCTAGAGCGGATTGGTTGTTCTGTTTCGATGACAAGCGCATGGCGGAGGCGCGATGAGAGTTCGAGGTGAAGAAGCGGGCCCTTCGCTGCGCTCAGGATGACAACGAAGAAGTGGTGTGCTGGACGCGCCAGGACGCTTCGTCGGCCTTAGAAGTCAAGGCGGAGACCGAACTGGAGTTGGCGCTCGCGGGATTGCTGGGCGGAGGCGGCGGTGTAGGCGGCGAAGGGGCGGGTGGCGAGGCCTTCGGCGGCTACGGTGGCTGCGTCCTGGAAGGTGAGCGGGGTGATGCCATTGGCGGGCGTGCCGGCCAGAAAGGCGCGTTCGGTGGTGGAGGAGTAGTTGACGTGGTTGGTGAGATTGAAGGCTTCCGCGATGGCGTGGAGGTGGAGTTTTTCGGTGACGGGGAGATCGCGGGAGAGGCGGAGGTCGACGTTGAAGGTGTCGGGGAGGCGGAGGGTGTTGCGGCCGACCGTGGGGAGGTAGACGTCGCCGCCGGAGCCGTTGATGCTCTCGTGACCGCCGTTGAGGCGGGTGCCGCCGAAGATGTTGAAGGTGTAGGGGCGGCCGCTGGTTTCGGTGAGGATGGGGGCAACGAGCCAGCCGGAGGCGAGGTGTTGGAGGGTGTGCGAGGCGAGGGCGGGGGTGGGCTGCCAGATGGCGCTGGCGACGATCTTGTGGGGGAGGTTGAGGGCGGAGAGGCTCTTGTCGTAGCGGATGTCGAAGGGATCGAGCTGCGAGTTGGTGCGGGGGACGGAGCCGGTGTTTTCGCCGAAGTCGATGGTCTTGGACCAGGTGAAGCTCCCGCGGAACTCGAGGCCGTTGCGGCTCCTGTGGCGGGCTTCGATGACGAGTGCGTTGTAGGTGGCGTTGGCGTTTGAGGTGATGGCGGTGACGGGGCCGAAGCTGGGCGAGAGGCGCGCGGTGTAGACGGGGAGGACGAAGGTCTCGCCATCCTGGACGCCGACCGCGCCGGGGCCGCCGTGGAGCTGGAAGAGCTTTGTGCCGGTGGAGGGGGCGATGTTGATGTCGACGGAGTTGGGGAGCTGACGCGAGAGGTTGAGGAGATAGCTGGCGCTGATGGTTGCGAGGTGGCCGAGGTCGCGTTCGAGGGAGAGGCTTCCCTGCTGGACGGCGGGCAGGCGGAAGCGGCGGTCGAAGACTGTGATGGAGGTGGTGGCGGCGACTCCGGAGGGTGGGGCGGAGGTGAAGGTGCAGGGATAGCCGAAGCCCTGGTTTTGGACCTGCGGGCAATTTGTAACTGTTGTGGGTAGGATCCGGACGCGGGTGGCGGAGGTGGGGAGGCCGGTGTCGACGAGGGCGGAGCGGACGGTGGCTCCGGGCAGGCGACCGAAGTAGAGGCCGTAGGCGAGGCGGAGGGTGCCGCGGTGCTCGCCGAAGGGCTGCCAGGCGAGTGCGGCGCGCGGGCCGATGTTGTTGCGGTCTTCGGGGAAGATGGAGGTGGCTCCGCGGGTGCTGAAGACGGCGTCCAGGGCGGGGTTGGGCTGCTGCGGGATGGGTAGGAGCTCGTACTCGTAGCGGAGGCCTAGAGTGAGGGCGAGGCGTTCGGTGGGGCGCCAGCGGTCCTGGAGGAAGGCGGCGAACTCCTCGGTGGTGAAGTCAGACGTTTGGGCGCCGAAGGTTTGCGAGAAGGAGCGGAAGCAGAAGTCGTGGATGGGCGCGGTGATGGAGGGGCAGCCGCCGTTGGGGTAGGTGTTGACGTTGAATGTTGAGTCGGTGATCCAGTCGACGAGGCCGCCGGCGTGGCCATTGGTGAGGCCGCTGTCGTAGTGGAAGGTGCCGGCGGTGTCTGTGAGCGAATCGGTCTGGTCGTGGACGTGGCTCCAGTCGACGCCGACCTGGAGGAGGTGGCGGCCGTGGACGACGGTGGCGATGTCGTTGAGTTCGAGGCGATGCTCGTCGGGTGCGGCGTGCCGGCCGAGGGAGGCGGGCGTGCCGAAGTAGAAGCCCTGGGGGCCGATGGCGATCTCGGGGGCGAGGCCACCGTTGGCGATGGCGGGTTCCTGCGGGAGCGGGGTCTGCGCCTGCTCGGAGTGGAGGTCGTGGTTGCCGTGGAGGCGGAGCTCGTTGGTGAACGAGGCGCGGCGGGAGTAGAGCCAGCGGAGGAGGACCGAGTCGACGGCGATGTTTTGGGTGCCGAAGCTCCTGGTGCCGCGGTTGACGACCGGAGCGGAGCGGATGCCGGCGGGCGAGCTGAAGCGGGAGAGATTGCCCTGGAGGCTGAGGCGGTTGCGCGGGGTGAGGTCGGCGTCGAGCTTGAGGAAGTTGACGGTCTGGTCGGCGCGGCGGGGGACGGTGCCGGTGAGCGAATCGATGTAGCTGAGGGCAGCGTCGATCTTGGCTGAGGTGACGCCGCGGTTGGCCAGAAGCGCACGCTGGGTGGGGGTGAGGGCGTAGAAGGCGGGGTTTTCGGGCGAGGAGACGGCTGGGAAGCTGCGGCGCTGGGCGTCGATTGCGTAAAAGTAGAAGAGCTTGCGAGGTAGGTGTGAGGGGAGGAGCGGGCCGCCGATGGTTGCGCCGAACTGCTGGCGGTTGTCGGCGGGTTTGACGAGGGCGCTGGTGACGGCGCCGGCGGTGTAGTGGGTGACGACGGAGAAGGGGTTGGTGGCGGCGAAGGCGCTCTCGCGGAGGAGGTAGAAGGCGGAGCCGTGGAGGGTTTCGGTGCCGGAGCGGGAGACGGTGGTGATGATGCCGCCGGCGGCGTGGCCGGAGAGCGAGGAGCCGTTCTGCCCGGTGACGCGGAACTCCTGCACGGCAGCCTGCGAGAAGGTATAGGCGGCGCCGGGGCGGCGGCCGGAGCCTGCGCCGGAGGAGAAGCTGCCGGGGGAGCGGGCTTCGGACTCGGATTCGTCCTCGGTCTCGGGGCCGGAGTCGGTGCCGCTGCCGTGGGGGGCGGCGTTGAAGCTCTGGTCGTCGTCGGCTCCGTCGATGCGGCTCCCGTTCTGGGTGGGGGCGAGGCCGCGGAAGCTGAGGAGGGCGGTGTCTTCCTGGTTGGAGCCGGGGTTCGCCTGCGGGGTGAGGAGGGCGAAGCTCTGCCAGCGGCGGCCGTCGATGGGGAGGCGGGCGATCTCCGGGGACGCGATGACGGTGGAGGCGGGCGGGGCGTCGAGATCTTCCGCGGGGTCGGCGTCGGCGGTTACGGTGACTGCTTCGGAGGTGAGGCGGGTGGTGCTGCCGAGTTCGACGAGGATGTGGGTGAGGTGGAGAGGCTCGGCGTTGGGGGAGAGAATCTCTAGGGTGTACTCGGCGGGTGGAAGCCCAGGGAGGAGGAAGTTGCCGGCGGCGTCGGTCTGGAGCTGGCGTGTCTGGGTGGGGCTGGTGAGGGTGAGGGTGGTGTTTGGGGTGGTGTGGCCGGCGATGGCTCCGGTGGTGGGGGATTGGGCGAAGGCGGGGGCCGAGAGGAGCAGCAGCAAGGGGATGGCGCGGCGGCGCGCTTGGGTTGACGTCATGTGCTCCCCGACTGCTCTGCGGACGACTACGGGTAAGAGCAGGCTAATGTTTTTGTGGGAAGCGGGGAATGTTGCTTTTGGGGGACGGGGGGGCGGAACTGATAACGGGCGACAGCAGATTCCCTTCGGGAATGACAGAGAGAAAGGCACGGGCAACGGCAAGGGCAACAGCAACAGCAGATTCCCTTCGGGAATGACAGACAGAAAGGCAAGAGCAACGGCAAGGGCAACAGCAACAGCAAGGGCAACAGACAGATTCCCTTCGGGAATGACAGCCAGAAAGGCAACGGCAACGGCAACGCAGACTCTCGCGCTGAGCTTGCTTAAGAGAGCAGGAGGGCGACGGCTTTGCGGCCATCGCCCTCCGTTTGTCGTGCCGGGGAAGTTAGAAGACGAGGCGGACGGCGAGCTGGACCTGGCGCGTCTGGTAGGCGTTGTTGGAGTTGGTGGCGGTGACGGCGCCGAAGCTTGTCTGGTAGTTGAGCGTGGAGGTGGGGGTGCCGGGAGTTCCGGCGGGTGTGGGTGAGACTGTGTTCAGGACGTAGCCCTGGCTGGTGATGGCGGTGACGTTCTGGTGGTTGGCGAGGTTGAAGGCTTCGCCGATGAGCTGGAGGTTGTACTTTTCGGCGAAGGTGAAGTCCTTCTGGGCGCGCATGTCGAGGTTGATGGTGCGCGGGTAGCGGAAGGTGTTGCGGCCGATCTGCGGGATGTACGTGATGCCGGTGCCGGCGAGACCGGAGCCAGCGGCCTCAAGGCAGCCGAGCACGTAGCACTGATTGGGAACGGTGCCGCTGATGGTGAGTGAGTAGGGGAGACCGGACTGCGCCTGGAGATAGGGTTTGAGCGACCAGCCATTGGTGAGATAGCTGAGAGCGCTGCCGTGGCTGGAGATGCCGGGGGCGTTGAGGACTGCCCAGGCTACGACGCGATGGCGCACGTCGTTGCTGGAATTCCCGTAGTTTGCGCGGGCGTTGCCGAGCGGGTCGAACCAGCCGTTTGTGCTGGGGGAGGTGCTGGCATTCTGGTTGAAGTCCAACGCGTGAGCCCAGGTGTAGTGAGCGTCGAAGCTGAGGTACTTGTTTGCGCGCTTCTGGAGCTCAAAGGTGAGGGCGTGATAGCTGGAGTTGATGTTGCTGATGACATCGGTCACGGCGCCATAGGTGGGCAGTGGTGTGTTGAAGTTGTAGGTCGCCGGCGATGTGGGTGAGGCCTGCGTTTTGTTGGAGTAGACCTTGATGGGAACGATTGTTCCGCAGACGAGTGGACCGCAGTTGCCGTTGGCGCCACCGACGGCGTAGTTGAAGTTGTAGGTATGGGTGGCGTCGTTGGTGAGGTTGGTGTTGAGGTAGTTCGGCAGTTCGCGGCCGAGGGCGCCGATGTAGCTGAGCGAGAGCACAGTTGCGCGGCCGAGATCCTGCTGCACGGCAAGGTCGAACTGCTGGGCGTAGGGGTTGTGGAAGTTTTTGTCGAAGTACTGGACGTTGGGGCCTTGCGCGGTGGCAGGCGGGGTGGTGAGGGCGAGCTGCGGCAGGGTGGGAGCGATGATGGTGCTGACACCGTTCACGGTCTGGCTCGTGGTCGGGGTGAAGGTGTAGGTGGACTGGCTGTTGGGCGAGCCGGTGTTGTAGTAGGTGTTCAGGAGATAGGCGTTGAGGACGCGGCCGTAGTAGAAGCCGTAACCGCCGCGAAGGACGGTCTTGCCGAGACCGTAGGGATCCCAGGCGAAGCCGATGCGCGGGGCGAAGTTGTTCTTGTCGCTGGGGTGGTTCGAGGTCTGCGGAAGTGTGGCCAGGGCGGAGTAAGGAGCCGGGAGCTTTTCGTAGTCGTAGCGAACGCCGAGGTTAAGGGTGAGGCGGGGTGTGGCCTTGAAGTCATCCTGCACAAAGACGCCGTAGTCCTGCGTGGTGAGGTCGAAGACGGCGGGACCGAAGCCCTGCACATAGGAGTTGTAGCAGGAGTAAAAGCCACCGGCGGTGCTGCCGACGCCGGAGTTGGTGGAGTTGCAGGTGCGGCCTTTGCTGACCAGATCGCTGAAGTAGTTCACGATGCTGGAGCTGTAGGTGTAGATACCGTTGCCTTCGAAGAGATTGTTCTGCAGGTCGTAGTTGTGAACGAAGTCTTCGCCGAACTTGATGTTGTGCTTGCCGAAGAGGACGCTGGCGGTGTCGCCGATCTGCCACTTGCGCTCGTCGGGATAGGCGAAACGAAAGCTGTAGTAGGGCGCGCCGAGGTTGAAGCCGGTGGAGGTGAAGAGCGCGACGTAGCTGGGAAGACCGGTAGAGCCGGTGAGATTGCTGTTGGTGTAGCCGCTGGCAGGCTGGCGGCCTTCGTCGTTGAGCTCGCGGCCGTACTGGTAGCGAAGCTCGTTGGAGATGCGAGGGCTGAAGAGACTCTCCAGGATGGCGACGCCGTAGTCGAGCTTGACGAAGTCGGTGCCGAAGGAGTCGATAGCGTATGGGTTGGTGGCCTGGGTCTGGACGCCGCCGGGCGAATCCCAGCGGAGACGATGGAAGAGCAGGCTGAGGTGCTGCTTGCCGTTGATCTGGAAGTCGAGCTTGGGGGTGTTGATGGTCTGGTCGCCGAAGCGCGGGACGGGGCCGAGATCGGGGAGGAGCGCCTGGAGCTGGGTGTTGTACTGCGAGGCGCCAAGAGCGTAGCTGTTGTACTTGAGGCGAGCGGAGAGCAGGCAGGCCTGCTGATTGATGGTGCTGGCCGTACCGCCGGTGACTGCGCCGGTGGTGAGATTGCAGGTCTGGCCTGCGGGAAGGTTTGGGTCAGGCGTGGTGAAGAAGGCGTTCGGATTTGCGGCCCTGGCGGTGCCGGGGAAGTTTCGCTTGAACTGATCGAAGGAGTAGAACCAGAAGAGGCGGTCCTTGATGAGCGGGCCACCGACGCCGAAGCCGTACTGGTTGCGGTTGTCCTTGGGCTTGTAGGGTGTGGTGACGTACTGCTGGCCGGGTGCGTTGGTGCCGACGAAAGTCGTATTAGTCACGCCGGGGGTGAAGGCGGATCGGCTGGAGTTGCGGTTGTAGAAGTACAGCTCGCCGTGAAGCTGATTTGTGCCGCTCTTGGTTACAGAATTGACGACGCCGCCGACGGCGCGGCCGAACTCGGCCGAGTAGACGCCGGTGTTGACCTGGAACTCGCGGACGGCGGCCTGCGAGGTGGAGTAGCCGGCGCGGGTGCGGCCGCGCTCTTCGGAGAAGAAGGCCTGATTGTCGTCGGCGCCGTCGATCTCGACGTTATTGAGGAGGGGGCTGATGGCGCGGAAGCTGAGGAGTCCGAAGCCGTCGGAGTTGGGTGTGACGCCGGGCGTGGTGAGGGCGAGCGCGGACCAGCGGCGGTTGTTGATGGGGATGTTCTCGATCTCCTGATTGGAGAGGTGGCCGCCGTAGGCAGGCGACTCAAAGTTGAGGACGGGCGCTTCGGCGGTGACCTCGACGGTCTGGGACTGCTCGCCGGTCTGAAGGTGCTCGTTGAGTTCGGTGACGAGATTGACCTGCACGATGACACCAGCGGACTTGAGCTCGCTGAAGCCGGGCGCAGAGATTGTAACCGTGTAGGTTCCGGGGGCGAGCTGCGGCGCTTTGAAGTAGCCGGCCGCGTCGGAGACGAGCTTCTGCTCGGCGTTAGTACCGGTGTTGCGGATGACGATTGCGGCGTTCGGGACGACGGCGGAGGTCGCGTCGAAGACGGTGCCGGCGATGCCACCCTGGGTGGTGGACTGAGCGAGCGCGGGGAGGCAGGCGGCTGCGGAGAGGACGCAGGACAGGATGAGCTTTTGTGCGGACTTCAGATACACCTTGGGTCTCCTAAAAGTGGTTCGGCTACGCGGCGGGCAGGGTCGCTCTGTGGTGAAGGAGCGTTTCTCGGTGGCTCGTCGCAGGTCGCTGATGGGGTAAGAATATGATGCCAGCAGCCGATGAACAGGCGGTGAATGCAAGCGCCCTGGGCTGATGGTAGGACGTGGCTCATCGTAGCCGTTGCGCTAGACTGAAAGCTACCAGAATGTTTATCGATGAAGCACGAATCCGGATCAAAGCGGGCGATGGTGGGAACGGGTGCATGGCCTTCCGGCGGGAGAAGTTTGTTCCGCGCGGCGGACCTTCGGGCGGGGACGGGGGGCATGGCGGCGACATCCTGATGTCGTCGTCGCTGAGCCACAATACGCTGGTGCATTTCCGGTTCAACCCGGAGTACAAGGCGCAGCGGGGCGGACATGGGCTGGGATCGAACTGCTCGGGCTATGCGGGCGAAGTGACGACCCTGAAGGTGCCTGTGGGCACGCTGCTGTACGACGATTTGACGGGCGAGCTGATCCACGACTTTGCGCGGCCGGATGAGACGATCGTGATTGCGAAGGGTGGGCGCGGTGGACGCGGGAATCAGCATTTTGCGACGAGCACACACCAGGCTCCGCGGGAGCATGAGCTGGGGCGCGGCAGGCGAGGAGCGGGCGTATCGGCTGGAGCTCCGGCTGCTGGCCGATGCGGGGCTGGTCGGCTATCCGAATGTGGGCAAGTCGACCCTGATCTCGCGGCTGTCGGCGGCGCGGCCGAAGATTGCGGACTACGCCTTTACGACGCTGGAGCCGAACCTGGGCGTGGTGAGTGTGGGCGAGTGGCCGCATGAGCAGTCGTTTACCGTGGCGGATCTGCCGGGGCTGATCGAGGGGGCGCACCTGGGGGCGGGGCTGGGGATACAGTTTCTAAAGCACATCGAGCGGACGAGCGTGATCGTGCACCTGGTGGATGTGTCGGACAGCACGGACCGGCCAAGCCCGGTGGATGACTTCAAGGTCATCACGGAGGAGCTGCGGAGCTTTGATCCGGCGCTGGCGGAGCGGCCGACGGTAGTGGTGGCGACGAAGGCGGATGTGGCGAATCCGGAGAAGCTGAAGAAGCTGACGGCGATGGCGAAGCGAAGAAAGCTGCCGTTTTATGCGATCTCGGCGGTGACGGGCGAGGGCGTGGATGCGCTGAAGTATGCGCTGGCGGATATGGTGACGACCCACAGGCCGGTGCGCCTAGAGGCGGAGACGGTGGCACCCCCGACACGGCCCAGCCATCCGCCGCCGCCGAGCTCCGGTGCGCGGGCGGGCGACTTAGCTTTGCGGGGCGGCTGGGACTCTGGGCTGGAACCAGGTGCTCGTGTGGCGTTGTTTGGGGGAGCTTTGACCCGCCGCACCGTGGGCATGTGGCGGTGGCGCGCGCGGCTGCGGATGCGTTTGCGCTTGATCGCGTGGTGTTTATGCCGACGGGGTTGCAGCCGTTGAAGCCGGGTGGAGCGGTGGCCCCGTTCGCTGACAGGATGGCGATGGTGGGGCTGCTTTGCGGGCTCGATGCGCGGTTTGCCGTGTCGGACCTGGACGCGCCGCGGGCTGACGGGAAGCCGAACTATACAGTGGACACGCTGGAGGAGATGCGGGAGCTGCTGCCGGGGGCGCGAGTGTTTGCGATTGCGGGGGCGGACAGCTTTCTGGAGCTGCCGCGATGGCGCGCGGCGGAGCGGCTGTTGCAGCTGGCGGAGTGGATTGTGGTGAGCCGACCGGGGTTTTCGCTGGGGGATCTTTCGGGGCTCGGGTTACCCCCGGGCGCGATGGAGCGAGTACATCTGCTGGGCGATGTGGAGGAGCGGGTGTCAGCGACGGAGCTTCGGGGGAGGCTGGCGCGGGGGGCGGATTGTTCGGATGCGGTGCCGGGAGCGGTTCTCGAGTATGTGCGGGAACATACTCTTTACCGGTGAGCTGGCTTTGTTCGCCGCTGGAGCGTGCGAGCTAATACGATAATGGAGTAAGGAGAGCCATGCCGACGATTGAGAGTTATCAGCTACTGCTTGCCGCTGCGGCGGCGTGCGAGGACAAGAAGGCGGAGGATATCCGCATCCTGGCTCTGGACCCGAACGAGAGCGGTTTGTCGGATTACTTCTTGATCTGTAACGGGACGAACGACCGGCAGAACGTTGCGATTACGGATGAGATCGAGATTCGTTTGAAGCGGGATTTCGGGGTGTATCCGAATTCGGTGGAGGGACGGCGGCAGGGGGAGTGGGTGCTGATGGACTATGTGGACTTTATCGTTCACGTGTTCTCGCCGGAGAAGCGGGCGTTCTATGGACTGGAGCGGCTGCGGAAGTCGGCGGTGACGGTGAGCGTCGACCAGCTGGGCGAGGAGCTGCAGCGGGCGACGGAGACGAAGGTGAAGGCTTCGCGCGGCGCGAAGACGGCCGCAGTGAAGAAGCCTGCGAAGAAGGCGGTGAAGAAGAGTGCTCCGAAGGCCAAAAAGGCTGCGGTAAAGCGACCTGCTCCCTCCCCCCGCAAAAAGTCCTAAAGTCTTCGAAATAGAGATTTTAGGTCTGGACTTCGGGTGGAATCAAAGAAGACGGTACCGGGGTCTGCTCGATTGCGGAAGCCTACATCTATTGTAGGTTGTGGGGACAACTCACTGCGCCACGAGTTTAGCCGTTTGTTGGCCGAGAGATGAGGCGGTGTCCGGCTTGACAGGGATTGCTACTGGCCAAGGACCAAGCAATCGCACATGGAGGGGGCTCTCTCTCCACTGTGCAGCGGATGATGAGAGCGTCCGCTGCTTCGGTCGCCATGACGACGGATAGAGGGTTCGTACGCAAAGCGAGGAGGCCGGGTGGCCTCCTCGCTTTCTGCTGCTGGGTTGGGGGTTAGAAGTTCAGCCGGAGCTGGAACTCGGTTGAGCGTGGGGAGCCCTGCGAGAAAGTTCCGGAGCCGCGGACCGTGCGGAGGGCGTTCAGGTTGGCGTAGGTGTTGGGGCCGGTGAGGTAGCCATCCGTGGTGTTGATCGGGCCCTGCATCTGCCTGTGTTGAGGAGTGTTCCGACCTAGTCGGTGCCGTAGTTCGCCATGTTGGCGACGTTGTAGAACGCGATCGCGGGCTCGAGGCTGAGACCTTCATGGAACCCGCTACAGCCGGATCGGATACGAGAAGTTCACGTCCAGCGACCGGAACGTCGGGTTGCTGATCGCAGTGGTCTGGGGAAGATGCGCCAATTGGCTGAACCGTGCGCCCGATGGCCGAAAGCTGAGCGGGCGTTGAACAGATCCGGCGTTGACAAGGGCCTGACCGGCTGGTGTCAGGCGTCCAGCGTAGGTGGAGTTGAAGTTGTTGATGTATGCAGCAAGGTTGCCGGGCTTGATGCGATGCATGTAGTCGCCGGGGGCAGTGTTCCGGGAGCAAGATCACCGATCGGTTCCGTCTCCGGTTATGATCGGACTGGAAGATGTTTCCATTGGTGGTACGCTGCCCGCGTCGAGGATCAGGGAGGAGGGAGGTGCGGAGTAGAAGTGGCCGATGATGCCGATCTGTGGACCGTACTTCATCGTGAACGAACCGCCGAAGTTGACGCTCGTGCTTGTGGTCGAGGGTTGCGCGACCGATGTACTGGTTCGGGTTGTCGTTGTCCCAGGAGTGCCCGTTGAAGAAGGCGTCCGAGGTCCCGTTCCTGCCGCCATCGTTCGAGGCGACTGACCCGCGAGAGGCTGTAGGAGATCTGAATGATTCAACTGTTGTCAACGAACTGGAGCTGGATGGCGACTTCACCTGACTGATAGACGATCTGCATGGCATCGTAGCCAGTACGGCCCGATTGGGACAGGATGAAGTTACCATGTCCCGAGAAGCGGGTTTGCACCGGGAAATGCAGCGCCAGTTGCCAGGCGTCTTGCCGAAGTAAGAAGCCGGATGACCGCCGTTGAAGTATGATTCCAGAGTCAAGGCCGTTGCTGGCGAAGTCTTCGATACCAGCATTGCGCCTGCCGCGATCGCGCAATTGACTGCCGCCGCGCTGTAGCCACCAGCTGCATCCTGTCGCTGCAGTGGTTTCTCGCGATAGCCGCCTGCGCGGCCGCTACGTTGAGATATCGTGCTGCGCCGATGTGGTTCTGATCGACGATCTGACCGATCTTCAGAGTTGTGTTGTGGATGTAATCGCCGCTGACGATGGCCCCTTTGAAGATCTCACGCTGAATGCCGAAGTTCCACTGCTCCGAGTAGGGGCTACGGTAGGGTGCTCCGTATACGCCCGCCACGGTCAGTTTCTGCCCGACATAGCTGCCGTTTCGAGCGATTGCATTCGCCGCGGTGTTCGCCTGGAACGCCGCCTGCAGCGCCAAGGCGTAGGGAGCAGCCGAGGCGATCGAGCCGGCGCAGATATCGGATCATGGTCCGACGTAACGCCGTTTACAGTCGCTGTCGTGACCGTGGTGCCATCAGGAAAGTCACCGATGCTCCCGGAGGCGCAGATCGTCTGGAAGTCGTTGAATGCTCCCTGTCTTGAGAAGCGAGCTGCGCGCGTTCGGTGGTGTTATTGAAGACATCACTTTCGAAGAAGATACCGAAGCCTGCACGGAGAGAGGTCTTGTGGTCACCGGGGCTGTACGCGAAGCCGATCTGAGGGGCGAAGTTGCCGTACGACTGATGCACCTTGCTCCGTGATCGGAGCGCCACTGCGCGAAGAGCGGTGTGCTTCCGGTGCAGGGAGTGTTGCACCCGTGAATGCCGGATTGTTGATGTCTGAGCAGAGACGGAGTCGCAAGGTCCTGGTTCGCGCGGCCGGTGTCCACGCTCCAGCGAACGCCTGCGGTGAGGGTGAAGCTGGGTCGTTACCTTCCAGCGAGTCCTGAGGCATAGGCGCCCTGGCGCCAATCCTACGGTACCGCCGCCGGGAAGACCGAAGGCCGGCGTTCTCGGTGAAGAAGCCCTGACCGTTGCCGACAGTCAGAGAGTGTTCGTGTGGCACCGTTGATCGGGTCGTTACAGGACGCCGCGCCTACAACGCAGTGCACCCGGAAGCAAAGGGTTGCGCGTCGCATTGACACGCCGGTCAGCAGTGTGGTCGAGCTTTCCGACGCACGCGGTCCAAGACCGAAGAACGAGGCGAATCCGCCGCCCTGCGATACGGTTCAGGCTGTAGCCGTAACGGAATTGTGTGGCTCCCTTGGTCCAGCTGCCGTCATAGCGGAACTGCTTGTCCGACTGGAACGTTCCCTGCGGCGCGTCGTACGTTAGGACCCGAGTACAGGTGCTGGCGGTGTAGTGGAAGGCAAGCCCGGGGATCCCGTTGTAGATCGACTGGTTACCGGCCGTCTTGAGTCCACGATCAGGTTGTGGAACTTTTCATAGCTGCCGCGGAACGAGTGGCGTGAAGCGACCCGTCTCGAAGTCGGCGCCGCCGGCGATAGCCGGGCGTATTGTCGCGGTTGGCGTAGAGCTCAGTAACCGTTGCCGAAGTTGCGAGCTGACCGAGTCGACGTTGTAGTTGCCGCGAACGAAGTAGTGTCCAGCCGAAGGGGCCGTTGTAATCGAGACGAGCCGTCGGAGTAGGTTTCGCGGTAGGGCGAGGGGATCAGCGGATACTGCGCCTGGATTGCCGAACGAGCCGGCGCCGACCGTGTGGCGGACGGCGGCGGAGTCCTGCTTGATGCGCTCGGCGTTGCCGAAGAAGAAGAGCTTATCCTTGATGATCGGGCCGCCGATGCTGCCGCCGAACTGGTTGCGCTGGAAGGGCGGATCCTGATGCCATTCCGGAGCTCGCGCAAACAACGGCCCGGTCGTCCTGGAAGTTGTAGAAGAGTCTGACCGTGGAAGGCTGTTGGTTCCGGAGTTGGTGGAGACGAGCACCTGGCCTGTGGAGGTGACTTCGCCGGAGACGTCCTGGGTGGAACGGTTCAGCTGGAACTCGTTGATTGCAGCCCTGCGGAGACGTTGAAGATCGTCGTTCCGACGGTTTCGTCGGTGATGTCCTGGCCATCGAGAAGGATGCGTGTGGTACGGCCCGAGACGCCGCGAGCGGAGATGGCCGAGTAGCCGGCCTTGGTCGGATCGAAGGATTCACCGGACTGGAGGATGACGCCGGGCTCGATCTGGGCCAGGTCGAGGAAGTTGCGGCCGTTGACCGGGCAGCGCTGCGATCTGCTGCTTCGTGATGACGTCGGAGACGCCGGCCTGCTCGGTGTTGACCTGGAGTTCGCCGGCGTTGACTTCGATGGTCTCGGAGGATTGGCCGATGGTGAGTTTGAAGCTGCCAGTGGTCGCGGTTCCAGTGCGAATGACGGTCCTCACTGCGAGTTTCTGGAAACCGGGGGCGACGACCGTGACCTCATAGTTGCCGGGGTTTAGGGGACCGTCGCTATAGAAGCCAGAGTTATCGGTTTTAAGCGATCTCGTGGAGCCGGTGTCGATTCCCTTGATGGTGATCTGGGCGTTGGGAACGACGGCGCCGGTGGTGTCCGTGATCGTGCCCTGGATCGATCCACCGTTGACTGAGACGGCCTGGCCGAGGCTCATAGAGGTGATGGTGAAGATCGCAAGCACGAGTCCGAGTAACTTTTTCATCTTGGTCTGCTCCTTGGAGTCGAATCGGAGGGGGAGAAGGTACATCCCGCACGTCGATTCACGAGATACATTGCAATCGTGCAACCAAAGTTGCAGATTTGCCTCTGACGGACGACTTGGAAGTCTTGGATCTCTCTCCAGGGCGAATCTGAAAGCAAAAACACGGAATTGAGTCGCTTTATGAGCCAGGGAGGCAGCTGATCCCGAAAAATGCGCCTTTCGCCCCATGTCCATCTGTGGGCCGGGCTGACGGATTCTGGCCGCCTTCGATGTGAAAATCGGGATGAAATGATGGTTTTGCGTAGTGGTGAGGCTGGCAGGGCGGAAGCTTACTCCGTTGGACGATGATTGGGCGTTGGTTGACGAGGAGACGGACGGGCGAGGGCGACAGCAGATTCCCTTCGGGAATGACAGACAGAAAGACAACGGCAACGGCAGAGGCGAGGGCAACAGCAGAGGCGAGGGCAACAGCGGCGAGAGGGGCGTGATGAAGATTTCACTGGTGTCGATCGGGGGGAGGCGGGGAAGGGCTAAGAGGGAGGCGGAGGACCTTTTGGCGGATGAGTATCTAAAGCGGACGCGACGATATATGGGGGTGGAGGGGCTCTGGGTGGAGACAGAGGCGGGGTTTTGGAAGCTGGCGGGCGATGCGGCGGGGAGAGAGGCGGCGAAGGTGATTCTGATGGACTCGCGCGGGCGGCCGCTGAGTTCGGTGGAGTTTGCGGGGGCGATGGGGGATCTGCGGGATCGTGGAGCGCAGCAGGTGTTGGTGGGGATTGGAGGCGCGGACGGGTGGTCGGCGGAGGGGCGGGCGAGGGCGGACCTGCTGGTGTCACTCGGGCGGATGACGCTGCCGCATGGTTTGGCAAGGGTGGTAACGGCGGAGCAGATCTACCGGGCGGCGACGATTCTGGCGGGACACCCGTACCACTGCGGGCACTAGGCAGGTTCTAATCGCGACTGGAGGTATCTTCTTCAACGATCGCGAGATCCCAGGGCGCGAGTGTGAGCGTCTGGCCGGCGGTAACGGGCTTTTGGGTCAGAAGGTCGCGCCCCCGGGCGAAGCTGTAGGCCACCGTATTCGTCTCCGTGGAGTAGTTCAGGAAATAGTGCAGGGTGCGGCCGCGGCGGTTGTTTCCGCTCTTGATGCGGACGGGGGACTTCGCCGCAGCGGGGTCTCCGGTCGCGATGTGTGCACCGTGCAAGGCGCCGAGCACCACCTGCTGCTGCAGGGCGTTCGAGAGCAAAGTGCCCTCGTAGGTAAGGGTTCCCGAGCCGAACTGGTTGTCGGTGATCGCGGGCCAGCGTCCGAAGAAGGGGTGATCGTAGAAGGCGAGGGGTTTGGCGGTGGTGGGCTGGAGGAACTCCGCCCAGGTGCTCACCTTGTTCTCGCCGGGTGAGACGTGGAACGGGTCGCCCTTGAGCGCGAGCGGGTGTTCGAGGTTGGAGAACTCCTGGTAGGTGAAGCCGGCGGCATCGCGCAGCGGGCCGGGTGCACGCTCCCAACGGACGGCGGAGTTCTCGTTCGTGAAGCCGCTCTTGAAGGTCATCAGCACGTGGCCGCCGTTGTGAACGTAGTCGGAGATCTTCTTCAGCAGGGCGTCGTCGGCGACGTAGAGCGCGGGAACGATGAGAAGCTTGTATTGCGGAGAAGTCGCCGACGTCTTCGGGAAAGACAAAGTCCGCGCCGACATTGGCGCCGATAGAGCGATCGGTGCAGCTGCGAGACGATTCCGTTGTAGCTGCCCGCGGCTTTGCCGGGCGTCCAGCCGAGGCCCTCCTGGCGCTCAAACGGCATGAAGCTGAGGGCGTTCGAGGAGTCGACGCTGTAGAGAATGGCGACCTGGTTTTTGATCTGGAGATTGACGATCTCGGGGCCGACCTTCTGGAGTTCGTGTGCTATGCGGGAGACCTCGGCGTAGGCGCGGTTCGGCTCGAGGTCGTGGCTGAGACACGCCCTTCCAGTAGGTCTCCTGCCCGGCGTGGATGGAGTGCCAGTGCCAGTACTCGACCATGTTGGCGCCGGAGGAGAGATCGGTGTAGACGTCCAGGCGGAGCTGGCCGTCGTAGGGTGGGAACTGGCCGGCGGAGTCCCAGCCGAGCGTCTGGGCGTTGGTCTCCGTGACGAGGAAGTTCTGGTGTTTGAGGGAGCGGGAGAAGTCGCCCTGCAAGCGCCTGCCAGGCGCCGTCGAGATGATCCTGCGTGCCGTGGTACGGATTGTTGGCGACGACGTCGAGAGACTTGGCGACCTCGACCTCGTTGACGTCGAGCTTCATCATGGAGCCGTAGTCCTGGGTGACGAACTGGTCGGGACGGCGCGATTTGCGGACGAGCGCGGCCTGAAAGGCAAGGTAGTTGGCGACGCGCATCTGCTGCCAACGCGACCACTCCAGTTTGTAACTGGTGCTGGTCGCATTGTCGCGGGTGGGCATGTCCGCCCAGTCATTGACGTCCTCGCCCCAGTAGTTCAGAAACCACGCCTTGTTGAGCGCGTCGGTGGTGCCGAACTTTTGTCTTGAGGTGATCGACGAAGCCGGCGAAGACGTCAGGATTGGAAGCGCCGTTGGAGCCGGTCTCGTTGTCGATCTGCCAGCCGATCACGGCAGGATTGTTTTTGTAGTGCGCGACCATGTTGGTGATCACGCGCTCGGCGTAGAAGCGGAACTTCGGGTTGTCCGTATCCATGTTCTGGCGCATGCCGTAGCGCGACCGAAGCGCCGCCGAGCGGACGGGCGTAGAACTCCGGATGCGCCTTGGCCATCCATGTCGGCATGGAGTAAGTGGGCGTGCCCATGATGACCTTGATGCCGGCCTTGCCCATGGCATCGACGACGCGATCCATCCAGGCGTACTCGAACTTGCCGTCGCTCGGCTCCCACAGACTCCATGTGGACTCGCCCATGCGCACTACGGAGATGCCGGCCTCGTTCATGAGCGCGACGTCCTTCTCGAGACGGCCGGGCTGGAGATCGGCGGGCATGTACTCGTTGTAGTAGGCCGCGCCGTAGAGCACGTTGGGGAGGATTGCGCCGGGTGGTGGCGTGGTGCTTTGCGCGACGGCGGCGAGGCTGGTGGCTGCGAGTACGAGCGCTGAGGTGACGTTTAGGGCCAGCATGTTTGTTGTCTCCGTGGTGCGAAGGTGCGGAGTTTGTGTGAACAAGAGTAAAAGACGAGATACAGAAAGAAAGGCAAGAACAACAGCAAGGGCAAGGGCAAAAGCAGATTCCCTTCGGGAATGACAGAAAGAAAGGCAAAGACAACAGCAAGGGCAAAGGCAACAGCAAGGGCAAAGACAACAGCAAGGGCAAAGACAACAGCAAGGGCAAAGGCAGAAGCAGCGGCAAGGACGACACGCCGGTTCTAGAAGGTGCCGATGCGAATGCGGACGACTGCGCCGGTGTGACGGAAGTTGAGGCCGCGGTCGGTCTGGTCGCCGTTCCAGAGGCGCGTCATGTGCCATGTTCCATTCTCGTAGGAGCCCTCTTCGGCGCGGAGGATCTGCATGCGCAGACCCGGAAGCCGGCCTGGAACGTGGAAGGCGACGCTGGCATCCATGCCGGTCACGAGGAACTCATCCGGCCCGAGCTGCGCGACCAGGGCTCTTCCGTTATGAGCGGGTGTGCCCGGCGGACGACGGCCATCGGGCTGCGGAAACCCGAAGCGTACCGACGCCTGCCACTTTCCGAAGTCCAGCTCCTGCGAGGTATCGCCGGGTTCTTCGACCGCGGTTTTCAGCTTGCCCTCGAAGTTCAGCTTCGCGATCTCGCGGTCCATCGGCGCGATCAGCGCGAAGTTCTCCGTGTGCAGCTTGGGGCCCTCCTCGCCGGAGTAGGTCCAGTTGGTCCGGTCGATGCCGAACGGCGAGAAGCCGATTGCGCCCTCGCCGAGAGCGTAGAAGAAGAACTTCGCGAAGTTGTCGCCGTTGCCGGTCTCGGGGATCCAGAGCGCGTTATCAGGCCGGTTGTAGGTCTTGATGATCTCGCGGTAGAAGCCCGAATCGTCCGAATAGATATCGGGTCCGATCATGTCGATCGCCGGTGCGAACGCCTTCCACAAGCCGATCATCTCCTGCACGGGGCCGCCCGACGGATAGCCGATGCCCGGGTTCGGCACCTGTCGTTCTGGGAGCTCGGCCACGGGGTAGGAGAGCCACACGTTGCAGTACATCGGGATGTCGAACTCGCGCTTGCCCGCCGCGGCGATCTCGTTGACGTAGCGCGACTGGTAGTAAGCCTGAAAGGTCTCGTCCGCCTTGCCAGCGAAGACGTCGCGCCATGTGCCGCGAGATTTGTGCATCACCTTAAGGAGGTCCGCGGGGACTTCGCCGGCGAACTCCTTGTTGGAGGCGGCGGAGAAGTCGCGCGGCGAGCCGATGCCGCCGGACTCGTTCTCGACCTGGATCATCAGCACCGTGTGGTCGGTTCCGTCGATCTCCTTGAGGTGGCGCATCAGAGCGGTGAACGCGGCCTTGTCGGCGTCGCGATTGGCCGTCGAGTTCGCCGACAGCACGTCGATCGGTTCGCCGGCGGCGTTGATCATGCGCGGGTACTTCTGCGGATCCGTCTTCACCCACTCGGGCGCGTAGTGCATGTTGCCGTTTTTCCACGTTCCGAACCAGAGGATCACGAGCCGAAGGTGATGCTCGCGCGCGCCTTGTACGAGCGCGTCCGCCGTCGAGAAGTCGAACTTGCCGGGCTCGGCTTCGAGCTGCTCCCAGTAGACCGGGGCTTCGACGGTGTTGGCGTGCATGCCCTCAAGCGCTGGCCACACCCTGGGCAGCACTGCCGGCCAGGAGCTTGAGTTGTTGATCTGCGCGCCCAGCACAAGGAAGGGCGCGCCATCCACCATCAGCGCGTGGCGGCCGTTCCGCTCGACAACGCGCGGGGCATCGGCTGCGGGCGCGCTGACAGTTGCAGCGAGGGCGAAGAGGACTGCGGAAGCGAGGGTCCGGCCTGCATGCATGCGGTCTCCGTGGTGAGTGGGGTTGTCTGCCCGGTTGCGTTTTCTGCAACCGCTTACAGCGTTTTATTCTTCGCAGGGAATCCTCTCACGAATGGATGCCGCCTGCCCACACCCGCAGCGCTTTCGTGTGCAATGGAGGTAAGCTGGACCGGCGATCCGCGATGCTGAGAACGAGGCAGACACGAATGAATCGACGAACGATGCTGACACTTTCCGCGATGGCTGCGGGGAGCAGAACACTTCGCGCACAAGCCGCGCCGGCCCGAGCCGCCGGTGTGAAGCGCGTCCTTGTGGTCTCGAAGTGCCACCTCGACGTGGGCTTCACGGATACGCAGCGGAACGTTGTGCGGAAGTACTTTGACGTGTACTACCCGGCCGCCATGGCGCTGACGGCGAAGCTGCGCGAAGAGGGCCCCGACCGCTACACGTGGACTACGGGTTCATGGCTGCTGTACCAGTACATGGAGCAGGCTACGCCCGAGCAGCGCCGCCGTATGGAGCGCGCCGTGGCCGACGGCGATGTCGCCTGGCACGCGCTGCCGTTCTCTTGGCAGACCGAGATGTTGGACCGCTCGCTGATCGAGGGCGCGCTCGGCCTGTCGGCGTCGCTCGATCAGCGCTTCGGACGCAAGACCATCGCGGCCAAGATGACCGACGTGCCCGGCCATACGCGCGGCATCGTTCCGCCGCTGGCCGCGGGCGGTGTGCGTCTGCTCGACATCGGGGTCAATGCCGCCAGCACGCCACCCGATGTGCCCGACGCCTTTCTCTGGACCGTGCACGGGCAATCGCTCGCGATGCTCTATCACCGCCACGACTACGGCGGCGCCATCGTGATACCCGGCAGCGACCTGGCGATCGACGTCGAGGTGCGCAACGACAACGGCGGTCCGCACACGGCCGAGGAGGTCCACGCCTACTACGCGCGCCTTCGATCGCAGTTCCCTGGCGCGGAGGTGCGTGCGGCCAACCTGAGCGACGTGGCGCTCGCCGTCGAGCCGTACCGGACGCATCTGCCGGTCGTGACGGGAGAGATTGGAGATACGTGGATTTACGGCGCGGCGAGCGATCCCGGCAAGGTGGCGCGCTACCGAGAGATCGCGCGGCTGCGGCGAAGCTGGATCGACATGGGCCGCATGAAGGCCGGCGACGCGACGGACCGGCTGATGATGCCGGACCTGCTGCTGGAGGTCGAGCACACGTGGGGCACGGACACAAAGAGCTATCTCGATTACCAGCACTACCGGCCGGCGGAGATCGCAGCTGTCGACAACACCGGCGGTTACAAGACGATGGAGACGAGCTGGCAGGAGAAGCGCGACGACCTCGGCGCGGCTGTGGCTGCTCTGCCGGAGGCGATGCGCACGGAGGCGGAGCAGCGGCTGCGGAGCCTGCGCGTCACCGCAGCGGACACCTCGGGCCTGACCGCCTGGCCCGCGGGCAAGCTCCTTACGGGACGGCACTACACGGTCGGCGTCGACCCTGCGACCGGAGCGATCACGCATCTGGAGCGGAAAGGTGTTCGACGTTCCTGGGCATCGGCCGAGCACCCCCTCGCGTTGTTCACGTATCAGACGCTCTCCGCCGACGAGTTCGCGGACTACATTCACCGCTACATTACGGTCGAAACGGACTGGGCGCCAAAGGACTTCGGCAAGCCGGAGATTGCGCGCTACGGGGCGAAAGCGCAGGAGTGGCAACCTCGCGTCCTCCGCATGCTGGGCGGAACCACGCCCGACGCGGACCGCCTGGTGATCGAGATGGTCATCGACGACGCGGCAGCCATGGCCACCGGCAACGTCGCCTGGCCGCGGACCCTGGCGCTCGAGATTCGGCTGCCGCACGCGACGCCCGTGGTGGAGCTGCGGCTTACGGCGATGGGCAAGGTGGCGAACCGGCTGCCCGAGGCCATGTGGCTGACCTTCGCACCCGTCGCGCCCAAGCGCGAGGGATGGCTGCTTGAAAAGTCAGGCGAGCCCCTGCAACCGGGCGACGTCCTTCGCGGCGGAGGACGGCGGATGCACGCCGTCTCCGGCCCAATCCGGTACGCGGATGAGCGCGGCGGGTTGGCGATCGAGACCCTCGATGCTCCCGTGATTGCGCTGGATCAGCGGTCGCCCATTGGCTTCAGCAAGGATCTACCGACGATGGAGCAGGGCGTGCATGTCAGCCTGTTCAACAATGCCTGGGGAACGAACTATCCGCAGTGGGCGGGCGGCGACTTTGCGTATCGGTTTGTGCTCTCGGCGACTTAGATCTCACCGTCGATACTGCTCGTCGCTGACATGCTCCATCCACTCCACGGCCTGACCGCCGGATCGCTCCTGAATAGCGATATGCGTGATGGCGGTTTCCGGGGCAGCGCCGTGCCAGTGCTTCTCTCCGGGCGCGAACCAGACCACGTCTCCGGGGTGAATCTCCTCGACGGAACCACCCTCGCGCTGAGCCCAACCGCAGCCGGCCGTCACGATCAGGGTCTGTCCTAGCGGGTGGGTATGCCAGGCGGTGCGCGCCCCCGGCTCGAAAGTGACGCTCACGGCTCCAACCAGGGCCGGGTCGGGCGCTTGAAATAGCGGGTCGATACGGACCTCGCCGGTGAACCACTCTGCCCGGCCTTTACCTGAGGGCTGCGAACCGATGCGCTTGATCTCCATACGGGCATTCTAGGGTCTTCCGGGGGGAAGACTTCGGATGCGGCCTACCACCGCGTTTTGATTGCACGATACAACTGCCCTGATCGCAGGCTAAGATGGAAGCGCTTACAACATCCCTTTCAACGAGACTTCGGATCACTATGGATCGACGGCAATTTCTCAAGACCTCCGGAACCGCCCTGGCCGCCACCAAACTGGCGCCGGCCGCAGTGGCACAACAGACCAAGCCGGCCGGACGCATGGTGCTCCCCATCAATCGTGGTTGGCGCTACAGCGAGAAGATGACCGATGCCGCGCACGCCGTGGCGTTTGACGACTCGGGCTTCGAGCACGTCGTGGTTCCGCACACTAACGTGCGCCTGCCGTGGCACAGCTTTCCGGATAAGGCCTACGAGTTCGTCTCCATATACCGGCGGCCCCTCAAGGTTCCCGCGGCGGCGAAGGGCAAGCGCGTCTTTGTCGATTTCGAAGGCGTCATGACGGCATCGACCGTTTGGATCAACGGGCAGAAGTTGGGCGAGTACCGCGGTGGTTACACGCCCTTTTCGTTTGAGCTGACGGGCAAGCTCGACCCCGGCGGCAACAACGTGCTCGCGGTCGATGTCGACTCCACCGAGCGCGCTGACATCCCTCCGTTTGGCAATGAGATCGACTACCTTACCTTCGGCGGCATCTACCGCGAGGTCGCGCTGCGCGTGGTTCCGCAGACGTTTCTGGACAACATCTACGCCCGCACCACCAACGTGCTGTCGAACCCTGGACTTGAGGTCGAGTGCTTCCTCGACCATCCCGCAGGCTCGAAGCCGGGCAAACTCGAGCTTCGCGCCGAGCTCTTCCGTGCCCAGCACGCCGAATACAGCGGCGCGCCTCGGTCTGTCACCGAGACCGTCGATGGCTCCCCCATTGCGAGCGTCACGCAGAAGCTCGCCGCACTTACGCCCACGCCCGTCGTCAACCAGGCCGATGCGGGACAGGCGCAGGGCGCGCTTCCGCTGACTGACCCGAACATACTGCCCATCAAGCCTACCCTCGTGTTGACGCTCGCGAACCTCAAAGGCATCGAGCTTTGGGATCTCGAACACCCCAACCTCTATACCGTTCGCGTGCAGCTGCTCGAAAACGGCCAGCCTATCGACGAGCTAACGCGGCGCATCGGCTTTCGCGAGGCCATGTTTACCGACGCGGGCTTCTCGCTCAACGGCAAGGTCATCAAGCTCCATGGCCTTGACCGTCACCAGACCTTCCCCTGGGTCGGCCAGGCGATGCCCGCGCGCCCCAACCGCCAGGACGCGCAGATCCTGCGGCACGACATGCGCTGCAACATCGTCCGCACATCGCACTACCCGCAGTCGCGTCACTTCCTCGATGCGTGCGACGACATCGGCCTCCTCGTTCTCGAGGAGATCCCCGGCTGGCAGCACATCGGCCCCAAACCCTGGCAGGACATCGCCGTCGACAACGTCCGCCGCATGATTCGCCGCGACTGGAACCATCCGTCGATCATCCTTTGGGGCGTGCGCATCAACGAGTCGCGCGACAACCACGACTTCTACACGCGCACCAACGCGCTCGCGCACGCGCTCGACAAGGGCCGCCAGACTGGCGGCATCCGCTACTTCCAGGAGTCCGAGTTCCTCGAAGACGTCTTCACGATGAATGACTTCGGGTTCCCGCTCAAGGCGCCCAACCACCCGAAGTACCTCAACACCGAGTTCGTCGGCCACACCTTTCCCACCAAGACCATCGACTCGAAGCAGAGGCTCGAAGAGCACACCCACCGTCACGCGCGTGTGCACGATCAGCTCGCCTCCAATCCGCAGTACGCCGGCGGCATCGGCTGGTGCGCCTTTGACTACTGCACCCATGCGAACTTCGGCTCGGGCGACCGCATCTGCTACCACGGCGTGACGGATATCTTCCGGACACCCAAGCCCGCTGCCGGCTTCTACAAATCGATGTGCGACCCGGCGGAAGAGGTCGTCCTCGAGCCCGCCTTTCACTGGGCCCGCAACGACGAGTCGACCGGCTTCACCGACGCCTACATCTCGTCCAACGTCGAGCACATTAAAGATCTCGATCGATCCGATCATGGGTCCAAACGTCGGGAAGGGCTTTATCCTGCTCGCCGAGGGCGATCCCGATCGCCAGACCTACCCCCATCTCCCGCACGCCCCGTTCAAGATCGAGATCGGCGACAAGATTCGCGAGAACTGGGGCGACCTCCGCATCGACGGCTTTATCGGCGGCAAGCAGGTGATCTCCAAAACCTACTCCGGCAGGGGCGTGGATCAGGAGTTCAAGCTGCTGCCGGATGAGACGAAGCTGATCGGCGACGGCGGGGACGCGGTCCGCGTCGTTCTGCGCGTCAACGATGAGTTCGGGCGTGTGCGTCCGTTTGCCGCCGACGCGATCGAGCTCAAGCTCGATGGCCCAGCCGAGATCATCGGGGAAAACCCCTTCTCGCTGATCGGCGGCACCGGCGCCATCTGGATTCGCACGAAGGAAGGTGCGGGCACGGTGACGCTGCACGGCAAGCATCCGGTGCTCGGCGAGCAGACCGTAACGTTCGAGGTATCAGCCGCCGATCCGGAGACCGCGTAAGTGTTCCCAGAGGTGCAGGGCTGAAGCCCTGCACCCCCTCAGACACGAGGGCATATCGGTTGCGGTGAAGAGTGAGCTAAACCAGCGCGGGAACTGGCTGAACGCTCTGGATGGTGGAGTCTACCGGTTGCTGCGTGAACTCCTCGAGCTCGGAGATAGCTCCGACCTCGTTCGGTGGAAGGTATGCGTTTGAGAAGTACTGCGCCAGCATGCGGTGCGTGTTGAAGAAGGTTCCGTTCATCGCGATGCAGTGCTGCTGCATGCGAGCCCATGCTTGCTTGTCCGCATAGAGCGGAGCGATGTTCTTTTCGAGCTTGTCGTAGAGGCTCGCGGCTTCTTCGCCAGCGGTGTCATGATCATCAATTGCCCAACCGGTGATGTCTTCGGCACAGCCTTCGATCCACCAGCCGTCAAGGGTCGAGAGCGACGGGACGCCGTTGAGCGCGGCCTTCATGCCTGAGGTTCCGGAGGCCTCGTAGGGCCGCAGCGGCGTGTTGACCCAGACGTCGACGCCCTGCGTGAGCTGCGCACCTAGACCCCACTCGTAGTTCTCGAGATAGACGATCTTGAGCGCAGCGGAGTTGAGGTGAGCGGCTGCGGCAAAGACGTCACGGATGAGCGCCTTTCCTCCCTGATCGGCGGGGTGCGCCTTTCCGGCGAAGAGAATCTGCAGGCCGCCTATCTTTTCGGCGATCTCGGTGAGCCGGGCCGGATCGGTAAAGAGCAGGCTGGCGCGCTTGTAGGTGGCCACGCGACGGGCGAAGCCGAGGGTAAGAACATTCGCGTCGAACTGCTGCCCGGTGCGCTGCTTCACGCTGTCCATCAGAGCCAGCTTGCCCACACGGTGGGTAGCGGAGATCTGCGCCGGGGCGATGCCGTACACGGAACGGAGGTACTGATTGTCGGTGCGCCAGCTTGGAATCTCGTGATCGAGCAGCTGCTGAAAGGGCTGCGAGAGCCAGGTGGCGGCGTGAACGCCGTTGGTGATGGAGTGAACGGTGTACTCCGGGAACATGTGCTGCGAGACCTTGCCGTGCTGCATGGCGACGCCGTTGACGAAGCGTGAGAAGCGCAGGGCGAGGTAGGTCATGTTGAGGCAGCCGTTATGTATGGCTCCGGCGCGCTCGATAACCGAGGCGCGATCGTGACCGAGCACCTGGTACATGTGATCGATGCCGAACTGATCGTGACCGGCGGGAACCGGTGTGTGCGTGGTGAAGACGCATTGCTGCTTGACGCTATCAAAGTCTGCATCGGTAGCCGCGGAGATGGGCTTGCCTCCAAACTGCCCGAGCTGATCCTCGAGGAGGCCGACCGAGAGCAGGGCCGCGTGGCCCTCATTCATGTGGTGCACCTCGGGACGACAACCAAGCGCATGAAGGAGGTGGATGCCGCCAAGGCCGAGTACGGTCTCCTGACACAGGCGGTAGAACGTATCGCGTCCGTAGAGGTGATCGGTCAACTCACGATCCCATGGATCGTTGCCTTCGACATCGGTGTCCAGGAGGAAGACGGGGACGATGTGTCCAGTGACGCCGACCACGTCAAAACGCCACGCGCGGATCTGGACGTTGCGCCCGTTCATGGGGATGTTGATGGTCTTACCGGCCGGGGGCAGCTTGCTCTCCGGCGACCAGGGGACGTCGGTCTCGGTCTGCTGACCGCTTGGGTCGAGGTGCTGGCGGAAGTAGCCGCGGCGATGCGCGAGCGAGATGGCGACCATGGGTGCGGCGGTGTCGGCCGCGGAGCGCAGCGTGTCGCCCGCAAGCATGCCCAGACCACCGGAGTAGGTCGGGAGCGCCGGGTCAAGGGCGATCTCCATGGAGAAGTATGCGATGGTGCGCTCCGAGAGATCGAAGGATGCAGAAGAGGTGTGGTTCGTTGGACGATTCATACGGTGGTCGATCCTTTGCGATGACGACGTGAGCGATATGTCTCGGCCGCGAAAATCACTTCTGCCTTGCGTGCGCGGCCGCTGAGTTGGAGCGCCCTCGTCCTGGCGGGAAGCCTGAGTGCTGACCTTAAGACTAACAAATTCTAGGGACACAGCGGGCGTTCGGTAAGGTGCGAATCGGGTATTGACAAAACATGTTGCAAAGAATTGCGGTTCAGAACTCCCACGTTACGAAGCCCAGCTTGAGGGCGAAGCTGGCGACCAGAGCCAATGCCAGAGCCAGAACGGACCAGGGCGCGGTCGAGCGAAGCCTTCCCATAATGGCTTGGACGAGGAGGAGGAGAGCAAAGAGCGCGAGAGCAAGGATCAGACCGTCCCAGATAAAGAGGCGGGTAACCGTGGCGCTTCGGACGAGGGTGCTCTCGCGGTGAAAGGGCAGCGGAAGTTCCGACTGCTTAGGTGACCAGGAAGAGCAGAGACCGCAGGAGCGTGAGGAGAGCCTCCTTCATCGCGGCCTCAAAAGGGGGCAGGTGCGGCTAAGGAAGAGTCGATTCGAACACGGCGTAGCGATGTTCCAGCTCCCATTGTTCGGCGGCCCTGGCGCTGGATCGGAGGAACTCTGTGCAGCGCGCGGACGGGCTTTCGGCTCCGAGCGATTGCCCGGCACAGGACGGGTTGACGCGCGTGAAGGTATCAGGCGATGCCCACAGGCTGGTCCCGGGAAGGAAGGAGTGCTCGAGCGAGGTACGGGCCATCTTTTTGAGATCGAGATAGCCGAGACTGAAATCGGTGGCGGCGCGAGCGTACTCGTGCGTGAGATCGATGCGGCTGACGCCTTCGTCGTCGGTCGAGAGCGCGGTGGGTACGCCGGCGGCACGATAGGCCGGAAGCGAGTGCCGGTTGAGCGAGACGCCCAGAATGACGTCGTTCGAGGTGAGATTGATCTCAACCATAATGTGACGCTCGGCCATCTCTTTGAGCAGGAGCTGAGGATCGATCTCATACATGACATCCACGCCGTGACCGATGCGCTCGGCGTGGCCGAGGTCAACGGCCTCGCGAATGTGAAAGCGGAGGCCGGAGGGTGGAACGAGACCGGGAGCGAGCTCTCCCGCGTGGAGTGAGATGTGGACCTGCGGGTAGAGCTTGTGAAGGTAGTCGAGCATGCGCATCTGGCGCGTGTATTCGCTCATGGCCAGGTAGTCGTCTTCGGGCTGGACGAGGTTGAGACCGACGACGTTGGGGTGCGGTGTGGCGGCTTCGGCAGCGGCGACCTCAAAGGCGAGCAGGATCTGTGCGAAGACGAGCTGCGGCTGGTTGGAGCGGAGCACCTGGAAGAGGAAGCGGACGTCGACCGAGCAGGCCGGAGCGGCATTGGGCTGGCCGCAGTGCTCGATCGCATTGCGCGAGGCGAGGGCGTTGGAGAGGTCGCGGCGATCGGTCGTGACATCGTCGCGCAGGCCACCGGCGAGGAGCTTGTCGCGAAGGGTGGCGAGCTCCTGGGGGCTGGTGCCCGTGGTGTCTTGCGTAGTGAGCGACAGGGGAGCGGATGGCGATGAGGGCCAGATAATTTCAGAGGCGAGACGGTCCGCAGTTGGGAACGGCGGTGTGTGCATGATTTCGAGGTACTGCTCGTTCTGGGCCGCGGCCCTTGTCGCTACCTCGTCGAGCCACTCGCCGAGATGCGCTTTGCTGGTGCCGCCGAAGCGTCCAAAGGTCGAGAAGAACTGATCGTGAGCGCTGAAGCCGGCGCTGGGAACGAAGGATCGCATTGAGAAGCTGTCGACGAGTGCGTTGTAGAGCTTCTGGTCTTGAAAGGCGGAGTCGGCGCGGACGTTGCCCTCGCCGCAGACGGGCTGCGGTGGAAGGCTGCGGCTGGTGCCGACGTTCTTGACGAGGCTGAGCGTGCGTGGATCCACGCAGAGGAGGTCTGCGCGGGCGTCCAGCAGAAACGTCTCGGCGTAGACGGCACCGCTGAGATGCATGTGGAGGTCGGCGCCCTTGGGCATCCGAAGCAGAAACGCGCGGAGCTCGAGTGGGCTCTGGCGAGCTTTGTTGAAGGCGCGCACCGTCCGTGCTTCGGGCGCGGATGCGCGTGGTTTTGACTGCGCCGTGGCGGGCAGAGCGCAAAGCAAAATGACGATAAAGCGCATGTGGTCGCGGAGCATCGAAGCTTCCTTGAGAGATCGAGTTCCAGAGAGGATAGCGCGAAGAGATCGCGGTGCGGCGAGAACTTGTCTGCAGTGGTGGCCGCCGGTGGCCGGGGGAGAGTGTGGTGCTATGTTGGCGCGCCGCTCTGCGATTGCTATACTTGGTTTGCGTTTGAGCTGCCCGTTCCCTTCTCTGCGGATCTTTCCTCGAGACTGACTGGTGTGACAGGCGTTGCAGATGCAGTTCGGCGTCTACAGGCTTTGTGTGATCTTGGCGGCACACGGAAGCGGCAACCCAGCCAAGGCCAGATAGCTCAGTGGTAGAGCGCGGCCCTGAAAAGGCCGGCGTCGGCGGTTCGATCCCGTCTCTGGCCACCACTTTCTTTCTCGACTTACAAAGTACGCAGGTGGAGCGGAAGCGGCTTCGCAGCAGCTATGCGGTAGCCCGCGTGGCGCCGGTGGATATGCCACCATCGACAAGCAGCGTCTGGCCGGTGATATAGGCGCTGGCATCGGAAGCGAGGAACACTACCGCGCCATTGAGATCGTTCGGCTGCCCGGGACGCTTGAGCGGAATGCGATCCTTGATGTATTCGACCCACTTCTCGTTGTCGTACAGCGCCGAGTTCTGCTCCGTACGAAACCAGCCGGGGGCGAGACAGTTCACGGTCACACCGCGTGATCCCCACTCGTCCGCGAGGCTCATCGTGAGTTGCTTGATGCCACCGCGGCTGGCGCAGTAGGGCGCGATGCCTGCGTACCCGAAGACGCTGGTGACCGAACCGATGTTGATGATGCGTCCGTAGCCGCGCTCCACCATGGAACGCGCAAAGGCCTGCGCTACAAAGAACGACCCGCGCAGATTGGTATCCAGCACCAGGTTCCAGTCGTCCCAGGTAACGTCGAGCGCGGGCTTGCGTACATTGCAACCTGCATTGTTGACGAGGATATCGACTTTGGCAACGTGCTCGGCTGCGCGTTCCGCCACGGTGCGAACGCTGTCCTGATCGCGCAGATCGAGCACCAGGGGCACGGCCCGGCGGCCCAGCGCCTGGATCTCCGCCTTGAAGGCTTTCAGGTCTTCCAATCGCCGGCTGGTGATGATGAGGTCTGCTCCGGCGCGGGCAAGCGCACGGCCCAGGTATTGCCCGAGACCGCGGCTCGCGCCCGTCACAACCGCTACTTTTCCGGATAGATCGAACCCACTCTGAGCCATGGCGCCCTTCACGGTTGCAGAATTACTTTCATGAGTCCCGGCTCGCGTGCGTACAGGCGATCGAACCAGGCCGCACCGTCGCTTAACGGCGCGATCGCGGAGATCAGCGGCCGTACCTGGATGGCGCCCGTTCGCATCAGTTCGATGCACTCCGGGTACTCCCCTGCAGATGCGCACGATCCCTGCAGCCGCAACTGTCGCGTCACCACAATCTGTAATGGGATCTCCACTGAAGGCGCGAGATTGCCGATGATGGTCACCGTTCCGCCGCGGCGCACACTGCCGATCGCGGTCAGGATAGGCTGCTGCGCCCCCACGGCCTCGACAGCGATATCGAAACCCTGACCGCCTGTGGATGCCTTCAGCTTCCCTTGCAGATCGGGATCGGTCGCAAGGAAGGTCTCGTCCGCACCGAGCTCTCGAGCGACCTTCAACTTGCTCTCTTCGAGATCGACGGCGACCACCTCCGTGCAGCCGAACACACGAAAAGCCTGCACGGCAAGAAGGCCGATCATTCCCGCGCCGATCACTACAGCGGAGCTCCCCCGCTTGATTTCGGTGATCTTAGCCGCGTGCACGGCAATCGAAACTGCCTCAATCAGTGCTGCATTTTCATAGTCGAAGGCATCAGGCAGCGGATAGACGATATGCGCCGGAACGGCAACGTACTCGGCAAACGCGCCGTTACGCCGGTAGTCTCCGCAGGACACACCAAGGACCTGGCGGCTGTCGCAAAGGTTTACCTCGCCACGTGCACAGAAGGCGCATTCGCCGCAGAATATGGTGGAATCGAAGGTGACGCGGTCGCCGGGTCGGAACGACTGGACCGAAGCGCCCACCGTTTCCACCACGCCCGCGGCCTCATGGCCCATGATGAGCGGCGGGATGCGGCGTCCGGTGCTTCCGTCGTAGCCATGCACGTCGCTGCCGCAGATACCACAGGCCTTGACTTTGATCAGGACATCCTGGGGGCCGACTTCGGGTTGCGGCACATCGCGGAGATGAAGGTCGCGAACGTCTTCCAGGACGAGAGCTTTCACAAATCGAAATATAACGTAATTTCCGGTGTTCGCGTGCGCTGTTCCCGGTGCTCAGAAGAATGTCCGTCAAGCGAACCTGTGCTTGGTAAGACGCTATGACTCAGGGGTTTTGACGCGGCGAAGACCGCTCCCCGGAAGCAATCCGATTCACCGCGTTTTGCGGGGCTTGCCCCTCCAGCACGCGGGCGACGTCCTCGCAGATGGCGCGCGTGACCCGGCCCTGCGCCTCATGGGTGAAGGCTGCGATGTGCGGCAGCAGGATGAGGTTGGGAGTCTGCTCGAGATCGCCGGGTTGTGGCGGCTCGTTCGCCCGGACGTCCAGCGCCGCACCGGCGATGGTGCCGTTCCTGAGCGCGGCAGCCAGGTCCTGCTCGACGACAACCTCGCCTCGGGAGGTGTTGATGAAGATGGCGGACCGCTTCATTCTGGCGAAGCAGCCGGCATTCAGCAGGCCGGCCGTTTGCGGTGTGGATGGCAGATGGCAGGAGACGACGTCGGAGCGGGTGAGGAGGTCGTCGAGAGAGACGAGCTCGGCCAGAAGCTCGCTGAGCAGCACATTGTCGCGACTGAGGAACGGGTCGTAGGCGAGGATCTTCATGCCGAAGGCCTGAGCACGTCGAGCGGTGAGATAGCCGATCTTACCGGCCCCGATAATGCCGAAGGTCTTGCCGTAGAGCTCGGTGCCGACAAAGCGCTGACGGTTCCAGTTGCCTGCGCGAGTGTCCTCGCCGGCGGCGGGGATCATGCGGGCGAGCGAGAGCATGAGGCCGATAGCGAGCTCTGCCACGCTGATCGCGTTCTGGTCCGGGGTGGAGGTGATGAGGATGCGGGCTTCGGTAGCAGCGGCGACATCGACGTTGTCCAAACCGACGCCCGCGCGGCCAACCACGATCATGTTCTTTGCCGCCTGCAGCAGAGGCCGATTCACCTCCGTCTGATTGCGGACGATGAGCGCGCGAAACTCCGGGATGCACTGGAGCAGGGCGGCGGGATCCTTCCAGAGATCCGGCATGGAGACGACGTCGAAGCGCTTGGCGAGAGCGTCGACTGCGACCCCACGCACGTTTTCGGAGATCAGGATGTCGGGCATATCAGGCGGCGACCTCTGGGAGCTCGAACGGGATATTGAGGCGTGTGCACATCTGTTGGAGCTCGGCGAGGGTCTCCGGCGCGAGCGCTATACCGGCAGCGCGATTGGCCGTGGCCTTGCGCGAGGAGCGCTCGCCGGGAACGAGGATCTCGTCGACCCCCGGGCGGCGCTTACCGGCTTTCAGGCTGTCGATCATCTCGTCCATGCGCTGCTTGAAGGTGGCGAGATCCAGGAAGGCCCGGATGTCGATGAGGCAGAAGAAGTGACCTACGTCCTGTTTGCGATCGAGGTTCTTATACATCGAACCGATGCCCGAGCCGATCGCCGCGCCGGAGAGTACGCTCGAGAAGACCTCGATCATCAAGGCGAGCGCGTATCCCTTGTGACCGGCCATCGTGAGGACCGTGCCGAGAAGTGCCTGACTCGCATCTGTGGTCGGGTTGCCCTCGGGGTCGAGTGCCCAGCCCTCGGGGATGGCTTCCTTCTTCTTGTTCGCCGCGATGATATTGCCACGCGCGACGATCGAAGTCGCCATATCGATCTTCACGGAGAAGCCCTTGCCGGTGGGGAAGGACATGGCGATGGGATTCGTGCCGAAGAAAGGTTGGAATCCGCCGGCGGGCGACATAGCGGGCTCGCAGTTGGTCGTCGCAAGCAAGATCATGCCGTCCTCCGCAGCAAGATTGCAGAAGTAGCTGAGCGCGCCGAAGTGTTGCGAGTTGCGAATCGTCGCGGCAGCGATGCCGTTCTTATTTGCGAGCGGCATCAGCAGATCGAGCGCCTTGACCGCCTGCACCTGCCCCAGTCCATTGCCTGCATCGATCGCGAGAACGCTGCCGCCCTCGCGATCGAGAGATAGCGCTGCATTGGGAATGATCAGACCCTTTTCGATCCGCTTCAGGTAGATCTTCAGCCGCGAGAGACCGTGGGTCGAGATGCCGTGGAGATCGGCATCCACGAGCGAACGGGCGAAGATCTCCGCGTCACTCGGCTCGACGCCGGCGGCGGTCGCGAGTCGGGCGGTGAGTGCTTCCATCGCCTGTGGCTGATATCTCTTCATGGAGCGGATCGACCCCTCAGTTAGAGCAAGTAAGTTCAGGCGCTGCGGTAGAGCTTGGTCATCGACAAACTCTCGATGTCCCAGCGCTTCCGCCGCGGTGAGACGGCCGTTGGCGGTGCGAACGATCATGTCGAGCAGGGCGTCGCCCGCCTGATCGAGGGTCTTCTCGCCGCTGGAGCACGGCCGAGACATCGAGATCGATGTGCTCCGACATAGTGGCCAGGTCTTTGGATTGCCACTGAGCTTGATGACCGGCTCGATGGGGTTGCCGATCACGTTGCCCTGGCCGGTCGGAAACAGGTGCACGACCGCGCCGGACGCGGCCCAGAGCGTGACCGCCTCGGCGGCTGCGCTGGAGGTATCCATGAACCAGAGACCCGGTTTGGTCGGGGCTTGCCGCGGGCGGCAGGCAGCCGACAAACTTCGTCTTCTTGCCGAGCTTTTCGACGTTGCCGAGAGCCTTTTCTTCGATCGTGGTCAGGCCGCCGGCGATGTTGCCTTTGGTCGGCTGCGACTCGGAGAGATCGTCCGTCTTCTGGTCGAAGACCAGCTTCGTGTAGTCCTCGAAGCAGCCGGTGAACTTCGCTTCGACCTCTTTGTTCGCGGCTTTCGCGGCTGACGATGTGCTCGGCGCCGGTCAGCTCGCTGGTCTCGCCGAAACTGGCCGTGCCACCGAGCGCGCAGTGCTTGTCGATGACGTTGCCGACGGTGGGGCAGCTGGACAGGCCGGTGGTGGTGTCGGACTCGCCGCACTTGACGGAGATGTACAGCTCGCTGAAGCTCGCACTCCGTGCGCTGCAGCTCGGAGGCCCACTGGACGTATTCCTTGGCCTTGTACGACGCGGCAGCGATGGTCTTGATGTCGCCGTTGCCTTCGATGGAGAAGCCGGTGACGGGCTTGCCGGTCTTGGCGATGCCGTCGACGATGCGCCCGGTCCAACCTGGCTCGATGCCGATGACGACGACGGCCGCGACGTTGGGATTCGATCCAGTGCCGATCATGGTGCGGAAGTGCAGCTCGAGGTCTTCGCCGAACTGCAGGCGGCCGTACGCGTGGGGCAGGGCCAGGGTGCCCTTGATGTTGTTGGCCACCGCCTCGCATGCGGCGTTGGAGATATCGTCCACCGGAAGAATGATCACGTGATTGCGCACGCCGACCCGCCCGTTTTCACGTCTGTATCCGAGAACCTTGCGATCCGCCATGCCTATGCCCACCTTTTTGTCTTGAGGTTCTGTGTGTGTACGTGGTGTCCGGCGGCGACGTCCTGAACGATGGTGCCGATGACGCAGCCGTATTTCGTTACCTCATCGCCGACTTTGAAGTCTTTGAGAGCGAGCTTGTGGCCCAACGGAATTGCCTGCATCGACTTCGCCTGCAATGGCTTGTTGGTGGAAAGATCACGGCCGGTGCAATCGACGCCCGACGCGATATCGACGACCGCGACGCCGACGTTGTCGACCGTGTCGTGGATCAGGAAATGAATCATTGTTTCCTCTCTTCTGTTGCGTGAGTATCCCGAAGCTGCAGGTGTCCGAGCGGTTCTAAACTCCACCGATCGAAATGTGTTTGGTTTCAAGAAAGGCATCGAAGCCCTCGAAGCCGAGTTCACGGCCCCAGCCGCTCTGCTTGACTCCGCCGAAGGGGGCGTGGCTGACGGTTGGCGCGCCGTCGTTGATGCCCAGGGTGCCCGCTTCGATCTGCTCGCCGAGACGAAAGATCCGGCCTATGTCTCGTGTCATCGCATAGGCGCTCAGGCCGTAGGGCGTGTCGTTCGCGCTGCGAATCGCCTCTTCTTCGGTGTCGAATGGACAGAGCGGCGCAATGGGAGCAAATGTCTCCTCCGACATGCAGCTGGAGGTGGGGTGGACCTCTTCAAGGACGGTGGGCTGCAGGAAGAATCCGCTGGAGCCGGCGAGGCGCTCGCCGCCGTGCACGATGCGGCCACCCTTTGTCACCGCGTCGTGGATCTGGGCGAGTGCGGCGTCGAGACCGCTCTGATTGATGACGGGGCCGACATCCATGCCAGGTTCGAGACCGGGACCAAGCTTCAGCTTCGCGACTGCGGTCGTGAAACGGTCTGCGAATTCGCGGTAGATCGAGCGCTGCACGAAGATGCGATTTGCGGCGATGCAGGATTGGCCGGTGTTGCGGAACTTGGCGATGATCGTCTGCTCGACGGCGCGATCCATATCGCAGTCTTCGAAGACGAGCACGGGCGCCAGGCCACCGAGCTCTAGGCAGAGCGGTTTGATGTTGGCCGCGGCTCCACGGATGAGCTCCCGGCCGACGCGGGTGGAGCCGGTGAAGCTGACTTTGCGGCAGATGTCGTTTGAAAGAAACTCGCCGGAGATCATGACCGCGTCGCCAATTACCACCTGAAAGACGCCTGCGGGAACGCCGGCCGCCTGCATGCACTCGGCAAGCAGGATGGCCGAGAGCGGCGTCTGCGTGGCGGGTTTGAGAATGACCGGGCAGCCCGCAGCCATCGCCGGTGCGACCTTGCGGACCGAGAGCACCAGCGGGAAGTTCCACGGTGCAATAGCCCCGACCACGCCAATGGGCGTCTTGACGACCATGTGACGTTTGCCCGGGGTCTGCGACGGAACCAATCGCCCGTAGGCTCGCTTGGCCTCCTCGGCGAACCAGCGCAGATGGTCCTCGGACATCAGCACCTCGCCCTCGCTTTGCGCGAGAGGCTTGCCGTTTTCCATGGTGATGGTGCGGGCGATCTCGGCCTTTCGGCGCACGAGCTCGTCCGCGACGCGATGGAGCAGGGCGCCACGATCCTTGACGCTGAGCGCGCGCCACCTTGGAAGGCTCTCTTCAGCGTTTGAAAGGGCCTGCTTGACCTCCGGCAGAGCGACGCTGGATACACGGGCAAACGGCTGGGCGGTGGCGGGGTCGATCACATCGAACCCGTTCTCCGTCTCCATCCACTTCCCGCCGATGTAGCTGCTGTTTGCGCCTTGCCGCATGTCTTGGTGCCCGATCTCTGCCACGTCTTCTCCTGCCGTAAAACGGGAATGCGTCAGCCGACCCACTGGGGGACGAACGTGCCTTGCAGAACCTGGGTCTCGATCATCTGCCGCGCCCCGATGACGTGCGCACGCGCCTGGCGCTCGGCTTCGTCGGCAAAGTTGTGCTCGATGGCCTCGACGATACGCAGGTGCTCGGCATGGATGACGGCCGGCTCGCGAAAGGCGCGGACGGTCATGCCGAGAATGCGATAGGTATGCGACAGACGAATCAGCGTGCTGTTGCGAGTGAGTTCGGTGATATGGAGATGAAACGCACGGTCAAGCGAGGCAGTCTCGTTCTTCTTGTCCTGCGCAAGGCGGAAGATCTCGTCCGCCATCTTGCGCAGCTCGGCGATGTCGGCACGGGCCGCGTTTGCGCAGGCCAGGCGGGCAGCAAGGCCTTCCATGACCTCACGCACGGCGTAGGCCTCGCAGATACGAGCGGCGTCGAGATTGTCCACAAAGACACCCAGGTGGTCGACGGACTCCACGAGGCCGAGCCACTGGAGTTCGAGGAGCGACTCACGGACGGTGCCCTGGGCGACGCCGAGTTCACGGGCCAGCGATTGCTGACTGAGCCGCTCGCCGGGCTTACTCTCGCCGGAGAGAATGCGCCGCTGGATCTCTTCCCGAACGTGATGCTTGGCGACACGAGCCTTCACAGGTTTGCCCTCTCGACTGGAGTTGCTGACCGCGCCCCTTCTTCGGCTCACAGCCAATCGATTGTAAGTGATTCCCTTGTCAGGACCGGCGGGAGCCTGGTTGGAAGTGCCGAGCCCAGGGTCAGGCTCAGCTTGCGAAAGAGGGAGCCGTGACCTCATAGGTGCCACTCGATTCCAAGCATTCGCGCGAGCCGGCGAAAGGTCTCTGCATGGGAGCCGAAGTAGATGGTGACGTGGTGCGGCATGCCGGCATGAATCAGACGGTCGAAACGGGCGGGGACCGGATCGCCGGCGACTTCGACCAGAAGCGTATTGCCGGTGACGTGGCGGCGCGGCGGAATGGCCTGCCCTTCGAACGCGGTGAGGTGATATCGACCATCGCATCTCCACAGCCGCGCCACGGTTACGGTGCCGCCGGTCCGGATCGGACCATCCACGACCATGGGACGGATGTTGTTGAAGTGGTCCCCGATGGTTGGGCCGCCATCACAGCCGGGCTCGTTGCACATATCGAGCGGGGCCATGCCGGGGTGCCAGAAGAATATTGTGGACGCGTCGTGCTCCAGCCAGTCGGTCAGGAAGCCGGGGCCGGCGCCCAGCAGGGTCCCGATGAGCGAGCCGATGGCGCCATCGACATCGCCCTCGATCGAGAGCGCAGCGCCCTCTGCAGACATGCGCGAGACGGCGAGATATGGCCAGTGACCGACCATGTTCGGCAGCTCCGGCCAGCACTGGATGGCGAGGGCATCGAGACTCATCTCGGCCATCAACTCGCGAATGGCGAGGTAGAAGCGCGAGGTGTTGGTGAGGAACGAGGTCGGGTCCGCCTGGGGGTCGGGGTTGCTGAGCGGCAGACCGAGTTTCCGCGTCTCGGCGATGTCGGCGGTGACGGCATCAGCGGGAACGGCGCCGACGCGATCGATGAACTGAGGCAGGCTGAGCGAGTGGAGTTGCAGGCCAAAGGTCTTCGAGATCAGGAACGGATCTGCGGCGAGGTCGACAAAGCCGGGAACATGCGTGCCCACAACGCCGACTTTGGCGCGGCGGAGGGCAAGCACGGTGGAACTGAGAGCAATGGCGCGGAGCAGATCGGGCTGGGCAGCCTCAAGGTCCCCGTCGGGATCACCGTAGACGAGCTCGAACGGGTGGTTGGCCTGGCGAAAGATGGAGGCGAAGAGGTGTTGGCCGACCAGGCCGCAGGAGCTGACCTTGCCGTCGCCCGGACGCTCGGGCGTGGTCCACAGAACGACCGGACCGGACCAGCGCTGCATGATCGTAAAAGCGAACTGGCCATCGGCGATCGAAGGCTGCACCACGAGGAGGGCGCGGCAGCCTCGGGCGAGGATCTCATCGAGGGCGGCGTTGACAGTGATGTCGTCGAAGACCGGTGCAGCGCACCCGATCACCGTGAATCCGAGCTTGCCGAGTAGGGCGAGGCAGCGTTCGCGAACCTCGCGGCTCCAGTCCTGGTCGAAGCCAGGACGCTTACGACTGAAGATGAGAACCCCGATGTTTTTTGTGGCAGGCATGGCTATCTCGCTCCGAGGGCTGCGGCAGCCGGAGCGAACTCCGGAGCGTACTGGTCGAGCTCGCCAATGAGCGGGGTGAGATAGTTACGGAACTCTTCCGACACCGCGAGCGGACCGTAATTCAGCCAGGCTGGGGGAATAGTCCGCTCCACGCCGGCCACCTCAGCGAAAGGAACCAGCCCGTACCCACCTGGTCCTGCTTCGAGCGGAAGCAAAGCGATCATCTTGCCGGTCTCCCCGGCGAGCAAAGCGCGGACACCAGCCTCGCCGACGAGATCGGCGTCTTCGCGATCTTGCTGCGAGAGATGGGCCATAGAGGAGCGGCCGAGGAGCCCCGGCTTCTCGCTGCGGCAGCGCACCTTAAGGCTCGCGGCAACTATGCCGGCGAGATGCTGGCCGACGCCGCCGGTCAACGGGCGCTTGAGCGGGTCCTGCTGGGCAGGGTCGGCGAGTTCGTAGACCATCGTGCCGTCGGGGTTGCGGATACCTTCGGCGACCACGGCGACGGCCCAGCCATGACGGCTGATCATGCGATCCAGCGTGTCCAGGAAGCGTTGCTGCTCGAACGGGATCTCCGGAATGCAGACAAGCTGCGGAACCTCGCCCGAGCCGGAGTGGGCGAGGGTGGCGGCAGCCGCGAGCCAGCCGACAGAGCGGCCCATCGTCTCCAGGATCGTGACCGGCTGCGGAAGCGAGCGGAGGTCCAGGGCGAGTTCCTGCGCGGACTGGGCCACATAGCGGGCGGCGCTCGCATAGCCGGGGCAGCGGTCGGTACCGGCGAGATCGTTGTCCACTGTTTTGGGCACGCCGATCACGCCAACCTCGAAACCCTGCTCGCGGCAGAAATCGCCGAAGACCTGCGCGCCGTGCATGGTCCCGTTGCCACCCATAAAGAGGAGGTGATGAACATCGAGGCCGCGCAGGGTCTGCAGTTCGCGATGCAGGTCCGCTTCGGTCGGCCTAAAGCGTGAGGAGCCCAGGGCTGCGCCGGGCGTGTTGCGCAGTGTTCCCAACTGAGCCGTGGAGAGGTCTGTCAGATCGATGATGTCTCCATGCGCGAGACCGTGCGCGCCATAGCGTGCTCCGTATACCTGGCCGAAGCGGCGCGACCGGACCGCCTCTCGGATAGCGCTCGCGAGAGAGGCGTTGAAGACCGCCGTCGGTCCTCCGCCTTGCACGATCATCAGATTAGCCGCCGCCATACGATGTCCTTGTATCAGAGCTGCCATCTCCGGTAGATGTGCAGTGTCGGTCGACGGTGAGTTGCGCACCGGTTCAGACCTATGAAGCAGGCTTCGAGGAAACTCTCGCAGCCTACGATTGATTGCAACAGATTGTCAAGCTTGCGGGTCTGTTCGGAGCAAGAGCCGGCGCTAACGAAGGCCTAGCTCCTCGATTCGCTGCGTCGCTGCCCCACCCGTGCTGTTGCGCGCCTTTTCCCGAGAGGAGGAGCCAAGGCGACAAGGTTGCGATGAAGAAAATCCACGGCTTCAGAACCCGCTCGCTAATCTATTGAAATAGATTGACAGCAGTTCTCACATCTGCCTATAATCCGCCGCGTCCGAAGACCTCCGCATTCGGGATATCGAAAGGAGTTTCGTCATGGAGCGAAGGAGCCGCAGAGGGTTTCTCCAGGCGCTTGGAGCGGTCGGCTCCGTGAGCGCGCTTTCCCCGTTCAGTCTGGGCAGTGTGCTTCCGTATGAGAGATCGGGCTCAGCTTCTGGCGCGCCGGATGGCATTCGGTTCGGCGTTCAACTCAACGCGTTCCCGATCGATCCGAAGCGGTTCGAGACCTTTATCGATACGCTGGGGCAGATCAAGCAGATCGGCTACCAGGGCTTCGAGAGCAGCTATCGGAATGTCAGTGAACAGTTCGCGTCACCTGCCGCAGCGCGCCGGCAGATCGAGCAGACCGGGATGACGTTCTTTGGAGTTCACATCTTTATGGCACCGGACAAGTATGATCCCGCCACAAAGATCGCCTCTGCTGCATTCTACGAACCGGTCGCGCGCGGCGGAGCTGCACTGGGCGCAAGACATCTAGTCCTGAGCGGGCTGCCGGTCGAGAATGAGGAGGAGCTGAAGCGAAAGATCGAGGCGCTGAACGCGGCCGGCAAATTTGCCCGCAGCGTCGGGATGACCGCTGCTTACCATAATCACTGGCCCGAGTTCGAGTCCAAGGTCGGGCCGAAGGGTGAGATCGAGGCGCTGTACACGGAAACCGATCCGTCGCTGGTCTCGTTTGTGCTTGATGCCGGACACGCTTACCGCGCGGGCGCCGACGTTCCCGCATTTATCCGCGCGCACCAGAAGCGAATTATCGCCTTTCACCTCCGCGATTATAAGAACGGACGCCTGATCTCTCTCGGCCAGGGAACATTCCCGATTCGCGAGGTAGCAGCTACCATCGAGCAGATCGGATGGAAGGGCTGGGTCGAGAATGAGGAAGAGCGCGAAGACCTGTCACACACCGGCGCCGAAGTGATTGCACCTGCATACCGAGCCATGAAGGAGGCTTTTTCTCAATGAATCGTCGCGATTTCATCGTTCTCGGCGCCGCAACAGCGACTCACGGAATGACCGCGCGCTCCTATGCCGCCATCCCCGGAGCGAACGACCGTATGAGCCTCGGCGTCATCGGTCTCGGACGCCGGTCCACGATCGTAAGCGCCGCTTTCGCGCAGGATCCGCGGGTCCGGTTCGTCGCGCTCTGTGACGTCTATGACAGGCAGATGGATACCTACCGCCAGCGAATGAAGGCGCATCTCGATCAACCGTCTGTCTCGGTCGACTACCATCCGCTGCTGGACCACAAGGACATTGACTCGGTGTTCATTGCAACGCCCGATCATCTCCATGTGCAGATCGCCGTGGACGCGCTCGGCGCGGGCAAGAACATCTACCTGGAAAAGCCGACGCTGCACCGCTGGCATGAGCGCGATGCCCTGATGAAGGCAGCCGCCGACCATAAACAGGTGCTGCAATGCGGGATGCAGCAGCGCAGCGGCTCGCATTACATGCGCGTCAAGCAGGAGGTCTTCGATACGCATCAGCTCGGAGATGTGGTCTTCGTCCGCGCGGTCTGGCACAACTTTCCGTGGCAGCGGCGGACGATTCCCTCCGAACCGAAGCCCGAGGGGCTGAACTGGGAGCTTTTCCTTGGGCCGGCTCCTAAGGTGCCCTACGAGACGTCGCGATACTCCTCCTGGCGCTCGTATCACGATTACGGGAACGGGCTTCTTGCCGACATCCTGACTCACTGGGTCGACGTTGCGCAGTGGATGTTGAACGATGACCAGCCGCTCCATGCGGCGTCACTCGGGGGCGACTACCAGCTTCACGGGGATCTCACCAATCCGGACACGGTGAGTTCGGTCCTGCAATACAAAAACTGGAACCTCAACTTCGAATCGTCCGTGCTGTCGATCCGCGACCCTCAGCCTTCCGTCTACTTCGAGGGCACTAAGGGTACGCTGAACCTGACGCGCGAAGGCTACACCATGACGCCGAATGAGGGGCAGCCGGTCACCGTTACTTCCACAGAAAGCCTGGAGCGGGCTCATACCAAGAACTTCATCGATGGCGTCCTCGGCGGGAGCAATATCAGTGCACCGCTGTCCGCAGGTCTGGCGGCAACGCTTCCGGTCCAGATGGCGCTTGCGTCGTACTGGTCCCACAAAATCGCAACTCAAGCAGATCTCTTGTAGGTAACGAGCCCCCCAAAATTTGGGCCCGCGCTGCACCGAATCACCAATGTTGCATTCTCCCGGCTGTTGTCCATGGAAAGGAAGCTATGTCCCGGAATCTCCGCAGGTCCTTACTTCTGAGTCTCGCAGTGCTGCTCTCGTCTTTCGCTACGAATCGCCTGCTGGCTCAATCAACCGGCAGCATCCGAGGAACGGTTAGCGACTCGAGCGGCGCGTCCATCCCGGAGGCGAGTGTCACCGTGACGAACACCGCGACCGCCCAGACGCGCACCGTGCAAACCACCGATGCGGGACTCTTCGTGTTTCCGGAGTTGCCGATCGGCTCTTACACCGTTGAGGTGACGAAGAGCGGGTTCCAGACACAAAAGAGGAGTGCGACGGAGCTGCTGACCGGCCAGACCATAGGGCTCGAGATTGCGCTCTCCATTGGATCGCAGACCGAATCGGTCACAGTCACGTCCGACTTGCAGCAGATTCAGACGACCACCTCAACTGTCGCGACTTCGGTGGATCAGAAGCAAATGCAGGACCTGCCGCTCAACGGTCGCAACCCGCTTCAGCTCACTACGTTGACACCGGGCGCTGCGCTCACCAACACCGGTACAGAGAGCGGGCAACAGGACAACATTGGGCTCACGGTAAACGGCCTGCGCGCGACCCAGAACAATTACCAGCTCGACGGTGCGCTTTATGTGAATCGCTTCTTCGACTCTGTGCCGATCCTGCCCAGCCCCGATGCGCTGCAGGAGTTCACGATTCAAGCGTCGAACTTCAGCGCGGAATTTGCGGGCGCCGGCGCGCTGGTTCAGCTCTCCAGCCGCTCCGGCACCAACCGTATCCACGGCTCCGCGTTTGAGTTCCTGCGCAACACGGTGTTGAACGCGCGCAACTACTTCCAGCAGACCGTCCCGCCTTTCAAGCTCAACCAGTTCGGCGGTACGGCCGGCGGTCCCATCTTCAAGGACAAGACGTTCTTTTTCTTCTCGGCAGAAGATCTGCAGCAGCGTTCATCGCCCAACCCGATCTCGATTCAGGTGCCCACCGCTGCCCAGCTCAACGGCGACTTCTCGGCGCAGTTAGCGGCGGGTATTGCCATCTATAACCCGGCAACGGGACAGCCGTACCCGGGTAATCACATCACCACGCCGATCGATCCGCTTTCGAAGGCGGTTGCGAATGCATATCTCACTACGCTCGCTTCGAACCCCACCACGGGCATCTTCAACTCGACCTCGAACTCAAACATCGATCGCACCCAGTATCTGGTGAAGATCGACCACGCCATCAGCGAAAAGAACCATCTCACGGGCCGGTATTTTTACGTGCAGGATAACTTTCAGCGCGCCTTCAACGCGCCGCTGGGCTTCTACGCCGCGAATAACTTCCGCAATCAGTCCTTGGCCCTCAGCGACACGCATGTCTTCAGCAGCAGCTTCACCGGAACGGTTTATGTCAGCGCCGGACGTTACGCTCGCACACAAGTGCCGATCGCTCCGGGATTGAAGGCGTTGCAGGACCTCGGACAAAACGTGCCCTACGGCACGACGAACCTGCCGATCTTTCCTGGTGTGCGCGCCAACATCTCGGGATTTGTCAATATCTTCTCCGGTGGCGCGCTGACCCAGATTCCCACCTCCTTCGAGTACAAGGCGCAGGCCGTCAAAGTGCTTGGCGCGCACACGCTGAGCTTCGGCGGAAGTTACGAGCGCACGCGCATCAATGCGACCGACTTCTCCTACGTTCCCGGCGATAACACGTTCAATGGCCAACGTACCGCTGCACCCGCCGGCGCGGTTCTGCCGACAGGAACGACAAAGAGCGGATACGCTGTTGCCGACTTCTTCCTGGGCCTTGAATCCAGCTTCTTCCAAGACAACGGACGCAAATTCTATTTGCGTGAGAATCGCCCGGCCCTATACCTTCAGGACGACTGGAAGGTTAACCACGAGCTCACGGTGAACGCCGGCCTGCGCTGGGATCCGTGGCTGCCTCCGACCGATCTGAACAATACGCTGGTTGGTTTTCAACCAGGGAGTCAATCGAAGGTGGCCCCCGGAGCTCCCGTTGGATTACAGTTCCTCGGCGACGCGGGGATAACAGCGCCGATCTTCCATACGAACTACAAAGACTTCGCACCCCGCATCGGCTTCGCCTATAACGTGAACGGAAACGGACGCACGGTGGTTCGCGGAGCGTACGGCCTGTTTTACGGATTTCCGGAGGGCCTGCTTTACCAGCGCACAGACGCCGCTCAGCCCGTAAACCTGTTCCTCAACATTCCCAATCCACCCGTATGGGACAACATCTACGCAGGCTTTACCGGCGGCGACCCGTTTCCGCGCGCGCATCTTGCACCGTCGGACTTCGGCAACTACAAATTCATTCTGCCGTTCTCTGGTGGCGTGCTCAACCCGAACGCCAAGGTCTCGTACAGCCAGGACTACAACCTCACGGTGGAGCAGCAGCTAGGCGCAAACCTTGCCATGTCGCTGGCGTACGTCGGCAATCGCGCCATTCACGTCATGGGTTCAAGGCAGTTCAATCCCGCTGTGTTTGGCCCCGGAGCTACGGTCGCGAACGAGAACTCCCGGCGTCTTTATCCGGGTCTCGGAGCCGTCGAGCTGGCCGACTCGTACGAGTACGAGAACTTCAACTCGCTCCAGCTCAACGTCACGCGTCGCGTCTCACGCGGTCTGACGATCCTCTCCAACATCGTCTGGTCCAAGACGATCGACAACGGTTCGAGCGCGACCGAAGGAGTTGCGGGGCCGCCTAATCCCTACAACCTGAACAGCAGCCGTGGCCCGGCCGACTTCGACCAGACCATCCGGTTCAGCGCTGCCTTCAACTACTTTCTGCCGAAGTTCAACGTGAACCGGTACGCCGGCGCAGTCGTAAATGGATGGCAGGCCAACGCCATCGTCCAGCTTCAGACCGGGATGCCGTTCACACTGCTAAGCGGCACCGACCGCTCGGTAAGTGGCATCGGCAACGACTATGCGGATGCGGTCCCCGGGGTAAGCCTGGCGCGGCCGGCAGGGTTCACACGCATCACTCGTTACTTCAACACCGCGGCCTTTGCTCCCGCGGCTCTGGGAACCTTCGGCAACGTGAGCCGCAACAGCCTGCGCGGCCCGGGATATGAAGATGTCGACGCGTCGCTCTTCAAGGATCTCTTCACGGAGAGCCGTATTCACGGGCAGTTCCGCGCTGAGGCCTTCAACCTGCTCAATCACACGAACCTGAACAACCCCGTATCCACCGTCTCCTCCGGTACGTACGGCCAGATCACCTCGTCCGGTTCACCGCGGGTCTTCCAGTTCGGAGCGAAGATCCTGTTCTAAGACGTTCCGGCGCTACGCTACTCCGGATCAGCGCAGGAGAACGCCGGCAGAACGGTACTCCTGCGCCCCGGACGTTGTCGTCACCAGCGGCAACTCCGGTGTACTCGTCAACAGCTCGATGCCACCGTGCCTCAGCACTACCGTGTCTTCTACCTTTGCTCCCTGAAGATTTGGGTTCCAGGCAAACGCCTGCTGCGCCTGCACCGTCTCTGTTCCGCGGGGCCGCGCGAGCCACTCCCGCTCGAGATATCCGGTAGCTCCCCCCTGGTGGTGCATGCGCTCCTCCCCGGTGTATCCGAGCGAAGCATAGGCGTTCCGTGCAACGGCAAAGAGCGCATCACTGGTGACGCCCTGCCGCGTCGCTTCCATCAGCTGCGCGTTCACCTGCGCCACCGCAATGAATTTTTCCTCCAGCTCCGAAGGCATTGTGCCGAAGTGTACGAAGCGCGTCATCGAGACGGTGAGCCCTCCGCGGCGAGCGCAGAGACCAAGCATGGCAAGCTGCTTCAGGGTGCCTGCCCGCGGCACCGGATGACGGTAGCTGCGGGCCCGCGCATCCGTTGCGATCAGATAGACGCTCGGCAGAATGCCCTGCCGGATCAGCCGCTCGGCCAGCATCGCCTGCACTGCCCTTTCGGACATCCCCGGCTCGATCCGCATCAGCACCTCCGCGATGATGCCGGCCACATCCTGTCCAAGTCGTCGGTACCGCTCCACCTCCCCGTCCGTCAGTGCCTGCCTCAGCTCCAGCAGCGATACGGCAGGCTCACTTCCGATCGGGACGTCACCCGCAACCCTGCCCGTGCCTGCGATCTTCGCAATGGATGCGGCGGGGTCGTTCGCGTACCAGGGCTGCAGAACCGGCTGAAGATCGAGTTGCGCGAACTCTTCTGCCCCCAGCCGCGACTCCTCGTTGTTTGTGGCCAGGTAGTAGCCCTGACCATCGTTTGTGAACAGAAGACTCGCGCTGCCAGTCTCCCGCAGCAACCCCACACGAACGTCCACCAGACCCGCTGTAGCCCAGGCGATATTCTCGTGCCGCGAGAGCACCATCGCGTCCAGATTGCGCCCCACCATCCAGCGAGTCAGCCGCTCTCGCTTTTCAGCGAGTTCACCCGCAAGTGGCTCCGTTCCCGATGCTTCTCCAACTGCCATGGTCTACTCTCCTGAAACGCTATCCAGCATCGCCGGCCGCCAGCGCCCTGTCATCCTGAGCACCGGTGCCGAGGGTGCGATACTTCTTCCCCAGCACAAACAGCGCGACCGTTCCAACGAGCGGCATAAATGCCACCATAAAGAAGACCGGCGTGTACGAGACCTGGTCGATCAGCTTGCCTGTGAGCAGCGGAAACAGAAGACCGCTCAGCCCAGATGCGACGCCCATCAGGCCAGCGGCGCGGCCTACCTTCGAGTCAGGGAAGAGATCGGTGACAGCGGCAAACATATTTGCGGAAAGAAAATTGTCGGCTGCGATCGCAACACCAATCACCAGCAGCGCTGCTCCCGCGTGATTCACATGCGGCACGGAAAGGCTAACGATACATAGCAGGCTGCTGCCGTACATCAGCAGCTTTCGCACTTTTGCGATCGGCATTCCGCGCCGTTGCAGGACGCCCGCCGCCCAGCCGCCCGCGACTCCACCTGCATCGCCGAGGAAGAACGGGATCCAGCCAAGCACGCCGATCTGCGTCAGCGACATATGGCGAACGCTGAATAAGTAACTCGGGATCCAGTACCAGTAAAACTGCATCACCGGACCAATGAAAAAGCGGCACATCATCACGGCCCACGTGGAGGACTCCGCCAGCATGGACCTCAGCGAAACCGGTGTGTGGCCTACCGGCAGGTCCACCTTTGGCTCCTTGCCGTAGCACGATCCACCAGATCGGCGCCCACAGCAGGCCGCATACCGCCGGCACAAGGAAGGCTGCGCGGAAGCCATATCGCTGCAGCAGAAATACGATCAGCGGCGGAGCGATCGTTGCGCCGACAAGACTGCCACTGTTGAAGATTCCGATCGCGAGCGTTCGGTCCTTCCGGGTGAACAGCCGGTTCACCGTCTTGATACCGCCGGAATAGTTTCCGCACTCGCCCGTTCCCATCCAGAACCGGGTGATCCCAAACTGCACTCCCGACCGCGCCAGCACCTGCGCCCCCGTGGCGGCCGACCACCACAGCACCGCAACGGACATTCCCAGACGAGCACCCCAGCGGTCCATCAGGTAGCCCATCGGAAACTCGCCGGACATCATGCCGAACTGAAGTGCCGAAACGATGCGGCCGTACTGCTCGTTGGAGAGATGGAAGGTCTGGCGCAGAACCGGCGCCAGCACCGAAAGCGTCTGCCGGTCAATGAAGTTGATGACCGTAACGGCGAAGATGAGTCCCAGCACCAGCCAACGGCGGGAGTTCACTGCCCCATCCGGAACAGCTTCCACCTCCGCGCGTCGATCGTCGACCTGTGGCAATCGCCCCCCAGCCTGTCTCTGTTCACCGAAGCCCGGGCAACCGGGCAGCACGTCAGCCCTGCATGCTGCGCGCCTCGTGCCACGGACGCGCACGCTCCAGAACCTTGTTCACATTCTCCACATTCTGCGCGCCCACGGTGTTCATCCAGTCTTCCAGGGCTCGAGCCCCGTGCTTCACGAAGACGGGAGCACCATCCTGCCACGTCGCCCGCCCGCCGAGCACCCCGTGGAAGCTCGACCCCGCTCTCGGCCGCAAGCTCCAGCGTCTCGACAAAGGTGGCACTGTTGACGCCCGCTGACAGGTACACGATGGGCCGGTCCGTTGCCGCTGCAGCTTCACGAAGCAGAGCCATGGCCTCGTCGCGCGAGTACACAGCGGTGCCATTGAACGCCTTGGTTCCTTCCACGTACGCCATCTGAATTGGCACTTCGACCTTGAGAACATCGGCTCCATAGCGATCCTTTCGTGAACTCCTGCATGGAACGAATCACGATCTCCGGCTTGCGCTTCGCAAACTCGGGACCGCCCTCATCTTCGCCGTGGACGTCATACGAGAGGAATTCGAGAAAGAAGGGGATATCAACACTGCGGCACTCTGCTCCAATCCGCTCCACCCACGCCTTCTTCTGCTCATTCACCCACTCCTTTTCGAACGGCGTGTAGAAGACGAGGATTTTGACCGCATCAGCACCGGCTTCCTTCAGCCTGAGCGCCGACCAGCCCTCAGTGAGGCTCGGCAGCTTCTCCGGTTTGTCCGGGCTGTATCCAGACTTCTCATACGCCAGCAGCAGTCCCTTCCCGTTGATATTCTCAGCGGCTTTGAGTCCATACTCGACGTCCAGCAGGATCGAGGATGCGTGCCGGGTCAGGGATCGCGCAACGATCTCCTTGAACTCCGACATCATTGCCGCCGGCGGCTCCTTGTCTCCAAGCTCGCGTGCCAGCATGTTCTTCAGCAGACCGCGTTGATCCATTGCGACCGCCGCAATCACGCCTCTCGAATCGGAGACAGCCTTGAGACCTGCGATCTTTCCTGGCGTAAGCTTCATCGGCATGTATGCCATCCCCTAACAGATTCGATTCGGTTTAGAGCCGACTTTTCGCGGAGGATGTAGAGCTCTGAACAACCATCCGATACACCTGTCGAAGCCCTACAGGACCTGACGGTATGCTGAAATAGCCAGTCCACTCGCCGAGTGACTATAACAATGCGATATCGCGATAGTCAATCGATTACCACTGATTAGAATTGATTATTGTTGCGAAGTATCTTTCTTCTCAGATACGCTTCACTCCGAATTGCCGGAAACCCGAGGGAGGACTCATGCACACCAGAAGAAGCTTTGTTCACGGAGGTGCTGTCAGCCTGGCGGCGCTTGCCCTCTCACGGGCCGCTCACGCTGTACCAGCTCCAGACAGCGCCTTCGGGCTGCAGCTCTACACGGTCCGAAAGGAGATCCAAGGCGATCCGGCGGGCGTTCTTGCAGCAGTGCGAAAGATCGGCTACCGCGCTGTAGAAACCTTTGGCGGGCAGTACACGATCAGCGCAAAGGAGCTGCGGAAGCTGATCACCGACGCAGGCCTCACGGTCCCGAGTACCCACTTCTCCTACACCGACCTGAACGACAAATTCGACTACGCCAAGGAACTCGGCGCCCGCTATATCGACGTGGGCGCACCAACCGTCTCGCTCAGCACATCGGCTGATGGGTTCAAACAGATCGCCGCACAGTACAACCAATGGGGCGAGAAGGCCGTGCAATACGGCCTGAGTTTCGGCTTCCATAATCACAATCTAGAATTCAACAGCTTTAATGGCACGACCGGTCTCGAGATCCTGATGCGTGAAACGGACCCGAAGCTGGTGAAGTGGCAGATGGACTGCTACTGGGTGACAGAGGCCGGCTTCGACCCGTTGGCCCTGCTCCGGCGATACCAGAACCGCATCCAGACCCTGCACTTTAAGGATCGCAAGCCCGGTTTCCCGACCTCCACCGTGATGGGAAAGGCAGCGCAACACTTCACCGAGGTCGGCGCCGGCACGATCGACTGGAAGGCGATCTGGAACGCGGCGCAGGCTGCCGGCATTCCCTACTTCTTCGTCGAGCAGGACACAACCGAGATCCCCGCTCTCGAGAGCGTCAAGATCAGCTATGACAATCTTAAGCGTCTGCTGGGCTGACTCTCGACGGAATGCGCCTCCGGATCCGCTGCTCTTCCCACAGGAACACCCGCTTCAACAAAGTCCGCAGGATGAAGATGAAGGCGAATAGCCCGGATCTCGGCCCAGCTTTCGAGACCGATCGTCTTCAACAGCGTGCCGGCCAGGCTGAACCCCAGCGCGGAAAGAACGCCCTCCGCGATCCAGAGCCGGGCCTGATCGCTTCCTTGTCGCCGAAGCACCGCAAGGAGGGCGAGGAGCACGTGATACGCGATCACAAACGCTGCGAGTAGCTCGATCATCGAGCCTGCGAACGCGATGCCTCTCTGCTCGGCAAGGAGAATGTTCATTTCGGTACGAGTAAGTCGTCGATCCGGTGGTTTGGGTCTGGACCTTGACGGCCCAACCCGGATCCTGGGCCCTGATTGGGAAGCATACCGGATCGACAGGGGTCAGTTGCGCCATATAGCGCGGAACAGATTCGCCCCCGGGGGCTTTCCTCGCCCTACGGCCGTGGTGCCGGCGAGGCTGCCTGCTGAAGCAGGGCGGGAAACCGGGGATCACTCCGGATGCCGTCCAACACGGGATCGACTGCGAGTGAATTCGCCCAGAAGCAGCTGGTGTCAAGTCCGCGTCGGAGCCAGGAGAACGCCTGGTCGCGATCACCCAGACGAACATAGCTTTCGCCGATCTCGAAGGGCGCGCAGACGTTATCCGTTTTCGAGCTAAGGAAGTTGATCCTGGCAGCCTGGTAGCCCTTCCATCCGCCGCGATCAAACGCCAGGCGCAAGGGCGCAAGCTCCGATTGGGGAAACCATCCTCCTAAGACCAACAGGTCTGCCTGCTTGGCCTCATCGAACCGGCCGAGCATCTCGTAGGTTCGACTCCTCCAGTTTTCGACGACGCGGAAGTTGTGCGGTTCCATCTCGTCTGCGCGGTGCAGGTACAGGAGTGCTTCCCCATACTGACGAGCGAAGTACAAGACGGAGCCCAGATGCCGATTAATCGTGAAGGAAAGAGGATCGATCCGGAGCGCCTGCCGCATCTGTGTGACTGCGTCCCCCGGGCGGTCGACAGCATCGAGGTAGATGGCGTACTGCAGCTCGGCAATGGAGTTGTTGGGGTTGAGCGTAAGGCCCTTTTCGAGGTCACGCCCGGCCGCAAGCCAGTCTCGCCGGTACACAAGCTCGACAAACCCGAGACCGGCGTAGGCCTCTCCGCTCTTTGGATTGAGCGAGATGCCGCGCCTGGCCGCCGCAAAGGCTTGCGCCTCGGTGTCGGGCGGACGGGTCGTGGCAAGGACACGCTCGCCGGCCAGGGCCTCAGCCAGTCCCGCATAGGAGGCGGGGTAGGAGGGGTCGAGCGAGATCGCCTCCCGGAAGTATGCGGTACTCTTTGCGGCGTCACGCACATGGAGGAAGTAGAGACCACGGAGGTAGGCGTCGTAGGCGGCGGGATCGACGCGTCGCGGTTCCGCACTCTCGTTTGGAGGCGGCTCGAGTACGATCTTGGCCTCCGAGGCGATCTCGCCGACGACCTTGTCCTCAAGGGTGAGCACGTCGCCCATGGGCTCCTCGAAGCTTTGTGCCCAGAGGTGCCGGTCGTTCCTGGCGTCGATAAGTTGGGCCGTGATCCTGACCCGATTCCCTGAGCGCAGGACGGAGCCTTCCACGATCGCGTCGACGTTGAGCTCGGCGGCGATCTGCCGCAGGGGTTTCGTGCTGCCCTTGACCTGCATCACGGATGTCCGGGAGACCACGCGCAGATTGGGCGTGTGCGCGAGCTCGGTGATGAGGGCATCGGTCATGCCGTCGACGAAGTAATCTTCGGCGGGATTGCCCGACAGGTTCTGCAAGGGGAGCACCGCAAGCGACCGGATGGGAGCGACGGGCGGAGCTTTGCGGATCCGGAGAGCGACAGCAATGGCGGCGATGGCAATGGCTCCCCCAAGAAGCACGAGCCACCGGCGGCTCCGTCCGGGGGAGGTTGCATGGACAGCGTCGGTATGATCAGGCGGGCTGCCTATGGAGCGAGCCGGAGCGAAGACGAGTGGCAGAGGAACGGCTTCGCTCGACTCGATCGTGTCGACGGCATGGAAGCTGGCGTCGATTTCGAGGGGTGCGACGGGTTCCACTACCTCGACGTCAGCGATGAAGCGATACCCGCGTCGCGGCACGGTCTGGATGTAGCGTGGCGAGGCGGGAGAGTCCCCCAGCACCTCGCGCACGCGGTTAACCGCGTTATTGAGGCCGTGATCGAAGTCGACAAAGGTCTCCGCGGGCCATAGCTGCGAACGCAACTCTTCGCGGGTGACGAGCTCACCTCGGCGCTGCACAAGAAGAGCGAGGAGCCGTGACGGCTGCAGACCGAGCCGCTCGGGCTGTCCCTGGCGCGTCAGCCAGCTGGTCCGCAGGTCCAGCTCGAACGGGCCGAAGCGGACCACGTTTGCTTCTTGGACGGAGCTAGCCACAGCTGACCTCAGATGTCGGACGAGTGAGGTTTGAGGATAGACCTCGTGGGACTTTCGCCGCAACAGGTTCCAAGATGTTCAAACGAAGAAAGTTATTCAAGGAGGGTTTGAGGAGATTTGTGAGAGGTTCCCGGGATTGACCCCCTGAGAGCCGTTCGGGCAAGGTGTCTGCCTCCACATCGGAGATCGAGGAGATTTCGTTATGAAGAGATGCAGCAGCTGGAACATGCGCCTGGTTCTCTCCGCCGCCTTTGCCGTGGCGATTGTCGCAACGTGTGTCCTGCCCATTCCCGCCGGCGCGCAGAATGCCGTGACGGACTGGAACAATATCGCCATTACGCAGGCACGCGCCAGCACGGCTCCGGGCTCAGCCACAGCCGGAGGTTGCAGCGTCTACGTCGCGTATGTTGAGCTTGCCGTGTATAACTCGGTGGTCGCGATTGAGGGAGGCTACAAACCGTATAAGTACGTGCTTCCGGCCGCTCCTGGCGCGTCTCCGGATGCGGCAGCCGTTGAGGCAGCATACCGAGTGCTGCTGAACCTGCTTCCGGACCGCATCGACGCGCTCACTGCGTCTTACAACCTCTCGATGGCGGCAATTCCGGACGGATCGGCCAAATCGGCCGGACAGGAGGTAGGGCTGCTGTCAGCAAATGTGCTTTTGTCGCTCCGGTCCGGCGATGGACGTGGAGGTCCCTGGCCGTATAGCTATCCTTCGACGCCCGAGCCCGGGGTCTGGATCCTGACACCCGGATCGACCTCGCCGTCGACGCCGTGGCTGGGGCAGATGCGGCCGTTCACGTTTGACGATCCGGCCAAATTTCTGCCGGACGAGGGTCCACCGGCTCTGACAAGCCGCCTGTGGGCACACGACTACAACCAGATCAAAGCCCTGGGGGCCATCAATAGCACGGTGCGGACCCCGGCACAGACGGAGATAGGCCTGTTCTGGACCGACCACACGACTGCGCAATACGGGCAGATGCTGCGGCTGCTCGCAATGCAGGAGAACCTCAGCCTCCTGGACACCTCGCGTCTGATGGCGATGTCGTTCTCTTCCCTGGGTGACAGCATCATCGGCTGCTTCAATGGGAAGTACCACTTCAGCTTCTGGCGGCCGGTGACGGCGATTCGGAACGGCGATATTGATGGAAATCCGGAGACGGTCGCGGATCCGTTATGGACTCCCCTGGCGGTTACTCCCGCGCATCCGGAGTATCCGGCCGCGCATGCATGTCTTACGGGTTCGCTGGCCGACACGCTCGAGGCGTACTTCGGAACGCCGTACATACCTCTTACAGTGAGCAGCGTTGTGACCGGGACGACACACCACTTCAACAACGTCCATGACCTGGAGAGTGAGGTGGAAGGTGCGCGGATCTACGCGGGCTTTCACTACCACCACTCGCTGGTGCAGGGGTTTGAGCTGGGGCACAAGGTATCCCACCACATCACAAGCCAGTACTTTGAGCCGAAGAAGAAGGATCACGTATACCCTTCGCCACCGCCTTCGATCCTGCCGTAGAGCGCGTGATTCCAGTGAGCTGCGAGGTTGGGGCGCGTGGGTGGCCCCCATCTCGCGGCGAGCCGGAGTTTAGTGGGTGGGTTGCGGGTGACGTATGCCACCGGATTGCCCGCGTCTCCCGCGGGTTTGTGCTCAATGAGGGCTGACAGTCGGTCAGCAGGAAGAGGTGCCACCTAGGTCAGGTTTTTCGGCAGGAGAAGGCTGAAGATGGTTCCGCTGCAGCCCGGATGAGCTCTGGAGAACACCTGCAATCGCCCCTGGTGCTTTTCAACGATTCCCCGGGATATCCAAAGCCCCAAACCCGTACCGTTCTGCCCTTTGGTGGTATAGAACGCTTCAAACATCTTGCTCGATACCTCTGCTGACATTCCACACCCGGTATCAGCTACGGAGAGACGCACCGCCGGCGCTCCCGATTTCCAAAAATGAGCGTCGCTTGTGCGAACCGTGAGCACGCCTCCGAAGTTTATGGCATCGATGGCATTGCCAATGAGATTGTTGAGAACCTGGCGGATCTCCCCTTCGAAACACCTCACTAGCCCCAGGCCCCGGTGTTGAACTTCGAGGCGAACCTGTGCGTTCATAAGCCTTCCGGCGTAGAGCGCAAGGGTTGGCTCCAGAAGCTCGCGCGCTGAAATGACGCGAGGATGAGTTGACTGCCTGTGGAAGCGGAGCGTCTGGCTGACGATCTGTGAGACCCGCCGAAGTTCCTGATCGGCAGTATGGAGGTATTGCCTGGTTTCGGCGGGTACGCCGGGCTCCTGCTGCGCCAGAAAGAGTAGGTTTGTCACCGCTTCGAGCGGATTGTTGATCTCGTGGGAGATGGATGCTGCGAGCCTGCCGACCACCGCGAGCTTTTCGCTCTGGATCAATGCAGCTTCCGAGCGCTTCTGCTGGTCAACATCCGCAATGGTTGCGACTCCGCCGGTAACGCCACCCTGCTCGTTGAAGATAGGCGCGGCTGCCAGGCTGACCCATGCCCTGGTGCCATCGCCTCGTTCATACAGGTACTCCTCGGCCGGCAAAGCGATTCCTTGCTGCATGGCGCGCGGCAGGGGAAATTCTTCGCCTTTTACGCGCGCGCCATTTTCGTGAAATGCAATCCATTTTCCGTGTGCGTCCACGTTCGGTGTCGGCAGAATGGGATGCCGCAGGATCTCTTCGAGGCGGCGATTACCGCGGATGATTTCGCCGGAGGGCCTGGCCAGGACAACACCGACGGGCAGGTGATCGAGCATGGTTTGCAGCGTTTCTCTCTCCTCCCGGAGCGAGGCAAGAGCATCCCTGATCTCATACTGCCGCGCCCGGGCGCGTAGAGCCGCTGTTACGCTGCTCACGAGGGTTGCTGTCCGTATGGGGCGTTCCAACAGAATGGGCGAACCCAAGGGCAGCCGGTCATGCTCCAAGCGGCGGCTTTGTGCCGTCTCCCTTCCACCTGCCGTGAGGATCAGGATCGGCCAATCAGACCAGGCCGGCTGGTTCTGCAGAGCGTCGGCGAGCTGCCGAATGAGAGCAGGGCTTAGCGCTTCTTCAGCAAGCAGCAATGGTCCGATGGGCTCGTGGTTTGCTTGCAGCAGAGACAATACCTCAGCCGTCGCAAGCTCGACGGGGATTCCGTTCCGTTGCAGAACAGTTGCGATGAACTCGCTATCGCGACCGGTGGGCGCCATCACACGAACGACAAGGCTCAAATCAGACCTCGTCCTCGGCCAGGAGCTTCGTGCTGACATTGGGAATGCCGGTCAGAATGCCCCTAAATTTGACTAGAGGTTCACCGATCGTCAATCCCTCGTGATCGGTAAGGCTAAATTCCCGCAATGTCCTCTCGTGACGGCCCACCCGCTGCTTGAGCACGGATATGACCTGCCGGATGGCACCTTCATTCTCGAAGTAGCGAAGAAGAACGACGGTATCAGCCAAGTAGCTGATATCCACCTCTGTCTGCATGGTACCGATCAGGCCGTGCTGTGTAAGGACGAGAAAGGTGACCACGCCCTTTTGATTGAGGAAGGCAAGCAGTTCGTGAAGTTGCAGGGTCAGGTCTCGCTCGCCGGGCATGGAATTGAGGAATCCGTTCAGGCTGTCGATTACCACGACCCGGGTGTCTTTCTCTTCGACATCTCGCCGGATCTGCCATGCAAACTCACCTGGAGAGAGTTCGGCAGGATCGATCTGCGACATGGCGAGGGTTCCCTTGTTGATCTGCTTGCGTACCTCCATGCCCAGAGCTTCCGCTCGTTCCTGAGCTACCCCAAGCACCTCGTCGAAGGCGTAGACGATGGCGCGGTCTCCGCGCGCGGCTGCGGCATAGGCGTACTGCATAGCGAGGGAGGATTTTCCGACGCCTGTAGGCCCCACGATCAGCGTCGAAGAGCCTCGGCTGATGCCACCGAGGAACATCTTGTCGAGAGATTTATTCCCACTCTTGATGCGTTCTTTGAAGAAATCCCCACCATGCTCATTCGCGACCAGGCGCGGGAAGACGCATACACCACCCGTCTCGATCGTGTAGTCGTGAAATCCCTCCCGGAAGGCGCTCCCACGCAGCTTGATGATCTCCACATGCCGCCGGCTCACGCCGTACGTCCGCGGCACCTTGTTCAGTTGCAGGACGCCGTGTGCGATGCTTTGCAGCTGCATGTCGCTGCCCTCAGCTGATCGATCGTCCAGGAGCAGCACTGTGGTCTCCCGGCCGGCAAAGAACTGCTTGAGAGCTAGTAATTGGCGGCGATACCGCATGGTATCCGCGGCAAGCAGCCGCAGCTCGGATAAGGAGTCGATGACCAGTCGCATAGGCTTCCGTTCCTCAATGAGCGCGGTGAGCTTGTTGATGGTGGTTACAAGCTCCATTTCACTGGGATGGAAGACTGTGTATTGCTGCTCCGGCTTGAGGCTGGCCTCTTCAGGGATGAACTCGACGATGCTGAGTTCCTCTGCCTTCCAGCCGTGCGAACGGGCCGAGCTTTCGAGCTCTCGCTTTGACTCAGAGAGGGTGATGTAGAGGGAGTTTTCACCGGCCAAGACTCCGGCGCGAATGAACTGCATTGCAATGGTGGTCTTGCCGGTTCCTGGCGTGCCCTCGAGCAAGTACATCTGACCAGCCGGCAAGCCACCCGAGAGGATGTCATCAAGGCCACTTACACCAGTTTTTACGCGGCTTTCTTCGTGCTGAGAGACCATGCAATCAGTTTATCTGCTCCCCATCCTGGCGCTGTCCTGGCCGCTGTCCTGGCCGCCCAGACACGGAATTGGTTGCGGGCGCTCCGAGAGAGGACAACTGGAACGGACTTTACGGCTGAATGCTCATTCAGTTATGCTTCCCTCGTTGCAGACGAGCGCCTCTGTACGGGCCCAGGCACGTGGGCTGCGGTGATTTAGTATGGGTTTGCTGCCTCTCCGGATGGAGTGGCGGGATCATTCAACCCCGGGATCGTGTCAGCGAGCACGGGCGGAGACGAGTAGAGACCATGGCCAACACGCTGTTGCCGATTGAAGAACGAGACCTGACGCCACTTGAAGTGGAGTTGCTGGACCGGCGCCGAAGACGCGGGCAGCTGTTCCTGGTGATCTGCTTTCAGTGCCTGATCGTCGGGACGCTGGTGACGATGTGGGCGGGGCAGGACGCGACGTACTCGCCGGGCTGGGCGCGACCGATGGTGTATTGGGATGCGCTGATGTTCCTTCTGGCGGTGGTCTTTGGTCTGGCCGGGCTTCGTCTGCGCGGCGGGAAGCACGAGTTTCTCAGCTACTAGGCGTCCGTTGTTGACGTGCGGCTGAGATCCCGGGCGAGCCCTGTGTTGCTGCGTAGAGTTGCGAGCGATGCGCCCTTTGAGGCGTCGCCTCGCGGATGGGTTCTGGATGGCTGTGTTGTCGGGCGTTTCGGCTGGATGTCTGTGGTTGCAGAGCGGTGTTGCGTTCTCCGGGGTGTTGTCGGAGCCGGAGCGGTTCACGTGGGCTGAGATGGGGCTGGTTGTGGCGCTGGCGCTGGTGTCGGGGGCGCTCTTTTCTTACCGATTCGAGCCGATTCTGGGGCGAATTCTCCGTTCAAAGAAGGATGCGGATTTTCGGATTGCGCCGGTAGGACGGCGGGTGTGGGACTTTGTGTGGGAGGTGCTGTGCCAGGGCAAGGTGATCCAGCAGCGGCCGCTGCCGGGGTTGGCGCATGCGTTTGTGTTCTGGGGGTTTCTGGCGTTTGCACTCGTTAGCCTGAACCACTTTGCGACGGGCTTGCGGCTGGGGTTTCTGCCGCCGGCGAGCTATGTGGGGCGGTTCTATTTCTGGTTTGCGGCGGTGTGGGCGGCGCTGGTGGCGGTATCGATCGCGGGGCTGTTTGTGCGGCGGTTCTTTGTGCGGCCGGTGTGGCTGGGCGAGAAGGTGTCGTATGAGTCGGGGTTTATTGCGTTTCTGATCTTTGCGCTGATGGTGACGTATCTCGCGGCGCTTTTTTGTGGCGGATGGCGGGAGGGCGGTGCATGCATTATGGTGGGCGCACACGCTGGCGCTGCTGGTGTTTCTGCCGCTGATTCCGCATACGAAGCATCTCCATCTGGTGCTGAGCCCGCGTGACGGTGTTTCTGAAGCGCGATGGATTTTCGAAGATTCCGAAGCTCGAGGGCGATGAGGATTTCGGGCTGGTGGCGGGCAAGGATGTGACGCAGCTGATCTCGCTGCAGACGTACAGCTGCGTGGAGTGTGGGCGGTGTACGGAGCATTGTCCGGCGGCGACGACGGGAAAGGTCCTGAACCCGAAGGAGATCATCCTGGGGACGCGGATCTATTTGAATGAGTTCGGGCCGGCGAGTGAGGTTCCGCTGCTGAACGAGATGCGGGACGCTCCGGCGAATGCGTCGACGGACAATCCGGCGGCGAACTGGCTGAGCATGGAGGCGGCGTTTGAGTGCACGACGTGCGGGGCTTGCGAGTATCAGTGCCCGGTGGGGATCCAGCATGTGCCGATCATTGTGGGGTTGCGGCGTGGTGCGGTGAACACGGGCGCGTGGGAGGACACGTACGGGACCAAGCTGTTCCTGGCGCTTGAGAAGAACGGAAATGCGCTGGGGCTGAGCGCGACGGAGCGGGACAAGTTTGTGGCGAAGCAGGGTTTCCCGATCTTTGACGGGACGCAGGAGTACTGCCTGTGGCTGGGGTGCATGGGCGGGTACGACCCTAAGGGGCGCGAGATCATTGCGGACTTCGCGCGGGTGATGACAGTACCTGGGCACGAGCTTTGGGGTGATGAAGAAGGAGAAGTGCACGGGCGATCCGGCGCGGCGGCTGGGCAACGACCTGGTGTTTGGCACCCTGGCGGAGGCTGGATTAGCGGCGTTTGAGAAGGCGAAGGTGCAGAAGATTGTGGCGATCTGCCCGCATTGCGTGCGGACGATTGCGACGGACTGGAAGGAGTACGGGGTTGCTCCGGAGATCGAGCACCACTCGGAGTTTATGGCGCGGTTTGCGGATCGTCTGCCGAAGCAGAATAGCGGAGAGACGATTGTGTATCACGATCCTTGCTACCTGGGCCGATACAGGGATGTGTATGAGGAGCCGCGGGAGATTGTTGCGCGGGCGGGAGAGCTGGTGGAGGCGCCGCGGTCGAAGGAGCGAAGTTTTTGCTGTGGGGCTGGTGGCGGGCTGGTGTTTCTGGGCGAGGAGACGGGCGATCGAGTGAGCCATACGCGGGCGCGGGAGCTGGTGGCGACCGGGGCGCAGACGGTGGGGACGGCTTGCCCGTTCTGCAATACGATGTTTCGGGATGCGCTGGCGGGGAGTGAGAACCAGCCGCAGTTGCTGGATATTGCGCAGCTGACGGCGCGGGCTTTGCCTGGAGCAGGTTGTTAGTTCTTAATGGTCGGTTGTGAGTTGGTGATACGGAGTGAGGAGCAGCGAAGTCGATGAAGATTTTGGTGGCGGTAAAGCAGGTTCCGGAGCGGGATGCGCCGGTGCATGTGGCGGCGGATGGCGAAGTGGATTGACGATGCGGATGTGAACTGGACGATCAACGAGCCGGACGCGTATGCGCTGGAAGAGGCGCTGCGGCTGAAGGAGACGGCGGGCTCGGGCGAGGTGATGGTGCTGTGTGCCGGGCCGGATCGGGTTACGAGCACGCTGCGGGAGGCGCTGGCGAAGGGTGCGGACCGGGCAGTGCATGTGGAGGCGGACGACCTGGAGGAGCGGGACACGCTGCAGCTGGCGCGAGATGCTGGCAGAGGCGGTGAAGGCGGAGGCTCCGGACCTGGTGCTGACCGGGTTGCAGTCGGACGATCTGGGGCTGGGGCAGACGGGCGTGGTGCTGGCGGAGCTGCTGGGGATGCCGCACGCGACGATCATCAAGCAGGTGGAGGCGGCGGCAGGCGGCGGTCTGAAGGTGAAGCGGGAGCTCGAGGACGGGTGGTTTCAGCATGTGGAGATGCCGCTGCCGGCGCTGCTGACGATCCAGAGCGGCGGCAACAAGCTGCGGTATGCGACGCTGATGGGGATCAAGAAGGCGAAGTCGAAGGAGACGAAGACGGTGACGCCGAGCGCGGCAGCCGGGGAGCGGGCGGTGGCGATGGAGCGGGTGTATCTGCCGGAGAAGGTGAAGCGGACGGAGATGCTGACGGGTTCGGCGGCGCAGGTTGCGGCGCAGATTGTGGAGAAGCTGAAGTTTGAGGTGAGGGTGATATGAGCGGAGTTCTGGTGGTTTTGGAGCAGAGGGCGTCGGCAAAGGACGCGGCGGGGTGCGGATCGGAGTTTGTGCCGATGAGCCTGGAGGCGCTGGCGGCGGGGCAGCAGCTGGCGGCGAAGCTGGGAGTGGGTGCTCGGCGGCGGTGGTGGGTGTGGATGCGGAGGCGCTGGCGGGTGAGCTTGCGGGGAAGAGGCTCGAGAAGGTGTTATGCGGTGACGCATGAGCTGCTGGGCGAGTACACGGCGGACGGGTATGTGGCGGCGCTGGAGCAGCTGATGAAGCAGGCAGGCCCGGCGTATGTGGTGTTTCCGCACACGTACCAGGTGCGGGATTATGCGCCGGCGCTGGCGACGCGGTTTCGGCAGGTGCTGATCTCGGACGTGACGGGGTTCAAGAGGGCGATGAGGGCGGAAGCCGGTGTTTGTGCGGCAGCTGCTGCAGGGCAAGCTGAATGCGGACTACCGGCAGACGGGCGCGGGCCCGTGCTTTGTGTCGGTGCAGGCGGGGACGTTTCGGGCAGACGCGGTCGAGGCGGGAACGGCGGAGGTGGAGAGCTTTGCGCCGGCGATCGAGGCGGCGCAGATCCGCAACAAGCCGGGCGAGCGGTTCCGGGAGTCGGCGCAGACGGTGGATCTGAGTGCGGCGCCGGTGATTGTGTCGGTTGGACGGGGGATCGGGGAGCAGGACAACATCGGGATGATCGAGGAGCTGGCGGCGGCGCTGGGAGCGGAGATGGCGGCGAGCCGGCCGATCTGCGACAACGGGTGGCTGCCGATGGAGCGGCAGGTGGGGAGCTCGGGGCAGACGGTGGCGCCGAAGCTGTACCTGGCGGTCGGGATCTCGGGGGCGATTCAGCACCTGGTCGGCATGAAGGGGTCGAAGGCGGTGATTGCGATCAACAAGGACGAGAATGCGCCGATCTTCGAGGTGGCGGATTATGGGGTGGTCGGGGACCTGTTTGAGATTGTTCCGGAGCTGACGAAGGCGGTTACGGCGGCGAAGGGCTGAGCGCTATGGGAGGGTTGCTCAGGTCGCGCGCGCCGTAATTACGTTGAGTACTCTACAAACTCCCACGTAAGCCGGTACACGATAAACAAGGGGATGCTCGGTAAGGAACAGCAGTGAGCGCGGGGTGAGCTCTGGACGGGCTCGTCCCATAAACGGGAAATGGGTCAGTCGGACAAAGTGTGCAGTGAATCTGGCTTGAGGTTCAAAGGGCTGTGTCTTACGAACTCCGCCGCGGCTGCAGTTGAGAATCGCCGCGAGATGCCGTCAAACCGTTTCCTTTGGGCGATACTGCATTCTTGAATGAGGGCCCGCGTTGATCTCTTCCCAGCTTCGATCGGCAGGCAGCGAGCCGTTCCGCTCCGCACCTGCAAGGCTGCCTCGATGCGGCGCTTGGGTCCCTCCATGGTGTGATCGGCATCCGGAACGACATTCCTAGATAGGCTGCGAGGACCGTTCCGATGAGGTGTTCGGGGAAACGGCACCGCATTCGGTTTGCTCGCGGGCGATGATCCCGGCGGCGCGAGGATTGAGCTCGACGAGCACGGCCGTGGTATAGCTTCGCCCCTGAGGACGTCTATACTTAGGTGTGACCAGTGGCGGGGAACGCTTGAGCCGCTTTGGCTGGTGGCGCATCCAACGTCTAATGTTTGCCGTCTGATAAGCGGATCTCTGGTGCCCATGACTTCACCATTCCTGTTCTTTCCCGATTCCTCGACGGCTCTGCTGGAGCCGGTGGAGGAGTTGCGGCGGGCTGACAGGGGGCAGGCTTCGGGACAAGTTTGGCAGGGCAATTACGGATCTGCGGGTTTCGATTACCGACCGGTGCAACTACCGGTGTGTGTACTGCCGGACGGGCAACTGAAGGTGCGCAGTATGCGGAGCTGCGGATTGAGGATTACCTGCGCATGGTGCGCGTGTTTGTCGACCTTGGCGTGGAGAAGGTTCGGCTGACGGGTGGCGAGCCGCTGCTGCGGTCGCGGCCTGGTGGAGATGGTCGGGGAGCTCGCGCGGATGCGCACGAGCTTTCTGCCCGGATGGAGACGCCTGTAGATCGCGGACGCCGAGGTCTGCCGCTGGATATTGCGCTTGACGACGAATGGGCATCTGCTGGAGGGCCTGGCGCAGCCGCTGAAGGATGCTGGGCTGAGCCGCGTTACGGTGAGCATGGATGCAGTGGACGCGGAGACGTTTGCGCGCGATCACGCGGGTTCCGCGGAGCTTCGAGAAGGTGCTGGCCGGGGTGCGAGCGGCGAAGGCAGCGGGACTGGGACCGGTGAAGGTGAACTGCGTTCTGCTGCGCGGATTCAACGACGGGCAGATCGAGCAGTTTGCGGAGTTTTCGCGGACGGAGGGCGTGATCGTGCGGTTTATCGAGTGGATGCCGCTCGAGGAGGACCGGACGTGGAAGCTGGAGACGGTGGTGACGATGGAGGAGATCGTCGACCGTCTGAACGCGGTTTCGGCCGCTGGTGGAGCTTGCGCCGAACGCGTCGAGCGAGACGGCGAGGCGGTTTACGTTTGACGATGGGATGTGGGGAGATCGGGATTATCGCGCCGGTGAGCAGGCCGTTCTGCGGGCATTGCAGCCGGGTGCGCCTGACCTCCGACGGAAAGATTCGGACGTGCCTGTTTTCACAGAGCGATCACGATCTCCGGGGTGGATGGCGCGCGGGGGAACGGATGAGGAGCTGCGGGCGTATATACGGGGAGTGGTGATGCGGAAAGAAGCGCGTCATCATATTGGGGAGCCGGGGTTCGAGAAGCCCTCGCGCAGCATGGTTCATATCGGCGGGTAAATGTTGATGTTAGTCATTTGCAGGCAATCCGGTTTGCGAACAATAGTCGACATTACAGTGAGTCGACGATTTCGGAACGCAGATCCGGAGAGTTCTCTTTGAGAGACCGACGTCTTTTCGAGGTGACGGAGAGCCGGCAGATGGAGCACCTGCGGGTGTTCCACGATGTGGCGCGTGCGCTGACGGCATCGCTTGAGCTCGAGGAGATCCTGGGCGCCATCATGGACAAGATGGCCAACTTCTTCGGGCCGGAGCGCTGGTCGATGCTGTTGGTCGATGAAGCTGCGCAGGATCTCTACTATGCGATCGCGGTGGGAGAGAACGCGGAGAGTCTGAAGGGGCTGCGGGTGCCGCTGGGCGAAGGTGTGGCGGGGTGGGTGGCGGCGACGGGGAATCCGCTGGTGGTGCCGGATGTTGCGCTCGATCCGCACTGGTCGGTCGTTTACGAAGGCGCACCCGGAGTTGAATATCCAGTCGATCGCATGCGTTCCGGTGCGATCGGCGGAGAAGACGCTCGGCGTGATCCAACTGCTGAACAGCAAGCTGGATCTGCTGAGCGAGTATTCGATCTCGTTTCTGCGGATCCTGTGCGATTACGCGGCGATCGCGATCCAGAACGCGCGGTCGATGACGCTGATCCAGGAGCTGACGATCACGGACGATTGCACGCAGCTTGTTCAATGCGCGGCACCTGTACACGCTGCTGGATGGTGCGGTGACGGAGAGCGGGTGTGTTCAGCCTGCTGTTTATCGATCTTGACCGGTTCAAACAGGTGAACGATACGCACGGGCACCTGATTGGGAGCCGGCTGCTGGCGGAGGTGGGGGGCCTGCTGAAGCGCGCCATGGGGCCGGAAGCCTCATCGTTTCGGTATGGCGGAGACGAGTTCGTTGTGCTGATGCCTGGCCTGTCGAAGGAACAGGCTGCTGCGGGCGACGTTGAGGTTGCGGGAGGATCTGCGTGCGGCACGGTTTCTGGAGGGGGCAGGTCTCTCGCTACAGCTTTCGGGAAGTTTCGGGCTGGCCACGTTTCCGGAGGATGGGACGACTGTATCGACGATCCTGCGCGCGGCGGACACGATGATGTACGAGGCCAAGGTGTGGCGGGATGCAGTGTCAATCGCGGGGCGGGGGCTGGTTGCGGGGGGTATGCGGCGATCAGCGGCCTTCTGGGTACGGAAGGCGCGGCGGGCGGCACTCGGCCGTCGGCTTAGTGCGCATCAGTCGGGGCGGCGGTGGTCCAGACGAAATGGGCGTTTCGGTTGCGGTTTGATGGCGTCGCGGTTTTCGGGAGCTACGGGGTGGATGCCGAAGTCCCAGACGCCCAGGTTGATCTCGCGGTCGCTGATGACCTCGAGAAGAGCGTACTCGCCGAAGATCAGCGGCTGCTTCGGTGTGAGTTTGAGCCAGTGGCCACCGCGCAGGGGCTCAGCCGTGGTCTCGACAACATCCTCCTGCCGGTGGGGGGTTCCCAGGAGTGAGAGGCTGAAGCTGGCGAGGATGCGGGAATCGGTGCGAACGTCGGCGCGGACGATGACGTAACGGCTGCTGGGCGAGCCGCCTGCCGAGGCTGTGGGAGCGTTGCCGGATGGCACCGCTGCGTGTCTACCGTGAAGGTGCCGCCGCCGCCGGGGGGCGGGTCGTCGCCGATGCGGATGTAGAGGGCGGGGTCTTCGATGTGGAGCTGGACTGCTGAGCGATAAGCCCTTCAGCTCGACGATCTGGTGGGAGGCCGAGCGCGGATTGATGGCGGATTTGAGGACGTTATGGGCGGTGTTGCGGTTGAGTTCGCCGGCGGACTGGGCGAGGGGGATGAGCTCGGGATTGCCTTGAAAGGTGTCGAGGGCGAGGACGCTGTCCTGCTCGGGAAGGGAGAGATCCGGGGCGATCTCGGGGGTGAAAGCGGCACGGTCCGCTTCCTCCTTGAGGAGCTCGGGGTCGATGGTCGGCTTGGCTTCGGGGTGGCTGCCCGCGATGTGTTGCTGCTCCCATGCATGGGTGGCGTCGAGATCCACCAGCGCTAACGGAATGATCTCCTGGGCACCGCCACGCTCTGCGCTGGTGTAGAGGACATCCTTGCTACGGACGGTGTAGCTGGTGACGATCTGGTAGCTTCCGTCCTTCAGAATGAGGTGGATACGGTGGGGAACGGAGGGATCCGCGGTGGTGGTCTGGGCCTCGGCGAGGGAGGAAGACACTGCGGGAAGCAGGGGCAGGGCGACGAGAGTTCCGAGGAGGATGAACTTCCCGGCAATTTGGTGCGTCTTATACATAAGCCGAACTGCAGTTTAGACGCGCGCTGGGGCGATGTGTCGATACGCGCGGATCAACACGAGTGTGCTAAACAGGTATTACCACTTTCACTATGACTGAGACGCAGGGACAACACGCAAGCCTACGAGCTGCCGACCTTTGGGTCGGGAATCGGACGGTGTGGATGCGAGCTCTCGCAGTGATATGCCTGCTGTTGGTAGTCGCGATGAGTACGGTCCAGGTGTGCCACACCCACGCCCAGACGACGGTGAAGCAGGGTTCGCGGCAGGGTGACCCGACGCCGGAGGATCATTGCCCGTTGTGCGTGGCGATGCATTCGGCTCTGCCGGCGACGATCCACGTTGCGCCTGAGCCGCTTCTTGCGGTGAGCGCGATGGACTCCGTTGCTGCCGATGCGGAGCGGATGTTCCGGTGGCGTTTTGAGATGGCAAGCCGGCCTCCGCCCTCCTGCTAAAAAGGCATTCGCTCGATTCCGATTTCCTCGAAGAGCCGCATTCCGCGACCTCCTTCAGAGTCGATTCGATGAGCTGGTTCAGACGAGCTTGTCGGCGAACAGTTCCCGTAGTTCATCAGCGTCTATTTACGGCGCCATGAGTGGTCCAATCAATGCCAAATCTTCTTGTACGAACTTCTCTTTTGATACTGTCTTTAGCGTTTGCTGCTGGGCCTCTGCGGGCTCAGGGCACCTCGGGAAACGTGAGCGGGACTGTCACCGATACGACAGGCGCGGTGATTCCCGGAGCAACGGTTACGGTGCTGGGGCCGGTCAGCGGTTTTCATCAGACCATACAGACCGACGCGAGCGGGCAGTACCGTCTGGGAAATCTTCCGTTCAATCGCTATCACATCGCTGTGACCGGAAGTGGCTTCGAGGCCGCCTCGCAGGATACGGTGGTGCGATCTGCCGCGGGGAACGTGGTCGATTTCAAGCTGGCGATCGCGACTTCGAATCAGACGGTGACGGTGGAGGCGGAGGCCAATGACATGGTGAGCACGGACCCGATCGCTTCGTCGGCGATCGACCGTGTGCTGTTTGCGAAGCTGCCGACGGAGGGCTCGAGCTCGGCGCTGAGTTCGCTGGTGACACTAAGCACGCCGGGGGTTGCTGCGGATTCGAACGGCCTGTTTCACCCGATGGGCGAGCACTCGGATACGACGTACTCGATCGACGGGCAGCCGGTCAGCGATCAGCAGAGCCGCGTGTTCGGCAATCAGCTGAGTGTGAATGCGATTCAGTCGATCAACGTGATTGAGGGCATTGCACCGCCGGAGTATGGCGATAAGGCGAGCCTGGTGGTGCAGACGACAACGCGGAGCGGACTGGGACAGAAGCCGACCGGGAGCGCTTCGTACAGCTACGGCAGCTTCGGGAGTTCGACGGGAAGCGTGGCGCTGGGATGGGGCACAACGCGGTTCGGCAACTTCGTGAGCTTCGATGGCATGCAGAGCGGACGCTATCTCGATACGCCAGAGTACCGGCCGCTGCACGCGCATGGGAACAACGAAAACTTCTTCGATCGCGTGGACTTTCATCCATCGGCGGCCGACCAGGTGCAGATGAATGTGTCGCTGTCGCGGAGCTGGTTTCAGAACCCGAACCAGTTCGACCAAGAGGCGGCTGGGCAGGACCAACGCGGCAAGATCCTGAGCTACAACTTCAGCCCGAGCTGGACGCATGTGATCAGCCCACAGAGTCTCATTTCGGTGAACCCGTATATCCGGCAGGATAACTTCCACTACTACCCTTCGAAGAATGTCTTCGACGATATCCCGGATACGCTGGCGCAGTCGCGACGGCTGCAGAATGCCGGGATCAAAGCCGATTTCTCCTATGCGAAGGGGATCAACACGATCAAAGCCGGCGCGATGTTCTACCACACGTTTCTGCATGAGGGGTTTTCGCTGGGGGTGACGGATCCGGCGAACAATGCGCCGTGCGTGGACGCGACGACCGGTTTGCCGGATCCCAACTCGACGGACCCGAATCATTGCGGGGTGGGCGATATCACCAACCCGAAGTACAACGCATCGCTGGCGCCCTTTGACCTGACGCGGGGTGGACAGCTGTATCACTTCAACGGGCGTACGGACATCAAGCAGGAGGCAATCTATCTGCAAGACAACGTGGCGTACAAGAACCTCACGTTTCTGCTGGGCGGCCGTGTGGACAACTACAACGGCATCAGCCGGCGATCGCTGGTTCAGCCGCGGCTGGGCGTGACCTACAACGTGGGCAGGACGAATACGGTGCTGCGGCTGGGCTACGGCAAGCTGTTTCTGACGCCGTATAACGAGAACCTGATTGTTTCGAGTTCGACGGGCATCGGCGGCCTGGAGGGAGCCGGAACTGCGACGCCGCTGAAGCCGGCGACGCGGCGGCAGTACAACGCGGGTTTCGAGCAGGGATTCGGCAAGCATTTGGTGGTGAACGGGGATTACTTCTGGAAGTACACGGATCGCGACTTCGACTTCGATGTGCTGCTGAATTCGCCGCTGGCCTTTCCGATCCAATGGAAGAAGTCGAAGATCGACGGGTTCGGGATGAAGATCTCCGTGCCGGAGATGCATGGGATTTCGGCGTACTCGGTGCTGGGGCATACGCGCGCACGGTTCTTTGGGCCGGAGGTGGGTGGAATCCTGTTCAACGATCCGAACGTCACGACGAGCACGGCGCCGTTCCGTATCGATCACGATCAGGCGTTTCAGCAGACGACGCATCTGCAGTTTCAGCCGAGGCCCCATCTGCCTTGGTACGGACTGACCTGGCGATATGAGAGCGGGGCGGTGGCGGGAAATGCGCCGTTTGCAACGGACAAAACGACGCCTGTCGATCTAAGTTATCTTTCGGGCGATCAGCAGCAGCAGATTCAGCTGGCGTGCGGAGGTGTGCGTGCGACTTTGACGGCTCCGCTGCCGAGCTGTGCGCCGGCATCACTGTCTTCCGCGCTGGTAAACATCCCTGCGCCCGGAACACAGAACGACGACCGAAACCCGGCACGCGTGGCACCGCGAACGATGTTCGACATGGCCGCCGGGTGGGACGACGTGCTGCACGGGCATCTGCACTCGGACAAGGTGAAGACGAATTTTAGCGTGACAGCGGTGAACGTCACGAACAAGTATGCGCTGTACAACTTCCTGTCGACGTTCTCGGGCACGCATTTTGTGGCGCCGAGGACTGTAACCGGTCAGGTTACATTCAACTTTTAGCGTTCGCGGCGGTGGGTGAAGGAGCGTGCGCCGGGGCCACGGTAGTCGGCGACGAGGTGGCCCCCGCCGCGCACGATGTACTTGTACGTTGTCAGGCCTTCAAGGCCGACGGGGCCGCGGGCGTGGATCTTCGAGGTGCTGACTCCGACCTCGGCTCCGAGGCCGAAGCGGAAGCCATCGGCGAAGCGGGTGCTGGCGTTGTGCAGGACGCAGGCGGCGTCGACCTCGTTGAGAAAGCGCGCTGCGGCTGCGGAGTCGGTCGTGCAGATGGATTCGGTATGGGCCGAACCGTGGCGATGAATGTGATCGATCGCATCGTCGAGCGAATGTACGAGGCGGATGGCGAGGGTGAGGTCGCCGTACTCGGTATGCCAGTCGTGGACATCACCGGCCTGTGCCTCGCCGAGAATGGTACGCGTGCGGTCGTCGCCGAGAAGGGTGACGTGTTTCGCGCGGAGGCGGGTGGCGAGCGCGGGGAGCAACTCCTGCGCGATGGCGGCGTGAACCAGGGCGGTCTCTACGGCGTTGCAGACGGCGGGGTAGTCGGTCTTGCTGTCGTCGATGACGGCGAGGGCGAGAGCCTGATCGACATGCTCGTCGACATAGATGTGGCAGATGCCGTCGGCGTGGCCAAGGACGGGGATGCGGGTGTTGGCCTGGATGTGCTCGACGAGCGCGCGCGAACCACGCGGGATCACCAGGTCAACGAGCGATGACATGTGGAGGAGTTCGGCGACCTGCTCGCGGCCGAGGATCAGGGCGACGGCGTCGGGCGGCACGGCGGTGGTGGAGAGGGCTTCGCGGATGACTTCGACGAGAATGGTGGCGGTGCGCTCGACCTCTTTGCCGGGCTTGAGGAGGACGGCGTTCCCGGACTTCAGCGAGAGTGCGGCGATCTGGGTGACGGCGTCAGGCCGAGCTTCGAAGATGACGGCGAGAACGCCGAGGGGAACGCTGATCTTTTCGAGGTCCAGGCCGCGATCAAGTTCGATGGCGTCGAGGCGGCGGCCGAGCGGGTCCGGGAGAGCGGCGACGGCGCGGATTTGAGCCGTCATTTCGGCGAGTTTGTGCGGGGAGAGAGCGAGACGCGCATGGTTTGCTGGGGAGAGCTCGCCCGAGGCGACGAGCTGATCGGCTTGCGCGAGATCTTCGACGTTTGCTGTGAGGATGCGATCGGTGGCGGTTTCGAGGGCGTGTGCTATGGCTTCGAGGGCGTCATTGCGGTGGTCGAGCGAGAGCGGCGCGAGGATGTGCGAGGCGTGCCTGGCGGCTTGCGCGATCTGCCGGGTGGGTGAGGGATGCGTGTTCATGAGAGGGATGTCTCGTTGTGCGGAGCCGCGAGGGTTGCGGCTTCGTTGAGGGAGGAGAGGTAGAGTTCGGGAACGATGCCCTTGTAAGTGGCCTGCCAGGCGGTGACATGGATGTGCGCGATCGCTGGTGCGTCTTCGGCGGTGGCTGGGCGGATGTTCATTCGTCTAAGAGCTTCTTGATTCCGGGCTACATAGAATGTATCGGGATTCTTCGTCGCTTCGCTCCTCAGAATGATAGGCAGGAGATGGAAGCAGTGGGAGCGGGCGTGACGGTTCTAGCGGGGAAGAAAAGTGGTGCCGATGGCCGCGACATCTTTCGAAGGGACGCATATATGTTCCAGGACCTGCGGTGTGCGGCCATTTGCGATGACCGCGGTGCGGCCTGCGGTGGCGACGATTCGAGCGGCCTCGAGCTTGGAGGCCATGCCGCCGCGTCCACGGCCATTGCCGCCGTAAGCGTGAGCGAGGATGGCGGGCGTGATTTCAGAGACGACCGGGATGAGGGTAGCGCCGGGGTCGGAGGGGTTGCGGTCGAAAAGCCCATCCACATCGGACAGCAGGATGAGGAGGTCGGCCTCGATGTGCGTCATCAGTAGAGCAGAGAGCTTATCGTTGTCGCCGAAGATGCGCTCGTGTTGTGAGGACTCCGCGGGGCGATCGAGTTCGAGCGTAGAGACGGTGTCGTTCTCGTTGACGATGGGGATGACGCCGAGCGAGAGCAGGGCATTAAGCGTGCGGCGGAGATTGGCGTGGCGCGTGGGATCGCGAAAATCGTCTTCGGTAAGGAGGACCTGCGCGATACGGCAGCCGAGCCGGTCGAAGGCGTCGTCGTAGATGCTCATCAGGCGAGACTGCCCGATGGCGGCGCAGGCCTGGATGTCAGCGAGGCCGGAGGGGCGACTGGTGAGCCCGAGGCGCTCGATGCCAAGACCGATCGAGCCGGAGCTGACGACGAGGATTTCGTGGCCGAGTTCGCGGAGAGCGGCGATGGATTCGACCAAACCGCAGAGCAGACCGAGAGCGATGCGCCCGTCGGCACGCATGATGACGTTGGTCCCCAGCTTGACGACGATACGGCGCGCCCGGTCGAGTACCGGTTGAGCGGTAGCTTCGTGGACTCCGAGCTCCAGCTGCGGGGGAGTCAAAACAGCACCTTCAGGGAGCATGGGCAAAGCATGGTCTATCCATGCTAGCAAGGCGACGGTTGGTATGCTGAGAACATCAGTCCATGTCTGCCTCACATACCAAGCGCCTGAGTACCCGTATCGTCGTTTCGTTCGCGTGCGTTTATTTCTTCTGGGGCTCGACATACACGGCGATTCACGTCGCAGGTTTGCATCTGGCAGCGCCGCTGGTTGCGGCTACGCGGTCGATTTTGTCGACGGTGCTGCTGTGCGGTATCTGCCTGGCGACCGGTCGACGTCTGCGAGTGACGCGGGGCGAGGCATGGCGGCTGGCGCTTGTCGGCATCCTTTTCATGACGGGAAACAATGTGCTGCTGACGTGGGCCGAGACAATGGTGTCGAGCGGCCTTGCCTCCCTGGTTGTGGCAACAATGCCGCTGATGCTGGCTATGATCGAGGCGGGACTGCCGGGCGGCGAGGCGCTGAACAAGCGCGGGTGGGCTGGCATTTTGCTGGGCACCGCGGGCATGGTGGCGCTGGTCTGGCCGTCACTGCGCAGGTCTGCTCCGTCCGGCGGACGGCACCTGATTGCGTTCGGTGTGCTCGCCGTGGCGGCACTCTCGTGGGCTGTGGGATCGGCATTATCGCGCAGATTCAACTTCAAGACCGATATGTTTGTCGCGACCACCTGGCAACTGGGAGCAGCCGGGGTGGCAAACATAGCGATTGCCGTGGGAGGCGGAACCCTGCGTACGGCGGTCTGGACGCGTTCCGGACTGGGCGCGATCGCATATCTTTCGGTATTCGGTTCAATCGTGGGACTGAGCGCGTACACCTACCTCCTGCAGCATGTGCCGGTGACCAAAGCCTCGACGTACGCATACGTCAATCCGATTATCGCCGTGCTGCTGGGAGTGGTTCTGCTTCACGAGCGGTTGGCGCCGGCAGAGGTGCTTGGTATGGCGACGATCGTGGCTGCGGTAGCGATGGTGATTCTGTCGCGGGTGCGAAAGAATCCGGTGGCAGTTCTTATACCGCCTGAAGATGCCGGCGCACGAGCCGAATCAGCTTGATTGGGCTGCGCGTCTCCATCAGTTTGCCCGTTCCAGCACGCAACTGATGCGGTTGATGGCGAGCTCACGGATGAGCGGCAGATATTGAAGGAAGTCGAGACCCTTGACGCAATCGTATCGACACGACGTCTTCCTAAGTCCACATTCACGGACGATACGCTCGAATCTGCTGACCGAGATTTTACCTACACCAGATTCTAAGTAGGTAGTTGGTTTGTCGTCGCGGTAGAGTCCTCGCACCTGTAGGACGGCCGGCTCGGGGAAGAGAAGTTGAACCCAGGGTATTGGGCAGAAGAAGCCCATATGAGCGCCAGTCGGGGCAAACCATGGCGGACCAAAGGTGATGTAGATGCGACCGCCCGGCGCGAGCGTCTGTTTGAACTGGTTCATGATGGCTTCCGGCTCGAGGAAGTGTTCGAAGCTATTTTGGCTGATGATGACGTCGGCAGAGCCGGGTTCGGAGAGATGGCTCTGGATCCGCACGATACCCGAGAGGCCTTCTTGTTCGGCGCGCTCAGTGCATAGCGCGGCAAGATGCTCCACGATTTCGATGCCGACGACGCTAGCTGCACCGGCGCGGGCGTAAGCGATCACCTGGTAACCACTGCCACAGCCGAAGTCGACGACACGCTTGCCCTTGATCTGCTGTTCGATGTCCGGGAAGACGGAATTTACGATGCTCAGAGCTTGGGTTTCATCATGCGGCGCATGACCCGGTGTAGCGGAACCAGGTTTCTTGCAGAACTGAAGGAGAAGTGTAGACCAGGGGCCAAACGTGCGAGTCGCTGGACGGACGTTAGTCAATGGACTTTGCACCTTGTTCTCAGGCTCACGCATACGAGAGGTTGAATTTTCGTCGATCTATGGACGGAAAGCAAATTATCTCTTGGAACGCCCCAACCGCTTCGGTCTCGTCTACTTGCGCTTCCAGCGAACTCCGTCTTTCGCATCTTCGAGCAGAATACCTTTGCCAAGAAGATCGTTGCGAATGGCGTCGGCTCGGGCGAAGTTGCGCTGCTTCTTAGCGAGGGTGCGCTCGGCGACGAGAGCGTCGATGTCTTCGTCGGTGACGGCGAGGGTGGCCAGGAGTTCGGGGTCGGCTTCGTTGAGCCGTCCTTCTTTTTCGGCCCAGGCAAGCGCGGAACGGGTGAGTTCGGCGTCGCGATCGTGGAGAACGGCGAAGACCTGGTCGAAGAGGTCCAGAACAGCGAGGATCTGCACGGCATTGCCGCGGTGGAGTGTGCCGTGATCGGCGGCCGTGTTGGCGGCACGCACGAGATCGAAGATCGCTGCACGGGCTTCGGCGGTGTTGAGATCGTTGGCCAATGCGGCGGTATAGATCTCGGCGGCCCTGGCGGTGGCGGCTTCGATGGCAGGATCGATGCCCTCGGGGAGACCTGTGCTCCCCTGCCCTGCGCCTTTGAGCATGCGCTGATGGAAGGTGCGCAGGCGCTCGACGGCGTTGGTGGACTCGGTGAGCCCGTCGAAGGTGAAGTTTAGCTGATGCCGATAAGGAACGCTGATGAGCAGAAAACGTATAGCGGAGGCACGGTAGCCTCGCAGGAGGAGGTCGCGCAGAGTGTAGAAGTTGCCCTCGGACTTCGACATCTTTCGGCCCTCAACGAGGAGGAAGCGCACGTGCATCCAGTGGCGCGCGAAGGTCTGGCCGGAGGCGCACTCGGACTGCGCGATCTCGTTCTCGTGATGCGGAAATGTGAGGTCTTCGCCACCGGCGTGCAGGTCAAAGGTCTGGCCCAGGAACTTTGTCGCCATGGCGGAGCACTCAATGTGCCAACCCGGACGTCCTGAGCCCAGGGCCGTATCCCACTGGGGCTCATTCCCTTTCACCGCCTTCCATAAAGCGAAGTCGCGGGCGGAGTCCTTGTCATACTCATCCAGATCGACGCGCGCGCCGTCTTCGATGTTGGCAAGGTCCTTCTTCGAGAGCTTGCCGTATTGCGGATCGCGCGCGAGCCGGAAGTACCATGAGCCGTCCTCGGCCTGATAGGCAATGTCCCTCGCCGCCAGCTGCTGGATGAGCGCCACCATATCCGGGATGCAGTCGGTCGCGTGCGGGATGATCTCTGGGCGCTCGATCGAGAGGGCGTCCAGATCTTCGAAGAAGGCCTCTTCGTAGACACGAGAGTAGTCGCCAATGGAGAGATTCGCTGCCACGGCGTTGCGGATGATCTTGTCGTCGACGTCGGTGATATTCATGACGTGTAGGGTGGCTATGCCCTGCTGATGGAGGAAGCGGCGCAGGATGTCGACGTGGAGAAAGGTGCGGAAATTGCCAATGTGCCCGTAATCGTAAACAGTTGGGCCACAGCAATACATGCGGAGCTCGGGTGCGCCCACCGGCGTGAGGGGCTGAATGGTGCCGCTTAGAGTGTTGAAGAGATCGAGTGTCGCCACGTGGCTCCGGGTGCCTTGCCGCAGCCGCGCGCGCGGTGCTCTGGTGAGGTTGCTTCGGGTCAATTTTAGCCGATGAGCCGCATCGGCGCGGGCGCTGGAGCCCCTTAACCCAGACGCAGCTGTGGGGTGACGGCCAGGTCGTCCCCGACGAAGTCGCGCGCAAGCAGTTTGGGCCACGCTGCCGCGGCGATCATGGCGGCGTTGTCGGTGGCTAACCCAAGGGCGGGAAAGGCGATCGGAAGACTCTGCTTTGCGGCATCGACAGTAAAGCGGCGCCGGAGTTCGGAGTTGGCGGCGACACCGCCGGAGACAAGAATGGCGCGTGCGCCGAAGTGCCGGGTCGCGGCCAAGGTCTGCTTGAGGAGGTTGCCGACGACGGCCTGCTGAAAGCTGGCGATGAGGTCGAGTGTCGGCGCATCGAGCGTTCCGACCGAAGTGAGGTGAGCGACGTCGATCTCTCCAGGTTTGAGGCCGTGAGTGATGGGGCGGCGATGCTCGATGGCACGCTCCATGCCGTGAGCCTGCACATAACGGAGCACGGCGGTCTTGATGCCGCTAAACGAGAAGTCAAAACGATCGCCTGCTGATGGGTCAGGGTGACGAGGCTTTATGGGCGAAAAGGTGAAGGGGACTGCCCGCGCATTTCCGTATGGGGCAAGGCAGTCGATCCAGGGTCCGCCTGGATAGCCGAGGCCAAGGAGCTTGGCAACTTTATCGAAAGCTTCGCCGGCGGCGTCGTCAACGGTGCGGCCAACGTTGCGGTATTGCCAAGCCGGCCGGGGTCCATGCCCGGTTTGCTCGCGGGCAAGGTAAAGATGAGTGTGGCCTCCGGAGACGACGAGCGCGAGTATGGGAGCATCGTCCGATTCGGGGACGAGAGCCTCCGCATGATCCATCAACACGGCATGGATGTGGCCTTCAAGGTGGTTGATTGCGATGAGGGGCTTGCCCAGGCCGAATGCGAGGGCTTTGGCGTAGGTGATGCCGACGAGAAGGGCTCCGGCGAGCCCCGGGCCGCAGGTCACGGCGACGGCGTCGATGCTGTCGAGAGTAAGGCCGGGCTGCTTACCCGCGGCCTCGGCAACAGCAGCGCGAACCACAGGAACGATGTTGCGAAGGTGCTCGCGGCTGGCGAGCTCCGGGACGACGCCGCCATAGTTGGCGTGCAGGGCGATCTGGCTGGCGACGACGTTGGAGAGGGTCTCAGTGCCATGGCGCACGATCGCGGCGGCGGTCTCGTCGCAGGAGCTCTCAATGCCCAGAATGAGGCCGGTTCCTTGCAAAGCATCGGGCATCTATACGTGTTAACGGAGGTGAGGCGCTTGTCGGAGCGGCGGGAGAATGCGAGATACGGGTCGGCGCTGCAGATTGTGGAGCGGCTCCGCGGGGCGGGGCACGCGGCCTACTTCGCCGGCGGATGTGTTCGGGACATGCTGTTGGGGCTCCAAGCTAAGGACTTCGATGTCGCCACCAGCGCTACGCCGGACGCGGTGATCGCCCTCTTCGAGAAGACGTTTGCTGTGGGCGCACACTTCGGTGTGGTGCTGGTCTGTCTGGGGCGCGAGCTGGACGGGAACGAGATTGCAACCGAAGTGGCCACATTTCGGAACGATGGCGTGTACACGGATGGACGCCGTCCGGATGCGGTTCGGTTCTCGACTGAGGCCCGTGAGGATGTGGTCCGGCGCGATTTCACGATCAACGGCATGCTTCTGGATCCAGTGCAGCTTGAAGACACGGATGATGTCGCCGGGGCGGTACTCGACTTCGTAGGCGGCCGCGAGGATCTTCGCGCCGGCGTCGTGCGGGCGATCGGCGATGCGCGCGTGCGCTTCGCCGAGGACAAACTCCGCATGCTGCGGGCGGTCCGGTTCGCAGCGCGTCTGGGCTTTGCAATCGACCCACAAACGATGAGTGCCATGCAGGAGCGGGCACACGAAATCGGCCAGGTGAGTTGCGAGCGTATTCGTGAGGAACTGACGCGAATGCTGACTGAAGGGCATGCTCGCCGCGCCTTTGAACTGCTGGACGTGAGTGGTCTGCTGCGCGAGGTGCTGCCGGAGGCGGCGAAGATGCACGGCGTGGAGCAGCCTCCGGAGTACCATCCCGAAGGTGACGTCTGGGTGCACACTATGCTGCTGCTGGAGCGATTGGAGCCTGGGTGTTCTCCCTCACTGGCGTGGGGAGCTCTGCTCCATGATATCGGCAAGCCAGCGACGTTTCAGATCGATCGGTCCGCGATTGGCACCGGTGGCAAAGAGCGGATACGGTTCAACGGACACGTCGAAGTCGGCTTGCGGGTGGCGGAGGAGATTCTGAGGCGTCTGCGCTTCTCCAACGAGGACACGGAGCAGATCATTGCGCTGGTCAGGAACCACATGCGCTTCGGCGACGTGCTGGAGATGCGCGAGTCCACCCTGAAGCGGTTTCTGCGGCTGCCGAACTTCGACGAGCATCTCGCTCTGCACTGGCTTGACTGCATGGCGTGCCATCAGAAGCTTGGGATGTGGGAGTTTACGCGTGCGGCGAAGGCGCGCTACGAGGCCGAACCGGAGGCAATGCGTCCAAGGCTGCTGGTCACCGGGCGCGATCTGATCGCAAATGGTTACAAGCCCGGACCGCGCTTCAAGCAGATGCTGGAGGTTGCCGAGGACGCGCAGCTGGAGGGCGTGACCACGACGACCGAGGGAGCGATGAAGCTTGTGCGGGAGAGGTTCGGCGAGGCGCCCGCGCCTTAAGGCAGCCGCTCGCCCGGTGAGAAGATCGTTACTGCTTCTTCACGAGCGTCATGGTCCACTCGTCAGGCGGGATCGGAATTACCACTTTTGCTCCCGGTCTGGCTTGCTGGAAGGCCTGCACAGACTCCGCAAAATGAGCGTCTCGCATAGGCTTGTACTCCCAATCCAGAATGATCCCGATCGGCATAAGGCAAAGCATCGCAATCCCTGACACACGGAACAGACGCGCTCTCGCTTGGAAGGCGCACCATAACGACGAAAAGACGAAAACGAGCATGGGGAAGTACCAGTAGCGCGCGGCATCATCGGTGACCAGCAGTTGCCAGGGCGGCTTGGGTCCATAGATCAGAGGGCTTCGCAGCTCAGCGGCAAACAGAACAGCGCAGTAGAGAAAAAAGAGCTTAACTTCGAGGCTCGCAGAACGAAAGCAATAGACGCACAACGCGAGGCCGCCGACGGCCGCGATGATTATGGTTGCAAACGGCATCCGGTAGCCCAAGCCGTGAATGCCGATCAGGGTTGACGTGAAGACATTTCCACCGAGTATGCGAAGGAAGAGCGGGAGGCTGGCTCCGAGCGGGCCCACAACTCGGCCGCGCCCATGTTGCGCGAGCATGGCCAGCTCCGTCACGATGCCGAGACTCATCACACCAATGTTCACCAAGCTCCACGGCTGGCGGCGAACGATCCAGAACGCAAGAACAAACGGCGCCAGCAGAATGCAGAAAGGACCGCTGAATCCGGCAAGCAGAAAGATGGAAATGTCGACGAGACGTCCCTTCCAACTCAACGGCGGTTCGGCAAAGGCGAGCAGCACCGCGGCAAACGCCAGGTGCCACATGTTGTTAGTCAGGACTACGTGGATCTCATTGGCATTGGGTGTTGCGATGATCAGAGTCGCAAACAGCAAACGAAGAGATAACGGAGCATAGCGGCGGCACCGCGCCGAGAGCAGCACCGGAAGCGGGAGCACATGAAACAGCAGGCCCAGGCACATCATGCAAAGGGGAGCCCACCTCAACGGAACCAGCAGAGCCGGACCCGTGCCGAGGCGCTCTGCGGCGATCAGATAGCCCGCAGCGGTCATAGTCAGGGAATGCAGCCAGCCCAGGTTATAGGCCTGTGCGTAGCAAATATTGCCATCTTCCGCATAGAACTGCGCATGCGTGAAGAGGCTTGGCTCGCGGCTGAACACTGCAAAGAGCGCCAGGAGGAACACTACGACCAGCCAACCCGCGCTCAGGCCACTTTGCGCGTCGAGCGCAGCCCTGCCGCGTTGGGCTGTGCGACGCACATCTCGCGTCCAGCTCTTTGATCTGCCGGTGTCTTTTACTAGGGTCTGCAAAGTTCCTCGTCGCCGGGATCAACACGGGCCGCGGCTCGCCCAAGGGTCACCTGGATGATGTTACGGGAGTTCTCGATTGTTTTCCAGAACCGGGAGGGACAGAGCTCCGGTTTACGGGGACCTGCTAAATGCCGCAAAGCCTGAGCTTATCGACACGCTTTTGCAGGTTCTGAGCGTCGAATGGCGCATGGACTTTGGCATCATTGTCGAAGTAGACGAAGACATCGCGCGGCTGGGGCGGGGCCGGGTCCGAGCTGATGCGCCTGGCTGGCGCGAGTTCGGGTGGCGTTCCCCCGCGAGCCCACGTGACGATACGTTCCGCCCAGATATCCAGAGCCTCGTCAGTGTAGTTGCTGGAATACAGCTGTTCGGAGCCGTGCAGGCGTAGGTAGACGAGCGAAGAGGTCGCGTCCAGCAACAGCGGCCAGTCTGGCGTATCGGCAACCGTAAGCCCAATGTGGTGCTCGCGTAATAGATCAATAAATTCGGGCGTCGCGAAGCTCTCATGGCGGATCTCGACGGTGTGCCGCAGAGGTATGTCTACCGCAGCTTCCAGAATCGAGCGAGGAAGCATGCGTTCGTCGCATCTCTTCGCCAGCTCTGCAGCTTCAGCCGTGGTCCGCGGCAGCATGCGGAAGAAGCTGGCAAAGCGATCCTGGTCGAAGCGCATCTGGGGCGGGAACTGCCACAGAATCGGACCAAGCTTAGGACCGAGCGCGAGCAGACCGCTGGCGAGCAGATTCGCGAACGCCTGGTCGACCCCGCGCAGCTTCTTCATGTGCGTTATAAAGCGCGAGCCTTTGATTGAAAACACAAAGTCGTCCGGAGTCTCGGCGGCCCATCGTTGAAAGCTGGTGTGGTGCTGGAGCGAGTAGAAGGTCCCATTGATCTCGATCGTGTTGAAGGTCTGCGAGGCGAACTCGAGCTCACGGCGCTGCTGCAGTCCCGGCGGGTAGAAGATGCCACGCCAACCCTTGTACCGCCAGCCGGAGATGCCGATGCGAATCTGCCCCAGATCCGCCGGGGCCTCGACTGGCGAGGCCGCAGCGGGCGTGGGAACGGGCGTTTGCTTCAACGTACGCGGCATACGGTCTATAGTGGCGTTCTGCCGCCGGTTGCTCCATAGATCTCGCCCGAGACGTAGCTGGCATCTTCGCTCGCAAGAAAGACAAAGACTCGGGCCAGTTCGACGGGCTGCGCGGGACGGCTGAAGAGCGTGTTCTCACCGAATTTTGCGACTTTTTCGGCGGGCATCGTGGCCGGGATCAACGGTGTCCAGACTGGACCGGGTGCGACGCCGTTGACGCGAACGCCTTGCTTGGAGGCCAGCTTGGCCATGCTCTTGGTGAGGTTTGCAATGGCCGCCTTGGTTGCGGCGTAGGCGAGCAGACCCTCAGCAGGCGTAAACGACTCGATGGACGTCGTGTTGATGATGCTGGCGCCTGGCTTGAGGACAGGAAGTGCTGCCTGGGTCAGAAAGAACGTGCCGTAGACGTTGGTTCGAAACGTATGGTCCAGTTCCTCCGGGCTGACATCTTCGATCTTCTCCCGAACCATCTGGAAGCCGGCGTTATTCACTACGATATCTAGGCGGCCCAGGCGCTGGGTGGCGGCCGAGACAAGCGAGCGTGCGTATGCGGGATCTCCGATGTCACCCGGAAGACAGAGCGCTTTGCGGCCCGTCTTCTCGATGATCTCGGCCACGGACTCGGCATCGGCCTGCTCTTCGGGAAGGTAGCTAATGACGAGGTCCGCGCCCTCCTTCGCGAAGGCGATGGCAACGGCACGGCCGATTCCGGAGTCTCCGCCGGTGATGATGGCCACGCGATCGAGAAGCCGGCCGTGACCGGTGTAGCTGGCTGCTCCGTAATCTGGTGGTGGGTCAAGCGAGAGTGCGCCGCCGGGGTACTGCTGTTTCTGTTCTTTGAAGGGGGGCTTGGGTCCCAGCTCACGTGGGTCGGGGTTCGCGTTGCTTGTCATCGGTTGTCTCCGCTGTTGGCAGATATCGGCTCAGTCTCGTGCGGAGCCCTGCTTCCTACGATGCGTATAGGGGACGGCAGGGTAAAAGGGAAAAGGCCGGAACACTCGTGTAGTCAAACTGCAGCAAACGTCCCTGACGCTCGCGTGCATCTGAGCAACTATGTCCACCAAGCCGTTGCTGAATACACCTCCAGACACTACCCTGAACACCCAGGTCGTCATCAATGGCATGGGGGCTGAGGCGCACACCGGCGAGATGCTGATCGACGCGCTGAACCGGATCGCCGACCGGACAGCCTCGAAGAAGGTGCCGCAGGTCTGTTATCTGCAGCAGATGGGACCCATCGAGACCTGCGATACGTGCATGGTGGAGGTTGGCGGGCAGGCTCGTGCGCGCCTGCGCGACACCGGTTTCGCCCGGCATGGAGGTGCTGACCGAAGGCCAACGCGTGGACATTGCGCAGCGCGAGGCGTTTGATCGCATCCTGCAGAACCATGAGCTGTACTGCACGGTCTGCGACAACAACAATCAGAACTGCACGGTTCACAACACGACGGCGGACCTGGATGTGAAGCACCAGGCGCGGCCCTACCGTGCAGAAGCCGTATGCGACAGGACCATCTCGAACCCGTTCTACCGCTACGATCCGGACCAGTGCATCCTGTGCGGCCGCTGCGTCGAGAGCTGCCAGAACGTGCAGGTGAACGAGACGCTGTCGATCAACTGGGAGAGTCGACCATCCGCGCGTGTCTGTGGGATGGCGGCGAGACGATCGAGGGCTCGAGCTGCGTCAGCTGCGGGCACTGCGTCACGGTATGTCCCGTGCAATGCGCTGATGGAGAAGTCGATGCTGGGCCATGCGGGCTACCTGACCGAACCTGCCCGCGAAGGTGCTCGAACGACATGATCGAGGTGGTCAAGGCAGTCGAGCCGAACACCGGATACGGCCCGATCCTTGCGCTCTCCGAGATGGAAGCGGAGATGCGCAACGAGCGGGTGAAGCGCACCAAGACCGTCTGCACCTACTGCGGCGTCGGGTGCAGCTTCGATGTGTGGACGCGCGACCGGCACATCCTGAAGATCGAGCCGATGCACGGGCCGGCGAACGGCATCTCGACCTGCGTGAAGGGCAAGTTTGCCTGGGACTTCATCAACTCCGACGACCGCCTGACCAAGCCGCTGCTGCGCAAGGGCGACACTTTCGTCGAGATCACGTGGGACGAGGCGCTGGACCTCATCGCGGAAAAGTTTACGACGATCAAGAAGGAACATGGCCCGGATGCGCTGGCCTTTATCGCCTCGTCGAAGTGCACGAACGAAGAGAGCTACCTGATGCAGAAGCTCGCGCGCGCCGTGATCGGCACCAACAACATCGACAACTGCAGCCGCTACTGCCAGACGCCGGCCACGCATGGGCCTGCAGCGCACGGTGGGGTACGGCGGCGACTCCGGCTCGATCGCGGATATCGAGAAGGCCGCGCTGGTGGTGATCGTGGGCTCGAACACGTCGGAGAGCCATCCCGTGCTGGCCACGCGGATCAAGCGGTCGCACAAGCATCGCGGCCAGCGGCTGATTGTCGCCGACCTGCGCAAGCACGAGATGGCGGAGCGCGCGGACATCTTCATGCGCCCGAATCCCTCGACGGACGCGGTCTGGCTCTCCGCGGTCAGCCGAAGTACATCATCGACAACGGCCTCGCGAAGATGGACTTCGTCGAGCAGCTGGGTGAATCACTTTGACGAGTACAAGGCATCGCTCGAGCCGTTCACGCTGGAGTACGCGGAGAAGGTCACCGGCATCCCGCGGGAGACGCTGATCACGGTCGCCAAGGAGATCGCAGCGGCGGACAGCGGTCTGCATCCTGTGGGCCATGGGCGTGACGCAGCACTGCGGCGGATCGGATACCTCCACCGCCATCTCGAACCTGCTGCTGCTGACGGGCAACTACATGCGCCCCGGCACCGGCGCGTATCCGCTGCGCGGACACAACAATGTGCAGGGCGCGAGCGACTTCGGATCGATGCCGAACGTCTACTCCGGCTACCAGCATGTGGACGACGAGGAGGTCCGGCGCAAGTTCGAGGCCGACTGGGGCGTGACGCTGCCGACCAAGAAGGGTCTCGACAATCACGAGATGATCGAGGCGATCAAGCAGGGCAAGCTGAAGGTGCTTTACATCAAGGGCGAGGACACGATCACGTCGGACTCGAACGCAAACGACGTCGGCGAGGCGCTCTGCGCATGCTCGACTTCCTGGTCGTCCAGGACGTGAACTTCTCCGAGACCGCCGCGTATGCCGACCTGGTTCTGCCGGCAAGTCCATCGCTCGAAAAAGAGGGCACCTTCACCAGCACGGAGCGCCGCATCCAGCGGCTGTACAAAGCGCTCGAGCCGCTGGGCGAATCGAAGCCGGACTGGGAGATCATTCAGCTGATCGCGAACAAGCTTGGCGGCGCGGGTGGATGGACTACAAACATCCTTCCGACGTCATGGACGAGGTCGCGCGGCTGACTCCGCTGTTTGCCGGAGTTACCTACGAGCGGCTGGAAGGCTACAAGAGCCTGCAATGGCCAGTTCATGCAGGATGGCACCGACACGCCGCTGCTGTTCAAGGACAAGTTTCCCTTCCCTGATGGCAAGGCGAGCTCCATCCCGCTCGAGTATCTCCCGCCCTCAGAGGAGATGTCTGAGATGTTCGACCTGCACCTGAACAACGGCCGCCTGCTGGAGCACTTCGAGCAGGGCAGCATGACCTACCGCTCGCAGGGGATCAAGGACGATTACGCCGCGCACCTTTGTCGAGGTCTCGCCGGAGCTGGCGGCCGAGCGCGGAATCACGAGCGGACGCCACGTGCAGCTGAAGTCGCCGTACGGGCAGGTCAAGGTGCAGGTGCTGGTGACCGACCGCGTCAAGGGCAAGCAGCTTTACATGCCGATGAACTCGACCAAGGAGCCGGTCAACAAGCTGACCAGCAGTCACACGGACCGCGCCACGCATACGCCGGCCTTCAAGGAGACGGCAGTCCAGATGAACGCTGCTGCCGGAACAGGGCGAGAACCCGCTGCCGCGCCAGAACTTCCGCTACGGCAAGCGCACGCCGCAGCCCGGCGTCGAGGTAGAACGGAAGTGGGCGAGAGAGGATTACTACCTTCCCGGCACCGGGCCCGGCGACAAGCTCGTCCAGATCAAATCAACGACCATTTAGTACTCGTAACCTCCGCAGTTTTCGTTGCAACCAAGATCAGGAGCTCCATGGCAAACCCGATAGCATTCAAACCCAACCCCGTGGATCCAAAGCTGGAGCTCGAGCGGCGGCTCTCAAGCGCTCCGATCGAGCACGGAGAGGCGACGCTGGTCGCCTGGGACGTTCTGCAGGCGGCTCACGATGAGGGCATTCTCGACGCGGTTCACGGCCTGATCGGCGCGAAGGATACGATTGCCGGCAAACTCGCGGAGTATGCCAAGCTGCCGGAGGGCGTTGCGGGCATGCGCAACATCCTCTCGTTCGCAAAGATCCTCACCACGCTGGACCCGGAGGTGCTGAACTGCCTCGCGAACGCTCTGGACATTGCCGCGCTCGAACACAAGCGCGAGGGGAAGCCGCCTAGCCTCTTCAAGTTGATCCGCCGGGTCAACAGTGAGGACAGCCGGCGTGGCCTGTCGTTCCTGACGCTTATGCTCTCGAGCCTGGGGCAGTCTTTAAAAGAGTAGCGTGCCCGAGCTCTCCCCCGTCTGATTTGTGCAAAATATTCAAAGCAAGCAGCTTAGGTGCGTACCAAGCCTGGTCGCAGGTTCGCAGCCGCCACCCTTGAGTGCTCTGCCGGCACCCTCCATTAATCCCCACACTTTCTATTCTAAAGACCGCGAACTCTCGTTGCGCCATATCGGTCCGTTCTCCGCATCGCGTTTGCGGATTATGCTCTCCACGTGTTGAATGGCGATGTGATGGGATCTTTTCTGATTGGAAGTGGACCTGCGGCGGTAGAGGTGGGCGGGGGACGGCTGTTCCTGATTGGCGGCCCGTGTGTCATCGAATCCGAGGCGCACGCTCACACGATGGCGGACGCAATCCAGCGTATCGCGTCGGACCTCCATATGCCGTACGTCTTCAAGGCGAGCTACGACAAGGCCAATCGGACATCGATCAGGAGTTTTCGCGGACCTGGTTTGGAAGAGGGGGCACGCATCCTTCGCGAGATCGCGAAAAGTACGGGGTTGCCGGTTCTGACGGATGTGCACACGCCGGAGGATTGCGCACGGCTCTCCGATTGGTTGGGCGATGCGGAAGCGGTTCTGCAGATTCCGGCGTTTTTGTGCCGTCAGACCGACCTGCTGATTGCCGCGGCGAAGACGGGACGAGCGATCAACGTGAAGAAGGGCCAGTTTGTCGCGCCCTGGGATATGCGGCACGCGGTTGAGAAGATCCGCGAGAGCGGCAATGAGCGGGTCTGCCTCACGGAGCGTGGAGCCAGCTTTGGCTACAACAATCTTGTCGTGGACATGCGCTCACTGCCGGTGATGCGAGCGTTCGCGCCGGTGATCTTCGATGGGACCCACTCCGTGCAGACGCCGAGTGCTGGGGACGGGGTCAGCGGCGGCGCAGCCGGAGTTTATTCCGGTGCTGGCGCGGGCTGCCGTGGCCGCGGGTGTGGATGGTGTCTTCCTCGAGGTGCATGACGACCCGGCTTGCGCCAAGAGTGACGGCGCCAATGCGCTGCGATTGGACAGACTCCGGCCGATTCTGGAAGAACTGCTGCGAGTTCATAGCGCGGTGGCCGTTCCAGCACCGGAACGCGAGGAAGAGGTCTGATCGACAGCTGCCCGAAGGATGTAGTCATTTTCCTGGGCACTTATGCGACACGCACCACTCCTCACCTCCAGTCCGAGGGAAGAACGGAGCATCATTACGCTAAAGACTGAACGGACGATGCGGGCATAGCCTCTCACACAAAAAAAAACGGCCCCTCGCAGGAGGGGCCAATCTGCCTTGGTTCTCTCTGGTTAGGAGAGTGTTTTGCGAGTGCGCTCTTATGTCGCTGTCTCGGCAAACTTGCGGGTGGTAGGACACACCACCCTGGGAGGGCTACTTCCGCCTTACTGGTTTGTGGGCGGGTTGCTTACGCCGGTGCTGCGCGGGGCGGTTGTGGAGTTGTTGGCGGTTGTGCTGTCCATCGTGGCCAGGCTGTTATGCAGCAGCGTCACACGAACGCCATTGGTGAGGGGCTTCTCGCCCTCATCCGCCTTGGCGGTGTTCTTGCCGAGGCCGCTCTTGTAGATGCGGTAGACGGGAACCTGGTGCTCGGTGACGAGGTAGCGGACAACCGAGTCGGCCATCGCCTGCGAGGTCTGCACGCCGGAGCGGCTGTATCCCTGGACCTCAATGATGTAGCCCTTTTCGGCGCCAAGCTTGGTGGCTACATCGTCCAGATCGGACTTAGCAGTCTTGCCGAGAGCTGTATGGCCCGCAACAAACGGCACAGTCGTAGAGCTTACCTCCTGGTACTGATCCAGATTGCTGACGGTTCCGTGAAGAGCGTCGGTACGGCTGCTGGCGTTTCCTGCAAGCGTATTCGCCGTGTTCGCGCGATTCGCAGCGTCCTGAGCATGCTGATCGGCGAGAGCTGCGGCCGAGTTCGCCTTGCTGATTCCTGCCTGCGCGCGGCTGTCTACGTCATGGATGTCGTTACGGTTCTTGGCCTGAAGTTGGTCGAGTTCGTTGGTGCGGTCCTTGATCGGGGTGATCTGCCGGTTGACCCACTTCTTACGGGCGAACGGGTTGACGTGACCCCAGAAGCCCTCCTTGGACTGCATCTCCAACGGCTTGCCGGTGGCGTAGGTCGAGCTGTCGTTCGGGTTCATCGTGCTGCTGGTGCTGGCGGCGGCGGGATCGTTCGACTGGGGGGTCTGGCTCGTCTGAGCCATCGCCGGGAGTACCAGAACTCCGCTCAGCAGCAACGCGGCGGAGAGTGCAAATTTGTGATTGGCCTTTGTCATTGCTTTGCTCCTTAGAACTCTTTGGGCAGTTGATCTTGCTCTTGAACAGAATCGCAGTACATCACGTCTTCCTATAGAGCAGGCAGATGGCCAAACTCTAAGGGGAGAGCTAAGTCTTGGCATTCCCTTACTTGGTGAGGAATCCGGAAAAGGCCCAAAACCAGCCTTGGGTGGTTTGCGCCAGTAATTTTTTCCGGGTCCGGTAACTATTGCGGGGTCTTTGCGGGAGGCGCAGCGGAGCTACCGAGTCTTGACGCTAACGATGTGAATCTCGGGGAGTTGTATGTTCCAGTTGCCCGGGATGGTTTCAAAGATCAGGCGGAACTCACGGTCCTCGCCCGGCTCGATCGGATCGGCTGAGATCGGCTCCGTATCGATATACGGCTGGCGGGTCCGGATCAGCGACAGGGGCAGGGTCTCAATCTGTGGCGGCATGTTCTCTTCGTTGCGGAAGAAGACCTGTACCGTAGCTGCCGTCACTGTTTTTGTGCCCGTGTTGCGGATGTGACCGTCGATGAAAGTGGATTTTCCGCCGGAGAGACTCGTGGATTCGCTCATGGCTGCACCCGTGATCGGCAGATTGGCGGCATAGCCATCGAGCGGAAGAGCCGTGTTGGCTGGGCCAGGACGATGATGACGGCCAGCCAGAATGAGGCCGATTACAACCGCCAGGACAATGAGACCGGCCGCTCCCCACACGGCATAGCTTTCCTTGCGCGCCGGAGACGAGACGGGTGTGAACAGGGCCTCGGAGCCGCGGGCGGATCCGTCCTGACGCGGGGCAGGATCTTGCGAAGGAAGATTGCTTTGAGACTGACTCATCGTGTGCGCGATTCTATATCGCCGGACTAATACCCGGCGGAGGGAGCGGGGGGCTGCGCCGGTGTGCTGAATGTGATTCCCGCACCATCAATGTTCTCGATTTATTGACACCGGAACGCAACCAACTGCGGCAAGATCGCGTTATGTCTACTACGCACGCCGGAGAAGGACGATGGAGCAGCCAAGCAGAGTTGGTGGCAGTGGGATTTTACCTGGGGTGCCGACGGACCGCTCCGTCGGGGAACGCGTCGGGGAGTGCGAGCGGAGCCCGCTCTCCAAAGGAGAGCTCTGGTACAGGGCTATGATCGCAGTGGCCGCGTTGTCGCTGGTAGCGACCTCGATCTGGATCTGAGGGGCGGGCGCGGTTCGCCTGCATTTGGGCGGCGAAGCTCAGCCGAAGCTGGCGCGCTTTACCCGCTGGCGGAAGTCCTGGCCCTGCATCTCGACCACAACGCACATCTCCTGCAGGCGTGACCGCATACGCTCCCCGATGCGATCGCCGAGGGTCTCCCGGCGCATCGCGCGCCGCACCCCAGCCCGCTGGCTGGTCTCCTCGCCCTCGCGAGCCTGAAAGTTCGCCTCGTTGGGCAGGTTGGTGGTGATGATGGTGGACCGGTTCTCGTTGTAGCGGCTGTTCAGGACGTAGGAGGTGGTGTCCCAGCTCCAGTCGCTCGGGGTCATGTCACCGAGATCGTCGAGGACGAGCAGGTCGCAGGAGATGAGAGATCGGAGCAGCTTGTCTTCGGCACCGGCAATCGGCTTGTCATAGAAAGAGCGAACCTTGTCCAGCAGCTCCTTGTGCTCCCAGTAGAACCCCGTGGCGCCGCGGTGGGTGATGACGTACTTGAGGATGCTGACGGCGAGGTGAGTCTTGCCGAGGCCGGGCGGACCGGTGAAGAGGATGCCTCGGCCAGCCGTTTCAGCGGGATAGCCGGTGGCAAAGCGGTGCGCCACCAGAAAGGCCGCCGAGAGGTTTTCGGCGAAGCTGTAATCGTAGGTGTCCAGTGTGGAATCTGCATAGCGGGGCGGGATGCGGGCGTGTTGCGAGACACGGTCGGCCCGGCGCTCGATGCGGCAGGTACAGTCCTGCGCATATCGCAGGCCGCCGGTTTCGACGAGCTGGAAGCCGGAGCCTTCACAGATGGGGCAGGTTTCTGGCATGGGGTGAGCTCCAGTATCGCAGGGTGGGGCTGTACCGGGCGGGATGAATCCGATTGCCCCGTGTGGGAATCCAACGTAGACTGAGGAAAGCGCCGCATACCGCCGAAAGGCTGGTGTGAGCCGGGAGACGCGACAGGAAAACCGATGTGAGTGTGAGTCTGGCCACCCGCAAGCGGTCCGCGATCTCGGCAGGCGTTAACAGATTGAGAGGATTCGAGTTATGCCGAAGGAAGGAATTCACCCGAAGTACGAAGACATCACCGTGAAGTGCGCCTGCGGGACGAACTTCAAAACGCGTTCAACACACAAGGGCGATATTGTGCTGGAAATCTGCTCCGCCTGCCACCCGTTTTTCACGGGCAAGCAGAAGCTGATCGATACGGCTGGCCGTGTGGAGCGGTTCCGGCAGAAGTTTGCCAAGTCGGATGCGGGCAAGGCAGCGGCCGCAGCGCAAGTAACTTATGTAGTTTGAGCGAGATGGCCTCCGCGAAGCGGAGGCCATCTCTGTTTGAGGGCGATGAAGAAGCGGTATACGCTTGAGCAGAAGCGGTGGGACGATCCGGTGGAGCATCCGATGCCGGAGCGGACGCGTGTGCCGGCGAGCTTTGTTGTTGGAAACATTGAAGTTGCGCCGGCTACGGTGCTGGCTCCGATGGCAGGGGTGACGGACACGGTGTTTCGGCGGTTTATCAAGAACGCCAGCATGTTCTCCACGGTTAGCCATGGTCGCGGCGTGGTGAATGCGTGGTCAGGAGGATGGTGGAGGCGTGGTGGGCGCCGGTGTCGAGACGGAGCTTTCAAACGAGCGCTCGGGATGCGGGCTGATCATGACGGAGTTCACGTCGGCCGACGGGCTGAGCCGGATGCGGGAGACCGAAGCGCAAGCGCTACCTGACGTACTACGACGACGAGCACCCGATCTCGGCGCAGCTGTTTGGGTCGAATCCGGAGACGCTGGCGGAGTCGGCGCGGATCGTGGAGGACGCGGGGTTTGATGTCGTCGATCTGAACCTGGGGTGTCCGGCGAAGCGGGTGGTGGCGTGCAACGGGGGGTCGGGGCTGCTGAAGGACTTGCCGCTGATCAAGGTGATCTTTGAGCGGGTGCGGGCGGCGGTTCGGATTCCGTTTACGGTGAAGTTTCGGATGGGGTGGAACGACTCGCATATTGTCTGCGTGGAGCTGGCGCGGATGGCGGAGGAGTGCGGTCTGAATGCGGTGGCGCTGCATGCACGGACGCGGGAGGACGGCTATACCGGGCAGGCGCGGTGGGAGTGGATTGCGGCGGTGAAGGATGCGGTCGGGATCCCGGTGATCGGAAACGGGGATGTGCGGACGCCGGAGGATGCGGCGGCGATGGTGGACGCGACGGGGTGCGATGCGGTGATGATCGGGCGGACGGCGCCGGCGAATCCGTGGATCTTCCGGCAGATTGCGCAGTACACGGCGACGGGCGCGGTACGACGAGCCGACGGGCGAGGACCGGTACCGGATGATCCGGACGTACTTCGGGATGCTGGTGGATGAGGTTTCGGCGGAGGAGCGCGGGGCTGGGTCGGTGCTGGGCGGGGTTCCGAACAAGTCGGTGGAGCGGGACTGCGTGGGCAAGATGAAGCAGTTTGCGAGCTGGTTTACGCACGGAGTTCCGGGTGGGGCGGGGCTGCGGCGGTCGATCTTTGAGGCGAAGAGCGGGGGCGGCGGTGCTCGATGCGGTGGAGGAGTTCTTTGCGGGGCGGGCGGAGGGCGGGGCTCCGGCGGAGGCGAGTGAATCGCTGGAGGCGATGGGTGTGGGGTTCAACTGAGGAATGTGGTTGTACGATCTTCCCGCCTGAAGGCGTAGCCTGTGCCTTTTTTGCCGGGCTTTCAGCCCTGTCGGATATTTCGTCTGCCACCTGGGGCTTCGCCCAGGCTATTATGTGCCGGGCTCAGCCCGAACAGCTGGGACGGCGACGTGAGGACGCCCCCCTATCGAGCAGAAACGACCAGCACTTTGAGGAGAGTAGCCACAACGGCGCTGCTGTCCTTTGATCCTGTCGAGACGTGGAGCAGGTGACCGTTCACGTAGAGGGCGGACCCGCCGTCGGGACGGATTGAAGCCGGGTCGATTTCGGCGTAGCGCAGCATCCCAGAGTGTGTCACATCATGCCAGTAGATCCTGTCGTCCCCAAAGAGGAGACAGTCTTTTGCTGAACCGAAAACAGTATTGTCGAGGAGCGCGAGGATGTCTGAACTGACTACCTTGCACTTCGCAGATGCGTTGGCTAACTTGTCGCTTGGGATGTCGGGGTGAATGTAGAGGGCGGGGGCGCTGCTGAACTTTCTGAGGACTGCCAGGACGTTCCTTCACCTTATCTAAGTTTGTGAGGACAGCCCGATCCTTTTCAGGTTTGTTGGCTGCATGGAACGGACCTTCCGGCTGACGCAGTTTTTCTGCTACGGCCTCGCGCTGACGTACTTGATCCGGTGCAGCCTGCGCAATCTCCGCCTGGATGCTTGCGGCCTCAGCGGCATCTCTGAGGGCTGCTTTTTTGGATCGCTCCTGCTTAGCTTGGTGGGTCAGCTTTTCGATGGTTGCGTTGGATTCCGCGATGATTCTGCGACTGAGTGGAGCTCGGTTTCCAGGTCCTTTTTGTCCGCGCTCTGCGGCAAGCTCCCGGGTCAGACGTTCGGCCTCCTTGTAGAGTTCAATGTTTCGAACCTCTAGCTCATGGGGGTCCACCTGCAATTGAGCTTCGAGTTTTGTAAATCGGCGTTGCCGTTCGGCAAGGCGTAGTTGCAGCTCCTTCTCAGCGGCTTTTTGGACGGCACGTTTTCTTCTCGCGTTGCACCTTGAAGTCTTGGAGTTGCGACCGAAGGCTGTCGATTTGCCCGGCCATCTGCGATGCGTTTGTGTTGGCTTCGCGGAGCAATTTGATGTGGTTTCGTCCTCAGCGCGACGGTCTCCTGCTGCTCCACTGCGGTCTGCAATTGCTGCCGTGCCTCGTCACGCTGTTGCTCCGCGGCGGCGCTGAAGGTGCGTGGCGGCAAGGGTTATACGGGAGACGATTGCGGGCGCGTCTTCGAGGACCTCGATGAACTGGTGGCTGTCGCGGATGGCGAGGTGGAGCCGGTCGACGAACTGGCTGCAGAGGGCCTTGTCTTCGATGGAGGCGGCCGGCTCGGGGACCAGAAGCGTGAGGGCGGAGCGGACGGTGCGGAGGGAGGCGCGGTGTGCGGCGGCGGTGGCGTAGATTTCGGCGAGGAGTTCGGCGAGCTTGCGGGCACGGGCGGCTTTGCCGGTTTTGGCGATGATGATGCCGCCGTCTTCTTCGCGGAGGGTGTAGCAGAGGGGGGTCTGGCGGCCTTCGGAGCGGACCTGATCCTGCACGTACTGGGTGAGCTCGTGCATGGAGATGAGGCCGTCATCATCCCGGTCGGCGCGGCCGTCGCGGATTCCGGCGATGAGGTGCTTGGTAAGCAGACCGTTCTCGTCGCCTTCGCGCTCTTCTGCGCGCTGGAGGCTGGTGGAGGCGGTGAGGATGTAGCTGCCGCTGCCGCCGGCTCCGCGAAAGTTGCCGGCGATCTGATCGGCGATTTCGCCGCGGAAGACGCTGCCGGAGAGGAGCTTATCGACGGCTCCGCTGTAACAGCAGTCGAGGATGAAGATGAGCTGCCTGGACGCTGAGGTGTTCATGAATTTCATGACATCGGCGGCGGCCACGAGGTAGCGGGAAGATAGTCGAGTTGGGTGTTCCGCGTGGCTAGATAGAGACTGCCATCGTCTTCACTGAGTTTGCCGTGTCCGGCGTAGTAGATGAGGACGCGATCTTCGCGGCCGGCACGCTTGAGAGCGCGGTAGATCTCACGGTGGACGACGTGGTGTTCTTCGTCTTCGAGGACCGAGACCTGGTAGGGGCCATGCTGCTCGGCGCGGAGAAGCTCCGCCATGCCCTTGACGTCGTTCAGCGGGCAGCGCAGGGCGGGGAGGCCCGGCTCGCTGGGGAACTCACGGTTGCCGATGAGAACGGCGTAGAAATTGCCGGCCATGAGCTACTCCGGGAGAAAGTGGCGCAGCTTTTCGAGTGTGGCTTCAAAGGATTTCGGGCTGGTGTTATCGGCGGTGACGGTGAGGGTCTCTCCGGAGCTGCGTTTGATCTCGACGGAGAGGTGGGGTTTGCGGGAGAAGTAGGCCGACAGGAGATTGATGAGTGCAGCGGCGGCGCTGCTGGAGATGACCTGCACGGCGAGGGTTCCGATGGCCATGGCATCGCCGCGGAATCCTGACCCGGGCTCCGCGGTATCTTCGGCCAAGGTGGAGCGGATGCCGATCTCGCGGCGGAGGTCGGTGGAAAGGTCCTGGGTGAGGGCCTGGATCTGGTCGGGGGTGGAGCCGGTATCGCTGAGCGCGAACCGCACCTCGGGAGTGTTGTCCATAGGAGAGGAATCTTATTACGGCTGCGCGGCGTTCGCCGGGGAAATCTTGAATTGCTGGACGTTATCGAGTTCGAGGTGAAAGCGGCGGCCGCGATGAGAGAAAAGGCGTCTGGAGGGGCGCGTGGCAGCTTGGGCGGATTCCCTTGCATCTCACGGCTCAGAGAACGCGCCGAAGATGGGCGGGGGCCAGCGTTTTGCCGGTGGAGGAGATATTCGCGAGGGCTACGGCGCCGGAGAGCGACTCTGCGGGGATGCCGCGGGCGCTGGTTGTGTTTGCGCATCCCGATGATGAGGTGATTGCGCTGGGGGCGCGGTTGGGGCGGTTCGCTGGGGCGCACCTCCTGCATGTGACGGATGGGGCTCCGGTGAATGAAGTGGACAGCCGGGCGCATGGGTTCGGATCGCTGGCGGAGTACCGCCTGGCGCGGGAGGCGGAGTTGAGCCGGGCGCTGGCAGTTGCGGGTGTGGCAGATGTGAGTCGAGAGTGTCTGGGCGTGCCGGATCAGGAGGCGAGTCTTCGGCTATTGCCTCTCGTGCAGCGGATCGGCCAGCTGCTGGAGAGGTGGCGGCCGGAGGTGGTGTTCACGCATCCGTATGAGGGTGGGCATCCGGACCATGATGCGTGCGCGTTTGCGGTGCGGGGCGCTGTGGAGCTGCGGAGGCGGGCGGGCGTCGAGGTGCCGATGGTGATCGAAGCTGCGTTTTACCACGCGGGTCCGGAGGGGATGGCGACGGGATCTTTTCCGGCGGATTCGGCGCGGACGCAGACGGTTACATATTGTCTTTCGCCGGTGGAGCGGGCGCGCAAGCAGGCGATGATGGATTGCTTTACGAGCCAGGCGGAGACGCTGCGGCAGTTTCGGACGGAGTGCGAGATGTTTCGGGTTGCGCCGGAGTATGACTTCCGCAGGCCGCCCCGTGCGGGGCAGGTGTTGTATGACTCGTTTCCGTGGGGGATGAGGTCGGAGCGTTTTTGCGCTTTGGCGGCGGAAGCGGAGAGCGCGTTGGAGCGCGAGCTTTCAGGGGAGCTTGTGGGATGAAGATGGGAGTTTGGGGCGGGGCGGCGAGATACAGGGGTCTCTCCAGTGCACGACGAACGATTGAGCTGTTCGTTGCTTCGGTCGAGATGATGGCGGCTTTGAGATGTCGATGACGGTTCTTAATGTGGCGTTTCCGTTTGCGCCGGTGGGGCGTTGCGCGGTGGGTGGGGCGGAGCAGGTGTTGAGCGATCTGGATGAGGCGCTTGCCGTGCGGGGACATCGATCGCTGGTGGTGGCGTGTGAGGAGTCGACGCCGGCGGGTGAGCTGTTCGGGATTCCGCTGCCGCGTCACGAGGTGCTGGATGGGGCGGATCGCTTGTGGTGCAGGAAGCAGTTTCAAGCGGCTATCGACCGTGCGCTGCGGTCGTATCCGGTCGATCTGATCCACATGCACGGGCTTGACTTTGCCGAGTACACCCTGCCGGCGGAGATCCCAGTGCTGGTGACGCTGCATCTGCCGATCCCGTGGTATGGGCCGGAGATATGGAAGACGAAGATGCGGCGCGGGGTGCAGTTTTGTTGTGTGTCGGAGATGCAGCGGAGCTCGTGTCCGGCCGGTATGGGGGAGGTCACGGTGGTGGAGAATGGGGTGGCTTTGCCGCCCTTTACGAAGCGTCCGAAAGAGGATTTCGCCCTGGTGCTGGGGCGGATCTGTCCGGAGAAGAACGCGCATGCGGCGTTGGAGGCGGGCTCGCTCGCAGGTATGCGTGTGCTGCTGGGGGGACGGGTGTTTCCGTATGAGGAGCACAGGCGGTATTTTGCGGAGAAGATAGCGCCTCTTCTGCTGGATGGCCGGCACGAGTTTCTGGGTCCGGTTGCGCCTTCGGATCGTCAGGATTTGCTCGGGCGGGCGAAATGTCTGCTGCATCCGACGCTGGCTCCGGAGACGAGCTCGCTGGTTGCCATGGAGGCGATAGCGGCGGGAACGCCGGTGATTGCGTACGGATCGGGCGCGTTACCGGAGATTGTGGAAGACGGGGTGACGGGATTTCTGGTGAACAACGTGGGGGAGATGGCGGGGGCGATTCGCAAAGTGGATGAGATTCTTCCCGAGCGTTGCCGTGCTGCGGCGGAACGGCGCTTTGGGAAGGAGCGGATGGTGCAGCGGTACTTCGATCTGTACGCGGCGATGCACGGGGCGAAGCAAGGAAAGAGGAGCTATGCCTGAAGGTGTCGAGTGCGGTTGGATCCGAACGACGGAGGAGCTTGAGCGACTTGCACCGGAGTGGCGGGGGGTGTGGCGCGAAGACCCGCATGCGACTCCATTTCAGAGCCCGGAGTGGCTGCTGCCGTGGTGGCGGCAGTTTGGGCAGCCGGATCTGCGCGTTGTGACGCTTCGGCGCGATGGGGCGCTGGTTGGATTGTTGCCGTTTTATGTCTATCTGGAGCCGAGCACGGGAGAGCGGCAGATGCTGCTGTTGGGCGTGGGGACGTCAGATTATCTCGATGGGGTGTTCTCGCCCGGTTGCACTCGCGAGGAGGTACGCGCCGGGCTCGATCAGCTGCTGGGTGAGCCGGGGTGGGACGTGCTGACGGTCTCTCAGCTGCGGCCGCAGTCGAAGCTGATGGAGGCATTTGACGGTCCCGATGGATGCCGATTCGAAGCGGAGGGCTGCTGGCGAATGCCGGCCGTCGCGATAGCGGAGCTGCCGCAGAAGATTCGGCGCAATGTGACGTACTACCGCAGCCACGCAGTGCAGGTCGGCAGGCTGGACCTGCGGGTCGCGAATGCGTCCGAGGTGGAGGAGAGCTTTGATACGTTGCAGCGGCTGCACACGGAACGCTGGAAGAGCCGTGGCGAACCGGGTGTTCTGACCGACGAGCGCGTGCCGGCGTGGCATCGCGAAGCGCTGCCCTCGCTGCTGGAGGCTGACATGCTGCGGCTGTGCTCGCTCCGGCTTAAGGATGAGGTGATTGGAGTGCTTTATTCTCTGATCGACCCGCCTTTTCGGCCGACGCGAACGCAGTATCTTTACCTGAATGCTCACAGCAGGGACTATGCGGAGCTGAGTCCGGGAACGCTGCTGCTTGCATTCGTGGTCGAGCAAGCTGCCCGGGAGGGCGTGCAGACGATCGATACGCTTCGCGGAGATGAAGCGTACAAGCGGATGTGGCATATGGAGCGCAGTGCGACGTATGGCTTCAGGGTGTCTCGCACCACACGTGTCAGAGCTGTTTTGCCGTCGAGTCCTTAGCAACGACGGGTGGAAAGGTGAGGCGGTCGGGGTGGCTCCACCAACCGCGCTTTGCCGGCGAGGGGATGGGGTGTCCGTTTGTGAGCTGCCTGGCGAAGGCGGCGAGGTTTGTGGGTTGGGGTGTGCGGGTGGGATTGCTGAGGTCGAAGACGCCGGGCTCGTAGGCGCCGGTGTCGCGGGTGACCAGGTGGCACCAGTTGAAGGAGCCGAGTAGAGCCCAGACAGTGACGGCGACGACGTCGACACCGTCGGCGCGGGCGTCCAGGGCGGCCTGCCAGATCTCGGTCGAGCCAGAGGATCTGGTCGTCCACGACGCCGGCGATGTGGGCTTCGGTAATGGCGACGGGGAGGTGATAGCGCTGCCAGGCTTCGGTGAGGATGGTGCCGACACCGGCGATGCCTTCGGGGTAGACGCGCAGAGCCTCGATGTCGACGAAGGGCTCGTCGGCCGGTGTCTCCGCCGGCGAAGCTCCTGGGGTAGAGATCAAGGTCGGTGGTCGAGGAAGCGGTCGCTGGTGAGGTAGTAGTTGAGGCCGAGGACGTCGGGGGGGCAGGGGTTGTCGGCGAACCAGAGGATATCCGGCTCGGGGATGCCGTTGTCGAGCAGATACGGGAAGAGGGGATGGTGGCGATCGACGCGGCCGCAGAGGAGATCGACGCCTAGCCAGCGGCGGTGCTCGCGGAAGAGGCGGTCGGCTTCGAGCTGCGGGGTGGACCAGGTCTTGCCGCCGTCTTCGGTGTGCATCGAGACGGGCGGCGGGGTTGACGGTGCGGATGGCCTGCATGGAGAGGGCAGAGGCCTTGATCTGGTGGACGAGCGCGTGGACGTAGCTTCGGACGGTGCGGTGGTGGGGGTACCAGTGGCCGTAGAGGCCGCTGAAGCGCGCAGTGGTCTGAGGCTCGTTGACGGGGGTGTAGAGGTCGATCCAGGGATAGCGCTGTGCGATCCGGAGGGCGTAGGCGGCGAGCCTGGGGGCAAAGTCCGGGTCGAGGAGGTCAGTTTCCGGCGGGGCCGCTGCCGTGGTGGACCAGGCCAGCAATGGGACGGATGCCGAGGCGCTGCATGGCCGTGAGGGCGACCGTCGAAGGGCTGGAAGGAGCCGGTGGCAGCGAAGCGCTCCCAGTGGAGGGGGTAGCGGAGGGTGCGGAGCCCGAGGGCGGCGAAGAGCTCGAGATCAGGGGCGATGCGGTGGAGGTGCCCGGACTGCTGAAGCTGGTCGAAGAAGGTGTCGCCGACGCGGTTGACGGTGGATTCCATGCCGCCCCAAAGTTCGAGTGAAGACTGGGAAGGGAATGTCTGGCCGGTGGGGAAGGACATCCCTCTGAGATGCGCTGTCTAGGACGCCCGTAGAGGTTTTGCATGGCGCGGCGTCTTGAACGGTTAGTGAGGTTTACTGACCAGTAATAAGAACGGGTAGCGAGTAAGGAGTTATGAGTAAGGAGTTATGAGCTTTTGGGGGTTGATTCTCGTGAGAGACGTGCCGTGACGGTGCGTTATGGTTCGGTGCTGTGCTGGAGGAGGCTTCGTGGATGAGCATCTTCAAGTAGGTCTGGTAGCGGAGACCTTTGCGTTGGGCCTGTGACTTGGCTAGGGAGACGTCGGAGGGGTCTAGTCGGATGGTGGTGCTCTTTGCGGCGAGACGCTTTTCCGCGAGCTGCTTCATAACCGTGCCGTGGCCGAGACGGCCTTCCGCTTCGGCCTTCTGGAACATCTTCAAGACGATGTCCTGGTTATCGAACCACCATTGGGCCTCTTCGGCCTCGTCCTTGAACTTCGGCAACTTTGTGATTTCTTCAGACATGACGTTCTCCGCTAACGGAGTTCAGGAACAGGCGCCGGAAGCCGGGAAAGCGTCGAAGGCTGTCACCACTCTGACGCTTTCTCCACGCCAAGTGGTGACGACGGTGAGAACGCGGCCTGATTGGGTTTGCCCAACTTGCACGAGTCTCTCTTCGTCTTCAAAGGTCTGCCAGCCGAGATCGATCGTGTGGCCCACGAGTGCCTGCTTCGTTTCTGCACGGGTGATGTTATGGCGCGCGACGTGGGACAGGTTGCCGTGATCTCATTCGAATGCCACTGCACTTTCATTGTACATACGGTGTAAGTACTTTCCTGGGCCAAGGGTGGGCTCGCTGTCGGAGCTGCGTTTTCTCCAGATGGGCTTGATGCGGGTGCGCCAGCGTTCGTCGAGGGCGATCAGGGTCCAGGGGACGCGGAGGTCGAGATGGCGGAGGATGGTCTCGGTGGCGGGATGGATGTGGAGGGCGGGGGCGACCAGGAAGAGTTGCGGCGGGTCGGGGGAGAGGCGGGTGTGGGGAAAGTAGCCGTGGTGCTGTAGGTCGCTGACGCCGGTAAGTGCGCCGGAGGTGGGCTCGGGATGCGCGAGGTGGTGATGGCGGATGCGGATCCAGTAGTCGAGACCCTGCAGAGCGAGGTGGAGGTCTTCGTCGGCCTTTACCTCGATGACGGCGAGGCGATTGGTTTCCGTGAGGGCGAGGAGGTCGAGCATGCCGCGGTCGAGATTGCTGCCGGCTCCGGTAAAGGCGGGGACCTGGGTGTAGACGGGCGCGGGTTGGAGGTCGGGATCGAGCGCGGGGAGGTGGGCGCGGAGAGCGCTTTCGAGCCAGCGCTCGGGTTGCGTGCGGAAGAGCGGGTCCTGCGTGGTGTTGGGGTAGGCGGCGTCGGCGGGAGCGGCGCGGCGGCGGTCGAAGAGGTGGCGGACAAGCTCGCGGAGGTGGGTTTGGGTGGATGGCAGGAGGAGGGTCTCGGCGGGGCCGGAGCCGACGGAAATTTCGAGCTGGCGATTGAAGGACTGACCGGCGAAGGCGGACCGGATGCGGGCGAACTCGAGACCATGGAGGAGAAAGGCCAGCTCGGTGTTGGAGCGGAGGCGGAGCTCGCAGGCGTGGGGGGTTCTGCCGAGTGCGGTGTTGCGGTGCGCGGGCGGCGGCGAAGCTACGGAGGAGGTTGGGGTGGCGGTTCGGCTTGGCGGATTGGGCGGCGCTTGTGGAGAGAACGAGATACAGGGGTCTCTCCACTCCGAGACGGAGGGTGGAGCTGTCCGCCTCTCCGGTCGAGATGACGGCGATCCCATGTAGTCGAGGCCGAAGGTGGGGGTGTTGGGTGGAAGCAGAGCCAGGATCTGGGGGATGGCGCTGGCGAAGCGCTCGAGGGCGGCGGCCTGGTTGGGGGCGTGGAGGAGATGGGTGGTGAGGTTGCCGTGGTCGGCGGGGTCGCGGCGGGAGAGATCTTCGGTTTGCTCGTCGAGCTCATAGAGCTCGTACCTGGCGATGCGGGAGTTCAGCCAGGGGAGACGTGAGAGTGTGGTGGCGGCGGTTCCGCGGGGGACGATGATGCGCAGTCCCTGGTAGAGGCGGCCTTTGCGGCTGGCGGTGGGGGCGGCGTGATCGCGGCAGTGCTGGAGCCAGAGGATGCCGATGGTGAGGATGCCGTCGATGGTGGTCTGGGACTCGGCGGCGTTGACCGCGATGACGGCCCATGCCTCCAGGCCGCGGGTGAGGGTTCCGCGGGCGTAGCCGGGGCCGAAGGAACGCTCGAGGTCCATGGCGGAGCGGAAGCCTTCTGGGCGTTCGCCGGGAAAGGAGCGGAGGAGCGTGCGATCGAGGAGACGGAGGTAGCGGTGGCGAGTGGTATCGCGGGTTGAGGGTGTGCGGAGGTGCTTGTCGGGGGTGAGCTCGAGGGTCTCCGGACGCGGCTGGCCGAAGCGCTTGGTGGTAAGGCGGAGAGCTTCGGCGCGGGGCGTGACGGCGACGATGCGGCGTACGAGATTGCGGTGGCTGGACCAGAGGTGGAGCGTAGCGCGGTCGTGCTCGGAGGTAAGGGCGTACTGGGTCTCGCGGAGGTCGAAGAGGGTGCGACCGTCTTCAAGGAGGAGGGAGTGGGGATGCTCGGAGAGATAGGTTTCGATGGTGGAGGTGATGTGGGCGGCCGTTTGGGTTTCTGGTGGGGGGCCAATTGCGGCGGGGGACGGCATGGGGTGACGTTAGCAAGTGCAAGTGGGTGGAACGATAGCACTTCGGCGGGAGGGGAGGTTAGACGGTGCTAACGGATTGTGGCTTGCGGAATGGGGAGGCAGAAGCAGATTTCCTTCGGGAATGACAGACAGAAAGGCAACGGCAGAGGTTAGCGATAACGGCAGGAGGAAGGACAGACGTCAGAGTTGGAGGTGAAAGTGGAAGCTCGAGATGCGGAGGCGCTCGCGGAGGTAGAAGGCGTGGGCGTCGTGGCGGTGGGTGCCGGAGTCGAGCGAGAAGGAGTTGCACCCGGTGCGGCGGGCGTGCTCGATGAGCCACTGGAGCATCGCTTTGCCATGGCCGAGCGAGCGGGCGGCGGCGTGGGTGACGAGGTCGTCGACGTAGAGGGTTTTGCCGGTGGCGAGCATCAGCTGGGTGCGGAAGCCCGCGACGGTGGTGATAGTGCCTTCGTGTTCTAGCGCGGCGAGGTGGTAGCCCTCGGTTTGCTGGGCGCGGATGCGAGTGACGAAGTCGGCTTGGAGCAGGTGTGGGCGCAGTTCGTGCAGAACGGGGAAGCAGCGGAGGATTTCGTCGTCTGTTGCCGCGAGTGCGATGGTTGGCATGGTTGTGGGTCCCCGTTTGTCCAGAGGGAGAGGGTAGAGGCGGAACAGCAGATTCCCTTCGGGAATGACAGATAGAAGGGCAAGTGCAACGGCAACAGCAACGGCAACAGCAACGGCAACGGCAACAGCAACGGCAACGGCAACGGCAACAGCAACAGCAACAGCAACAGCAGATTCCCTTCGGGAATGACAGACAGAAGGGCAACGGCAATGCAACAGCAACGGCAACAGCAACAGCAACAGCAACGGCAACGGCAACGGCAACAGGAGGGTGCTACCAGTCCTCGCGCTGACGTAGCTGGTTGATGTGGGCGGTGTGGTGGCGGGAGTGCCAGGCGTAAAGGGCGGTGGCGAGTTCGACAGACATGGACCCCATCTCGGGGTGGCGGAAGCCGCGCTGCCACTGCTGCTCGTCGAGCGATTGGAGGAGCATGACCCAGCGGGCGTGGAGGGCCTCGATGAGATTGAGCGACCACTCGACCGGGGCGGCGGAGTCGTGGAGGGTGGCCCAGGCCTTCTCGTCGTAGGGCGTGACGGTGGGCCAGTCCTCTGAGAGCGCGAGCTTGATGCGAAGGAAGGCGTTCATGTGGGAGTCGGCGATGTGGTGAATCAGCTGGCGGACGGTCCAGCCGCCTTCGCGATAGGGGGTTCCGAGCTGCGTGTGGTTGAGGTTTCCGACGGCGTTGCGGAGGTGCGTGGGGAGGTCGGCGAGGGTGGCAATGGCGCTGAGGCGGTCGTCGGCGGAGACGGTTTCGGGGCGCTGAAATTTGGCGATCGGGTACCGGGGATCTTGAAGTTGGGGAGGCATGCGGGCTCCTAGAGAGGGTTCAAGTGGAAGGTAGCATAGGGGCTGTGATTTGATGTCAGTTGCTGTTTGCGATCGCAGGCGCTGTGAGGGTTGCGGGATGAGAGTGTGGTGGTTGTGGCTGGGTGTGCTGTGCGGGGTGGTGGTGGGGATGGCGGAGCAGCCGACCGGCGACCGGCAGCAAAGGGAGTTCGTGGGGTTCGACGCGAATGATTATCCCGGGGATGCGACTTTGCCGTTGTTGCGAAAGCGGTTTGCGTTTGCGGGGTACTGGCTGAATGCGCCGCCGGGAGAGAAGGAGAATCACTGGGCTGGCAAGCGGGAGACGCTGCTGCGGGAGGGATTCGGGTTTCTGCTGCTTTGGAACGGCCGGCTGGATGCGGAGATTCTGAAGGCGCAGAGAGCAGGCACGAGGCCGGAGACGCTGGGGACGAAGGAGGGTGCGGGTGCGGTGGCGACGGCGCGCGCCGAGCGCTTCCCTGCGGGGGCGACGATCTTTCTGGATCAGGAGGAGGGCGGGCGCATGCTGCCGGAGCAGGCGGCGTATCTGCTGGCGTGGACGGAGGCGGTGGCTCGCGGCGGGTTTCGACCGGGGCTGTATGGGAGCGGGCAGCCGGTGGCGGATGGTCCGGGGAAGACGATGACGACGGCCGAGGATATACGGGCGCGGGTGAAGGCGGGAGGTCTGCATGAGGTAGCGATGTGGGTGTACCAGGATGCGTGTCCGCCGGCGCCGGGGTGCACGCTGACGGCACCGAAGCTGGCGGGGAGCGGGACGGCGGGAGCGGAGGTGTGGCAGTACGCGCAGTCGCCGCGACGGCCGGAGATCACCAGGTCCTGTGCAAAGACGTATGCGAAGGATGGGAACTGCTACGTGGCGGGGTTGCCGGGAGTGCAGATGGATTTGAGTGTGGCGAGGAGTGCGGACCCTTCGCGGGGGCGGTAGAGGAGTCTGGGTCGCGCCTTGCGAGAGGCCTCAAGCTCGCATCTCAACTGCTGAGACGAAGACCATTTCAGATGGAGAGACCCATGTCACGGACACTTGTGAGCAAAGACCCTGCGGCGCGGCTTGCGGAACGGCAGGGGTGGATTACGGACGGGATACAGGACCGGTCGCAGGAGGTGATCGGAGAGACGCTGGAACGGATCGGCGGGCAGAAGCTGCGGGAGGCCCTGCATGGCACCTGGCTTCATGAGCCGCTCCATGCGGTGCTGACGGATGTCCCGATCGGATCGTGGACGGCTGCGGTTGCGTTCGATGCGATTGCGGCGATCTCGAGTAACGACGCGATGGATGTGGCGGCGGACGCGTGTGTGGGACTGGGCCTGCTGGGCGCGGTGGGAGCGGCGGTGACGGGCTTGAACGACTGGGCCGAGATCAAGGACAAGGCTCCGCGACGCATTGGAGCGGTGCATGGGCTTCTGAACGTGGCGGCAACGGGCTTCTTTGTGGGATCGCTGGTTGCGCGTCGCGGGCAGGGGACGCGACCGAGGGGACGGGCACTGGCTGCGCTGGGATACCTGATTGCGTCCGCGTCAGCCCATCTCGGCGGGAACCTGGTGTATGAGCACGGCGTGGGTGTGGAGGGGCGGCAGCCGGTCCTCTGATCTTTCCCGGTCCGGGCTGATGGGGAGCGCTGCGCGAGCAGCGGAACCAAGAGCCGCTGCATTGCGTATCAGAGGGCGGGAGAGCTGTGCGGTTGGGCGTATCTCTTTGCCGAAGCCGCTGGTACTCTTTGTTCACTGAGGCGAGATGGAGTTAAGAGAGGCATTCCGGATTGCGTTGCAGTCGCTGTGGGCGAACAAGCTGCGCACGGTTCTGACGCTGCTGGGCGTGGTGATCGGCGTCGCCAGCGTGATTGCGGTGGTGACGCTGGTGAACGGCGCGAATTCGTATGTGACGACGAAGTTCGCGAGTTATGGCGCGGATGTGTTTACGGTGTCGAAGATGCCGGCGATCATCACGAGTTCAGAGGATTACCAGAGGTTTCAGAAGCGCAAGAACATCCTGTTTCCGGACTATGAATATGTCGAGGAGAACTGCAAGCACTGCGTGGGGATTGGGGCGCAGCAGGCGACGCTGGGCAAGATCGTGCATGGAACGGACTACTCCACGGACACGAGTATTCGCGGGTATACGTGGCAGATGCCGTCGCTCCAGAACCTGAATATCGTGCAGGGACGGGGCTTCACCGAGAGCGATGAGGAGCATGCGTCGCACGTGGCGATCATCGGGACGGATATTCAGGACCACCTGTTTGCGGGCACAGATCCTCTGGGGCAGGAGCTGCGGGTGGACGGGACGCCGTACAGGGTGATCGGGATCAGCGAGAAGCAGGGCAGCACCTTTGGAGCGAGCCAGGATAACTGGGTGGCGGTGCCGCTGACGGCGTATCAGAAGAGCTACGGCACGGCGAAGACGCTGACCATTTATGTGAAGGCCGGATCGGCGGGGCCGGTGCTGGAGACGGCGGCGGATGAGGTGCGGGTGCTGGTGCGGTCGCGGCGGCACGATGCGCCGGGGGCTCCGGATTCGTTTGAACTGGACACGAACAATACGCTGGTGGGGTTCTTTAGCACGGTGACGAAGTCGTTTGGAGCGGTGGCAGGGGCAATTGCGCTGATCTCGCTGGTGGTGGGCGGCATCGTGATTATGAACATCATGCTGGTGAGCGTGACGGAGCGAACGCGCGAGATCGGGATACGGAAGGCGCTGGGGGCGCGGCCGAATGACATCCTGATGCAGTTCCTGATCGAGTCGGGAACGATGGCGCTGGTAGGTGGGGCGTTTGGGGTGTTGGGCGGGGTCCTGGTGGCCCAGCTGGTGACGGTGTTGATCGGGTTTCCGTCGGCCATTGCGTTCTGGAGTGTTCTTGCGGGGTTGGTGATGGCGACGGCGACGGGCATTTTCTTTGGCGTGTACCCGGCGCGAAAGGCGGCGATGCTGGATCCGATTGTGGCTTTGCGGGCGGAGTGAGTTTTAGCTGTTAGCTTTCTCAGCTCTTAGCTACATTGCGGCGGGCCGGGGGAAGCTAAAAGCTAGATGGAATCTGAAGCTGGAGAGACGGTGCAGGATGCGGGTAGGCGATTTCAAAGAGACGGTTGTGATGGCGCTGGATACGCTGCGAACGAACAAGCTGCGCAGCGGTCTGACGATCCTTGGGATCGTGATCGGCGTGATGACGGTGATTGTGATCTCGTCGGTGGTGAACGGGCTGAACAACAACGTGGCGGGGCTGGTGCAGTCGCTGGGATCGAACGTGCTGTTTATCTTCCGTTTTCCGGTGATCGGGCAACGGCCAACGACGGAGATGCTGACGCGCAAGCAGATGACGTACGACGATGCAATGGCGATGCGGTTGATTCCGCATGTGGTCGCGGTCTCGCCGGCGCTGCAGTACACGGACAACAACGCGCCTGGGCGAAGTGGGACGACCTCGATCAGTGCTTACGGCAAGAAGATGCAGAACACGATTCTGGAGGGGGACACCCCGGCGCAGAAGGATGTCAGCGAGTTGAACCTGCGGGAGGGGCGGTTCTTCAGCGAGAGCGACCAGGACCGCGCAGCCAAGGTGACCGTCTTAGGAAGCGATACGGCGGATGAGCTGTTTGGAGGACAGAGCGCGCTGGGCAAAGAGGTTCAGGTTGGTGGGATGGTGTTCACGGTGGTCGGTGTTCTCGACAAACAGAAGCAGGCGTTTGGAGGGGGCAAGAATCCGCAGGACAACCATGCATTTTTCCCGATTACGACATTCCATCAGCTGCACCCGGAGACGCTGGATTACTGGATCTCGCTGAAGTACGACGATCCGAAGAACCGGGCGCTGGTGGAGGACTCGTTGACGGAGCTGCTGCGGCGCCGGCGCAAGGTGGCGAATGAGAAGCCGGACAACTTTGCGATCTTCGGGACGGACTCGCTGACGCGTTTATGGAACAACATTACGGGCGGCCTCTTCCTGCTGCTGTTTGCGCTTTCGAGCGTGGCTCTGCTGGTGGGCGGCGTGGGTGTGATGAACATCATGCTGGTGAGCGTGACGGAGCGCACGCGCGAGATCGGCATACGAAAGGCGATCGGGGCGACGAAGCAAACGATTATGGCGCAGTTTACGCTGGAGGCGATGACCCTCTGCGCCGTGGGTGGTGTGATTGGGCTGCTGGTTGGCGGGATGATCGCGCTGGGGCTGCGGTTTCTGCTGCCGTCGGCGCTTTCAACGTTGTGGGTGGTGGCGGCGTTTCTCAGTTCCTGCGGGATCGGGCTGGTATTTGGGATTTACCCGGCGTGGAAGGCTGCGAACCTGAACCCGATCGAGGCGCTGCGCTACGAGTAGACTGCTGGCGCGGGTGAGTGATGGCCGTGATCTCGGAAGTTCCTGAAGAGTTGCGGACGAGCAATTGTGGTTGAAAGGCTTCGAGCGTATGGGGGGCAGGCGACGTCCTCGGGATTTTTCGTCGCGGCGATCCTTTGAAAGACGGCAGATGCGGAGCACAGGCTGGGCGGCCTTCAGGTGGTGTGGTCGAGGACGATCTTCCAGCCTCCGTCGGTTTTTTCGAAGATAAGGGAGAAGAGGCCGTCGGCGTTGCCGCCCTCTTTCTTGTTGCGTTCGAGGTGGTACTTGCCGATGCAGAGGGCGAATCGGTCGTCGAGTGGGTGGACTTCGAGCTCGGAGAAGCCGAGATTGCCCATGGCGGCACGGGTGGGGTACTGGTGGTGGTAGCTTTCTGCCATGCCGGCGTAGCCGCGGTTAACGTTTCCCGATAGGAAGAGGGTGTCGGGCGAGTTTTTGTACGCCTGAACGAAGGTGTCGATGTCGCCGGAGTTCCAGGCTTTCTCCTGTGCGAGAAGGACCTTGATGACGGCGAGTTCGGTGGGGCTGGCGGTATGGAGCTGGGGATCCTGGGCGTGAGTTGAAGCGGCCGTGAAAAGGACGGCGACGGCGAGGAAGACGGCGCAGAGGCGGTTTAGGAGATTCACTTCGTTTGCCCTTTTGCGGTTGAGTGGAAGCGGGGTTGGGGTTTTTGTTTGGGTATCGGGTATTGGGTCTTGGGATGAGCTCAGGTTTCGGGATGCGATGAGGTCTTCTTTCGGGTTAGGACCGGGGTTGCGGGTGCGGTAGGGATGATCCAGATGGCGGTGACGAGGGCCATGAGCGTGAGGGCAAGTCGCGGGTAGCGGAGCGCGAGAGGAATTGCGAGGGAGTAGAGGGCGATGCTGAGGATGTGCTTTTGCTGCTCTGCGGCGCTTTCTCGTTTGAGCTTGCCCTGGCGGTTGAGGTGGCAGTCGACGGCTCGGCGCAGAAGAAAGAAGGCTAGGCCGATGACCAGGAGCGAGACGGCGTAGAGGATGACAGAGAAGGAATCGAGGTTTTTTTCGAGGAGCCAGGAGGTGAAGAAGGGCAGGAGGGAGAGGGTGAAGAGGAAGCCCAGGTTGCTGTAGAGGATCTGTGGGGTGAGGTCTTCGATGCGGCCGATGAGGTGGTGGTGATTGATCCAGTAGATGGCGGTGAAGGTGAAGGAGAGGAGATAGACGAGGAGGATGGGAAGTACGGCGCGCAGGCCCGGGAGGCCGTTCTCGTGGGGGACCTTGAGCTCGAGAACCATGATGGTGATGATGACGGCAATGACTCCGTCGGAGAAGGCTTCGAGGCGCGAGGTGGAAGCGACGACATGCACGAGGTATGTTCCTCGATTGCAGCATACATCGCGGGTTCGAGCTCGGCACGAACTCTTCCGGTCAGGGTTTCGCGGGTACGAAGGCGGTGGTGTGATCGCGGATGATCTTCCAGCCGGCTGCGGTCTTCTCGAAGACGAGCGAGAAGATGCCGTCGGCGTTGCCGCCGCCTGCGGGTGAGCGCTCGAGGTGGAAGTTGCCGGTGGCGGTGGCGAAGCGGTCATCGAGAAGAACGGGCTCGAGGTTGCTAAAGCTGAGCTGGCCCATGGCGTCGGGGGTTGGATAGCCCTTGCGGTAGCGGGCCAGCATCTCGGCATAGCCGCGGCTGACCGTGTGGCCAACGAACAGGATGTCGGGCGAGTTCTTGTAGCCGGTGGCGAAGGCTTCGATGTCGCCGCGGTTCCAGTCGGCGGTCTGCTGGTCCATCAGATGGCGGATCGCGGCAACCTGGGGGTTTGTGGATTGGGCGCGCGTGATGGTTGGGACGAGCGTACAAAACAGGGCGAAAGCGACGGCGAGGCGACGCATGGGCGAGTCTCCTGGAGAGATGAGGCGCATACAATCTTTGCATGCCGATCTTTGCCGAAGGTACCAAGGTGGTGCATGCGGTGTGCTCGCATGATTGCCCGGACTCGTGCGGCGTTCTGGTGACGGTGGACGACGGGGACGGGGCGAGCGGTGAAGGTGCAGGGGGATCCGGCGCATCCGGTGACGCGGGGATTTCTGTGCGGCAAGGTGGCGAAGTATCTGGACCGGGTGTATTCGCCGGAGCGGCTGCTGTATCCGATGCGGCGGCGAACGGGCGTGGCGAAGGGACCTGCTGCCGAAGGGACGCGAGGCTGAGGCTTTTGAGCGGATCTCCTGGGATGAGGCGCTGGACTGAATCGCCGGCAGGCTGGCGGCGATTTGCAGAGAGCATGGGCCGGAGAGCATTCTGCCGTACAGCTATGCGGGGACGATCGGCCAGCTTGGGTATGGGTCGATGGACCGGCGGTTCTTCAACCGCCTGGGAGCGTCGCAGCTGGACCGGACGATCTGCTCGACGGCGGGCGGCGCGGCGCTGACGAGCGTGTACGGCGTGAAGCTGGGGACACGGCCGGAGGACTTTGCGCGCGCGGGGATGGTGATCGCGTGGGGCGCGAATATCCACGGCAACAATATCCACCTGTGGCCGTTTATCGAGGAGGCGCGGCGCAACGGCGCGCGGCTGGTGGTGATCGATCCGTACCGGACGCGGACGGCGGCGCTGGCGGATGAGCATCTGGCGATCCGGCCGGGGACGGATGGGCTGCTGGCGCTGGGGATGATGCATGTGATCTTTCGCGAGGGGCTGGAGGACGCTGCGTACCTTTCGGAGTGCACGCATGGCGGCGCGGAGCTGCGGGAGCATGCGCTGCGGCCGGAGCATGCGCCGGAGCGGGTGAGCGAGGTTACGGGGATTGCGGCGGAGGTTGTGGTGCGGCTGGCGCGGGAGTATGCGACCTGCTGGACGAGGCTGGGCAAGGCCGGCGGTGATCCGGCTGAACTATGGGATGCAGCGCGCGAGAATGGCGGGACGGCGGCGCGCGCGGTGTGCATGCTGCCGCTGATTACGGGAGCGTGGAAGCACCGGGGCGGAGGTTTGCAGCTTTCGACGAGTGGGGCGTTTCCGTTCAACAAGGCGGCGCTGGAGATGCCGGAGCTGATGCCGGCGAGTCCGCTGGGGCGGGGCGGGCGGGTGGTGAATATGAGCCAGCTGGGGCGGGCTTTGACGGAGCTGGGTGTGGACCGACTATGACGAAGAGACTGTCATGAATGGGGCACCCGGATTGTGGCGGGTGGTTCAAGGATCGTCTCAGTTCACGGATGACCCCACCCTTTCGCAAAAGCGCGAGGGTGGGGCACCCGGTTCTGAGGGGCCGCCGGTGAAGGCGCTGTTTGTGTATAACTCGAACCCGGCGGCGGTGGCGCCGAACCAGAACGAGGTGCTGCGCGGGCTGCGGCGCGAGGACCTGTTCACGGTCGTGCATGAGCAGTTCTTTACGGATACGACGGACTACGCGGATGTGGTGCTGCCGGCGCCGACGTTTCTGGAGGTGAAGGATGTGCAGGGGGCGTATGGGCACCTGTTCGCGCAGGTGTCGGAGCGGGCGATTGCGCCGCTGGGCGAGGCGCGCAGCAATGTGCGGGTGTTTGGGGAGCTGGGCGCGGCGGATGGGATTTACGGAAGCCTGTTTCGAGGATAGCGATGATGCGCTGATCGAGCAGGCGCTCGGGACGGAGCATCCGTGGTTTGCGGGCGTCACGAGGGAGCGGCTGGAGCGCGAGGGCCATGTGGAGCTGCAGCTGCCGCGCGATGCAGATGGGGAGGTGCTGCCGTTCTCGACGGCGGAGTGGTTTCGGACGCCGAGCGGGCGCGGCGAACTGACGCCGGTGCCGGTGTATGTAGCGGCTGCGGAGGCGCCGGGCGGTGTGGATGCGAGCGCGGAGTATCCGCTGGAGTTTCTGCCGAGAAAGGCGGACAACTATATGAACTCGACGTTTGCGAACATTCCGGTGCACCAGAAGATGGAGGCGCGCACGGCGGGGGTGCTGGAGATCAGTACGGTCGATGCGGCTGCGCGTGGGATTGCGACAGGCGATGCGGTTGAGGTTTGGAACGGACGCGGACGGATATCGCTGACCGCGCGCGTGAACGGGGTGGTGGGAGCGGGTGTGGTCTCGGCGCGGCTGGATTGGGCGAAGCTCTCTGCGAATGGAGCGAATGTGAATGCGCTGACGAGCGAACGAGTGACGGATATTGGCGGCGGTGCGACGTTCTATTCGACGCTGGTTGAGGTGACGCGGATGGACGGTGCCCATGAGTTGAAGTCCAGAGTGTGAGTGTGCCGGGTGTTTTGCGTGGGTGGAGACTACGGTCGACGAATCGGGTGGATCGAAGCGGCAGTAGGTGGGTGCCTGCCAGGTCTGCTGCAATGGATGCGTTGGCTGTTCGGTGGGAATTCGGGGCGCGGGACTTTGAGATTGCGGCGGAGCCGGAGAGCTGACGGTTTGCTGGCTTGACTGTTAACGTTTGAGAAGCAGGTACCTCACTGCGCTGCGCTCCGGTCGGAATGACAGAAGGAGCGGAATGTGCGCGGGTGTGCGATCAACGGGTGCGGCGCCTCTGGGAGCAGGAGGAAACTGCTGCATTACGAACGGCACAATAGGACAGCATGGGAGGCGGTGGAGTTCGCTCTCTTTGGGGTGCCTCCCCTATAATCGAGACTTCCCCAGGAAGAAGCTCGGGGTGCGATACCGAGAGCAGTGAGGGTGTAGTTATCTTTACCGTAGACCGAGAGAGCGAAAGCCCCCCCAAATGCAAGATCAAGTACGCGGGCGCGCGTTCCGGCGGTGTTCGGGCGCGGTCGGCGGCAGTGCTGGCAGTTTTGCTGAGCGGGTTGGTTGCAGCTATTCCGTCGAGTGCGCAGGCGCCGGCGAATCCTCAGAGCGTGTTCAGCGCTCCGGCCGTCTCGCAAACGGGCGTGCAGACGCTTTGCCAGCCGCAGGTGATCGGCAACCGGCGCATTCCGAAGGAGACCGTTCTGGCGCGGCTGTTCTCGCACCAGGGCGATCCTGTACGATCCCGCGGCGGTGGAGCGCGACTTCAACTCGCTCTGGAACACGGACTACTTCGATGATGTGCGGATCGAGCGGTCGGACAAGCCGACGTGCGTGCAGTTGACGATTTATGTCCGCGAGAAGCCGACGATCCGCGAGATCAACTACAAGGGTCTGAACGCGGTGACGCAGTCGGATGTGCAGGACCGGTTCAAGAAGGCGAAGGTGGCGCTGACGGTCGAGAGCCAGTACGACCCGACGCAGATCAAGCGCGCCGAGGTGGTGCTGAAGGACCTGCTGGCCGAGCACGGGCACCAGTTTGCGACCATCCGGACGAGGTCAAGACGATTCCGCCGGCGTCGGTGGCGCTGACGTTCAACATCAAGGAAGGCCCGACGGTGAAGGTCGGCAAGATCGCCTTTCAGGGCAACTACAACATCAACGACCGGACGCTGCGGGCGGCGATGATGAACCTGCGGCCGATCGGCATTCCGCACTCGATCATTCTCGAGAACCTGTTTGCGCGGACGTTTGACGCGAGCAAGCTGGACGAGGACACGGAGCGGGTGCGGCAGGCGTATCGCGACCGCGGCTACTTCAAGGCGCAGACAAGCGAGCCCACGACGCATGTGCGGGATGCGGGCGGCATCAACCTTTTACGCTGCGGCCTTCGAACGGCAAGCGCATCGACATCCTGATGCCGGTCGAAGAGGGCGAGCGGTACCGGCTGGGCGGCATCACCTTCAAGGGCAACAAGGCGGTGACGAACACGCGAGCGCTGCGGGCGCAGTTTGCGCAGAAGGATGGCGAGTACTTCAACGCCACGATGTTCGGCAAGGGGCTGGAAGAGCTGCGCAAGGCTTACGGCAGCTTGGGCTACATCAACTTGGTCGGCAACGCCGGTGCCGCGCGTGGACGAAGCCAAGAAGCTGGTGTATCTGGACATCGATATCGACGAGGGCAAGCAGTTCTATGTGTCGCGGATCGAGTTCACGGGCAACACGATTACGCGCGACAAGGTGATCCGGCGCGAGCTGCTGCTGGAAGAAGGCCAGGTCTACAACTGCCAGGCTGTGGGACCTGTCGCTGCTGCGGCTGAACCAGCTGAACTACTTCGAGACGCTGAAGGTCGGAGCAGGACTCCGAGACCCGGCATAACGATGACGAAGGCACGGTGGACCTGCTGCTGAAGCTGAAGGAGAAGGGCAAGAACTCGATCGGCCTGAACGGCGGCATCAGCGGCCTGTCGGGGACGTTTATCGGGCTGAACTACGAGACCAATAACTTCCTGGGTCTGGGCGAGACGCTTTCGCTGCAGGCGAACATCGGCGACCTTTCGCGCAACCTGAGCTTCGGGTTCAACGAGCCGTACCTGCGCAACAAGCCGATCTCGCTGGGCGTCGAGGTGTTTACCAGCAAGTTCGACTACAACCCGGCGAAGGCTACTCGCATCGCGAACAGCGGGCGAGCGCCGAACCTGACGAACGCGCAGCAGTCGCTGCTGACGAACTACAACCAGGCGACGACGGGTCTCACGGTGTCGGCGAGCGAGCCGCTGACGCACCTGTTTGCGCGGACGCGGCGTGGCGCGCGTGGGTGTGACGTACGCGCTGTCGCGATCGGGTGACGACGTTCAACGACAACACGCGCAATGTGTTCCAGTCGCTGGCGTTCCGCTCGGGCGTGCAGGGCTCCGAACCAGCTGAACGGCATTATCACGTCGACCATCTCGCCGAGCTTCACGTTCTCGAGCCTGGATCGCGCGGTTGGTCCGCATGGCGGCCGGGACTTCAACGTCGCGGTGCAGGTGGCGGGCGCGGGCGGCAATGTGAAGTACTTCTCGCCGCAGATGAGCTTCCGGCAGTTCTTCCCGATGAAGGGTCTGCGCGTGAACCGCGAGCGGCCGCAACGTGCTGGGATACCGCGTGCAGCTGGCGCATGTGAAGGGCTTCGGCGGGGAGGTTGCGCCGCCGCAGAACCGCATGTACTGGGCGGCGAGACGGATGTGCGCGGCTTCGATATCCGGTCGCAGTCGCCGTACACGTTTATCCCGACACGGACGCAGTTCAATCTGACGAACCCGGATGGCACGACGGTTCCGCGCGATCCGACGCAACCGAGCCTGGGCAATGTCCAGATTCCGCTGCCGATCTACCGGCTGGTCTCGGTCGGCGGCGACACGCAGCTTACGGCCAACGTCGAGTACCGCATCCCGATCGTGAACCAGGTGACGTTTGCGTTCTTCACGGATTTCGGAATGACGGTCAACCTGCCAGAGCAGCCAGCTGCGGCAGAGCGTGGCCGGCGCAGTCGCTGATCACGAGCCCGCTCGTATGGCTGCCCGCAGTTGGTCAACGGCGCCTGCTTTGGCGGGCAGCAGGTCAACTTCCCGCTCGTGCTGAAGACGGTGCCGGGCACGAACTTTGTGCCGCGAATGTCGAACGGCGCGGAGCTGCAGGTGATCCTGCCGATCGTGAATGCGCCGTTCCGGATCTACTACGCGTATAACCCGCTGCGGCTGTACAAGGATATTCCGCAGGCGCTGGCTCTGCCCAACTCGGCGTGTACGCCGGCGGCACCGACCGGCTGTTTCCGGGCGTTGTTCCCGGCAACGGCGCGGGCGATTTCAGCTATGCGCAGGCGGTGCAGTTCTATGGCGCGAACTATTCGCTGCGAGAGCCGCGGAAGACGTTCCGGCTCTCGGTGAGTACGACGTTCTAGTCGACAGTGCTCCGTTCTGTTCTCGAACGAATGCAAAATAGCCCGCCGAAAGTTGGCGGGCTATCTTGCGCGGGACGGGTGCAGAGTTCGAAGGAAGGGTTGCTAATAGGAGCGCTGGTACATGCGGGAGATGCGGTCGTGCCAGCCGAGGGTATCTTCGTCGATAAAGGCCCAGAGCAGCCCCAGACCGAGCGGGAACGCCGAGAGCAGGGTGGCGAAGATGCGGCGGCGCATGGCGGCGCGCGTGGGGTTCTCGTCGGTGAAGGTGCAAAGTGCGATGCGGGCGTAGCGCATGCCGGGTGTCGCGTCAGAGAACGTAAAGAAGAGCAGCTGGTAGAGCAGACCGAGAACCGCGAGCGTACAGGCCGAACCTGCGATGGCCGTGGTGCGAGGGATTTCAACGACGACGCGATCTCCGGAGAGGTGCGTGAGCGCGAAGACGAAGAGAGCGGTGAAAGCAACCTGCACGGTGACCACGAGGCAGAGGTCGACGACAGCGGACATCAACGCTGAGGCCAACCGACGCGGGTTGCGGAACGGTGAGCGGGAGGTAGTCGGCTGCCTCGAACTGATGGAACTCGGCGGTTGGAAGCGCCGCAAGGAGAATGGAGGACCATTCAGGCGCGATCTCTTCGGCGCTTAATGTGGAAGAGGATCTGCTCGGTTTCGACTTCGAAGATGCGAAGTTGCGATGTCGCGGGGGAGTCTTCGTCGCGCAAGGGGCCTTCGGCCAGACGAGGACGTGCCTTGCGAGCCGCGACGAGCTGGCGGGGGAACTCGATGAGATTGGCAGCAATAGGCTCGGCGGGCGAGGTCTCCTGAAAGACAGGGTGATGGCGGAAGTCGATCTCTTCCTCGAGCGCGAGGCGTTCGTCCTCATCCAGCTCGCGTCCCGTGTGGACGTCATCTCGTCCGGACGATCCAGATTGGGTAGACGTGCGGGACACGGCGACGGGGCGTGCCTCATCTTCGTAGTGACGCACGGTGAAGGCTGGTGGCTGCGGGACGAAGAGCGACGGCGGTGTTGCGGCGGGAGAGGGGTTTGACTGCCCAAAGACCGGGACTGGATCGCGATCGAAGAGCGCTGCGTAGTCAGCGGCCGAGAGTGGAACGTTTGGGATGGGCGCCGGACCGCCGGGTATCTCGGGTGGAGAGACCCAGTTATCGAGGTCGGCGAGGAGCTGCTGTTGCGCGACTGCGATCGCCTGGGCGTTGATGATTGGCGATCTGGGCGGCCGCATCCGCCTGGTGAACGGCGCGTTCGGCTTCGGCGGCGAGAAAAGAGCGATAGCTCTGGGATTGGGCGTAACGCTCGGCGACCGCGGCGGCGATGTGGGCGGAGCGGCCGCGCGCCGGGCGCGGGCGTTTCAGGGCGGCCCTGGGTTGCGGCACCGAGGGGAGTTTGCCCGCGGCGGGCGCGGTGAGCGGCTACGCGGTCGGCGACCTGCTGTTTCAGGGCGGCAGGGGAGAGCTCAGGAAGCAATTGGAAGGGCGGCAGGGTGGCTTCGTGAGACGAAGCGATCTCGTCGTCTCCATCGATGTCGAGCTGTGCTGCACTCATGCTGCTCAAAGCTGAACCCGCTTCCGTGAATATCGTTTAGCCTCAAGATGTGGGACGGCCGCTAAACCGCACTTTGATTGAGACGGATGGTAAGGCGTCGCGTTGGCAGTGGTGCTGCCGATGGCGAGCCGTTTCCTTTCTGATAACTATCATGCTGGCGGGTGCAATTCCCACGTTCACTTGCGCTCAGGAGGTGACGAGTCAGGCACCTCCCACGGCTCTGCCGGATGCGCCGGATAAGGATGCGCTGCCCGTGGCGAAGATACTGCCGCAGCCGGGCGAGACGGAGACGCTGGTGATCGAGTCGGATGGCCCCCAGAGCAAGGTGGGCTCGCGGCTCACGCTGGATGGGAACGTGGTGCTGAAGTACCGCGGGTACACGGTGGAGGCCGATCATATCGAGTACGACACGAACACCGAAGATCTGACCGCGACAGGGCATCTGCGGGCCACGGGCGGCGTGAGCCACGAGGTGATCACGGCAAGCCACGGGACGTTGAACCTGAAGGCGCAGACGGGGCGCTTCTACGATGTGTCGGGATCTGTCGGGGTAAAAAGAACGGGAAAGCGGGCCGTCTACGTAAGCGAGAATCCGTTTCTCTTCACGGGACGACTGGTCGTAAAGTCCGGGCCCAGGGAGTACCAAGTATATGACGGCACAGTGACCTCGTGCCAGCTGCCGCATCCGGACTGGGTGTTGTCGGCGGGCGAGTTCACGGTGGACGCGAAAAGGCGCGGGCGAAGAACAGCGTCTTTCGCCTGCTGAATGTACCGCTGCTGTATCTGCCGTATGTGACGCATCCGGTGGATACGACGGAGCGGCAGAGCGGTGTTCTGATCCCGGTGATCGGGCAATCGTCGACGAAGGGTCTGGTGCTGGGGGAACAGCTCTACTGGGCGATCAACCGCAGTACGGACCTGACGCTCGGGGCGGAGTACTTTTCGCAGAGGGGGTGGGCCGAGTCGGCCGCCTTCCGGTATCGCGGATTGGGCGATGACTTTGCGCTGGTGCACTATAACGGGCTTGCTGGACCGGCAGAGTGGAGCGCTCGGGACCTCGAATGCGAACCAGGGCGGCGAGGACGTGATCGCTGAGCGGCGCGGCATGACTTCGACCCGGTGGTGCGTGTGGTGGCCGATGTCGAGTACCTGAGCTCGTATGTGTATCGCGAGGCGTTCACTGAGAACTTCAACCAGGCAGTGTCGACGGACATCCTGTCGACGGCGTATGGGGTCTCGGAGCGCGATGGATATCTCTGCGGCGATCGAGGCGGACCGGTACCAGGGTTTGAAGCGTGTGCCGCAAGCTGCGACGGTGGCGGCTCCAGCCTCATCCGGGCAGGAGGTGCGGGTCTTCCATGTGCCCTCTCTGAACCTGAGCACGACCGATCACGCGCTGGGTGTGACGGGTTTGGAGTGGAACCTGGATGCGCAGGCTGCGGGACTGAAGCGGGTGCAGCCGAATTTTGTAACCGGACGGCGTTGCAGAAAGGCTGGATGTTCGCCCGGAGATCGCTTATCCGTTCGGCGGGCAGGGGTGGCGCGTGCGCCCATCCATCGCGGTGAGGGATACCTTTTACAGTCGCAGCCGGTTGACGCCGTATCCGGCGAACGCAACTCCGGTTGAGCTGAACACCCCGGTGAACCGCGCCGACGTGGAGGTGCAGGTGGATGCGCGCGCGCCGGTGCTGGAACGGACGTTTTCGAACGCGTTGACGGAGCGGTTGCTGCACAGCTCGGTAAAGCACACGATCGAGCCGGAGTTCACGTATCGATACGTCAAGGGTGTGGACAATTTCCTGAGCATCCTGCGGTTCGATGAACGTGGATGTCGTGAGTGATACGAATGAGTTCGAGTATGGCGTGACGCAGAGGCTGTTTCTCAGGCCTTCCGGCGGACGGAAGAGCTCAGCTTGTGGAGCAATGCCGGTGGATTTGGATGCTCCCGTTGCGCGAGACGACGGACGGGGAGCCGGCGCCAGCAGGGCGATGCACGGCGAGAGAGTGGATCAGTTGGCGGGTGACGCAGAAGTTTTTCTTCGACGAGCGGTTCGGGGGAGCGGTGCTGCCCGGGCCGGCGAAACATCTTCAGCTCGACACTGGATCTCTCCGGTGTGGCGTTTCTGACGGAGCCGCGCCAGATCTCACCTATAGTCTCGCGGCTGCGGCTGCGGACGTCGGAAAACGTGGACCTGGAGTGGGACTTCGACCTTGACACGGGAGCGAAGAAGTTTACGGCGAACAACCTGCTGATCGATGTGCACAAGGGCAACGGCTTTGCGGGTCTGAGCTATGCGCAGGCTGAATGCGCCGGGGCGTTCCTATGTGGAGGGCGTCTCCTCACAGACGGCGGATTTCAACCAGATGCGCGTCCTGCTGGGGTACGGGTCGCCGAGCAAACGCGGCCTGAGCGTGGCGGCGAATGCGGGGCTCGACCTGGACCGGACGCAGATGCAGTATGGCGCGCTGCAGACCTCGTACAACTGGGACTGCTGCGGGTTCAGCGTGGAGTACCGCAAGTATGAGCTGGGACCGGTGCGCAACGAGAACGCATACCGCTTCAACTTCACGCTGGCGAACATCGGCACGGCAGGCAATCTGCGGCGGGCGGAGAGGCTGTTCTGAGTTTCCGGGGACGGTCCGGTGGCGCTCCGTCCGCCCCACGCGGCTTTGCGTGAGATAATGGGACATTGTGCTGATTGTCCGAACGGTCCCTCTGTTCGCTTCTCTTTTCGACTGATGGCTACTGGCCGCCGGCTGCCATGCGCAGATCGTCGGCACAGCCGCTCGGATCGGCTTTCGCCGGAGCTGGCGCGACGGGTTGAGGTGCTGATCCGGTCGAAGTCCAACGTGCCGCCGAACTACACCATCGACGTAGGCCCGCGCACCAAGAGCGATTGCCGGGCTTCAGCGAGATCGCGGTCAACTTCACGGCTGACGGAAAGAGCAGCAAGCCAGTGACGTTTCTGCTTTCCGACGACGGCAAGACGCTGGCGCAGTTCAGCAAATATCGACATCAGCGCAGATCCGCGGAGAGCTGCTGAGCACGGAAGGCCGTCCGGCGCGCGGCGGACCGGCGATGCGCCGGTGCTGATCGTCGGCTTCGACGACCTGGAGTGCCCGTTCTGCGCGAAGATGCATGCGGAGCTGTTTCCGGCGCTGCTGGAGCGGTACAAGGACCAGGTGCGCATTGTGTACCGCGACTTCCCGCTGAGCCAGCATCCCTGGGCGACGCGCGCGGCGATCGATGCGAACTGCGTCGGCGCGCAGAGCACGCCGGGATACTGGAACTTGGTGGACCACATCCACGCGCATGCAAGCGAGCTAGGCGGCGAAGAGAAGAGCCTGGCCAAGGCGAACACCGCACTGGACACGCTGGCGCATGACGAAGGCGCGAAGCAGAAGGTGAACATGGTGCACGCTGACGGCGTGCATCGCAAAGCAGGACGACACGGCGATCAACGCGTCGGTGAAGGAAGGTGAGGCACTGGGCGTGGACTCCACCCCTGCCCTCTTTATCAACGGAGAGAAGCTCGAAGGCGCGTATCCGATCGAGGATGTGTACCGGATGATCGACGAGGCGCTGGTGGCGCAGGGCAAGACGCCGCCCCGCCTGCTGCAGCGAAGTCCGCGGACGCCGGCGACAAGCGCCAGCGGAACCGAGGCGAAGCCTGCGCCCAAGCCGGGCAACTAGCTGCTCGCACGAACTGTAGATCGAGAAGGATGTGTGGATGCTGTTGAGCAACAGCGGCAAGACAGCGAGCGGACACATGTGACGGCAAGGGCATCGGTCCGTGTCGCGAGTGACGGCGACCCTGCTGCTTGCTGCCAGCTGGCGGGATGCAATCGCAGGCCACGGCGCGGATGTGATGGCGACAGTGAACGGGCACGCCATCATGCGTCCGGAGCTGGACAAGGCCTACACGGCGCAGCTTGGCGACGACGCACGCAGCAGCAGCCTCGCATGACCAGGCCGACTCGCTGCGGCTGAACGTGCTGCAGCGAGTTGATCGACGAAGAGATCGTGCAGCAGCGCGCGGCGAAGATGAATCTGACGGCTACCAACGAAGAGGTTGACGCGAAGCTGGCGGAGATGAAGGCTCCGTACTACCGAGGAGCAGTTTGCAGCAGAGGCTGCAGGCAAGCAACCACACGCTCGACGATGTGAAGCACGATCTGCGGCGCAGCCTGACGATCGACAAGCTGCTGAACAAGGAGATCAACTCCAAGATCACGGTTTCGGACGCCGACATCACGAACTACTACGCCCAGCACAAGGCGGAGTTCAACCTGATCGAGCCGCAGTATCACCTGGCGCAGATCCAGGTGACGAGCGTGCCGTCGCCGCAGCCGGGCAATCTGCAGGGCAGCAAGGCGACCAACGACGCGGAGGCGAAGAAGAAGATTCAGGCGCTCAAGAATCGGCTGGATTCGGGCGAGGACTTCGGCACGCTGGCGATGAACTTCTCGGAGCGGCCGGAGACGGCGTCGAGCGGCGGCGACATGGGCTTCGTCTCGGAGTCGCAGATGCACGCCGACCCGCAGGTCTTTGCGGCGGTCATCGAAGCTGAAGGCCGGGCAGATGACCGACATCCTGCCGATGCTCGATCGAGGCAACGAAGAAGCCGATGGGATATGCGATCTACAAGTTGATCGCGCGCGAGCCGGCGGGGCAGCGCGATCTCAACGATCCGCGGGTGCAGCAGGCGATTCGGCAGCAGCTGCGCGATGGCCGGTCGCAGCTGCTGAAGAACGCGTACTTCGAGATGCTGCGCGACCAGGCGAAGGTGGAGAACTTCCTCGCCGAGCAGATCTTCAAGAACGATGCGAAGTAGCCTCGGCAAGCCGTGGAGCCAGGTTCTTACGCATCCAACTACGAAGAGACTATCACGAGGTACATCAAGATGAGTCGAGGATGCGGTTCGGTTTGCGATTCCTGGGTTTGGCCATCATGCCGTTCGGCGTCTCGTTCCTTCGTTTGCCCACTGCAGCGATTCCGTGCTGATCGGAGCCTGGCGCACGGACCAGAGCGCGCTGGCGCGCAACTGTGCCGAGCTCGGGATTGCGCACGCCTTCACGAGTCGAGAGGACCTATGTGCCTCCCAGGAGGTAGACGCGATCTTCATCACCTCACCGGACGCGATGCACAGGGACGACGCATTGCTGGCCTTTGCACACGGGAAGGCCGTGCTGTGCGAGAAGCCTGTCGCCATGAACGCACAGGAAGCCGGGCAGATGGTCGAGGCAGCTGAGAGAGGCGCGCGTTCTCTATGGCGTCGCGCAGAACTTTCGCTGGAATCGCACGCTGGAGTGGATACGGGAACAGATTGCGCAGGCCGCATCGGGGAGCCGCAGCTGGCACATGCGCAGTACGCCTACCCTGCACAGAATGCGCCGCGCCTGTGGATCGCCGATCCCACGCTGGCCTGCGGCGGGCCCATCGGGGATGTTGGTGTGCACTGCATCGACGCACTGCGCTTCATACTCGAGCGGGAGGTCGAAACGGTAAGCACGCTGGCACGCAGTGATGATCTATCAGGCGATGTCGAGGCCGTCGCGTCTCTTCAGATGCAGATGACCGGCGATGTCTACGCTACCGTCACGGCGAACGCACGCTCTCCGTACCGGACGCTGATCGAGATGACAGGCAGCGAGGGTGTTCTGGTTGCGGAAAACGGATTAACCGTAGATCGTCCTGTCGAGGTTGTCCTGCGGTGCGCGGGTGAAGTGGTTGAGCGGGTCACGCTTGAGAATGGTGATGGTTACACGCGCATGCTGGATGACTTTGCGCTGGCCTTCCGGGGTAAGCGGGACTTTGCAGCGACTGGAGCCGACGCGGTGACAAACATGAAGGTGCTTGACGCCGCGTACGCCAGCTGGCGGAGCGGGCGGCGCGAGCGTGTGGGCTAGCGGATCGCTACGGCGAGAGCGCGTGCGGAGGCGGTGTATCGCTGCGGTGCGGCATCTGGCGGAAGGTAACGGCGATACACACTGATGTGGAAGCAGGACTGCTGGAACTCTTCTTCGACATCCACACGGCCGCCTTGTATGAGCGGCAGAAGGTAGCCACGCATCCATGCAATCTCTGCCAGCGATAGACCGCGTTTGGCGATGTCGATCGTCTGTCCTGTGAGGTGCGGCGATGCCGTATCGCCCTCGGCCGGAGCGGCGTTGCCGTTGGTGCGTTGGAGTCGAAGCTGAAACGCTACCGTGCGAACGGCGGAGTTCACCTGAAGCGGCGTGTGGAAGCGGGCATAATGGTCGTGCGCCAGCGTAGCTAAAAACTGCGCGGTCCATGGGCGGCAGTAGCGCCGGTTGAGGCGAGGCGCTCGTCGACGACCAGAGCGCCGTTGACCGGGATCGCAACCAGCATTCCTTTGGCGCGCATCGCTTCGAGATCGGCATCATCCTGCACGCGGCCGAGGCCGTCCTGATCGGCGAGCTCGTTCTGCCGGACAAGGATCTCGTGCGATCCCACCAGCGGCGCAGGAACGATCAATCGGCCGCGATCGTTGTAGAGCGTAGGCAGCAGGATGGGCTCGGTCGCGGCCTGCTGGACGCTGGGGAGTTGAGGATGCTCTGATGTGGGCCGGATGACGCTGACCACGGCAGTCGGCTCACTCACGGGTTTGCTCGCGACGCTGGGACGCGAAGCTTTTACAAGCAGTTGAGGCTGCGGGACCAGACGCTTGTGGCCGATTGCTGCTGTGCGGGCAGTCTGGCGAGAGCCACGGCGAGCGGGAAAGGGGGGAGACGCATACCGCGAGGCGCGACCATTCGCCTTGTGCGCCGCTCCTTCCGAGCCGGTTCGTCTGAGGGAACTCTTCCGCCCGGCATGGCGGAAGGATGCGGGCTGAGGGTGTTGCGGGTGCGAGGAGCCGACGTAGCGAATGGGAGTGTGGCTCACCGCGATGGCAGGCTGGCTGCGGTGAGATCGGGCAGAGAGTGGGGCAGGAGATAACGAAGCTATTGCCAGCGCAACGGCGGCAAAGAGAAGGTGACGCATAGGTTGTTTGGAGGCGCGGAGAGCACCAGAGCAAACTTAGAGTAACGGTCGCGCCCGCATTTGTGTAGGTGACAGTCTGGGTTCGTTTACCCTTTGGTCATGGGTGACCGGGCGGCGATTGGTTTGCGGAGAGTGATCGTCGGGGCGACAGTCGCGATGCTTGGCGTCACCGCGGGATGGGGCGTACGTCCGGTCGGGGGCCAGGAAGATGCTTCGCGGCCGGAGTTCTATGCGGCCAGGGTGCAGCCGATCTTTGCGGCGAACTGCTTTCGCTGCCATGGGGGCATGAATCATCGCGGCGGTCTGAGCATGGCGACGCGCGCGGGAATGCTGAAGGGCGGACACGATGGGGCAGTCCTGACGCCAGGCGATCCCGAGAAATCGCTGCTGGTGCGGCTGATGCGGCACCAAGGCCCCGCTGATAATCCGATGCCGATGCCACCGACCCCGCGGGCAAAGGTTTCAGATGCAGATATCGCGGTGGTAGAACGTTGGGTCAAGGCGGGAGCGGTCATGCCGGAAGACACTCCAAAACCTTAGGCTCGGATGTTGTGCGTGCGAAGAGCCGCATGGTAGCCGTCGAGCGCGGTCTTCTGGCGTTGAGCATACGTCTTCGTCAGTAGGGATCTCTTGCCGAAGTGCCGCTGGCTTATCTCTGTAAGGGTAAGGAGGTCGTGCCAGGTACCGCCGGCCTCCTGGAGAGACTCGAAGGATCGCGCTAGCGTCTCTGCGCCGGTCTCGGCTAGATAGCGGGCCAGCTTGGCGGATTTCCGGATGCTGTGAAGAGCATCTGGGGTCTCGTCTGCGGTTTGAGTAGGTGTGCTGTGCAGGTACCACGAGAGCGTGAGTTCCTCCAGCTGATCAGGCGACAAAGTGAGGTTCTGCGCGGGTTCGAGACACTTCACGAGGTCTTCGAGCGCTGGAGCCAGGCTCTTCTGATCTCGCTTGAGAAGTCTGTGAAGGCTCTTGACCTCAGAAGTCCGCTGGTCTTTGAGTGTGCTGCGGAGCTCGGAAGCGGCTTTGCTGATTTTCCTGGAACGGGATCGCTCGTCGGCTTTGAGGAGCTTGCGCTGGACGTCGAGGTCCCGGACACCGCCTGCCGCTCGCCTGAGTGCCTTGAGGAGCTTACGTATCTTACGGGCGGGTTTGCTGAAGTCTGGTAGATCCGGGGTCAACGCCAGAAGCTCAAGCTGCGCTTCGATTCGCCGGGTATAGGTGCGTAGGCGGTGCACGTTTTCTTTCCGTGCCCGGCCGAGCGTGAGAGTGATGGCGGCTTCAAGGGACGTTATGTGCTCGCGCAACGTCTGGACGGGGTGGACTGGCTTGGACACGGCAATAGAGGTGTGATGCGCGGCAGACCCACCTGGGACGTTCGGAGTCAGGTGCGGCGATGCTGGCTCCGCGCGGTTCGGGCTACTTGACGCCTTTCTCGGGATCCCAGGAGCCCTGGAGCTTGCGGATCTCGATGATCTGGCCGGTGTGGTAGGCGTTGTGGGTGCCGATGTGGGCGATCTGGGAGGCCCATTTCGCTGCAGGCTGGCATCGTCGGCGGTTTCCGACGAAGTGCTTCGAGTTCGGTGAGGACCTGATCGAGCTTTGCGACGGTTGTGGGCCAGGTGGTGGCGTCCCATTTGTTGAAGGTCTCGTCGTTGGAGCCGTTGTACGGGGGGCGTGGGGGTCCTTCATGCGGGCGAGCGCCTGTGTGTTCCAGAAGAGGATGTGGTTGGCGAGCATGCCGATGGAGTGGTCGGCGGGGGCGGGGTTGTGGGCGCCTTCGGAGTGGGGGATCCACCTGGCCTGCTCGGGGGTGAGGCCTGCGACGGCGGTGTTGATGGGCACGAACCACTCGGCTTTGTTATGGGTGGAGCGAAGTTGGGCGAGGAGGATGGAGCGGAGGGTGGCGGGGGGTGCGGGCTTCGCGGCGGGGGTTTGGGCGGCGAGCGGGGCGGCGAAGAGGGCGGCGAGCAGAAGAAGGCGGATAGACATGGCGGCTCCTGGGGTGCTTTTGTTGAGGAGGCCAGTCTAGCCCGGGTTGGAGGGGGCGATGTACCCTCCCCCCATACTTTTCGCAAAGTCTTCGATTGATTGCACTTAGATGGGTACTTCAGGCCGAAGTACACCGCGGCTCCGGGCTGCCGGCCTGGTACGTGGGGTCACGTCTGAGGGGATGCCTATCTTTATTGTAGAGAGTCTGGCCGGTGTTTGCGCCACGGCGGTAGCTTATCGCGGTGGGGCGGCCATGGAGGAATGTCCGTGGTTTTCGTTGTGGCGGGGTGCATGGAGGCGTAAGCTGTTGGGCGATTCCGGGCCACGAAGTTCGAACGAGTGGAGGAAGCGCTATGAGACGGATCAGGTTTGAGGTTCTAGCGGGGATCGCTCCCATATTGGTGGTGGGGGCGGCGATGTTGATGCCGCCGACGACGCATGCGGAGAAGACGCAAAAGCCGGATGCGGTTGAGGGCAAGTGCAACGAGAAGGGCGGGGTGTACTTTCCGCCGAAAGGTGGGCACTCCTATGGGTGCCTGAACCCGGACGGAAGCGGGATCGTGTGCGGAGGCGCGAAGAAGGGGTGCGACTCGTGGCCGGCGACGCCGGGGACGATCCGGCCGAAGCGGGCCCAGGAACTGGGGATGCCGGCGAAGGTTTCGGCGAAGTAGTGCGGCGGGTGCTCCGGTCCGATTGGGGCCACTTGTCTGAACCGCCTAAGTGGCCGATTTCAGGGTGAGGTTGGGTGCGCGCGTGGGTGCCTGAGCATCCCACGGAGCGAGGCTCGTGTGCGGGCGTGAGGGCGAGGGTACTGACGATGAGACGAGGGCTGGTGCTGGCGTTGGCGCTGGCCGCAGGTGGGGTGTGGGCGCAGGCTCCGGCGAAGCCGAGCGCGGCTGTCGGGGCAGTGGGGGATGCTTCGGTCGACGGGTTTCTGCGGAGGTTTGAGCAGGCTTCGGAGGCGAATGATGCGGACCGGAAGGCGGCGCTTTATGCGGCGGAGGTGGATCGCTACTTCCTGCGGACGCATGTGACGCGCGAGTTTGTCTACCGCGACCTGCTGGACTGGCTTAGCCGGGGGCGGCTGATCACGCGGTTCCGGCTGACGGTGCTGTCGGCGCGGGTACGGGGGACGAGCGGACGCTGCTGGTCCGGAAGGATGCATCGTGGATCGCGGGGCAGGAGAAGAAGATCCTGTCGACGCGATCGCAGTTTGTGCTGCGGCAGAGCGGGGACGGGTGGCAGATTGTAAGTGAGCGAGATTACAAGCCGGGGCGGTAGCTGTGCCCTTGCGATTGCAGGTCTTGCCGGACCCGGGCGGGGTAATCTGGACCGCAGATGAGCGCGACGAGGATACAGACAAGGATGCAAAGGACGCAGCCCTTAACGCGGGCGGAGCAGGTGCTGCTGGTGACGGACCTCCTGGGGACGGCGCTGTTTGCGGCCGAGGGTGCGGCCGTGGGGGCGGCGGCCCGGCTGGACCTGCTGGGTGTGCTGGTGCTGGGGTTTGTGACGGCGGTTGGCGGCGGAATTCTGCGCGATCTGCTGATCGGGTATACCCCGCCGAGCGCGATTCGCGACTGGCGCTACCCGGCGGTCAGCCTCCTGTCGGCAGCGCCGTGTTCCTGTTCAAGCCGCCGGTGGCGGACTACGGGTATGGGTGACGCCGCTCGATGCGGCAGCGCTGAGCCTGTTTGCGGTGGCGGGTGCGACCAAGGCGCTCGAGCACGGGATCCACCCACTGCTGGCGGTGATGATGGGGGGCATTACCGGGGTGGGTGGAGGGACGATACGCGACCTGCTGACGCTGCAGGTGCCGGTGGTGCTGCGGGCGGACGTGTATGCGACCGCGGCTCTGCTGGGCGCGACCGTGAGCGTGGTGGCGCTCCGGATGGGGGCGCGGGCAGCGTGGGCGAGCGCGGCGGGCGCGATCACGTGCTTCACGGTGCGGATGCTGGCGGTGCGGTTCCACTGGCACCTGCCGGGCGGGTCCTCCTAGAGAAGACCCGCGAGAGGGTCAGCGGCCCTGCTTTTCGTGCTGGGCGGAGTCGCCGCCGTGGTGCGGCGGCGAGGGCGGCGCGGACCTTTGCGACCTTGTGCCCATGGACGCGGAGGGCCTCGTGGAGGACGTCGCCGGTAACGCCGAACTCTTTGGTCCAGTAGGCGATGTCGGAGCTTAGCTTGGGGTTGATCTCGTCGGGGTCGTGGGGGCCTTTGGCGGGGGTGTCCTCGTGCGGGGCGTGCGCGGTGTGCTCTTTGGAGGTCTGCTTGTGCTCGTGTTCGGTATCGTGATGGGCCATGGGTTCCTTTGGGTGTCGTTCAGTAGATGAGGAAGTGCAGGGTGGGGTGGTCTTGTGGAAGGGATGGCTTTAGGTGACGGCGGTGCTGAGGTGGTTTAGGTCAGGTGGATTCTGGTGCAGGTGCTGCAGTGCTAAGTTCTGGTTCAAATAGCTGACGAAGCCAACCTACAAACGCAGAGGCGTTGGGATGATGAACGTCAAAGGTCTGGGACTTTACTGCGATACCGAATGGTCGTCCTGGCTCATCTTGCCAAGCCAAATAGGTATGAGCGATGGCCTTTGATTCGTGAACTGGCTTGTAATTAGCGATTCCGAGCTCTTTTGCTTCTAGGACGATTTTTCGGGTGTGGGAGAGAGCAGGTTCTGGAAGCAGGGCGAGAAGAAAATCTTCAAAAATTCCATCGCCTTGATTGGTGGGCATCAGCCAAATACCAATTTTGGGAAGGTCCTGAACGGCTGGGATAATCGTTCCACTGATTCCCGGCTTGCCTGGAATGGCATAACCGAACCCTGACAAACGGCTTACAACCTGGGCCCACCGACGATCCGCGCCAGTATTGCAATCGCCCTCGGTACGATCGCAGTCTAGTACTATGCCCATAATCTGTGGACGATTCACTCTTGCAAGAAGAGAACCGCCAAATCGTTCTAAAGCACCCTGATCACTTTCTCCTTCCCATATGCCAAAGAGGTGCTCGAGGCTATAGCGACAAGCAAGTTGAAAGATTCCATTACAGTCATCCTTACCTTCGACGATAAGCAAGCTAGCGGTTTCTTCTTTGCACACTGTCATGGGGAGTCGTTTGCTTATCTCACTTCCACCTGTGCAGCAAGAGCATCAGCTACGTTGAGGATTGGCAAGGAGAAAACACGTACTGATTTCTCCAATCTCTCAATGCGGAAGAGCGAGCCGGAATTTTCTGACATGAGAGAAGCTTGCGCAAAGCTACTAACGCAGTCGTTGCTGTGGGTCGTAGCGAACACCTGAACATTAAACTCATGAGCCATCTCGAAAATCAGCGGCCACAGCTGTCGTTGCACCTCCCAATAGAGGCCATTCTCAAATTCGTCGATCAGGACTAATCCGTTTTGTGCGTTCACCATTGCCAGAGCTATGTGAAACAATCTTGTGAGGCCATCCCCCATCGTCTTCAATGGGAAGCGTCCTCTGCGCCCTCTTAGACTAATGACGGGTATTCGGTCGCTTTCGGCCATCCTCGCGGAGTCTCCAACCAGAGCGAGTCCCTCAATCCCAGGCTCGACAAGACGCAGACAATCCAATACTTTATCTTGTTGAGGAGTTAGACTCACTTGATCCCAGAGGAAAGCGGCTTGGGAGAAGCTCAAGCCACCCGTCCCCACTACAGTACTCGGAGTGACAGCACTATCTTCGGAGGGAGATGCTCGCATAACCCCAGATCTTCGCCAGAGAATGTCTAGAGGATATACAAACCTGCGGCGAGATGCCGATACGATCTCAAGCATCCACTCGGCATCTTGTTCTTCGCCTTCGAGTTGAAGTTGACCACTGACCCGGACTCGTCTTACGGTTCCATCGTCCGACGCTATTGTCCGGTACCTGCCAAGTGAAATTCTGATCGTTTCATCAGGATCGTCAGGGCCGACCTCGATAGTCGCGGATGAGTCTTCCCGATAATGAAAATTATTAAAGAGAAAACGTATGGGGTCTTCCGTCTCGACGTCGACACTGATGCCTTCCCTAGCTATATGCCTTCGAGCTAAGTTCGCCTCCCAGTCGCCGTCTCGCGAATGAACGAGATCGCGAAGGATTTGGAGAGTAGCATTTCCCGCCCAGAGTCGAATGGCCTCAAGAAGACAGCTCTTGCCGGCATTATTCTCACCGACAAACAGATTCAGACGCGTAAGCTCGGCGATTTCCAAATTCCGGAAAACTTTAAAGACCTCGAATGCTCAGCGAGTTCAGCACGGGGTTCTCCTAGACGAAGTGTACGACAGAGCGAAAGCTAGAACTCCCAATCGAGATCCAGGGAGCTGTTTGATCGCCGCGATTTGTAGTAGGTGCCTCACTGCAACAGCGTTCCGTTTTCGGGTTGGGTTTTGGGGTCTTCGGGGTGCTGGTCATGGCGGCGGCGACCTTGTCGTCGTTGTAGAGGTTGCGGAGTCGGACGCCCTGGGTGGAGCGGTTGGCGGAGCGGACGGTTCTGTTTTCGATGCGGATGATCCTGCCGAACTGGCTGATGACCGTATTTGTTATGGCATAACTGCACGATGGATTCATGACATGGTGTGTCGTCCAGCCCATAGGTAGGCGACATTCACTCCGGCAGTTCAACGCCGAGTTCGCGGGCGATGTCTTCTACGGTGAGGTGGCCGAGCCATTGGTGACGGTCGGCGGTGTAGTCGCCTTTTCCGGACCGGAAGGTTCGCAAGAAGCGCACGAGGCCGCTTAGACCGAGTTCACGCTGTATGGCGTCAAGCGTGCGGCGTTCGAACTCTTCGTCCGTCATGTCGCTGATGGGGGCGGTTGCGGGAGAAGCCATGTCTGCCTCCGTTCGATCCAGTTTACCGGATTGATAACTTCGGGGCGCTTCATTTTCAGTTGGGTCCGGGCCAAGTTCAGGAAACGGTCGTCCGTCGTGATGAGCCAGTCGGCACCGTGATCCTCCGCTATGGCGAGGTGGAGGGCATCGAAATAGGTAAGACCGTCTGCTGCCAGGCTGGTAGCTCTTTCGAGTGTCGTGCGGTCGGGCGCAAAAGTGTTGGTCGCGTTTGAGAGCAGCTTCAGGTTATCTTCCCTGCGGACGGGGTCAGGGTTGCGGTTGATTTCGAACTGCAGGACCGTGCTTGCAAGCCAGATGAGTCGGCCTGCGGCAACCAGATCGAAGATCCGAGCCATTGCATCCGCTTCGAGACGGACCCGAGGCTGCGATTGATCGTCCGTGAGGCGATTCAGGGCACAGGTGTCGATGTAGATCGTCTCGGCCATGTGTGCTTTGGAGCGTCACTGCAGCAGCGTTCCGTTTTCGGGTTGGGTTTTGGGGTCTTCGGGGGGGATGGTCATGGCGGCGGCGACCTTGTCGTCGTTGTCGAGGTTGAGGAGGCGGACGCCCTGGGTGGAGCGGCCGGCGGAGCGGATGGTTTTGGTGTCGATGCGGATGATCTTGCCGAACTGGCTGATGACCATGATCTCGGTGGTGTCGTCGACGAGCTGGATGGAGGTGACTTTGCCGACCTTGGTTCCGGTCTTCATGTTGATGACGCCGGTGCCGCCGCGGGACTGGAGGCGGTAGCGGTCGACGTCGGTGCGCTTGCCGTAGCCGTTTTCGGAGACGGTGAGGATGAGGCAGGGGGTGAGGCCGAGTTTTTCGTCGAGCTTGTCGAGCTTGGCGAGCTGCTCGTCGGTGAGAGCGGAGGTTGAAGAAGCAGATCCCTCCGCTGCGCTGCGGGATGACAACAAAGGTGCGGCGTCGGTGCGGGCGGCTTCTTCGAGGGAGGCTCCGGCCTCGTCGATGAGAGCTTCGACCTGACCGGTGAGGCCCTTGGCGGCGGCCACTTCGAGGCGCTGGCGGTTGCGGGCTTCGGGGGATGGGGTGACGGCGGCTCCGATGACGTAGTCGCCCTTGCGGAGGTTGATGCCGCGGTTGCCGGTGGCGGGGCGGCCCATGGGGCGGAGGTCCTGCTCGTTGAAGCGGATGGCCATGCCGTCGTGGGTGGCGAGGAAGATGACCTGCTGGCCGTCGGTGATGCGGGCGGTGATGAGCTCGTCGTCCTTGTCGATGTTGATGGCGATGATGCCGCGGGCCATGACGTTCGAGAAGTCGCTTGCAGGGGCGTCTTCTTGACGGTGCCGTTGCGGGTGGCGAAGAGGATGTTGTGGCCCTCGTCGGTGAGGTTGCGGACGGGGAGGATGGTGACGACTTTTTCGCCGGGCTGGAGGGCGACGAGCGAGGCCATGGCCTTGCCTTTGCCGGCGGCGCCGACGTCGGGGATCTCGTAGACCTTGAGCCAGTAGACGCGGCCGGTGTTGGTGAAGCAGAGCAGGTAGGCGTGGGTGGAGTTGATGATGAGCTGGGCGACGAAGTCCTCGTCGCGGGTCTTCATGCCGAGGCGGCCGGTGCCGCCGCGGCGCTGCTGGCGGTAGATGGAGATGGGCGTGCGCTTGAGGTAGCCGGTGTGGGAGACGGTGACGGCGACCTGCTCGTCGGCGATGAGGTCTTCGAGGGTGAGCTCGTTGGTCTCGTCGAGGATCTGGGTGCGGCGCTCGTCGCCGTACTTGTCGCGGATCTCTTCGAGCTCCTTGACGATGACGCGGCGGAGTTTCTTCTCGGAGGCGAGGATGGACTCGAACTCGGCGATGTTGTCGCGGACGGCGGAGAGCTCGTTGAGGAGCTCGTCGATGGAGAGCTGGGTGAGGCGGTAGAGCTGCAGCTCGAGGATGGCGTCGATCTGCTTGTAGGAGAGGATGAGGGTGGCGGCCGGTGGCGCTGGTGCGGCAGGAGGAGGTTGGTGTCGATGGCGTACTTCGTGGGGTCGAGGGTGATGCCGCGCGAGCTCGGTGCCGCGGAGCGATGATGGTGCGGCCGGAGAAGAAGCTGAAGAGGTTCTCGCGGGCGTCGGCGCGGGAGGAGGACTGGCGGATGATGCGGATGACCTGGTCGAGGTTGTCGAGGGCGATCTGGTAGCCGAGGAGGATGTGCTCGCGGTCGCGGGCCTTGGCGAGGAGAAAGGCGGTGCGGCGGCGGACGACGTCGACGCGGTGGTCGAGGAAGGCGCGGATGGCCTGGTCGAGCGGGAGCTCCTTGGGCTGGCCGTTGTGGACGGCCAGGAAGATCATGGAGAAGCTCTCCTGCATCTGGGTGTGCTTGTAGAGCTGGTTGAGGACGATCTGGTGCTCGGAGCCGCGCTTGAGGCCGATGACGATGCGCATGCCGTCGCGGTCGGACTCGTCGCGGAACTCGTCGCGGGCGATGTCGGTGATGACGCCCTCGTTGACGAGCTCGGCGATGCGCTCGATGAGCTTGGACTTGTTGACCTGGTAGGGGATCTCGGTGACGATGATGGCCTGGCGGCCGCCGGAGATGTTTTCGATGGCGCACTTGGCGCGCATGAGGAAGCGGCCGCGGCCGGTGCGGTAGGCCTGCGGGATGTTGGCGCGGCCGTAGAGGTATCCGCCGGTGGGGAAGTCGGGGCCTTTGACGTGCTCGAGGACGAGCTCGAGATCGGAGCGGGTCTCGCATTTTTCGCGGGAGAGGAGGGCGATGGCGGCGGAGACGACCTCGGTGAGGTTGTGCGGGGGGATGTTGGTGGCCATGCCGACGGCGATGCCGGAGCGAGCCGTTGACGATGAGGTTGGGGAATCTTGCGGGAAGGACGGTGGGCTCGGAGCGTGGACTCGTCGTAGTTGGGGGCGAAGTCGACGGTGTCGGAGTCGAGGTCGGCGAGCATTTCGCCGGCGAGGCGGGTCATGCGGGACTCGGTGTAACGCATGGCGGCGGGTGGGTCGCCGTCGACGGAGCCGAAGTTTCCCTGGCCGTCGACCAGGAGGTAGCGCAGGCTAGAAGGGCTGGGCGAGGCGGACCATGGTGTCGTAGATGGCGGAGTCGCCGTGGGGATGGTAGTTGCCCATGACGTGGCCGACGACCTTGGCGGACTTGGTGTACTTCTTGTTGAACTGGAGGCCCATCTCCTGCATGCCGAAGAGGATGCGGCGATGGACGGGCTTGAGGCCGTCGCGGACGTCGGGCAGGGCGCGGCCGATGATGACCGACATCGAGTAGTCGAGATAGGAGCGGCGCATCTCGTCTTCGATGTTGATAGGAATGAGGTTGAGGGCGCCGGGGCCGGTGATAGCCGGGGCCGTCGGCGGGGCGTGCCGGCGGGCGGGGGGGCGTTGGAGGCGGCGTCCTGGGGGGAGGGAGGCGTGGGGTCGTTCGGGCCAAGCGGGAGCTGTGGATTCTGGTCGTCTGCCATGGGTTTATGTATCTATTATAGGTGTTTTTTGTTGGTCCAGACGTGGTTGCGAGTGTGGTGGATCGTGGTGCGAACGTGGTGCAAAGATGGTCACGGCAAAAGGCTCAGGCACCCCGAGGGGTGCCTGATGGTTGAGGGGCTTGAGCCGTCGTCTAGAAGACGAACTTCGCCCAAAGACGGAAGCTCTGGTTGGTAGCTTCGCGTTTGCTGGCGGTGTCGAGATACGATGTGCCCAACCCGATATGAGTGACGTTGTTATCAAGAGGACTGACGTTATTGTGATTCCCGACATTCTGCCCTTCTGCGCGGAGCACGAACTGTGCATTCTCGAGATGGGTGAAAGGGGCAGGAACATCCTTTTCGACAGCTGCGTTCCAGAACTGCTGACCGGGATTTTCGAAGCTGTTGCGACCTACTCCCAGTCCGGTGAACTGTGAGCCATGCGGAACCAGGAAATGCACCTGATCCGACGTGACCACGTTTCTCACCCTGGCAGTGGAGGGACTTGAGTTGTAGGCGGCGAGATCGTAATAGACGCCCGGAGTGCCCTTGATGTAGAAGCCGTCGATTCCTGCGGTGTTCAGCGGCGCCTTGGAGTTCGCCAACAAAGGTCGATCGTTGGCTGAGCTGCCGTCGCCGTTGATATCGCGACCGCTCAGGTTGAACGAGCTGTATGGGCCGGATGAAAACTGAGTCGTGCCAGAGATGATGAAGTGCCTTGTGAAAGCTCCAAGCAGGGCGTTTGCAGCGAAGTTACTGGAGTGAAAACCTGCGGGGGAGTAGACGTACTCAAAGGAAGCAACGTGTTGGCGATCGAATGCAGAATGGCCATAATCCTGACGAAGGCCATCTGCGGCGAGGTTAGCCGAGTAGGACGTCGGAGAAGCGAAGGTGGCAAACACCTCTGACGCATCGTCCAGGTTTTTTCCGAAGGCATACGAAGCCCGGAAGAGCAGGCTCTTGAAGCTGCGGGAGACCTCGACCTGGGCGCTGTTGTAGTTAGAGTCTGCCCTGTTATCCCGAATGTTGATTGCATTTCTAGTCGGATTGAGCCGTGGAAGGGCCGCTCCTGTAGAACTGAAGCCGCCGAAGTAGTTGAGTTGACGGTTGGAGAAGAGCTTTTCGCCGCGAGCTCCAACATAGTTGACGGTGAGCCTGACCTGCGAGGGAAGTTCCCGCTCGAAGCCGAAGTTGTACTGGTAGGTGAGCGGGTTCACGAGATTGCTGGCGATACTCTGAACCAAAGAGTTGAGAGGGTCGAGAACCGGTGTAATCAAAGCAAGCTGGCCGGTGGCGTTGGCCAGGCCGCCATTGGCGTTGGACTGCCGGTTGCCAGTGGGTGCGTTCGGCGAGGACTGTGCCGAGTTGACGAGGATATTGGTGAAATCCGTGTCGTAGAAGATACCCACACCGCCGTGGAAGACCGTCTTTCCATCGGCAAAGAAGCCGCTGTGCGGATTGAAGGCGAAGCCGACGCGCGGACCAACGTTGTTTTTGTCGGCCTGCACCTTGACGACCGTGTCGATGGGAGCGAACGGGTTGCGGGGATCGACAGCGGGGTACTTCAGAGCGTTGTCGGGAACGGTAACGTAGTCGTAGCGGAGACCGAGATTGACGGTGAGGTCAGCGGAGAGCTTGATGTCGTCCTGGATGAAGCCGGCGATCTTCCAGAGGTGTGGATCGACGCGCGTGGGCCCGAAGCTCTTGTTGGCAAAACCGGAGGTGCCGAGACGGTTGTCGAGGAAGTTGTCGAGACCCGACAGACCGGTGGCCGCGGTGGGGCCACCTGCATTGAAGTTGAGGCCACCCAGAGCGTTCTGCGCGACGAGATCAATCTCCAGATCCCGGCCGATGTCAAAGCCGGTCCGGATGGAGTTTCTGCCCTTGGTCCAGCCCACGGTGTCCTGCAGCTGGTAGAGTTCCTGCTGACGGCCCTGGGGAATATTCTGCGAGATCCCAAGTTCGGGCATACCGTTGTCGAGGAAGTTCAGATTGAACGACTTCGACAGTGGATTGGCCTTTGCCTCAGGGGTCAGATCGAAGAGATCTGCCAGCCGCACTTCGGAGATTCGGAACTCGTTCAGCAGGTTTGGCGTCAGAACATGGGTCCATGTGCCCTGGGCCAGTTCGGCAGGACCGCCCACCTGTCCATCAAAGCCGGGGAGACCGGAGGAGTTGAGACCCAGGTCTGGTGTGAAGTTCGACCGGTCGTGCAGGTAGCGGAAGGTGAAGGTGTCGCTGGATCGAGGAATGAAGTCGATACGGTACATCCACTGGGTATCGGGCTCCTGCTGGTCTACGGGGGGCCGCAGGAAGTTCGCGGTGCTGACGACGCAACCGCCGACGCAGCCGGGGCGGTCACTGACCGCAAGATCCTCAACGGAACCCTGGCCCGCGGTCAGGTTGTTGTATTGCTTCAAGTACGTACCGTTGTTCAAGAGGCTTTGAAGAAGGGCCACCTGAGGGCCGCCGATTTTGGTCAGCTGATCGTATCCTGCCTGATCCGGCAACTCTATCTGGCCAGGTATGCTTTTGCCGTAAAAGCGGCTGAACTGTGTTCCACCGAAGCCGAACAGTTTGTCCTTCCAAATGGGTCCACCGAGAGTGAAACCAAACTGATGCTGATCGAACCTTGCTTTGGGATTTGGCTGGGTCGGGTCGAAGGGCTTGCCCTTTCGGGTGAGGCCGTCGAGAGCATTGAGGCCGGAGCCGGAATAGAGCTCAAAGAAGGTACCGTGAAACTTATTGGTTCCGCTTTTTGTGATGAGATTGACGACTGCGCCACCGGATCTGCCGTATTCAGCCGAGGCAGAGTTCAGCAGGGCTGTGGTGGATTGGTACATGTCCGGGACCTGTGGATCGAAGGACTGTCCTCCGATGCCGACGTCGTTGATGTCCTGCCCGTCGAGGAGGAAGTTATTGGATCGCGGACGCGCACCATTGGCCGTGATCTGTTCGAAGTTTCCGCCGACGCCTCCGAGACCGAGACTCGGATTAACAAGCTGCACGCCCGGAAGAGTTGCAACGAGCTCGAAGGGATTGAGGGAGAAGATGGGAACGTCGGAGAGTTCGCGGCTGCTGATGGTCCCGGACAGCTGCCCGTTCTCGGTGTTAATCGCGTTGGAGTTGGCTTCGACGGTGACGGTCTCGCCAACAGAACCGATGCTCAAGACGGGGTCGTAAGTTGTTACGACAGACGGAAGCACCCGGAGATCTTTGACTTCGGCAGCGTTGAATCCCGATCTCTCGACGTGAATCTTGTAGAGGCCTGGGTTGATCGCTTCTGCGCGAAAGCCTCCCAGGGAGTCGGAGTCGATCGTGCGGGTCTCTCCGGTGTCCTGGCTTGTGACCGTGACATTTGCGTTCGGCACAGCGGCACCGGAGCTATCGCGAACCACCCCAGACAGGATTCCTTTGCTGGTTTGGGCTGAGAGGTTGCCGGTTCCGGCGAGGGTGACAAGCAGGCCTAGTACCAAGGCTAGAACGATGTGAATCGAAGATCTAAAGCGCATGCAGGGTTCTCCGCTACGGGTTGGACACAGGACATATAGGAGGACTGTCGAATGAGTCGCTATTGACATAGTAAGCAATTCAGCTTCCATCCGTGCGACTGATAGGAGCGAAGTTATGTACGTTCATCAAGGCGCAGGACGCGTTCATCCTGTAAATGGGATCGTTCGACAGGATATCTTCTAAAAATAGTAGGGTTGGTTGTGCATTGTTGAAGGCTTGCATCTCACGAAACTGCTCTGGTCAGATATCCGAGGGTGGGTGTAGGCTGTTTTGCACAACGGGCACGCGCACGAAGAGAACGGGTAGCCGCCGCTGCAGGAGCGATTCTGCGGAAAGGCAGGTCGCCGCGACGCTTTCGTAAGGGTTTCAGGAATCCGATGCCTCTCTTCTCGAATACGGATCAGGTTGTTGCGCGGTATGCGACGCATATCCAGGAGTTCAGGAAGCTGTATGAGTTTCATAGCCTGCGGAGCGGATCGCCGCAGGATTTTGTGCAGCTGGCTCCGAAGCTGGCGTCGAGCGAAGGCTTTCGGCTGGACTTTTCGGATCGTGTGCGGCGGGTTCGCGACGGGGAGCGCGGCGGGCTGTCGGCTGGGGAGATGCTGACGATTGTGGGGGTTGCGATCGGCGGCGCGGGGATTGGGGGCGCTGAGCTGGAGCTGTACGAGTCGGCGGGAACGGTGCAGGTAATGCTGGCGGGGGTGGGTGGGTGGCGCGAGCCGGGGGCGGCAGGAGTGGGTGCGGCGGATGGGATGGGAGCGGGTGACGCCGGGGCTGGCGAGACTTTTGAGATCGCAGAGGCGGCCCGGCAGGACAGGGACGGCGTGGAGGATCGAGGGAGGCGTGGTGCTCACGATTCCGGCGACTCCAGAGATTCGAAGGGGAGTCATGCGGGCGGCGGCGAACGGAATGGGGGTGCGGGTGGCGAGGTTTCGCCGGAGATGAAAGAGACTCTGGCGCGGCTGGAGATGGCGAGCCTGCAGCTAAAGGTTTATCTGGACGACATCGACCGGAGGATGGGACGGATCGAGCCGCATCTGGACGATCTGACGGCGATGGTGCAGACCTCGGCGGAGCACTTCCAGAAGCTGGAGAGGGGGACGAGGGAGCCGCATGCGGGAGCGTCGGGCGAGAGGGAGATTGCGGACGAGGCGGTTCGGCCGCGGCGGCTCCGTGCAGACGAGGCGATTGCGGCGGCGATGGAGAGGGCTTCGCAGGAGAAGGTGGACGGCAAGGCCGAGCCGGTGGTGTTGCGAGCGGGGGAGGGGCGAAGGCGAGGAGAGTGTGGCGGCCGGGGCTGACGAGGCGATTGGGCCGGACGCTCCTGCAGCGATGAGCTCTGAAAGCTCTGCCGAGGAGGAGTGGCGGGTTGAACCCAAGGGACGGCCGATCGGGTGGGGGCGGCGGAACGAGATCGCGGCTGAGCCGGCGGCGGCGGAGGCGAGCCAGGCTGCGGCAGAGATCGGGTCTGAAGAGAAGGCGGGGGCGGGGCTTGAGGACGGTGACGGCGATGGCGGTGGTTGCGGGAGGGGGAGAGGCTGCATTGGTGCCCTTGGACGTCCAGCCTGCGACCGTACCGAAGAGCGGGATCGGGGTGAGGCGGCGGGCTGCCTGGGGCGCGGCGGCGGCTGTGTTTCTGATTTCAGCGGCGTCGCTGGCGTATGTGTATCAGCCCTGGCATTCCCGCGCAGGGCAGGCGCCGGCGGAGATCGCTGCGGTGCCTGCTGGAGCCGATGGGGGAACGGAGGCGGGGCAGGGCGAGGCGTCGGGGGCGCCCGCGGGTGAGGCCGGTGTGCCGCGGAACGGCGCTGCGGTCCTGAATACGTCTGCGCAGATTGCGGGACGTGCGAGTGCAAACCGCAAGCGAGGTGAGAGTGCGGTTCGGGAGCCGTCCGGGACCGAGGCTCAGAAGACGCAGGCGGATGGAGCGGCTTCACTGACGAAAGCGGGAGGTGGGGGCAGCGCGGGGGCAGCGCCGGTTTCCCGTGCGAGTACGAATTTGCCAGGGGCGGCGACGGCGGTGCCCACGGACGCAGATGGAGCTCAGCCGCCGAAGGATCGAGTGGAGGGAGCGCGAGCGGCGGATGTGTCCAGGGCGCCGCGAGTCGAGAACCTCCATCCTGAGACGACGGCCGAACGTGCGGCTACGGGTGGGGGGCCGGCGGCGCAGATCGAAACGGCAGCGATGGTGTCCAAGGTGAGCGCGCCATCGGGCTTTGGGCCATCGGCAGCGCCGACGGCCACGGGGGATGTACCGCGTTCTTCAGCCGGGAGGACGGAGATTGCACCGCCGACGATAGCGGTCGCGCTTATCTCCGCTCCGTCTGCGACGTATCCGCAACAGGCCCGGCAGCTGGGAGTTGAAGGACAGGTCGTCATCCAGGCGACGGTGAACAAGAGTGGAACGGTGACGAGCACACGCGTGATGGGTGGACCGTTTCTGCTGCGGCAATCGGCGCAGGACGCGGTGATGCGGAGGCGGTATAAGCCGTACCTTCTCCATGGCGATCCGACGGAGTTCCAGACGATGGTGACGCTGAATTACAAGCTGTCGAAGTGATGTTGCCCGGTAGGATCTCTGTTGTGTAGCGAGAGGCGGGCGGCTTGGACGAGCGGGAGCTTGGGTGGGCGTATGGTCTGACTGTGTTTCTGGGGGCGGCGCTGCTGTTTGCGGTGGAGCCGATGGCGGCGAAGGCACTGCTGCCGGTGCTGGGTGGATCGTCGTCGGTGTGGCTGGCGTCTTTGTGTTTTTTTCAGTGCGTGTTGCTGCTGGGGTATGGCTATGCGTACGTGGTGACGGGGTGGGTTGGACGGCGGCTGGGATGGGTTCACGTTGGGCTGCTGGCGGCGGGTGTGGTGTCGCTCGTGGGCCTGTTGCGTGGGGTAGCGGGAGGGGCGGCGGCGACGCGGCATCCGGCGGCGGCGATCTTTGCCGGGCTGGCGGAGATGGTGGGGCTGCCGTTTCTTTTGTTGAGTACGACGAGTCCGCTGCTGCAGGTGTGGATGGCGCGGCGGTCGAATGGGCGCGTGCCGTACCGGATGTTTGCGTTGTCGAACGTGGGGTCGCTGCTGGCGCTGGTGGCGTATCCGCTGGTGATAGAGCCGTACTGGACGTTGCGGGAGCAGAGGTGGGTTTGGGCGGCGGGGTTTGCCGTGTATGCGGGGATGTGTGGGTGGCTCGCGTTGCGGCGCGGGACGGGAGACGAGATAGAGGGGGCTCTCCGCTACGGGGACGATGCCGCCTCCGGTCGAGCTGACGAACTCCTCAGGTCGAATCCCCCGGGTCGAGATGACGGAGGTGTTGAATACAAGGCGGGATGGTGGTGGCTTCCGTTTGGGTTGAGTGCGGCGGCTGCGATGCAGTTATGTGCGGTGACGAGTCACTTGACGGTGAATCTGGCGGCCATTCCGCTGCTCTGGGTTGTGCCGCTTACCGTGTATCTGTTGAGCTTTGTGCTGGCGTTCGAGTTTGCAGCGCTATACCGGCGTGGGGTGGTGGTGCGGTTGCTGGTGGTGATGCTGGCGAGCCTGGGATACCTGCTGTCAAAGACGGATGTGAGTCTGCCGATCGGGATGGGTGTGGGCTTTTTTGTGCTGGAGCTGTTCTGCGCGTGCTGGTTCTGCCATGCGGAGGTGTATGCGGTGCGGCCACATGGGGCGAGGGCTGCGGCGAGGTTTTATCTGCTGGTGGCCGCGGGTGGAGCGGCGGGGACGATGTTTGTTGCAGTGTTGAGCCCGCTGATCTTTCGCGCGAACTATGATCTGCCGATTGCGTTTGCGGTGACGGCGGCGATGGCGACGGCGGTGACATGGAAGGACGGATGGCCGCAGCGGCTGCTGTGGGGTGTGAGTACGGTGCTCTGCTGCGCGCTGGTGTGGATGCTGTACAACGGCTACCGGATCGAGTCGATTGTGAACGTGCGGAACTTCTATGGATCGCTGCGGGTGAAGGAGACGCACCTGCCGGCGCAGGCGGGGACCTCGCGCACGTTGCTGCACGGATCGATCAAGCACGGCATGCAGTGGTTTGCGGACGAGTACAGGCGCGAGCCGACGACCTACTATGCGCGCGATTCGGGAGTGGGTCTCGCGTTGGGGTACTGCTGCGAGGGACGGCCGCGAAAGATCGGCGTGATCGGGCTGGGCGCGGGAACGATGGCCGCGTACGGGCGCGATGGCGACACGATGCGATTTTACGAGATCAATCCGCTGGTGGAAGGGATTGCGCGGGAGCTGTTTACCTATGTGCGCGAGTCGCGCGCGCGGGTGACGGTGGTGGAGGGCGATGCACGCGTGTCGCTGGCGCGGGAGTCTCCGCAGGGCTTCGATGTCCTGGTGGTCGATGCGTTTTCGGGAGATGCGATTCCGGTGCATCTGCTGACGCTCGAGGCGCTAGGGGAGTATCGCCGGCACATGGCTCCGGGTGGGGTGATTGCGTTTCATGTGTCGAACCAGTATCTGAATCTTGCGCCGGTGCTTGAGCGGCTGGCGGAGGCGAGTGGGATGGAGGCACGGCTTGTGGATTCGCCGGGGCGTGACGATCGCGGGGAGTACGCGGCGCGGTGGGTGCTGTTGAGTGAAGGCGATCGGCTGTTTGCGCGAAAGGAGTTTGCGTGGGCTGCGGAGCGGATTCCGGATGTGCCAGGGGTGCGGGTGTGGACGGACGATTATTCGAGTCTGCTGCCGATTGTGCGGTGGACGACAGGTGGCCGATAGGTGCAAAAGCTGACGGCGGATTCGCGCGGATGATGGCGAGTGATTCGTTGCCTGGTGTGGTTACTTCTTTTTGTCCGATCGACGTGGGTCATGCGCGCGACCGAGAGCATCTGAATTGTGAGGGCGTCAAGTTCCTTGCTGAGGATGGACGCGCCCTGTACGAAGGAGAGACGATGCGAAAGCTCAGTACGGCAGTGATCAGTGCAGCGCTTGCGGTTACGACTGCGATGCCCATGGTGGCGCAGAGGGATCGGCGATATGACAACAATCAGTACAACAACAGTCAGTACAGCCAGGGTCTGCGACGCGGGTATGGGAACGGCTACAACAACCAGTACGATCAGCGCCGGTACAACAACCAGGACGAGTACAACCGGACGCATGGCGGCATTGGGCCGGGGAAGGGCGCGCTGATTGGCGGCGGCGGTGGAGCGGTTCTGGGCGCGCTGTTCGGCGGTGGGCTGAAGGGTGCGATCATTGGCGGCGCTGCGGGTGCCGGGGTCGGCGCCATTGCGGGCAAGGTACACCAGGACAACAAGCGGGACGACTGGCGGGACTACCGCAATGATCGCCGGTAGATCGGCTTTCGCGAACGCGCGCAGGCAATCCGTGTGCTGGATGAGAACTGAAAGAGAGATGAGGACGACGATGATGAAGATGATGCGAGTTGTGACGGCTGGTGTGATGACGGCGGGATTGTCCGCAGTGATGGTTGCACAGGAGGCACAGCCACAGCAGACGAAGCCGGTGCATGATCCGGCGGCGGTGAGCGTGGGCGGTGCAGAGAGCGGAGCGGCGCACAGCTGGACGAACGAACAGCTGTTGACGAGCACGGTGCATGAGGCATGGGTGATGAGCGGACGGAACGAGGACCAGTTCTTCGACATGGTGAAGGAGCTGGCGGCAATGAGCGCGCAGAAGCGCGGGCTGACGCTTCCGGAGACGGCCGATGCTGGAGCGAAGACCGGCGCGCTGATCAAGAAGCAGGCGAGGAAAGATCCGGATCAGCTGCTGTATGCGGTGGTGGATAAAGCGGTGAGAGAGACGGCCACGAAGAGCGGCGCGGCTGCGGGGACTGCGACGAAGTAAGCTGCGTTGTTGGGTAGCGCGACGAAAAAGAGGCCCTCCGTATGGAGGGCCTCTTTCGTGTGTGGCGAAGCTGGTACCTTATCCGCTTAAGACCGGCGCAGGCCGAGCTTTGCGGAAGAAAGGTTCTTACTGTATTTCCGCTACCAGCACTTTCGGGATTCTTCGCTGTGCTCAGAATGACAGCAAATACTCAGGGCGCTAGAGAATGACAGCGAAAACGCAGCGCGCTAGAAGGTGATCTTTGCGGCGGCCTGGAAGATACGTGGGTCCTGCGCTCCGGTCGCCTGGCCGAAGGTGCTGGAGTTCAGGTTGGTGGTGAAGGCGTTCAAGTTGGGATGGTTGAGGAGGTTGAAGGCTTCAAGGCGCATGTTGAGGGCTAGCCGCTCGTACAAGGGGAAGGTGCGGGTGAGTGAGGCGTCCACATCGTAGAAGTTGGGCTGGCGGAAGGCGTTGCGGCCGAGGTTTCCGAAGGTTCCGGGAGCGTTCTGGGTGAATGCGGAAGAGTTGATGAAGAAGCGGTTTCCGGAGGCGGCCTGGGTGATCTTCTTGTTGGTGTAGACCCCTTGCGGATTGATGAGATTGGGGCGATCGAGGCCCTGGCCGGTGAACGAGTTGTCGAGGCCTGAGGTCACGTTGAGGGGTGTGCCGCTGAGAATGCGGACGAGCGGGGCGATCTCCCAGCCGTTGACGGCGGCGCTGGCGTAACGGGGCAGGCCGGTGAAGTGGCTGGAGGCGACCAGGGTGGTGTTGAAGATGTGGCGCACGTCGAAGCCGCAGTTGGCGCGATCGAGGCGGCGGTTGTTGGGGTTTTCGTAGACGGGAGCGGCGATGTCGCCGGGGGCGTCGCCGACGCTGATGCAATGCGACCAGGTGTAGTTGGCGAGGAAGCTGAAGTTGCTGGACATGCGATGCTGCACGGCAGCGATGACGCCGTTGTAGCTGGAGTTGGCGCCGTCGTCGATGAGGGTGAAGGTGGGGCTGTAGGCCGCGCCCTGGGTGGGATTGAGCAGAGAGAGGACGGTTCGGCTGTTGGTGTTGCCGGTGCTGGAGCAGGGTTTGCCGGCGGCGGGCAGGCCGGTGGTGATGCCGCCGCAGTTGTTCGGCCCGGGAGTTGTGCCGAGGGAGACACCGGGGATGTAGACGCCGGGGTTGATGCCGGTTCCGAGCCAGAGATGTGCGTTCTGGTTGCCGAGGTAGTTGATTGAGAAGTTCCAGCCGTGGCCGAGATCCTGCTGGACGCTGGCCGTCCACTGGTTGACCACGGGCGAGTGGATGTTGCGGGGGATGACGACGTAGAGGGAGTTCGCGATAAACGGCGAGGTCGCGTTGGGCGGGTAGACGCCGGGGAAGGGACTGCTGTATTGTTCCAGGGATTGGCGAAGCTGATCTGGCCGGTGAGGTCGATCTCGTTCACGACGGGTGGGTTGGAGGTATTGCGTTGAACAGCGAAGAGGCCAGGGCTGTCGTACATGATGGCTCCGCCGACGCGGAAGACGGTCTTGCCGGTGCCGTAGGGATCGTATGTGATGCCGACACGCGGGGAGATGTTGGTGTAGCGGTTGGCGGTGAAGGATTTCGGAACGCCGGGATCCCCGATAGAACGTGATCCGGCGGGCGCGTTGGGATATACGGTGCTGTGCTGGTTCGCTTCGAAGGCGGCGAGGTCGAAGCTGCTGCCGCGGCCGAGTTGGTCTGTGGGGAAGAGGGCGGGCTCCCAACGCAGGCCGGCGTTGATCGTGAGGCGCTGGGTGGCGTGCCAGGTGTCCTGGCCGTAGATGCTGAAGATGGTCTGGCGGTAGTTGGTGGGCTGCGCGCGGCTCTGCGAGAAGGCGTTCTGCTGGCCGGTGAGGAAGTCGAGGAGCGGCTCGCCGACGTTGCCGTTACGCGCTCCACTGAGCTGGCCATTGAAGGCGAAGTTGCCGTTCTGCAGGTAGCCGGAGACGGTGTTGTCGCCGGTGCGGATGATCTCGCCGCCGAAGGCGATCTGGTGCTTGCCGCGGATGTAGTCGACGTCGTCGGAGAAGTCTTCGGTATTGGTATTGAAGTGGCCGGGCGAGCAGGTGCCGCACCCGACGGAGAAGCCTTCGCTGATGGCCAGGCGGAAGTCGACGGGGACGTAGGTGTAGATGTTGACGCCGATAGTCTGGGCGTTGATGCCGCCGGCGTGGACCGCGGTTGTTGCGTCGCCGCGCATAGGAGCCGTGGAAGGTGTTCACCAGCTTGGGGGTGAGGATGTAGGTGTCGCCGAGAGTGAAGTTCATGACGCGCTCGTCGTTGCCGGCGGTGGTGGTGAGAAGGAGGTTGGTGGGGGAGAAGTACGCGGGCTGCATTGTAGTTGGTCGAGAAAGAATCGGCCGAAGAGGTTGTGCTTCTGGTTGAAGGTGTAATCGACGCGGCCGATGTACTGGTCTTCGGAGTTGTTGGCGGGGAGCGCGATGTTGACGTGTCCGTACTGGTCGGCGAGGTTACTGGGGAGATATTTGAGCAAGGCGAGCGAGGGCGCGGCGTAGGCTGGCGGGGTCGACCTTGCGGTAGTTGGGCTTGGTGGGATCGGTGTTGATGAGGGCGCCGTTGGAAGGATCGACGAGGGGGTTGGGCGCGCCGGCGGTTGTGCCGATCTTGGAGGCGGGGCAGAGGCCGCCCTGCTGCTGAAGTCGCCGGCGATCTCGGCGGGGGTCGGAATGCAGTAGCTCGTGGAGTTGCTGACCTGGCGGTTGCGCGTGCCCTGGTAGCCGCCGAAGAAGAACATCTTGTCGGTGATGACCTTGCCGCCTACCGTGCCGCCGAACTGGTTGCGCTTTAGCGGTGTCCTTCGCGGTCGAGAAGAAGTTGTTGGCGTTGATGATGTTGTTGCGGATGAAGTCGAACGCGGTGCCGTGCCACTGGTTGGTGCCGGAGTTGGTGACGACGTTGACGAGCGAGCCGGGATGGAGGCCGTTGCGCGCTGGAAGGGAGTTCGATTCGACCGAGAACTCGCGGAGGGCGTCGGGGAAGGGATAGGGCAGGTTGGTGTTGGTGAAGGTGTCGACGTTGGTGCCGCCGTCGAGGACGTAGTTGTTGTAGTTGCCCTGGCTGCCGGCGACGGCGATGGCGGTGGAGCTGGCGTAGTTTTTGCTGCCGGTGAGATCGTTGGTGGGCGCGTTGACGGCGCCGCCGGAGACGAGGATGAGCTGGGTGGCCTGGCGCCCGTTGAGCGGAAGCTCGGTGATGCGCTTCTGGTCGATGACCTGCTTGAAGGTGCTGGTCTCGGTCTCAAGCGCGACGCCCTGGGCCTGCACCTCGACGTGCTCGGAGGAGCTGCCGACGGTGAGCGGGGCGTTGATCTGGGTGTTGTTGCCGACCTCGAGGACGCCCTTTTGCGTGAAGCCCTGAAAGCCTGTCGCTTCCACGGTGAAGCTGTATGGGCCGACCGGGACGTTGGGCAGGCTGTAAAGACCGGAGCCATCGGAGACGGTATTTCTGGCGGTGCCGGTGTCGGTGTTGGTGAGGGTCACTTTTGCGTTGGGGATGGCGGCGCCGGTGGGATCGGTGACCGTGCCCTGGATGCTGGCGGTGCCGGCGGTCTGGGCGGATGCGCCAGGAGCCTGGAAGAAGAAGAGAGGTGCGAGGAGGAGGGCGACGTTGGCCAAACGCCGGATGCTGCGGTGGATCTTCATTGGTGTTCCTTTTCGTGAGTTGGTTGAAGAGGTCCGTCCAGTTCGCAACCACTCGACGATAGTTTTGGTTTAGGGGCGAAACTATAAACTTCGGCTGCGGCGGGAGTCAAAGGAAATTATTCCGGTATTGAACATGAGGCATCGGCCCGCGCAGGAGGAGGACGGCACGGGCTTGGGTGCCCCGGAGGAAGTGCTTTGCATTTCGAGGGACATCGGCTAGGCTTTCGGCAACTGCGAACTGCCTGTGGGAGATGCGTATGAAACGTCGGGTCGTCTGGGTACTTCGAGGTCTGGCTGCCTGCAGTTTTGCGGCCGCGTTGCCGCTCCTTTCGCAAAATCCGGCTCCGCCGCAAAGGCCGGAGACGCGGCCCGCGCCGAGTGGGCCGCCGCAAGGCGGGCAGAGGCCCGGTCCCGGCCAGGGGAGCGGACGGCCGGGTGGAGGTGGTGGCAATCGGCCTGGACCGTCGCGTCCGGATCCCGGGGGCCCATCCATTCAACCGGTGCGGCCGAACCCTGGGGGTCCTCAGATTCAGCCACCGCGGCCGAACCCTGGTCGCCCGCAGATTCAGCCGGTTCGACCGGGGCCGCCGCCGCGCCCGAATCCGGGACCGCGGCCGCCCTCCCGGCCACGGCCTCCGTATGGTCACCGGCCGCCGCAGTGGGGGCGTCCACCTGTGAATCGGCCGTCTTACCACTTCCGTCCAAACGACCGAAACTTCCTGCGGAGGTACTACCTTGCGCACCTGCGATATATCAATCGAGCGCGGCGTCCCGTGTTCACGGTGGGGGGCTACTTCCCGTACGGGGATATCGGCTACCTGAGCGCGGTGCCATCTCAGCTATATGGACAACTGCCGCCGTTTCCGCCGGGATACCAGGCCGGGTACTTCGATGGATATGTTGTGGTCTATGACCCGCTGACTTACTTCATTGCGGACGTCATCGACCTGCTGGAGTGAGCGGTCAGCGCAGGACTGCGACGCCATACTGCGGCAGCGACACACTTGCCGCCCGGGTTCCATCGAGCACGTTTTCCATGGCCGCGGGCAGCGTAACCGTCTTTGCGCCGGACGAGAGATTGATGAGGATGTAGACGGTTTTGCCGCCGCCTGAGCGGACGGAGACGTCGACGCCCTCGGGAACGCCGGGCCATACGGCGGTGACGCCACTGGTCTCGGTCGCCCATTTGGCCGCGGCCACCATGGTGGGCCCGTCGAGGTTGGCGCCGATGTAGGTGATGCGGCCTTTGCCGACCTTTCGTGTGATGGCGGCGGGCTGTCCGTCAAGCCAGCCGTTGCTCTTGCCGTAGCGCATCAGCACCTCGGCGTCTTTGGCGGAAGCACTCATCTGCTCTGCCCAGATCCTGTCGGATCCGCTGCCCCATTTGCCCTCGATGGGGACGTCCTTGTCGAGCGCGTACCACTGCTCCACGCGGCCGCCGAGGAGATCGACGAGGGGTCCTGGCTGGCGCTGCACAAAGAGGGAGTTGTCGGCGTCTTTCATTCCGGAGCGCTGTCCGAGCACGAGGTGCCCACCGCCGCGCACATAGGCTTCGAGGTTCTGGACGGCTTCCGGCGTGAGCACGTTCAGGGCAGGCGCGACGACCAGCTTGTAGCGCGAGAGCGGAACGAGATCCGAGACGACATCGACCGATCGCACCAGGCTGCGCAGGGGGCCGTAGTAGCTGACCAGCGCCGCCACTGGATCGAACGCCTTGTTATGCCTTTGCCAGTTGATGGCCCAGCGGCTGTCGTAATCCTGCAGGACGGCGACCTGCGACTCGACGGTTGTCCCTGCGAGAACGGGTCCGACCTTGGCGAATTCGGCGCCAAGCTCGGCGACTTCGGGGTACAGCGGAACCGGCGTTCCGTCGGCGCCGACGAGCACACCGTGATACTGCTCCTGCCCGTTGAGAGCGCTGCGCCACTGCCAATAGCTGACGGCCTCCGCGCCGTGGCCTACGTCGTGCCAGGCCATGGCGCGCACCTCGCCCTTGTCGAGCGCGTTGTTGTCGGCGGACCAGTTGACGAACCCGGGCTGCGTCTCCATAACCCAGAAGTTCTTGCGAAGGAATCCGCGGGTGAGATCGTGCGCCATTCCGTTACGAATCGGATCGAGGTGCCCGGTTCCGACGTAATCGTCCCACGAGGCGAAGTCGAGATCCTGCGCGACCTTGTAGTGGTCGTAGCCGTCGAACCAGCCCATCATGTTGGTTGTAATCTTCTGCCGCGGTTCGGCGTACTTGCGAATCGCGGCGATGTGCATCTGCGAGTAGCTGCGGTAGGTGGCGGTGACAAATTGCTTCCAGTTCAGGAGCAGGCCGGGGTTGCCGTACTTCGTCTGAATCGGAATCTGGCTCCAGTCCGAGTAAGTCTCGCTCCAGTATGTGGTTGTCCAGCGGGCGTTCAGGTTGTCGAGTGTGCCGTACTTCGCCTTCAGCCACTCCTGCCACAGTTTTTTGGTGCCCGCGTCATACGACTCCGCGGCGAGTTCGTTGTCGATCTGCCAGCCGATCACGTTTTTATCGTGCCCGAAGCGCTCGGCCATCTTCTCCGTCATCGCGCGCAGGAGCTCGCGGTACTTCGGATCGGTGAAGTTGAACTGCTCGCGGTTGCCGTGCTGGTCTTTCTGGCCGTCCTCGAGCGTGCGCAGGGTCTCGGGATATTTCTGGGTGAGCCATGCGGGCGGTGCGGCTCCCGGTGTTCCGAGCACGACCTGGATGTGGTGGCGCTCGGCTGCGCGCACGGCGTGCTCGACCCAATCGAGATCGTAGTGGCCCTCACTCGGCTCCATCGAGCTCCAGGCGAACTCCGTGATGCGCACAAAGGTGATGTGCGCCTTTTCCATGAGCGCGAGATCTGCATCCCAGCGCGACTCGGGCCACTGCTCCGGATACCAGGCCGTGCCGAGGGATAACGGTGGCGCGTCGGGGACCGCAGTGCTCGCCTGTGCCAGGGCGGCCGTCGTAGACATTCCAGCGAGCAGACAAACTCCGATCCATCGGTTCCAACGCATCATTCTCATCTCCACGAAAACGCAGTGCGAACAGCACGACCCAGCATAACGCGACCTGGAGGAGCCCTGGTCAAGGGTGTGATTAAGGCCGGAATGGATTCAAGGGTGGATTATGCGGGTAGCACTGATTTGCTATGGCCGTTCCTTGCTGGTGTAGAGCGAACGTCTTCGGCTGAAAGGTGCCAGGAGCGATTATGGGGGCGAACATTCTCGGGATTCTTCGCTGCGCTCAGAATGACGGCCCTAGGACGTACGCTTTAAAGCGTCCCGACTATTGCTCCAATAGGGGCGTTGGTGGACACCCCCACCTTCGCGCGGTGAGACGCGCTAAGGATGGGGCACCCCGGCGTTGCGGCGGACTTATTCGGAGAATCGTTAGCGGGTTGGATCTGCGGTGGTCAGATCTTGAGGAAGATCTTGCGGCGGTAGAGCACGTAGATCGGGATCCAGCAGACTGCGACGTAGGCGAGCGAATAGAGCAGCGAGGCGAACGGTGCATTCGGAACGACGCTGAGGATCGAGCGGTAGAGGATCTGCTGCAGAGTGACGTGGAAGCTTGGGTGGATACTGTACAGCGTTGCGGCGAGCAGCTCCGACAGGACGTAAGCGGCGATGGCGTTGGTGCCAAAGACCAGCAGCGGCGTGAAGAAGTGAGATCTGCGGGAGCGCTCCGGCTTCGGCTCGGCCTCGCTCGGGAGATCGACCAGACCCATCGAAAGGGCGAGCAGAAGCAGGCTGAGACCGCCGGCGAAGAGCACGTAGGAGCTGGTCCAGAGCTTCTTGTTGATGGGGAAGGTGAAGTTCCACAGGCCAGCCAGGAGGACTGCGCTGAGGCCGGCTGCGGCGATGCCACGGATTTTCTGAGTGAGGCTGTGGGACGAGCGCAACCAGAGGGCGGTCAGCATGCCGATCAGGGCCGTGGCGAGTGCGGGCAGCGTGCTGAGCAGGCCTTCGGGATCGCGGGTGTGCTCGTAGAGGTGCGATGGCGAGAAGATCTGCCGGTCGACCCATGCGGCCAGGTTGCCGTCGCGATCGAGCAGGGGGACCTCGTGCGTCGGCACACCGTAGCCGGGCACGGGAACGAAGCGCATCAGCAGCCAATAGCCTACGAGTGCGGCGACGGCGAGGGCGGCTTTGCTGCGCCACCCTGGACTGATGAGATAGAGCGTCGCGACCACCAGATAACAGATCGCAATGCGCGGCAGAACGCCATAGAAGCGCATGGTGTGGAGATGGAAAAAGGGGAAGCTGTTGACCACGAGGCCGAGGAGAAACAGGATGACGGTGCGACGGAGAACGTGGGCGTAGAGCTTGCCTTTCGCGATGCCCTGGGCGACACGCGAGGAGAGCGACAGCACGGTGGAGATGCCGACGAGAAAGAGGAAGGTTGGGAAGACGAGGTCGGTCGGGGTGAAGCCGTTCCAGTCGGCGTGCTTCAGAGCCCAGTAGGCGCGGTTGCCGTCGCCGTTGTCGTTGACGAGGATCATGAAGCCGATGGTGAGACCGCGGAGGAGATCGAGCGAGAGCAGGCGGCTGGGTCGCGTGCTCTCGCTGGTGGTGTGCGGCGCTTGGAGAACTGCGGAGGTCGAGTTCAAGGGTGGGGTCTCCCGGCAGCAGGGGCTGCGAGCGGCGGTGAGAACTTCGAGGATAGCCCAAGGTCCAGTGCGATGGCCCGCGCGGCGGCGTACGGGTCGCCTTGCGCCGCTGCGCTGTAGGATTTGCGGGTGCGATTCCAGCGATCGCCGACGGCGTACCAGTCGATCTTTGCGGGTGGATTTCCGGTTGCGAGCGACTTCGAAAGCGTGTCGAAGTACAGCTTCCAGCGCGGCAGGTAGTAGTCGTTGGTTAGGCCGGCCCAGTCGCGGTTGCCGTACTCGTGTAGACCCGGTCTCGCTGGCGTGACGGTCTCCCCATGTCGTCAGGATGGATCGCGCGTCGTAGTTGAGGCGGGCGAGTTCCGCCGGTGACGAGGCCCAGGGAGGAACATAGGAGAGCCAGCGGCCGAGAAGGAAGGACTCGTTGGTCTGGAGCAGATCGTTCTGAAGCTGCATGCGGTGGAGCCACTCGGCTGTGAGCTTCGCGAAGGCTGCTTTGTCCCTGGTCTCGTAGGCGGCTTTGATCTGCGGCAGCATTGCGCGGCTCTCGTTGGACATTACCTGACGCGCGACATCGACGAGATCGTACTGATAGGTCGCGGTGGAGCGAAGCGCGGGGGCTACCTCGAGGAGTTCGGTCAGTGCGGGCTTCAGATCGTCTGCGTTATAGCGCAGCACATCGGGCGACCAGCTGGACGCGCGGGTGGCGGTAAGGGAGGGCTGCGAGTTGAAGAGGGACTCCTGCGAAGAGTCCCGCTCGCCGTGATTTTTGTCGCCGTCGGCACGGTAGCTGTAGGCAGTCTGAAGCAGGATCTGCCAGGCGCGATCGGCGTGGGGATCTACGGCGCCATAGCGGCGTTCGGCCCATTTGTGGGTCCAGCTGGGGAGGTTTACGGGCTCGGTGTGCCAGGCCATCTCGGTGTAGAGATCGAAGGCAAACGGATTGGTATCCATGCCCTCGGTGAAGAGGGCGGTTCCGGAGATGCGGCTGCCGGGCTGCTTTGCCATGCGCGGGAAACGGACGGCGTAGTCGTACAGAGGCGCGCCCATGGTGGTGCGGCCGCCGAACTCCCACAGGCCGCCGTAGAGCCAGCGCGCACCGCGGAACTCCCGCGTCGCGATCCTCGCGCGGGATGCGACCCTGCTCGATGTCGGCGATCAACAGGTGGCTGGTGTCGACGGCGGAGAGCAGCTCCTGGGTGGGGTTCTTCTGCCAGGCCATGAGCATCCAGAGGGCGCCGGGATGAGCTCGTTCGAGCGATTGCTGCACCTCCTTTGCGGCGGCGCTGACGGGGACGTCGCCCGAGGCGCCGCCCTCCTGGAAGATCTCCATGTCGTAGATGGAGGTGTCGCCGTAGAGCTCGTGCTGGTGCCGGTAGAAGGAGTCCGCGAGCTTACGGAAATGCGGGTCGCGCGTGTCGATCCAGCCGGGTCGCGTGAAGCCGTTCCAGTCGCCCTGCGTGATGACGTGGGCACCAGGATTCACGGTGGCGAAGTCTGCCGGAACGATGCCATAGTAGCCGGGGAGCACCGGCGTGATGCCGAGGCTGCGGAGCATGGCGATGAGGTGCTTGGCCGAGTCTGACCTTTTCTTGAGCAGGTCGGTGGAGATGGGGCCCTCGAAGCAGCACATGTTGCCCATCAACTCCCAGTTCTGATGCGCGGGTTCGACGATCCACCGGCGCACTGCCTCGTCGGTGTAGCCGGCGTCGCGGAAGGTCTGGTACAGCACCAGGTCCATGCCGCGTTCGATCAGGATTGCATTGGTACCGCTCATGGCGAGGATGTCGATCTCGTGCTGCCAGCGGTTCTCATCCCAGTACGGCGCGGAGTAGCCGTCGACATTTTCGTTCAGAGCGTAACGCCAGGGGTAGAGCGCAGGTTTTTCGATCGGGGCAGATGGGGCCGGGAGCTTCAGATCCGGTGGGCCGAGCTGCATTCCGTTCGGTGAGACCTGCAGGTGAGCCACGTACTTCAGATACCAGTTCACACCGTAGAGCAAGGTGGGTTGCGTGGCCGCCTGCACGCGGATGTGGCCTTTCGTGCCGGTGACGCGGAAGTAGTCTTTCCCATCCGGCTTCGGGCTTAGCGCGAGTTCGAACTGCGGCGCAAGTTGCGGCATCAGCCGCTCGAGCACACGATGCGCCGGTGCGGCTGGAGATTCTCCACGAAGAGTCGACGCGCCGGGTACCGCCAGCAGAAACGCCGCCAGCACGGCTGTTGCGCTCACGGAAAGGCGTGCTCGAGAAACTGCAAAAGCGTCTGTGAATTCAGCATCCATAGTAGGAGATCCCCCGATGTAACGCGCGGCTATCGACGCAAGGACATGGCAAGGGACACTGTAACTGCCCGGAGCGGATAACAAAAGTTTTGAAGGAGCAAACGATGGAGTCCAATGTACTGGCCGCGTCAAAGACGCTGATAGAGTACCTGGCGCGCGCCGTTGAATTCGCAGCAGCCCTCATTATCGGACTGGCTGCGATTGAGGCCACGGTGAAGGCCCTGCTTCTTTTCTTCAGGCGGGGTGCGCCGCCGGAGCAGAAGAACGAGGTGCGACTGACGCTGGGGCGATGGCTGGCGGTGGCGCTCGAGTTTGAGCTTGCCGCCGACATCCTGAATACGGCGGTGACACCGACGTGGAGCGACATCCTGAAGCTGGCCGCGATCGCCACGTTGCGGACCGCACTGAATTATTTTCTGGAGCGGGAGATCGAGCAGGAGTCGAAGCCCTCACAGATTGCAGCCGAGCAGGCCGTTGCGAGTTCCGAGGCCAGCGTTCCAAAAGTGCTCGGAGGTGTACCTAAATGAACGCGACCGACTGGATGCCCGCCACGTCAAACCGCTTCCGGCAACGGATGTTCTTGCAACCGACCATATCGTCCCGCCGGACCATGTAACTCTGCGCCTTGGCAAATCGCGCCCGGTCACGGTCATCCGCGCCCCGTGGCAGCTGCGCCTTTTTCCGTCGCACCAGCCAGCTCAGCTCATACTCGTTCTGCTGCCCGCAATGCGGGCACGTCATCGGATGCTTCCGCTGCTCCGGCTTTTCGTCGAAAAAGTCACGCTCTTCCATCCGCCACCTCGCCCCAACCTTCCGTTAGCCGCCGCCGCCCGCAATTCTCCAGCCGACGCCCACCAGATTATTAGATAATCCTTTCAGATACCATCGGCACCACAGGAAAACGAGCCGTATGGCACGAGCGAAAAAGCAGACCTTCTCCAAAGTCAAGGCCGCCAAGGCCAACTCCCGCGCCGTCGTCGGAACTCCGCCGGCCGAGCGCGTTCTGCCTGATCCGAAACAGAAGCGCGCTACCAGGCCACGATACAAAGAAACGCTGAGCGATCTTCTTACACCGCAGCATTCAGCAGGAGACCCCCGTTGAACCCTCTCGCCTCCTCCACCCTCTTCCGCTCCGCCGCCGCCACCGCGCTCGCTGCGGCCCTCTTTGTTCCGACTTCCGGCGCGCAAACCATCCAGGTCAACAAGGAGAATCGCACCGTCTCCGTGACCGCCACCGATCGCGTCAGCATCATGGCCGATGTTGCCGTCGTCCACGTCGGCTTTATCGTCTACGGCCGCGACAAGGATGCCGCCTACAACGCCGGCACCAAAGCCTCCGGCGACATCATCAAGGCCCTGGGCGGCGCCGGGCTCTCCGCCGACGCCATCGAGAGTGACACCCAGGCGCTTGCTCCCGTCCAGAACTTCCAGATGGAGCGCCTTTCCCCCGCCGAGATCGCCAACAGGAAGTTTCAGGTGCAGCAATCATGGCTGGTCCGCACCACACCCGCCCTGGTCGCGCACATCCTCGATGTCGCTGTGCTCGCCGGGGCGAACCAGTCCGGTCAGATCGACTGGGCGCTCAAGGACGAGAACGCCGCCGGAGCCGACGCCGCCGCACGCGCTCTCCAGCGCGCCCGCACGGTCGCTAGTCAGATGGCGCAAGCCCTCAACGCCCGCCTCGGCGAGCTGCTCTACGCGTCCAACGAGAGCGAGTCCTCCACCATCCGGCCTGTCCCCATGATGGCCATGCACAAGGCCGCGGACGCCTCCGAACCTCTCGCCATCAATCCGCGCCGCATCGAAAAGGCCGCCACCGTCCGCGCCATCTTCTCCATCGAAGGCGCCGCAACTCCATAGCTCTCCACGGCTACTCCCGGGCGAAAATGAGTACCGTCGCAGGGCCCTCATCGACTACTATCCGGTCATGCGTCTCGAGGGCCCGTCATGAGATCGCTTCGCGTCGCACGCATCGCCGTTCTCCTTTGCGCCCCTCCAATCTGCGCTCAAGCACCCGCACCGACGCCCGCACCGACGCCCCAGTACACCGTCCGCGTCCAATCCCGCATCGTCTTCCTCGATGTCACCGTGCTCGACAAGAAAAATCGGCCGGTCACCTCCGGGCTCACACAAGACGACTTCACCATCACCGAAGAGCACAAGCCGCAGCGCATCTCTTCCTTCGAAGCTCCCGGCGCCCACACAAGCAGCCCCATCAGCCCCGAAGACAGCTCCCCCGGCACCGCCCCGCTCAACGAATTCGTTCTTGACCGCCTCAACTCCACCTTTGAGCAGTTTGCCTACAGCACCCTCTGCCTCCGGCGCTACCTCGCCTCCCGCCCTTCGCAGCTCAGTTCACCCACCGAGCTCATGCTCCTCGACAACAACTCGTTCGAGCTCGTCCACGCCTACACCCGCGATCGCGACGAACTCATCGACGCCCTGGATCACATCTCCACGGCCCTGCCGACGAAGCTGAACGGCGCCTTCTTCGATGAACGCATCGTCCAGTCCATCAGTGCTCTCCGCGAGATCGCGCTCCGGAACGAGGGGCTCCCGGGCCGCAAAAACGTCCTCTGGATTGGTACCGGCATCAGCCTCAACACCTCCTCTTTACCGGACGCCTACAAGAAGCTGATGTGGTTCAGCCACGACACCACCAATGCCCTGGTCGATGGACGCATCAGCCTCTTCGTCATCTACCCCGGCACCTCAGCCGCCCGACTCACCATCGCCGATGTCTTCGAGGGGGAGGGTCACCACGTCACCGGCCTGAACCCGGACGATCCCTTCGCCGGTGACGTCGGCTTCGGAGCGTTCGCTTATGAGACCGGCGGCGCCGTCCTGCACACCAACAACTGGCTCGATCTCTCCATGAAGTCCGCCGAGAGCTACGGCCGCGACTTCTACACCCTCACCTACCGCCCACCCGACGGTCCGGCCGACGGCCGTTTTCGCCGCATCACCGTCACCATGCGCGACCCACATCTTCGTGCCATGACCAAAGTCGGCTTCTATGCGCCGGACAGCAAAGCTCCGTTCAGCCAGAGGCAGCAGCAGCTCTTTCGCATCTCCTCCGAGGTCCGATCCGCTATCCCCTTCGACGCGCTCGAGGTCAGCGTCGCCAGCATCGTCCGACACTCCGATTCAGGTACGGTCGAGCTCACGCTCCACCTCAGCCCGAAGAATCTCGACTGGCAGTCGGAGCAGGATGGCAAGAGCCACGCCGAGCTGGTGCTCAACGCAGTCAGTCTCGGCCACCGGCGCGATGTTCTCGCCGCCAGGTTTCAGGATCTCGCTCTTACCGCAAACACCCAGGATCCGCGCCGACTCGCCGCGACCAGCACCCTTGTCCACATGACCCTTCGCACCCCTCGCAAGACGGAGACCGTCCGCGTCGTCCTGGAGACGCAGGAGCATGGACGGGCCGGCTCCGTCGAAATCCCTCGCTCCGCAATGGAAGCCGCGCACGATGCACCCACACCGGAGCCCAAGCTCATCCCACAGCCGCTCAAGGCTCCTCAGCAGCCCGGTCCCTAAGACGCCGCGCTCACGCCTTTCGACACCACATCGCTAAGAGGAATGCCGCCGCTGCGTGGACTGCACATTTCAAAATGCAACATCGTGCTTCCTCATCCGATAAGCTCTACCCATGGATCAGAACGTAGCTCTCGCTCTCTTTGAACTCGTCGTTCTGGTGCTGTCCATTTCGCTGCACGATTGCGCGCAGGCCTGGTTCGCGAATCGCCTCGGCGACCCGACCGCCCGCATGCTCGGTCGCATCTCGCTCAACCCGGTCAAGCACGCGGACATCCTCGGCACCCTGATCTGGCCGGTCCTCTTCATCTTTCAGAGCCCGCTCGTCCTCGGCTGGGGTAAGCCGGTCCCTGTCACCCCCAACAACTTTCGCCGGCCGGGCCGCGACGAGATGCTCGTCTACCTCATTGGCCCCTTCACGCATCTCGCCGCAGCAATTCTTTTTTTACTTCTGCTCATCCTCTTCAAACACGCTGTGCCGTTTGTCGCGCCGAGCCTCCAGACGGCCGAGGCGCTTGCCCTCCGCAACCCGGTTGCGACCGCCGGTCTTCCTCCGCTCTTTCCCGTGGTCCTTCTGCTCTACTTCGGCATCCTGGTAAATCTACTGCTCTTCGCGTTCAACCTCATACCTCTGCCCGCGCTCGATGGCGGCAAGGTCCTCCGGCACTTCCTGCCCTACAACGCCCAGCGCACCTTCGACAACATCAGCCTCTATCTCATGATTGGCTTTTTCTTCGTCGGCTTTCGGATTATTCTGGCTATCTTTCTCCCCCTGCTTCTGACCTTTGACGGCCTGCTGAACGCACTCTAGCCCACAGTCGCACAAGGAGCCTACATGCCTATCTCTCTCGATGCCAAAGCCGGCCAGCAACCCACCGGACCCTACCTGCCCTTCTCGCCTTCTCTCGAGCAGCCCGCGCCCGACGAGCACGTCACCTTCGACGAACTCTCCCGCACCATGCAGCACATCACCCGCACCATGGCCACGCATTACCGCCATGCCTATCGCCCTGTCCACGCGAAATCGCACGGCGTTCTCGTCGGCACCTTTGAGGTTCTCCCCGGGCTGCCCGAGCCGCTCGCCCAGGGTCTCTTCTCCGTTCCCGCCTCCTACCCCGCCGTCGTCCGGCTCTCCACCAACCCAGGTGACCTCCTCGCCGACGATGTCTCCAGTCCCCGCGGCTTCGCAGTCAAAGTTCTGAACGTGCCCGGCGAGGTCCTGCCCAATCACGCCGGCAGCACCACCCAGGACTTTGTCTCCATTACCGCAGACGTCTTCGGAGCGCCCAATCCGGCCGGCTTTCTGAAACAGATCAAGCTCCTCGACAAGACCCTTACCGTCCCTGAAGAGGTCAAGCACGCGGTCTCCCTCAGCGCGCGCGCCACCAACGCCGTTCTCGGCGTCGTCGGCCTCCACTCCGGCACGCTCGATAACATCGGCTCGCCCGCCGTTCACATCCTCGGTGAGAGCTTCACCACCATAGCTCCGCTGCGCTTCGGCAACTACGTCGCGAAGATAGGCTTCGCACCCGGCTCCGAGAGCCTTCGCAAGCTCACCGGCAAGAGCATCGATCTCGGCGACGGCTACAACGCTCTCGAAGACCTGATCAAGCAGTTCTTCCGTCACGAGACGGCCGTCTGGGACGTCAAGGCCCAACTCGCCTTAGCGCCCAAGCCCGGCGCCGATGAGAAGCACAACAAATTCCCCATCGAGGATGCCTCCGTCCGCTGGCCGCCCGAAGACTCCCCATGGCAGACCATCGCTCGGATCACCGTAGCTCCTCAGCACACATACTCCGACGACCGCCAGCGCTTTGTCGATGAACAGCTCTCCTTCAGCCCGTGGCATGCTCTGGCGGCTCACCGGCCTCTTGGCGGCATCATGCGTTCGCGCCTCAAAGCCTACGAGGAAGCCGCGAAATACCGAGCGCAACGCAACGGCCGCTCTCACGTGGAGCCGAAGTCGATCGACGAAGTTCCCGCTTAGCCCATGCCTTATTCGCTGGCGTGCTGCCTTGGGGAGGCGGCGTGCCTTCCATGTCCAGACCGGAGTTCCTTGTGCGCGCGTTCGTGGAGACCGCAAGCCGCCGGCACATTTGTCATCTGCTTCGCGAACACCCGGTAGCTCGCCGTTCCCGGGCGCAGCGTCGACCAGTAGCCCGAGCGAGACAGCAGCGGCTTCCCGGCCTCCCCAATCTGCTTCGTTAGAATTTTGACGCCGCACTCAAGATTGTTCTTCGGCTGCAGAATCGTCTTCGACGCATCGTGCGCGGGCAGGCTGCGGTCGTGCTCCCAGTCGAAGTCGCATCCATATCGCTGCTGGTCTTCATACGTCAGTTGCAGCAGACCCTCGCTGCGTACCGCCCTCCCCGTGACGTCATCCTTCACGGCAACCGCCGCCTCTGTGTGCCGCACGCGCGTCGTCGGATCCAGACCAGCCTCAGCCCCGGCCAGCGCCTGGAAGAAGTAAGCCCAGAACGCCCGCTTGTCCGCCTCCTGCATCTCGTAAAAACGCGGGCAGAACCGCCGCACATCCCGCGGAACCTTGCGCGACAGCATCTCCGGCGGCAGCGCCTGCTCCACAATCTTGTCCCACTGCGGATCCCACGTCGTGCCGCCCAGCTCTTCTTTCTTCGCCTCGATCGGCGTGGGCGGCGCCTGCTTCATCGCCGGTCCGGGCGGAGGCGTCGACGGCTTCGGGGCGTCCTGCCTGGAGCACCCGTGAAGAGAAGCACCACGCCGAGAATGAATTTCAGGCGAGCTCCGCAAATCGATCCGAACACCAGATGGCTCATGCCGTACACGCTCCCTCATCCAATGCAACGGAGCCTTTCTATCGGTTGCCGGTATCCCTGTCGAGATAACCGTTGCGCAGTTACCTCCTTGGGGCTTTGCCAGGTTGCGCCGCCAGCAGTCCCCCACCTCACGCGCTCATTTACCATCAACATCTAAGCAAATGCCCGATCTAGCCCCTCAGCAGCCTCGCCCCCGCGTTCTCAGCGGCATGCGCCCCACCGGCCGCCTCCACCTCGGCAACTACATGGGCGCGCTCTTCAACTGGGTCCAGCTCCAGGACGACAGTACGACTGCTACTTCTTCATCGCCGACCTCCACGCCCTCACCACCGACTACGCCGACCCCGCAACGCTGCGAGCAGAGCATCCGCGACGTCGCGCTCGACTTCCTCGCCGCCGGTCTCGATCCCGAGCGCTCCACCGTCTTCATCCAGTCGCACGTCCCCCAGCACGCCGAGCTCTTCACGCTCTTCAGCATGTTCACCCCGCTGCCCTGGCTCGAGCGTGTCCCCACCTACAAGGATCAGCAGGAGCAGCTCCGCGAGAAGGACCTCAACACCTACGGCTTCCTCGGCTACCCGCTCCTCCAGGCCGCCGACATCCTCCTCTACCAGCCCGACTTCGTCCCCGTCGGCCAGGACCAGGTCGCCCACGTCGAGCTCACCCGCGAGGTCGCCCGCCGCTTCAACGCAGCTCTACTGCTCGCAGCCGACCCCCGCCATCGGAGAAGGCCAGGGCCGACCACTCCGACAAGGAACTCATCGAGGCGGAGGTCTCCGCCAACTCCGTCGTCGAACGGCATCCTTCCCGAGCCGCAGGTCCTCCTCACGCCCTGCCCAAAGCTCCCCGGTCTCGACGGCCGCAAGATGTCGCAAGAGCTACGGCAACACCCTCATGCTCTCCGAGCCCGAGGCGGACCTCCGCGCCAAACTCAAGACCATGGTCACCGACCCCGCGCGCGTTCGCCGCACCGACCCGGGCAACCCGGAGATCTGCCCCGTCGGCGACCTCCACAAGGTCTTCTCCTCCGAAGAGACCCGCGCAGAGGTATGGCAGGGCTGCACGACCGCCGGTATCGGCTGCATCCAGTGCAAGGGCTGGCTCGCCGACACCATCGTCCGCGAGATCACGCCGATCCAGGAGCGCCGCCGCGGCGCTCGAAGCCGACCCCGAACGCGTCGACGCCATCCTCTGGGACGGCTCCGCCCGCGCCCGCCTCCGCGCCATCCAGACCCTCCAGCACGTCCGCCAGGCCATGGGTCTCGAGTAACTCGACATGCCAGACGAAATCCCAAACTACGTCCGTCAACTGCCTGTCGATCCCGTGAGCGAAGCGCCGAGGGACCTGCTTCCCAGCCTGCCACGGAGCCGGCTGGACAGCCCGTTCGCCCTCCAACCCCAGACCCGGCCTCCCGCCCCCAGACGCCAAAGCGCCGCCAAAGCACAGGCCAAAGAAGAAGCCTCGCAGTCCCCCTTCTCCGTCACCGTCGGCCAGGTCTACGACGGCCCGCTCGACCTCCTGCTCGACCTCATCCGCAAGCAGAACATCGACATCTACGACATCCCCATCGCGCGCATCACCAGCCAGTTCCTCGAGTACACCCACCACCTCAAGCAGGTCGACGTCGACTCCGCCGGCGAGTTCATCTACATGGCCTCGCTGCTGATCCACATCAAGTCGAAGACCCTCCTCCCGCGCGATCCCTCCGACGTGCTCGGCGGCCCGACTCCGAAGACCCGCGCCGCGAACTCGTCGAGCGCCTGCTCGAGCACGAGCGCTTCAAAGCCGCCGCGCAGATGCTGATGCAGAAGCAGCAGATCGAAGAAGCCACCTGGACCAACCCGGGCATGCCCGAGCTTCCTCCGCGACTGCACGCCGCAGCCGACGCCGACGCACCCGTGGACACAGGCATGGAACAGGAGATCGCCGCCGATACCGTCGACCTCGTTCGCGTCTTTCAGGACATTCTGGCCCGCCTGCGCGAGCGCCCCGTCCTCGATGTCGATGAGGACTCCGTCACCGTCGCGCAGATGATCGACTACGTCAAGCGCCGTCTGCTGATGGAAGACAACCCCGTCACCCTGCGCCGGCTGCTCCACAACACCCACACCGAGCGCGCGCTCATCTGCATGTTCCTGGCAATGCTGGAGCTGGTGCGGCTGCAGGCCGTCCTGCTGCATCAGCCCACCGCTCGGGGCGACATCCTCATCAAGAAGTCCGAAGCCTTCGACCAGGTCTTCGAAGACCAGGCAAACGCACGCGACGACTGGCGGTAAACTGAGAGAAGGAGGCACACCATGGACTGGACAGGTTGCAACCTCGTCGAACGCGACCCCGAAAAGCTCAGCGGCGTCCCCATCGTCAAAGGCACCCGCATGCAGGCGGACGGCATTCTCGCAAATTTTGAAGATGGCCTGAGTGTCGAGGAGATCAGCTACGAGTTCGACATCGAACCCTCCGTCGTCCAATCGATTCTCTTTTTCGCGGAAGCTCACAAGGTCCATCTCGCCTCTTGAAAGTTCTGTTCGATCACAATGTGCCGGTCAGACTACGAAGCCTCCTGCAGAACTGCGACGTATCGACCGCGTTCGAGCAGGGATGGTCCGAGCTAAAGAACGGCGACCTCATCTCTGCCGCAGAGGCAGCGGCGTTCGAAGTGCTCATCACGGCAGATCAGAACATCTTCTATCAACAGAACAATCAGCGGCGAGTGATTGCGCTTGTCGTCCTGGGCACGAATCGGCGGAAACTGCTCCAGCTCAACATCGGCTCCATACAAGAGGCGGTCGCACATTGTCGGCCCGGCAGTTATGAGTTTGTTTCGATCAAACCGTGAATGCCTCCCACGCACCTTCGCACCCATCGCGCTCATCCAATCGCCTGAACGCCAATCCCAAGCGCAAAGGCATCCTCACACATGAAATACAACACGCTCGGCCATACCGGCCTGCTCGTCTCGGAGATCTGTCTCGGCACCATGACCTTTGCCGCTGGCGAAGGTATGTGGAAGCCCATCGCCGGCGTCGACCAGAAGCTGCGCCGACGAACTCCTCAAGACCTCCGTTGATGCGGGCGTTAACTTCGTCGATACCGCCGACGTTTACACCAACGGCGAGTCCGAAAAGACCCTCGCCGCAGCCATCCGCAACAACGGCATCGCCCGCAAGGACATCGTTATCGCCACCAAGGCCTTCGGCCGCACCGGCCCCGGCCGCAACGACGTCGGCGCCTCCCGCGGACACCTCATGGATGCTGTCGACGCCTCACTCAAGCGCCTGGCACCGACTACATCGACCTCTACCAGATCCACGGCGCGGACTCCGTCACCCCCGTCGAAGAGACTCTCCGCGCGCTCGACACCCTGGTGTCGCAGGGAAAGGTTCGCTACATCGGCTGCTCGAATTGGTACGCCTGGCAGCTGATGAAGGCGCTCGGCATCTCCGAGCAGAAAAACTTCGCCCGCCTCGACACCCTGCAGGCCTACTACTCCATCGCCGGCCGCGACCTTGAGCGCGAGATCGTTCCTCTGCTCAAAGACCAGGGCACCGGCCTTCTTGTCTGGAGCCCGCTCGCCGGTGGCCTGCTCTCCGGTAAGTACTCCCGCGAGAACCAGAAGCCCGAAGACTCGCGCCGCTCCGCCTTTGATTTCCCCCTCGTAGATAAAGACCGCACCTGGCGCATCCTCGACGTGCTCAACCCGATCGCCAAGGCGCACAACACCTCCGTCGCCACCGTCTCTCTCGCGTGGGTGCTGGCCAAACCGTTCGTCACCTCCGTGATCATCGGCGCCAAGCGTCCGGACCAGCTCCGGCAGAACCTCGCCGCAGCCGACCTCGAGCTTACCCCGGACGAGATCAAGCAGCTCGACGAGGTCAGCGCCCTTCCGCCCGAGTACCCCGGCTGGATGCTGCCCTTTCAAAACGCAAACCGCCTCGCCGACGTACCCCGCGGCTAACCATCAGCGCCGGCCCGGATAGATCCTCCGGACCGGCGCTCCTCACCAGAGGCGCTGGCGCCCAACCCACAAGCTCTCCAGGTCGCAAGCCTGTACCGTCATCCTGAGCAACGCGACGCATCCCGGGTACCTCCACCCACCACAACCGCAAGCACCTTTCCGTCACCGAACCTCAGCCTGACCGGGAAAAGCAAGACGCACCCGCCGCCGCAATCATCTAAGACCCATGACGTCGCGCTCTCTCTCCGCACTCTTCATTCTCACTGTATTCACGGCCTCATCCCACGCCCAGACCGCCCCAACCACCAGCCTCGCGAACCTGCCCGCCTGCACCCTCCAGGGCCGCGATTATCTCTGCAGCAAACCCGCTCTCCAGCAGGCGCTCGCCGCCGCCCACACCGTGGCCCTGGTATCCCAGCCCGCGAACCACGCGTCAGACGCCGGCCTCGCCTCGCTCGCAAAATCACTCGACAAGTCCGTCGTCTCCGGCAGCGAAGCCCAACCCGCCGATCTCACCATTCGCCTCACCCCCATCGAGCCCGCCGGCGTCAGCGTGGGCACCGCCACCGTCGACCTCGCCATGCTCAACGTCTTTATCGCCGCCCCGGGTAATCCCACCGCCAAGCTCCTCTGGTCCGAAACCTACAACGGCAACGCCGACATGCCCTGGCCCTCGGTCGTGCACGCCCTCACGCGCCAGTTCAAAAGCCGCCTCGGCATCAAATAGCCTCCGCCTCTCCGCCCTGGAGAAGCCGCCGGTAGATCGCCTCGGTTGCCTCATCAAAGCAACAGAACACCACCTCCTCTACACCGGTGCCCTCGCCCGACTCCCGCACCGTACGCACTGCAATCTCCGCCGCCCCCTCCTTGGGAAACCGATAGATGCCGGTCGAGATCGCCGGAAAGGCGATCGTTCTCACCTCGTGCTCGCGCGCCAGCTCCATACATCGCCGGTAGCACGCGGCCAGTAGCTCATCTTTTCCGGCTTTCCCGCTCCACACCGGGCCCACTGCATGAAAGACCCACTTCGCCGGCAGCCTGAACCCCGGTGTAGCCTTCGCATCTCCCGTCACACATCCGCCCAGGGCTTCGCACGCCCGCAAAAGCTCCTTCCCCGCCGCTCGGTGAATCGCGCCATCCACGCCCCCGCCGCCCATCAGGGAGCTGTTCGCCGCATTCACAATCGCGTCCACATTGAGTTCTGTGATATCGCCGCGAATCACCCTGAACCTCATCCTCACCCTCCATCCTTCTCATGGAACATCGTTGAACCCGGCGCGAGGATTCACCCCAATTTCACATAGGCGCCCCATCTCTCCCGCTAGCTTGGACACATCCCCTGAGAGGTCCACATGGCCACAGTTGCTCCGGCTCAAGCTTCCATCCTCGATCAAAAGCTCAAGGACAACCCTCCCGCAAAGTGGGGCGTGGCTGCTTTCGCTCTCGTTCTGGTCGCCGGAGTCATTTACATCATCTCCCGCCTTTCGATCGACCTCTCATCGGTTCACCAGGCCAGCATCTTCCCTTACATCCTGCTTGGGCATCGCCCTTCTCATCGCCCTCGGCTTCGAGTTCGTCAACGGCTTCCACGATACCGCCAACGCTGTCGCCACCGTCATCTACACCCACTCGCTCGAGCCGCACATCGCCGTGGTCTGGTCCGGCACTGTGGAACTTCGTTGGCGTCCTCACCAGCTCCGGCGCGGTCGCCTTCGCCATCGTCTCGCTGCTGCCCGTCGAGCTCATCCTCAAGGTCAGCAAAGGCTCCGGCTTCTCCATGGTCTTCGCCCTCCTCGTCGCTGCCGATCCTTTGGAATCTCGCGACCTGGTGGCGCGGTCTGCCCGTTTCGAGCTCGCACACCATGATCGGCTCGATCCTCGGTGTCGGCCTCGCCAACCAGTTCATGCAACGGCAGCTCCGGGACATCCGGCGTCGATTGGGAGCAGGTCACCAAGGTCTTCAAAGCCTTGATCTTTTCGCCGATGATCGGATTCGTGCTGCGCGGCCCTCGTGTTCCTGCTCTTCAAGCTCGTACTGCAGAGACCCGCGCCTCTACAAGGCGCCGGAAGGCACGGCACCGCCACCGCTTTACATTCGCGCCCTGCTGATCCTCACCTGCACGGGCGTCTCCTTCGCACACGGCTCCAATGACGGCCAGAAAGGGATGGGTCTCATCATGCTCATCCTGGTCGGCACGGTTCCAACCGCATACGCGCTCAATCACACCGTCGACAGAGGTTCGGTCGCAGACGTTTGCCGCCGTTTCCACCCAGGTCGCCGGAGCGCTTGGCAACTACGCCAATAAGAGCGCCACCGTTCAGGACGCTGGCCCCGAGCTCGAGAAGTTTGTCGCCTCGCACAAATTCCAGCCCGCCACAATGCTGGCGCTGCAGCAGATGGTCATCGACATCCGCAATGAGGCGGTCGACTACGGCTCGCTCGGAAACGTCCCCCAGGACATGCAGGCCAACGTCAGCAACCAGATGTACCTCACCAGCGAAACCCTGCGCCTTCTGCCGAAGTTCGGTCCGAAGATGAGCGAGAACGACCTGAAGATCATCGCCGACTACAAGGGCTTCCTTGACAAGTCCACCAAGTACATTCCCAGTTGGGTGAAGGTCGCCGTCGCTCTCGCTCTCGGTCTGGGCACGATGGTCGGTTGGAAGCGTATCGTCATCACCGTCGGCGAAAAGATCGGCAAGACCCACCTGACCTACGCGCAGGGCGCTTCTGCCGAACTGGTCGCCGCGCTGACCATCTACGGCTTCGACCGCATCGGCCTGCCCGTCAGCACCACGCATGTGCTCTCGTCCGGCGTCGCCGGCACCATGGCGGCGAACGGCAGCGGTCTGCAGAAATCGACGCTGCGTCAACATCGCGATGGCCTGGGTCTTTACCCTTCCCGCCGCCGCGCTGCTCTCCGGCTGTCTCTTCTGGCTCTTCAATCTCATCGCGAAATAAACATACTGGCCTCTATGAGGCGCGCTCTGATTCACCCACGGCCCGGGGCAAGCCTGCCTCCGTAGATAAACTGCCGCCCTGCCTTTCCGGACATCCTTTCCGCACGCTCGCCACTCCGCCCCATCGCGGTTGGTATCCTCTTGCTTAGAGCCTTCCACTGAAATTCGGAGGTTCGCAAGCATCGGTTCCCATGCGTGGAGCCGTGGAACCAAATCTATCGGCCGCCGCCCGCACTTCCGGGGGAGTCGGCCGGAAAGCACCGGATGAGCCTCAAAGCCAAGATCGAAGCCGTCATCTACGCCGCCGAAGAGCCGGTCACACTCGTGCAACTCACCGGTCTCCTAGGCCACGAGGCCCAGGCCGAGCTCGACCGCATCACCGCCGCCCAGCAGTCGCTCGCGCTCGATGAGGTCCCGCCTCCCAGCGAGCCCGATCTCCTCAACGACGAGATCTTCGAGGTGGAAGACGCGTTGGCCGATGACGTGGAAGCGTCCGCTCCAGAGCAGGAAACAACAGCGACCCCGCCAGCGGAGGAAAGCAGCGACGAAGTGTCCCCCTCGCCCGAAGCCACCGCAGACCCGAAGCAGTTGGCCCGCGACGAAAAGGAGCGCGCCCGTGCCTTACGAGACTTTCTCCGCCAGCTGCTCGACGAACTCGTCCGCGACTATGCCACCTCCGACCGCGGCCTCGAGATTCGCGAGGTCGCCGGCGGCTATCGTCTTGCCACCAAGCCGGAGTACCACGACGCCGTCCGCGGTTTCGTCAAGTCCCTCAAGCCGCCGCTCAAACTCTCCCTCCAGGCACTCGAAACCCTCGCCGTCGTCGCCTACAAGCAGCCCGTCACCGCGCCCGAGATCTCCGAGATCCGCGGCGTCGACTCAGGCGGCGTGCTCGGCTCTCTCATGGCGCGCAAGCTCGTCACCACCGCCGGACGCAAACAGGTCATCGGCCGGCCGATTCTTTACAAAACCACCAAAGACTTTCTCCTGCGCTTCGGTCTGAAAGACATCAACGAGCTTCCCAGCATCGAAGAGTTTGAGAAGATGGCCGGCGAACTCGCCGACAACGAACCCGTCCTTCGATCCCGCGAGGAGGAGACCCCCATGCCCGCAGAGAACGCCCACACCGATCCGGAACTCGCCCGGCACAACCAGTCCGTCGAGGACGCCGTCACCAGCGCCAACCTCCAGGAGGAGAAGGACGCGACGGAGCCGCAGGCCGACGGCGACGGAGCCACCGTCGAGACCGTCAACGTGGACGGTCGCCTCTCCGGAATCACCCCTCCACCCGACCCCGCCGAAGATACCAATACCTCCGCGCAGGAGGCGGAGATCCAGAACAGCGAGCGCGGCAACCAGTCTGTCGAATAGAAGCACCCAGGAGATGCATGGCTGATAACACCCTTACCCCGAATGGAAATGATCCCCGCGACTCCCCCGATAGTCCGGAGACGAACCAGCCCGACACGGTTGCCACCCCCGAGGGGGATAACGAGCACGCTCCGAACCAGCCGCTCAAACCCGCGCCCGAAGGTCTGCAACGCACGCCCGCTATCGACACCAACAAGGTGTGACATCAACGATCGCAAAGACCTCACCAAAGCCGTCATTCTCGGGCGCAGCGAAGAACCCCCGTTCCTCCCGCATTCCCGCAAAACTCCCGGCAGATCTCCCCACTTCCATTGCTCCGGCAAGAGCCCGTCTCACAGCAAGAACATCGATACAGCGGGAAGCCTGAACAGCTATTCAGTCGCCCTATGGGAATGCTAGCCTCATCTACGAGGTAAGAAGTAATGTTGCTCGAAGATGTGCGGCCCGCTGCCCTGACTAAGCTTGGCGACGACGAGACCATGTTTCGCGACACGGTACGGCAGTTTGCCGCGGACCGTATTGCCCCGCTCGTTCGCTCCATGGACGAGACGCAGCAGATGGACGCCGGCCTGATCCGCCAGATGTTCGGCCTGGGTCTCATGGGGATCGAGGTCCCTGAGCAGTACGGTGGCGCCGGCGGTACCTTCTTCGAGGCCATCCTGGCCATCGAAGAGCTGTCCGCAGTCGACCCCTCTGTCAGCGTCATGGTCGACGTGCAGAACACGCTTTGCGTCAACGCGCTCATCCGTTGGGCATCGGAAGAGCAGAAGCGGCACTGGCTCCCCAGACTTGCCGCAGACACAATCGGCGCCTACGCACTGAGCGAGGCCGGATCAGGCTCCGATGCCTTCGCCCTACAGACGCGAGCCGTTCGGCGCGGCGACAACTGGGTGCTGAATGGCCAGAAGCTCTGGATCACCAACGCCAAAGAGGCAGGCCTCTTCATCGTCTTCGCTACCGTGGATTCGGCTGCCGGCTACAAAGGCATCACCGCCTTCCTGGTGCCCAAGGGCGCCGAAGGCTTCGCGCTCGGCAAAAAGGAAGACAAGCTCGGCATCCGCGCCTCCAGCACCTGCGAGCTGATCTTTCGCGATTGCGTCGTGCCCTCCTCCCACGTCCTCGGCGAGGTCGGGAAAGGCTACAAGATCGCCATCGAAACCTTGAACGAGGGCCGCATCGGCATCGGCGCCCAGATGCTCGGACTTGCCGAAGGTGCATGGGGCCACGCGGCCCGGTGGGCCAGGGAGCGCAAACAGTTTGGGAAACCCCTGGCAGAGTTCCAGGCAATGCAATTCCAACTCGCTGAGATGGCGATAGAAGTCGAGTCGGCCAGGCTCATGGTCTACAACGCTGCCCGTCTGAAGGATGCCGGTGAGGAGTTTCTCAAGGAAGCCGCGATGTGCAAGTACCTCGCCTCTCACGTCGCCGAAAAGGTCGCAAGCCTCGCAGTGGAGGTCTACGGCGGATCAGGATTCGTGAAGGATTACCCGGTCGAAAAGCTCTACCGCGACGCCAAGATCGGAAAGATCTACGAAGGTACCTCCTTCATGCAGCTATCCACGATCGCAAAGCTCACGCTGGGAGCTCTTTAGAGCTGCACCTATTGCGCTTACTACATTGCCAGATCGGTGCCCCCTGTGGAACTCCGGCGTCCCCCGGCCCGGCTCGACAAGAGAGGTCACATCCCTCGGCCAGGAGAGCTCGCGCACGGATCCACGTGCCGCACGGCAGGCCGGGTTCTGCCTAACTCGTGCGCCGTGTGCTCGGCCGATTCTTTACATCTGCACTTAGCCGGAGCTCCAGCACCGCGCTACACTTTCCGGCATGGACGCCGAACAGGCCCGCGCCTACCTCCTCACCCTCCCGCACGTGGTGGAGACCATGCAGTGGGGCAACAATCTCGTCTTCTGGGTCGGCGACAAGCACATCGGCGGCAAGATGTTTACTCTGGTCGATCTCGACGCCGACCGTCGCGCCATCGTCTCTTTCGCCGCCGGCCCGGAGCTCTTCAGCGAACTCCTGGAGCGCGAGGGAACTCTCCCCGCTCCTTACTTCGCCCGTATCCACTGGGTCGCCGCCGAGCGCTGGGACGTCTTCTCCACACCCGAGTGGCAGCGCCACCTCCACCACGCCCACCAGCTCACGTTCAGCAAACTCCCACCCCGAACCCGCGCCGTCCTAGCCCTTCCCACACGCGAGCAGAAGCGCCTCATTACTGAACGCCGTAGAACCCTCGCGAAGCCAAAGTCGGCCTAGACCTCCATCTGGGCTCCTCCGAAGCAAGCAGGCGGGGGTTCGCGCCGGCGCTCCCTCACGGCAACAGCCCAAACACCGCTACCCCATTCGTCGTTCCCACATACACCCGCCCATTCGCCACCACCGGCGTGATGAACTTGTTGCCTAACCCAAACGCGTCGCGCCCATTCGCCGCCTGCTTGCTGTTGTAGAGCTCCTGCGCTAGATTGCCCGCGTCATAGGCATGCAGCACGCCCGGCGCATTCGTCCCGCTCTCAACGGCCCACACGATTCCGTTCTGCGGCCCGTTTGCCGAGACACTCGGCGTCGTCCCGGGATACGCAAAGCTCGTCGCCGAATGGCTCGCCGGCGTCGCGCCCAGCTTCGCATCCGTCACCGAATATGCCTTCAACACGTCCCCCACGCCGCCGATATAGACCGTTCCGTTGAAGTAAGCCGGCCCGGACCACGCGCCGCCCGGCAGCGCCCCGACAATCTCCTGATAGAGAGTGCTGTTGCTGCCAGCATGAAACTTGCCGAGGTTGTCCCGGTCGCCCACATAGATATTCCCGTCCTTGCCTGCGCCCACCACCAGGTGCCGCACCTCGCCCGCGGCGTCCATCAGGTCCGGCAGCAGCATGCGCCCCGCCGGAACCAAGATCGGTGTCGGCCGCAGACTCGGCCACTGTGTTGTACGGCTCAAAGTAGTCGCTCACCCCGAGGCCGCCCGCCGTGCTCAGCTTCAGCATCGCGTTCCCATAGTCGCTCTGGCTCGGAAATCCGCTCGCCGTGAACCCCTGGTCCAGCGTCCCGTTCGCGTCAAGCAGGTAGATGTTTCCGCCACCGTCCGCCGCCATCCCAAAGCCGCTCATCCAAATCGCGCCCTCGCTTCCGTTCGGCGTCAGGTTCAGGACTGTCGTCTGCTGCAGCGTGGCTTCGCTATAACCCATCACCCATCCGGTATAGGGCTGGATGTCGCAGTGACTCGTCCAGGCCAGATAGACGGTCCCGTTCAGCAGCAGCAAACCCGCGCGCTCGGCATACTGCGCCGGGTCGAACACCACCTTCCCGCCCTGGCTGTTCGCACCCGTGCCCGGGTACGTCGCGGCAATCTCGACCGGGCTCCCCGGCAGCTCCGTTCCCAACAGGAGGTCCAGCGCATGGAGACGCTGATGGTATCCGCCGGCCGCGTCCTTGCTCATCCCTACAAGAAAGATCGTTCCATTCGGTCCGCGCGACCGGTCGATCACCGGCGTCGACGTAATCCCGATCTCCGGCGTGATCTGCCCGCAGTTCCGCGGATCGCTCGGCGTCTCCCCCGTCCCCAGCACTGATCTCTTCCACACCAACGCGCCGGTCGCCGCGTCCAGCGCATACGCCGTGCCATGTTCTGTCGCGGCATAAAGCACGTTCACCGTTCCCGTCTGCAGCTTCAGCCCACTCACATACAGCGGCTGCGCATCCACCTTGCCGTCTACAGGAAAGACACCTTGAAGACCGAAGGACAGGGAATTCACCGTGGCCGGGGTCAGCACCGTCTCCGCCGCATTCAACCCGTCGCGCGCATTGTCGTAGTGGTACGTCGTCACATCCGGCGTAGCTGCCACCACCGTCACCGGCGGTGCCACCGTTAGAGCAACTGTGGCCGTATGCGCCAGAGGGTCGGCAGCCCCGGTAAACGTCACCGTTGCTGTTCCAGCCACCGCCCCCGCAGCTGCCGTCAGGGTCACGCCCTGGGAGGCCCCGGGGATCAATTTCAGCGTAGCGGGCGAAGCCGTCACACCTGTCGGCAAGCCGCTCACCGTAACCGCAACAGTCCCCGCGAAGCCGTGGATCGGCGTGGCCAGCAGCGCGATTTGCGACCCAGAGCCACCGGCAATCACCGTTTCGCTCGTCGGCGTCACCGCCAAAGAAAAGTCAGGAGGCGGACTCGTCAGCAATAGCTGCACCGTCGCCGTTCGCACCAGCGCTCCGGACGTTCCGGTAAACGTGAGCGTCGAACCCAACGACGCAGATCCTGACGCCGATACCGTCACCATCTGCGCCGTCCCCGGCGTCAGCGTCAGAGTCGTCGGCGTCGCCGTCACTCCCGTGGGCAGCCCCGAGATCGCCACCGTCACCGGCGCGCTAAACCCATTCACCGCGTTCGCCGTCACGCTCACCTGCCCGCTTCCTCCAACACTCACGGCCAGACTCGCAGGCGTTGCCGCAAGACCGAAGTCCCCTGTCGTTCCACCACACCCAGCCAGACCCACCGCTGCAGCAAGCGCCACTGCGAGCCCAAACCGCCTCCCCATAACCTCAGACATCGATACCCCCGGCACACGCCCGACGTGCACGCTCATGCCTTGAGTGACGTTCCACGACCTGAAATCGACCCATCGAATCGACACCGATCTCCGGAAGCCGTCACCTCCGGATCTTTCGTCGGTGCGCCATACAACAAGCGAGTCCGGCTGCCTGGAAGCCCTCGGCTACCCAGCATAGCCGCCTCCACGGCTGCGACTCCAGGCGGAACCCCGCTTCCATCTTCTCCGCAAACTCTTGCCCAGGCAAAGTCACACAGCTTTGATTTGCCCAGTCCCCTGCCAAAATCAAATTGGCTCCTGAATTGCTCCTGCATCTGGCAACGGGCTCATATCTACGCTTCGGCGTATTCATACTTCCCCCTCCATGCGCAACTCAGGAGGTTCCTCCGCTGCGGATTCTGCTGCGGCGCATTTTCGTGTGCTCTTTACACGCAAACTCCGGCTATACCCGGGGACGGAACCCTTGACCCGCACTGGACGCACTCGCGCCTTGATCCTCGGGCCGACACATCCTCTCCTGATTACAGAGCAGGCTCTTCAGGTATTTCGCTCGGGAAAAGGAATCTCTCCCGTGCCAACGAAGTTGATCGCCTGCTGGCCCGCTCCGAACCGTGCGCTCAGAAGCGCCCTCGAAACCGGAAAAACCACCAGCGCGATCGAAAAGGTCCGGCGCCCTACGAGGCGACCGGAGTCTAGGCAGAGGTGCATTGGCGAGGGTAGCGGCAGAGCCGCCCTCGCCGTTTTTTTGCACACCCTCTTTCGGACTTTGAATCCTTTTTTTCGGCACCCTTCGCAAACCGTTGCACATTTGCCTGTTCGCTCTTAGGCTAAACGCATCTAGAACAATACTTAGGTTTGGCTGGGAACGTGCATAGTTGTGTACCAGCCCGGGCCGGGGCCACCCTCAAAAACAATTTAGATACGACTGGAGTCTTCTTATGAAGCTTGTCCATCTCGCGGCCGCAATTGCTGCCGTCGCTCTCGCCTCCGCTCCCGCCTTGGCTGCTCCCCTGTGCCCCGCCGCAGGTTACGCCAGCGCAGGTTGCAATTCGATCCTCACCTTCAATCCTGGCGGTACGTACACCGTCACCCCAGGGGCAGCAACCACTCCATACGACGGCAGCGACGACAACCTCGTCGGCGTTGTCAATAACAGCGGTGCCACCGTCTTCAGCATCACCCTTACCGGCTCCGGTAATGGCGGCGGCCTGTTCGCCTTCGATGGAGACGGCGTCAACAACGTTCTGGGCATCGCGAACAACTCGCACGATACCAGCAATGGCGGCTATGGCGGCCCCCTCAGCTACTTCACCAATGTCAACGGAGCCGAGACCACCGGTACCGTCAACTTCTTCGGTGGAGTCGCCAACGGAGCCACTACCTATTTCTCTCTCGAGTCCACGTTTCAGAGCTCCACCATCACACCCACCTCACCCACACCGGAACCCAACACCCTGATGCTCCTGGGCACCGGCGCGCTCGGAATAGCCGGCAGCCTTCGCCGTCGCTTCTTCCACAGCTAATCCACAGCCAAAGTCCTCCCGAGAGAGGGGTGCGACCTCAAAGTCGCACCCCTCTTATCTTTGCGCCTGACCCGACACCGCCGGCGGTGGCGGCGCAACCCCCGGGCGTCCCATCCCATCCACCGTATTCGCCAGGCCTCCCCGCAACCCCGCCAGAATCTGTGTCTGAAAGTCGTTCGCGGCTCCCGGATTGTTCGGCAAAAAGATCGTGTTCGTCCCGCCGCGCGTCCCTATATCCCTGCAGCGTGTCGAAGTACTGCGTCAGCAGCACCAGCGCCATCACATCGTCCGCCGTCGACCCCGGCACCGACTCCCGGAAGTGCTCGATCGACGCCCGCAGACCGTCGATGATTGCCTGCCGCTCCGCCGCGATGCCCTTGCCCTGCAGCGCCTTCGACTCCGCCTCCGCCTCCGCCTGCTTCACCTTCAGAATCTTCTCCGCCTCGCCACGCGCCTGTGCGGCCACCTGCGCCCGCTGCGCCGCGTTGATGTCGTTCATCGCCGCCTTCACCTTCACGTCCGGGATGATGTCCGTCACCAGCGCCGTCAGGATGTTGAACCCAAAGCCCGACATGATCGAGTCCAGCTCCGTCTTCACCGCCACGGAGATCCCCGACTGCTGCTCAAACGTCTCGTCCAGCGTCAGCTTCGGCACATGCCCCAGGATCGAGTTGAACACAAAGCTCTCGATCTGCTTCTGCGGCGCGCTCAGCCGGTAAAACGCGTCGAAGATCTTGTCGTCGAGCACCTGGTACTGCACGCTCACCGGGATCTGCACAAACACGTTATCCCGCGTCTTCGTCTCGACCGAAAACTGCGCCTGCTTCACCTGCAGATCCACAAAATACACGCGCTCCGCAAACGGCACCAGCACATGCAGCCCCGGCCGCGTAATCCGGTCGAACTTCCCAAACCGCTCCACCACCCCGGCCGTCGCCGTCCGCACCGTGTACAGCGTCTTCAGGATCGTGACCAGCGCGATAATGCCCAGCACCACCAGCAGAAATACAAATGCAGTCGAAACAGTCTCCATGCTCAAGCGGCCTCTCCGCCAAGCCAGCATACGCCTCGCGTTTTGTAACAATTGCGGGCGTCCCTGATCTGTCGTTTGACTACCGAGTCCCGCCTCACCCAGAGCGTTTACCAATCACCAGCTGAACCCACCCCCAGCCGGTGGCCAAACCCCCAGGATCTGCCGCAGCAACACCACGCGCCCCAGGTGATACGCATTGTGAGCCGCCAGGCTCTCCAGCTGCCCGCGAACCGTCATCGTCCGCACCGGTTGCCCCGGCTGCGACGGACACCGCACCATCTCCTCCAGCCGCCCCTCATCTCGCGCGATCGCCGCCGCGGCCAGTGCACCTCGCAGAAAACGGTCACACAGCTCCCGCCAGCTTTCGCACCCCGCATTCGCGTCCTGTCGAAATCCCACCGCCGCATGCACCGGATACGCGGTCTCGATCCCTCGCACCCAGTCCAGAGTCATCTCCTGCCAGAACGCAAGATGCCAGACCTCGGCATAGATCGTGTGCGGCGCTCCCGGTACACATCGAAGCACCGCATCCTCACTCAGCCCATCCAGGATGCGATCCGGGGGCGCGGCTGCGCTGTCACCTGTAAGCGCCCGCTCGAGCTCGTTCGAAAACACGTGATCTCTTGGCATGATTCGCATCCTCCTTACATCCCGCAGATGTCATCCTCTCTGTACCCACCAGCTTCTCTACCGTTCAAGCCCAGCCCCAGAACTACGGCAACTCTCAAGTTGGCGAAGCAACCACGCGCTTCACCAAACCCATACGCAAAAACAAAAGCGCGAGCCCCGACAATCCGGGAACCCGCGCTCTCTTTTCGTTTCGCCAGGTCTCTTACGACGCCGTCTTTACCACCTTGGCCCCGATCGTTCCATTCATTCCATTCGGGAAAAAGCCGCCCGTATTGTCGCCCTTCAGATTCCCGCCCGTTACGATCGCGATCACCTGGGTCGTAGTGCGGCCCGGAGCGATCGATGTCGTCGTAATATCTGCATCCGCAATCGTCGATGCCGTGTAGTTTTTCGGCACAACGGGCGGCGTTCCAGCAGCCGCTGCGTTCAGCCCCACCTGCACCTGTGTGACGCCGATATCGTCGATCACCTGAACCGGATTGGGAGCGGCCGTCGTCGCCGCCGGCAAAGGGTTCGCTAACTGCGCCCGCAGCAGCGAGATCTTCTGCGTGTACCCCGTCAGCGTTCCCGCTCCGGCATCCACCGTGTTGATCGTCAACCGCACCAGACCGGCGTGGTAAGCCTCCACAGCGTGGATTCCCACCGCCGCCGGAAGTATCGTCTTCTTGTCCGTAATCAGCGGTGCCGCGCCGTGATACGCCGTCACGCCGACATCCTCGAAGATGTACGCGCCAATCAGAAAATTCTGCTCGTTCAGGAACGGATCGAACGTAGATCCGATCCCGGCTGCGGCCGCCAGCGCGTTGAACGAGTTGTACAGGTCGATGTTGGGCATCGATACCGCGTTCTTGCCCAGCGCGCTCTGCAGAAACAACACATGCTTGCCTTCTTCGATCGCCGTCTCGTTTGCATAGGACTTGATCAACGGCGTCGCAAAAGGTGTTGGGCCCAGAAACACGGGCTTCGTCGTCACCGTTCCGCCCGTCCCGCCGTTCACGCCCGTCGGTATCGGCGTCGGGAGCTTGTCGATCGTGGTCCCGTACACTGCCAGCGTGTAGAACTGCGCCTCCAGATACTCCAGGTTCAACGCAAAGTTTAAGATGTCATTATCGGTGATCGCCGTCTGCGCATTTGCCTTCGGTGCAAAGGCTAGCCCGGCCAGCGCCGCACCGCCTACGGCCAGCAGCGCGCGGCGGCTGGCGATGATCGAGTCTAGCTGCTGTGTCTCTTGATTTGCCATGGATGTCTGTCCTTAGAATTCCTGAAAAGCGTCTCTGTCGTCTGATTCTTGAAGGGCGCGACTTCAGTCCCGCCATACCATGTGATAAGCCTTGGGTTAGCCCCGAAGGCATACGCTCAGAGCCTACCTTTAGGAGGTCGTGGTGGAGATCGTGCCGTTCAGTCCTTTGGGGAAGAATGCGCCGCCCTTCACGCCTGCTCCTCCACCCGTGCCGTACACAATGTGAAGAACCTGGTCCGTCGTTCGCGAAAACCCGATCGCGTTCGCCGTACTCGCTGCAACGATACTCGTCGCGCTCACCGGAGTCTCGTTGCCGCCGCCCAGCATCCCGCGTACCGCCGAAATCTTGTTCGCGTAGCCGACGTACGTCTGGTCGCCCGAGGTCGTCGCCATACCCACCAGCAACGTGCGAAGCATCGCCGCATGGTAGGCCTCGACCGCCGCAATGCCCGCCGCCGCGCTCAGGATCGCGTTGCTTGAAATCAGCGGAGCACCGCCGTTATAGGCCGTCACGCCCACATCCTCAAACACAAACGCGCCGACCAGGTAAGCGCTCTGACTCGAGAACGGATCGAACGGCGTCGGGATACCCGCGGCCGTCGCCAGCGCATTGAAAGCGTTCGTAAAATCGATATTGGGCCGCGGCACCGGGGTACCGCTGTTCTTTGTGATGGTCGCCTGAATCGCACGGACGTGGTTCAACTCTGTCTGCGCCAGCTCGTTCGCATACGTCTGCACCGCCGGCGAGAGGTTCGGTACCTGCGCCCCTCCCGTAACCGTGCCCGCGCCTGTCAAGGCATCCGCGGCCGGAATTCCGGAGCCGGTCGCCGCACGCAAATAGAACTCGGCCTCCACGTACTCGAGATTCAAGGCAAAGTTCAGAATGTCGTTGTCCACGAAATCCAGTGCCGGGTACGTCGGAGCCGTTCCCCCGCCCGTTCCTGGACTACTCGATGTGCTGTCGTTGCAGCCCGCAATCAGTGCCGTCGCACCCACCGCTCCAGCTCCCGCGAGAAAACTCCGCCGCGATGGACTGGACTTCAGAAGTTCTTTGATCGTTTCCACGTATGAGACCTCACCAGAAAAGAGTTAAAAGCTGCGTCCATCCGAATTGTTCATCGAAGACCCGGGCGGTATTCGGTTTGCCGCACGTCGGGCACGGGTATGAGTCTGCGAAAATTGAGCGAGAGATCTCGCCCATAGAAACAACACGGGGAGTCATGGAACGTAATGAAGGGCTGATGCAATGCAACAATCCGCTCGTCCGTCCCGTAACTAGTTATGACTCGGACTCTAGTGCACCCGCACCCCATCGTCAAACAGAAACCGATTCCCGACACCACAGTGGTACCCAAAAGGGCCAGGTTTCCTGGCTCAGGCGGTCCAAAACGGGATAGTCTGCCAAGCTCCACCCTGCCGATCGCGTCACTCATATAAAATCCCGCAGTCGGGCCTCAAAACACCTCGGCAATCGCTGAATCCACCACAGATGTCCCAGTACCCTCGCGGAAGGCGGAAGCGGAGAACTCACACCCTCCCGCCCGCGGACCTGCGGTAGACTAGAAGCGCAGGCGGCCGGACGATCGCTGCCGCCGGTCGCTTCCGAGCGGTCCGGCGGGGGAGGAAAGTCCGAACTCCGCAGGGCAGTGTGCCGGATAACGTCCGGGACTGCCGCTTCAAGGCGGCAGGACGGCCAGTGCAACAGAAAGCAAACCGCCGACGTCAACAGCGCAAGTTGTTGAAAGGTAAGGGTGAAAGGGTGCGGTAAGAGCGCACCGCGAACGGCGTAAGCCGCTCGGCATGGTAAACCCCACACGGAGCAAGACCAAATAGGCAGGGACATCCGCCGCTCCTCTTCAGGCGACGGAGGCGCACCGGCCCGGTACGCACAGGCGAAGAGATTCCGCGGGCGCAAGCCCAACGAAAGCCGAAACTTGCGGGTAGGTTGCTGGAGCGGCTCAGCGATGGGCCGCCTAGAGGAATGATCGTCTAAAACAGAATTCGGCTTACGGGCCGTCTGCAAGGCACATGGCCCCGGAGATCGCACATCGATCGCGGGGCCATCTTTCAAAGCACTTACCGGATCGCAGCCATAGCCGCCCGGAACAACCCCTCAAAACTCTCCCCTGCGCCACTGTCCTTCTCCACAGCCGTATCGATCGCCCTCTGCGCCACCGCCCGCGGGTATCCCAGATTCACCAGCGCCGACAGAGCATCATCCCCCACCGGCCCATACCTCCGCCCACCACCGCCCGCCTCCGGAATGGCGGCCGCAAGGTCGTCCAGCTTGTCCTTCAGCTCCAGAACCACACGCTCTGCCGTCTTCTTCCCAATCCCCGGAATCTTGGTCAGCGTCGCGTGATCCTGGGCTCGGATCGCACCCACCAAGCGCTCCGAGGAGATCCCGCTCAGCACCGTAATCGCCAGCTTTGGACCGATTCCCGAGATCGTCAGCAATCGCTCAAACAGCCGCTTCTCCTGCCTGTCCCCAAAGCCGAACAGCGCAATTTGGTCCTCCCGCACATGCGTGTACACATGCAGCGCAGCTTCGGCACCCTCTTGGGGCAGCGCGGAGAACGTCGCGACCGAGATGGTCACCTCGTACCCCACCCCCCCACACTCCACTACAGTCTGGTTTGGCGATTTCTCGAGTATCCGGCCACGCAGGTGCGCAATCATGCTGCCCGCAGTGTACCCGTCCCGGCCGCCCGTCCCGAATAGGGACGCCGGTCATCGGCAGGAATCACTTTTCTCTCGCCCGCCGGAACTCCTATCTCCCTTCGGATGAAGACTTAGGTAACGTATGGAGCCCTCAAGACGCCTTTTGGACGTGATTGGGTGCGCTAGAGAGTGCTTCGCCGTTTGGCCTTCAACATGCCTCATACAGGCCTAGAAAGCGCAGCCAAACAGCCGGCACGTTGAGATCAAAGGGATTCAACCCTGATCTCTGCCGCAAGTGTCCTGATTTGAGACTGCTCCGCAGCCACCAAACGAACTGCCGATATCCGCAACAACCTTGAAACGGAGTCTTTCCCTCTGATGAGCACTACCTCCCCGACCTCACCGCTGAAGCGTCTCGCTTATTCCGTTGCGTCCCTCCTCGCCGCCGTCATTGTTCTATCTCTTCCCCAGACCCAACACGCTCTCCCCCTTGTAGCCCGTCCCACACGCGCCGCGGCCATGCTCTTGAAACCGTCCCTCACTCTTCTGCCGAGCGCACACGATTTCTGGCACACCGAGGGCAACCGTATTCTCGACAGGAAGAATCGGCCAGTCCGGATCTCCGGCGTCAACTGGAGCGGTTTCGAGACTCGGGAAGCGGTTCCCGGCGGCCTCGACTCTCAGGACTACCGCGCGATCCTCCGCACGATCAGGAAGAACGGCTACAACACGGTGCGCATCCCTTTCTCAAACGAGATGGTCGAGATGCCCTCGGTCCCCGATCGCATCCGCTTTACCAACAACGACGGCGCGATCAACACAGACCTGCGCGATCTGACCTCGCTTGAGATCCTCGATAAGATCGTCGCGTACTCCGGAAAGATCGGCCTCAAGGTGATCCTGGACAACCATCGCTCCGAGGCAGGCTCGAGCGCCCAGGAGAGCGGTCTCTGGTACAGCCAGCAGTTCCCGGAATCCGCCTGGATCGCAGACTGGACGGCTCTCGCCCGCCGGTACGGGAACGATTCCACCGTGATCGGCATGGATCTCCGCAACGAGCCGCACAATGCCGACAAGGGCGGCGCCTGCTGGGACTGTGGCGGACAGAATGACTGGCACCGCGCCGCGACACGCGCCGGGAACGCTGTGCTCGCCGTCAATCCGCGCCTGCTGATCTTTGTCGAGGGCGTCGATAGCTATGCGGGCGACACGTACTGGTGGGGCGGCAACCTCGAAGGCGTCCGGCGGTCGCCCGTCCACCTCTCCGTTCCCAACCGCCTGGTCTACTCCGCCCACGAGTATGGCCCCACAGAGTACGCGCAGCCGTGGTTCAATTCCGCCACCAGCCCTGCGACGCTCACAGCCGTCTGGCGTCGTCACTGGGCCTATATCAGCGAGGCCGGCATCGCTCCCGTCTGGATCGGTGAGTTTGGCACGCCCAACAACGATGCAGACGTCCAGAGCTCGACCCCGGGGTCAGAGGGCCAGTGGTTTACGAGTCTGATCGCGTTTATCGGCAGTCATCCTGCTCTCGGCTGGACCTACTGGGGAGTCAACGGAGAAGACCGCTACGGCCTGCTGGACACCGCTTACTCCGGGCAGCCCGCAAATCCGCTCAAGGCGGAAGCTCTGGCCAGCATCAGCCAGATCACCGCCGCAACCGTCGCTGCGCGGGTGACAGGGGCGTCGGATCCGGCTGCTGAGAGCTATCCCGCGTTCCCGGAAATCGACCGGCAACCTGCTGCCATAGCTACTTCCGCAGCGGCCAACGCCGTTCCATCCAGCACCTTTGCGCCGCCGTCGATCGCGGGAGAGGCTTCCAGCGTCCCGTCTGAAACAGCGACCGTGAAGCTCTCAAGAATGGTTGGGCGCAGCCGGACTCAACGCATCGACAACGCTCAGCAAGAGAGTGTAAAGAACGCAATCGCAGCGAATGTCCACAAAGCCGTGAGCTCAGCCAACCAGAGCCTCACCGCGGAGCCTGACGCTCTCACGCGATAGCTCAGATCAAGAGCTGCATCGGCGAACCCGTGATCGTTCTCGCGACACGGGTTCGCTTGTCTTTCGAGGTTGAGGCCGCCCTCGCAGGGGTTTGTGTGTCTCTGAGGCGGGTGCATCGTGGAACTGCATCGAACCTGCAAGAGCAGTCCGGAAGACGCCCATGTCCCACGCTCCGACTCACATGCTCCGTCGCTTCTTCGATGGTGATCCACGACCGCCCGGACACCTCCTTGGCCGATGGCTCTTCCTTCGCGCACTCGGCCTCATCTACTTCTCCGCGTTCTTCTCGCTGGTCTTCCAGGTTCGCGGCCTTATCGGGCCGCTTGGCATTCTCCCCGCGGCGGATCTCCTCTCCGGTGCGGCGCAGAGCCTCGGTCCACTTCGCTTCTGGTATGCCCCCACGCTGCTCTGGCTCTCGTCCGGGTCGCCGATGCTGCTGGCGATCTGCTGGGTTGGGATGCTTGCGTCTCTGCTCCTTGTCGTGAACCTGTGGCCACGCGGAAGCCTTCTGGTCTGCTTCGTCTGCTTTCTCTCGTTTGTCACTGCCGCTGGCGATTTCTCCAGTTACCAGTCCGACGGCATGCTGCTCGAAGCCGGATTTCTCTCGCTGTTTCTCTCTCCGGGCGGTTTACGACCGGGACTCGGTGCCGCCAGTCCGCCGTCGCGCGCGAGCCTCTACCTGCTTCTATGGGAATGGTTCCGAATCTACTTTCAGTCGGGTGTGGTAAAGCTGCTCAGCGGCGATCCCACCTGGCGCAATTTCACGGCAATGTACGAGTACTACCAGAACGGCCCGCTGCCGACGTGGGTCGGTTGGTACCTCCAACATCTGCCGCACTGGTTCCATATCGCCACCGCCGGTGCGACGCTGCTCATGGAGCTCGTGCTGGTGTTTCTGGCCTTCGGAACGCGGCGGATGCGCATCGCCTGTTTTGCAGTCGTCACCGTGTGGCAGGCCGGCGTCATCCTTACGGCGAACTATGCGTTTCTGAACTACCTGGTTCTGGTGCTCGCGTTTCTTCTGCTGGACGACCGATCTCTTCGACAATTCGTTCCCGTTCGATGGCGAGAGGAGTTGGATCGCGGCCTATCAGCCGTGGAGCTCGACGCAGACACGGATGTGGTTCCCGCAACCGGAGGGCGCGGCAGACTCTCTGCTTTGCTTCTCGGGTTCAAGGCCGTCATGCTGACGTGGGTCTTTTACGCGACGCTGGTTCCTGCGGTTGCGATGTTCTGGCGTACAGCGCCTCTGCCCGCAAAACCAGCCGTTGCGCTTGAGCCGTTCCGCATCGCAAATCAGTATGGACTGTTCGCCGTGATGACTCCGCATCGTTACGAGATCGAGTTCCAGGGCTCGGACGATGGCCAGAACTGGGTTGCGTATCCGTTCCGGTATAAACCTCAGGATCCGGGCAAGCGGCCCGGCATCTATGCGCCCTATCAGCCGCGGTTTGACTGGAACCTCTGGTTCGCTTCGCTGGGCACATGGACGGAGTATCCGATCGTCCCGCGAACGGAGGAGCTGCTGCTGACCAACGATCGCGACGTGCTCGGGTTATTTGCCGGCAATCCGTTCGCGAAAGCGCCGCCGCGGTACGTTCGGGCAGTTCTATGGCAGTACTGGTTCAGCACGGAGGCGGAGAAGGATCTTCGCGGGGTCTGGTGGCGCCGCGCGCTGCTCGGGACCTATGCGCCAACGCTGCTGCGCACGCCTGACGGCCGATTTGCAATTGCGGAACAGCCGACGCTTTCGGTGGCTTCGCCTTAATGCTGTTCTCGCACGGGTGTAGCTCTCGTCCTTTCGAGCTGAAGCCCCGACACATAATAGCTTCGGGCTCAAGTGCTGACGCTGACCAGAGGAGGTTTGGCCAGGACGAAAAGCAGCCCCCCCGGCTCGGGGTCACAGGGTGGCAGAGCCACGAAGCGTTAGTGGTTTCGACCTTTCACCACAGCCACACGGAGGCGAAGCGGCAGACCGCACTTTGGCGGCAGCACCGCATCTATCAAGGTAAGCACAAACAGCAGGCTGCTTGGGCGTGCGAGTGAGATAGCTCGATCTCTTTTTACTTAGCTGAGGAGTTTGCAATGTCGGAAGCAACATCCAGTTCCAATCCGGAGATCCTTTCTCCAGTTTCCTCGAGGGCGGAGCATGTGGTCATTCTTGGCGGTGGTTTTGGCGGCTGGTATGCGGCGCGGCATCTTGCGGGCATTCTGCCGATGGAGCACAGGATCACGCTGGTCGATCGCGTGGACCATATGCTTTACACGCCAATGCTGACCGAGGTTGCGGGTGGAAGACTTGCGCCCAACAGCGTTGCTGTTCCCACAGCGGGGATGTCGCGGCGTGTGAGATTTCTGCAAGGCGAGATCCGGTCGGTTGACGTGGCGACGAAGTCGGTCGAGCTGGCGTCGGGCGAGGTGTTGCATGCGACGCATCTTGTACTCGCGCTCGGTTCCACCGCGGCATATCACGACATTCCCGGCGCGAAAGAAAACAGCATCCCGATGAAGACGCTGGATCAAGCGAAAGAGATCGGAAACCGCATCGACTCGCTCGTTGCTGACGCTGCGGGGAAAGCCGGAAAAGACGGAGAAGACGGGCGGGTTTCGCTGGTGGTCGCCGGTGGCGGATACACGGGCGTAGAGTCCGTTGCGGCGATTTGGGTTCGGATGCGTGAGCAGGCACGCCTCCATGGTCTCCCGGCCGATCGGATCAGCGCGACGATCGTTGAGTCGCTGCCGCGCCTGATGCCGGAGGTTCCGAAGCCGCTGGCCCAGTACAGCCATCGAGAGTTGGAGGCGAATGGGATTCGTGTCATGGTCCATATGGATGTGAAATCGGTTGAGCCGGGCAGCGTGGAGCTCTCGAACGGCGAGCATCTGCCGGCCAGCCTGCTGGTTTGGGATACAGGGATTGAACCCAGTCCGCTGCTGAAGAACATCGATGTACCCAAGGGAAAGCACCACGGTGTCGTGGTGGACCCGATGTTTCAGGTGGCAGGGCACCCGGGCGTTTGGGCGATCGGGGACTGCGCGGAGATTCCCGATCCGCAGGGCAAAACCTATCCACCGACTGCGCAGAACGCATCGCGAGAGGGTGTGCAGGTCGCGCGCAATATCGTTGCTGTGATCAAGCGGCGACCGCTCCATCCGTTCCGGTACCGCATGCTGGGGCAGCTGGCCGTGATCGCAAAGAGGGATGCGGTGGCCGAGATCCTGGGCGTCCGGCTGCGGGGGTTCTTGACCTGGGTACTGTGGTGGGTGATCTACATCGCCAAGCTGCCGGACAACTCGCGGCGGTGGGAAGTGCTTCGCGAGCTTGTCACGTCCCGGAGGGTTCAAAGGACGCTCGCCACCACAAACTAACCACGGCGAACCAGCGGGTTTTGGCATCTGCGCTTTTGGATGCAACGCAGGAAGACAGGCGCTCTAAATATTGAAGACAGGCGGCTTAGCCCGTCTGCGCGAGCCTTCCGAAGGCGCTGTGGACGAACGATCCCAAATACCATCCGTCGAGGTATTTGTAGGGTGTTTCGCCGGTGGTGTAGTGGCCGCAAGGAAGGACCCTCGAAACATAATCGACGTTGAAAAGATTGAAGTTACGGAGGACGTCGAGCGAGAACTCCCGGATAAAGGTGAGGTCGTAGGTGGCGTGGACGACGAGGCAGCGCTTAGGGTTAGCAGCAAAATGCCTCATGTAAGACATGGGACTAATTGAGGTAAAAAGCTCCCGAACGAGGTCCTGGGTGAGGTGGGCGTCCTCAAAAGCGCTGCGGATATGCCTGGTGGACTGCCCGGTCCAGATAACGTCTCCGAACCAGGTAGAGGCATGGTTGAAGGCACAGACGCGGAGACGTGGGTCCATGGCGGCGGCGATAAAGGCGTAGCAGGAGCCGAGGGAGGTTCCGAGGACACCGAACTGGGTGTAGCCCCCTTGTTCAAGCCAGTCGAGAGAGGCGCGGATGTCTACGACAGCTTGCCGGCAGGCGGCGACGGTGCGACCGATGTTGGAGCTGACGGCGTAGTCTGAGCGCTCGAGTTCGGCGGGACGGCGGATGTCATGGTAGGGCTTCGAGAGGCGGAGGGCGGAGATGCCGAAGCGATTGAAGAGGGTGCAGAGGGCGTTGTGGGAGAAGGCGTCGGCGTTCCACTGCGGCATGACGATGATGGCTTGTTTCGGCTTGCCGGCTTGTTTCTCGGGGGGCGCGGGGTACCAGCGGGCGTTGACGATGTCGTTTTCGGGGTAGCGGGTGCGGATGGGGGAGGTAAAGCGGAGAAACTCGGCTTCGAGGAGGTCGCCGGCGGCGGCTCTGCGGGTGAGATCGGCGTCCTGCGCAAGGGTTTCGGGTCGGACGTTGGTGGGAAAGAGTTGGGGATGGCGGGACTCAAGGCGGAAGTCAGTGGGGGTCTGGTAGGAGAAGAAGGTTTCGGGATCCTGAACGATCGCGTGATTGAGCGCGATCATTCGATCGCAGCTGGTTTCGGTGGCGGGGGTCAGGTCTGTCGATCCCACCGGTGCCGATGAAGCTGCGGTGAATGGGGCGCCCGGCTGATCCAGGAGCCAGTCGAAGCCCCATTCGAGGGGGCGTACGATGCGGTTGGTGTCGCGGGTGGTGAGGGAGGTCTCCCAGGCGAACATCCACTTTGCGTAGAGGCTTGAGAGCATCGGTTTGAGTTTATCAAGTGCTGCTGGGTTGATCGGGACCGGTCAGGGCGTTCATTCTTCCGATTGCCGTTTCGCTTGTTTTGCGACCGTGGTGGATCGGATTGGTCTACTCGATGGAAACAGCAGACTCCTCCGCTGCGCCCCTGAATGACAAGCAGGAGGACAGGCAACAGCAAAAGCAAAACAGAGGCAGCTTACTCGACTGCGCTTCGCTTCGGTCGGGATGACAACTCCCCGAACGGATCTAAAACTCGTGGCACTAGAGCTCGTTGAGAACGAGACAGATGCGGCCGATGATGAGATCGGATGGGGACTGGTCGGGGCGGACCGGGATGAGTTGAACGGGATGTGCGGTGCAGTTGGGACGGAGGATGAGGCGGCCGTCGTCGAAGCCGGCGAAGCCGAGCTGGAGTGCATTTCCGCAGCGAACGGCGTAGAGATTTGGCTGGTGCGAGCGATAGTGGGCGAGCGAGGTGTAGTGGCGGTCGAGGATGAGAACGGAGCCTGCGAGGACGAGTGGATCCATAGCCGCTGCCTGCCTCGCGTCGGCCCTGATCGCGAGAAAGCGCTGCCAATGCGCCTGGTTTTGCGAGCTTCTGGGGCGAGTTTCGCAGAGAAGAGTTGCGGATACAGGGATGTGTTCAATAACGGCATGGGGCGAGATGACGGGGTCGTGCATAGCGACGGATGAGGGGACCAGAGGGATGGATTCGATGTAGCTCTCGTCGGATGGGGTGGAGGAGGCCTGGAGGTTCAGAACATCCGGTGGAAGGATTTGGGGAATGGTGAGGTTCTGGGCTGCGAGGACGCGGTCGAGCCCCTCGAGAGAGAGTGCCCGTTTGCGATTGAGGAAGTTGGAGATGTGTGCCTGACGGAAGCCGGTCTGCTGGGCGAGGCGCGAACCGGTGAGAGCGTCCGCGTCGATACGCCGGAGGAGCTCGAGCCGAAGGTGCTCGTGGAGGTCGCTGAAGTTCATAGAGTACAGCTATTGTGACGAAAACATAGCTTTTGACAAGACGAAGAAAGGGCGAATTTGTAGCTGTATGCAAACTATTTCGTGTAGTGCGCTATATACCGGTAATGCACAAGACGGGTAATAGCTGGATTTCGAGTTTAGGTTGACACTGAGTTTGTTGAAAGCTATACCAATGAGACTTCGTTACAGGCCGTCTGTTCCGTTGGGCGGGTTGGGTGAACGAGGTGTTGTGGTTTTCCCGGGTGTGACACTGCGGTGAACTTTTCACAACGAATGCTGCGTTCGAGTTGACCGGCCGAAGAGCTGGACGATATCGGATCAGTATTTGACAGCAACCTGAACGAGCCCCTCCGACCGTTGATACCGAGGCTCGTGCCGGGGGATAGATCTGCCTTGAGGAAACGATGAACGATTTGCGTATGGATCTGAAGGTATGCGAGGGATGCGGAACATTGTGGCTTCGCGTGAGTGAAAGCAAGGGTGTCTACTGCCGTGGCTGCATGGTGAAGCTGGCGGCATTTCCGGCTCCGCGAAAGAGGCGGGGAGGCGGCGGGCGGAAGACGATGCTGAGGCGTGCGGCTGGATGCGCGGCGGCAACGACGGCAGCGGGAGGTGCACGATGAGAGCGGGATTGGCGGTTCTGCCGATGGTGTGGGCGGTTGCCGGGGAGCGGAAGGAAGTGCAAACGGCTCCGGCGCCTGAGTTGGCGTTCTATCGGAAGTACACAGAGGGGATGCTGCGACGGTATCTTCGCCTGTCGATGGAGGCGGGACGGGTGCCGTCGCTGCTGGGGAGGGAGATGTTTCGGGGGCATGTGACGAGTTACAAGGTGCATGGCTTCGATGACGTGGTGATCTTCGTCCATGACGTGGAGAAGTGCCTGAAGAGCCTAACGGAGACCCAGCTGATGCTGATTGAGCGGATTGCGCTGCAGGAGTATACGCAGGGCGAGACGGCGGAGCTGGCGGGCATGAGCCTGCGCACAGTGGTGCGGAGGTATGCGGGGGCAGTGGATACCCTGACCTCGATCTTTCTGGAGGCGGGACTTCTGGAGCCTTTGACGGCGTGTCAAGGGGTCAGCGGTTGAGCGCAAGGCGTAAGTTGCTGCTTTCAAGCTGGTTAGGGCAACGATTTGATGTGGCGCAGGCAGTTGGTTGGGATTGGTATTCTGAATAGGTAAGTGAACTGCGGGAATGTGCGGGGGAGGGTGGCCGAAGGGGCTGCTTTCCCCCGAATCTTTTTGGGGGTTGGGTGTGGCGAGGCGGAGGGGTTTGGATGGGCGGTACTACAGGGACGGGACGGTAGGAAACATCTCCTCACAGGCGGCGATCGAGACGGAGCCGGAGGACGGATCTCGACCGAAGCGGCGCACGAAGGGTGCGCAGGTGCAGATCGCGGAGGCGCTGCCGGAGATTGTCTGGAGGTTTGTCACTGAAGCGAAGGGCGGCAGCATCGCTCATGCGAAGGCGTTGGCGGCACTGGGCGATATGGATCGTGTTTCGGGAAGCAGCCTGCAGAGATCGCGGCGTCGGGAGCAGAGCCTCACGGAGCGTTTGATGCGGGAGCTACGGCGGGGACGGGAGAATGAGGTGTCTACGGGTTCGGAAGAGCGGTCTACGACTGTGTGAGAGTGCGGAGTGCGGAGGGCTGGGGGCTTGGGCAGAAGGATAGGCAAGGGCAACGGCAACAGCAGATTCCCTTCGGGAATGACAGCAGAAGGACAGGCAAGGACAACGGCAACAGCAACAGCAACAGCAGATTCCCTGCGGGAATGACAGCCAAAAGGACAGGCAACAGCAACAGCAACGGCAACAGTAGATTCCCTGCGGGAATGACAGCCAAAAGGACAGGCAACGGCAACAGCAACAGCAGATTCCCTGCGGGAATGACTACAAAAGAACGGGCAACGGCAACGGCAACGGCAACGGCAACGGCAACGGCAACGGCAACGGCAACGGCAACGGCAACGGCAACGATAGTGACGGATGCGATTTCCAGCTGGAAGACGGTTAGAGGTTTGAAGGGGAGTTGGCATGGGGGTTGGGATGAGATCGGGGCTATGTGGTGTACGGGCAGGGCGAGCTGCGCAGGCGGCGGTGCAACTGAGGGCGATGGCGGTGGAGTTTCCGGAGGTGCAGGGACATCCGAACCGGCTGCCGTTTGAAGGTGTGCTGACACTGGTCGATGTGGCGAGCGACAAGGCTCCGAGCGGGTCGCGTGGGCATCGCGTGGTTCTGACCCGGGAGGCTGCGGAGACGGCGCTACCGAGCCTGCTGGGGATGGGGGTGGGTTACAAGACGGGTTGGGACGGGCATGATGCTCGACAGAAGTGCGGCATTATCACAGGGGCGCAGATCGAAGGGCAACGGCTTGCGGTGCGGGGGTTTTTGTTTGCGCGGGATTTTCCGGAGTTTGGGCCGGAGAAGGGCGCGAGTGGAAACCTGCTGGAAGGCGACGCGATGGGCATGAGCTACGAACTGGCGGATGCGCATGTTGCGGATATGCGGGCTTCGGTTTGGACGCTGACGCGGGCGACGTTTACGGGGGCGGCGATTCTGCTGCGGGAGAAGGCGGCGTACCGGAGCACGAGCTTTCGGGTGAAGCGGGGCTGTGTGGGTGGGCGCGGGGCTTCGCGAGAGCGTTAGACGCTGTGGGCTTTCAGGTCGGGCCTTCAGCCCTCGTCGCGGTTGGGGGGCGGGGTTCCTGGGGCTTTGCCCCAGGCTAGTTTAGAGCGGGCCTTTGGCCCTTGGTGGTTGGGTTGGCTAGCGGTGCCGGTTGCGGGTGGCGGGGCTGGCCAGTGGTGCCGGTTGCGGGTGGCGGGGCTGGCCAGTGGTGCCGGTTGCGAATGGTGTTGCTGGCCATGTGTTTTTTCGGAATGGAGGATGGGGGATGGAGAGCATGGATTGTGTTGCGTTGTTGAATGGCAGTGAGGAGACGGAGATGGATCGAGCTGTGGAACGGCTGGCGTCGGCGGCGGAGATGCTGGAGCGCGCGATGGAGAAGATGGCCGAGCGTGAAGGATCGTTTGCGATCGAGGCGGAGGCTTCGATTGAGCGCATTGTGGCTACGGTGGAGGCGCGGCGCGAGACGGAACTGGAGCAGAGACTGCAGGCTGCGGAGACGGAGTTGTCGGAGTTGCGGGCTCGGGCTGCGAACGGTGACGAGATGCAGCGCGGGCGGAAGACGGTTCCGGCAGCGATGGTGAATCTGCTGGCGAAGCAGGGGGTTGCGGTTGATTCGCTTGAGGCCGGCGCGCTGGATGCGGCGCTGGTGAGTTTGAGCCTGGAGCAGCGGATTGCGGTGAAGGCGCAGTTGATGCGGGCGGGCGTGATCGGCTGAAAGCTTAACGCGGGTCTTCACGGATGACGCGGATTGGGGCCGACTGCGGATTTCGGGGGATCAACGTACGCGGTATGAGCCGAAGTGCAGATGCAAAACAGCAGATTCCTCCGCTTCGCTCCTGAATGACAAGCAAAGGAACAGGCAACGACAACAGCAAGTGCCGGTGCTGACGCTGGTGCTGGTGCTCGGTGCTGGTGCTGGTGCTCGGTGCTGGTGCTGTGTGCTGGTGCTGTGTGCTGGGTGCTGGTGCTGTGTGCTGGTGCTGTGTGCTGGGTGCTGGGTGCTGGGTGGTGGGTGGTGGATGGTGGGACAACGGACGTTTTTGAAAGGGAGAATGGGATGAACGCGAAGTTTACGGATATTAATGCGGCAGCGGATTTTCTGGGACCGGGCGCGGTGGAAGTGCCGCTGTATCAGACGGAGATCACGGATCTGGTGCGCCGACGCGGTGTGTTTGGGCAGCGGATCAAGCAGGTTCCGGCGACGGGTCATCCGTCGCGGTTTTTTGAGGAGACGGCGATTCCGTCTCCTTCGGCCTCGACCGGGTTTGTGGATCCGCGCAACATTGTGGCTCCGCTGGTGAGCCCGACGCGTGTGGAGCGCAGCGTTCCGCTGAAGGCGCTGGTAGCGCAGATCAACTACAACCTGTTTGATATCGAGCTGGGCAATCAGCAGAGCCAGTTTGCGTATCTGCAGGCGAAGGACCTTGCCGACACTGTTGACGGTGTTCTGCGTACGCATGATGTTGCGCTTTGGAACGGCAACGACACGAGCCTGAGCGCGCCGACGACGGCACAGTATTTCGGCGCGGCGGGGCAGATTGCGGCGGGTGGAAACACGGTTTCGATCGCGGCCGGCGCAGAGCATTGTGGATGGCTTGAAGTCGACGGTGGCGCAGATGGTTTCGAACAGCTCGTATGGGGTTCGGCCGACGGCGATCTATGCGAATCCGGTGCTGCTGGACCTGATCGACCGCGAGATGAAGAGCGAGTTCAACGTGGTGCTGAACTCGAGGGAGATCACGAGCGGCTTCACGGTGAAGACGCTGTCGACGCAGGCGGGCGATCTGCCGCTGATTCCTGAGTGGACGCTGGGATATACGGGCACGCCGGGTTCGGGCACGGCGGTTCTGCCGGCCTACATCGTGACGGAAGACCTGATCGAGTACCACTGGCTGAGCGATCCGAATCCGCGGATCTTCCAGCTTGGGGTTCCGGGCTCGCTGGCTTCGCAGTATGTCGTGGTGAAGTTCGGCGGCATGGTGGTGAAGGGCGCGAACTATGCGCACTACCAGGTGCTGGTCGACCGCTAAGGGACAGTTGTTAGTTGCCAGGTCTCTGTTGTCAGTGGGTTGGGTTGGTGGGGGCGAATGGGGGGCCGGTGCGGTTTGCCGGCCCCGTTTTCTTTGAGGGAGGCGGGTGCGATGGGTTATTTGTTGCCGACGGAGTATGTGCAGTATGGGCTGACGGCAGAGACGACGGACGACTGGGTGACGATGGCTTCTGCGCTGATCGAGGCGCACTGCCGGCGGCCGAGCCTGCTGGTGACGCAGTATGTGGAGCGGCTGCGGGTGACTGCGGGAGCGCAGACGGTACGGCTGAGCTACTTGCCGCTGGCGGGACCCGGATGCCGCTTCGGCGCTGGTTGCCGTGCGGGCTCGGTATGGGCGGCCGCGACGAGGAGAGCTGGCAGATGTGTTTCGGGAGCAGGTGGCCTGGGCGTTTACGGTGCCGGGGAGCTGGACGCGATCTGGCTGTAACCAATGTTGATTTGAATACGGCGACAGGCGAGATGACGCTGCCGGACGAACTTCCTGGGGTTGAGCTACAACGAGGTTGAGGTGACGTACACTGGCGGGAGTCTGCGGCGGTTCCGGCGGCGGTGAAGGTGGCGTGCGGACAGATTGTGCGGAACGCGCAGGCGACACCGGGGATGAATGTGAAGTCGAGCAGGATGGACACGATGCAGATGCAGTACTTCAGTTCGTCGCTGCTGGATGAGCAGGTGCAGGTGCTGCTGCGGCCTTATGTCGCCGAGAGGATGGGGTGAGCTGATGGCGGATCTGCGAATGGCGAGCGATGCAGCAAGGCGGGCGGCGGAGTGTCTGTTGCGGGGTACGGGTGGACGCAGGGTAGCGCTCAGGATTCCTGCGTCGGCGAGTGCGCCGGGGGTGGATGACGAGCTTGGTTTGGCAACGCCGGAGTTCCAGGATGTTGAGTTGTCGCCGGCTGTGTTTCGGAAGTCGAGACAACAGCTGAGGAAGGACGGTGCGCGATGGGAGCTGCTGGTTTCTGCGATATGCGTGGCGGGCCTTCTGGGTGGAATTGGCGTGACGGATGCGAGTGAACTGTTCGCCGGGGCTGCTGGCGTGCTGGTAGATGGGGCGCTGCTGGAGATTGAGTCGGCCTCTTCTTCGGATATGGGTGGGGAGCCTTATGTGTACCGGCTTCTGTTGCGGGTGCCGGTGGCAAAGACGATATAGGGATTGGGGGGACGATGCAGAGTGCGAAGGATAGTTTTTATGTGGCGCTGCGGGATCGGCTCGCGACGATCAATCCCGAGCGGACGCTCGTGGTGCGGGGGGTGACGCGAGCGGGAGTGCTGGTGGCGGAGAACGAGCTGACGACAGATGTCTTTGCACCGGATGCGTTCTCCCTGCAGTGGGCGGCGTTGTCGGTTGACGCTTCGGACGGGCTGATGCGGATGGAGTGCGAGATCAGCTATGCGACGGACGGATCGGCGGGAAACGGCGGGATGGATCGGGGGCGCCTGCTGGCGGAGATGGACCTGGAGCTGCTGACGGCACTCAGGCGCGATCCGCAGAATGTGGTGAAGACGGCGTATACGAGCGCGGGTTCGACGACGATGGCCACGAATGTGTTCTGGGCTGACCCGGTGTTTGTGGCGGTGAAGCGGGAGGGTGAGCGCGTGAGTCGAACGGCTGCGGTTGAGGTGTTTTCGTACCAGGAAGCGGGTGAGATGTGAGTGCGACAGTGACAGCGAGCGGGTTGTTGGCTGCGGTGTCGCCGATATCGCGGCGGGTGCGGGCTTACTTCGCTCCGGTGAACCGGGTGACGGGGCAGCCGACGATCTTCGATGCGGCGCAGAGTGGGCGGTTTGCTCCGGACACACCACCGAGTCCGTGGGTTGATCTGGGGTGGTGCACGGGATTTGCGCGCAAGTCGGGAAGCATCGTAGCGCCTTTGCGGACGGGTGCGCCGGCGGTGGTGCAGAACCAGGTGCGGACGGAGATGGAATCTACGGTCCATCTGGAGTTTCAGAGCTGGGGCAAGTTGCAGCTGGCGCTGGCTTCGGGATCGCAGCAGATGAACTTGCTGACGACGGGTGCTGGAGCAGGGGCGAATGGAAGCGGGGGCCCCAGTGAATCGGCGGTGGCTCTTGTGACGGATGGAGGAGCATCGACGGCTACGGCTTTGGATGTCGGGGTTGCGGCGGGTACGAGCTTTTCGGTGGGAGATCTCGTTGCGGTGGATGTGGACTACAGCGGTCAGACGGGGTTTGTGGGAGCCGGGATCAGCGCGGCGTGGGTGCGAGCGGCGGCGGATGTGGCAGCCGATGTGAACTACATTCGTCGAGTGACGCTGAATGTGAGTCGAGTGGTTTCGATTGCCGGGGGCGTGCTGCAGCTTGGCAGCGCCTTGCCGGCGGGCACCCCAGTGAGTGGGATGCAGGGTGAGCCGGGTTGCGGGATTTGTGGATCGCGAGGGCGGTGTTTTTTTTCAGGAGTGGTCGGGTCTGTTTTGCCTGGATGGCGAGCAGGGGGACCGGGTGCTGTATCACTATCCGCGGTTGCAGGCGATGCAGTCTTCGGCGGAGATTGCCGAGGTGCTGGCGGGGCGGCTGGAGCGATGGAGGCTGGCGAGCGGCGTTTCGAGCGTTGCCTACGAAGGATGCGAATGACGGGGCGACAGTGCTTTGTTACAGGAGCTATATGCCGGGGGCGATGCGCGCCGTGTAGGGCGAGGCAAAACTTAACATGATGAAGGGTTCTTCGGTGGAGATGACGGCGGTTTGTGTGTTGCGCTAAGTCGACATGACGGCGGTTTGTGCGTTGCGCTTCGGTGGAGTGGCGCGGTTTGTGTGTTTGCGCTTAGGTCGACACGACGGCGGAGTTGGGTGGCGCTTGAAATTGAGATGACGGCGGTTGTGTGTTGCGCTCGGGTTGAGATGACAATGTTTGTTCTCGACTTTTCAGCACGCTCTCAGGAGGTGCGGCTGTGGTGCGAACGGTGCAGGTAGAAGGAGGATGGATGCGAGGAATGACCGGGCGAGTGGTGCGGATGTTGGGGGCGATGGTGTTGTTGTTGGCGGTGCGTGCCTTGGCGCAGGTCGGCACGACGCAGATTGCGGACACGATCTACAGGGCGGATGGATCACGGGCTACGGGAACGGTGATTGTGAGCTGGCCGGCGTTTGCGACAGCGGCGGGACAGGCGGTTCCGGCGGGGAGCACATCGACTGCGATTGCGATCGACGGTTCGTTCACGGTGCGACTGGCTCCAAACGCAGGCGCTACGCCGGCGGGAAGCTTTTATACGGCGGTGTATCACCTGGACGGCGGGACGGTGAGCCACGAGTACTGGGTGGTGCCGGTGAGCCAGAGCGCGGTGACGGTGAGCTCCGTACGGAGCTCGGTGCTGCCGGCATCGGTGGCGATGCAGACGGCGAGCAAGAGCTATGTGGATACGCAGATTGCCTCGGCATTGACGGGCCATGTTCCCGGTGGAGCGCTGCCCTATGTGGCGAAGGATGGCGACACGATGGCCGGCCCGCTGGCGCTTTCGGGAGACCCGACGTCGGCCTCGCAGGCGGCGAACAAGCACTACGTGGATGCGGTTGTGGGAGCGGTTTCGAGCGGGCTGACGCAGAAGGTTTCGACGGCGCCGCAGGCTTCGCAGGTGATCTCGCAGCCGAGCGGGACGCAGATGCAGATCAACCTGCTGAATGGCGTGGAATATGCGAGTCCGTATGCGTCGGGATTTGGTGGAAATGGGATTGCGAATGCAACGAGCGCGCCGGACTGCGGGAGCGGATGTGAGGTGAAGGCGGAGCAGACCTACAGCCCAGGCGAGGGGTATACGCCGGCAACCTGGAACAGCGGACCGACGAGCGGGACTCACCTGGAGGATGACCGTGGAGGACAGCGTCATGACAGCTACTTCAACCCTTTTGGGCCGACAGATGCCGGAGTGGACGCGGGGCAGTTGATCGAGGTGTTTTCGACGAGGAGCGCGTCGAGCGTATCGAGCCAGACGCACTCCCAGGCGCCCTACCTCGCTAGGTTTGTCGATCCGGCACATGGGAATGACGGGCGGATCTAACTTGTATCCTGCGACGATCGAGAATCCGGTTCCTTATTTCAAGAGCACGTATACCGCGCTCAGGCTCACGGGGATCTATAACACGCCGGGTCAACATGTGCTGGCTCCGCAGGATATCGATTGCTTCGGGGTGGGCGACTGCCTGATAGGCTCGCAGTTTATGCGGGCCTCGGGAGGGCTCCGCGATGAGGCTGACGAGGGGGCGCATCCGTTTGATCTGCAGATCCAGGAGGACACGCGGGTGTTTCAGGGGACCTGCGCTTCGGGATGCACGGCAGGGTCGACGACGATCCAGGTGGGGATTACGTCGGCTGGAGGAACGCAGGGAGAGGGACGCTACCTCATCGATAAGAGTGCTGCAAAGGACATCTCTGCGGGACTGTTGATCGGCGGAAATATTGCGGCGGCGGGATCGCCTGGGCCAACGGCAACGTTCAGCGGCACGGCTTTCCCGGTGAGCGTGTTTTTGGCGACGGCTCAGATCGTGCGGTCGCAAGCGAACGATATCGCTCCGGGAAATGTGAGTGTTGCTATCGCGACCGGCGGCGTGTATGCGGGGTTCGCTACGAACACTTCGGCGCTGCCGAACCAATCGGGAGTGGCCTGCGTGACGGACCTGCCGAATGCGTTCAATCCGACGAACTATGAGATGGCGACGTATACGGTGATTGATGGAACGCACCTGCAGATGAATCTGAACAAGGTGCATGCGGCGGGAGCGACGATTGCGGTAGGCGGGTTGTGCGGATATGGAGCCGAGCAGGTAGTGGATACGGCGAACGGTATCCGGCAGGTGTTTCCGGTGATCGGATCGTACTCGCCGACGGGGCTGTATTACGCCGGGCACCACACGCCGATTCTGGGCGTCAGCGGGTTGACGAGCTCGTATTTGAACGTGAGCCGGCAGATCGCTTCGATCACCCGCAGCAGTAACACGGTGACCGTGGCGCTTACGGGATCGATGCCGGTGGACGCGAACGGGCTGACGATGACGGTGAGTGGAGTTGCGGATGGGAGCTACAACGGAAGCTTCACCGTGACGTCCACAGGACCGAACACATTGACCTATGCGCAGAATGGGGCGGACGGAACAAGCTCGGGGGGAACGCTGGGCATGATTACGGGCGGGTTTGTTCTTTATCCGATGGCTGAGGTGCTGGGAGTTTTCAACGCAGCGACAAAGAGCGTCGACGGGCAGCTGAGGCTGGCGGCAAACACGGTGGCGTGGGGGAACGGCGATCCACTGGAAGAGCCGCATTATTTCCAAGAGTCGGTGCAGGCGGATACGGAGTTTATTGGACAGACGACACCGCGACCGGCTGTGTTCGCGCGAGCGGGGCTTGAATACCAGAGCAACGTTGGGCCAGGAACGCGGGGATGGACGATTCGGAATGCGGCGCCGTTGAGCGGGTATCTCGGCAATGGCGGGACGCACAGCGCACCGGATGTGGCTTATGAGTCGGTCGGCGTGTGGAATCGGACGATGGAGGCGCAGGCGGGCGAGATCGGGGTGTTTCAGATCCACTGCAACTCCCATGGCTGCGGTCGCTGGAACTCCGGCTACAACCTGTTTGAGCTGGACAGCGTGTACGGGACAGAGTTTATGAGCTTTCAACCGCAGACGGAGACATTGAATGTGACGATGGGGGGCATCAGCTACGGGTTTACACCGACTGCTTTTTCGGCTCCGACGATCCATGCGGGCGCGGTGAATGCGACGAGCCTGAGTGTCACATCGAACCTGGCAGTGCCGCAGCCGATGAGCTTTATGGCGCCTCATCTGAGCGCGGGAACGCAGATGTGCCAGGCGTTTGGAACGGCGGTCGCTCCGCACAGCTCGACGTTCTATTGCTGGTGGAATACGGCGACTCCGTATGCGTCGCTTGAGACGTATGCGGGGGGCGATCCTCTGCAGATGAAGGGATCTTCGCTGTGGCTGAATGGGGGGCCGGTGGCGATTGGGAACTCGGCGACGATTGGGACGGCTTTACCTGGCTGCTGAACGTGGGGTCGAACGCGCAGTTTCAGGTGGATGCGAACGGCAATGTGAAGGCGGCGAACTTTGCGGGCATCCTGGCTGGAACGACCGGGGGGATCGGCGGATCGCCCTTGGCGGCCGGGGGCTGCGCGAACGGGACGGTTGCGGTCGCGAACGCGGCGGTGGGGGCTCCTGTTGCGGTGAGCGCGAGCGATGGGAGCCGCCCGGCGGATTGAGTCTGCTGAGTGCAGCGGTGACGGCGCCTGGGACGGTGACGGTGCAGGTGTGCGCCGTGGCGGCGGGAACACCGGCTGCGAAGACTTACAACGTGCGGGTCCTGCAGTAGAGGATCCCGGGAGTTTGTCGGTGGTAAACGACTTCCGGAAGGGAGGTCTTCTCTGCGTGGCAGAGGAGGCCTTCCCGGGATTCTTCGCTTCGCTCAGAGTGACAGCTGATCGGGTCCGGCTGAGGCTGTGTTGCGAGGGGGCAGTTGCTCTAGCGGTTCATCTGATAGGGAGATTTCAGATGAAGGATTCTGAGGAGCTTCAGAATCGCGGATCGGGCGAAGACTCGTGTAGCGCGGCGGAGACGGGCGCGGGCGATGATCCGGGCCTGGTGTTTGCGGAAGACGGCTTCGGACGGTGGGCGGTGGTGAAGCGCGGCGGAGCAGCTGGCGACGATGGCGTCGAACTCGCGCTCTGGAGAGAAGTGCTGCTGCCAGGCCTGCGTGCGCGAGCCGACCGCGTTCGGGGCTGGAGTCGATGTAAGGCTTGAGCAGAACGGGGAGGCGGGCGATGTCTTTCTCCGGGATACGGATGAGGAACCTGTTCCAGTCGGGACCGGGTGGAAGCAGGTAGTTGTCTGAGATGAGGACGGGGGCAACACCCGCGCTCATGACTTCGAAGAGGCGGATGCTGCCGGTGCCTGCGCCGCGGGGACAGAGGACGAAGTGCGAAGCGGCGAGGGTCTCGGCGTAGCGCTGCTGGCGATCTTCGCGTCCGGGCTGGCTGAGATCCCAGTGGTAGTAGGTGCTGGTGTTTTCGATGAGAACATCGGGCCGGCCGAAGTCGAGGTTGAAGAGACGCTTGCGAAGCAGGGAGGTGCTGCCGCCCTGGAAGGAGAAGAGGAGCGGCCTTTCCGAGGGGACGGCAGCCGCGCCTACGAACGGATTTGAAAACTGTCCGGAGCGGGAGACATAGGAGTAGCTGAAGGTTCGGCCCGCGCGACTATGGCGGTCGATCTCTGCCGAACAGTAGACGCCGGGAATGAGGGGGAGGTAGTTGTCGTCTTCGGTGTAGACGGCGCAGAGGTCGGGGTATTGCAGGTAGAGCGGGTGACGGAGGAGAAGATCCGGGTCGGTTCCGAAGCTGCCGGCGAGAAGGATGAGATCGGCTCGGGCCGGGTCGCCGGTGAGCGTGTGCCGGCTGTGCTGAGCGCGTTGATGGAGAAGCCGGTTGAGCTCGCTCTCATTGAGTGGGCTGAGGTGGATGTTCATGCGGTGGGCTACGAAGTCATTGTCCGATAGAGGGGAAAGCGTTGTCGAGAGTGAGCGCGGGGAGATCGAGATCGAGGAACTGCCAGGAATGGGAGTTGGCGGATCTGCTGAGGCTGGGTGAGGTGTTGGACGACAGGCCGAAGGGTTTGGAGGGCGACACCGTGGGGATGTGGGTGGCAGCATCTCTGCTTCGGATACGAGACCGCGAGGGAACGGAGAGGGCTCTGCAGGCGAATGCCGTGCAGAGGCATTTTGAAGTGAAGAGAGGGCAGAGCAATATCGTGCTGAAGGCACGGCAGATGGGGCATGACCACCTGGGTGGCGGGCCGGTTTTTTCTGAAGACGATTACGGCGCGCGGCGTGCTGACGGTGCAGGTGGCGCAGACGCGGGAGGCGGCGGAGGGAATCTTCCGCATGGTGCAGCGCTTCTGGGAGTGCCTGCCGGAGGAGCTGCAGAAGGGGCCGCTGCGGCGGAGCAAGGCACAATGCGGGGCAGATGCGTTTTCGCGGAGCTGGATAGCGAGTTTCGGGTGCTGAGCGCGGGCGGATGAGAACGCGGGGCGCGGGCTTGACGATCCAGAACCTGCACTGCAGCGAGGTGAGCCGCTGGCCGGGAGATGCGGCGGCGACGCTGGCGGGTCTGCGGGGCGGCGCTGGCGCCGGGGGGCGAGCTGGTGCTGGAGTCGCACGCCGAATGGGGCGTATGGATGCTTTTACGAGGAGTGGACGGGGGCGGAGGAGCGCGGGGATGGTGCAGCACTTCTTTCCGTGGTGGATGGAGCAGGCCTATGTGGCGCAGGCCGGTTACGAGATGCTACGGCCGGAGGAGCTGGAGCTGATGGCGGCGGCATGGGTTGACGGCGGAGCAGATCGGGTTTCGGCGCGAGCTGGAGCGGAGCTATCGCGGGCTGCGGGCGCAGGAGTTTGCGGAGGATGCGGAGAGCTGCTTCAAGGCTACGGGCGAGTGCTGCTTCGAGGTGGAGGCGATCGAGCGGCGGCTGCAGGCAGGTGGGCGGAGCCGATTGAGACGCGGCGGAGCGGGGCGCTGGAGGTGTGGCTGCCGCCGGTTGCCGGGCAAGCAGTATGTGGTGGCGGTGGATACCGGCGGGCGGCGGAGCGGATGGGGACTTCTGCGGCGGTGCAGGTGATCGACCTGGAGACGGGGGTGCAGTGCGCGGAGTTGCGGCAGCAGGCTTGGCGACTGCTGGAGCTGGCGCAGGCTGCGGCGGAGCTGGCGCAGGGAGTACGACGGGGCGCTGATGGCGGTGGAGCGGAACAACCATGGGGCCGGGGTGCTGGCGTATCTGGAGAGCGTGGAGCGGTACGCGACAGGTGTACGAGCAGAAGGGCGTGGCGGGTTGGCTGACGACGGCGGGATCGAAGCCGGCGATGGTGAGCAGGATGGGAGCGCTGCTGGTGGAGGCAGCCGGGGATGTTTCGCGAGCCGGCGGCTGCTGGGGAGTGCCGGAGCTTTATCACGCATGCGGGCGGACGGATGGGAGCGGCGAGCGGAGCGCATGACGACTGCGTGATGGCGATGGCGATCGCGCAGGCGGTGCGGGCGGAGCTGAGGGGCAGTCGAGTGCACGTGCGCTGATGTCGGTCGTGGAACGGAAGCGACGGTGGCGGTATGCTGCAGTATGCTGGGCGGAGGCGTGACGGGCTTGGCGGTACTGGCGGTGCAGGCGATTCGGAGGATGCGGGGCGGGGCGCAGAGCCAGTTGATGCTGGGCTCGGACGGCAAGCTGTGGGTGGTGAAGTTTCAGAACAACCCGCAGCACCTGCGGGTGCTGGCGAACGAGCTGATTGCGACGCGGCTGGCGGAGGCGGTGGGGCTGACGGTGCCGGTGACGCGATGTGGTCGAGGTGACGGAGTGGCTGGTGCGCGAACACGGCGGAGATGGATGTGGAGCTGGGCGCGGGCGGCGTGGAGCGCTGCGCGCCGGGGTTGCAGTTTGGGAGCCAGTTTGTGGGCGGGCTGATGCCGGGGCAGGTGGTGGATTACCTGCCGGAGCAGCAGTTGGAGGAGGTGCGGAATCTGCAGAGTTTGCCGGGATGCTGGCGCTCGACAAGTGGACGGGCAACTGCAACGGGCGGCAGGCGGTGTTTGAGCGCAAGCCGCGGGAGCGGAAGTACCGGGCGACGTTTATCGACCAGGGATTCTGCTTCAACGCGGGGGAGTGGACGTTTCCGGATTCGCCGCTGCGCGGGGTGTATGCGCGCAACCTGGTGTACGCGGGGGTGACGGGATGGAAGAGCTTTGAGCCGTGGCTGAGCCGGATCGAAGGGATTGAGGAGTCGGCGCTGTGGGAGATCGGGGAGATCGGTTCCGCCGGAGTGGTACGGCGGCGATCACGGCGTGATCTGGAGCGGCTGATGGAGCAGATGCTGCGGCGGCGGGGGCGGGTGCGGGAGCTGATTGCGTCGTTTCGGGATTCGGATCGCGAGCCGTTCCCGAATTGGGACAGAGCGGGTGAGCGATTGTGGTGCCGCAGGGGTTTGCGGTGAGGCCGGCGGGTGGGTTTGTGATGTGATCGATAGTGTTGATGTAGGAGTAGCGGCAGGAGAGCGGAGTGGCGGAGCGTGTGCCTTGCGAGTTCTTCCTGATCCGGTATGTGCCGGATCTCGGTGAAGGGCGAGTTCACGAATATCGGGGTGGTGCTGCGCGAGGCCGGGAAGGCGACGCGGACGATCGGCGCGTGGTGCGGTTTACGCGGGACTGGACGCGGGTGCGCTGCATGGATGCGGACGCGGATATGGCGCTGCTGGAGGCGCTCGAAGGCGAGATCGATGCGCGGCTGCGGGCGGAGGTGGGCGCACGGCGGGGTCGGAAGCCGGTGCTGGAGGTGCTCGAGGATTCGCTTGTCGAACTCGGTGCAGATCTCCGAGGCGCGGGCCTGCCTGGCGGAGAACGTTGCCGGCGGAGATGGAGCTGCTGATGAAGATGTATGTGGAGCCGCTGCAGGTGAAGCAGGAGCGCAGGCGCACGGGACGGGCGGCGATTGCGGGGGCGATGCGGACGCGAGTTTGAGCGCGCCGGGGTGTGGGGGCTGATGCGGAAGCGGATTGCGGCTGCGGACTATACGCGAGCCGGGCGATCCGATGAGGATCGATTGCGGGTACCGGCCGAATGGGAGTCGATGTCGGATGTTTCAGGCGGTGTCGCTGGAGGGCGATGTGGAGGCGGCCAAGGTGCTGGCGTATTCGGCGCCGCAGCTGCGCGAGGGCGTGCAGCGGGTGGAGGCGGCGACGCTGGAGCTGACGGCGGTGGTGGAGCCGCTGCGGCAGTTGCGGTGGTGCGGAGGATCGAGCAGCGAGCGATGAGCGATGGAGCGGTACCGGTTTGGCGTGCGCACGATGGAGGAGCAGGGGATTCGGGTGGTGACGGTGAATGACCTGGCGCGGGTGGCGGAGACGGCGCGGATGGAGCTGCGGGTGTAGCAGACCGGCTGCAGGACGAGATTCGTAACAGAAGCAGCAGATAAGTTCTGGGCACAGCGCATGTTCGCTGTGCCGTTTTTTTTTGGAACGCAGACGGAGAGAAGAGGTGAGAGCTTGGGACGCTACGTACACGACTGAGCGATGCATGGCTGCGCCTGACGGCGAGCTCCGCGGAAGCGACCGCAGGCGACGCGACGGCGGGCGCGCGCAAGACGGCGATGCTGCCCTCGATCCTGAGCCCGTATGACCGGCGGGCAGCGCGGCGCGCAGAGCGCGCTGCCGAAGCCGACGCCGGCGAACCTGCGCAAGTTTGCGGAGACGCCGGTGGCGCGGCGCGCGATCAACGTGGTGAAGGACCGGATCGCCAGCATGGACTGGCAGGTGCGGGTGCGGCGCGGATACGACGCGGCGCGAGGTGCAGGATGCGGCGGCGCGGATGGCGGCGCTGCGGCGGTGCGCTCGAGGAGCCGAACGCCGCGCGACTGCTTCCGCGCGCTGTGGGAGCAGGTGCTCGAAGACCTGCTGGTCGGCGGCTTTGGCGCGGTGGAGATGGAGGCGACCGGCGATCCGGACGCGGCCGTTCCACCTGTGGGCGGTGGATGGCGCGACGATCCAGATCGACACGAACTGGAACGGCGATCCGAGCGACGCCGCGCTATGCGCAGAGCGACGGGCGGGATGGGCACGCGACGGGCGTGGTGCCGCTGCGCGATGACGAGCTGATGTATCTGCGGCTGAATCCGCGGACGCATACACCGTTTGGGCTGGGGCGGCTGGAGGTTGCGTTTGAGACGATCAACCAGTTTCTGAGCGCGAACAGGTATGCGGGGCGGCTGGCCTCGAACTCGGTGGTGCAGTATGCGCTGTGGCTGAACGAGGCGACGCCGGAGCAGCACGACCGGCTGATCCGCTGGTGGCAGGACGAGATCGAAGGCACGGGCACGGTGCCGATCTTCTCGAGCTGCGAGCAGAAGCCGGAGGTGCTGCGCTTTGCGCGGCGGCACGGATGCCGACCTGCGGCTGCAGTGGCAGGAGTTCCTGATGCGCATGATCGCGAATGCGTTTGACCTGCCGCCGATGCTGCTGGGGTTGCAGTCAGGATGTGAACAAGTCGACGGCGGCGGAGCTGGCGGATGAGGCGTTTCAGAGCGCGATTGTGCCGGTGGCGAAGCTGGTGGCCGAGCACATCACGCGCGACCTGTTCGCGAAGCAGCTGGGCTGGCGCGAGTTTGAGTTCTGCTTCAACGAGCTGGAGTCGCGCGACGAGATGGAAGAGCTGCAGATCCAGACGGGGCTGCTGAAGGCGGGCGTGCTGACGGTGGACGAGGTGCGGGCGATGCGCGGGCTGGCGCCGCTGACGCCGACGGCCAGGAGGTGCCGCAGTGAAGCTCACGATCGACAACCTGGATGGGCGGGGGCGCGGTGACTACAGCGGCGCTGTGATCTGCGCGGCGGGTCCGCTGAAGATCGAGCGCACGCTGAATGCGCCGTCGCGTGTGCAGCGGCATGCTGGATCTGTCAGCGCGGCGACGCTGCCAGTGCCGGCGCGGCGCGGGCGGGTGGTGGTGACGCGCGGATGATGGCGCGGTGCTGTTTACCGGGCTATCTGGCGACCGAGCCGGAGCGCGTGTATGCGGGCGTGGCGCACGATGGGGCCGGTGTACCGGTATGAGTTCACCGCGATCAGCGATGAGTGGCTGCTGGACAAGCAGACGGACCGTGCTGAGCGGAGCGGGGCTGGCGCAGACGGGCGGGCAGCTGCTGACGACGCTTGACCAACCGCGTGGACGCCGGGCGTGTTGACGACCTCGGGCGTCGCGGAGGGCGAGACGCGTGGGGGTGTTTGAGCCGGGGCAGACCGCGAGCTGGTCGGCGAATGCGGGTGCGCTGGCGGGCAGCGACCTATGCGGCGTATCGCGTGGTGAATGGCGCTGTGGCGCCTGCAGCCGGTGGGCACGGTGACCCACTGCGCTGAGTGACGGCGATGGCACGCTGCAGATCGGCCGCGCTGCAGACCGCGCAGGCGAAGGAGCTGGCGAACGATGTGACGGTGAGCGGGGAGATGGAGCCGGCGGCCTATGTCGACGGAGACGCTTCGCGGGCGATGGCACGACGGCGGTGTTTACGCTGGCGAGCACGCCGTTTCGTCACGAGGCAAGACGGCCAACTCGTCGACCGCTGCTGACCGACAGCTTCGACGAGGCGCGTTCAACACGCAGGTGTGGCAGGTGACCGATCCGGGATCGCACCTGGGCTTCGGCAGCGGCAGGGCTGACGCTGACGGGCGGCAACGGCTTCGACGGCCAGACGACGCTGACAGCGATGGACGCGGTGGAGCTGGGCGGGTCGCTGGTGCTCGAGGCGGGCGGCCTGCAGCTGGATCGCGGGCAGCGATCGGCGTGGTCTGCGGGTTGTACTCGGGCGCGATGGAGCGCAGCGAACTGCTTCGCGGGATTCAACGTGCGGCAGAGCGGCGGAACGACCGTGGTGACTCCGTTTGTGAACGGGGCGGAGGTGGGCACGGCGTACGCTGTTGCAGAGTGGGCACAGCTATACGCTGCGCATGCGGCTGCATTGCGTGGAGATGCAGCGGGTGCTGCAGACCTACTACGCGAGGGTGGATGGCGCGGTGCAGGGCTTCGGCGGAGGGTCTGGTGGCGGCGCCGGTGGCGTGGTGTTCGAGGTGCAGGATCTGGGAGTGTCCTCGAATACGCCGGCGACGGTGCTGTATGACGGCGCGATGCGAGTTCGCCGGCGAGCTGCAGCTTTGTGCGCGGTGAACAGCGTGCAGTTGTTTGGGTCGATCGGGCTATTGCCGGGTGACGCAGACGGGCTCGGCGTGGGTGGTGACCACGCTGGCGGATGGGCGAAGCAGACGCGGCTGATCGGTGTGGCGGGCGAGGGCGTGGACTGCACCGTATCTGCTACCGGGAAAGGTTACGTTTTTGGCGGGGCGGGTGTCCGGTGGCGGGCGAGCTGATCACGGTGAGCTACCGCGCGAGCAGACGCGCGGTGGCGCGGCTGGAGGATGCGGCGAGCGTCGCGGCGGAGGCGGCGGGCGGACTGCCGGGAACGGCGCGGTGGCTGGGCAAGGTGGTGTCAGCCGGCGGCGCGCTGCTCGGCGGATTGCGAGAGCGCGGCGGCAGGCGGTGCTGGCGTTGCGTCGAGCCGTCGGCGGCGCTGGCGGGCACCTACGTGGCGGTGAATCCGGCGGACGTGTGGCCGGGCGATGTGCTCGCGATCACCAGCGGCGGGCGACGATGAACGTGATTGTGCGCGTGTGACGATCGAGGACGGCGTGGCGTGCGCCGGAGGTGTGACCTACCGCATCGCGTTTGCGAACGACTGGGCCGAGGGGCTGGGGATGACGCTTCGGAGGCGGTGGCGGCGGATGCTGCTGCTGCCAGAGACAGCGCTGACCGGACCGGGGCATGTGCTTGCGAACCTGCAGCAGTTGACACTTGTGAGCGCGAGCGGGACGGCGCTGCAGATCGACGCCGGAGTGGCTCCGCCGGCGGGCGGCGGCTTCGAGGTGCGGCGGCGCGACTGGGGCTTTGGCGCCGGGAGTGGATCAGGACCTGGTGCTGCGCAGCCCGGTGCGGAGTTTCTCCATTCCGCGCGAAGCGCAGGTGGAGCGGTACTACGTGCGGATGTATGACGGGTCGACGCCGCCGGTGTATTCGCGGTTTTCGAGCGCGGTGTTTACGGACCTGCCGGTCGGCTGATTTGCAGTGAGAAGGGGGTGAGGAGATGACAGAGTTCGAAGGGCAGGTGCTGGCGGATCTGAGTGTGCTGAAGAGCCAGATGCAGCCAGTTGATGGGGATTGGCCAGCCGGGGCGGCTGATCCAGTTGGAGAAGCGGGTGGAGCTGCATGAGAGAGCGGATGCAGCGCATGAAGGGGCTTGGCGGGCGCGGCTGGACGGGCGCGCTGACGATGGTGCATCTGGCGATCGACTACTTCCGGCGGATGTGAACCGACGGTCTAGGGTCGAGGGCTTATCGTGCCGGCTCATGCGGTCGGCGGCGTGCGACGTATAATCGAGGCCATGGATGCCGAGCCGCTGGTGGGAGTCGTGATGGGCAGCCGCAACGATTACGCGGTGATGCGGAGCGCGGTCGAGATGCTGAAGGAGTTCGGCGTGGCGCATGAGGTGCGGTGGTCTCGGCGCATCGCACGCCGGATCTGCTGTTCGAGTACGCCGAAGCGGCTGTGGGCCGGGGGCTGCGGGTGATCATCGCGGGCGCGGGCGGCGCGGCGCATCTGCCGGGCATGATCGCGGCGAAGACGGTGGTTCCGGTGCTGGGCGTGCCGATTGCCGGCGACGGCGCTGCAGGGGATGGACTCGCTGCTGTCGATCGTGCAGATGCCGAAGGGAGTTCCGGTGGGCACGCTGGCGATTGGCGCGGCGGGCGCGGCGAATGCGGGGCTGCTGGCGGTGGCGATGCTGGCGACGACGGATGCGGAGCTGCGGGAGCGCTGGTGGCGTGGCGCGCGGCGCGGACGGACGAGGTGCTGGCGCAGACGGATCGAGGGTGAGGCGCTCGTGAGTTCGAGTCGGCGCGAGCCGATTCTGCCGGGCGCGACGATCGGGATCTTTGGCGGCGGGCAGCTTGGCCGCATGACGGCGATGGCGGCGCGTGGCGATGGGATATCGCATCCTGGTGCTCGATCCGGACCCGGCTTGTCCGGCGCGGTTTGTCGTGGATGGGTGCATCGAGGCGGGGTGGGACGACTGCGCGGGAGGCGGCGAACCTGGCGCGCGGATGCGATGTGGTGACGCTCGAGATCGAGCAGATCTCGACGGCGAGCATGGAGGCGGCGGCGAGCTTTGCGCCGGTGCGGCCGGGCGGGGCGATGCTGGCGATGATTCAGGACCGGATTGAGCAGAAGAACTGGCTGCGGCGGAACGGCTTTCCTGTCGGCGAGTTTCGCGCGGTGCGGTCGCTCGATGAGCTGCGCGAGCAGCGATCGGGAGCTGGGCGGACGGTGTTTCTGCAAGAGCGCGACCGGCGGCTATGACGGGCGCGGGCAGGGCAAGGTCGGGTTCGCTGCGGGCGCTGATCTTCGAAGCTGAGGTGCTGGGCGCGTGGGAGGCGCTGGGCGAAGGGCCGGGTGTGGCGGAGAAGGCGGTTGAGCTGGAGCGCGAGATCTCGGTGCTGGTGGCGCGGTCTCCGCGTGGCGAGGTGAAGGTTTATCCGGCGGCGTGGAATCATCATGAGGAGCAGATTCTGGCGTGGAGCGTGATGCCGGCTCCGCTGCCGAGCGAGATGGCAGGCCGAGGCGCGAGAGATTGCGCGCGAGATCGCCGATACGTTTGCAGCTGGAGGGTGTGCTGGCGGTGGAGATGTTTGTGACGACGGATGGCGAGCTGCTGGTGAACGAGCTGGCGCCGCGGCCGCACAACAGCTATCACGCGAGCGAGCGGGCCTGCGTGACCAGCCAGTTCGAGCAGCTGGTGCGAGCGGTGTGCGATCTGCCGCTGGGGGAGACCGATATTGTGCAGCCTGCGGCGATTGCGAATCTGCTGGGCGAGTTTGGCTGGATGAGGACGGGTGGAGCGCGTGAGCCGCGGTTCGATGCGGCGCTGACCGTGCCGGGGGTTCGGCTGCATCTGTATGAGAAGCTACAAGCCGCGGAAGGGGCGGAAGATGGGGCATCTCAGTGCGGTGGGGGCTACGGCGGATGAGGCGGTGGAGCGGGTGCTGCGGGCTAAGGCTCTGCTGTAACAATGTTGGCAAGCTTTGCCAATCGATTCCGCACTGCTAGATTGTGCACGGAGGACCGTCTGAATGCCTACCCGAAATGTCAGCCTTACAGTTGAGTTACATCGATTCGTGGCAACGCGCATTAAGAGCGGACGATATGAGAATGCGAGCGAGGTGGTGAGAGCCGGGCTGCGAATAACGTTCCGATGGATATACAATGGCGTCACGAATAAGGCAGGGCCACTCGGGCCCTCCTCGTGGGACAGAACTGATTAGCCGATGTCTTCGGACCAGTTCTCGAGATAGCTCTTGAAGTCGGACATGAACTTGCCGGCGTCGGCACCGTCGATGATGCGGTGATCGAAGCCGAGGGTGAAGCGCTGGATGGAGCGGATGGCGATGGTGTCGTTGCCGTCCTTGTCGGTGAGGACGACGGCTTCCTTGTTGAGGCCGCCGATGCCCAGGATGGCGGACTGCGGCTGGTCGATGATGGGCGTGCCGAACTGCTCGCCGAAGATGCCGGAGTTGGTGAGGGTGAAGGTGCCGCCGGAGACCTCGTCGGGGGCGAGCTTCTTGTTGCGGGCGCGGTCGGCGACGTCGACGATGGAGCGGGCGATGCCGAGGAAGTTCTTCTCTTCGGCCTGCTTGATGACGGGAACGATGAGGCCCCAGTCGAGCGCGACGGCGATGCCGATGTTGATGTTCTTGTTGTAGAGGATGGCGTCGCCCTGCGTTGCGGCGTTGACGATCGGGTGCTTGCGAAGCGCGGCTACGGCAGCGCGCGTGATGAACGGCATGTAGGTCAGCTTGACGCCGTTGCGCTGCTCGTACTTGTTCTTCTCCTTTTCGCGAAGCTTGACGATGCGCGTCATGTCCACCTTGAAGACGGTGTGGACGTGGGCGGCTGGTGCGCTTGGACTCGACCATGCGCTGCGCGATGATGGAGCGCATCTTGGACATGGGGACGAGCTCGCCGGGCATGGGCGGAGTGGCGGCGGCGGCTTTTGCGGGCGCGGTGGTCGCCTTGGCGGACTCGGCCTGGACGTAGGTGGGCTGAGGTGTGGCGGCGGGAGCGGCCTGTGGTGCGGCCGCCGGGGCGGCGGCGCCGCCTTCAAGGTGACCGAGGATGTCGGTTTTGGTGATGCGGCCCGAGGCTCCTGTGCCCGGAGATCTGCCCGAGGTCGACGTTGTTGTCTTTGGCGATCTTGCGAACGAGCGGCGAGGAACGGACGTGCTCGGCCTGAGAGGCGGAAGCGGTACCGGGGCAGCCGAAGGCTTGCCATTCTGCTGTTGCGCCGGAGCGGCGGATGGAACGGAGGCCTGGCGGAGGGCGCAGGTTTCGCGGCGGGCGCCGATGTACCTCCGCCGATCACTGCGACGACGGTGTTGATGGTGACGGTCTGGCCTTCCTGGACCTTGATCTCGGAGAGTTTGCCGGCGACGGGCGACGGGATTTCGGCGTCGACCTTATCGGTGGAGATCTCGAAGATGGGCTCGTCGCGCTGGACCGTGTCGCCGACCTTTTTCAGCCACTTGGTGATTGTGCCTTCGGTGATGGACTCGCCCATCTGCGGCATCAGGACTTCGGTTCCGGCGGAGGGCTGGTCGGCCTCCGTAGCGGGTTGAGCGCCGGATTCGGTGCCGGGAGCGGAGGGAGGATTGGCAAGGTCGGTCATTGGAGCGGAGACGGCGGCGGGTTCCGCGGAATCGGCAGCGGGAGCAGCGGCGGTCTCGGGCGTTCTGGATGGGCTGGCCGCGGGCTTCGCTCCGGCTTCACCAATCAGTGCGACGACGGTGTTGATCTGAACCGTGGAGCCTTCGGGAGACTTGATCTCCTGCAATGTGCCGGCGGCGGGCGAGGGAATCTCGGCGTCGACCTTGTCGGTGGAGATCTCAAAGAGCGGCTCGTCACGCTCGACGCTCTCGCCCGGCTTCTTGAGCCACTTGGTGATGGTGCCTTCGGTGATGGACTCGCCCATCTGGGGCATGACTACTTCGGTCGGCATGAGGATCCTTGTTCGATTCGGACTGAGTGTGCGTGCTTGCCGCGCAACATTGGATTATACGGCTCCGGCCACGGATGTGGCAGGCGCGAGGAGGTCTTCGAGGGAGGACGCCTGCAGCATCTGACGGCCAAAGATGCGGCCGAAGTTTCGTGCGGTAGCGTTTGCGGCGTTTTCCATGGTGGGCTGACGGTCGGAGGGGAGGTCCTGCTGGACTTCGAGGTCCAGGCTGGTCACCTCGCGGTCCGCGATTCCGCAGGGCACGATCCACTCGAAATCGCGCAGGTCGGTCGTGACGTTCAGGGCGAAGCCGTGCGAGGTCACACCTTGCGAGACATGGACGCCGATGGCGGCGATCTTCTTCTCGGCGATGCTGCCGCCAGCGATGGTCCAGACGCCGGTGCGTTTGCAGATGCGCTGGGCCAGCACGCCGAAGTCGCCGCAGGTGCGGATGAGGACCTCTTCGAGGAGGCGCACGAAATCGACCGGGCCGAGATGGGGCCCGCGCTTGCCCGGGAGGTCGCCGCGCAGATCGACGATGGGGTAGCCGACGAGCTGTCCGGGGCCGTGGTAGGTGACGTCGCCGCCGCGATTGATCTCGTGAATCTCGACGCCGCGGTGCGCGAGGTACTCGTCGGTGGCAAGGATGTTGGCTCGCGTGGCGTTGCGACCCAGGGTGAGGACGGGCGGGTGCTCGAGGAGGAGGAGCGTGTCACCGATGCGCTGCTGCTTGCGAGCTTCGATGACACGCCTCTGGAGTTCGAGCGCCTGGCCGTAAGGACACGCGGCCGAGATGAAGGAGGTGGACCAGCATATCGGGGGCTAGACGTTGATCGCCATGCCTTCGACGCTGGAGAAGCCGTCGAGCATGCTTTCGGCGAGCGTCGGATGCGCGTGGATGGTGAACATCATCTCTTCAACAGTCGCTTCGAGTTCCATTGCCGTGACACTCTCGGCGATCAACTCGGTGGCGTTCGGGCCGATGATGTGGACGCCGAGAACCTCGCCGTACTTGGCATCGGAGACGACCTTGACGAAGCCATCGTGCGAATCGAGGATGGTGGCCTTGGAGTTGCCGACGAACGGGAACTTGCCGACCTTTACCTGGAAGCCCTTCTCTTTGGCCTGAGCTTCTGTAAGACCGACAGAGCCGATCTGCGGGTCGCAGTAGGTGCAGCCTGGGATGCGGTCGCGACGGACGGGACGGGCGTACTTGCCCGCGAGCTTCGCCGCTACCACAAGGCCGGACATGGCACCGACATGCGCCAGTTGCGGCAGGCCGGCGACCACGTCGCCGATGGCGTAGATGCCAGGCTCGGTGGTCTCCATCCACTCGTTGGTGGTGACGAAGCCGCGATCGAGGTTGATCTTGGTCTTCTCAATGCCGATGTCTGTGGTGCGCGGCGCGCGGCCGACCGCGACCAGAACCTTCTCGGCGGACTTGATCTCGCCCTTACCGTCAGACTTGGTGAAGTGAACGTTGACGCCGTCCTTCGTCTTTTCGATCTTGTCGACCTTGGCGGAGACGTGAACGTCGATGCCGCGCTTTTTATAGGCGCGCAGAAGCTCCTTGCTGACATCTTCGTCTTCGACGGGAACGACTCGCGGCAGCGCCTCGATGATCGTGACCTTGCAGCCGAAGCTGTTGAAGACCGAGGCGAACTCGACACCTACCGCACCCGATCCGATGACGACGAGCGAAGCCGGAACGTGATCGATCGTGAGGATCTCCATGTTTGTCAGGATGGTGTCGTCTGCCTTGTAGCCGGGGAGCATGCGAGCATCGGAACCAGTGGCAAGCACCACCTTCTTTGCTTTCACTGTCTCCTTCTTGCCGTCACGATCGACCTCGATCGAGTGAACACCATCCTTTGCCGGGCCGGTCAGGCGGCCGTAGCCCTGGAAGGTGGTGATCTTGTTCTTCTTCATCAGGAACTCTAGTCCCTTGGTGTGCTTCGTGATTACGTCGTTCTTGCGGGAGAGCACACCCTTCCAGTTCAGCTTCGGATCCTTCACCTCGATGCCATAGCGATCGGCGTGCTTGAGGTGGTCCCAGATCTCAGCCGAAAACAGCATCGATTTGGTCGGGATGCAGCCCCAGTGGAGGCACGTACCGCCGAGTTTGTCGGTCTTCTCGATGAGGGCGACCTTGAGCCCATACTGCGCCGCGCGAATCGCGCAGGTGTACCCGGCGGGACCGCCGCCCACCACTACCAAGTCAAAGATCGTCTCTGCCACGCCTGTACTCCGTTTCCTTTTCGTGTTCGGTTAGCTGGACCATTCTATTGGATTCGCGAGTTGAGTTTTGGTAGCAGACCAGCGGTGGGCAGAGATGCGGATGGAATGGGTTCGATTTCAGCGGCTTCGGGAGCGGAATCGCGGGATAATAGCCGCATGGCGAGCTCAACGATGATCCCAGTGACCGAATACCTGAGCACGACGTACCGTCCAGACCGCGATTATCTCGACGGCGAGCTCAAGGAGCGCAATATGGGCGAACAGCACCACGCCCATCTACAGGGAATTCTCAGCGCGATCTTCCACACGCATCGGCACGACTGGGGCGTGCGCGCGCTTCCCGAACAGCGTATCCAGACCTCGGCGGAACGCTTCCGCATCGCTGATGTCTGCGTTCTGCGAAGCTCTGATCCAAAGGATCCGATCGTTCGCTTCCCCCCGCTCCTTTGCATCGAGATCCTCTCAAAGGACGATTCGTTGGGTGAGCTTCAGGAGCGCGTCAACGACTATGCCGGGCTCGGAGTGAAGCATATCTGGGCGATAGATCCCTGGAAGCGCCTGGGGTACATCGCCAGCACACATGAGTTTGAGCGCCCGAGCGATGGCATATTGCGGATCGACGGGTCGCCTATTGAGGTCAGCCTCGCCGATCTGTTTGCGGAGCTGGACGAGGGTTGATTCCCGCGCGCAGCTCTGATCCAAACGTCACCCCAGTAACTCCGCCGCTGCCTTGGCAAAGTACGTCACGATGAAATCCGCACCGGCTCGCCGGATCGACAGCAGAGACTCCATCATGGCGCGTTCCGGCTCCAGCCAGCCCCGCTCGAACGCCGCCTGCAGCATGCTGTACTCGCCTGAGACCTGGTACGCGCCGATCGGCACGTCAAACCGCTGCCGCGCCTCGTGCAGCACGTCCAGGTACGGCATCGCCGGCTTCATCAGCAGCATGTCGGCGCCCTCCGCAAGATCCTGCTCGATCTCACGCATTGCCTCGCGGAGATTGGCTCCATCCATCTGGTAGCTGCGGCGATCGCCGAACTGAGGCGCTGAGTCTGCCGCCTCGCGGAACGGTCCATAAAAGGCGGAAGAAAATTTGGAGGCATAGCTGAGAATCGGCGTCTGCTGCTGGCCGCCGGTGTCCAGGGACTCGCGGATCGCAGCCACGCGGCCGTCCATCATGTCACTCGGCGCCACAATGTCGGCGCCTGCCGATGCGAGCGATGCCGCTGTCTTCGCGATCAACGCTACGCTCGCATCGTTCTCGACCTCGTAGACCTCGCCGTCGCGCTTCACGATTCCGCAATGGCCGTGCGATGTGTACTCACAGAGACAGACGTCTGCGATCTGCACCAGAGGGTCCAGCTCCCTGTTGGCTTTGAAGGCGCGTAGCGCCTGCTGCACGATGCCATTGGCATCCCAGGCCCCGGTGGCCTGATCATCCTTTTCAGCCGGTAAACCAAACAGCAGCAAGCCCCCGAGACCAAGTGCCGCACAGCTCTCCGCCTCCTTGACCGCTTCGTCGACGGACAGATTGAAGACGCCCGGCATGGAGCGTATCTCACGCCGGATCCCCTCGCCCGGGCAGAGAAACAGCGGATAGATCAGCGCACTGGGGGTAAGGCGCGTCTCGCGAACCAGGGATCGGAGAGCTTCGGTTCTACGCAGCCTCCGCAGCCGGGTAGCAGGAAAGTTCATAGCTCAAGTCTAATGGCGAGCAGCCCGGCCAAACCTCGGGTCAGTAGCCGGGTGCGCTGATCGACTCGTACTCCACGCCCGACTCCCCGGGCGCCAGCACCCACAGGGTATAGATCCCGAGCGCCGTACCGAGCGGAAACTTGAAAAGCGCCAGAACTCCGGCGACGATCGCAAGTGTTCGGCCCCAGGAACGCCGAGTCAGGAGAGAATACCCCGTCGCAAAGGCGAGGGCTGCCGAGACGATCGTCATCGTGGCAATGACCGGGACGAGAAAGCCCATCCAGCCTTGTGGGAACTGTGGGCCCATGTGGCCGCCAAATGGCCAATTTCCACTCCCGAACCCGTGCGTCGCCCATGCCTGGAGGAAGAACATGCCGATCAGACCGGCGATGATCCGATACGCTCCGAAGACGCACCACAGGATTCCGAGCGCCTGCAGGTTGCGCGTTACACGCATCCGCGGCAGAGGTGCAGACGCGTAAGCGGGTGCATAGCCCGGCGCTGCACCTTGAAAAGTGGCGACCGGAGGAGCGGCGGCCTGCATCGCGGGCGCCCCACACTTCGGACAAAACCGCACCTCCGGACTGATCGCTGCGTTACAGGTTCCACAGACCATGGTGTTCCCCCTTTTGGAAACATGAGCGGCCAACACTCAGCTACAGATACGCGACAGGGCGGAGGCCAGTTCCATGTGCGCGGATTACGATAGCAGGTGATGCGTCTTGAGCTCCTGCCGAATATACCCTCTGCCCTGCACGAGACCGGGGCCGCCTCCCTGGAGTGGCCGCGGCTGCGTGAACACGTTGCCGAGAAAGCCTTCTCGCCGCTCGGAAAAGCGTGGCTGCTTGCACTGGAGCCTTCGGCCGACCGGGTGTGGATCGACGGGCAGCACGGGCGTACGGGTGAGATCCGTGCCATGATCTCCGGCGGGGGCAGCTTCGACTTCCATGGCCTGTTTGACCCCACAGCTCTGCTTGACGAAGCGCGGGTGGAAGGTGCCGCGCTCGAAGGATTGGAGATTCTGCGGCTGCTGGCGCTGATCGAGAGGGTCGCCGCCTGGGCCAGCCTGATGGAGGCGAACCGGACCAGCAATCGGTTCAGCTGGCCAGGGATTGCGGAGCTCTCCGCACCCCTGCTGGAGACGGACGTTGCGCCGCTGCTCCGCACCCTGCGCGGCAAGATCGAGCCGGACGGCAATCTCTCCGACGACGCCTCTCCGGAACTGCGCCGCATACGGCGGGCCATGGAGCGCCAGCATCGCGCGATCGAGGAGAGCCTGCGCCGGGCCGCCCGCCGGCTGCGCGACGAAGGAGCGACACAGGAGGATGTCATTACGGTGCGGGGCGAGCGCTTCGTCATCCCGGTCAAGGCCGAGTTCAAGCGGCGCGTCCCGGGCGTCATCCATGGATCAAGCTCGACCGGGCAGACCGTGTTTGTGGAGCCGCTCGACACGATCGAGCAGAACAACGAACTGGTCCGGCTGTTGGACGAGGAGCAGGCCGAGATCCACCGTATTCTCGTCGCGTTAACTCGAGCAGTCGCTCAGAACGCCGGTGCCATCCACGATGGAACCTGTGTTCTGGCAGAAGTCGAGGCGCACTATGCGCGGGCTCGCTTCGCGATTGAGCTCGATTGCGTGCGGCCCGGCTTCTTCGCGCCGGAGGCCGGCACGGGAGCGGAGGAGCTTACGCTGGTGGCGGCGAGGCATCCTCTGCTGGAGCTGCGCATGCGAGCAGCAGCGGCTGACGAGGAGCCGGGCCGGCCGGTGCCGCTCACGATCGTGCTGCCTTCGAGCTCCCGGCAGCTCATCATCAGCGGGCCGAATACCGGTGGAAAAACGGTCTCGCTCAAAACACTGGGGCTGCTGGCAATCATGGCGCAGGCGGGGGTTCCAGTGCCGGCAGAGACAGCCGTGTTTCCGCTCTTCAGCAGCATCTATGCGGATATCGGAGACGCGCAGTCGATTGAGCGCAACCTGTCGAGCTTTTCCGCGCACGTGGTCAACGTCGACCGGATCTCGCGTGTGGCGGACCGGGGTTCGCTGGTGCTGCTGGACGAACTCGGCTCGGCCACCGATCCGGAGGAAGGTGCGGCACTCGCGGTGGCTGTGGCCGCTCACTTCCTGCGGGTGGGCGCCTGGTGCTGCGTCACGACACACCTCACCTCGTTGAAGGTCTATGCCGCCAACCATCCGGCGTGCTGAATGCTGCGGTCGGCTTCGATCGTGAGACGCTGGCTCCTACCTATGAGCTGCGGATGGGGGTACCGGGGGCTTCGGCGGGGCTAAACATCGCCGAGCGCCTGGGTTTGGAGCCGGCCATCGTCGCCGAGGCGCGAGCGCAGATGACGACGCAGACGGCCGATATCGGGGCGTTCCTGGACCAGCTGCACGACCAGATCTCAGCCGCGAGCGCATGAGCGGGACGACCTGCGGCGGCGCGAGAGCGAGCTGGCACGCGAGCGGTCGCGGCTGGAGCTCGAAGGCCGCAACGAGCAGAAGCAGCGGACGCGCGAGCTTGAGGGCAAGCTGAACAGTCTGCTCGAGGACTTCACGAGCCAGCTCAAGGAGACCGTCAAGGCGATCGAAGACAAGACGGTCGCGCAGAAGATCGCGCGGGACTCCGCGCTTCGGGTCGCACGGCTGAAGCGCGAGTTCTCGGAGCAGTTCAACTCGACCGTGGTCGCGCACATCTCGGGAGCGGATAAATCGGACGCTCCGAAGCGGGCGAAAGGGGAGGCCGAGATCCAGGTCGGCGACCTGGTGAAGCTGCGATCGGTCGGGCGCGAGGCTCGCGTCAGCCGTGTGCTCGACGCAAAGAACTTCGAGGTCGCGATGGGCCAGATGAAGATGCGCATCCCGCGTACCGACATCGTGGAGGTGACGCCCGTCCAGGCGATTGCTCCGGCGGATGTCCGGCGCGGGGCGGGGTGGGGTCACTGTCTCGACCGCGACCGGCAGTGCCGAGGATGGCGGCTACGTTCCCATGGAGCTCAACGTCATTGGACGGACGGCGGATGAGGCCGAGGGCGAGGTCGAGCGGTACATCGACCAGGCGTTTCTGGCAGGGCTGCCGCGGGTGCGGATCGTCCATGGGACGGGTATGGGGGTGCTTCGGCGGACTCTGCGCGAGTATCTGAAGAAGCATCCGCACGTGACCGGGGTGACGGAGCCGCCGCACTATGAGGGCGGGCAGGGTGCGACGATCGTCGAGCTGAGGCAGTGATCGAGCGAGTTAGCGGGTCAGCGACGCACCTCCCCCACCCTGCACTTATTGCGCAAAATATTCTGAGATAAAGATTTAGGTCCGTACCTGGGTGTACCCAGGTAAAGCGACAAACCTTTACTCGTACATTTGCACCTTCTGTTCCTGCGTTAAGTCTACGGATGCGATGAGGCCATCTGCGCCAAGACTTAACCTATTGAGGGGATTAGATTTGGGGTGAGGCAGGGGTTGACGCGGGCGGGGCAGTGCAGACAAACGCGAAAACAACAGCAGATTCCTCCGCTGCGCTCCTGAATGACAAGCAAAAGAAGCAACAGCAAAGGCAGCGGTTTCCGCGGGTCAGATGCGCATGGGCATGAGGATGTAGCGGTATTTGACGTCTTCGTTGCCATCTTCCGGACGCATCTGGCCGGCGGACTGGGCGTCTTTGAACTCGAGGCGGACTTCGCCGGTGTTGCCGATGGCTTTGAGGAAGTCGATCAGGTAGGCGCTGTTGAAGCCTACGACGAGCGCGTCGTAGTTGTAGGGCGTGTCGATGGTGTCTTCGGACTCGCCGGCGTCGGTTGAGGAGCTGGACAGCTTCAGCTCGTTCTGCTCGAGGCGGATCTTGATAGCGCCGGAGCGCTCGTCGGCGAACTGTGCGACGCGCTGGATGGAGCCCATGAGGTCTTCGGAGCGGACGATGACGAACTTGTTGTTATCGCGTGGGAGGACGGCCTCGTAGTTTGGAAACTGGCCGGTGAGCTTGCGGCTGGTGAGGACGCGGCCGCCGACGCGGAAGAAGAGGGTCTGGTCGTCGTCGGCGAAGTCGAGGGTCTCGGCGTCGGTGGAGGAGAGCAGACCGGAGAGCTCGCTAAGGGCCTTGCGGGGGATGAGTGTCTTTTTTTCGCCGGAGACGCCGTCCAGGGTCTCTCCGAGCTTTTCGATGTGGGCGAGGCGGTGGCCGTCGGTGGCGACCATGGCCATGGATTCCGCCTTGAGAACCAGGAGGGCGCCGTTCAAGGTGTAGCGGCTCTCCTCGTTGGAGATGGCGAAGATGGTTTTGGAGACCATGTTGCGGAGGCTCGCGACGGAGAGCTTGACGGATCCGGAGCCGGGAAACTCGGAGACCTGAGGAAAGTTGGCCCGTGCCATGCCGACCATCTTGGTGTTCGAGCGGCCGGCGCGAATCTGGACCCAGTGGTTATCCATGAGCTTGATGGAGATGTCGCCGTCCGGGAGCAACTTGATGTAGTCGTAGAGTTTACGGGCTGGGATGGTGCAGGCGCCGGGCTTTTTGACCTTGGCGGCGCAGGAGGTGCGTAGCGACTGGTCGAGGTCGGTAGCGGTGACGGTGAGACGGTCGTCGGCAGCCTCGAAGAGGAAGTTCGACAGGATCGGGATAGTGGTTTTGCGCTCGACGACGCTCTGGGCGGCGGTGAGCTCACGGAGGAGCTCCGCGCGGGAGACCGTAATCTCGAGGTTGCCGGTGGGGGCTGCGGCTGCGGCGGTCATTTCGGGTTCCTGCGTCGCGCTCGTCACGATCGTATCTCCGGGGATTGCTGTTGGGGGCTGGCCAAACTGTACACCGAAAGCGGAGGCGGTGTCCCTCGCCATTTCGACTGTGCCCAGAATCCGATTCTAGCGACGGGAGGCTTGGGTAGCGAAGGATTTGTCTGTGGGAAAAGAGATCGATGTGTGGGCGCGGGAGCGGGGTACGGGCAACGAGCAGCTTCCGTACGACAGGGTTCGGGGCGGGTTTCGATTCCGCTTCGCGACCCCGAGATGAGGGATGGCGAGCAGAGGCTCAGGTCTTGCTCAGGATGCGAAGAGTACTTCCAAGAAAAGCTTTAAAAAGAGAGAAAGAGTAGTACCCGTAGTCGTTTGCTCTGGAAATGTGGAGGAGTAGCCTATCTGCCTGACGAGAGAGAGACTTGGATCGTGGACGAATTCAGAAAACAGGGACGGGGTTTTCTGAAGGACACGGATTGCCGGGTACCACCGAAGAGGTATTGCCTTGTTTGTCCCGCTTCCCCACAGCCGGGGTGTGAGGTAGGCACGGAAGAGCTCAGGCGGCGTGTGGAAAGCAGAGGTAAACGTCATCGTGACATAAAGATAGACGGGGCCGATTTCCCACACAGCAGATCCATGGCAGAGGATAATGGGCTTTCTTAGCCGAGGGCGATCACGATGAAGAGACTGATGCTTATGGTTCTGGTGTGTGGAATTGGCTCTGCGCAAACGCCCATCGCGCCTCATGCAGGTGTTGCGGTCGAGTCCCCGAAGCCGCTGGTTGGTTCGATTGCCGGACGTCCAGACTGGCCCAAAGCAAAGCCCGCGGATGTGGATTCGGTCGATCACATCCTGGCGGCGGTGTATGACGTGATCTCGGGGCCTGCGGGACAGGCGCGTGACTGGGACCGAATGCGGTCATTGTTTGTGCCGGACGCGCGACTGATTCCGATTCGCGCGTCGAAGGACGGGGCGCATGCGGACGTGGTGATTCTGACGATCGACGGGTATATCGAGCGGTCGAGCGGGACGATGACGACGAGCGGCTTCTTTGAGCGCAGCCTCCATAACGAGGTCGAGCAGTTCGGCAACATGGTGCAGGTGTGGAGTACGTATGAGTCGCGGCACACGGCGGCGGATCCGAAGCCGTTCGCTCGGGGCATCAACAGCTTTCAGATGGTGAAGGATGGCGATCGGTATTGGGTGGTGCAGATTCTTTGGGAGAGCGAGCGGCCGGGGTCGGCGATACCGGAGAAGTATCTGGGGAGGTGAATACTCGGCCGCGTTTGGCGGCACTAAAGCTCCCCGGCATACCCTCCAACGACCAGATACGTCGCATCACGAACGCCTAACGCGGACAAGAGTTCTTTTCAGATCTTTGTCCATCTGCACGGAAGATCCCCTTCATCGCATAGGCGTCGACGCTGAGTTGGGATACGGCAGATAATCGGTCCCCAACGGACAGGCTCTGCCAGTGGCGGAAATTCTCCGCTCTCTGCTCCTTGCGATCTGTGACCTTGCGAATCGTTTTGTTCATGCTGCTGCCCTTTGCTCCAGCGTACGAGAGCAGCGAGGCCGAAGGCGCGGACGCAATGTCTAGCTGAGCGTTTCCATCAGCTTGTTGAGCGTGCGGTTGAGGTCTTTGTCGTTGCGGCGCTGCTCGTCGATTTTGCCGATCGAGTGCATGACGGTGGTGTGGTGCTTGCCGCCGAACTGGCGTCCGATCTCGGGGAGCGAGGCCTCGGTGAGCTGTTTGGCGAGGTACATGGCGATCTGGCGCGGAACGACGATCTGGCGGGAGTTGTTCTTTTGTTTGAGCTCGGCGACGCGCATGCCGAACTGCTCGGCGACGGTGCGCTGGATGGTTTCGATGGTGACCTTGCGGACCTGGGTGTCGATGAACTGCTTCAGGCACTGCTGCGCGGTGGGAAGGGTGATCTCGATGCCGTGCATGGAGCACCAGGCGATAAGGCGGACGAGCGCGCCCTCGAGTTCGCGGACGTTGGTGCGGACGTTGGAGGCGATAAAGAGCGCGACGTCGGTGGGGATGGAGGTGCGCTCGGACTCGGCCTTCTTCTGCAGGATGGCCACCTTGGTCTCGAGATCGGGCGGCTGGATATCGACGATGAGACCCCACTCGAAGCGGGAGCGAAGCCGGTCGGCGAAGTCGGCGAGCTCCTTGGGAGGGCGGTCGGAGGCGATGACGATCTGCTTCATGGCGTCGTTCAGGGCGTTGAAGGTGTGAAAGAACTCGTCCTGGGTACGCTCTTTGCCGGCGAGAAACTGGATGTCGTCGATAAGGAGGACGTCGACGTTACGGAACTTGTCGCGGAAGCCGGTCATCTTGTCGTAGCGGACCGAGTTGATCATCTCGTTGGTGAAGTTTTCGCCGGAGAGATAGGAGATGGAGGAGTGGGGCTGGCGGCGTTTGACATCGTGGCCGATGGCTTGCATGAGGTGAGTTTTGCCCATACCGACGCCGCCATAGAGGAAGAGCGGATTGTAGGCCTTGGAGGGGCGCTCGGCGACGGCTTGTGAGGCAGCCATGGCGAACTGGTTGCCCGAGCCGATGACAAAGGCGTCGAACTGGTATTTGGGATTGAGCTGCGAGGCGGTGTTCCAGTCGAAGCGGGACTGCTCGGGGCTGGGCGCGTGACCTGGCTGGGCCGGATGCGAGCCGGCGGGGGGTATGCGGCCGGTGGCGGAGGAGTTGGAGCGCGGTGCGTTGGGGCTGTGACTAGGCAGCGGAGCGAAGCCGCCGTTCTCGCGCAGCCGCGGTGCGTTGGGACTTTTTTCCGGCGTCTCGAATTTGATGTCGTCGATCTCGAGGCCGAGGTTGTCGATGGCCTCCTGAATGAGATCGCCGAAGCGGTCGCCGACATTTGCGAAGTCGGCGGAGGGGATGGTGACGTAGAGCGTCCGTCCTTCGACGCGGGAGTGGCGCGTCGGCTTCAGCCATTTTTCAAAGGGCTGACGGCTGATCTTCTTTTCGAGCGCCGCCAGGATGCGGACCCAGTGAGTCAGTACGGCGGTGGCCGTTGGAACGAAGGACATTCTCTTACTTCCTTAGTCGTGCGCGTGCGGTCCTGACGTCAACCGGGAGAAGTCAATCCGCGTGATGGTGCTGCGGAAAAAGCGAACGGAGATCCGTCCCGCTGCTCCCTGCGGGTGAGGATTTCCAGGTTCGAGGAAGTCTCGGCCGAGCGCGTGAGGCGTTCGGGGGAGCGACGTGGTTCGGTGCGGCTTTTGGGCTTCTAAACAGCTGGGAACGTCGATGCGAAGTGTTGCGAAGCGGGTTTGATAGTAGCACGGAAAAGTCGGGCGTTTTCGCGGCTTCGCGCGATTAAAAACGAGTTGCACCATTCCTTGTGAAGGTCCGGATTCAGCGTGGAAGACGCCCTGCGGAGCGAGGCGTGCGCACGTGCTCTCAAGTCGGTCCGGCGTAGGACGATAGGCGATATGCGAGCCATCTTGTATACTCAGAGATCGCTGCAACAGCGAAAGATTCGATCGTGTGCGCCCGGAGTGATGAGGGGCCGATCAGGAGATTTGCACCATGCCGAAGCGTACGTTTCAACCCAACCGCCGCCACCGGGCGAAGACCCACGGATTTCTCACCCGGATGAAGACCAAGGCCGGAGCCGCGGTGCTGAACCGCCGCCGGGCCAAGGGCCGTCACAAGATTGCGGTCAGCGCCGGATTCCGCGACTAGGCTCCCGCCGTGTCCCAGCAGGCTCCGATCTCGTTAGAACTCGCGTGTGCCGCTCTCCCGGAGCTGTGGTCGCCGCGAGTGGTCGGGCAGGTCAACGATCAATACGTCAAAGTGGCGAAGGTCCAGGGGGAGTTTCCCTGGCACACGCACGAGCACGAGGACGAGATGTTTCTTGTGCTGCGGGGCGAGCTGCGCATTGGCCGCTCCGATGAGGATGGCGGTGCGGTTGTGCTTGGGCCGGGTGAGTTTTTTGTGGTCCCAAAGGGTGTGCGGCACAATACCTCGGCTGCGGTTGAGACATGGATTGCGCTGATTGAGAGCGTGTCGACGCTGCATACCGGAGGCGAAGAGACCACGATGACGCGCAGCATCGAAGAGCAGCTACGGTCTGCTCATGCCTGAGAGTTCCGTCCACCGACTGCGGAAACATGCGGACTACCAGCGTGTGTACCAATCAAGCCGCAAACAATTTTCGAAGCAGATGAGCTACTTTTTCAGTCTGCGCCCGGAGGCCGGGGCGGACGGCAAGCCGCTGCGTGTAGCCGATCCTGAGAGTCCGCGCGTTGGTTTGACGGTGGGCAAGGTGATGGGGAAGGCGGTCGATCGCAACCGCATCAAGCGCAGGATGCGTGAGGCGGTGCGGCATAATCTCCTGCTTCTTCCGCGGTCTGTGGATGTCGTGCTGCACCCGAGGCGGAGTGTGCTCGACCTGGATTCTGGTGTGCTGGAGCGCGAGGTGGCGACGGTCTTCCGTGCTGTGGACCGCATGGTTCGGCGCGGTGGCGTGAGCGACGCGAACGCTTCAGCGAAGCCGCTCGCGGGTGAACTGCCGTGACCGGGCAGCGGCCGGCGATTCCCGTGCGGGCTTTCCTGTTCGTGTACGGAAGGGCGATATCTCCGGTGGTGCACGTGTTAAGTCCGTCGCGCTGCCTGTATCTGCCGACGTGCTCGGAGTACGCCTATGTCGCGACGGCGCGGTTTGGGTTTTGGCGCGGCGGGTGGATGGCTCTACGGCGTCTGCTTCGCTGCCATCCGTTTGCGAAGGGCGGGCTGGACCCGGTGCCGGACGCACCTGCAGAACTAAACCGTTTACCATAGGAGAAGCGCTCCACGCGCCTCCGCACCACGATAGGAAGTCTCGCTTGGCAGAGTTCAAGAATCCAAATCAATCAGGCGGGCAGGACAACAAGTCGCTGCTCGTCATGATGCTTGTTATGGTCACCGTTTTCTTCGGCTTGCAGTATTTTCGCGCGAAGAAGAATCCGCAGACGGTTTCGCCCAGTGCGAACAGTGCCTCCGTGCAGACGGCGGCCGGGGTGACGCAGCCATCGCCGGCAGTGCTTGCAGGCGCGGGATCGACGCCGGCGGGAGTTCAGCCGGGTTTGCAAACCCCGGGTGCCGCAGCCGCGCCATCCAAGGCCACGGTGCAGGCGGCGGCCGAAGCGACGACTGTGGTCGAGAACGAACTGTATCGCATCACGTTTTCGAATCGCGGGGGAGAGGTCAGAAGCTGGGTGCTGAAACGGCGTCCGGATGCGCCGAATGCAGTCTTCAAGGATAGCGACGGCAAGCCGCTGGATCTGGTGCACCAGCAGGCAGCGGAGAAGTTTGGGTATCCGCTTTCCCTTTACACCTACGATGCGGCGCTGACGGCCGGTCTGAAGCAGGCGCTGTATGTGCCTTCGGCAACGGGGACGTTGGCGGTGCCTGGCGCGCTAACGTTTACGTACTCGGATGGAACGACGGAGGTGAAGAAGACCTTCTCGTTCGACGAGACCTATGTCATCCATGCGGACGTGCAGGTGACTCGCAACGGTGCGCCGGTGCGCACGCTGTTGGCGTGGCCGGGTGGTTTCGGCGACCAGGATAATGCATCCCTGTATGCGGGCGCGCAGCTGGATACGATGTCGAACGGGAAGGAGCAGCATGATGCTCCGAAGAAGGTCTCGGGTGGACAGACGTTGAACGGGCCGTTCGACTGGGCGGGTGTGAGCGATGTTTACTTCGCCGCGATCTTTTTGCCGGAGCAGCCGGCAACCGCGACTGTGGCCACGCTGCACAATGAGCTGGATGTGGCGAAGACGATTCGCCGCACGGGGATCGGAAGCGGATCACCGGCGAAGGGCGCGATCAACGTGCCGATTCTGGGCGCGGCGCTTGGCGATGCGAGCGGGCACACGCTGACGCGGATCTATGCGGGTCCCAAGGCGGTCAACGTCCTCAAGAACATCCATGCCGCCAATCCGAATGTCACGCTCGAACCGCTGCTCGAGTTCGGCTTCTTCGGCATCATTGGGAAGTACCTTTTCCTGGCGCTGCAGTTCATTCACGCGCATGTGGCTTCGAACTGGGGATGGGCGATTGTCGTTTTGACCGTGCTGATCAATCTGGTGATCCTGCCGCTGCGCATCAAGACGATGCAGAGCGGTCTCAAAATGCAGCGGATCCAGCCGCAGATGGACGCGATCAAGGAGAGGTATAAGAAGTTCAAGGTCACCGATCCGAAGCGGAACGAGATGAACGCCGAGATCATGCAGCTGCAGAAGGATAACGGCGTGAATATGTTCGGCGGCTGTATTCCCACGCTGATCCAGCTGCCGCTGCTGTTCGCGTTTTTCGGCATGCTGCCCAAGGTGGTGGAGCTTCGGCAGGCGCACTGGTTCTGGCTGCCCGACCTTACGGCGGCGGACCCGTATCACATCCTCCCGATCCTGATGGTGGTCAGCCAGTTTCTCGTGCAGTACTACACGCCGTCACCCGGTGTCGACCCGCAGCAGCAAAAGATGATGGCGTTTATGATGCCGGCGGTGTCGGGCTACATGACGTGGAACTACGCGTCAGGGCTGGCGCTCTACTGGTCGGTGGGCAATCTGATTGGCATCGCGCAGCAGGCGGTGATGAATCGGACTTCTCTGGGACGGGAGATGCGCGAGATTGCAGCGAAGCGGGCACGACGTAAGGCGGGTGCGGGCGGTGCGACCATCCAAGGAAGGCGCTGACGCGTAATGTATCAGGTGGATAAGTTGGGTGACAGAGACTGGGGCCGCGCACGGAAGAAGATCGAGCATCTGTTGGACGTAATTCTCCATGGTTGCGGGATCGAGCTTAGCTATGACGTGACTGCGGGCGGAGAATCCGGCTCCAGCGTCGTGGGCGTTGAGTTTCAGGGATCAGATACGCGCCTGCTGCTGGCTCGCAATGGGGAGTTGCTCCATGCGCTCGAGAGCCTGGCGGTCGATGTTCTGGAGCTCTCGCCGGAGGAGCACGAGCTGATCTCCTTTGACGCCGAAGGTTTCAAGGCAGCGAGAGCGCAGCGGATGCGGCGTGCCGCAGAGGTCGCCGTGGCTTCGGTGCGATCGACGGAGCGGCCATACTCGTTTCCGCCTATGAACTCGCGTGAACGCCGCATGCTGCATCTGGAGCTGGCGAGTTCTGGCTTGAGGACGGCCTCTTCCGGGGAGGCTTCACGCCGGTTCGTCGTTCTGTATCCGCCGGAGCGAACGGAGCAGCAGCGCGGGAATGACAGCCGAGGTCGAGAGAAGAGTATACGGAGCGCGTTCCGTCCACGCTGACGGCAGGAAGCCTCACCCGCTTTTCGTCACGCACCCTTGTTGTAGAAGGACATATCCAGAGGCGGCTGATCATCCAGAAAGCGATGCCACTCTTCCGACTCGGCGACCCGTTTGATGTGCGCGTTGCGCTCCCGGAGAAATTTGCTGAGATGGCGGCGAAGTCTGCCTTCGATGAGCCTGCCGACAAAGCCGGCCGGAGCGACGAATCGAAGTTCGTCACGCATGCGGGTGCCATCGTTCATGGGGGCGAAGTGGTGGTCATGCTCGAACCGGGCGAAGGTGCCCTCGGACATGACATCGCGAAAGTAGGTGTACGGACGCCACAGGTCGATGACGCTGGTGTGTCTGAGCCGGAGGCCGAAGTGCCGCCCGGACCAGGTGACGGACTCACCCGCACGGAGCAGACCCGAGGTCTTGCCGCCTACCGCTTGCTCCTTGCTGCGGGCCGCAGATTGGATATGCAGATCAACGCTCAAGGACAGCAGGAAGCATCTCTGGACGGGGGCGTCGACCAACGTTGTAAGGCGTATCGTTTGCAAGGCGCTCCTCGTGCGGCGCGCTTCCGGTGCGCCGGCGTTACCCGGCCAGAAGCAGAACTTTACCGATGCCGCCCTTTTCGGCTGCTGTCTGTGCGTCTGCGGCCTCCTCGAGCGGCACCATGCGATCGATCGGGATGACGAGACGCCTGGCCACCACATCGTCTGCCAGGGTGCGCAGCATGGCCGCATCGGGAACGCAACGCACGGACTCGACGTGCACCGCGGGGTGCAGCTTTGCATTCGCAGGTGGACCGAGCACGGAGGCGAAGACGCCTCCCTGCTTTACCTTGCCCATCAGCTGCTCCGCTGTCTCGTGGCCGACGGCGTCAGCAACCGCATCGACATAGCCGAGCTTTGCCATGGCTTTTTCATCATCGAGCGCGAGAACCTCGTCCGCGCCGAGCGTTCTGGCCTCGTCCAGCTGCTTTCCGCGAACGCCTGCAATGACGATGGCGCCGGCTTTCTTCGCCGCCAGTACGGCCGAGCGGCCTACGCCGCCGACGGCCCCTGCGACGAGGACCGTCTGGCCTTTCTGAATCCTGGTTCCGCGCGAGATGAGCTGCTCACCGGTAAGGGTGACGAGAGGGAGGGCTGCCGCCGCGACTAGATCGATAGTGGGTGGAGCGATGGCGAGATCGGAGGCTTTCACCACGACGAGTTCCGCATAGCTTTTGTTGCCGAGCGCGAGAACGCGATCTCCTTCGGCAAAGCCGGTGACTCCCGGCCCAATCTCACGCACGACACCGGAGACGTCGCGGCCGAGGATAGCGGGCAGTTCCAAAGGCATGTAGGCCTGGAGAGCGCCGGAGCGAAGCTTATAGTCGATTGGGTTGACGCTGGTCGCGGCGAGCCGGACGAGGACCTCTCCCTCACCCGGCTTCGGGTCTTCCACGTCCTCGTATTTGAGCTTGTTTGCGCCGCCAAACTCGTGCAGAACGATCGCCTTCATAGGTACCACCTCAGACGGTGAGATGCGGCTGGCCCTGAGGCAGGTAGTCGCGCCAGGCTTCGGTCTCGGCGATGCGTTTGAGCAGGCGGAAGCGACGGCGCATCAGGCCTCGAATGTGGGGCACCATGATGAACCGGCCGACGAGCCTGCCGGCCCAGCCGAGGGGCATGGTGAAACGAAGCTCGTCGGCAAGGGTGACCGATCCGTCGAGGTCTTCCGAAAAGGCGTGGTCGTGTTGGAAGGAGGCGAAACGACCGGCGATCATGGTGTCCTGAAAGAAGCGAAACGGCTCGAAGCGGCTGATGAGGCTCTCGTGATATTGCGGGAGACCGAGTTGCCGGCCTTCCCAGCGCACGGTATCGCCGCCGATGACGAGGCCGGAGGTCTTACCTCTCACCGGGTGCATGCCGAGCTCCTTTTGGACGATGGCGAGGCTGGTCGAGAGCAGGAAGCAGCGCTCCATGGGGGCGTGGATGACTGTGCTATCGCGGAGGGTGAACATGCTCTAAGGTTTCCGAACACTTAGATGCCCGGCTTTGCCGTAACGAAGCAGAGCCTTATCGCGTGTGACCAGCGTCAGGCCTTGCGCACGGGCAGTCGCAGCGAGGATGCGATCGGCAGGGTCGGGGTGGAGGTCACCGGGAAGCCGGGTGGATTCGATGAGGATACCGGGCGTGAGTGGGACCAACTGCAAGCCGCGTTCCGCAATGGCGGTTTCGACAAAGTTATCCATTGACGTGCCCAGATCGAGGTGATTGCTGGCGATCAGAAGACCCAACTCCCAGGCGGAGATTGGCGAAACATATAAGAGTTCCTGATCTTGCCAGATGGATAGCTGCTGCCGAAACTCGGGCCTAATCTGTACCGCATCGCCGCGCTGAAACCAGATCCAAACGTGTGTGTCCAGAAGAAATCTGTTCACCGCTTCTTGCCACTCTTTACCTTCGCGGGCTTCTCCCAGGCGAACTTCGGTAGTGTGAGCTCTTGAGGAAGAGGTGAGACGATGTCACCAAGAATTCTCACATTAGGCGATCGCCCCCAGAGAGGACGGAAGGGCTTCGCTTCTTCTTTCGGAGCGCTCACCTCGGCCACTGGCTTGCCGCGCTTCGTGATGACAAGCCTGAGCTTGTGATCACAGACCTCGTCCATGAGTTGAAGGCATTTAGCCTTGAACTCTGCCGCGGAGATGGTGCGGGTCTCGGGCGTCATGTCGAGAGCAGTCGAGGGCTTCATGACCATAGCTTATGACCATGAAGCCTCAGACGCAAGATCGAATAGCAGAATCTCGGCTCACAAAGCCATGGCGTGTGTGGAGACGAGATCCGTAGCGCGCGTGGTGAAGTCGGCCAGGGATGTAGTGCCCTCATCGCCCTTGCCGCGGGTGCGTACGCTGACCGCATCGCTGGCTGCTTCCTTATCTCCGACGACGAGCACGAAGGGAATCTTCTGCAGGGTGAGGTCGCGGATTTTTGCGTTCATCTTTTCGTTGCGGGCATCGAGATCGACGCGCAGGCCCGCGGCTTCGAGCTTTGCCTTGACCGACTCGGCGTAGGGCAGGTGCTTCTCGGAGATGGGGACGATGCCGACCTGCACGGGCGCGAGCCACATGGGAAAGGCGCCCGCATAGTGCTCGATGAGAACGCCGAAGAAGCGTTCGACGGAGCCGAAGAGCGCGCGGTGAACCATGACGGGTTGGTGCTTTTCACCGTCTTCGCCGGTGTATTCGAGCTCGAATCGCGCCGGGAGATTGAAGTCGAACTGGACGGTGGAGAGCTGCCACAGGCGGCCGAGTACGTCGACGAGCTTGATGTCGATCTTGGGGCCGTAAAAGGCGGCTTCGCCCGGGATCTCTTTGTAGGCGATCTCTTTTCGTTTGAGGGCAGACTTGAGACTGTCGATCGCTGTCTGCCAATGCTCGGGCGAGCCCGTGTAGTCCTGGGGTTTGCTGGGGTCCCAGGTGGAGAGCTCGACCTTGAAGTCGGTGAAGCCGAAGGTGGTGAGGACGCTCTGCGCGAAGTCGATGCAGGCGACGACTTCATCCTCGATCTGCGCGGGTGTGCAGAAGATGTGTGCGTCATCCTGCGTGAAGCCGCGAACACGGAGCAGGCCGTGCATGGTGCCGGAGCGCTCGTAACGGTAGACGTTGCCCAGCTCGGCGTACCGGATTGGGAGGTCGCGATAGCTGCGCGGGTTGCTCTTGTAGATGAGGATGTGGCCCGGGCAGTTCATCGGCTTCAGCCGGTACTCGGCATCGTCGAGCTCCATCGGGGGGTACATGTTCTCGCTGTAATAGCCTTCGTGGCCGCTGATCTTCCAGAGCTCGCGGCGCATGATGTGAGGCGTGAAGACGAGATTGTAACCGCGGCGGATACACTCGTCGCGCATCCAGTCTTCCATGATCTTGCGGACGAGGCCGCCCTTGGGATGCCAGAAGATGAGCCCTGCGCCCGCGACCTCCTGAATGGAGAAGAGGTCGAGTTGTTTGCCGAGAACGCGGTGGTCGCGCGCCTTGATCTCTTCGAGGCGTTTGAAGTGCGCGTCGAGATCCTTGGTGTTGAAGAACGCAGTGCCGTAGATGCGCTGGAGCTGCTGGTTCTTCTCGTCGCCGAGCCAGTACGCGCCGGCGACGCTGGTGACCTTGAAAGCCTTCACCCGGCCGGTGGAAGGCACGTGTGGGCCGCGGCAGAAGTCGGTAAAGCTGCCGTTGCGATAGAGCGAGATCTCTTCGCCGGGCCTGGTGAAACGTTCGATGAAGTGAACCTTCATGAATTCGCCCTGCTGCGCGTAATCCTCAAGGCCCTTTTCGCGGGGCTCTTCTTCGCGGATGAAGGGCTCGTTGCGGGCGACGACCTCGGCCATGCGCTTTTCGATTGCGGCGAGATCGTCTTCGGTGAAGGGAGTCTCGCGATAGACGTCGTAGAAGAAGCCTCCATCGGTCGCGGGGCCGTGGCCGAGCTTGGTTTCGGGAAAGAGCTCCAGGATGGCCGTCGCCATGACATGGGCAGCGGAGTGGCGGACGACTCTGAGCGCAGCCTCGTCGGTTTCCTTGAGCAGCTCCAGAGCGACATCCTCGTTCAACGGTGAGGACAGATCGACGACGCGGGTTCCGTCGATCGAGCCGGAGCGTCCCGAGTACATGGCCTCCTCGCTGGCGCCTGCATCGGCTTCGGCGGCGCCATCGTTGGACGTCGCCTTCAGCGGTCGAATACGCGCGATCACGACGGCCGCGGCCAGACGTGGGGAGATGCTGGTTGCGATGTCGAGTGGGGTGGTTCCGCGCGCTACGTTGCGCACGCTGCCATCAGGAAGCTGGATGGAAATGGTCTCTTGGCTCACGCTCTCAAGCATATCTGCTTGGGCCTGGATTTCCGAGAGTTGATGCGGAGACGCGATCTGCGCCCGGTAGCTCCTAACGAAAATGGGGTCGCACCGAAATGAGGTGCGACCCGACCGTACGGAAGGTACAGCGCAGGAAAGCTATGCGATTTCGATGACATTCTTCGGCAGCGGGCGACGAGCCTGAACAACCCTCGACCTCAGCCATACATTTGCTCGCCACCGACCAACAAACGGGGCAACCACGATCGAACCAAATGCTAGTGCCAGTGCTACATGCATGTCTCGTCTCCTCATTTGCCCGTGGCGTTGATACGTCCGGGCTCTTTTGGCCTTGAAGAGACTTGTCTCTCCTCTGGCACCCTCTGACTATCGTTTGTTCCGGTCGCTCAACGAATCCCACTTATCAAGAGTTCAGTGCAACGGAAGTGGTACGGCTTGCTCGCCTGCCACACTCGGGTTCGGAGCACACTGACTTCGCCTAGAATGGGCGCATGTCTTACGCCGCAGCGGTTGACCAGCTCTATGCGCTGGGTCACGAGCTCGTTCCCCCGGATGCCGCGGCGCCGCGCCGGAAGTTCGATCTCGCGCACATGCGCACGCTGATGGCGGCGCTGGGCGATCCTCAACGGAGCTTTCCGTCGATTCTCATAGCGGGGACCAACGGCAAAGGCTCGACGGCAGCGACCCTTGCGTCCGTTCTTTCGTCCGCTGGCTACCGCACGGGTCTCTACACCTCGCCGCATCTGGTGCGGGTGAATGAGCGCATTCAGCTGAGCGTGCCTGCGCTGCCATCGGAGTACGCGTCCTCGGATGCCCCGGTGAGCGCCGGGCCTTCAACGCTGATGCCGATCGGCGACGAGGACTTCGCGCGTCACTTTTTTCTTGCCGAGAGCACGGCGACGCGACTGGTCGAGATCGGATCGCTTCCCCACTTCCCCAGCTTCTTCGAAGTGCTGACCGCACTCGCGTTTCTCTACTTTGCGGAGCGGCGTGCCGACATCGTCGTCCTTGAGGTGGGTCTTGGAGGGCGGCTTGACGCGACCAACATCGTCGATCCACTGCTCTCCGTCATCACCGATATCGCGCTGGATCATCAGGACTACCTTGGGTCGACCATCGCCGAGATAGCCCGCGAAAAGGCGGGTATCCTGCGCGCGGGTGGAACGCTGATTACGCTGCCGCAACACCCGGAGGCGAATCGCGTCTTCGGAGAGATTGCGGCTGAACTCCCGAATCTGCGGGCAGTTTCAGCAGTTCCTTACATGCCGTCGGCTGCGGACTTCGACGGCGACTCAAATGCTGGGCTCAACATCGCAGAAGACCATGCGAGCACGATGCTTCTCCAGCCGAACCGGTACACCGTGAGCATGGACGGTGAGACGCTCCACGTTGCTTCTCCGCTGCGTGGGCAGCATCAGCAGCGCAACATCGCCCTGGCGCTAGCCGCCATCGCCGAATTACGTAACACATGTGGTTACAATATTCCAAATGCCGCAATTGAACGTGGAATTGAAGAGACGTTGTGGCCGGGAAGGCTACAGATCTTTGCGCTCGAAAGCGGGCAGACGCTGCTGCTGGATGTAGCGCACAACCCTGCAGGCGCGTGGACACTCCGGTCGGCTCTGGCGCAGCTTCCGCCCAGGCTCGCTCGAACGCTGATGTTCAGCTGCCTGCGGGACAAGGATCTGGGCGAGATGACGCAGATTCTGTTTCCGCTGTTCGACTCGTCTTCAAGCGATCCGGAGCGTGCGCGGGATCACGTGGTTCTGGCGCCGATCGACAACCCACGCGCCGCGGCGGTCGAAGATCTGCTCAACGCCGCAAGGAGGCTTGACGTGCCGGCGCATGCCGCGCCGCATCTGAGTGCGGCCTTTGCACAAGCGCTGGAGTTGACCCCAAGCGGCGGTTTGATCGTTGCGACCGGCTCGATATACCTCGTCGGAGAGATCCTGCGGCTGGTCGGGGAGCGCTCGTGAGTGCTGCCGTTTCCGGAGTACAGGAGCAGCCGCCCTCAGCCGGAACAGCGCTTCGCTGGCTGAACTACCTGGTCTTGATACCGTTGATGGCATTGGCTACGTCAGTATTTGGATGTGTCTCGCTCGTTTCCTCGCTGTGGGACCGATCCGGTGGACAGCAGCATGCCATCGCGAGAACGTGGGCTCGCCTGATGCTCAGGATCAGCCTCTCTCCCGTCACTTTGGCGGGGGCGGACAGACTCCCGCAGCCGGTGACGGCGGTCTATGCGGCGAATCACCTGAGCTATATGGATACGCCGGTCCTGTTTGCCAAGCTTCCCTTCCAGTTCCGTATCCTGGCCAAGAGTGGTTTGTGGAAGGTTCCGTTTATTGGGTGGCACCTGCATCGGTCGGGCCAGGTGCCAGTGGATCAGTCGAGTGCCCGCAGCTCGATTGTGAGCCTGAACGGCGGGGTAGCCGCTCTCAAAGCCGGGCTGCCGCTGGTGATCTTTCCTGAGGGCGGGCGGTCGGCGAGCGGAGAGACCCAGGCGTTTCTGTCCGGAGGCGCTTTCATGGCGATCCGCGCACAGGTGCCGCTTGTACCGGTTACAGTCGTCGGGACCTATCAACTGCTGCCGATCCACAGCTATCACCTGAGACCGCGGCCGCTTGCAGTGATTCTCGGCGAGCCGATCTCGACGGTTGGTCTGACCACACGGGACGCCGACAGCTTGACGCGGAGAGTCCACGACACGATCACGAAGACCTACATGAGCTATTCGGAGCAGGCGGGTCTGCAGGAGCCGTGACCGCGTCCGCAACGTATCATCTGTGTAGGAGTCACTTGCACCATGGTTGAACGGAAGATTGGTATTCCTGTTCCGACCAGCACGGATCTCGCCTACAACCGCCGATCCTGGCCGATGTACGCCGCTGCGGTGAAGCAGGCCGGCGGTACTCCCGTAGAGATCTCTCTCGACCTTACCGCGGGAGAGCTCGCCTCGGTCGCACGCGAGTGTCAGGGTGTTGTGCTACCTGGCAGCCCCGCCGACGTGGATCCGAGGCTCTACGGACAAGAGCGGGCGGCCGAGTGTGCGGCGGCTGATCCCCTGCGAGAGCGAACCGACCGCCTGCTGCTGGAGGAGTGTTATCGCTCTAGCAAGCCGGTGCTCGGGATCTGCTACGGTATGCAGTCGCTGAACGTCTGGCGCGGCGGTAGCCTGGTGCAGCACCTTCCGGGTACCCCCGTCAATCACGCTGCAGGGGCGGCGGTTGCGGTCGCTCATTCGGCTGTGCTCCGCGGCAAAGGCCTGTTTTCGACTCTGGTCGACCCTAAGGAACCGATCGACAAGTGTGGCGAGCCCTGTCTTCCGGTCAACTCGAGCCACCATCAGTCCGTTGCAAACGTGGGAACAGACCTGCGGGTATGCGCGGTCTCTCCGGAAGATGGAGTGATCGAGGCCGTCGAGGGCTCCAGGGAGCAAGGCTCTTCGCAGTTCGTGCTCGGGGTGCAGTGGCATCCGGAGCGTAGCGTTGAGACGAGTGCTACTTCCCGAGCGATCTTTCAAGGCTTTCTCGAGGCGGCCATGGCGAGGGAGCAGCTCAGCATGCGCGTTACGCGATAGCGCGATGCCGACGCTCTCACGCGACGAGATGGGCAATCTGCTGATGCCTTATCTGCTGACAGAAGAGGGTTTAGCTGGCCACCCTTCACTCCTGGAACAACTCTCGGTCTATCTTGACCTTCTTCTGAGGTGGAATCAGCGGATGAATCTGACGGCCATTCGCGATCCGAGGCAGATCGTTCAGCGTCACTTTGGGGAGAGCCTGTTTGCTGCGCAGCACCTTCCGTCGATAGGAAGGGTTCTCGATCTTGGGTCCGGCGCGGGGTTTCCCGGCATTCCCGTCCAGCTGTGGCATTCGCGGCTCACGGTGACTCTGGCAGAGTCGCAGGCGAAGAAGGCGGCTTTCCTTCGTGAGGTTATCCGTTCCCTTTCGCTACCGACTGAGGTTCTGCCGGGGCGGGCGGAGGCGATAGCTTCGCAGCGCGGCTTCGATCTCGTTGTGCTTAGAGCGGTCGACGATCCTGAGCGTGCTCTGGCAGCGGCGGTTGAACTGACTGCAGGAGATGTCTGGCTGCTGAGTTCTTCTGCAGCCCTCCAGGCGTTGCCTGCAGAGGTCACGGTAATTTCTCGGGTCGCGATGCCGGAGCGAGAAGATTCGTGGCTGTTTCAGCTTCGGCGCTAGTTGTTCCACGTGGAACATAGTTCAAAAGACATTGGGAGTGCCCGTTCCACGTGGAACACCTGTCGCATTTGCAGATGTGGGCGCCAGCAGTTACGCTTCATCGAGCGATGACCAACACACACTCCACTCAGGCGCAGAGCAGTGCAGCCGGGAATACAGCAGCCAAGGTCATTGCAGTTGTGAACCAGAAGGGTGGGGTGGGTAAGACTACGACCGCTATCAATCTGAGTGCCGCGCTCGCGATGGCAGGCCTTCCAACCCTTCTGATCGACTGCGATCCCCAAGCGAATACCACAGGAGGTTTGGGTTTTTCGCGCGATCCAGACAGGCTCAGCGTCTACGATCTGCTTACGGGCGAGGTAAGCGCCTCGGCTGCAATTCTGCCGACGGAGATCGAGAACCTCTCGTTGATTCCTGGCAACAAGAACCTGATCGGTGCAAATCTGGAGCTTGTCAGCCAGGAGCGACGGGAGTATCGGCTACGGGACGCCATCCAGGAGGTACTTGGCACCTACTCCTACATTGTGCTCGACTGTCCGCCGGCACTGGATCTGCTTACGCTTAACTCCCTTGTAGCGGCGGGCGGTCTGCTAGTCCCCATGCAAGCGGAATACTTTGCGCTCGAGGGCATCTCGGAGCTCATGAGCACGCTGGACCGTGTCTCCCAAGCGTTCAATCCGGATCTTGCGCTCGAGGGCGTTCTGCTGACGATGTACGACGAACGGATGAACCTCTCACAGCAGGTCGCGGCTAATCTGCAGGAGTTTTTCGGCGATAAGCTGCTCAGAACAACGATCCCGCGGAATATCCGGCTTGCCGAGGCGCCAAGTCACGGCAAACCCGTAGCGCTGTACGATGCTCGTTCCCGCGGCGCTGAAGCCTATCGTGAACTCGCGGCGGAGATCCTGCAGCGTCACGGAATCGAAAGCCCACGAAAGAAGGCGGCTGTTAAGCAGGAGAAAGCACCCAAGAACGACCGCGAAGTACGCTTCTGGCCGTATTCCAAGTAACTCAGGAAAAGAATGACCACACAAAACGACTCCAAACGCAGGGCGCTGGGCCGGGGACTCGAATCTCTTCTGCCACAGAAGCAGGCAGTGCCTTCGATCTCCGCTGCAGCTGAACCGACGGGGCAGCCGCTCGACCTAGCGTGCGATCAAATTGATCGGAACCCGTTTCAGACGCGTACCCACTTCGACGAAGATCTCCTGGAACAGCTGGCGCAATCGATTCGGGCGAACGGCGTCGTCCAGCCGATCCTTGTGAGGCAGACAAAGTCCGGCAGGTATCAGCTGATCACCGGAGAGCGCCGCCTGCTTGCCTCCAGGAAGGCCGGAAAGGACAGCATTCCGGCGTTCGTCCGCGTGGCTTCGGATGAGCAGGCGATGGAGATGACCATCGTCGAGAACCTGCAGCGTGCGGATCTCAACCCCATGGAGCAGGCCCGCGCCTACCAACGGCTCAGCCAGCAGTTCCAGATGACGCAGGAGCAGATGGCCACGCGAACCGGCAAGGATCGAGCGAGTGTCTCGAACTTCTTGCGACTCCTGCGCCTGCCTGAGGAGACACAAAGCAGTGTGGAATCGGGGATGCTGAGTTTCGGGCACGCCCGCACACTGCTGGCGCTTGAGTCGGCTGACCGCATCCGGGCGGCTTCCGCGAAGGTCATGGCGCTGTCCATGTCGGTTCGGCAAACGGAGTCCTATGTTCAAGGTCTGCTCAACCCCGAACAGAAGACTAAGAAGCCAGTCCCGAACGCCCCAGCACAGGATCCGAATGTGCGCGATGCGCAGGAGTTGCTGCAACGGGAACTCGGCTTGAAGGTGCTAATTGAAGATAAGAAGGGGCGAGGGCGCGTGGTTATCGAGTACTCCGGTCTGGAGGACTTTGACGCGCTTATGTCGAAGCTGGGTGGGGCGAGAGAAGACGCATAGCAATGGTTGGCCGGGGTACAGCGTATGAAGGGCGTTCGAGATTCAACGGAAGGCGAGGCCTTGCAGGGTCAGTATGGGGAAGCACAAAGCTCCTCGGACACACTGGGTCTGGTGTTTCGCTTTCGCTACTGGCTGCACCTCCTGATCTTCGGAGGCGCCTTTGCCATCTCGTGGGCGACTCCAGGCGGGGCAGGAGCGCAGCGCGTGTGGCTGGCCCTACCTGAAGCAGTCTCAGCACACCTAAATGTCGACCTCCGCAGCGCGATCATTGCGCTGACAGTGACAGCAACGGTGCTGGCCATCGCCGCGGCCATGCTGCGGACGTGGGGTGCTGCGTATCTCGGTCAGGGTGTGGTGTTCGGCTCAACTCTGAACGACGGCCGGCTCGTCATCCATGGCCCATACCGGTTTTTGAGGAACCCGCTCTACCTGGGTACGCTGCTCCATACGCTCGCGCTCTCAGTGCTCATGACCTGGATGGGAGCCGCATTCGCGATTGTTGCGATTACTGCCTTGCAGGCTGCCCTGATTGCGTCCGAAGAACGCTTCTACTTACAGCGCGCGACATCGGGCTATCTCGCTTACAAGAAAGCAGTTCCCAGGATGATTCCGCGGCTTTCGCCGATCTCGCCGGGTGCGGACGTGGGACCGCGCTGGGCACAGGCGCTGGCCGGCGAGGTATATATGTGGGGAGTGGCGGCGTCTTTCGCGGCGTTTGGATTCACCTACAACGCGCTTCTAATTGGGCAGGGGGTGCTTGTGTCGTTTGGGCTTTCCATCGTGGTTCGCGGGTTGACCGCAGCAAAGCGATAGCCCGCTTACCAGCCTTGGCCGGGATCGCGGGCCGTGCTTTGCACGACTGCTAAGCTGCAAAAATGAACAGACTTACTGCGATGTCGAGGCCTACTTCTTGACGGGGGCGATGGTGTCTTTGGCGACCTTGGCGACGCGGAATTTGACCACAGTTTTCGCCTTGATCTTGATGGTTTCGCCAGTCTGGGGATTGCGGCCGAGGCGGGCTTTCCTCTCTGCTTTCACTAACTTACCGATGCCGGGGATGGTGAACTCGCCGTTTTTCTTGGTTTCGCGGACGGCGGTCTCGGCGAGCAGGGTGAAGAAGCCTGCTACCTGTTTGCTGCTAAGCTCTGTCTTTTCTGCCATTTGGCGCATCAGCGCGGTCTTTGTGATTCCCTTTGCCATGTGTATTCTCCTTGTTTTGCTGCGATTTTGGCATTCTCTGTGCCGCTGCTGAGCGAAATCGCCAGTGTTTATGCGGGTCTGGAGAGTGTTCCGAAGTTCACCTTCGGCTCTTTCCCGGTGGTTTGTCAACCCGTTTTTGATGGTTTCCACAGGTTTTTGTGGGTTTTTGTGGGTTTTGTGTCGCCCAAGGTACGTCTGATGCGGAATTTGCCGGCATTCAGCCACGCATTTCGCTCGGTGCCGTGTGGTTATTCTCACCAGTTATCTGTGGAGATCCGCCGGTTTTCGACGGTACTCGCCACGGTACTCGCCACAGTTGTGTGCGGAGATACCGAAGCCTGAATTTTACAGCGCGCGATCAGAAGACGGGGCGCTTTGCCGGGGGCTTCAGGGGCTCGTTGAGCAGATGGATGATCGGAGCTGCGGACCGGAAGCGTTTGACGATCTCCGCAACGAGGGTGGGCTCGGTAGCGTGCACGGCGGCCAGGTGAGAGGTAACGCCCCATTGACGGCAGAGGATGAGATCGATGGCGGGATCGTCCGGGAGGAAGCCCTTGGGCGGCCGGGTGAGAGGCTGGCCATCGATGGGATCCATGAGCTTGCGGAGGCTCGGGCTGCGGAGGAGCCGGCGAAGTTCGGTATGGCGACCGGCACCCGAACCGGCGAGGTGTCGGCGGATGGCGAGGAGCTGATCGCGTTCCGGCATATAGACGCCGGCGGCGATAGTTATCTGGTCCGGGTTGACATCGAAGTAGAAGCCGCCGCCAGAGGTCTTGTCGAGCCCGGCGCGGGACCACCAGGCAGCGGCGTGGATTTTGTAGGGCCGCTTGTCCTTGGAGAAGCGGATGTCGCGATAGATGCGCATCATGATCTTCTGCGGGGGACGGATGTGATCGGGCGCGAAGGCGAGCATGGCCTCGTTGACCTCGCCGATGATGGCGAGCATGGGTGCCTTGAGCTCGCGCTCGTAGAGATCGCGCCGGTCTTCGAACCAGACCCGGTCATTGTTGCGCTTGAGCCCGCGAAGGAACTTGAGGGCGGCTTCGGAGAGGTGGGCCGGCATTTATTCATGGTAAGACCGGCGGAGGATTTGCTTGTGCGGATTCGACTGGTTGTATGAAAGGCGGCCGCGGATTTGTGCGGACCGGATCGGTTGGAGATTTGGCTAGATTTGTCTGATTGTCCTGTGGCGTTACTCCACCTGGGCACCTCCAGGGAGCGGTTACGCGCTCAGAGCCATGCGCTAACGATTCTTCCAGCAGTTCCCCGCACGCGTAGCGTATCGCTTCGACCGGCGAAGTACCGGTGGTTGAGCGCATCGGCCCCGAGATCTTCGACCGTCTCGAAGGCAGCCAACTCCGCTCGCATCTGCTCCGGCGTAAAGAACAGCTGGAACGGCTCTCCCGCGAGCGCCACGCGGGAGGCGAGCGAGTCGCGCCCCAGCTGTTCCAGCGGAGACAGCGCTTCCCGTGGGAGACCGTAGTCCATGACGACGCCGCTCCCGCGCGGCTGCTCCGCGATGAACCGCAACGTCTGCCGGAACGCCTCCGGGGTGAGGTAGGGCACGACGCCCAGCCAGGCGAACAATGCGGGCGCCCGGCGCTCGAAGCCTGCGGCCTCCAACTCCCTCCCAAGCTCCTGACGCTCGAAGTCGACGGGCACGAAGTGCAGCGACTCCGGCGCGGCAATTCCATTCCGCTCCAGCAGCCCACGCTTCCACGCCTGCGTCGCGGGATGATCCACCTCGAAGACGCGCAGGCCGGTGTGGGTGTTTCGGAGCGCGAAGGTATCCAGACCCGCACCGAGCAGACAGTATTGCCGGACCCCACGGGCGCAGGCTGCAGCCAGGCAGTCTTCGGCGAAGCGGCTGCGGGCCACGAGAAACGCCCGCAGAGCGACGGAGAACGGCTTATTGAGCTTGGTTGCCGTTTTCTCCAGGTCGCCTGCGTATTCCGGGCCCAATATCCGCACGGCCAGGGGGTCCTCGAAGACCAGAGGCTTTGCGTCGTACCGTTGATGTGCAGCACGCCTCAGCGCCACGCGCAGCGCCGTTCGCGAAGGCTGTTCGTGATTCAAGCGGTGCGGGCCTCCATCGAGCGTGTTGAGTGGAAGGTCGTCCTAATGGTGAAGATGGCGTCCGAGAGAGCACATCAGCTGGCCTTCTTCTCTGTCATCCAAGCCAGCGCGTGGGCCAGGTAGCTCTTCATCTCCTTGCGTCCGACGATTGCGTCGAGAAACCCGTGTTCGAGCAGAAACTCCGACCGTTGGAAGCCCTCGGGGAGCTTCTGCCGGATGGTCTGCTCGATAACGCGCGGCCCTGCGAATCCGATCAGCGCGCCCGGTTCCGCGATGTTGAGGTCGCCAAGCATGGCAAAACTCGCGGTGACTCCGCCGGTGGTCGGATCGGTCATGACCGAGATATAGGGAATCTTCTCGTCATCCAAGCGCGCCAGACCAACGGAGACCTTGGCCAGCTGCATCAGGCTTGCGATGCCCTCCATCATCCGCGCGCCGCCTGATGCGGCGACGATAATGAGGGGGTCCCGCGAGGCCAGCGACCGGTCGACCGCGCGTGCGATCGTCTCACCGACGACGGCTCCCATGCTGCCGCCGATAAACCCGTACTCCATAACGCTCAGCACAACAGGCTGCGAGCCGATCTTTCCGACGGCGTTGACGATGGCATCGTTCAGGCCAGTCTTGGCCTGCGCCTCCCGGAGCCGCCGCTTGTAGGGCTTCAGGTCGGTAAAGCTGAGCGGATCGGTCGATTGCAACTGGAGATCCACCATCTGGTACCCCGGCTCGAGGAGGCTGGCGATGCGCGACCGGGCGTCGAATTTGAAGTGGTACCCGCACTTCGGGCAGACCTGCAGATTTTCCTCGAGCTCCGCCTTCCAGATCACTTCGCGGCAGTTCTCGCATCGGATCCAGAGCCCCTCCGTCCGGACGGTCCGCTGGTCGGTATTCCGAATCTCGTGGTTTTCCCGCTTGAACCAACTCATGCCGTAATGGCCTCGGTGTCTTCGAACACCATTGTAACGGGCGTAGCGACGGCCTGACGGCTGTGGGCTTGCCGATGGAGTCTTCGATCGAGGATTCTCATTTCGGGAGAGTCCGACCCAGGAATGTGAATTTCTGTAACGGTTTGAACACCGTTCGTCACACTTATCAGCACATTAGCTCCGCGAATGGGCGTTACGGCTTTGGCATGAGAAGTGCTCTATGTGTTGGCACACAGCTTTCTCGTCATCGTCAGGTACCCGTTTAGGAGCTCCTCGTGAATCGCAAGTCCATCTTGGCAGCTATGTTTCTGTTCTTCTGTACCTTTGCCATTGCAAAGGCTCAAACCACCAGCGGCGCCCTTGTTGGGACCATTAAGGATCCCAGCGGAGCGCTTGTGGGCAGCGCCCATGTGACCGCCACCAATGAGGCCACGGGAGTGAAGTACGAGGGCGTTGCCAACAACAGCGGTGAGTACCGCATCTCGAACCTGCCCGCGGGCTCCTACGACGTGACCACCTCCGTCGCCGGCTTCTCCGTGAACACGCTCAAGGCGGTCGCGATCGACGCCAACAAGATCCAGACGCAGGATTTCACTGTTCTTCCCGGAGCCTCGACCAATGTCGAGGTGACCAGTATCGCGAACGTCTCGATCGACACGACGACCTCGCAGATCCAGTCCACGTTTGATCTGAAGGAGGTACAGGATCTGCCCACGGCGTCCGTTGGCCTTGGCGTGCTGAACCTCGCCCTGCTTAGCCCTGGCGTGGCCAGCAGCGGCGGCCTGGGCGCGGGCACCGGACCTTCGGTGAGCGGACAGCGGCCCCGCAACAACAACTTCACCATCGAGGGCATCGACAACAACTCGAAGAGCGTCACCGGCCCGCTGCTCTACGTTCCGAACGACGCAGTCGGCCAGTTCACCGCGTTGCAGAACATGTTTTCGCCCGAGTACGGGCACTCCACCGGCGGCCAGTTCAATGAGTTGGTCGTCTCCGGCACCAACCAGGTTCACGGAAGACTGTACGAGTACTTCGACAACCGCAACCTGAACGCGGTCGATACCCTGCAGGCCAACAGCAACGCTGCTGCTGGCAAATTGCGTGGATTCAAGCCGCGCTACGACTTCAACCGCTATGGCGGCCAGCTCGGCGGGCCCATCCTCCGCGACCGGCTCTTCCTGTTCTCGAACTTCGAGCGCCAGACTCTCGGCCAGGCGGGCGGGTCCGCGACCTTCTGCGCACCCACCGCTGGGGGCTTTACCGCCATTAGCGCCACGCCGGGACTCTCCGCCAACAACCTTAAGGTCTACCAACAGTACAGCCCGGTTGCCGCCACCCAGGCCGGCGCGAGTGACGCTGTCTGTCCGCAGACGATCCTGGTTGGCGCCAATACGATACCGGTCGGGGACGTCAGCCTCAACATAGGCTCTTTCTCTAACTCCACCTACTCCACCAGCAGCGCGGACTACACGCCCTCGCAGAAGGACAACCTTCGCGTGCGTTACGTGTACAACCGCGCGGACGGCCTAGATACCGCGGCTACGTTCCCGGCGTTTTTCACGCCTGGCCCGAACCGGTACCACCTGGCGGCGATCACGGAGATCCACACATTTACGCCGAACCTCAGCAATGAATTTCGAATCGGGTTCAACCGTTATTACAGCGTCACGAACGCCACCGGAAGCTTTCCCGGGTCTGAATCAGTTTCCGAATCTCACCTTCCAGGATCTTGGAGGCGTCAATCTCGGGCCGGACCCGAATGCTCCCCAGGGAACCATCGAGAACCTCTACCAGGCGACTCGAAGCGATTACCTGGGTTAAAAGGCAAACACACCATGAAGTTCGGTGTCGAGGGTCGCAAGGCCATCGCTCCGCAGCTCTTTGTTCAGCGGCTCCGCGGCGACTATATCTACAACAATCTCAGCTCTTACCTGCAGGATCTCAGCCCGGACAACTCCGGCCAGCGGAACGCAACGCCCCCCGGCGTGAGTCCTACGTTCTACGGCGATCAATCCAACATCTACGCGTACGGGAACGACGACTACCGCGTAACGCCTACCCTGACGCTGAACATCGGCCTCCGGTACGAGTTCACCTCGGTGCCGTTCTCGTCGAAGGAGCAGAAGCTCAACTCCGCAGCCAGCGTGCCGGGCCTGATCTCGTTTGGCGAGCCGAAGCCGCAGTATCTCAACTTCGCTCCCCGCGTTGGGTTCGCGTACGCCCCGAATGACAGCACCTCGATCCGTGCGGGGTTCGGCATCGGCTATGACGTTCTCTACGATAATCTCGGCACCCTGAGCGCACCGCCGCAGTTCCAGACCACCAACACGGTCGACACAACCGCCCCACAGACGTCTGGCTTCCTGGCGGGCGGGGGCCTGCCGGCAAACTTCACGTTCAAAACGATCGCTGCCCAGCGCGCCGCCACGAGCGCCTATATCCCCAACCAGAAGCTCCCGTACTCGGAGCAGTGGACGCTGAGCGTCGAGCACGTGTTTGCGAAGAACTACACGGCTGAGGTTCGGTACGTCGGCACTCGCGGCATTCACCTGGACACGCAGAACCGGATCAACATTCAGAATCGGGTGCTCCCGTCGAACCAGCTGCCCACGTACTTTGGATCGACGCCGAGCCCGAACAGCACGAACACCCTCGCCACGATCCTTGCCGCGACTCCGCTGGTGATCCCGGCGTACTCGGCCGCGGGCTTCACCAGTAACATTGTCGGGTTCCTGCCCAACGGCGGCTCGAACTACAACGGTCTGCAGACGCAGCTCACGCGCCGCTTCCAGAACGGTCTTCTGATCAACGCGGCCTATACCTTCAGCAGAACCTTTGACGACACCACGGCGGACGTTTTCTCCACTACACTTCACCCCCGACGCGTCCAGGACTTCCAGAACCTCCGGGCAGAGTACTCGCGCTCCGCGCTCGATCGTCCGCATCGCTTTACCTTCGAGTCGGTCTACGACCTGCCCTTCTTCCAGCACTCCAACTTCTTTGTGAAGAACCTGATCGGCAACTGGGAGGTTGTTCCGGTCTACACGTTCCAGTCGCCGGAGTACACCACGATCCAGAGCGGCATCGACTCGAACCAGAATGGGGACGCAGCATCGGATCGCGTCTTCATCAACCCCAATGGCGTGAAAGGAACCGGCACGGCGGTGAGCCCCATCGTCAACCCGGCGCTACAGTCCTTGTGCCCGTCCAGCGCCAGGCCTTTCAGTGCCGCGAACGGCAGTGGCTTCGTTCTTTACACTGCCTGCTCCGCCGACACGGTCGGTTATACTGCCGGCACGATTTCGAATGCCGGCAAGGTCAACGCGCAGTTCACGCCGTCGAATGCCTATTACGTTCAAGGTGGTCTCGGTACACTCCCCACCACATCGCGCAATACCCTTCCTACAGGCCGCACAAACGATCTCGATCTCAGCCTTTACAAGAGAATCTCCTTCCGGGATCGCTACAAGGTCGAGGTCGGGGCGCAGGCCTTCAACGTCCTGAACCACCCCCAGTACCTTCCGGGTTCGCTCAATACGGTCAACTCCATCGCAAGCGCCAGTACGACTGTCGGCACTTTCGATCAGGTGAACCAACCCAAGTTCAACCAGAAGGCCCAGGTCTTCTCCAGCAACCCACGCACGATGCAGCTCTCGGGCAAGATTATCTTCTAGTCGAAGACCCGATGCAGCACAAAGGAGCGTCTTCGGACGCTCCTATGTGCTGTACCGGCTTTCCTGCGAACGGAGTTCATATCTTTGAGGCGCCGGCTCCGGCGGCCCGGCGTTTCCGGTGAGCGCCCGATGCGGAGCAGACCCGCAATGCAGCAACGCTGGGATGCAGCACGCTCTACATGCAGCACGCCTGGGTTGGAGCACGCGGTGGATGCAGCACACCCTAGAATGGATCTATGACGACTCAGCTCGATCAGATCCTCGCGCATAAGCTGCTCGAGGTGACTCAACGAAAGTCTGTCGCGGACATGCCGGTGCTGGAGCGTCAGGCGATCGCGCATAAGCCTCGCGGGTTCGAGAGCAGCCTTCGGGCAGCGGCCGAGGCAGGACCTGCGGTGATAGCGGAGATCAAGAAGGCATCGCCCTCCCGCGGCCTGATCCGCGCTGACTTCCGGCCGACGGATCTGGGTTCTGCGCTGGAAGGGGCTGGAGCGGCGGCACTCTCCGTTCTTACGGACACGGAGTTCTTCCAGGGCTCGCTGGCCGACCTTGAGGCAGTCTCAGCGGCGGTCAGCATCCCTTGTCTCCGGAAGGACTTCATTCTCGACCCGTTTCAGATCATCGAGGCCCGGGCGATGGGCGCGGATGCCATTCTGCTGATTGTGGCCGCATTGACGGACGATCAGCTGCTGATGCTGCACGACTTCGCCACCGATCTTGGGCTGGATGTGCTGGTTGAGGCGCACGATCACACGGAGATCGACCGGGCAGTGCAGCTGGGCGCGCGGATCATCGGCGTGAACAGCCGCGATTTGCGTACCTTCACGGTGAAGACGGAGTCTCTCCTGTTTATGGCCGAGGCGCTGCCGGCGGAGGTGCTGCGCGTTGCCGAGAGCGGCATCCGCACTGCAGAGGATGTTCTGAGCCTGCGGGACGGGGGGTACCAGGCTTTTCTCGTCGGGGAGGCGCTGATGCGGCAACCCGAGCCGGCGGCTGCGCTGGCGCTTTTGCTCGACCGTCAGTACTCGCAGAATATTTAGTGCAGCTTCTCTGGAGATGAGAGCGGACGGTGCGAAATACAGGGGTCTCTCCACTACGCGCTGCGCGCTCCGGTCGAGATGACGGCGGTTAAAGTGGTAATGCGAGTATCGAATCATGTGGATCAAGATCTGCGCCAATACGAATGTTGAGGATGCGCTGCTTGCGGCAAAGCTTGGAGCGGACGCACTGGGGTTCGTCTTCGCGTCCAGCTCCCGCCGAGTCACGCCGGAGCAGGCGGGTTCCATTACCGAGCAGTTGCCAACGGATGTAGAGCGAATCGGCGTCTTTGACACGCATGATGCGGAGGAGATCGTGCGAACGGCAGAGCAGGCTCGCCTGACCGGCGTGCAGCTTCATGGCGGCTTCGATTCCGGGCTGATCAGGCGACTCGCCGACGCGTTTGGCAGCAGCATCCAGATCACGCAGACGCTGCACTGGGACACGGCAGGCGCTGCTCCGACAACAGCCGATGCATTGCGTGTGGCGCTGCGGGAGCTGCGGCAGGAGCAGGCTGTTGAGCGAGTTTTGATCGACTCGCGCGTGGGCTCGGCTACGGGGGGAACGGGGGTGCCGTTCGATTGGAAGCGAGCCGCGCAGGTCCTGCGTGAGGAGCTTGGGAGCCTGAGGCTGATTGTTGCGGGAGGTTTGAACCCGGAGAACGTCGCCGAGGCGATCCGAAGCCTCGAACCGTGGGGTGTCGACGTCGCGAGCGGGGTCGAGCGAGCTCCGGGGAAGAAGGACCCCAAAAAGCTTGAGGCCTTCTTTACGAAGGCCTCTGATGCGACATTCCGGGGTACTTCACCGGCCCGTTAAGGTTCTACAGGCGCAGAGTAATTAGGCGCCGAGGTGCGGCTTGGACGCACGGTCGTGGATCTTGGGAGCGCGGTCATGGTAGCTCTGCGAGCGCATGTGAACGGTCGCGGTGTGAGGCTGCGCTACGAGCGCCACCGGCAGCATCGAAACGAGAAGAGCAAAGGTGAGTTTGAGTTTCATCGTCATATCCTTCCGTATCCATCTGACGCACGGAGAATGGGGGCGGATTCAGAATTTGCGAACGGCGTTGCCTCTTCCGGGAGAAAAAGCAATGGCACGGAGGTAGTATGCCTCCGGTCCGACCAGATGTCACCAGCTTTCTGCGGTGTAGTCATCCCGCAAATATTCTGTGCACACCCACTTACAGTGAGGTTGTCCCGAAAGTCGCGTCTTTGCAGCAGATCCATGCAAACGACGTTGCAATTGGATGGCCGAGACGGGATTACTCTTGCAATAGGGTCTGTATCTCGCTCTCAAATGCTGCTTTATCGACGATTCCGGTGTGAGACACCGCAATCCGGCCGTTTTTATCGATAAGCAGGGTCAAGGGCATCTCCTTCAGGCCGAAACGCTCTCCCAGTGCGTCCGTGCCGACGCCAACGGGGTAAGTCATCTTCCACTTTGAGAGGAACGGCTTTATCACTTCGGGGGTTTCGCCGTACATGTCCAGCCCAATAACGGACAAGCCCTGGCTGCGATATTTGTTGTAGAAGGTCACGTACCAGGGCAGCTCGATCTTGCAACCGCCGCACGTCGTCGCCCAGAAGTCCAGGAGCACAACTCTTCCCCTGTACTTAGAGAGTTTCAGCTCTCGACCCTGCACATCGGTGAGTGTGAAGTCCGGGGCGGCCAAACGTGATCCGGCAGGGATCCACTCACGCGTGGAGTTCCTGAGCGGCGTTTGCGTTTGCGCTGCCGAGGGAAGCAACGACAGCAGAAACAAGCTGGCCGACAGGCGGACCTTCATGGCGTCACTTTCCTTACCGCCGCTAGGGCAGGTTCACCTGCATGCCTAGCTCCTTGACCAGAAAGGCGTACTGGTCCACGGCGAGCTCGACCCGTTTGGACAGGGGCATGCCGCCGCCGTGGCCGGCGCGGGTTTCGACGCGGATCAGGACGGGTGGGCCACCCGCGGCCTGGTCGGCCTGCATGGCCGCGGTGAACTTGAAGCTGTGCGCGGGAAAGACGCGGTCGTCGTGGTCGGCGGTCATAATGAGCGTCGGGGGATAGGTGACTCCGGGACGCACATTGTGGACCGGCGAGTACTTATAGATGGCGTGGAACTCCGCCTCGTTCTCGCTGGGAGCGCCGTAGTCGGCCTTCCACGCCCAGCCGATGGTGAACTTGTCGAATCGCAGCATATCCATGACGCCGACCTGGGCGAGGACGGCTCCGAAGAGTTCCGGCCGCTGGGTCTCGACTGCGCCCATCAGGAGACCGCCGTTGCTTCCACCGTTGATGGCCAGCTTGTCCCTGGAGGTGTACTTATTTTGGACGAGCCACTCGGCCGCGGCGATGAAGTCATCGAAGACGTTCTGCTTCTTCAGCTTCGTTCCGGCTTCGTGCCAGGCCTCGCCGTACTCACCGCCACCGCGCAGGCTGGGCTGCGCGTAGACGCCGCCCATCTCCATCCAGAGCAGACGTGCCGCGCTGAACTCCGGCATGAGCGAGATGTTGAAACCGCCATAGGCGTAGAGCAGCGCGGGATTTTGGCCGTCGAGCTTGAGCCCCTTCTTCGCGGTGACGAACATGGGGACGCGGGTGCCGTCCTTGCTGTTGTAGAAGACCTGCCTGGTCTCGAACTCCGCCGGATCGAACTTGAGCTCCGGCGCACGATAGAGCTCCACCTTGCGCGTGGTCATGTCGAGCCGGTAGATGGTTCCGGGCGTCACGAAGTTGGAAAACTGAAAGAACGTCTCCTTGTCCTTGCGTTCGCCGCCAAAGCCTGCGGCGGTTCCGATGGCAGGCAGCTTGAGGCGCTCGATCAGACCGCCGTCGGCCTTGTGCAGCTCGACCATGGTCTGCGCGTCTTCGAGGTAGGAGGCGACCAGCGTGTCGTTGATCATGGTCGCGCCTTCCAGATTGTTCTTGGTTTCGGGGATGACGGTCTTCCAGTTGGCCCGGTCGGGATGCGCGAGGTCGATCGCGATCACCTTGCCGTTTTTGGCGTCGAGCGTGGTCAGCATCCAGAACCTGGTTCCATCATTCGCGATCGGGTGGTAGACGGCGTCGGGCGTGGTCACGACCTTGATGATCGCGGCGTCAGGGTGGGCGAGGTCCTTAACGTAGAGCTCGTTGTTCGGGCTGGTGCCCTTGGTCGAGAACAGCAGAAGATAACGGCCGTCTTCGGTGACACTGCCGTGGACATTCAGCTCTTTATCGTCGGGCCTTTCAAAGACCAGCGGGTCCGCGGTCTGCGGGGTTCCGAGCTTGTGGAAGAAGACCTTGTGGAAGTAGTTGGCCTCCTTGAGGGAGGGTGCGTCCTTGGCTCCCGCGTCTTTCGGGATGCCGTAGCCCTCGTAGAAGAAGCCGGAGCCGTCCTTGGTCCACGAGGCTCCGCTGAACTTCGACCATTCGATGAGATCGGGCAGATCCTTGCCGGTGGCGACCTCGCGCACATGCCACTTGACCCAGTCGCTGCCGGCGTCGGCGATGGAATAGGCGGCGAGCCGGCCATCCTCGGTGATGCTCAGCCCGCTAAGAGCGACGGTGCCGTCCTTGGACATCGTGTTGGGATCGAGGAGGACCTTCGGCTCACCCTTGAGACCCTCCTGCCAAAAGACGACGTTCTGGTTCTGCAGCCCGGTGTTGTGCGCGTAGAAGTAGCGCGAGCCCTTGCGCTCGGGGGGCGTGTATCGCTCGAAGTTGGTGAGGTCCATGAGGCGGGCGTGCATCTTGTCGCGGCCGGGGACATCGTCAAGATAGCTTCGTGTCAGCTGATTTTCGGCATCGACCCAGGTTTTGACCTCACCGGAGTCGACGTTTTCCATCCACCGGTACGGATCCCGCACCTTTGTCCCAAAGTAGTCGTCCACCTGGTCGCTGACGCGAGCCTTCGGATAGTCCATCGTTCTCCCTTTATCGCCGGTCGCGTAATTGGCCGGACTGGCGGCCGGTCCGCCTGTCTGTGCTGCCGCCGCAGCACTTGCACACCCCAAGACCACCGCGCACATCCGCTTCCCAAGTAGCATGTCGCCCATCCTGTCGTGGCGCGGCTGACGAACCGATCCATGTCAGTTATACCAATGGGGACCGTAGAGGAGCCGTGCCGTTGGAGCAAATCAAGAGGGAACAGCAGATTCCTCCGCTTCGCTCCTGAATGACAAGCAAAAGGACAAGCAACGACAAGAACAACAGCATCGGCTATGGGCGCTGTCCGTGAGTGGATGGCGTGATGGGCGTTACGGCCGGGGTTGCGAGCCCGAGGAACTCGGTGACGGAGTTGCCGGTGAAGTTTGCGATCCAGACGTTGCCGGAACCGTCGATCGCGATGCCGCGCGGGTTACTGATGCCGATGGCGCGGTAGCCTGTGCTTCCGGAGACGGGAGTTCCGGTGGCGGAGAACTGAGAGATGGAGTTGCCGTCGCGATTAGCCACCCAAACCGTGTTTCCACCGTCGATCGCGAGCCCCGCGGGGCCGTCGAGGCCACCGCCGGTGTAGCCTCCCGCGGGTGAGATGGCGGCACCGCTGCCGTCGTGTAGCCCGAGCGCGTTCATTTTGCTGCTCGCAAACCAGACGTGGTCGGCACCGTCCACGGCTACCGGTGTGATCTCGGTGCCGGAGCTGGCGGTGACGGACTCGCTGAACTGCTCGGCCTTTCCTGGAAGCGTGAGGCGGAAGAGATTGCGGCCCTGACCGACGACCCAGCCTTGCCCACGGCTGTCGATCGCGATGCCCGAGGCCAGGGTGTTGGTGGAGAAGCTCGAGATGGGGGTGCCGGAGCTGCGAAGGGTCTCGACCTGCGGGCTTCCGGAGACCCAGAGATTCTGCAAGGTGTCGATGGCGAGCGACGTGCATCCGGCGCCGCAGGTGAAGCCATTGGTGGTGACCGGCTGTCCGGAGGCGGAGAACTCGGAGACCGACGGTCCGCCGACCGTGCCGGCTCCGTAGTTGGTGACCCAGGCGTTGTCGTGCGCGTCGACGGCCACGGAGAACGGCTGGCTGAGGCCGCCGCCCGCAAATCCCGTTCGGCCGGAGAGGATGTTGCCGAGCGGATCGAACTCGGTGAGAGTGTTGTTCGCGTATCCGGGCACCCAGAGGTTTCCGGCTGAGTCGAATGCGGGGTAGTACGCCCCGGCGAGGCCTTCGGCGAAGAAGGTGATGGCGATGGTCCAGTCGTTCGGGGCGGCAGTCATAGCGGGAAGGAAGGGCTGCGTCTTCGCGAGCGCGAACAGGCCGGCGACGTTGGCGCCGGGGTTGTGCACGATGTTCAGCAAGGCTGAGACGGTATCCGCCGGGGTGTTGCCGTCGGCATCCCTGGAGTAGCGGAAGAGGCTTGCGCAGGCTGAGTAGGCGTTGACGCACGGCGCGATCACGTTGGCAAGCGTGTTGATCTCGGCCTGGGGAACGATGCCGCTCCCGGCAGGCGTCTCCGCCAGGGCGCGGCCGGTGGAGGCGTCGAAGATGCTCGATGCGGTGGCGAAGGCGTTGGCCATGCCCTGGATGGATTTGGCAGTCGGGGCGGAGCTGAGGTGGGAGCCGTCGGTCAGGAAGCCGGCGAGGGCATAGACGCTGGCCACGGTGGAGACCTCGCTGATGTTGATGTACTGGATTACGCCGGCAAAGTTCCCCGCATCCGGGCAGACGCCCAGCAGCGAGACGAGCGCCAGCGCTGGATTGGGAGCGTCCGTACCTACGGCGCGTCCGCCCAGCCCGAGCACGTAGACCAGCTGATGCGGTGTGCACCGGTATGCCCCGGTAAGGTCAAACTCGCCGTTGGCGTCCGTGGTCACGTAGGCTCCGACGGGATCGGTCGCTACGCCACGAGCCCCGGGGTTCAGCAGCGAAAGGCTGGTAGAGCCGTAGCCTGCTGTGTTTGCGGCCAGCACGTAGATACGCGATCCAGCGACGGCCAGTGGGCCGGCCTGAGCGCGTCCGTGGACGGTGACACTCTGGATGGGTGTGCCTGGGGATGACGAGGTGGCCGGCGCGGTGGCGGTGGAAACGGCACTGGGCGCGACGGTTCCGCAGCCCCACAGAAGACTGAAACCTGCACCGACAACGAAAACCAAACTGACTTTTTGAACCCAGCAGATCAAGGCAGACTCCAAGCACAACAGGCACTACGAAGACCAGCGTACTGGACCTAACTGCTTCTGCAACTGTGACTTCGGGCGTATTGGATACCACTTTGGAGGAAGGCGGTGCCGCATCGGGACGCCGGGGCACAGGGCTTAGTTGAAGCGGGTGGCTATGTGAGCGTAACCTGCTCACATTTTATGCAACCTATCGCTAAGGTGAGCGTCTTATTGTCAGGCCCGGTGAAATGCCCAGGCCAGAATCTTCGACAGGAGAGATGATCATGACCATCACACGTTTCACCCCCTTCCGCAGCAGCGGCCTGGATGTGGCCGTTCTCCAGAACCGTCTTAACTCGATCTTTCAGGACTATGCCCAGCCGTCCAGCTCAGGGACGGAGAGCCTCGGCAGCGGCAGCTTTGTTCCTCCGGTGGACATCTACGAGGACGAACAGCACCTGGTGCTGAAGCTTGAGGTGCCCGGCATACCGCAGCAGGACCTTGATGTCCGGGTCGAGAATCAGACACTTACGGTGACCGGAGAGCGCAGGCTCGAGAGCGAAGCGAAGGAAGAGAACTTTCACCGGATTGAGCGCCGCTTTGGCAGCTTTGTCCGCAGCTTCACCCTGCCGCAGACGGTAGACCCGGACTCGATCCGCGCGACGTATGAGAACGGGATCCTGAACCTCTCGATCGGGAAAAAGGCGGAGGCGAAGCCCAAGCAGATCAAGGTGGAGATCGGCGGAACGAAATCTGCGCCGCAGGTTGAGGCGAGCAGACCCAGCGAGAAGGCGGCCGGCTGAGCGGAATGCCGCGAAGGGCAGAGCGAGGAGGCCGACCCGAGCGGGGTTTGGCCTCCCCGCGCTTATGCACGCCTGCTAAGCGATCGAGGCCGGAGCGAAAGACCCAGTACGGCCAGCAACAGAGGCTCGGCGAACCAGAGCGTGTGGTTGAGCCATACGGGAGCCAGGGACGCACCCAGGCACGCCCCCGCAAGAAAGCCGAGGACGACGAGGGAGAGATCGCGAAACTTGCGAAGTCCCTGGCCTCGCGAACCAGGGAAGAAGAGTTCGTAGAGGCCGTCCGCCATGGTTCGGAGATTGCCAGTGATGAAGGTGGAGTTATAGGCGAAGTCGTCGACTTTGCGAAAGCTGGAGACCTGGTAGGCCGCGACAAAGGCGATGGTTGCGACGAATGCCATCTCCGGGAAGGTGGCGGGCAGCCAGGACGCCCAAAACAGCGTCACGATCTCCAGGAGGAGCCCGACCTGGACCGAGCGCCTGCCGAGAGTGTCCTGAAGCAGACGCGAGGCCAAGGCTCCGCAGAGGAAGGATACGGCGGGAACGAGATGTCGCAGAGCCTGCCGACCGTTGCCATTGATCGCCGCGATTCCGAGCAGAACGCCGTTCCCAGTCATGGCGCTGGCAAAGACATGGCCGTGATTGAGGTACACGAACGCATCGAGCAGGCCGCCGCAGATTGCCAGCAACACGGCAGAGGTCAGGGATTGCACCGGATTGGGCGGAACCGCAGGTTGATTCATAGAAAGAGATAGGGAGCGGACGAGATTGAGGCCGCGCCTGGATCTCAGGAAAGCGTCACAACAGTAGAGATTCGAAACGGAGACACAATGGCTATCAAATGGGAGAGATTCACTGCAAAGAGCCAGGAGGCGCTGCAGGCCGCGGCCGGGCTCGCCACCGATCACGGAAATCCGGAGGTGCTGCCGCTGCACCTGATGCTGGCGCTGCTCCGCGATCGCGAGGGAGTTGTTTTGCCTGTGCTGGAGCGTGTAGGCGTGGTCATTCCGCAGCTTCAGACAGCGCTGACGGCCGCGATCGACAAGCTGCCGAAGGTCCAGGGCGGAGCGCAGCCGGGGATGTCGAATGCGGTTCAGAAGGTACTTGAGCAGGCGTTCAAAGAGGCTGAGAACTTCAAGGACGACTACGTCTCGACGGAGCATCTTCTGCTCGCGTTGGCTGACGCGAAGAGGGATCCCGTGCAGCTTGCGCTGGCCGCGCTGGGCGGAACGCACGACGCGATCTTAAAGGCGCTCGCGGAGGTGCGCGGATCGCAGCGCGTGACCGACCAGAACCCCGAGGGCAAGTTCCAGGCGTTGGAGAAGTATGCGAAGGACCTTACGGACCTCGCACGACGTGGCAAGCTCGATCCGGTCATCGGCCGTGACGAGGAGATTCGCCGCGTGATCCAGGTGCTCGCGCGGCGGACGAAGAACAATCCAGTGCTGATCGGCGAGCCGGGTGTCGGTAAGACCGCTATTGTTGAGGGTCTGGCGCGCCGCATCTTTCTGGGCGACGTTCCGGAGATCCTGCGCAACAAGCGGGTGTGCGCGCTCGATCTCGGGGCGATGATCGCGGGAGCCAAGTTTCGCGGTGAGTTCGAGGATCGCCTGAAGGCCGTGCTGAAGGAGATCGAGGAGTCGAACGGCGAGATCATCCTGTTTATCGACGAGCTGCACACACTGGTGGGTGCGGGCGCTGCTGAGGGCGCGATGGACGCGAGCAACATGCTGAAGCCGGCGCTTGCCCGTGGGGGCCTGCGCGCGATCGGGGCCACCACCCTCAACGAATACCGCAAGTACATCGAGAAGGACGCCGCGCTTGAGCGCCGCTTCCAGATCGTTTATGTGGGCGAGCCTAACGTGGAGGACACAGTCAACATTTTGCGTGGCCTGAAGGAGAAGTATGAGGCGCATCACAAGGTGCGCATCAAGGACTCCGCCATTGTCGCCGCGGCGACGCTCTCGCACCGTTACATCTCCGACCGGTTTCTGCCGGACAAGGCTATCGATCTTGTCGACGAGGCCGCGGCCGCGCTGGCGATCCAGATCGGCTCGGTGCCGGTAGAGATCGACGACCTCGAACGCCAGGCTACGTCGCTCGAGATCGAACGGGCGGCGCTGGGCCGGGAGAAGGATCCGAACTCGAAGGAGCGCCTGGACGCCGTTGAGAAGGAGCTGGCGGAGATCAAGGAGCGAGCGTCGGGTCTGCGGGCGCACTGGCAGGCCGAACGTGGAGCGATCGGACGCATTGCCGAGCTGAAAGAACAGCTCGAGGCCCTGCGGTTCCAGGCGCAGGAGGAGACGCGGAACGGCAATCTGCAGCGGGCCGCGGAGCTCCAGTACGGCGAGATTCCGAAGGCCGAGGCCGAGCTGCGCGACCTTACCGCACTGCAGGAGGCGGCGGTGGCCGAGGACAAGACCCAGGTGTCAGAAGACAGATCCGAGACACCCGGCTCCGGGGCGCCGCGACGGATGTTGAAGGAGGAGGTCGACGAAGAGGACATCGCTGCGATTGTCTCGAAGTGGACCGGCATTCCGGTTTCGAAGATGCTTGAAGGGGAGATGCAGAAGCTGGTCCAGATGGAGGGTCGTCTTGAAGAGCGCGTGATCGGCCAGAATGAGGCGATCGAGGCGGTGGCGAATGCGATTCGCCGCTCGCGCGCGGGCCTGAGCGATCCCAAGCGGCCGATCGGCAGCTTCATCTTTCTTGGACCCACGGGCGTGGGCAAGACCGAGACTGCGCGTGCGCTGGCCGAGTTCCTGTTCGACGACGAGGCCGCCATGGTCCGCATCGACATGAGCGAGTACATGGAGAAGCATGCCGTTGCACGTCTGATCGGCGCGCCTCCGGGGTACGTCGGCTACGACGAGGGTGGTCAGCTCACGGAAGCCGTGCGCCGGCGACCGTACGCAGTCGTCCTCTTCGACGAGATCGAGAAGGCTCATCCGGACGTCTTCAACGTGCTGCTGCAGGTGCTTGACGATGGACGCCTGACCGACTCCAAGGGCCGCACCGTGGATTTCAAGAACACTGTGCTGATCATGACGTCAAACGTCGGGGCCTCGGCGCTGACGACTGCGTGGGCCGAGGGCGAGGACGGCTTTAACGACGCGAAAGAACGTGTGATGGACTCGCTGCGGCAGCAGTTCCGGCCGGAGTTCCTGAATCGCGTGGACGACATTGTGGTGTTCCATCCGTTGGGAGAGGAGCAGCTGACGCACATCGTCGATCTGCGCCTGAAGGATCTTCAGAACCTGCTTGCCGATCGCCGCATCACTCTGGAGCTGACAGACGGAGCGCGCCACGCGATCTTCGAGGCCGGCTACGATCGCGCCTATGGAGCACGTCCGCTGAAGCGCGCGATCCAGCGCATGGTGCAGGATAAGCTGGCAGTCAAGATCCTTGACGGCTCCGTGCTCCATGGCGATCACGTGAAGGTCGATGCAGGGCGGTCGGGGCTGACCTTCACCGTAGAAGGCCGGGCGGCTGCCTGAACCGAGAGAGCCGGGGCTGGCGAAGCAGTTTGTGCCGCCGCCCCGGATGTCCGTGCGCGCCTGTGAACGCTCCTCGCCCGCGGTGGCGCCAGACCTCTGTGGGGTGGCGGCTCGTGCGCGGACTCATAGAGCTGATGAAGTAACATTTATGGAGGTATCCCACAGCGTTTGCAGGAGATCGGATGTCCCGTGTGGTCGTTATCGGAGCAGGAGTGATGGGCCTGGCCGCCGCGTACAGAGCGGCGCTCAATGGGCATGAGGTCGACCTCGTCGAGGCGGCCTCCGAACCTGGCGGGATGGCCGGTCACTTCGACTTTGGGGGCGTCTCGATCGAGCGCTTTTACCACTTTGTCTGCAAGACCGACCAGCCCACCTTCGACCTGCTGAAAGAGCTAGGGCTGGGGGACAAGATGCGCTGGGTCCCGACCACGATGGGCTTTTTCAACGAGAACAAGCTCTATGCCTGGGGCGATCCACTCGCTCTCTTGCGCCTGCCCACGTTAGGGCTTTTTGACAAGCTCCGATATGGCCTGTTCGCGTTTGTCTGTGTTCGTCGTAATCAGTGGTCAGCGATCGAAAATGAATCCGCCAAGCACTGGCTTATTCGATGGTGCGGACCGAAGATCTACGAGCGCTTCTGGAAGCCGCTGTTTGACTACAAGTTCTATGAGTACGCCGATAACATCTCCGCCGCCTGGATCTGGACACGGATCCGGCGCATCGGCCGGTCGCGCAAAAATATCTTGACCGAGGAGCTCGGCTATATCGAGGGCGGCTCCATCACCCTGGTCAACGCGCTTATTGAGGCAATCGTCGCGCACGGCGGCCGGGTTCATCTGAGCGAACCTGCCGGCCGTGTCGTTGTCGAAGGCGGCTGCGTCACCGGAGTCCAGACCAGATCGCGGTACTTTCCAGCTGATGAAGTCATCAGCACCGCGCCCACACCGTTCGTCTCCGCGCTGGTTCCGGACCTGCCGCAAGACTGGAAGGACCGCTACGATTCCATCCACAACATCGGCGTGATCTGCGTCATCTTTAAACTACGTAAGGCCGTCAGTTCGCATTTCTGGCTCAACATCTCACAACCCGATCTTGAGATACCCGGCATCATCGAGTTTTCCAATCTGCGTAAGACCGGCGAGCACAGCATTGTGTATGTTCCTTACTACATGCCGATCACGCAGGAGAAGTTCTCCTGGCCCGATGAACGCCTTTTGAACGAGGCTTTTGCCTGCCTGCGGCGAATAAACCCCGCGCTTACCCCCGGCGACATTCTTGGGACCAAGGTCGCGCGCCTTCGTTACGGCCAGCCCGTGTGCGAGCCCGGCTTCGGCGCCAGGATACCTCCGATACAGACGCCTATCGGCGGTCTGCAGATCGCGGATACCTGCTTCTACTATCCCGAGGACCGCGGTATTGCGGAGAGCGTACGGCTCGGCTCTGCGATGGCGCTGAATGTGAAGAAGCAACCTGCTCCCGTCCATGCATCCGCCGTGCCAGTGATCGCATGACACTGTGGGCGGTTTGAACTGGTGACAGCAGCATCAGTCGCGAAGGCCGATCTTTACCAGCGCTGAGAGACGCGCGCTTGCCCCCGTATACTTGAGGTTTGGAGATGCGTAGGCGAGCGATCATTATCGGCGCGGGGCCGGCAGGCCTTACCGCCGCCCTGGAGCTGCTGCGCCGCACGGATGTTCTGCCCATCGTTCTCGAAGCCTCGGATGAGATTGGCGGCATCTCCCGCACCATCCGATACAAGGGCAACCGCATGGACATCGGCGGCCATCGCTTCTTCTCCAAGAGCGACCGCGTGATGCAGTGGTGGATGGATCTGATGCCGCCTGAGGTGCAGGCGGGCGAGGCCGCCAACATCACCTACCAGGGCAAGCAGCGGCTGATTACAGTACCTGCCCGCCTTCCAGAAGAGCCCGTTCTGCGTGGCGCCGGCCCGCTTGATCCGCGCGCCGGCGTCGAAACACACGGCAGCGAATCGCAAGCTGCCGGGGACGACCCTACGGAGACCCTGGAAGCTGCGGCTCCTGCGGACCCGGATCTGGTGATGCTTATTCGACCGCGAAAGAGCCGCATCTACTATTTGCGCAGGTTCTTCGATTATCCGATCCGCCTCACCGCGACGACGCTGGCAAACCTTGGCCTTGTTCGTACGCTGCGCGTGGGCATGAGCTATCTGTGGTCGCGGTTTCACAAGATCACACCCGAGCGCAGCCTCGAAGACTTCCTCATCAACCGCTTCGGACGCGAGCTCTACCTTACGTTCTTCAAGAGCTACACGGAGAAGGTCTGGGGCACGCCGTGCGACCGCATCTCGGCCGAGTGGGGCGCCCAGCGTATCAAGGGCCTCAGCCTGACGACTGCGGTGAAACACTTTCTGCGCAACGCGCTGCGTAGCCGTCCAGCCGGCGACCTTTCGCAGAAGAGCACTGACACCAGCCTGATCGAGCGGTTCCTCTATCCGAAGTTCGGTCCCGGTCAACTGTGGGAGCATGTCGCCGATCTCATCCGCGCAGCCGGCGGAGAGATCCACCTCGGCTGCAAAGTGGTCGAAGTCGCCTCCGAAGACGAACCGCAGCGGCGCGTCTCGTCCGTCACCGTCTCGACCTCTTCCGGATCGCGCGAGACCTTTGCCGGCGAGATCTTCTTTTCCACCATGCCCATGAAGGACCTCCTGCAGGCCATCGGGACTCCCGTACCCGCGCGGATTCGCAAGATCAGCGACGGCCTGCAGTACCGCGATTTCATCACCGTCGGCCTACTCGCGCGCAAGCTACGGGTACAGGAGAGATACGGCGGCTTATTGAAAGACACCTGGATCTACGTCCAGGAACCGGATGTGCTCCTCGGACGGTTACAAATTTTCAACAACTGGAGTCCGCACCTTGTTGCCGATCCGACGAACGTCTGGCTTGGCCTCGAGTACTTCTGCTACGACACGGACGATTTGTGGAAGATGCCTGACGAGGACCTCAAGCGGTTCGCCATCGCTGAGGCGGCGAAGATCGGCATTCTCAATCCCGATGACGTCCTGGACGGCCACGTGGTCCGCGTTCCCAAGACGTATCCGGCTTACTTCGGCACCTATGACAGGTTCTCCGAACTTCGCGAGTTCACCGACTCCTTCGAGAACCTGATCCTTATTGGCCGCAACGGGATGCACAAGTACAACAATCAGGACCACAGTATGCTTACCGCCATGACCGCTGTGGACGGCATCGTCGCGGGTGGTATCGACAAGGCCGCGCTTTGGAACATCAACACCGAGCAGGAGTACCACGAGGAGAAGAAGTAACGTCATGCGAAAGTTCATCCTGCTGGTTGTCGTCGCCCTGATCGCGCTCGCCATCATCTACCACCAACGGCTTTTTCTGCGCGATCCGTTAGGTAAAGTGGAGCGCAACGGCGTCTCCGTGCCGGACGCTCGAGTCTTCATCAACTACTCGAACGACGTGCTGGTCCAGGAAGACAGTGGACGTCATATGTTTGTTGTGCAGAACTACAACCGGCTTCCGGGCTCGCCCAGCGGGCTCACCTGCATCCAGGGCATGCTGTGCGTCACACCGTCGGATCAGGCGGTCCCCGGGACGACCGACTCCGGCCATCAGGCCGACATGTCGGACCGCGAGGTTTCTTTTACCGATGAGCTCGGCTCCCGCGTTCATGTCCAGATCCGCTGACCTCTGCTGCACCCAAGACTTTCCAGTAAGGGGCCGAAATTGTCATAAGCTGGTGAGACTCTTTGATTCCCAGCGGCTCTCGAAAGGCGGACCGCCATGCTCGCTATGCGAAGACAGGTACGCTCTCAGGATTTCGCTCAGTATGTTCCGTACCGTTTGACGAAGAGCAGCGGTCACCTCGACTGGCGTGGCTTTCGTGTGGAGGTTGTTCGCGACCACTCCGCGGGCGAGATCACGCTTCCACCCCTGGATCACCATCTTCTGAATCTGATTGTATCCGTGCCCACCTTTCACGAGCACCGGTGGGGCGGCTCGCACCGGCAGGAGATCGGGCAGGAAGGCGCCGCCTCTCTGGTACCGGCCGGGCACGAGAGTTATTGGCGGTGGAGCTATCTTGCAGAGGGCACTCCCTGCGACATTCACGTCCACCTCGATCCGGCCTTTGTGCGTCGTACCGCGGTCGCGAATCTTGATCAACTACCGCCTGACGTGGAGTTCCGCGAGAGCCTGTGTTTTTACGATCCGACCGTGCGACAGCTGGCCAGCCTGCTACTCGAGGAGGTCGAGCGCGACGGGATTCATGGGTCACTCTATGCCGAGTCCGTCGCCACCTCTCTTGTGGCGGTGCTGCTGAAGGGGCAACAACCCTGGCGCGAAACACTGCACCCTGGACGCGAGCCGCATCCCGGCGAGCGCCTACGTCGCGTATGCGAGTACATTGAAGCCAATCTCGGGGGCGATCTGCACCTGGAGCAGCTGGGCACGATCGCCGACCTGGGGCCGGACCGCTTCGCCCACGTCTTTCGCGAAAGCGTCGGCGCCACTCCTTACCAATATGTCCTGCAACGCAAGATTGAACGGAGTAAGGTGCTGCTGAAAGCCAGCATCGCTCCCATCACGGAGATTGCGCTGCAGCTTGGCTTCGCCGATCACGCGCACTTTTCGGCCACCTTCCGCAGAATCACAGGCGCCACGCCGTCACGTTACCGGAGCGAGTCGCGACGGTAGCTCTGGCTTTCCACCACACCGATCCTTATAGCTCTGCGCGCGTTTCTTACATCTCCCGGGAGCGCGCTCAGCTACACTTTGCGCAAGGAGGCCGAGTAATGGAGATGGAGCCCATACAATCGCGGAGCGGCGACGGTGCAGGCAGCGACGCCTCCACGGGCCCAGGAGCTACGATCCGCCTGGATCGCAAACACCCGCTCGCGATCCGCTGGATGCACTGGATCAACTTCCCCGTGCTCTTCGTGATGATCTGGAGCGGCCTGCTCATCTACTGGGGCGACTCGATCCCGCCCTACCAGCATCCGCATCAGGTCTACCGCGTGGGCCTCGGCAGCGTGACGCTGTTTCGGCTGTTTCCCGACTGGTTCTGGCGCTGGCTGAACGCGCCCTTCCGCATCACCACCGGGTCTCGGCGCGCACTTCTTCTTCATGTGGATCTTCGCGATCAACGGCATTGCTCTACGGCCTGTACACCTGGCTCACCGGGGAATGGCGCTTTCTGCTGCCGGATCGCCGCTCCCTTCAAAGAGGCGATCCAGGTTACGCTGGTCGATCTCCATCTCCGCAAAGGGCTGCCCGAGCAGAAGAAGTACAACGGCGCTCAGCGCATTGCGTACACCGCAACCATCCTGATGGGCTTCGGCTCGCTCGTCACCGGGCTCGCCATCTATAAGCCCTCGCAGGCGCACTGGATCACGACCCTGCTCGGCGGCTACGAGATGGCGCGTTGGGAGCACTTCTGGCTCACGATGGGTTTCTGTGCCTTCTTCCTGGTGCACGTCGGGCAGGTGATCCTGGCGGGCTGGAACAACTTCCGCAGCATGGTGAGCGGCTATGAGATCAAGCCCGTTACCGACCCCGATCTTGAAGCCGAACGGAGAAGATGGTGAGCGACGCCGATAAGACACCAGAGCCTCAGAATGCGGCCGATGAACAGGTTCTTGAGAGCTCCCGCCGCCATACGCGGCGCAGCTTCGCCGTCGCTGCCCTGGGCACAGCCGCGGCGTACGGCGTTTATCGCTGGATCGACGGAAGCAGGGACATCGGCCGCCAGAACGCGCCGCTTCGTCGCGCATTCGAGACGGACGCCTCGATCTCGCGCGGTCTGTTCGACGAGCGCGGCCTCGCACCCACCTATCCCGTCGCGCGCAGCAGCCCGCTGCGGCTCAACGGCACGATCGGCATGGAGAAGGATCTGGTGCCCGAGAGCTACCGGCTACAACTCGCCGGCGTCGCCAACGCCGCACAGCATCCGCGCTACAGCCGCGACGTCACGGCGTGGGACTACCGGTACAGCGAGAACGATGGCAAAAGGGAAGAGGATCACGACGTCAAGTCCGCACCCGGGCAGGCGAGCCAGGGTCCCTCAGGGCGTCCGGCCAACCAAACCCCCGCGAACCCATCCGCAAACGGCGCGGACGGCGACCAGACCAGCGCCCCTGCCGAGGCCACTGTCACCGTGGAGCAGCGCTTCAAGTTTGAAGCACGGCAGGCGAGCCACAAACGCCGCCAGGGAGACGCCGAAGCCGGTCCCAGCGCCAGCAGTCTCGACATTGGCACCCCCGGCCTCCTGCTCACCATGGACGACGTCCGCAAGCTTCCCCGGCATGAGCTCGTCACCGAATTCAAGTGCATCGAGGGCTGGAGCCAGGTGGTCCACTGGGCCGGCGTCCGGCTCGTCGACCTTATCGACGCTTACCCGCCCGAAAAGATCAACGGCCGCGAGCCGCGCTTCGTCTATATGGAGACTCCCGACGGCAACTACTACGGCGGCTACGACATGAGTGCCTGCCGCCATCCGCAGAGCCTGCTGGTCACCGAGATGGCCGGGGAACCGCTCTCGCCGGAGCATGGCGCTCCGCTGCGGTTACATATGCCGATCAAATATGGTTACAAACAGCTCAAGCGTATCGGCTTGATCGCCTACATGGACATCAAACCCGACGATTATTGGACCAAGCTGGGCTACGACTGGTACGCCGGTCTGTAGCCCAGCTCAGACTTTGCGTTATCTGGACGCCATCATCCCGGTCGGCGCCTTTGCATGGTGCGGATATGTAACCTGCACGGTAAGGATCTCGTAAGGCTTGATCGGCACCGTCACAACATCGCCGCTCATCGCGAGGTGCTCGCCCTCCACCTTCTCCATCAGGTTGCTCTCGCGTTGCGAAGCTCGCACCCGCCGGCACATGGAGCTTTACCTGCGCTCGCCGTCCCCGCCCACTCGTACATCCGGAAGACCAGCGCATCCGACGTCCTCCGCCTTCTTCACCGCGGTTAGCGTCACGTTGGCGTTCTCGACCGCGCCCCAGGAGTGCTCTGCCGGCAGGCTGCCCGGTGTGCGCGAAGACCTGCTCCGCCGTGAGCGGATAGTTCAACTCATACCCGCGCCGCACCGTCAGCGCCTGCTTCCATTCGCCTGCGTGCGGATAGATCGCATATCGGAATTGCTGCCGTCCGCGGTCCGCATCCGGATCGGGCCATGTGGGCGACCGCAGCAGCGTGATGCGCAGCGTGTTTCCCTCGGCGTCGTACCCGTACTTCGAATCGTTCAGCACGGAGACGCCATGCGACGCATCGCCGAGATCCGCCCAGCGCATCGCCGGTACCTCGAACTTCGCCTTCTCCCAGCTGTTGTTGCGCAGCGTCGTCCGCTCGATCGAGCCATACGGAATCTCGTACGTCGCCTTTGGCCCGCTGGCCGCCAGCGGAAACGCCGCCTTCAACAGCACATGCGTCTCGTGCCAGTCCACATCGTTCGCAACCTCGACCTGATCCGCGCCGGCATCGAGCGAGATCTCCTGCACGAACTTCGAGGCCTGCCAGCTCCGCGCGACACGCACGGTCGCGCGCAGCGGTCCACGCTCACGAATCGTCACCGAATCGACCGCCTCGATCGGCGTCATGTGATCCAGCGTGCCCGGATCGATGTTCCAGGCGTCGTACTTCTTCGGTGTGTCCTTGAAGGTCTGCAGCTGATTTCCGCATGCGCCCGCGGCCAGGGACTCCACGCCGCCCTTGCCCGCTGGTCCGTCGACATCAGGCTGGTGATGCATCCCGTCTTCCGATCGATCGCCACCTTCAGCTGCGCGTTCGCCAGAACAAAGGCGCCCGGCTGCTCCTCGACCTGCAGATCCGTGCGCGCATCCTGGCCAGACTGCGCTCTGCCCTTCTGCGGCATGCAGCACGGCATAACCGAGCGCAGGCACATCGTCCACCCGCGCCAGCACCTCGAACCGGTGAGTCGCCGCATCCTGCGAGATGCACCTGCGAGACCAGCGGCTTGTCGTGCGCGTCCAGCAACTCGCACGCCATCTGCTGCCTCCGGCAGCTGCACGGAGACGCTTCACCGTCTCGCTCCGCGGCCATGCCATCGGATTGAACGACAGCACCGGGGTATCGCCCTTCACGCGCGTGTCGATGCGCGGCAGCAGAGCGTCTCCGAGCGACTTGTCCGCAATCTCGCGATCCGAGTGGAAGACCTCTGTGTAGTCCCTCTGCGCATCCTTGTAGATGATCGCCGATGCCCGAACCCGCCGCCAGATCATGGAACTGGTTGAACGTGATCTTCTTCCAGCTCTCGGTCAGCTCGTCCGCCGGATACGCGCTTGCCGTTCAGCCAGGCGAGCGACGCCAGCTTCTCCGCATCGAGCGTCGCCACCTCGCTTGCCCGCATGTTCCGCTTGTGCGCGGCCTGCGTGGTAAACACGCCGCGGTGGTACTCGAAGTAGAGCTCGTCCTTCCACGTCGGCACGCCCATGCTCCCGTCGCTGCCGTGCCGGCGGCGCCGTGTAGCCCTTCGCGATCCGGTCGTAGTCCCACGTCGGCGAGTCCGGGTTCAGCTTGCCTCTCCACATCCGTGAAGTAGCCCTGCGCGGTGTGGTAGCGCATCGTCGGCACCGCATCCTTGCCGTTCTTGCCGGCTGTCGATCCAGTGGTCCGCCTGGTCCAGCATCGCGCGTGTCGGGCCGCCGCCGTGGTCGCCGATGCCGTACAGATCCAGCATCTCCGCCGTGCCTGGGTTGCGCTGTGCCGACTCCGCGAAGTCCGCCGAGATCCGCGTCGGATTCACGTTGTCATGCACGTAGTCGGTCGGAAAGTACGTCAGCACCTTGCTGCCGTCCGGGCGACTCCCACCAGAACAGCCGGAACGGCAGCTGGTTCGTGTCGTTCCAGTGCATCTTCTGCGTGACGAAGTAGTCCATGCCCGAGCGCTTGTAGATCTGCGGAAGCTGCCAATTGTAACCAAACGAGTCCGGGTTCCAGCCGATGCGCGCCTCCACCCCATACTGCTGCTTGAAGTACCTCTGCCCCACCAGCAGCTGCCGCACCAGGCTCTCTCCGTCCGGGAGGTTCAGGTCGGGCTCAACCCACATGCCGCCGACGATCTCCCACCGCCCCTCCTTCACCCGCTGCCGGATCTGGTCGTTCAGCTTCGGATACTTCTCGGCCATCCACTCCGTGTACTGCGCCGCGGACTGCGTGTAGGTGTAGTCCGGATACTCGTTCATCAGCTGCAGCGCCGTCGTAAAGGTTCGCTTCACCACGTCCACCGTCTCCGTGCGCGGCCACAGCCACGCGGCATCGATGTGCGCGTTGCCGGCCAGGTCGACCTTCGCCTTCGCCAGCTCCGGCCGCAGCGTCGCCAGAATCGCCTGCGACTTGCCGCAGCGAGGCATCGAACGCCCGCTGGTCCGCCGCTCCAAGCGCCTTCATATCGATCGCCGCGACCGCCTCCTCCACCTTTGGCAGCAGATCCTCGCCGCGGGGTCGGCAGCACCGGCAGCAGGTTCGCCGCCGTGATGCACTGCACGCGCATGTCCTCCGGACTCGGCCGCGCTCGTGCCCTGCCGCCTCCGCTCCCATCTCGACGCGCAGATTCACGCCCGAGAAGGTCTTCTCATCCACGGTCCGCAGCAGCTTCACCGCGACCAGCACCTTGTCGCCCGGCTTCGCCGGCTCGAACAGCACGATCGGCTCGAGATCATCGCCCAGCGCCACCCGCCGCCCGTTGAAGTAGATGATCTCCGGCATCGGCCCGTTCGCCTCGGCGCGGAACTGAAACCAGACCCGCGCACCCGTGATGTCGTACCCGTGCAGCGTCTTCGGCACCTCGATCACGCGCCGGTACCAGACCGCATCCTTCGGCGCCTTCGACTCGCGGCCGTCACCAGCGGCCACGCCGAGTCGTCCAGCGATCGGCGACTCACCGTGCGCGCAGATCGCCCGCATGAAACCGCCACTCGCCCGGCGGCAACGCATTCAGCGTCTCCAGCGTATGCAGCTTCTCGATCGCGCGCGGGGAGAGGTTCTTCTGCTCACGAACCGGAGTGAAGGATTGAGAGAGTGCGGAGGAGTCGTCGATACGGCAAGAGACCGAGCGCAAGGAGGCGTGAGTCGCATGCGCGCAAGCTTAACAAATGTGATCTCTGGTGAAATGGCCAGGAGCCGGTGAACGCTTACGCAAGCTCCGCCTGCTCTACGAAGAGAAGCTTGACCCGCATCCGCAGCTCTTAGTCGAGTTGGGATTGATGAAATTGAATCCTTGCCGCATCAGCGTCTCCTCGTAGTCGAGGATCATTCCGGCGAGATAGATGAAGCTCTTCGGATCCACAAAGATCCGAACGGCATCGTCTTCCTCGCCAAAACGGTAGACGCGGTCACGCTCGCGCGGCTTGCGAGTCGAAGCGGATGCTATAGCTCAGACCGCTACAGCCGCCGCCCAGAATACCGACACGCAGGCCTCCCTGCTCCGGCGACACATTCTCCTTCGCCATGGCCGTACGGATGCGCTTCAGAGCCTTCTCGGTCACCTGGATCGCCTTTGGCCCCTAGGCGGCGCCAAGCGGATCCAGGATCGCGCCGCCTGCAGTCTTCACGCCAGACGGCTGAGGCTCCGCAACGCGCAGCGGAGCCTCCCACCTGTATGTTCACCATAGCCATGGCTTACTGCGCGACCGCCGTTGCGGCCGCGGCAGCCCCTCGGCTACATTGTTCTTCTTCTTCCAGTCGCCGATGGCCGCGCGAATCGCATCCTCCGCCAGCACCGAGCAATGGATCTTCACCGGCGGCAGCGCCAGCTCCTTCACAATGTCGGTATTGGAGATCGTCAGCGCCTCGGAGATCGTCTTGCCCTTCACCCACTCCGTCGCGAGCGACGAAGAGGCAATGGCCGAGCCGCAGCCGAAGGTCTTGAACTTCGCGTCTTCGATCACCTGCGTCTCGGGATTGACCTTGATCTGCAGCCGCATCACGTCACCGCACTCCGGTGCGCCCACCAGGCCGGTGCCAACCTCATCCGAACTCTTGTCCATCGAACCCACGTTGCGGGGATTCTCGTAGTGATCTACTACCTTGTCGCTATATGCCATCTCCTTTCCTCGTCTCTTACTTAGAGTATGCGCCTCCGGCAAAAGGTTCGCCGAAGACTGTTCTGCGGCAATCTATGCGCCGCCCATGTCTGACAACGGAGAACTCTCAACGGAGAACCGCTTCTAGTGGGCTGCCCACTCGATCTTCGTCAGGTCGATGCCTTCCTTCACCATCTCGTACAGCGGGCTCAACTCCCGCAGCTTGGACACCACGTCGATCAGCTTGTCCGAGACATAATCTACCTCGGCCTTGTTGTTGAAGCGCCCCAGACCGAAGCGGATCGAGCTGTGCGCCACGTCGTCACCCAGACCCAGCGCCTTCAACACATAGCTCGGCTCCAGTGTGGCCGAAGTGCAGGCCGACCCGGACTACACCGCAATATCATTGATACCCATCAGCAGGCTCTCGCCCTCGACATACACAAAGCTCATGTTCAGATTGCCGGGCAGGTGGTGCTCCATGTTGCCGTTGACGTGAACGTAATCGAGCGCGTTCTCGAACTTGTGCTTCATGTAGTCGCGAAGCTCGCGCGCCGCTCCCCTCCGCCGCCATCTCCTGCCCGGCGATCTCGCAGGCCGCGCCCAGGCCGACAATGCCCGGTACGTTCAGCGTTCCCGAACGCATCCCTCGTTCGTGGCCGCCTCCGTCGATCTGCGCCTGGATCTGTACGCGCGGGTTGCGCCGGCGAACGTATAGCGCACCGCAGCCCTTCGGCCCGTAGATCTTGTGGCCCGTCAGCGAGAGCACGTCGATATTGTCCGACATGCACATTTACCGGGATCTTGCCCACGGCCTGCACTGCATCCGTATGGAAGAGCACGCCCTTCTCATGGCAGATCTTTCCGATCTCGGCGATCGGCTGCACCACGCCAATCTCGTTATTGGCGTACATGATCGAGACCAGGATCGTCTTGTCCGGACCTTCCGTCACGATCGACGCGCTTGAGGTCTTCGAGATCGATCAGACCGTCGGCCTGCACCGGCAGGTAGGTCACGCGGAAGCCCATCTTTTCCAGCCGCTTGCACGTATCCAGAACCGCCTTATGCTCGGTGACCTGCGTGATGATGTGATTGCCGCGTTCCCGGTACATCTCCGCGATGCCCTTCAGCGCCAGGTTGTTCGATTCCGTCGCGCCCGAGGTGAAGATGATCTCCTTGGCCGTCGCCCCGATCAGCTTTGCGATCTGCTCGCGCGCCCTCTCGACCGCAGACTCCGCCTCCCACCCAAACGCATGGTTGCGGCTAGCCGCATTTCCGAAGGTACCCGTAAAGTACGGCAGCATCGCCTCCAGAACCCGCGGATCCATCGGTGTGGTCGCGTGGTTATCCATGTAGATCGGCAGCTTTACGCCCGCGGGTAGCGGACCCCGGCTCTCGCTGACAACCATTCCGTTATTCGCCATCTCGTTGCTCATCATCTCGCTCCTGAAAATCTGTTCCTGAATCTCTTCAACATCGGGACGCGTCCTTGAGGACCCGCCAGAAATCCTACATTGCGATCGTCACCAGTCCGCCGCCCACCGGTGCTCCGGAGGCGATATGCGCCGCGTCAGCCATCTCCACCAGATCGCCAATCCGGATACCGCTCAGCAGATCCTTAATACTGTCGTTCACCTTGCGCAGAGGTTCTTTGATGGTGCAATGCCCTGCCAGGTCGCAAGTTCCGTGGATCGTAATGCAACTGGTGATAAAAAGTGGCCCGTCGATGGCCCGGATCACCTCAAAGGCGCTGATCTCAGCCGCGGGCCTCGCCAGAGCGTACCCGCCGTTGGTCCCGGCATGTGAAACCAGCAGACCCGCCTTTGCTAACGTCTGCAGAATCTTTGCCAACAGCTGCGGCGGAATGTGGTAAGCCTCGGCGATATCCTTTGCGCTTTGAGCACCGCCACCTGCCTGCTCCGCCAGGTACTTGAGAGCCATGAGACCATAATCCGCTTTTTTGGTCAGTCTCAGCATGGCGGGCGGTCTTGGCCGCACGCCGTTGGCGAACCGTCGGCAGTCTTCAGTGTACGTCCCCCTTGGACCCGGCGCAAGGGATGACGGACCGATTTGGTCGTTATTCCGCTAGATCACGCACGCGCGCGAATCTCCCGTGAAAATTCAGCAAACTCGCATTGACAACACACGGGACGGAGGGGAAAATCCAAAGCATTCAACCCTCTCCCCTCACCCATGCCTACCCTCTGCAAGCACCCGATCGTCAAAGTCGTCGCCCGTGAGGAAGACGCAGAGTTCGTGGAATGCCAGCACTGCGGCGAGGTCTTCGACTCTGTGGAGTACGAGGACATGGCCGTCGAAGAGCAGGAAGAGATGCAGCACACAGGCGAAGACACCACGGAAGCCTAGCCCGCCGACTCCACCGGCGCATTCACCCGCCGGATTACGATCCACGCATACTGTGCTGCCGAGAGCGGCGCCAGCACCGCAATCGACCGCAGCAGACCGTCCCGCGCCAGCACCAGCCCCGCCGAGTTCGCGGTGGATGCGAACGCCCGTTCGCACAGCACCGCGATCAGCCCCAGGATCTGGGCCACCGTATTCAGCTTTCCGAACAGGCTCGGCCGAAAGTCCCGCAGGGTCCCGGTCGCAAACAGCAAGGTCGCAATCAACAGAATCCCAAGATCCCGGCTGAACACCAGCACGGTCACATACCTAGGAATCAGCCCCACGTGCGTCAGCGTCACAAATAGCGTGCTCATCATCAGCTTGTCCGCGATCGGGTCCAGATACTCCCCGAGCCGCGTATGCTGCCCGAGCCACCGCGCCAGCAGCCCGTCCATCCCATCGCTGATACCCGCCAGCAGAAACAGCGCAAATGCGATCCGGTACCGGCCATCGGTGATCGCGATGATCAGGAAGGGGATGATAAACAGCCGCAGCAGCGTCAGCAGATTAGGGGCGGCGCGGAACTGGGCGAGAAAACGCAAAGGGATCACCGGGGATCCGCACGGCCGGACACCGCTTCGGAACGGCGCATAACGCGCGCTCTCAGAATCCTAGCGCATCGCCTCGGAAGGCCTGTCGAAGATCCTCGTTGCCGCGCAGAAGACCTCTGTTGACGACACAACGTACAGACCACCGCCTTTACCGCTATGTCGCTGCGCCCGTATGGAACCACGCATCGGTACCATGCTCGGAAAGCTCCAATAAGCATGGCGACCGCAGCTCCACTGCCTGCCTCACCGGCGGACCGTTTTGAAGTCCACGGCCTCGTCGAACCAGCGAAGTCCATCCCCAGGGAAGCAAAGCTCTGGCAGCCGCGCCGCGTCCTGATCACACCCGACGCCCTGGCCCTCCCTCACGGCCGCGCCATGCTCGACCGGGCTGCGGCCTTCGGCGCAGAGGTCATTCGCCTGCCGAATAACCGGATCACAGGCCTCAAAGGCGAGTCCGAGCGCCAGACCTACGCTCTCGCAAAGACCACCTTCGCGATCGTCGTCTCGCCTCCCGGCCAGCGCAAACTCCAGCCCATCCCTCCCTCGGCCGACTGGCAGTTCCACATCGCCCAGGGCTGCCCTGCGCACTGCCAGTACTGCTATCTTGCCGGTTCGCTCTCCGGCCCGCCCATCACCCGCGCTTACGCCAACCTGCCCGAAATCCTCGAAGGCCTTCGCCCCTACGCCGGCACCGGCCGCATCACCTCACGCTCCCGCAACCGCGCCCAGGAGGGCACCACCTTTGAAGCCTCCTGCTACACCGATCCGCTCGGCATCGAGCACCTCACCGGCGCCCTCGCCGAGTCCATTCGCTTCTTCGGTGGCTGGGATGCGCCGGTACAGCTCCGTTTCACCACTAAGTTCGACGCCGTCGCTCCTCTGCTCTCACTCCCGCATCACGGCAAAACCCGCATCCGCTTTTCGGTCAACGCGGCCAGCGTCGCCCGCGACTTCGAGGGTGGCACCGCCAACATCACCCAGCGCCTCAGCGCTCTGCGGCGCATGGCCCTCGCCGGATACCCCGTAGGCCTCACGGTCGCGCCCATTATGCAGACTGCGAACTGGCAAGGCGAATACACCGACCTCTTCGCCGCGGTCGCCAGCGCTCTCGACGGTATAGAGAAGGTGGATCTTACCGCCGAGCTCATCACGCACCGCTTTACCCCCGGTTCCAAGGAGGTCCTCCTCGGCTGGTACCCGAAGACCACCCTGGACCTCGACGAGGCGGCCCGTGCCGAAAAGCGCACTAAGTTCGGGGGTTTCAAATACGTGTATCCCAAAGATCCGATGGCCGAGATGCGGAGTTTCTTCGAGACCGAGATCGCCAACCTCCTGCCCACCGCCCGGATCCTCTACTGGACCTGATCCAGCCATGGCCGCATCGGAACAGGTTGCCCAACCCCCTGCTTCCCAGTTACACTGAAAAGACGCTCGCAGGCGCGTAGCTCAGTTGGTTAGAGCGCTACCTTGACACGGTAGAGGTCGTTGGTTCGAATCCAATCGTGCCTACCATCCACCTCTCAAGGCCCACAGGCCACGGTCGGAAGGTGACTGCAAAGCGACAAGATCCGCAAGGGAGCCTGCCCAGAGCAGGATTTAGGAGTTCAGACCCATGGCACAGAAATGCGAACTCTGCGGCAAAGGCCCGCAGTTCGGAAACAACATCTCACACGCCCACAACACGACCCGCCGCCGCTGGAATCCGAACCTCCAGGAAGTCAAAGCGAAGGTGGACGGCGGAAGCAAGCGCATTCGCGTCTGCACCGGTTGCATTAAAGCCGGCAAGATCGTCAAAGCCGCCTAACTCCCCTACGAAGCAACGACGCCCCAGCCGCGATTCGGCAGCTGGGGCTTTTCGTGTTTGTGCCCGGACCACAGACGGTGAACCTATGGCTGTCGCTCTCCCAATCTGAGCAGGTGGAACAGGTGCCGCATTGGGTCCCGTTCAAGGCGACCCACAGCCATGAGATCGGATTTCCCCTGAAGGCGAAAGTCCGCTTCGCTTTCAGAGCTAGTTTCCATCCGATCAGGCGTGAGATTTCTCTTGGAAGCTGCCGCTAGCCTGAGGGCTGGTGTGAGTGTAAGAGCTTCGCGCAGAAGGGCTTTCGAACCGAGGCGATATTGTGACAGGCTCAGCCAGTCACGATCCCAAGCGCAAAGAATGAGAGAACGAGGGTGATGCCATCTTCGAGAAGCGCGGCGCGGAGATCGGGCCAGCCACTGTGATTTACAAGGTGATGGCGAATGTGGTATCCGCCGAAGGCCCCGACTGCGGCTCCGAGGACGCCGAGAAGGATGCCCTCGACGGCTGAGCCCTTGAGGCCAGTGGCTACGAGCGCTCCCACCAGACCACCGAAGGCAAGCCGGGCGATAAGTGGAAACGCGGAGATGCGCGACGGCGTGCTGGGCAGCTTATCGCCGATGTACTCGCCGACGGCAAGCAGGGTGAAGATGCCGACAGTGACCGGCTTGGCGACCCAGAAGGCCCAGGTGCTGTGGACGGGGAGGTACCCGGCCCATGCGTACCAGCAGATCAGGGCCATAGGCGTCATGGTGCGCAGGCCCGTGCACAGGCCGAGTATCGGGATTGCGATCATCCAGGACATCACGGCCATGGCCATCGGTGGGGTTACCTCAGCGCTTTTACTGCTTAGTTAAGAAAGAGGATGCGTAGCGAAGGCATGCCGGTTGCCGGTTGGATTGAAGCCAGATCTGGGCGGACACAGATCCCCTCAAGGGATACGCCTCATCAAACGCGGAGCCAGCCATACAGCGGGAAGCGTTCCGCCATGTCCAGGACCTCAGAGCGGATCCTTTCAAGCCGGGTGGGATCGGAGCGGTGATCGAGCGCGTCCGCGATCCAGTAGGCGATCTGCCGCATCTCCGGCTCCTTCATGCCGCGCGTCGTCAGCGCCGGTGTGCCGATGCGGATGCCGCTGGGCTTCATCGGCGGATTGGTGTCGTACGGGATGGCGTTCTTGTTGACCGTGATGCCGGCCTCGCCGAGGGCATGCTCGGCTTCGGAGCCGAGCATGCCCTTCTGGAAGACGTCGATCAGCATCAGGTGCGTGTCGGTGCCGCCGGAGACGATGCGGTAGCCCTCGGCCGGCGATCGCCTCGGCGAGAACCTTGGCATTGGCGACGATCTGCGCGGCGTAGGCGGCGAAGTCCGGCTGAGCGCCTCCTGGAACGCGACGGCCTTGGCGGCGATGACGTGGACCAGCGGCCCGCCCTGCTGGCCGGGGAAGACGCTGCGATCGATTCCGGCGGCGAACTCCTGCCTTCGCACAGGATCATGCCGGCGCGCGGGCCACGCAGCGTCTTGTGGGTGGTGGTCGTGACCACGTGCGCGTGCGGCATGGGCGAAGGATGCGCCTTGCCGGCGACGAGGCCGGCGAAGTGCGCCATGTCGATCATCAGGTACGCGCCGACCTTGTCGGCGATCTGCGCGCATGCGGGGGAAGTCGAAGTGACGCGGGTAGGCGCTGCCGCCGCCGATGATCATCTTCGGCTTCTCGCGCGTGGCGATCTCTTCGAGCTCGTCGTAGTCGATGATCTCGGTGTCCTTGCGGACCTGGTAGCCGACGATGCGGTAGAGCTTGCCGGAAAAATTGAGCTTGTGGCCGTGGGTCAGGTGGCCGCCGTGGGCGAGGTCGAGGCCGAGGATGGTGTCGCCTGGCTGCAGCAGGGTCATATAGGCGGCGGCGTTCGCCTGCGAGCCGGAGTGTGGCTGCACGTTAACGTGCTCGGCGCCGAAGAGCTGCTTGGCGCGGTCGCGCGCGAGGTTTTCGACCACGTCGGCGAACTCGCAGCCGCCGTAGTAGCGCTTGCCGGGGTAGCCTTCGGCGTACTTGTTGGTGAAGACCGTGCCGGCGGCTTCGAGAACGGCGCGGCTGACGAAGTTCTCCGAGGCAATCATCTCCAGGCCTTCGTGCTGCCGGCGCACCTCGTTTTCGATCTGGGCGGCGATCTCCGGGTCGGTCTGCGCGAGCGGTGCTTCGAGGTCAATAGGCATAGAGGAATTCTATGCTGGATGGGTACGTCCGGAATGGGAGCCGGGAGTCGACGGGCCAGAAGTGACGGAAGTGGTATGGCCAACGCTGTCGGCGTCCGGCTACAGTCTTGCATCTACATTATTGGTTTCATGAACAGAGGAACGGAAGTTTTGTCGTTTGGTCGAGACCCCGGACCTCCTTGTAAAGGCTCGGAAGCGAACGTGGCATGAAACAAGCGTTAGGCGCCGGTATGTTGAGCGAAGTTCGTGAAAATTTGAAGGGGACGGACGGCACGCTGCTCACGGGCATCCTGGTCATCGCGGTCCTGTACTTCGCGCGTGAGGTCTTCGTTCCAATTGCGCTCTCGGGATTGCTGGCCTTTCTTCTCGCCCCGGTGGCTACGATGCTGGAGCGCCGTGGCCTGAAGCGCACCCCTGCCGCCTTGCTGGTCATCGTGCTGTCGCTGGCTGCTGTGGGCGCGTTAGGCTGGCTAATGCTGGGCCAGATCTATAACCTTGCGGTGGAACTGCCGCAATATCAACAGAATGTGACCGGCAAGATCGAGCTCCTTCACCTTAACTCCGCAGGTCAGCTGAGCAGCACGCTGGACATGTTGAGCACGGTCAAAAAGCAGATCACGAGCGGGGATGCGACGCCTGCGCCGATTCTTCCTGTGACACCGCGGCGACGGTCGGCGGCTCACCCGATCACGCCGCCCGCGGTTGCAGGCGACAAGACGCCGCAACCAGTTGCGGTGAGGATCGAGGCTCCTGAGGAGCCGTTGCTGGCCATGGCGGGGCGCACGTTGATGCCGCTGGTGCACCCTTTGGCGACGACGCTGATCGTGGTGATCTTTCTCGTCTTTATGCTGCTGGGCCGCGAGGATCTCCGCGATCGTGGTCTGCGGCTTGCCGGCAGCGGGCGGATGCACGTCACGACCTCCGCCATCCAGGATGCGAGTCAGCGCGTCAGCCGCTATCTCCAGATGCAGCTTGTCGTCAACCTATGCTACGGAATGGTCGCGGGGCTCGGACTGTGGCTGATCGGTGTGCCGCATCCGCTGCTGTGGGCGGTGCTGACCTGCCTTCTGCGGTTTGTGCCGTACATCGGCATCCTGATGGCGGCGTCAGGTCCGTTGCTGCTCGCGATCGCCGTGTCGCCGCACTGGGGACCGCTGGTCTGGACGATGTTGATGTATGGCGTGATTGAGCTCCTGACGGCGAACTTCGCCGAGCCGATGCTGTACGGGTCGTCCACCGGCATCTCCGCTATTGCGATCCTGGTCGCGGCGATCTTCTGGACACTGCTGTGGGGTTTGCCGGGGCTGCTGCTCTCGACACCGCTGACGGTATGCCTGGTCGTGATCGGCCGGCAGGTGCCGCAGCTCCATTATCTTGAGGTTCTGTTTGGGGAGGAGACCGAAGTCGATCCGGGCGAACGCTTCTACCAGCGCATGCTGGGCTCCAATACTAACGACGCCTCCGCCCTGGTGCAGGATCTGCTGAAGACGAAATCGAGAGAAGAGGTCTACGACAATGTGCTGGTACCGGCGCTGACGCAGATCGAAGAGGCCAGGCACGCCGAAGAGATGACGGGCACCCGCGCGGAAGAGATGCTGCAGGGCATCGAAGAGCTGGCCGAAGACGTGACCAGCAGGACGGCAACCGTGTCGGCACCCGAAGCGAAGCCCACCAAGAACGTCGTCTGCGTGCCGGCGCGCGACTTTGCCGATGAGGTGGCCTGCCAGCTGGCCCTGCAGGTGCTCACGGAGACAGCAGCCGTCCGCGTGCTGTCTGCGGAGTGTTCCACGCCGGATATGCTGGAGACTCTGGACAGGCTAAAACCGGACGTGATCTGCGTTGTCGGGATCCCGCCGCACGCCATCCGGCATATCCGCATGCGTTGTCACCAGATCCGCCCGCGCTTGCCGGAGGCTGTCGTAGTCGCATGCATCCTGAGCAGGGAGAGCGAGCTCTCCAATCTCCGCAGCCGCATCCCGACCGAAGACGCGCAGCATGTGGTGTGTTCGCTGCAGCTGATGAAGGACTACCTCATTCCTTTGCTGCAGACCGGTCCGGTCACTATCGAAGCAGAGGCAAGCCCGAAGGCGGAGGAGAAGGCCAAGCAGGCGTTGAGCGAGACCGTTCAGGAGATGGAGCACGTCGATGTCTTTGACGGTCCGGAGGAGGGCATCTTCGCCCGCCTGGCGACAAACCTCGCAAAGGCTTTCGATGCGCCGATCGCGCTTATCACCGTGACCGATGGCCAGAGGCACTTCTGGGAGGCGCAGTGTGGTTTGCCGGAAGATACGCTGCTAACCTCCGGGTCCGAGCGCGACCTCTCGATCTGCAGCAAGATCGTCTTCTCCACAGCGAGCCTCATCATCCCCGACACTGCGGAAGACGAACGTTTCGCCGACGATCCTTTCCTGAAAGAGAAGGGAATTCGCTTCTACGCCGGAGCGCCGCTGAAGTCGAATGACGGCGAGGTAATCGGGTCGCTATGCGTTCTGGATACGCGGCCCCGGCAGGCGACGGATGCCCAGAAGGAGATGCTGGTGTCCGTGGCGAACGCGGTGATGACCGCGATCGAGCTGCACGGCGACGCGCCGGTGGATCAGCAGCCGGCTGAGGCAAACGCGTAGGGACTTAGCTGCTCAGCCCCGCTTTCGGGCCGATGCACTTTTCTTCGGAGAAGAACGGGCGATCCTGGCGGTCTCGGGCATTACCGCCAGGGGCGTGCGCCGCCGTGCCTCCGGGGCCGGCTGACTGAAGTGCTTGCGCATCTCCAGATCGCGTGCGCGATCGTGAGTGCTGCGCAGGAGATCGCCGGCGTCCGCCAGGTGATCGGTCATCAGACGCTGCGCCAGCGCGGAATCCCGTTTCTCAATCGCGCGCAGAATCGGCTTGTGAAACTGCAGTGTGTGCTCGAGATCGACCATCTGCGACGTCACCATAATCATGTCGAGCATGGCGCGGTGAATGACGTGAAACAGGCGTCCCATAAGCCGGTTGCCGGACGCCTGAAAGATGCCGCGATGGAAGAGAAGATCGGAAGCGACGAGCTGCACCCGGTCGTCCTTGCTCTGTTCGAGATCGACAATCGATTTGCGCAGAAGTGCGATGTCGTCGGCGTTGGCGCGCTCGGCCGCTTTGGCCGCAAGCGCCGGCTCCACCATGAGCCGCAGCTCCGTCAACTCCTGCACCGTGGTGTCATCCAGCAGGAATAGGAACTCCATCGGAATCGAGAGCACGGACGAGGCGTCGCGATTGAGATAGCTTCCGTCGCCGACCTTCTGGGTGAGCACGCCCATCATCTCCAACACCTTCATCGCCTGGCGCAGCGATGAGCGCGCAACGCCGAAGTGCACGGCCAGATCACGCTCCGACGGAAGCTTGGCGCCGGGAACAAGAACACCATCGCTGAGCATCTGCTGGAATCGCAGAATGAGCAGGTGCGTGATGTCTTCCTTGCTGTCGAGCGCGTGCTCCGACCGTGAGAGTGCCGGAATCTTGCGGCGGTTCATGCACCCATACTGCGGTGGGCAACCGCCAAAGTCAATGCATTCCCCGCAAGAACGTGCCTGCACATCGGTAGCACCTTTTCCGATTGAAGCCGGATCTGGTTATGCGTTATCCGCGTGGTGTCTTTCGGTTTCTACTATGATTTCAGAGACGAGCGATCTTTACTGTTGACAGTCAACTTTGTTTGGTACTACCTTTGGCTCCGCTTCCGATGCTCGCCGGATCGCCGGCGTGAGTGTTTGGTTTTGAGGAGAGCTATGCAAAAGACGCCCCTGATACGAGCGGTTCGGATGTTCACATTTGCCGTGGTCACCGCCTTGCTGGCCGGGGCCGCGGCTGCCCAGGTAGAGTCGGGCCGCTTCGTCGGTCGGATCGCTGACCCGCAGGACGCCGTCGTCACCGGCGCCACGGTCAAAGTCGCGCAATGCGGACACCAACATCGAGCAGACCGCCGATCACCGACGGCAGCGGGAACTTCGTCATCACGCCCGTCTCGCGCCGGCAATTACGTCCTCAGCGTGACCGCGCCTGGATTTCAGACCATCACCACCTCCAACATCGAAGTGCAGGTCGGCCAGATCGTTCGCGAAGACCTCAAGCTGCAGATCGGCTCGTCGACCACCACGGTCGAGGTCGACACGCCACGCCGCTGCTTACACACCGATTCCGCCACCGTTGGCCAGGTCATCACCAACCGGCAGCTCACGGATCTGCCGCTGAACGGCCGCGGCTTCTTCCGGCTGGCGGAGCTGACACCCGGCGCCGCGCTCCTGCCGCCCACCGGCAACTCCCTCGCCATCCGGCCCGAGGTCGTCAACGGCAACGTCATCAGCGGCATTCGCGGCAGCGCCACCTCGTTTCTGCTCGACGGCGTCGACGTCAGCGAGCAGCACCAGGGCGGCACCTTTATCCAGACCTCGATCGACGCTCTGCAGGAGTTCTCCAGTCCAGCAGAGCCCGTACTCGGCCGAGTACAACCGCGGCGGCGCCTTCTTCAACGCGACCACCAAGAGCGGTACCAACACGCTTTCATGGCGGCATCTTCGAGTTCATCCGCAACGACAAGCTCGATGCCCGCAACTACTTCGCGCTCACGCGGCAGATCCTCAAGCGCAACCAGTTCGGCGGCGATCTCGGCGGCCCGCGTCACCATCCCGCACCTGTACAACGGCACGGACCGGACCTTCTTCTTCGTCGACTACGAGGGCCAGCGGCTGCGGCAGGGCTTGTCTTCAACAGCATCGTTCGCCAGCGTGACGCACAGCGCGCCGGCAACTTCGGCTCCAAGACCATCTACGATCCCACCAAGACCTTCACCGTCACGGCAGCCAACACCTGCAACACCCACCGGCAGCCGATACGGTCGGCACCATCGTACGCACTCCGCTTCCCAACAACACCATTCCCACGCCAGCCTCTCGCCCCAGGCCCTCGCCATCCAGGACTACGTCCCGCTCCCGAACACCGCGAGCGGCACCTTCAGTTCGGTCCCCGTCGCAGGCGATCGACTTCGACCAGTACACCGTCCGCCTCGATCACAGCATCAACTCTCACAACCGCCTCTTCGCGCGCTGGATCTACGTCACCAATCGGGAGACCGATCCCAACGCCGCGCCCGCGCTCAAGACCGCCGTCGCTCACCTCCATCGGCCAGGACATCGCGGTCGGCGTCATCACCAATATCGGCGCCAACAAGGTCAACGAGGCGCGCGTCCACTACCTTCCCAGCCACGTGCGCCTCTACCGCCTTCCTGCAAGGGCCGGACTACAACGCGCAGTTCGGCGTAACCGGGCTCTCCGCCGCAGCTTCGCCCCGGCAGCGGCGGCTCCTTTCCCGACTACTCCTTCAGCGGCTACAGCCTCCCTCCAGGGCTCCGCCTTTGACCAGCGGCCCAAGTCTCAGGACCGCAAGGCTGTCGAAGGCACGGAAAACTTCACCATCCTCAAGGGCCGGCAGTCGCTCAAGTTCGGCGCCCTCTTCCGGTACTACCAGTGGCTCGGCTACGACAGCCAGACCTACGCCGGCCAGTTCAACTTCAACGGCAATGCCTCCGGCGACGCCTACGCCGACTTCCTTCTCGGCTATCCCTCCTCCGTCTCCCGCGCCTACCCCGCCGCCAACTTCGGTGGCCAGCAGATCTACAAGCAGTTCTTCTTCGCAGGACGACATCCGCCTGAGCGACCGGCTCACCATCAACGCCGGCCTGCGCTACGAGTACTCGCCCTGGCTCAACGGCTACAAGGGCCAGATCGGCACCTTCGATCCCACGCAGTCCAAGCCCGATCATCGTCGCCGGCATCGGGACGATGTCCCGGACCTCTCGCGCAGTTCGCCGCCCCCGCCGCCTACCAGTTCTTCGGCCAATACATCCAGACCAGCAGCCAGGCCGGCCTGCCCTTGAACCTCACCTACACCGATAAGACATCAGTTCGGCCCGCGGCTTCGGCGTCTCCTACTCGGCCTCGAAGAAGACCGTCATCCGCGGCGGCTTCGGCATGTTCTACGAGCCCGAAGGCACCAGCGGCCGCGTCAACCTCAACACCCTCCCCTTCCGCCTCGCTGAAACGCAGTAACCAGACGCAGAACGTCGTTCCCAACCGCACTCTCGCCGACTTCTTCCTCGGCACCGCGCTCGGCTCCGCACTCGCCAACCCCACGCTGGTGCCCACCAAGACTGCACCTCAAGGTGGGCTACAACGAGCACTACAGCCTCGACATCCAGCAGCAGTTCTCCAGCAAGGACGTGCTCGAAGTCGGCTACGTCGGCAACCACGGCGTCCACCTGCAACGGCTCCAACGACTTCAACGATCCCGCGCCGGGCCGCGGCGCCATTCAGGCGCGCCGGCCCTACCAGCCCTGGGGCACCATCACCTTCAACACCCAGGACGTCTCCACCAGCTACAACTCGCTGCAGGCCAAATACGAACATCGTGCAAGCCACGGTCTCACGCCCTGGTGGCCTACACCTACTCCAAGTTCCTGCAGTTCAACCAGTCCCCCGCGCTCGGCGGCAACCTCGGCTATGAGTATGCTCTCTCCCCGTACGACACCCCGCATAACGTCGCGCTCAGCGAGACGCTACGAGCTCCCCTTCGGCCGCGGCCGCACACTTCATCGGCAACGCCAATCGCTTCGTCAATAGCACTCTTGGCGGCTGGCAGCTGCAGTCCATCATCGTCGTTCGCAGCGGAACGCCGTATACGCCCGTGTCTGCGCCGACCGCGCCAACACCGGTGTCGGCGGCCAGCGGCCCAACTTAATCCAGCGGCGTCGCAACTCCCAACTTCCAGCGCTCCGTCGCGCAAGTGGTTCGATAAGCGCCCGTTACACCGTCAGCCCGCTCTACACCTACGGCCAGGTCCGCGCCAACACCCTGCGCAGCGACATCTACCGCCAGTTCGACGCCTCGCATCTTCAAGAACTTCGCTCTTGCCCGGCGAGAGCACTCTGTCCTTCCGCGCGGAGTTCTTCAACCTGTCAAACACCACCAGCTTCAACGCGCCGAATCCACCATCGACGCCGATCCGCCGGCGGACAGATCACCAGCACGTCGGTCCCCTCGCGCGATATCCAGTTCGCGCTCAAGTACAACTTCTAACCCATAGAGAGCGGACGATCGCGGAGGTCTTCAGCTGCTGCATTGCGCCGTCTCAGCGCGCATCGGCTTCTGTGCGCGCCGGCTGCCGCTGGCGCAGGGCACGGTGCCTGCACCGCCGCGCCTCCACGAGGCCCCGGTCTCGATTCAGGTCGATCTCGCCAAGACGGTCGGTCCCTACAAGCCGATCTATAGCTGGTTCGGCTACGACGAGGCAACTACACGCACCATGCGCACGGCCGCGAGCTGCTGAAGGAACTGCACGATCTCAGCCCCGTGCCCGTCTACATCCGCGCGCATCATCTGCTCACCTCCGGCAACGGCGTGGCGGAGCTGAAATTCAGCTCCACCAACGTCTACACGCGAAGATGCGAGCGGCAAGCCCGTCTACGACTTCAAGATCCTCGACGACATCTTCGACGCGTACAAAGCCGCCGGCGTGCGCCCGATGGTCGAGCTCGGCTTCATGCCCAAGGATCTCGCCGCCGACCTGCCCAATCGCCACGAGCCCTACCAGGTCCACTACCCGCAGAGCACCATCTCCGGCAAGCTCCAACAATCCCGCCGAAGGACTACGCGAAGTGGGGCGAGCTCGTCCGCGTCGTCACCGCGCATCTGGTCGAGCGCTACGGCAAAGAAGAAGTGCTGCAGTGGTACTTCGAGGTCTGGAACGAGCCGGACATCGACTACTGGCACGCCACGCCGGAGGACTACTGCAAGCTCTACGACTACGCCGTTGCCGGTGTGCGCGCCGCGCTGCCCGGAGCACGCGTCGGCGGGCCCGCCACCACCAGCCCCGGCTCGCCCAAGGCCGACGCCTTCCTCAATAACTTCCTGGAGCACGTCAACTACCGGCAAGAGCGCGGCGGACGGCAAGGCCATCCCGATGGACTTCATCTCCTTCCACGCCAAGGGCCAGCCCACGATTGATCGAAGGTCAGGTCACGCATGGGCCTCAACCGCGAGCTGATCAGACGCCGACACAGGCTTCGCGATCGTCGCCAACTACCCCAAGCTTCATCCACCTGCCCATCATCATCAGCGAGGCCGACCCGGAAGGCTGCGCCGCCTGCTCCTCCAAGGTCAACCCCGCCAACAACTATCGCAACGGCACCCTCTATCCCGCATACACCGCCGCCGCGTTCAAGGGTCTCTTCGAACTGCAGGACCGCCACGAGGTCAACCTGCATCTCCATGCTGAGCTGGTCGTTCGAGTTCGAGGACAAGGACTACTTCGAGGGCTTCCGCTCACTCGCCACCAACGGCGTCGACAAGCCCGTCCTCAACGTCTTCCGCATGTTCGCACTGATGTCCGGCAACCGCGTCGAGCACCACCAGCACCGGGCAGGTCGCCGCTCGACACGCTCGTCAGCACCGGCGTGCGGCAGGCGCCTGACGTCGACGCGCTCGCCACCAGGGCAGATCGCGAGGCCGCGGTCCTGCGTCTGGAACTACCATGACGTCGACGGACCTGCCGGCGCCGCGGCGCCCAGCTGACCGTCACCATCGCCGGCATCCCCGCCGGCGTGCACCGGTGCTGCTCGAGCACTTCCGCATCGACGACACGCACAGCAACGCCTACACGGTGTGGAAGGCAATGGGCTCGCCCCAGCATCCCACGCCCGAGCAGTACGCCGCAGCTGCAGGCCGCCGGGCAGCTCGAACTGCTCACCTCGCCCGATGGCTTGACGTCAAGAACGGCGAAGTCGTGCTCACGACCGAGATGCCGCGGCAGGCAATCTCGCTCCTGCACCTGAAGTGGTAACGATGACAGCGCGTGCGCACACAGCTGAGCAATACGGACGCCGCACGAGAAGCGCCCGCGCCGGCTCCAACTCGCGCTGGTACTTCGTCGCGCTGGTCACGGCCGCGATCGCGATCAGCTACTTCGATCGCCAGACGCTGCCCGTCGCCATCGCCGCCATCCAGCACAACATCCCGATCTCCGACCAGCAGTTCTCCTATCTGCAGACCGCGTTCCTCCTCTCCTACGCCGCGCTCTACGTCGATCGGCGGCCGCCTGCTCGACCTCCTCGGCACGCGCCGCGGCTTCCTGCTCATCATGCTCTGGTGGTCGCTCGCCTGCGCCCTGCACGGCCTCGCGACCGGCTTCGCACTGCTGCTCGGCGCGCGCTTCCTGCTCGGCATGGGCGAAGGCGGCGCGCTTTCCCGCCGCTGTGCGCGTCGTCGCGGAGTGGATCGCGCCCGAACGAGCGCTCCACCGCCATGGGCATCATCAACGCCGGCACCGCCGTCGGCTCCGTGCTCGCGCCGCCGCTCATCGGCTTTGTCCTGCTGCACAGCGGCTGGCGCACCGTGTTCTTCGCTGCCGGCGGCGTCGGGCCTCGCGTGGGTGCTGTGGTGGAGCCTCACCTATCGCTCCAACACCCGCAGCGCTGTCCATCGAACACCCTCGACGCGCGCGCTGCTCGCCGAGCCAGCTCACGCTTCGCGCGAGCTCATCGCGCATGCCGCAGCGTGCAGGCGCCTCGTCTTCGCCAAGTTCATGAGCGACTCCGCCTGGTACTTCCTCCTCTTCTGGCTGCCCAAGTACCTCTACGACGCCCGCGGCTTCGACATCAAACACGTCAGCTACTATGCCTGGATCCCTTATGCCGCCTCCGGCGTCGGCAGCTTCCTCGGCGGCTGGTTCTCCAGCCGCCTGCTGCGCCGCGGCCGCTCGCTCGACCGCGCGCGCAAGATCGCCCTCGGCGTCAGCGCCGCGTTCATGCCGGTCGTCATGCTGGTGCCGCTCGTGCCCGTCGAGCTCGCGCATCGCTGCTCTTCAGCATCGCCTTCTTCTGCCAGCAGTCCTGGTCCGGCCTCATCATGACCCTCCCGGCGGACATCTTCCCGCTCTCCGCCGTCGGCACCGTCTCCGGCCTCGTCGGCTTCGGCGGCGCGATCGGCGGCGCCATCTTCGGCGTCGTCGCCGGGCTACCTGCTCGGCCACGGCTTCGGCTACGGCACGCTGTTCGTCCTCGTCGGAACCTTTCACCTGATCGGCTTTCTGCGCCATCCTGCTGTTCGCCGGCAGGATCCAACCGCTTCGCACGCACCGACCTCATGGAGATAGAGAGCAGCGCATGAAGATCACAGAAGTTCGCACGCGCGTCGTTCAGTGGGAGGGCAAGACCGTCCCGCTGCCTCCGCACTTCTGCACCAACCCCATGGACCTCGTCACCTTCCGCGAGGCCTCCATGGGCAACTTCGCCTTTCACGGCTGGGTGCTGGTCGAGATCTTCACCGACACCGGCCTCGTCGGCCTCGGCAACGCCGCGCTCTCGCCCGCTCGTCACCAAGTCGCTGCATCGACACCTACCTCAAGCCGCTGCTCATCGGCGCCGATCCCTGGGACACCGAGTTCCTGTGGCAGCAGATGTACCGCCGCACCATGGCCTTCGGCCGCAAAGGCGTCGCCATGACCGCGATCTCCGCGGTCGACATCGCCCTCTGGGACCTGCTCGGCAAAGACGCGAAGCAGCCCGTCTATCCGCCTGCTCGGCGGCCGCACCAAGGAGAAGATCCCCGTCTACGCCAGCCGCCTCTACGCCATGCCCCTCGACGAGCTGCGCGTCGAAGCGCAGAAGTACAAGGACGAGGGCTACACAGGCCATGAAGCTGCGCTTCGGCTGGGGCCCGATCGACGGCGCCGCAGGCATGCAGAAGAATGTCGAGCTGGTCCGCACCGTCCGCGAGGTCGTCGGCGACGGCATCGACCTCATGGCCGACGCCTACATGGGCTGGACCCTCGACTACGCCAAGCGCATGCTCCCGCTGCTCGAGCCCTTCAACCTGCGCTGGCTCGAAGAGCCCGTCATCCCCGACGACACCCGCGGCTACCGCGAACTGAAGTCGCTACGGCCGCATCCCCATCGCCGGCGGCGAGCACGAGTTCACCATCTTCGGCTTCCGCGATCTGCTCGAAGCCAACGCGCTCGACTACATCCAGTTCGACACCAACCGCGTCGGCGGCATCAGCCAGGCACGCAAGATCTCCGCGCTCGCCGAGTCCTTCCAGGTCCCCGTCGTCCCGCACGCCGGCCAGATGCACAACTACCACGTCGTCATGGCCAGCCTGAACTCGCCCATCGCCGAGTTCTTCCCCAAGGTCGACGTCGAGGTCGGCAACGAACTCTTCTGGTACATCTTCGACGGCGAGCCTGTGCCCGACCGACGGCTACATCGACCTCGACGACAACACTCCCGGCCTCGGCCTCACCGTCAACGAAGAGTCGCTCAAGCGCTTCAAGATCATCGAATAGAGCACGAGGAGACGACATGTCGCATCTGGTTCAGATCACCGACGGCACACTCGCCGCGTCGCCATCGTCGAAGAGCCGCACCTTCGCTGCCTCGTCGGCGTCGACTCCGTCTACGAGCTCGCCTGCGCATCGCCTCGCGAACGAACGTCGCTCTGACTGAGCACGCGCAGTCGCATCGCCACGGGCGAGACGCTTCGCTACGACGACGTCTACGAGCGGCGCGCTCGCCCTGGCGTCTGCTCGCCGCCCATCGATGTGCCCGGCGAGCCCTCAGCGACGTGCTCGTCGCCGGCACCGGCCTCACCCATCTCGGCAGCGCGAAAGAGCGCCAGGCCATGCACGTCGCCGACGCCGCCCGAGGAAGCCGAGCCCATCACCGACAGCATGCGGATGTTCCAGTGGGGCGTCGAAGGCGGCCGACCCGCAGCAGGGCGAGATCGGCATCGCTCCCGAGTGGTTCTACAAAGGCGATGGCTCCGTCCTGCGCGCGCCCTTCGAGCCGCTCGCCATTCCCGGCCTACGCCGAAGACGGAGGCGAAGAAGCCGAGCTCGCCGGCGTCTATCTCATCGGCGACGACGGCACGCCCGTACCGCATCGGCATGCGCAGCCGGCAACGAGTTCTCCGACCACAAGTTCGAGAAGCGCAACTACCTCAACCTCGCCGGCTCCAAGCTCCGCACCTGCAGCCTCGGCCCGGAGCTCGTCATCGGCGCGGACTTCGACGACGTCCCGGGCGAGGTCGCGCATCGAGCGCGACGGGCAGATCCTCTGGCAGAAGACAGATCGCCACCGGCGAGCAAACATGTGCCACAGCCTCGCCAACCTCGAGCACCATCACTTCAAGTTCGAGGGCCACCGCCAGCCCGGCACCGTCCACGTGCACTTCTTTGGCGCCGACGCTCTCTCGTTCGGCGAAGGCATCGAGCTTCGAGAAGGCGACATCGCCGAGGTCAGCTTCGACGGCTTCGGCCGTGCCGCTGCGCAATCCGATCCGATCGAAGAACCGAATCGACAAGCCCGTCCGCGTGCAGTCGCCTCGCGTAGCGCTGAACTGCGAAGGAGACACACAATGTCGGACACAACAGTAGCACTGCTCGGCCTCGGCACCATGGGCGGCGGCATGGCCGCCAACCTGCTCAAGGCCGGCTATCCGCTCGCCGTCTACAACCGCACCGCGGCCAAGGCCGAGCCGTTCGCCGAGCAGCGGCGCCACGCGTCGCCAGAACTCCCGCCGATGCCGCCAAGGACGCCGACATCGTCATCTCCATGCTCGCCGACGACGCCGCCTCGCGCGACGCGTGGACTCGGCGAGAACGGCGCGCTCGCAGCCGTCGAACGCCGGGCGCCATCCTCATCGAGTCCAGCACCGTCAGCCCCGCCTGGATCGCGGAGCTGGCGAGCTCGCCGCGCAGGCTCGCAATGCTCGAACTGCTCGACGCGCCCGTCACCGGCAGCCGCGCCCAGGCCGAGGCCGGCCAGCTCACCTTCCTGGTCGGCGGCTCCGATGCCGCGCTCGCAACCGCCACGCCCGTCCTCGAAGCCATGAGCAAGGAGATCGTGCATCTCGGCCCGTCGGCAGCGGCGCCACGCTGAAGCTCATCAACAACTTCCTCTGCGGAGTGCAGGTCGCCTCGCTTGCCGAAGGCCTCGCCTGGATCGAGCGCAGCGGTCTCGACCGCGACAAAGCGCTCGACCTCCTCAAGAACGGCGCTCCCGGCAGTCCGCTCCTGTCCGGCATCTCCGCACGCATGACCAGCCGCGACTACAGCGTCAACTTTCTACTTCGCTGATGTCCAAGGACCTCGCTCTACGCACACGCCGCAGCCGCAGAAGCCGGTGTCAATCTGACCACCGCTGCAAACGCGCCGAGAGCTCTTCGAGACCGCAGTCGCCAAGGGCTTCGGCGAAAAGGACATGGCCTCCGTCATCGAGCCGCTCCGCGCCGCGAAGCATCTAGAGCCATAACATCTCACACGCTACGGAACTTCCGCAGGAGATCAACCATGAAGCGTCACGTCCCTCTTCGCTCCTGCTGCGCCGTCCTCCGTGAGCTTGCAACCGCCCAGCAGCACACCGGCACGCCCGCCTACCTCGATCCCTCAAAGCCGCATCGGCACGCGCGTCGCCGACCTCATCGGCCGTCTGACCCTCGAAGAAAAGGCGGCACAGCTGAACCACCTCAATACCGGCATCCCGCGCCTCAATATTCCGGCATGGGGCGGCTGGAACCAGACCCTGCACGGCGTCTGGTCGAAGCAGCCGACCACGCTCTTCCCCGCCGCAATCGCGATGGGCGCAACCTGGGATCCTGCGCTCGTCCACACCATCGCCGACGCCATGTCCGACGAAGCCCGCGCTCTCTACAACATCCAGGCCGACGGTCCGCGCTCCAAGCACGGCCTCGTCTATCGCTCGCCCGTCATCAACATCAGCCGCGACCCCCGCTGGGGACGCATCCAGGAGGTCTTCAGCGAAGACCCTTCCTGACCGGCCGCATGGCCGTCGCCTACGTCGAAGGCCTGCAGGGCGACGACATCAAGTCACCTCAAGCTCGCCGCAACCGTAAAGCACTTCGCCGTCAATAACGTCGAAACCGGCCGACAGCGTCTCTCCGCCGAGGTCGACGAGCGCAACCTCATGGAGTACTGGCTCCCGCACTGGAAGGCCGCCTTCACCGAGGCGCACGCGCAGTCCGTCATGTCCTCCTACAACGCCATCAACGGCACGCCCGACGCTGTCAATCACTACCTCCTGACCGACATCCTCCGCAGCAGTGGGGCTTCGACGGCTTCGTCACCGACGATCTCGGCGCGGTCGCCCTCCTGACCAACGGCCGCGTCAACGGCGAGCCCGCCCACCACATCACCGAAGATCCTGTCGTCGCCACCGCTCTCGCCATCAAGGCCGGCAACGACTCCGACGACCCGCAGTTCCAGACCAACATCCCTCTCGCTCGTCCAGCGCGGCCGCCTGACAACGGCCGACGTCGACCGCGCGCTGTCACGCGTTCTCCGCGTCGGCTTCCGTCTCGGCGCGTTCGATCCGCCCGAGACCAGCCCCTACTCGAAGCTCGGCCCGCGAGGTCAGTCCGCTCCCCCCAGCACCTCGAGCTCTCCCTCAAGACCGCGCAGGAGTCCATCACGCTCCTCAGCAACCGCCAGGACTTCCTCCCGCTCAAGCAAGGCGATCCACTCCGTCGCCGTCATCGGCCCCGCCGGCGACGACTCGCGTACGAGACCGGCAACTACTACGGCAAGCCCGCGCGCAAAGTCAGCCCGCTCGCCGGGCTCCGCGACCTGCTCGGCTCCGGCGTGCAACGTCGAGTACGAGCAAGGCGCGGGCTTCGACGGAGTCCGCCGATCCCGCAGCCATCGCCCGCGCCGCCGACCTCGCGCGCCGCTCCGACGTCGCCGTCCTCTGCCTGGGCACGAACCTTCGCGTCGAAGCCGAGGGCCGCGACCGCCGCAACCTCAATCTGCCCGGCGCGCAGCAGCAGCTTATGGAAGCTGTCTACGCCGCCAATCCCAAGACCGTCCTCGTCCTCATGAACGCCGGCCCACTCGCCGTCACCTGGGCACAAGACCACCTGCCCGCCATCCTCGACGCCTGGTACCCCGGCGAGGCCGGCGGCACCGCCATCGCGAGCGTCCTCTTCGGTCATGCCAACCCCGGCGGCCACCTACCCTACACCGTCTACGCCAGCCTCGATGGCGTTCCCCCGCAAAACGAGTACGACGTCTCCAAGGGCTACACGTACCTGTACTTCAAAGGCGTCCCGCTCTATGCCTTCGGCCATGGCCTCAGCTACACGCACTTCCATTACGAGAACCTCAAGCTCTCCTCTGCCACCGTCGCCTCCACGGGAAAGGTTGAGGTCTCATTCGACGTAAAGAACGTCGGCTCCCGCGCCGGCGACGAAGTCGCGCAGATGTACACGCATCAACTACGAAGCACCGTAGTCCAGCCCATCCGGAGCCTTCGCGCTTTCGAGCGCACAACCATCGGACCCGGAGAGACCAAACACATTCACTTCGCACTTCCCGCATCGCAGCTCGCGTATTACGACGTGCACACACATGCGTTCTCGGTCGAGCCCGGCACCTTCGACGTCATGGTCGGCTCCTCCTCATCGGACATCCGCTTGCGCTCGCATCTGGAGGTCACAAAAACTACTTCTCGCTGACGTTCTCGTCATTGTGGCGTGGTCGGCTCATTTAACCGCAGCCTGTTCGCAGTTCGTTTGCTGTCTTCCTCCGCAAGCTTCGTCGCGATCTCCAGTTCTTTCTTCGACTCCGCAACCTCTCCTAGCCGCCGCAGGCTCAGACCCAGGTAGTAGTGGCCCGGCTGATACTCCGGCGCGGCCTCCACCGCCTTCCTCAGCCAGCCCGCCGCAACATCGAACTTGTTTTGTTTGAAGTAGCACGTTCCCAGACCCACCAGCGCTCCACCATGCTTCGGGTTGCGCTCCAGCGTCTTCATGAAATTGCGCTCCGCCTCGGGGTAGAGATCCTGCTGCAGGTAAACCTGGCCCAGCTGATAGTACGACTCCGTCTGCAACGGCTGGATCGCGATCGACCGCTCGAACTCCGCTCGCGCCTTGTCCAGCTCCGCCGCCTGCAGATAGATATTGCCGAGACCATAGTGCGCCGACGCATCCGACGGGCGCAGCTTCAGATACGCCTGCATATGCGATTCCGCCGCCGCAAACTGCCCAAGGTCCAGCTTCACGCGCGCCACCGCATACAGCATGTTGGCCTGTCCGGGCGCCTCTTTCTCCAGGGTTCCAAGCGTCGCATCGGCATCATGGTAGAGGTGCATCATCTCCTCCAAGGCACCAAGATCGAAGAGAATGCGTGTGCTCAACGGCACCATCTTTTGCGCCCGCAGAAGCTCCGCCAGCGCCTCATCGTTCTTCCCGGCCGCGCGCGCCGCCAGCGCAAGACGCTCGGTTGAGACCGCCATTCCGTCCTGCGCCTCGCGATCGGCCGGATCGCTCCGGAGCGCCTCTTCGTACAGGTCTCGCGCCTCCGCATACTTGCCCGATTCCTGCAGAGCCTTCGCCCGTGCGTCCGCGCTCCCCGCCTGCGCAGCCGAAGGCGTCTGGCCGGCAAACCACATCGCTGTCAGCAAAAGCAGCTCGCATCGCATCGGAAAGAACCTGCCTCTGATTCTAGAGAAGTCTCGCGTACGCAGATCTCTAAGGCCATGTCTAGGAGGAAGCGCAGGACCTCAGCCAGGCATCGTGGCCACCATAGATGGTGTGTAACTTCAATGGCTACAAATGCACAATGGCCGCGCTGGCCGCAGGGAGAGCAATCCTCAGCTTGCCTTTTGACACCTGCGAAACCTCCGGGGTCCCGCCCTTCCAAACGCCGGAAGCGCTCACAGCGGCCCCGCCAAACGTCACACCGGACTGGCTGTCCATCGCGGGCCCCGCAAGGCGGAGAACGGAACAACGACCCTTACCGGGCAGCCCATCAATCGCAACCGCGCAGTCTGCCTTCGGCTCCTTGTTGATAAGCGTAAGCGTCATCCCACTCTTTCCCTGGTCTGTCGCATACGCGGTGATGTTCTGCCCGCCCGCGTCGAAGGACGTCTCAAGGACCTGCCCCCTTCCCGCCTGCGCAAACGCCAGCATTCCGTAGTACTCCGGTGAGGCCGCATAGTGGCCATGCTCGTCATCCGCAATCGGAGAATACGAGCTCACAAACCCGCGCTGGTTCAGCCCCGTCTCCATATTCACGCCCGCGCACCCGGCCGAAGCCAGCGTAAGCATATAGTCGAGCACCCATAACGCCGAGGCCAGCGTGTCGCTCACGCCCGGCCTGCCGCCGCCTGAGAACGAGTTCACCTCGCAGATCCGATACGGCAGACCGGAGGAGATCGAAGCCGCACGCAGCGTCGCGAGCTGCGGTGCGAGCTTCGGATCCGGATGCAGCAGCTTGTCGATCGTGCTGGTCGGCCTCTGACCCTCGCGATAATAGTGGTGCGTCAGCAGCTTCAGATCCTTGCCCTCGTCGGCCGCGAACCGCGGCACCCACGCTGTCGCGCCCGCCACATCCGGCCCCGCCAGTGGTGCATCCGGCAACGCCTTTCGCAGCGCATCGCGGTCCCTGCGCCAGTCCGCAAGATACTCGTCGTACCCATATCCAGCCTCACGAAAACGTCGCGGAAACAGGTCTGGCTCGTTGCCGATTTCGAACGCCAGCAGCCGCGATTTCGCGGCCTTAGTCACGGCTTTGGCCTCCGCAATCGCATTCTCCGCCGTTCCATTGCCCAGGTTGAGCCCCCAGATCAGCGTCCATCCCGTCGCCTCCAGAAACGTCCCGAGGTCGCGAATCACCGCATCGTTCACCACCGAGCCCCCCTTGCCCTCGGGCGACGAAAGCGGCTGGCCCTTGGCTTCAAAGGTCGAAAAGTCCGAGGTATTGCCTCCGACCCGAATCACGCCCTGCGCGCCCAGCGTTTGCACCATCTGCAAATACAGTGCGTTCTTCGCGCTCAGCAGGCCCGGCACCGCAACCGAAGAGATCTCGTAACCCAGACCCATGAAGTCCGGCGGTATCGACGCGATCTGCTGCGCCGGATTCACGGCAAGATGAACCGCCGCCGCCCCGCTCTCCGCCGCCTGCACCCACCGCTCTCCAAGCGTGGCTTGCGCTGCAGCCACACCGGCCGTGCATGTCACTCCGTTCAGAAACGTCCTGCGATTCATCGCACCCTCCATTCTGCTTACCCCCATCAACGCATCATGGTTCCAAAGTGCGCCTGCGTTCAGGAGGGCGCTCCGCGCGCCGCAGGAGGTGCGGTTGACTCCCGCAGAACCAGGCTCGTACGCAGGTGCGTCAGCTTCGGTGCACCCTCCTTCAGCAACGCCTCCACCGCCAGCCTGCTGAGCTCAGCGCGCGGCACATCCACGGTCGTCAGCGGCGGATTCAGAAACCTGCTGAAGTACGTATTGTCGAACCCCACCACCGACACGTCCTCGGGAATGCGCACACCCCGCGCCTGCAGCCCGCGATACACGCCCATTGCCACCATATCCGTAATCGCAATCGCAGCGGAAAACCTCACCTGCCCGAACACCGCCGCAATGGCCCGCTCGCCGGCATCCGCGCCGTGACCCTGCATATCCACCACAGTCGTCTTCAGCTCGGCCTCGCTATACCCTCGCACCGCTGCGGCAAAGCCCTGATCGCGAAGACGATGCGACAGCAGCGGCGGCCCGCTCGCCTCCTGCGAGTTGCGCACAAATAGGAGGTCGCGATGCCCGAGCTCGATCAGGTGCGATACCGCCGCCTTCATACCGCCGCGCGAGTCCACCCGCACAATCGCCGAGTTCTCTCCCGCCCGGCCGCTATCCAGAAACACCGCGCGCACCCCGCTGCCCGCAATCATCTCCCGCGCCCGCTCGTCGTGCTCGGAGGTAATCACCGCCAGGCCCGCCAGGCGAGCTCCCAGCATCTGCCTCACAACTAGCCGGTGCTGCTCCGGAGAAAAATTTGTAACTACCAATGATATCTGAAAGCCACGCCGCGCAGCCTCCTCCTCGATCGCCTGCGCCGTTTCCGCAAAAAACGGATTCTGCAGGCTGGACACGATCACTCCAAACACCCGCGTCTCCCGTCGCGCGAGGTTGCTCGCATATAGGTCGGGGCTGTATCCAAGATGCGCGATCGCCTGCTGCACACGCCCGCGCGTGGCCGTGCTGACGCGGCCATTCTCGTTCAGCACCGCCGAGACCGTTCCCAGCGACACCCCCGCCAACGTCGCCACATCCCCAATCCGCACCCGCGCAACCGTGCCGCCGGCAACGCGCCGCGCCCGCGCGCCACCCGTTCCCTTCTTCCCGCCGCCTGCAGGGGATCGCTTCACCCGTCCAGACTACCCGAGCGGAATGCATGTTGACACCGCAGCCCCGGTTGGAGGATGCTTCTGCTGAAGCGTTTCAGCAATCGGAGGACCCCAATGGCCATCACTCTCCAATCCACGCCCGCCGCCATCCGCGCCGAGCTCGACGCCCCCTTCGAGCTCACACAGCAGCAGATCGCCTTCTACAACGAGAACGGCTACATCAAACTCCATCAAGTCCTCTCCCCCGAGCTCCTGGAGCACTATCGCCGCAGCATCCACGATCGTGTCGCCGAGCTCTCCACCGATGCCGTCCCGCTAGAGCAGCGCACCACCTACGGCAAAGCCTTCCTCCAGATCATGAATCTCTGGACCGAATCGCCCGAAGTCCACGAGTTCGTCTTCGGCAAGCGCCTCGCCCGCATCGCGGCAGAGCTCATGGGGGCCTCCGGCGTTCGCATCTATCACGACCAGGCCCTCTACAAGGAGCCCGGTGGGGGCATAACCCCCTGGCACGCCGACCAGTACTACTGGCCCGTGTCGAGCGACAAGATGGTCACCGCCTGGGTGCCTCTCCAGCAGACCCCGCAAGATATGGGCCCGCTCGCTTTCTGCGAGAAGAGCCATCGCTTCCAGATCGGCCGCGACCTCGAAATCAGCGACGAGAGCGAACTTACGCTCAAGGAGGCGCTCCACAGTTTCCATCTCGAAGACTCCGGCTTTGATCTGGGCGACGTCAGCTTCCACGCCGGCTGGACCTTTCACCGCGCCGGCGCAAACTCCACCGACCGTGCCCGCGAGGTCATGACGATGATCTACATGGACGAGAACATGACGCTCGTCCTTCCCAAAAACAAAAACCAGGTCAACGACATCGCACGCTGGTGCCCAGGTATCGAAGTCGGTCAGCAGGTCGCCTCACCGCTCAATCCCGTCCTCTACTCTGCAGGAGCCGCGTGACCCTCGCCGCCATCCTGCAAACGCGCCTTGTGCCCCTGCACTGGCTCGATACCACCGTCATCGTCGTCTACTTCGCGGCGGTGCTCGGTCTCGGCTTCCTTCTGCAGCGCGCAGACCCACACCAGCGAGGACTTCTTTCTCGCCGGCCGCGAGATGAGCGCGTGGGTCGCGGGTGTCAGCTTCCTCGCCGCTAACATGGGTGCGCTCGAGCTCATGGGCTGGGCCGCCGCCGCCTACCAGTACGGCTTTCTTGCCGCGCACTGGTACTGGATCGGCGCGGTCCCTGCCATGCTCTTCCTCGCGCTCGTCATGATGCCGTTCTATTACATCTCGCGCACGCATTCGGTCCCCGGCTACCTCAAACTGCGCTTCGGCGAGCCCACACGCGCGCTCAGTGCCTTCTCCTTCGCCGGCATGACCATCCTCATGAGCGGCATCAACATGTTCGCCATGGCCAAGGTCATGGAGGTCGTCCTCGGCTGGAACCTCACCTTTTCCATCCTCGTCTCCTCCGTCACTGTCGCCGTCTACGTCACGCTCGGCGGCCTCCGCTCCGCCATCCTCAACGAGGTCCTGCAGTTCTTTCTCATCTGGGCCGGAGCCCTCGTCATCCCTATCCTTGGCCTCATCGAGACCGGCGGCTGGAGCGGCCTCAAGCAGCGCATCCTCGCCAACGCCGCCGCGGGCCTCACCGGCAACTCCGGCTATCTGCATCTCTGGACGACCCTCGGCCACTTCAAAGGCAACAGCATGGGCGTCCACTGGACCGGCATTGTCTTCGGCCTCGGTTTTGTCGGCGGCCTCGGCTACTGGACCACCGACTTCCTCGTCGTCCAGCGCATCCTTGCCGCGAAAGATCTCCGCAGCTCGCAGATGGCTCCCATCATCGGTGCATGGTTCAAGATGGCCGTGCCGGTCATCGTCATCCTTCCCGGCCTCATCGGCCTAGCCGTCCTTCCCAACGCCGGCCTCGCTCTCGTCGGCGAAGGCGCAGCCCGCGCCGGACAGCACACCTACAACGAGGTCCTTCCGCTGCTGCTCATCCGCTACGCCGGTCCCGGCCTGCTCGGCCTCGGCATCACCGCACTCATCGCCGGCTTCATGTCCGGAATGGCCGGCAACGTCAGCGCCTTCTCCGCCGTTTGGAGCTACGACATCTACCGCCCTCTGCTACGTCCGCAGAGCACCGACGAACACATGCTTCAAGGTCGGCCGCTGGAGCACCATCCTCGGCGTCCTCGTCTCCATCGGCACCGCCTACTTCGCCATGCACTTCTCCTCCATCATGGAGTACGTGCAAGCGCTCTTCTCCTTCTTCGTCACGCCGCTCTTCGGCACAGTCATCCTCGGCATGCTGTGGAAGCGCGCCACCGGTCCGGGGGCCTTCTGGGGACTGCTCGCAGGCACCGGATCCTCCATCGGCATGTGGGCCTGGGTGCAGGCGCAGCCCTCCGCCCTCAAGCTCCTCGCGCTCTCGCCCGACGCGCAGCCCATGGCCGAGACCCTCTATCGCATGCTCTGGTCCTGGCTCCTCTGCGTCATCGTCACCGTCGCCGTCAGCCTCATCACCCGCCCCCAACCGGCCGAATCCCTCAACGGCCTCGTCTACGGCTGCACCGCGATGCCCGAGGGGAGACGCTACCCACTCGTCCAGCAGCCCGTCTTCTGGGCCGGAGCCGCTGCCCTCGTCTTCCTCTGGCTGCAATGGCTCTTCCGATGAGGCACGCCCACCATGCGTAAGACCTTCGAAGTCTGGTTCTACATCGGCGCTCTGCTCGCCTTCTACGGCGTTCTGCTTACAGCCGCCGGCGTCTACCAGTGGGTGCATCCACCCGCCACCGTTCTCGCCGCAAAGCACGCTACGTTCTGGGCCGGCGTCGCGCTCCTCCTCGTCGGCGGCGCCTACACCTTTTTCTACTGGCCCCGAACCGGCCCCGGCGACCCGCACGATGGTTCGAGAGTGGAGTAGCCGATGCACGAGAGGATCGCATGTGCAAGCCGCTGTAGCCGAAGGTGACGGCACCTTCTCCATCGCAGACCATCGGCATCGACCCACCGCAACGCGGAGAAGTCCTCGTCGCCATCAAAGCCAGCGGCGTCTGCCATACCGACTGGGATTCGCTCCAATGGAAGCGCCGCATCATCATGGGCCACGAGGGCGCAGGCGAGGTCGTCCTCGCCGGCGAGGGCGTCACCCTTTTCCACCCCGGCGATCGCGTCATGCTCAACTGGGCCATCCCGTGCGGCGTCTGCTTTCAGTGCGTGCGCGGCAAAGAAAACATCTGCGAAGACCGCGGTTCCGTCCCCGACGCACGCTTCCACAGTGCAGCCGGTGCTATCAACGCCTCCTTCTCGCTCGGCACGATGGCCACCCACGCCGTCGTTCCCGAGGCCGCCGTCCTCCCACTTCACGCGGACGTACCCTTCGACGTCGCCGCCATCATGGGCTGTGCCGTCATGACCGGCTTCGGCTCCGCCGTCAACGCCGCGGGGGTCGAGCGCGGCAGCACCGTCGTCGTGCTCGGCTGCGGAGGCGTCGGCCTCAGCGCCATGCTCGGCGCGCTCCACTGCGGCGCCGCACGCATCATCGCAATCGACATCAACCCCGCGCGTCTCGAGCTCGCAAGGCAGTTCGGCGCCACCGAAACCCTGCTCGCCGATCGCAACGATAAGGGCCTCCTCGAAGCCGCAAAAGAGATTAGGCGCCGCACCGGCGGCCGCGGAGCCGACTTCGCCTTCGAATGCACCGCCGTCCCCGAGCTCGGTCCCGCGCCTCTCAGTATGATCCGCAGCGCCGGTACCGCCGTCGGCGTCAGCGGCATCGAGCAGGTCGTTCCCGTCGATATGGAGCTCTTCGAGTGGGACAAGATCTACATCAATCCGCTCTACGGAGCCTGCCGCCCACAGCGCGACTTCCCGCTTCTGATCGACCTCTACCGCAGCGGCCAGCTGCCGCTCGATCGCATGGTGACCCGCCGCTACCCGCTCGACGCCCTCCCGCAGGCCTTCGCCGACATGCACGCCGGCATCAACGCCAAAGGAGTCCTCGTCTTCACATGAAGACTCGGAAATACGAGCTGTTTGCCCCGAGGTGTACTGCAGCCCGCAAATACAGGGGTTCCTGGCTTCGCTCAGAATCACGATTTAGCTCAGGGTCTTTCGGGCTGGATGCCCGACCTGTAACAGCCTGGGCCGAAGCCCCAGGTACGGACCCCAACAAGTCAGAAGGCTGAAAGCCCGGCACATACCCTCTGAGGAACCCTGGATCATGCCGCAAACATCCGATCAAAGTTCTCCGGACAAACTTCGTTTCCCCACCATCGAGCTCTCCGACCGCGTCTACGAGCACGAAGGCCTCCGCACCGTCACGGTCAGGAGCCCCGCCCTGCGCCGGCGCGCTGACGTCTCGGTCTGGATCCCCTCCACCCAGCAGCCGATCCACAGGTTGCTCATCCTCCTCCACGGCGTCTACGGCAGCCACTGGGTCTGGTCCCAAAAAGCAGGAGCCCACCGCACCGCACAGCGCATGATCGACACCCGCGAGATCGCACCCGTTGTCATCGCCATGCCCTCGGACGGTCTTACCCGCCACGGCAGCGCCTACCTCTCGCACCCGAACGGCGAAGACGCCGAGCGCTGGATCGTCGACGAAGTCCCCGTCATCGCGCGCCTCGCTGCCCCCCATCTCGATCCCGCCGCAAAGATTGTCATCGCCGGACTCTCCATGGGCGGCTACGGCGCGCTCCGTCTGGGCGGGAAATTCCCCGAGCGCTTCGCCGCGATCTCCGCCCACTCCGCCATAACCGACATCTCAGACATGCAGCTTTTCATCGACGAGCCGCTCACCCCATACCTCGCCTGCGCCCCCCGTGAAGAGTTGACCACCCTCCACTGGCTTCAGAAGAACCGCGATCACCTTCCAAAACTCCGCTTCGACTGCGGTATCGATGACTCCCTAATCGAAGGCAGCCGCCGCCTCCACACAGCCCTCGAATCCGCTGGCATCCCCCACACCTACGAAGAGTTCCCCGGCGGCCACGAGTGGCCCTACTGGCAGAAACACATCCGAGACACGCTCCGCTTCACCGACGCATCCACGAGGCCCGAATGAAGAACCTGCTGCCCCTCCTCCTGCTCACCGCCTCCGCCGCCCTCGCCCAGAAAGCCACGGAGACCGCCACCGTCACCATCGACGCCTCGCGCGTCGAAAACCACGTCAGCCCGCGCATGGTCGCCTCCTTCGTCGAGATGATGGCCGAGGACGTGAAGGGTGGCATGACCGCCGAAATGGTCCACGACCGCTCCTTCGAAGAAGCCCCCGACTACCTCGGCCTTCCCGCCGGCTGGCGTCTGGAGCCCGACGAGCGCAACGACAACGTCGGCGCCATCCGCTTCGCGCAGACCACGGCGGAGGCCTATCCGAAACTCAGCCTGGCCGGCAACTCCCCTAACCACTCCCTCCGCGTCACCCTCGCCCCCGGAGACATCTCCGACGCGCGTCGCGGCCTCTCCCAGGGTCGCCTCTCCATTCTCGCCAATCAGACCTATATCGGTTACATATGGCTCAAAGCCCCCGCATCGGAAGGCTACACCGGCAGCATTACCGCCGCGCTCGAGGAAGACAACACCGACGGGGCAACCTACGCGCAGGCAATCCTCCAGCCCGCATCCGGAGTCGAGTGGCGGCAGTACCGGTTCCAGCTCACCCCGCGCAAGTCCGACCGCTTTGCCAAACTTACCTTTCTCTTCGATGGCAAGGGCACCCTCTACCTCGACCAGGTCTCGCTCGAACCCTCCACCGCCCAGCGCGAGGTCCGCGCCGACTCCGAAGCCATGATCGCCAAACTCCACCCGTCCTTCATGCGCTGGCCCGGCGGCAATGTCGCCCAGGACTATCACTGGCAGTGGGGCATCGGCCCCCGCGATCTCCGCCCCGTCTGGATCAACAAGGCCTGGTCAAACGCGCCCGAGCCCGACGACCTCGGCACCGACGAGTACCTCGCGCTCTGCGCACGCCTCGGCATCGAGCCCTCCATCACCGTCAACGTCGAAGGCAACGGCGCCACCCCCGAAGAAGCAGCCGCCTGGGTCGAGTACGTCAACGGCCCCGCATCCTCGAAGTACGGAGCCATGCGCGCCGCCAACGGCCACCCCGCGCCCTACAACGTCAAGCAGTGGGAGCTCGGCAACGAGATCTTCGGCGGCTGGGTCCGCGGCCACGTCACCGCCGAAGCCTACGCGCACTCCGCCGTCACCTACGCCAAAGCCATGCGCGCCGTCGATCCCTCCATCAAACTCATCGCCGTCGGCGAAGGCATCATGCCCCACCAGGACGAGTGGAACTCCGCCGTCCTCCGCGTCGCCGGCCCCGAGATCGACTTCCTCGCCATCCACGACTACACCAAGCTCAGCCAGAACGCCTCCAGCCCCAATCCGCGCGCCGCCATGATGGCCCGTGCCGGCGAGTTCGAGCAGAGCTACCGCCACACCGGCGACCTCATCGCAAAACTCGCTCCCGGTCGCAACATCCACCAGATCGTCAATGAGTGGAACCTCTTCTATGACGCCGCCACTATTCAGTCCATGGAGGGCGCCGTCTACGCCGCGCGCATGATGAACGGCTTCGAGCGCGAGGGCGACACCGTCGAATCCAACTGCATCTCCGACCTGCTCAACGGCTGGGTCGGCGGCATCATCCAGGCCAGCCGCGACCGCATCTACGGCACCGCGCAGTTCTACGCGCTCAAAATGTACGCCGACCACCCCGGCACCGACCGCCTCGCCACCACGCTCGACTCACCCGATCTCCAGCCCGGCACGAAGACCATCGACGCTATCGCCACCCGCTCCGCCGACGGCACAAAGCTCTTCCTCAAAGCCTCCAACGCCGACCGCGAAAAGAGCACCACCCTGCACCTCGCCATCAAATCCTTCCCCCACACCCGCACCGCCACCCTCGACCTGCTGCACGCCTCCCCGCTCACCACGCGCAACAGCTTCAGCAAACCCAGCGCCGTCATCCCCACCCATGCCACCGTGCCCTGCGCAGCCACATGCACGGTCACCCTACCGCCCGACTCCGTCGCCGTCCTCACCCTCACCAGAAGCAGCGGAACCTAGTGTCCCGCCCGCACTGAACTCACCGCCTCACGATCCATCCCTTCCCCGCGCTTCGCCACATCCGGCAGCGTCACCGGCAGCTTCCCATGGATCGCAATCTCGCCGAACAGCGCCTTCGCCGCCGCTCTTTCTGAACTCTCCACCGGACTATACGTGCACACGTAACTCCGCATTCCCGTGAAGTCCAGGATCGGGTACGGGCTCCCCATCGCCAGCACCGCCGTTCGCTCACCCGCCGTGTCCAAGATCCTCTGCAGGATCACTCCCGACGTGGCCCGCATCGCGCTCGCATTCAAGCCCGTCTGCGCCACTCCCGCCTGCCCCGGCTGCGGAACACTGTATACCGCCGCAATTACCCTCCGCACATCCGGCAGCATCGCCGCAACCGCATCCGCTTGCAGCCCCGCATTGCGCCGGTCCACATACACCACCCTTACGTCCCGCACGCGCGCTCGAATCTGCCGCTCCAGCACCCGCCCATCCTCTCCATGCACATCGCTTACAAACAGCACCAGCAGCAGCGGCCCCGCCGCCTCACGCTGCAGCGGAAGCATATGGTTGTCGTCGCGCACCAGCGTCACCGCATGGTCCGCCACCTCCTGCGCCAGCGCATAGCTCGCCGGTTTGCCCACGTGGTACTGCACCTCCTTCACATCCACCAGGCCGCCCCCGCGCGCGTCCAATCCCACCTTCGCCTTCAGGAGCAGCAGGCGCCGCACGCTCGCATCCACCTGCGCTCGCGAGATCTCACCCGACTTCACCGCCTTGAGCAGACCGGTATACGTCCCCGCAAGATCGGACGGAAGCTCCAGAAAATCCTGTCCCGCCTTGACCGCATCCACCGCCGCGCGCCCCGCAGGATTCCCGTCTCCCGGCGGGTACAGCTTCGTCAATCCCCGCATCTCCAGCGCATCCGAAACGATCACGCCCTTGAAGCCCATCCGATCGCGCAGCAGCCCCGTAACCACTCGGTACGAAATGGTAGAGATCTTGTTCGGATCAGGCTCCAGCGCCGGAAACGCCACATGCGCAATCATCACCGCATCCGATCCCGCCTCGATCCCCGCCGCAAAGGGTGGCAGCTCCACCGCACGGAGCCGTTCCATCGGCGCATTCACCCGCGACACATCCAGGTGCGAGTCGGTATCCGTATCACCATGCCCCGGAAAATGCTTCAGCGTCGTCAACATCCCGCCCTCATGCGATCCGCGTATATACGCCGTCACCATCGCCGATACCGCGGCCGGGTCCTCGCCAAATGAACGCGTATTGATCACCGGGTTCTTCGGATTGATCTGCACATCCGCAACCGGGTAAAAGTTCCACGCAATTCCCAGTGCCCGCGACTCTTCCGCAACCACCTTCCCCCACTGCTCGGCATAGGCAGGATTCCCCGTCGCCCCAAACGCCATCGCATGCGGAAAATACTCGATCGCGTTCAACCGCATCGACGCCCCCCGCTCGAAGTCCGCCGAAAAGATCAGCGGCACCTTCCCGTGCGTCTCCTCCTGCAGAAGGTTCGTCGTCATCGCCGCCTCATACGGCTCCGTGCGCAGCAGCAGCGGCCCATCGGTCTTCACCGACAGGTGCACGGCCCCCAGGTGATACCTGCGAATATCCTCAATCAGCTGCTTCCACTCGGGATCATCGGCGTTGTAAAACCCCATGATCCCGCGCACCTCGATCATCTGCCCGATCTTCTCCTCGAGCGTCATCCGCTTCAGCGTCTTATCCGCCCAGCGCTCCTCCGCCCGCGTCGCCACCCCAATCGGCACCACGGCCGGCGCCACCGTTCGAACTCTCTTATCGCGCCGTTGTGCAACACCCTCAGGTGCGCACGCACCCGCTGCAACCAGCGCCAACACAGCGCATTTTGAAAGGAACATGCACACGACTCTACTTCCATCCGGAATGTTTCAGCAACGGACTCCCATCCGCAAAGTGCTTCCGTCCTGCTTAAGGGGCTCACTTCCGCAGAACCCTGGCATCCTGCTTAGTCGAAGAGAAAAACATCGCTAAAAGCGAACTGGTCGCAACTAGCCCTGAGAAGAAGTAGCTTCTTCATCCTGAACCTCAATCACTTCTTTCGCTTGACTCCGGATGGTATGGAGGAGAGAAGCCGAGTAAACCGCAGACCTGCCGTCATCGAACCCCACAACAATGCTGTTAGCCATTCTCTCCGCGTAGACGATCCGAGGTTCGGTAGTGTCCATCGATAAATAATGCATGCGGTCTCGAGCCCGGTCTGCCGTCTGGGGTACAGATCATCAAAAGTCGACTTTATGACTTCACCTGAGCTTGTCTAAGAGCAAAAGTCTGCAGCGCAGGCCTTGAGAGCGCGGATGTACATAGTGCCGTCATCCCTCAAGCGCTGCCAACCACTTTCATTCCCTGTGCTGCCATCCCCACCGCCGTCGTTCCCTGTACTGCCATTCCTCAACTGCTGTCCTTCTGAGCGCAGCGAAGAAGCCCGAAACCCATCGCCCTGCCCCCACAGCCAGTACCTTTCACCCAGGAATGCCCGCGATAAAACGCCACAGGCAAATCGCCAAGCCCCGCATTCCCAAACGAGCCGACCTGACCTAGCCCAAATCCCAAAGCATCTTACTTCCCAATACAAAAACTGGAAAAGATCAGCCGCAGGATATCCTCCGTGGCCGTCGTCCCCGTCAGCGCATCCAGCCCATCCAGTGCCCGCCGAAGATCCAGCAGCACCACCTCGTGCGGCAGTCCCGAGCTCACCGCCGCGCGCGCCTCCGCCAGCCCCGCCAGCGCTCCCGTGATCGCCTCGTGCTGCCGCAGATTCGTCAGCAGCCCACCCTCGCGCGTCGCCCCATCTCCACGAACCGCGCGCAGAATCACCGACCGCAGCTCCGGCAGCCCTGCCCCCGTCTTCGTCGACGTCTCCACCACCTGCACCCCATTCATGACAGCCCCACCGTCATGGGCGCGGTCCACCACCCCCGATCTCTCCCCCCCAAACAGGTCGCTCTTGTTACGCACCACCAGCAGCCGCCCATCCGCCCGCTCAAGGATCGCCAGATCCTCCGCATGCACGGCGATCGTTCCATCCAGCACCAGCAGAACCACATCCGCGTCCGCCATCGCCTGCCGCGACCGCGCAATCCCCAGCACCTCCGCCTCATCGAGCCGCTCGGTCCCTCCATGCGCCCGAAGCCCCGCCGTATCCACCAGCTCCACCGGCACGCCCTCCATCGCAACCGTCTCCGTTACCGTATCGCGCGTCGTCCCCGGAGCCGCCGTCACAATGGCGCGCTCGCGCCGGATCAGCGCATTGAACAGCGAAGATTTGCCCGCGTTCGGCCTGCCCACAATCGCCAGCCGGAACCCATCCCGCACCACCCGCCCATACCTATAGCTCCGCTCCAGCGCCCGAAGCGGTCCGCCCATCTCGTCAATCCGCCCCACAATCTCCGCCGCTGGCAGCACATCAATGTCGTCCTCGGCAAAGTCGATTCCCGCCTCCATCGTCGCCATCAAGCTCACGAGTTGCTGCTTCACGGGCTGCACCTCGCGCGACACCGCCCCGCCGATCTGGCTAGCCGCCGTCCGCGCCTGGTAGAGCGTCGTCGACCGGATCAGGTCGTTCACCGCCTCCGCCTGCGGGAGGTCCAGCCGTCCCGATAGAAATGCTCTCTGCGTAAACTCTCCCGGCTGCGCCAGCCGTGCGCCCCCCGCCAGGCACCCGCGCACAATCGCCTCCAGCACCACCGGCGACCCATGCGCCGCCACCTCCACCACGTCCTCGCCCGTATACGAGCGCGGTCCCGCGAAGTACGTCACCACCACCTCATCCAGCACCGCCTCCGCGCCATCCAGCAGATACCCGAACTGCGCCCGTCCCGCTTCCATCGGCGCCCGCAGCCGCAGCATCGGCGCCGCAATCTCATGCGCCCGCTCGCCCGACAGCCGCACCACGCCAATGCCGCCCCGTCCCGGAGCCGTCGCGATGGCCACAATCGTCTCTCCATCCAAATGCATTTTCGCGCTCGCTAGCCCGTCGCAGCCGTCTGATGCTGCTGTGGGGCTCAGATAGGCACAGCTCCTACGCGATTCACGCCCACTTGGCGCAATCTCGGGCCGCACTCATTAGAATAGATATAGACCCTGAAAAAGAGAGCGAGGACTCTCTGTTCGAGTCCGCATCGGAATGCACGACTGGAACCTTCAGGCGGTTAACCTTCGAAACAACCTCGGGCGTCCCAAGAGAGGTTTCTTAGATGGCCTGGACCGTACCGCTGCACCAAGATTGCGGGATCTGAGCTTGAGTACGCACCTAACTTCAACGGCATCAATATTTTGCGCACAAACGACCACCCCGGGGGCCTACCCCACCTCCGGAGCCGCATCGAACAGACTCCGAAAGCTCCTGCGGTACGCCCATAGGAGGAAGACCTCCAGCAACGCCGTAAGCAGCCCCGGCACGACGCCCTTCGGCGCCAGTAAAAGATGAAAGAGCAATATGTTCACAATGATCGGAGCCAGGATCACCAGCCCCAGAGGAACGTAGCGCCCCACCAGCAGCAGGAGGCCGCCAATCACTTGCAGCAGCGCCACGAAAGTCATCCAGTGACTATGCATCAGGATCGCCGACAGCCGCGCGGCATCGTTATCCGGCATGGGTGGCGCCGGCAGGAAATGAAGAATGCCGTTCAGCCCGAAGAAGAAGAACATAAATCCCAGCAGAACTCTCACACCGACGATCACCTTGCTCATAAACCGAATCCTCCCAACCAGAATCGCTCCATCCGGCTTGCGTGTCCATAAGATGTTTGGGTAGCGTCAACCTATGCACAACTCCTCAGCCGCCGGCGTCCCGCTCTCGCTCGCCGGCCGCACCGCCCTCATTACCGGAGGCTCACGCGGCATAGGAGCCGCCACCGTTCGCCTCTTCCGGGACGCCGGAGCCCGGGTCGCGTTCAGCTACCAAACTGCCCGCGAGCAGGCGGAAGCCCTCGTCAACGCACTCGGCGGCGACCCAGACTGCATCGCCATCCAGCAGGACCTCGCCTTCCCGGAGCACGGTCAGGCTTTGGTCGCCTCGGCCATTACCGCTCTTGGCTCGCTCGACATTCTTGTCGTCAACCACGGCGTCTGGCCTGCGCACGAGCAGCCCATCGACACCATGCCCATCCAGCAATGGCGCGGAACCCTCGCCATCAACCTGGACAGCACCTTCGGTCTCGTCCAGGCCGCCACCGCCCATATGCTCGGGCAGCCCGCACCCGCAAAGGGCCCCCGCGGCCATATCGTCCTGGTCGCCAGCACCGCCGCCCAGCGCGGCGAGGCCTACCACTCCGACTACGCTGCCTCCAAGGGGGCCCTCATCTCCTTAACCAAAAGCCTCTCCTCCGAGCTTGCGCCCAAAGGCATCCTCGCCAACTGCGTCGCTCCCGGCTGGGTCGCGACCGAGATGTCCGCAGCTGCCCTCAAAGACCCCGAAACGTCCAACAAGGCGATGTCCCTTATACCCCTCGGCCGCCCCGCACACGTCGACGAGATCGCCGCCCCCATCCTCTTCCTCTGCACCCCCCACGCCGGCTTCATCTCCGGCGAGATCCTCAACGTCAACGGCGGAGCCGTCCTCACCGGCTGATATCGCGCGGATTATTGAGAACTGACAAACTAGAACTGAGAACCGTACCCATGCCCCTCCGCCTCACCCTAGCCGCGCTTGCCCTACTCCTGCCACCCACCCTCCACGCGCAGGCCCGCGACCTCCAGGACGCCTCCCCGCCCCTTCCCCACGGCCAGACCCAGGAGCAGCGCGGCCGCGAACTCCTCGACCAGATGATCGCCGCGCTCGGCGGCCCCGTCTGGCTCAACCGGCAGAACGCCACCGAAACCGGACGCACCGCGGCCTTCTTCCGCGGCGCACCTACCGGCGCCACCATTGATTTCTCCGAACAGCGCCAATTCCGCAATGCCACCCAGCCACCACTCGAACGCATCGGCTTCCTGACCGACAAAAGCATGATCCTGCCCGGCAAAAAGATCGACGTCGTCCAGATCTGGACCGCCGACAGCGGCTATGAGATTACCTACAAAGGTAAAAATCACCTTCCCAAGGAGCAGGTCGAAGATTATCTCCGACGCCGTAATCACTCCATCGAAGCCGTCGTCTTCTCCTGGCTCAAAGCTCCCGGCGTCATCGTCATCGCGGAAGGCACCAGCATGGTCGCGCGTCACCTCGCCGACAAGCTCACCGTGCTCAGTGACAACAACGACGCCGTCACCATCGAGCTCGACGTCACCACCCATCTCCCCCTCGCCCGCACCTTTGAGTGGCGTAACCAGCAGTTCCAAGACCACGACGAAGACCGCGAAGAGTACGACGACTATCACACGTTCAACGGCCTCCCCACCCCCCTCACCCTGACCCGCTATCGCAACGGTGACATGATCAACCAGCGCTTCCTTACCAAGGTCGAGTACAACGTCCCGCTATCCCCCGACACCTTCAACGCCGACATCCTCGTGAAGAAGTAGCAGGAGATGGCAACCGAGGCGTCGCTCTCCTTCTTACCATCTCGCCTCGAATTCGAGGTTGTCATCTTGAGCCCATTTGAGGTGTCGCTTCTAGTCGCAAGCTCAACTTCAGGAAGTCATGCGTTTATACTCATCCCTGCCATGAGTGACTCCCCACCTAATCTACAAGCCAGCCCCGCAGCCGACCACACTCGACATCCTCGAGATCATGGCGATCCTGCCGCATCGATATCCCTTCCTTCTCATTGATCGCGTGCTCGAGATCGAGCGCAGCAAACGTATTGTCGCGATCAAAAACGTCACGATGAATGAGCCCCACTTCCAGGGCCACTTCCCCGACTACCCCATCATGCCCGGCGTCCTCATGGTTGAAGCCATCGCCCAGACCGGCGGCGCTCTTCTTCTCACCGAGATCCCCGACCGCGACTCCAAGCTCATGGTCTTTACCGGCATTGAAGACGCCCGCTTCCGCCGCCCCGTCACACCTGGTGACCAGCTCCGCATCGAGGTCAACGTTCTCAACTGGCGTAGCCGCGCCGTAAAGATGCAGGGCGCTATCACCGTCGAGGGCAAGCTCGTCTGCGAGGCCACGGTCACCTGTCAGCTTGTTCCCCGCCCGGTCAGACCCGTCCCATCCATTGGGGCTTCAGCTGAACCTGTCACCGTGCAGGCATCCGAGTAGGCCGTGAGCACACCCGGCATCCACCCCACCGCCATCATTGCTCCCGAAGCTCACATACCCGCTACCTGCACCATAGGCCCGTACTGCACCATCGGTCCAAACGTCATCCTTGGCGAGCACTGCGAGCTCGTCTCTCATGTCGTCCTCGACGGCCACACCACCCTTGGCGCGCACAATCGCATCTTCTCCTTCGCCTGCCTCGGCATCGCCCCGCAGGACCTCAAATACAACGGCGAACCAACGCGGTTACAAATTGGCGCCGACAATAGTATCCGTGAGTACGTCACCATCTCCCGCGGAACCCCAGGCGGAGGCGGCACCACCACCATCGGTAATGGCTGCCTCATCATGGCCTACACCCATATCGGCCACGATTCACACATTGGGAACGGATGCATCCTTGCCAACTCCGCCACCCTCGCCGGCCACGTCATCGTCGAAGACTTCGCCACTGTGGGAGCCCTCTGCCCTGTCCACCAGTTCTGCCGGATCGGCCGCTACTCCTATATCGGCGGCGGCACCACCATCACCCAGGACGTCCTCCCCTACTCCCTTACCTCTATCCAGCGCAACAACCACGCTTATGGCCTGAATAAGGTCGGCCTCGAGCGCCGCGGCTTCACTCCCGCACAGCTCAGGCAACTCCGCCAAGCGTACCGCCTACTCCAACACTCCAAGCTCAACACCACAGACGCCCTCGCCACCATCCGCGCCACCCTCAACCAGACTCCCGACGCGGAGCACGTCCGATACCTCGCCGACTTCATCGCCTCAAGCGATCGCGGCGTCATCAAGTAGCAACGGTGACAAGCTATGTGGTCATCTTGTGGGAGCTATCGTAAGTGGAGATCACATGACGAAGCGAAATCGCAGCCCAAGCGTAGCAGCCGTTCACGAATCGGCAAACGTCCCTTGCATTTCAGGTGCTGTCTGATCAGGCGATAAGTGATCTCAACGCCACTGCGCTCGCTTCCGGCACGGGAGCCGCTCCCAACGCTGGCATCTTAGCCGAAGCACGCCGCATGACCTCGAGCTCCGCTGGGGCAAAGACCTCGGGCGGGATGCCGGCTATCGCTACAAAGCCGGGTTCGTCGCCGAGAACCTCGGAGATCTGATTCCACCGGAGGAATGGTGAGGTGGTGGGCAGCATGATGATGCGGCGCCTCGGTTCCGGGAAGGCGAAGTAGGCCGACCAGAGCAGCAGGCATGCGCAACCCGTCGCTCCTAAGAATCATGTTTACAGTGGAATACATCTGCGGCGTGTGGCTTATCCAGGCTGCGCTGATTAAGCTGACCGCTGACATCACTCCCATCCCGAGACTGACGCCAAAGATGCGGCTCCCATACGACAGTCCCATAGGACGAATGGCGAAGCATACGAAGAGGAGCAAGCAAAGCGTAAGAATGCTCGATGTCTGCTCCAGTTGCGTGATCATCGCGACCATGAAGGCGGAGCCGGACTGATGCGGACTGATGGTAATACCGAGCGCAATCGCAATAGAGATCGCTCCCGCCCACTTGAAGACCAGCATCCCGAGTGTCTGAAGACCCTTCAGCGGAGCCATGGCCAAGCGGAAAATACTCACGACAATCAGCAGATTAAGCACGGCTTCGATCGCGTATGAAGACCAATACACATAAAAATACGTGTCGTAGGCCAGGTGCTTTTCTATGCCTTTGCCGCAGAACGCAAACAGAACAAGGCACGCGATATCACCGGAAAGCCGCACTGAAAGAAGAGCCGTCAAGAAAGAGAACGTTCGAGATGCCTTGGCTCGAATCAATGCAAACAAGACCATGGCGCAGCAAATAGGTTCCAGGTACGACAGGAATTGAACTAGCAAATGATCGGTTGACATCTTCCGCCCTCGTTCCAACGTCAGCCTAGATCATGACGAGGGCGGAAACAAGCAAAAAATTGCGAACTGCCAGGTGTTAGAGACAGCTAACACATTGACCTTCGTGCTATTTACCGTCCATGCCGCACGCATTCGGATCTCCCGGAGGGCAGCAAGGGCACGGCATGGAGCTTACCTTCGCGAAAGAGACCTTGGTTTGGGCCGACGCGTTGATCTGGGTGTAAGCGACCGATCCGGCAAGGGTGAGGGCGACGACGAAAGCGCGAATGATATTCTTCATGGTAGTGCTCCTAAAGTTGTAGTATGCTCTGAAGTTTTCGCTGGACAACTCAGCTGCAGCAACCATAGGATGTAATCCTGGACTAAGTCCACGTTTTAGAATGACATACAAGAAGAATAGAGAGGTTACGTTACTAAGGTAATATTAGCTAAGTCTATCAGACCTTAGTACTGCCTCACACGTATGCAGAAGACCGTTCCGCGCTTCAGTGGGGCAGCGCTTTTCGATGTAGAGTGACGAGTTTCCAAGGGGCTTGCTCGATCGCGCGCATCAGGGCCACCCGCCCCTCTTGCAAGATCACGCGTACTAAACTCCGGCAGCAGAGACCGGATCTTTCGCGACATCTCCGATGGGGACATTCGCCTGTACGGCGGCTCGGTGCGCGCTTCTGCCTTGGCAGCAGGCTTTTTGACAGGTGACTCCGCCTTCTTCGACGGCGCAAGGATCGCGTGTAAGTGTCGTACCTTCCATCCGCGGCATGAACTCCACCAGTCCAGCATCGCCGATGTCCAGAATCAGCCGATTGATGATCTTGTACCCGAGGTCCCGATGCGCCATCTGACGCCCTTTGAAACGCAATCGATGCCTTGACCTTGTCGCCCTCGCCCAGGAAGCGCACTGCCTGGTTCTTCTTGGTCTGGTAATCGTGCTCGTCGACCGTCACCGAGAACTTGACCTCTTTGATGAGATGACCTTCTGCTTTTTGCGGGCGGCTCGGTCGCTCTTGTCCTTTTCGTACAGGAACTTTCCGTAGTCCTGGATCTTGCAAACGGGCGGAACGGCATTTGGAGAGATCTCCACCAGATCCAAGCGATCGCTCCCTGGCCATCTTCAGCGCCTCAAACGGCACCATGACGCCCAGCTGCTCTCCATTTTCGTCGATAACGCGAACCTCTCGCGCGCGGATACGTTCGTTGGTGCGGATAAAGGATTTGGCGGAACGCTTGTCAATCGGCGGAATAGTCAACCTCCACAGCACGCGTGAAGGAGTGCCATGTCTCTTTGAGTGGTTAGTCGATGCAGGAACTCGCATGAATCTCCCGTCGACGCGACCTTGAAGTATACACCGGCGAACGCCCTGCTATGCTACGCTTCGCACGCCCCGCCTTGCCGCGGCACGCAGTCATCTGCACTCGCTCCGCGAGTGGGCAGCACCTGCAGTCACAGTCGCGGTCCGGTAGCCATATGGCCAGCTGTCCTCGAGGAAAGGTCTTCCGCATGAAACGCCGTATCCTTCTCGTCGACGATGATGTCGCCGTTCTGCTTACCTTCAAAGCATTCTCGAGATCAGCGGCTTTGAAGTCGATACAGCGGCTTCCGCGCGCGAAGGCAAATCTCGCATCCGATCCCGCGAGTACCACATGGTCATCTCCGATATGCGTATGGAGAGTGACGTGGCTGGGCGCGAGGTCATCCAGGCTGCACGGACGGCCCCCTACCATCCGGCAGTTGCGCTGCTTACCGCATTTCCGGATGAAGAAATCGGCTGGGATGGCGCCGGTCCCGACAAGATTTTCGTCAAACCGACCCAGACCCGCACCCTGCTGCGGCAGATCGAGAAACTCTTCGCCTCGCACGCCGCCAAGCTCTCAAAGCCTCGCCGCCCAAGTCTCCGGCTCGCCCGAGCAATCACGGAAGGCGGCCGCGCAAGCATCCGGGATCTTCGCATCAATGCCGCCGACACCCGAACCTCAGCGCAAAGCACCCGTAAGTCGCACGCAAAAAGCTGCGCCACCACGCTACGAAGGAGAAAGCCGCTACACCCTGAAGCAGTAACGTCCTGGATATGAGCCAGGTCTCTAGCACGACGTTGGACGCGCCTCAGGAGTGTTCCCGCACATAGGTGCGCAAAGCCCCGTTGATATCCAGTGCCTTTTGCACGCCGCCGTCCAGCATGCGCAGCCAGTCAGAAGCCGGCGACTTGAGCTCCGTCGTTCCAAAAGATAACTTGTCTGCACGATGATCTCCAGTGCATTGGAAAGATCGTGGGACAGCCTGCGCATCTCGCCGCCAATTCCTCCGGGATTACCTGCCCGCCAGCGCCGCCGCTCTGCACGTCGCTCATCTTCAACGTCTCCCGCGCCCCTTAGTCTGCTGCTCTCTCGCTTGCGCCTCCCATCATAAGGCCTGTGACCCCAGAATCCGTTTGACACCAGAGCCACCTTTGTAACACTTGCTTCTCACGGCTGCCATGTCCTGGACTCCCGTCCGGACTAACTGTGAAGATGTGCCGAAGTGGCGGAATTGGCAGACGCGCATGGTTCAGGTCCATGTACTCGCAAGGGTGTGGAGGTTCGAGTCCTCTCTTCGGCACCAGAAGCTAAAACTCAATCCCCCGCTGCGCCAGGATTCCTTTCTGATAGGCGTGCTTAACCTCGCGCATCTCCGTCACTGTATCCGCCATTGCCACCAGCACCGGATGCGCATTCCGTCCCGTCAGAATCACGTGCACCATCTCCGGCCGGGTCCGCAGAACGTCCGCCACCTTCTCCGGATCCAGCATCTTGTACCCGATTGCATAGTTGATCTCGTCCAGCACCACCAGGTCCCACTCGCCTGACTCGATCGCCTCCGCCGCCTCGGCCCAAGCCGCTTCCACCATCCGCAGGTCCTCCGGATCCGTCTCCGCCCCGCCCACCTTCACGAAACCCCGCCCCATCTGGCGTATCACGAAGTCCGCCCCCATCGTCTCCGCCGCATCCAGTTCCCCGTAGTGCCATGATCCCTTCAGAAATTGCAGCACCAGCACCCGCATCCCGTTCCCCGCGGCCCGAAACGCCGTCCCCAGAGCCGCCGTCGTCTTGCCCTTGCCCGGTCCCGTGTTGATCAGCACCAGTCCCCGCCGCGAGGACGAACCAGACGGCCCCAAAACCTCATCCACATCACTCATTTCTTAAAGAAGAACACAGCCCGCCCACTCCTGAGGTTCCAGAGCCCCGAGCAAACAGGTGATTGCAGGGCTGGAGGTCCGAACTATTCGCATCGCACAAAACGAAGGCCGCTATTTCAGCGACACCTATTTCACTCGGAACACATACGCCGTACTTAACGCGTCCGCGTGCCACCGAGATGCGCCGTATCCCCCTGAAGTGTTACTGACTGTCCCGAATTAGCTCTGTAGGTTCAGGAGAACGCCCCGGATTCCTCTTTTGGAATACCCGGCGCGCGCAGGCTGCTGTGCCTTGAGGCTAATCAATGCCCGCTTCACGTTGGCTGTTTTTGCTCGACCGTGCCCCCGGGCGCGGTCAGGCTGGTCTTCTTTCTCTGCTTCTGCTTCTCTCCGGATCCTGGCTGCACGCGGCTCCTTCTTCCGCCGTGGCGGCGACCCCGGCTGACGCGTCGGCGGCAGAGCCCGCTCCTATGGGGGGAGGCGGCGCGGGCGATAGCAGAAGCGTAGGTGCTCTGAGTGACGGCGAGGTCGATCCGCGCTTCTCCTACAGCGTGCGCGGCGGCTTCAGCCTTCCCCAGAACGACCTCCGCCAGACCACGGGCGGCTTCCCCAATTTCACCATTGGTACCCATGCAGAGCGCCTTATCGACGGGGTCCACCAGCTGCGTACCAATGCCGAGTACTGGCGCTTCAGCCAAGGGCACCAGTACAGCGTGGAGCCCACGCGCACCCAGCAGATCGACACCAAGCTCAGCGCCTTTGTGCTCGGCGGCGAGTACCTCTTCCGCATCGCCGGCCCTGAGAAGCGCCTCTCCGCAGGCGTCGGCCTGTTTGTCGCGCGCTGGTCGATCGACAGCGTCGACACGATCACCTATATCCCCGATGGAACGGCGCAGAACTCCGGAACCAGCAGCTGGTGGCGCCTCGGCGAGAGCTACGGCGCGACCTATCGCCTTACGCACAAGCTTGAGCTCGAAGGCCGTTGGATTCACTCGCACTACGGCTACGAAGACATTCCCGTAAACAACATCATCTACGGCGCTGGTTGGCGTTTCTAGATGAAACGAGACATGGGGTTGAACACTTTTATGACACTGAACCACTTTGCTTTGCGCCTTCGTTCTATCGCCAAAATCTCTGCCTCATTCGTGCTTCTGTTCCTGCTCGCAGGTTGCGGCAACGGATTCCTGTTTACCGGCGATCACACCGGCAAAGACGGCTACGCGCTTAAGATCGACCCCGCAGCTCCCGTGGTAACCGTAGGCCACGCCCTCCAGCTGAAGGGCACCAGTCCGTGGGGCGGAAGCCCGGCCTGGACCGTGCTGCCCAACGCGGCGGGCACGATAGATGCCAACAGCATGTTCAAGGCCGGCTCGGCTCCGATGTCCGGAACGATCGTCGCAATGTGGAAGGAGGACGTGCGCTACACCGCATCGGCGAAGTTCAAGATCGTCGCGGCGCCGGTGGCCGATGTCACCGTCACCAGCCCGACGCTAACCGTTAATACCACCGACACGGCGTCTGTTCCGGTGCAGCCCGGCTCCACCTATCTCTGGACGATCCAGGGTGGCGTCATCACCAGCGGCCAGGGCACCGCGCAGATCCAGTTCACCGCGACCACCGTGGGCACCGTGCAGCTTACGGCCAAGGTGACCAACGAGGCGGCCGACTTCGCAACCGGGCAGGGCTCCGCGACCGTCATTGATCTTCCGCCCGCGATCGCCTACCTGCCGTCGACCGACACAATCATTCGGGGCAAACCGACACCACCCATTCGCCCGGTCAGCACCGGAGGAGCGCCGGTGACGTACAGTATCAGCCCGGGTCTGCCGGCGGGCCTCGTCTTCGATCCGGCTACCGGACAGATCTCAGGCACAGCCACGTCTCTAAGCGGGGCGCAGATTTTTACCATCACCGCTACCAACAGCGGCGGCACCACAACCGCCACTCTAACGCTGAACGTGGTCGACGCCGCACCGGTGATCGCTTACGTTCCCAGCACAGATGTGTTTACGCGTGGCAAGCCGATCCAGCAGCTGGTGCCTGTCTCGACCGGTGGCACCGTAACCTCGTGGAGTATCGCAGGCACGCTGCCTGCGGGGCTGGCGTTTGATTCGGCGACCGGCGTCATCAGCGGCACGCCAACGGTGCTGCAGGCCGCTGCGTCGTACACTGTGACCGCTTCGAACACCGGCGGCAGCGCGACCGCTGCGCTTCAGCTTTCGGTGACCGATCCGCCGCCCGTCATCGCGTACAACCCCACCACGCAGACGTTTACACGCGGCGTCGACATCGGCCGCATCATTCCGACCAACACCGGCGGACCCGCGATTAGTTGGCAGATCTCGTCGCCGCTGCCCCCGGGTCTGGCCTTCAACACGGCAACCGGCGTCATCACCGGCACGCCCACCACGCCCACGCCGAAGACCGGCAGCTACGACGTGAGCGCGAGCAACTCCGGCGGCACCAGTAACACGGTGACACTGACCTATGGAGTGATCGATTCGGCCCCCGTCTTCTCCTTCGTTCCGCCCACCTACGTGGTCACGGTCGGTTCACCCATACCGACGATCGCGCCGGTGGTGACGCACGGAACGGTAGCCACCTGGAGCGTCAGCCCGTCGCTGCCGGCCGGGCTCAGCTTCGATCCGGCGACCGGCACCATTACCGGAACTCCGACTGCGGTTGGCACCGCCGTGACCTACACCGTCACAGGAACCAATAGCTTTGGCACCAGCTCCACCGCACCAATCACGATTACGGTTGTGGCGAGGCCGACCGCGGCGATTACCGCCTCGACCACATCTCCGCTGTACGGCGCGCCGGTCGCGCTGACGCCCACCTTTGCCAACGCGGTAAGCGCCGGCGTGGGCACGTCACGCGGAGCGAACGACCTTTCGGCGGCGCCCGTGACCGGGGTCGCCCTCAACTCTTCCCCGATCACGTCCGTGCAGACCTTCTGGCTCCGCGCGACCGATGCTGCGGGTGACGCGCAGGACGCGTCCGTCACCGTGACGCCTCAGACTGTGGTAGTTGGCCCGGTCACGCCCGCGGGCCCGCACATCAGCGTAAGCGGAACCGCGACCTTCTCCGCGGCCGTAACCGGAGGAGCTACAAATAGCCTTGTCTGGACGGCCAGCGCAGGCATCATCAATGCGAGCACCGGTGTATGGACCGCACCGGCCACGCCGGGAGCCGTGGTCATTACCGCCACATCGAAGGACGATCCGACCAAGTCCGCGTTCACTACCGTCGACGTAGTCACGTCGGCGACGTCGCTTATCACCGCATCCACGACAACCCCTCTCTACGGGGCGTCCGTCACGGTTACACCCAGCTTCACTGGAGCGGTGCAGGCATCCGTCGGGACCACGCGCGGGGGCAATAACATCTCGACCGCGCCGGTCACCGGAGCCGCTCTTCCGACCTCCGCGATCACTGCGGCCACAACCTTCTGGCTGCGCACCACCAATGCAGCGGGCGACTCCCAGGATTCGTCCGTCACGGTAACGCCACAGACGGTCGTCGTGGACCCCATTTCGCCTGCCGCTCCGACGCGCACGGTGGGCAGCACGGCCACATTCAGCGCCATCGCAACCGGAGGTGTCACCAACGGCCTCACCTGGACCGCAAGCGCCGGCGCCATCGACGCGAACACGGGCGCATGGACCGCTCCTGCGACAGCACAGCCCGTGACGATTACTGCCACGTCCAAGGACGACCCGACGAAGTCCGCCACGACCGTCGTTAGTGTCGTCGCAGCCGGAACGTCGCAGATCACCGCCTCCACCACCACACCGCTTTTTGGCGCGACGGTAACCCTTACGCCAACGTTCACTAACGCCGTCACTGCCGTGGTAGGAACGACGCGCGGCAGCAGCGACATCTCCGCCGCCGCGGTAAACGGCGTCGGAATCCTGACCGCCGCCATCACCACGCCCGAGACCTACTGGCTACACACCACGAACGCAGCCGGCGATGCCACAGACACCTCGGTCACAGTGACACCGCAGACCGTAGTTATCACGCCGATTACACCCGCATCGCCCAGCCGGACCATGAGCACGGCGACGACGTTCTCCGCCACCGCGACCGGCGGGGTTACGAATGGGCTTACGTGGACCGCAAACGCCGGAGTCATCGACCCGGTGACAGGCGCCTGGACCGCTCCGTCGACGGCCGGCAATGTGACGATCAAAGCCACTTCCAGGGACGACACGAGCAAATCTGTAACCACGGTAGTCAATGTGGTCGCGAATGCAACTTCCGCCATCACCGCCTCGACCACCACACCGCTCTTCGGCGCGACGGTCGTAGTGACGCCAACCTTTACCGGCGCAACGAGTGCCTCCGTCGGCACGTCGCACGGAGGCTCGGACCTCTCCACCTCGCCCATCTCGGGCGGCGGCATCACCTCCGCCGCGCTCACGACACCGCACACCTTCTGGCTGCGTGTGAACAACGCAGCCGGTGACCCCGTGGATGCGTCCGTCACAGTGACGCCGCAGACGGTTGTCGTCGGCCCAATCACGCCGGCCGGAGCGACCCGCACCGTCGGCACAACGACTACCTTCTCGGCCGTCGCAACCGGAGGTCTCACCAACGCGCTCACCTGGACCGCAACGGCAGGCTCGATAGACGCCAATACCGGCGTCTGGATCGCTCCGCCTTCGGTCACCACGGCGTCCGTGGTGACGATCACAGCGACATCCAAGGACGATCCCACCAAGCTTTCCACCACAACAATGACCGTCGTCTCTGCCGCGACGGCGTTTATAACGGCTTCGACCACGACACCGCTTTACGGCGCGACTGTAACGGTGACGCCCACCTTCACCAATGCGACGACAGCGGCCGTCGGCACCACACAGGGCGGGAGCGACATCTCCACCTCGCCCGTTAGCGGGGTCTCCTTCACCACAGTCGCTCTCACCTCGCCAAAGACCTACTGGCTCCACATCGTGAACGCGGCGGGCGAAGCTTCGGACGTGTCCGTTACCGTGACGCCCCAGACGGTCGTCGTCAATCCCATCACGCCAGCAACCCCGACCCGAACGATCGCCACCACGACAACGTTCAGCACGACCGCGACCGGCGGCCTGACGAACGGACTGACCTGGAGCGCCAGCAGCGGCACGATCAATGCGAATACCGGCGTGTGGACCGCTCCGGCGTCGGCGTCGAGCGTGGTGATCACGGCGACAGCCAAGGACGACACCAGCAAGTCCGCGTCAACGACAGTGGCGGTGGTCGCGACACCCACAGCCGCGATCTCGGCCTCGACCAACAGCCCGCTCTACGGCGCAACCGTCAGCATCACACCAACGTTTGCCGGGGCGACCAGTGCGTCCGTCGGAACATCTGCCGGGGTCGGCGATCTCTCCGGGGTCCCGGTCAGCGGCGCCGCTCTCACGACTGGGGCGCTCACCTCGCCGACCACCTATTGGCTGCGCGCTACAAACGCTGCGGGCACTTCGACCGATGTGTCTACGCTGGTGACGCCGAAGACGGTCGCCATCAGCGCCATCACGGCGTCCGCGATCAGGGTCAGCGTCGGGTACACGGCAAACGTCCTCGCAACGGTGACCAACGCGGTCGACACGTCCGTGAACTGGACGGCAAACGGGGGCACGTTCTCCGCCGCAAACACAGCGAGTGGCGTCAACTCCACTTGGAGCGCGCCTGCGACTGCCGGCAGTTATATTCTGACCGCGACCAGCTCTGCAGACCCGACCAAGCACGTAACCTTGACCATTACAGTGGTCGCGCTGCCGTCGGCGGCGAGCCTTACGCCGAGCACAACGACGCCGCTCTACGGAGCGACGGTGACACTCACCCCGGTCTTCACCGGCGGCACGGGCAGCGTCGACGGCGGCGTCGGAACAGTCACCTCCGGCACCGGAAAGGCTTCGACTGCGGTCACCGTTCCGACGACCTTCAATCTCACGGTCACCAACACCGCGGGCCAGACCGCGTCGACCGCGTCCACGCTGGTCACACCACAGACCGTCTCGGTCGACCCGCCGACGGCTCCGCAGGCGTACGTCACCAAGGGCCTGACGCAGGCGTATACGGCTACCGTGCGCGGCGCGTTCAACACGGCCGTTACCTGGAGCGCGACCGCGGGCAGCTTCAGCGGAAGCACCTGGACCGCGCCAAACACAACCGGCACGGTCACCATCACGGCGACCTCTGTCGCCGACCCGACGAAATCGAACACAACCACTGTTACGGTTGTGAATCCACCGGTGATCACGTCGTTCGCCGCTGCCGACCCCATCATCTCGCTCAATCACGCGACGGCGCTCACGGCGGCGTTCACCAATGGCGCTGGAACGGTCCGCGTTGGAACCGCGGGAACCGGCAGTTCGGATATCGCGAACTCCGCGACCACCGGCGTCAGCATTCCCACAGGCTCGCTGACGGCAACGACCGTCTTCACCATCACCGTCTATAACGAGGCGGGTAACAGCACCACGGCGAGCGTTACGGTCACGGTGGTTGCGGGTGTTGCCTCGCCGACTGCATCGCTCTCCGGGCCCAGGTACGCCCAGACGGGCACTCTTCTGCCGGACGGCCGCGTCCTGATCGCGGGCGGACGAAGCGATGCCGCCGCGTTGAACAGCTCGCAGATCTACGATCCTGTCGCGAAGACCTTTGCGGATGCGGGCACGATGGCCTCGGCCCGCTTCGGCCACACGGCAACCCTGCTTGCAAATAGCACGGTGCTGATAGCAGGCGGAGACAACGGCGCGACCATCGCGGCGAGCGAGATCTGGAGCGGTAATAGCTTTACGGCTACAGCCGCGATGAACTCCCCGCGTGAAAAGCACACGGCGACTCTTCTGCTGAACGGCAACGTCCTGATCGTCGGCGGCCTCAGCGGTGGCTCGCCGGCCGTCACGGCGGAGCTCTACAACCCGTCCACCGGAAGCTACACGTATACCGCGGGCAACCTGAACACAGCGCGTTACAGCCATACGGCCACCCTTCTGGCGAACGGAAAGGTGCTGATCGCCGGCGGTTACAACGGCAGCGTCGCCTTGAAGACGGCGGAGCTCTACGACCCGGCGACCGGCGCGTTCACTGTAGTTGGAAGCATGGCCAATGCGCGGCAGAGGCATGCCGCTGTACTTCTGAACGATGGCACCGTCGCGCTGATCGGTGGCCAGGGCACAACCGCTCCGCTGTCTAGCGCCGAAATCTTCAATTCCACAACCAACGCATTCACAACGGCAACGGGCGCGATGGTAAATGCGCGCGATAGCCTGAGCGCCACCCTGATTGCGAGTGGAAAGGTGATCGTGGCAGGCGGCCTCGACGGCTCCGGAACCGCGGTGAAGGGAAGCGAGATCTTTGATCCCACGGCGGGCACCTTCGGCCTTACGGCGCTGCTGAGCACAGCGCGCGCCCAGCATACGGCCACGCTGCTGCAGAACGGCCAGATCCTGCTGGTAGGCGGCCTGGCGCAAGGCAGCGCGTCTACCGCGGCAGAGCTGATCGATCCGCAGGATGGCCTGACGCCGTACCTTCCGGCCGCCGCCATCACCGCACCCCTGGGCGCAACGCGTGCGCAGACAGGCCTCTCCGCCTCCGTCGCCGCGCAGACGCACGTCGAATACGTGTGGATGATCACGGGCGGCTCCATCACGGGCGGTCTCGGAACCAACTCGGTTACATTCTCCATGCCTGCGAGCGGGACGGCGACGCTGGATGTGCTGGTCGTCAGTGATCGCATCGTGCCCTCGCACACGCAGTTTGTCGTCACGCCGAAGCCGGTGATCTCCAGCTTCTCGCCCACTCGAAGCACGGTGACGGCCGGCAGCAGCACCAGCCTGAACTGGACCGTGTCGGATGCCGCTTCGCTGTCGATCGATCAGAGCGTCGGTACGGTAACCGGGGCATCTACGGGTGTCACCGTCGGCGCCCTGGGCACGACCACCTACACCCTCACCGCAACCAACGCCGGCGGCAGCGTTACCGCAACCACGTCCATCCTGGCCGTGCCTCCGCCCATCGCGGCATCGCTCACGGCCGCGTCCAGCACCGTTCCGGTCGGCGGAAATACTGCGCTTACGCCCATCTTCTCCCAGGGCACTGGCGTGGTCTCGCCCGGTATCGGCGCGGTTTCGAGCGGACCTGCGTACCCGACACCCGCAATCTCCGTCCCATCCACCTTCACGCTCGTTGTAACCAACGCCGCAGGAGATACCGCTCAGCAGACGGTCTCAATCGGCCTGCAGGCGGTCTCCGTCACCGGCATCTCCGGACCGGCGTATGTCACCTCGGGCCGCACAGCGACGTACGTGGCGACGGTCACAGGTTCGGTCAACACGGCGGTGAACTGGCAGACGTCCGCCGGCAGCATCGACGGGACGGGCCACCTTACGGCGCCTTCGGGTATTACGACGCCGACGCCGATCACCCTCACAGCGACGTCGGTCAACGGTGGCACACCCGCGACCATGACCGTGCAGGTGGTTCCGCTGCCGTCGATCACCAGCTTCACCGCGACGCCCACCAGCGTCAGCTACGGTGCAACGGCCACGATCACGCCGGTGTTCGTCAACGGAACGGGCCAGATCGCCGGTCTCGGATCGGTGAGCAGCGGACAGGCCGTTGCGACCGGAGCGCTCACCGCCTCGCAGACGTACACGCTGACCGTGACCAACCTCGCAGGCGACTTCGTCTCTGCAAACGTGACGGTCTCTCTCGGCACACCAACCGTTACCACACCTACGCCAAACTCCGCGGTCAACAGCGGCGACGTGGTGCGCTTCACCGCAACCACGCAGAACTCCGCCAACACCGCCGTGACCTGGAGCGCGACCGGAGGCTCATTCTCCGGCAGCAACTGGACTGCGCCCGCGGCCGGCACCTACACCATCACGGCAAGCTCCGTCTCGCCCAGCGGCTACTCGGCAAGCACGCAGATCACGGTAATCGATTCGCCGGTCATCTCGGCTTTCACCGGCTTGCCGCTGACCATCACCTCCGGATCATCCTCGAGCCTGACGGCCACGTTCTCAGGCGGCACGCCAAGCGTGAGCCCGGGAGCGATCACCCCTGTCAGCAACACTTCATTCAGCACGGGAGCGCTGACCGCTACAACGACCTACACCCTCACCGTTACCAATTCGCTGGGCAAGACCGCCACAAGATCGCTCACCATCAACGTCATTAAGGGCATCACCTCGGGCATTCGCGACATGGCCACCAGCCGCATCGGCCACACCGTCACGCTGATGGCGGACGGCACCGTTCTTTTGGCCGGTGGTAGTTCAACCACCACGGCCGAGACGTACAACGCGCAGACGGACACGCTCTCTCCGCTTCCCGCAACCATGAATGCCGTCCGGTACTTCGGCACCGCAACCCTGCTGGCTGACGGCAGAGTCCTTCTGGCCGGCGGCTCAAACGGCAGCGCGGCTCAGGCATCCGCCGAGCTCTACAACCCCGCGACGGGCGTCTTTACTTCCAGCTCCGGCGTTATGTTGCAGGCGCGCCAGAGGCACACGGCAGCGCTCATGCCAGATGGGCGTGTGCTCCTCTCCGGCGGCCTCGATGCCTCCGGCACTGCGCTCACCTCTGCCGAGATCTACGACCCTGTTGCCGACAGCTTCTCCGCCGCGCCCGCTATGGGCACCGCGCGGGAGTCTGCCACCGCGACCGTCCTGAATACCGGCTACGTTCTTTTGGCCGGCGGCGACGACAGCTCCGTCTCCACCGGCTCGGCTGAAGTCTTCAACGGTACCGCGTATCTCCCCACCGCGATGATCCAGGCGCGCACACAGCACACCGCCACCTTGCTCTCCACCGGCGGCACGCTGGTGATCGGAGGCTTGGATGCCATCAACGGCAACGCTCTCTCCTCGACTGAGATTGTGACCGGCTACACCTTCACCTCCAGTGCAAACCTCCCCGCCGCACGCTACGGTCACGTCGCCAACCGGCTTGCAGGCGGCGGTGTGCTTGCCGCGGGCGGCAGCTCCGATGGCGCGATTCCGCTCCAGAGCTCCACCATTTTCGACAGCGGGCAGGCGCTCTTTTTGCCGACCGGCGACCTCCAGGTCGCGCGCTTCGAGCCGGCCTCAACCATCGTCCGCAACGGAAAGGTGCTGATCACCGGAGGCTCGTCGAACCCGGGCAACATTCTCCTGAGCCCGCTGAACACGATGGAGATCTACGACCCGCAGGACGGTCTCACGCCCGTGCTGCCGAGCGCCACCATTACGGCACCAGCGTCCGCTCCGGATAACACCGCCGGCCTCAGCGCCTCGGTCCCCTCGCAGAGCCTGGTCCACTACGTCTGGTCGATCACCAATGGCGTCATCACTGCCGGACTCAACACACACACCATCACCTTCACGCACACCACAGGGACAACGGTCCTCAGCGTCCTTGTCGTCAGCGACCGTGAGGTCCCGGTGCAGAGCACCGTCAACATCAACCCCGCGCCCGCGATCAGCTCGTTCACGGCTACGCCTTCGACCAGCACGGTTGGTCTGCCCACGACGCTCGCGTGGACCGCGACCGGAGGCACTGGCCTCACGCTCACCATCGATCACGGTGTCGGCGACGTCACGGCTTCGGGCGGGTCCATCACCGTCACCACACCGGCCGCCAACACCACCTACACGCTTACGGCAACGGACGTGAACGGCACTACGACGAAATCCGTGACAGTAACGGCGATCGCAATGCCGGTCGCGACGAGCCTGACCGCCGCCGTAAGTCCGATCGAGAGGGGCAGCTCCACCACCATCGTTCCGGTGTTTACGACGAACGGATCCGCCTCGCTCAATAACGGCATCGGCGCGGTCGCCAGTGGCGTCGCGTATCCGACGGGCAATCTCAACGCTTCCACGGTCTTCACGCTCTCGGTGGTGAACTCCGCCGGAACCGTGGTGACGCGGACCCTCTCCGTCAACGTGATGCCGGTTGTTGTCGGCGCGATCAGCGGGCCCGCGAACGTGACGGTCGGAAGCGCGTCCGGGAGCTACAGCACATCGGTGACGGGATCGGTCGACAAGACCGTGACCTGGTCCGTCTCCGCGGGCAGCATCACGTCGGCCGGACAGCTCACCGCGCCTGCTACGACCGGGGATATCATCGTCACCGCAACCTCCGTTGCAGACCCGGCGCAGCACAACCAGACAACGGTCCATGTGGTCGCCGCCGCGGCCGCCACGGGGATCACGGCTGCGACTAACCCCGTGCTCTATGGCGGATCGACGACCATTACGCCACAGTTCCCGGCGGGTACGGGCGTCATCAACCAGGGTATCGGCGCCGTCAGCTCAGGCGTCGCGTATACGACCGGCACCATCACCGCGAACAAAACTTTCACCTTGACGGTTACAAACGCAGCCGGGGATACGGCCATGTTTCCGTTCACGGTCGATGTCCAGACTGTCGCCGTCGGCGCAATCAGCGGTCCAGTCACGGTGACGCAGAGCCACACTGCCAGCTACAGCACGGTGGTAACGGGCGCAGCGGATACCTCTGTGACCTGGAGCTCCGCGGGCGCTGGATCGTGGTCCGGATCGACTTGGACCGCACCCGCGACTCCGGGCACGTACACCCTCACGGCCACCGCTGTGAACGGCGCGACCAACACGCTCTCAGTCACGGTGGTGCTCGCACCTGTGGTATCGAGCTTTACGGCGTCGCCGGTCGGGATTAACCGCAACCAGAGCTCCACGCTGGCGGCGGCGTTCACGGGTGCTGGAACTGGCGCCAACGCGACCGGTGTCGTCACGCCGGGCAGACTCAGCATCACAAGTGGCGGCGCAGGCGTCACCACGGGCGCGCTCACGACGACGCAGACCTACACCCTGACGGTCACCAACGACGCAGGCGATACGGCAACCGCGCAGACAACGGTTCAGGTCTTCCTGGGTCAGTTCAGCGCTACCTCGAACAGCCTTACACCGGCACGTTCTCTGCCCACAGCGACGCTGCGCGCCGATGGCAACGTCCTCGTGAGCGGTGGAGGCACGGGCTCGACGGCCACCGATCTCTTCGACAGCACCGCTCTTTCGTTTACCTCGGCGAGTCCGCTTCTGGCGGGCCGCAGCGGCCAGACCTCGACGCTGCTGCCGAACGGCCTGATGTTGATTGCCGGAGGCACAACCGACGGCAGTACGGCTCTGGCAACGGCGGAGCTGTACAACCCGGCGGACGGCAGCTTTACTGTCACAGGCACGCTGAAGCAGGCGCGCCGCAACCACCGTGCTGTTCTGCTCGACACCGGCAAGGTACTTCTGCTTGGCGGCACGGGCCTCAGCAGCGCGGAGTTGTACGACCCCGCGACTGGTGTCTTTGCGGTGACCGGCTCCATGGCCTCCGTACGCGACTCCGCTAGCGCATCGCGTCTGCCGGACGGGCGCATCCTCGTGGCCGGCGGATCGAATGGCAGCAGCCGCCTGACGACAGCCGAGATCTTCGATCCCGCAACGGGCTCGTTCTCGACTGCGGGAAGCATGCTGAAGGCGCGACAGTTCCACACGGCAACCACGCTGCCGAGCGGACAGATTCTGTTCGCCGGCGGGACGGGTTCGACGTCAACCGGAAGCGCCGAGCTCTTCAATCCGTCGCAGCAGCGCTTCACAAGCACCGGAGACATGATCCAGCCGCGGCAGGAGCACGTCGCCGTCCTGCTCGCCGGGGGCATGGTGCTGCTGGCCGGAGGTAACAGCGGCGTCTCAAACACCGCCATCGACCAGGCCGAGCTCTTTGATCCGTCGCAGGGCACCTTCCTGAAGACGGACTTCATGAGCACCACGGGTGCGCCGACGACCGGCGCTGCCGCGACCATCCTGCCTTCGGGCAAGGTGCTGGTCACGGGCGGAACGAGCAACGGGACCGCTGTGGTCGCGGGCTCGGAGATCTACACGCCGACAGATGGGCTCACCGCCATGGCTGCCGACGCAACGCTCACCGCACCGGCTTACGCGGCGCAGGCTGCGACATCAGTTGCGGCACACGTCACGGCGGCGGCGAACGCGCGCTACATCTGGATGGTCACAAACGGAACGCTCGTCTCGGGTCAGGGAACGCCCAGCGTCACCTTCAACATGGCGGCGACAGGCAATGCGACGCTCGACGTCCTGATCGTCACGGACCGGCTCGTACCCTCCCACGGTCATGCCGTGGTCGTTGGGGAGCCCGCACCGGTCATCACCAGCTTTACCGCGGCGGCCAGCCCCGTGCTCTACGGCGCCTCCACCTCGATTACGCCGGTCTTTGCGAACGCGACGGCAGGAAGCGTGATCGGCACCGGCGCGGCGGGCAGCTCTGACCTCACGGCTTCGGCAGTGAGCGGTGCGGCGTGTGCCGGTCGGTCCCCTGACCGCACCGGTCCAATACCGGCTGACCGTGACCAACCGTGCCGGCGTGAGCTCCAGCCAGACGCTGACGGTCAACGTCAGCAGCGTGATCGTCTCGGCAATCAGTCCGGCAAATCCGTTCGTCACGGTGAACGGCTCGCGGACCTTTGCCGCGACCGTCAGCCAGGCGGTCAACACCGGCATCGTCTGGAGCGCGACCGGCGGAACGATCGATCCGGTGACCGGCGCCTGGACGGCTCCAGCCATGGCCGGCAGCTACACCATCAAGGCAACTGCGGCGGCGAATGGCACCACCTTCGCGGCCACTACGGCGACGGTGGTCGATCTGCCCGCGATCCAGAGCTTCACAGCATCGGCTGCGACCGTGAACTATGGAGTCGCGGGATCGCTGACGCCGGTATTTACGGGAGCACTCGGAAATAAGGCGAGCATCGGCACCAGCGGCGCGAACTCCACACAACTCAGCTCCACCGCCGTCAGTGGCGTGGCGCTCTCTACGGCCGCGTTGACGGCCAACACCACCTACACTCTGACGGTGACCAACGCCGCGGGCGCTTCGGTGACGGCCACGGCGCAGATTGCGGTGAACCAGCCGTTCTCCGCTACCGGACCCATGGCGCTGGCACGCTCCGGCGAGAGCATGACCACCCTGCCGGATGGTTCGGTGCTGGTCGCCGGCGGTACAACAGCGGCGGACAGGGCAGAGGTTTACACCACAGGCAGCGGCAGCTTTGCGCTGACGCAGCCAATGTCCGCCGCGCGGCGAAACCACACGGCCACGCTGCTGGCGACGGGCCAGGTGCTGCTCACAGGCGGTGCGGATGGCTCGGGCGCGGCACAGAACACGGCGGAGATCTTCGACCCGGCCGCAGGGACGTTTACTGCGACTTCGGGGACGATGGGCCATGCCCGCCTCAACCACACGGCGGCTCTGCTTCCGGATGGGCGCGTCCTGATCGCGGGCGGCTCGAATGCCACAGAGAACCAGCTCGCGAGCGCGGAGATCTTCGATCCGGCGACGGGCGCCTTCTCCGCTGTGGCAACGTCCATGACCAGCGCACGTACGCTGGCCACGGCGACGACGCTGGCTGATGGACGCATTCTGGTCGCCGGCGGCTTCGACGGAGCCTCACAACTCGCCACGGCCCAGATCTTCGCGAACGGAGCCTTCGGGACGCCGGTGCTCCCGATGGGCAGCGCGCGCTCACACCACACGGCGACGCTTCTGCCGTCGGGACAGGTTCTGCTCTCCGGCGGCTTGGGCAGCGCAGGACAGCTGGCAACGGCGGTCGTGTTCACCCCGGGAACTCCTGACAGCTTCAACGCCGTAGGCTCCATGAGCCAGGCGCGTCAAGATGCCACGGCAACCCTGCTGGCAAATGGAAAGGTGCTGGTCTCGGGCGGCTCGCTTGCCGGAACGGCACTCGGCTCCGCGGAGATCTTCAACCCCACTTCGTCCACGTTCTCGACGACGGGCAATCTCCTCACGGCGCGGGCAAGCGCAAGCTCTGCCCTGCTTCTGGATGGGACTGCGCTCGTCGCCGGCGGAACGACGGATGGGACGACCCCGCTCAGCTCGGCCGAGCGCTTCAACCCGCAGGATGGCATCACGCCGTTCCAGCCGGATGCGACGATCGTGCCGTCTGTCACGCACGCATACCCGGCCACGGCGGGCCTCACGGCGGCTGTTCCGGCGCACACCGGCAACCGCTTCGTCTGGGCTGTCCGGAACGGAACGATCACGGCAGGACAGGGGACGGCGAACGTCACCTTCACCATGGCCGGATCGGGAGACGCTGTGCTGGACGTCCTCGTGCTGAGCGATCACCTTGTGCCGGCACACAGCCGCATCACGGTTGTGGCCGATCCGCTGCCGGTGCTGACCAGCTTCACGGCCGGTCTCAACCCGGTGCCTTACGGCGGTTCGACCAGCCTGACGCCGGTCTTCAGCAACGCCACTGGCGTGATGCTGGGGACGGCAGGCTCCGGCAGCTCGGATCTGTCGAGCTCCGTCACCAGCGGTGCCGCGATCCCGGTCGGGCCGCTTACAGCGGCGGCTTCGTACACGCTGACCTTCCCGACAATCGCGGGAACGCAGCTGACGCAGACGCTCACGGTGAACGTGCTGCCGGTCGCGATCTCGGCGATCAGCCCGGCTGCGCCGAACGTCACGGCCGGTCATACTCAGGCCTTCGCCGCAACGGTCTCGCAGGCTGCGAATACCGGCGTTACCTGGACGGCGACGGGAGGAACCATCAGCGCAGCCGGAATCTGGACCGCGCCGGCGACGCCGGGCACGTACACCATCCGCGCTACGGCTGCGGCGGATGGAACGACGTTCGCCACGACCTCCGCCACCGTAGTCACGCTGCCGACGATCCAGAGCTTCACGGCATCGGCGGCCTCGGTCAGCCGCGGTCAGGCTGTCACGCTGACGCCGGTCTTTACGGCGGATGCGAGCAGCCATGCAAGCATCGGGATCTCCGGTGCGGGCTCGAATGAGATCAGCTCGGCGGCTGCCAGCGGTTCGACGGTCTCATCCGGAGCGCTGAACGCAACCACTACCTTCACCCTGACGGTCACCAACGGCGCGGGCGATTCGGCCACGCAGACGGTGCAGGTCACGGTGCTGCAGCCATTCTCGTCCACGGGCGCGATGGCGCTCCCACGGCAGGGGCAGACCACAACACCGCTGCCGGATGGATCGGTGCTGGTCGCGGGAGGAACATCCGCGGCCGATATCGCCGAGGTCTACACGGAAGGTGCGGGCACCTTTACCGCCACAACGGCCATGCAGGCGGCGCGCAAGGGCCACACGGCGACGCTGCTCGCCAACGGGACCGTTCTGATGACGGGAGGCTTCGACGGAACGAACGTCCTCACCTCGGCGGAGATCTACGATCCGGCGACGCACGCCTTTACGGCAGTTGCCGGGACGATGCTCCACGCTCGCCGGAACCACGCGGCCACGCTGTTGCCGGATGGGCGTGTGCTCCTGGTGGGCGGCTCCAACCCGACAGACCAGCAGCTGGCCAGCGCGGAGATCTTCGATCCGGCTACCGGCAGCTTCACTGCGGCGGGCTCCTCGCTGGTCACGGCGCGTGAGTTTGCCACGGCCACGGCGATGCCGAACGGAGATGTGCTGGTGACGGGCGGCACGGGAGCCGGCGGCTCGGCGCTCGGCTCGGCGGAGCTCTACAGTGGCGGTGTCTTCGGGACGCAGAGCTTCCTGATGCGCTCCGTCCGGACGCACCACACGGCGACGCTGCTGCCCTCGGGACGGGTGCTGCTGGCGGGCGGGTCGGACGGCCTTAGCCCGCTCGGAAGCGCCGAGATGTACACGGGCGGAAGCACGAACGCGTCGTTCACGGCGGTCACGGCTTCGATGTCCGCGGCGCGGGAGGGGCAGACGGCGACGCTCCTCGCAGGCGGCAAGGTGCTGCTGGCCGGCGGCGACGACGGGACGGCACCGGTCGGCTCGGGCGAGCTCTTCGATCCGGCGCTGGGGACGTTTACGGCGGCGGGTAACCTCATGACCGCACGGACGGGAGCGGGAGCGGCGCTGCTGGGAAGCGGAAAGGTGCTCATCCTTGGCGGCACGGGAGCGAGCTCGACGCCGCTGGCCAGTGCAGAGCTGTTCGATCCGGCTGACGGTGTAGCGGCGGACCTGCCAGGTCTGGCGCTGACGGCTCCGGCAAACGCCGCGTTTGGGTCGACGCAGACGGCCTCGATCACGCTTCCCGCTCGCGCACGTTGCGTGTGGAGCATGGAGCGTGGGACGGTTGTATCGGGTGCCGGGACGGGCACAATCACCTTCACCATGGGCGCGACCGGGGATACGACGGTGCATGTGCTGGTGATCACCGGATCGGGTCTACCGGAATCCGCGAGTCAGGTGGTGACGGGACATTGAGGGGAGGGACGGACGACGTCCTTTGCACAGTCCATAGGGTCTCGCGCATCTAATGGTTGTGAGGACGAAGACGATGGCTGATGGAGCGGATGCAGGGAGGGCGAAGGTGCAGAAGACCGAGGCGGAGTGGCGTGAGCTGCTGACCCCGGAGCAATTCCATGTGATGCGGGAGAAGGGGACGGAGCGTCCGTTCACCGGCGCGCTGGTCGACAACCACGCGGACGGGATCTATCACTGCGGTGCGTGTGACGCTCCATTGTTTACTTCGGAGACGAAGTTCGAGTCAGGATCGGGATGGCCTAGCTTCTATTTACCGGTGTCTCCGGACGCGATCGAAGCGCATGAGGACAGAAGTCTCGGCATGCGGCGGGTGGAGGTGACCTGTGCCACCTGTGGAGCGCACCTGGGGCACCTGTTTCCGGATGGACCCAAGCCGACGGGGATGCGCTATTGCATTAATAGTGCCTCGCTGGGGTTTAAAGGGGCCGGGAGAGCAGGGTTCGACGAAGTAGCATTGGTTTGCTTTCCGTGCGCCTATGAGCCGCTCATCCGCGCTTACATCCCAGCCGGAGTCCGCAAGCATCTGGCCGAGGGGGAAGCGCAGCGGGCAAAGGACAGTGGAGAGCATCTGTCGAGGAAGACCTCACGGCCCGGCTCAACCAAACGCCGAGCCTGCAGCGGTTGTTCGCGGCTCTATCGCTCCCAGACTAAAATCCTGCCGGTCGCTGCCCCGCCACGCCGAACGCGCCTTCCAACGCCAGACCCGCGCGCCCGATCGTTCCCTCGTCAAATAACCGCCCAATCAACGTCACCCCATGCGGCACCCGGCGTGACGGAGAGAACTTCGGCAAGGGGTGCTGCGGATCGGGTGCCCAGTCGCTCCTTGCCTCGGACACCTCGACGAATCCGGCGCGCAGCGTCAGCGATGGATGCCCCGTAAAGTTCGTGATGGTCAGCATCTCGTCCCGCAGCGATGGAACGAGCAGCAGATCGATCTGCGCCATGATGCGTGCCATCTCCAGCGCGACCTTGCGCCGAAGCCGGTCGGCCTGCACATAGTCCACCGCCGACAGAAAGCGCGCCTGCCGGAAGCTGTTCGGCCACGCATCCGGCACCTGCATTTTGAGCTCGTGATCCCGCCCGCTCAGCGTCAGATCTTCAAACGCCGCCGCAGCCTCCGCAAACAGGATGATCTGCATCGAGTCGTAGGGCCAGTCCGGCAGACTCACCGCCACTGGCGTCATGCCCACCTGCTTGACCGTCTCAAGCGCCGCCCGATCGACATCGGTCGCGGGAGCTTCCTTCATCCATCCCGGGAAGTAGCCGACCCGCAGACCTTTGACCGGCGCGTTTGCATCGAAGTCCAGCTTGCTCGGCACGCTGGCGGCGTCGCCGGGATCGCTTCCGCTGATCGCTTTCAGCACCAGGAGCGTGTCCTCGACGCCCCGCGCCATCGGCCCTAGCTTGTCCAAAGACCAGCACAACGTCATCGCTCCGGTACGGGGAACACGCCCATACGTCGGCCGCAGACCCGTCACGCCGCAGCGCATCGACGGGCTCACGATGCTTCCGCCGGTCTCACTACCGATCGCAAACCCGACCAGCCCCGCAGCAGTCGCTGCGCCCGGCCCGGCGCTCGATCCCGACGAACCCTCCTCCGGCAGCCATGGGTTCATCGTCTGCCCGCCGAACCACACATCGTTCAGCGCGAGAGCGCCCATGCTCAGCTTGGCTATCAGAACCGCCCCCGCCGCGTTCAGCTTCGACACCACAGCGGCATCCGCCGTCGGAACGCGGTTTTGGAACGGCTCGGCACCGTACGTTGTGCGGATCCCCGCCGTGTCCAGCAGGTCCTTCGCGCCCCACGGAACCCCGTGCAGAGGTCCGCGATAGTGACCCGCGGCAATCTCCTTATCTGCGGCGCGGGCCTGATCGAGCGCATGCTCCCGCGTCACCGTGATCGCGCAGCGCAGCGTCGGGTTGAAGTGGTCAATACGGTCGAGGTAGATGCCGGTCAACCGCTCCGACGTGATCTTCTTCGCCTCAATCCAATGTGCCAGCTGCGGCAGCGGCGCAAACGCAATATCTGCTTCGTTTACAGGCAGATCGGAGTTTGTCACCTTGCGGCGCACAAATCTGTCGGTCCGCGGCTCCCCGCTTCCGCCGGCCACCTTTACCGGATCACACACCGAGTACGGCGCTACTGTCGCCTCGATCGCCACCTTGCGCGGACCCACCCGCCGTTCGTAAAGCGGAGCCATCGCGCTGCGCCAGTTGCCGGCCGCCTCCGCCAGATCCGCATCACTCATCTCGACCTGCACCAGCTTCTCCGCCTCGGCGAACGTCGCCTTGCTCACCTGCGGGCCGACAGCAGGAGCCGTCCCAAACGCCGGCGGCATCCCCGCCGGAGCCGCCCCGCCGGCCGCCCCGGTTCCCGCCGCCTCGCTCGGCCGTCCCGCGCCCGTAGCTGAATCCTTGTGACAGCCCGCTGCAATGCCCACCAGACTTAACGACGCACCCTTTAGAAACCGTCTGCGCGAACCTGCCATCAAAGCTCCTCCAGGGGGAGCCATCTTGCCCCTGTCTTTCTGTCTGTCATTCCCGCACGAATCTGTTTTGCCTCTGTCTTAGGAAAAGCGCTACGCCCGCCGCCGGTACTTGATCGCGAACTCATACCCCGCGTTCGGTGGGAACAGCTTCGCCACATGCCGCAGCCGCTCCGCCAGGGCCTGCGGCGCAAGCAGTGGATATTCCCGCTCGCGCAGCTCCGAGTAGTCGAAGTCCACCGACAGCGAAAGCAGGTAAATTGCCACCGCATCCGCGAACGCCGCCTCGCCGAAGCGCGTTCGCGCCTTCTCATCCACGCGCAACGCGTCGCCGCCCTCGCGCATGCCGGCCAGCGCCAGCCCCCGACTCTCCCACGCGTCCTGGCTGGTCTCGCCCCGAACATCCTCAAGCGCCTGCTTCCATGCCAACTCGGCGAAGCTCTCCGGAACACCCGCAATATCGGAGAAGGCATGCCCCACATTGATGAAGAACTCAAACGAAAGCGCGAACCGATCGCTCAGCAGACGCGTCGAGATAAACACCGCATCCGTCTTGCCCAGCAGCACATTGCGATGGCAGATCGCACGATCGCCTAGCTCCGGCGTGTACTCCGGAGCCACCATCGTCGCATTGCGTTCCGGCCTCTGCCCACTCTCCCGCTCATCGCTCATCGCCAGCGGCACAAAATAGTAGGCCGTATCGGCCAGTGCCCCTGCGATCGTCGCCGGAACCGCCTGCACCATGCGCTCCAACTCTCGCGCATCCAGGCGGTTATCACCGAACGCGGCATACACGACGCCGTTCTGCGATCTCCGCGTTGCGGTGTCGCGGGCCACCTGCTCAGCCTGCACCAGCCCTATGGGAACGCTTTCTGCCATAACGCAGTATTCTATCCATGTATGCCAAACCTGTCTCAACTGCCCGCACAGCCTCTCCGCACACCGAGCGGAGCCCTTGAACATCCGCAGGCGTTTGGGAATGGTTTCGTCTTCGGCATCCCGGTAGGAGATCTGGGCTGGTTTGCCACCCTTGTTCTCAGCTTCGCGACGGGTTTTGCCGCCTTCTTCGCCACCACCTTTGTGGCGATCATCAGCATCCTGATCTACAACTCCGCCGGCCACCACACGGTCGACTTCGCGCTCAGCTACAAGCGCATCGGCCTGCCGATCGGCCTCGTGGTCCTCGCCTTCGTGCTCACGTACCTGGTAAGCCTCTGGATTCGCCGGCAGCTGCGCCGCGCATAACCCTGGGGTCCGAGGCCGCAAGCTTCGTGCTGTGCACAGGGTGGTAGCCTGTCCTCGTGAAAAAAGAAGAAGACGTCGAGCTGCTTTCGATCGATGGACGCGAGGTGCGCGTCACCCATCCGGAGAAGCCGTACTTCTCCCGCGAAACCAAACTATCGAAGCTCGACCTCGTGCGCTACTACCTGGCTGTCGCCCCCGGTGCTCTCGCAGGCATCCGCGACCGGCCCGTCGTCCTCAAGCGTTTCGTCAATGGCGCCGAGGGCGAACCCTTCTACCAGAAGCGAGCCCCCGACCCTAAATCCCGTCCTGCCTGGCTCCGCACCGTGACGCTCTCGTTTCCCTCTGGGCGCACCGCCGAAGAGGTCGTAGTCGACGATGCAGCCGGCCTCGCCTGGATCGTCAACCTCGGCTGCATCGAGCTTCACCCGCACCCCGTGCGCTCCGGCGATCTCGATCATCCTGACGAGCTGCGCATCGACCACGACCCCGGACCCGGCGTCGACTTCGCTGATGTCCGCCGCGTCGCGCTCGAGGTGAAGTCGCTATTGGAGGAGGTCGGCCTGCGCGGCTGGCCCAAGACCTCGGGCTCGCGCGGCATTCACGTCAACGTCCGCATCGAGCCGCGCTGGAGCTTCACCGAAGTTCGTCGCGCCGCGCTTGCCCTCTCCCGCGCAGTCGAGCGCCGCGCCCCCACGCTCGCCAGTTCGAAGTGGTGGAAGGAGGAGCGCCACGGCGTCTTTCTCGACTACAACCAGAACGCCAAAGATCGCACCACCTGTTCGGCCTACTCGGTGCGCCCGCTGCCGGACGCGCGCGTCTCCGCACCGCTCGCCTGGGAGGAGGTTGCCGATTGTAACCCTGCGGACTTCACCGTCCTCACCATGCCGGCACGCTTCGCCGCAATCGGCGACCCGCATGCGGAGATGGATAACTTCGCCGGTTCGCTCCAAGGCCTGCTCGACCTCGCGGCGCGTGATGAAGCCGAAGGCCTCGGCGACGCGCCCTGGCCGCCGCACTTCGCCAAAGCCGAGGGCGAACCCCGGCGCGTCCAGCCTTCCAAAGCTAAATCCAACAAATCCTTCGAGCAGCAGATGGGTGAAGGCTTCGGCACGCAACGGTTCCGCAAGCGCTCAGTCAAAATCACCTCCGATTCAGAAAACTCGCCACATCACGCCCCCTCAACCACCCCATCTTCTGTCATCCCGAGCGAAATCGAGGGACCTGCTTCTCTACCGCTGAAGCCGGAATCGAACCAACCCATCAAACCCGCCCGCAAAGCCCCAACAAAGCGCATTCCCAAGTTCCCGCTGATCACCATCGCGCAATCCCCCGACCGCGCCACCGCTGAGGCCGGCCTGGAACGCTGGAAGACCGCTCACCCCGAAGCTGCCACACACCTCGCAGTCGACGACATCCTCGTCGATCGCATGCGCGGGAGCGCCTACGTCTGGTATCGCATTCGCGTAAATCTGCGCCACGTTCCCGAAGACCTCCGCCCGCCGCAGGGCACGCCCGACCCGGACGACGACCCCACCCGCGCTTGGCGGTCCGATGCCTCTGCCACGCGCAACCATCCGCCGGCCGATGATCACTAGAGGTACAGGCGATGTACTTCAATCTGTCATTCTGAGCGTAGCGAAGAATCCCGAGCGTGATTGGCCTTGGAACGCCGCAAGCACCTTTCCCGCCCAGGAACTCGGCCTGTGCCGGAAACGACCAAGAGCTAGCCCAGATTGAAGAAAAACACAGCTGCCATCGAGGCGAGCGCAGCCCCGGCCTGCTCTGCAAGCACATACAGTGTCTGCCTCGGAGCCCGGGGCAGCCACTTGATCGCGAAGAACGCCACGATCGGCAACTGTCCCGCCATGAGGAGCTGCCACAGATGCGCAACCGCTCCCTCATCGCCTGCAGGCCCAGCTCCATAGCGTGCTACCGAGCCAAGCACCATTCCCAAGGCAATGAGTGACATCGTCAGTGGAAGAAAGGCACTCGGCTGCTTCAAGATTGTTCCCAAAGAGCGGACAGGTTGATCCATATTGCCTCCTCGCGTCGGAAAGATGTGCTCACAAAGTGCCGCCCAGATGACATTTGCCGACGTGCTGAAACCGTTACCGCCGTCCTCGAGCAGCGCCTCAAACTCAGCGCCGTAGCGCTCCCTCCAGGCACGTGGATAAATACGCGTCAGAAGGCGGGCGGCCGCGCGGTTCATCGTGCCTCCAGCCTGCGCAGTCCAGCCTCAGCGAACTGCTGCAGGGTGGTCAGCCGCGCACGCAGAACACGAAGCCCGACGGCAGTGATTCGATAAGGCCGACGGCGCTCCTCGGCTGCGAGCGGCTCGATCCAGCCCTGCTGCTCCAGGCGGGCGATCGCTCCATACAGAGTCCCTGGCCCAAGCCGTGTTCCGCAAAGGCGCGCAATGTCTTCGATCATGGCGTGTCCATGCTTCGACCCATTCGCGAGGCTGGCCAGCACCAGCAACGGCGGGTCTGAGTATTGCCCGGTTTCCACACCTGCTTCGGCCTCTACTACGTTTCGCGTACTACGCATAACGTAGTTATTGCACAACCGGCCTTTCTCCCGCAACAGGATCGTTCAGATGGCCAGCAAAGGCGTCTCAGCGTCCGCCCGCAAAGATCGCCTGTAGCTCATGCGGTGCCACCACCTCCAGCTGCGCATACGTACAGTCCGCCGGCCGCTTATCCGTGCGCCATCGCCGGAAGTGTGCCAGGTGTCGGAATCGATTGCCCTGCATATGTTCGTACGCCACCTCCACCACCAGCTCCGTCCGTAGCGGCTCCCAGCTCAGGTCCTTTCCCTGCGACCACCGGCTCTGCCCGCCCGGCATCCGCGACCCCGCAGCTGCATCCGAAGCCCACCCGGCCCACGGATGCCCCTCAATCGCCCTTTCTCGATAAGGTGCAAGAAACTCGACCAGCTCCGCACGCTTTGCCGCCGTGAAGCTCGCGCACACGCCTACATGCTGCAGCGCGCCTGCATCGTCGTAGAGGCCCAGCAGCAGCGATCCCACAGCAGTCCCCTCACCGTTCTTGTGCCATCGAAATCCCGCGACGACACAGTCACAGTCGCGCTCATGCTTCACCTTGAACATCACGCGCTTATCTGGGACATAAGCTCCGGTGACCGGCTTCGCCATCACGCCGTCCAGGCCCGCACCCTCGAATCGCCGAAACCAGTCCGCCGCAACGCTCACGTCTGTTGTAGCCGGCGTCACGTGGATCGGCGCATTTACCGAACTCAACAGCTGCACCAACTCCTCGCGCCGCGTGCCGAACGGCTCCTCCAGCAGGTCGCGGTCTCCGAGACACAGAAGGTCGAAGAAGACCATCGAGACCGGAGTCTGCGCTGCCAGCAGCTTCACCCGAGAAGCTGCGGGGTGCACCCGCAGCTGCAACGCTTCGAAGTCCAGACGCCCGCCGCGCACCAGCACAATCTCGCCGTCCAGAACGCAGCGCGCCGGCAGCGCCGCCTTCAGCGACTCAACCAACTCCGGGAAGTACCGGTTCAGCGGCTTCGTATCCCGGCTCTGGATCAGGATCTCGTCGCCATCGCGAAAGACAAGCGCGCGAAACCCATCCCACTTCGGCTCAAAGATCCAGCCGTCACTCTCGGGCAGATCGCTCACGCGCTTCGCGAGCATCGGCAACACGGGCGGCATCACAGGAAGTTCCACGCTTCAGATGGTAACCCCCGGAGCGATGCATCTCACAAGATCGCCCGGACGCACCTTCGCGTCAGCTCCATAGACATGCTGTAGACCACATGCGCCATCCAGTGGGCGACATGTGCCGAGGCGGGCTCGTCCCTGGGCGGCGGAGCGAATCCGGCCGCCGGCACAGTCAGCAGATCGGTGGAAGCCCATAACATCGTTCCAAAGGTAGAGCCCGCTCCGGAACCGACCAGACCGGAGTACTCCGCCGCAGTCCCGTAGACGCCGCCCAACAATGTACCGAAGGCGTAGTGCACCAGATTTCCGCCCTCCACCTTGCCCTCATAGGAGAGGTGTCGGCCACCAGTAGCCGCATTCACAAAGGTATCCGCAGCCTGCATCGTCACGCTCCCCCGCGCCTCCGGTGTCGCCCAGTTGCTCTCCGCGCCGGATGTGGTCTTCGTGGCCTGCTCGTCTGCCGGCGCCCATCGCCGCCGCAGCGACTCTTCGACCCGCGGCCCCGGTCCCTCGATAAAGCGCATCATCAACCACGATCCGGCCAACCCGCCGGCCATTCCGGCGACCACGCCCTTCCAAAGCGATCTGCTATTTTGTTCTCCCATGACATCTCCTCGAAACCATAGATGCCGCATACAAGGGAGAATGAACGCCGCGCGAGCAGCCGGTTTTGATGTGTCCAAAGCCACTCCAGCACGCATGCAACCGGCGAACCACCTTCCGCGTGACTCCGCCTTGAGTTGTCGCCGTCTCTCCTGTACGGTTGATCGTTCCCGCTTCACCCGAAAACCCTGGAGGATCACATCGCCATGCCACTCGCGCGAGCGCTTGCACGCTGGAGCCTTTGTCTCACCGCCATCACTGCTCTGATCACGCCACTGCATGCCGCCGAGAAGAAGGAGCCCTCGTACTACGGCCCCCAGCCCTCCACTGAAAACATCGATCTCAATATGTACGCCCGCATCCGCGACGAGGGCTTCCACCACTCGCATGTGATGCAGTTCGCCGGCGCGCTCTCGGACGGTATCGGCCCGCGCCTCACTGGCTCGCCCAACATGGCCAAGGCCAATGCCTTTACGCGCGACACCCTCACCGCCGTCGGTCTCGAGAACGCGCACCTTGAAGACTGGGGCGAGTTCGGCATGGGTTGGCAGCAGATCAACACCTGGGTCCGCATGGTCTCGCCTGATCCCGAACCGTTGTGGGCGCAGGCTGCCCCCTGGTCCCCAGCCACCAAGGGCCCGGTCACCGGTGAGGCCATCCACGTCGAATTGACCGACACCGCCAGCCTCGACAAGTACAAGGGCAAGCTCGCCGGCAAGATCGTCCTGCTCGGTGCGGCGCGTCCCACGCCCGACATCACGCAGCCGCTCTTCAGCCGCTACACCCCTGAAGAGCTCCGCGAGATGGAGACCTTTCCCGACGCCAACGCCTCCCGGCGCGGCGGCGCGCCAACCATGACCCGCGCCCAGCTGCTCGCCGAGCGCGCGCGCCTCACTGCCCTCCGTACCGCGGCCATGAAGATGATGACCGAAGAAGGCGTCGTCGCCATCCTCACGCCCTCCCGCGACAGCGCCGACGGCGGCGGAACCGGCATCATCTTCGACGACAACGGAGCCAATCTGGCTCGCGACGCGCAGAAAAAAGAGAATGCCGTCACCATACCTAACGCGGTCATGATGATCGAGCACTACAACCGCTTGTCGCGTATGCTCGAAAACCACGTTCCCGTCACGCTCGAGCTCAACATCGAAACAAAATTCACCGGTGACCACGAGCACGGCTTCGACACCGTCGCCGAGATCCCCGGCAACGATCCCAAACTCAAAAACGAGGTCGTCATGGTCGGCGGCCACCTCGACAGCTGGATCTCCGCCACCGGAGCCACCGACAACGGCGCCGGCTCCGTCGTCGCCATGGAAGCCGTCCGCATCCTCAAGGCGCTCGGCGTCAAGCCCCGTCGCACCATCCGCATCGCGCTGTGGTCCGGCGAGGAGCAGGGCCTCTTCGGCTCACTCGGCTACGTCAAGCAGCACTTCGGCACCTTCGCCGAACCCAAGGACGTAGACCCCAACCTCCCCGCCTTCCTCCGCCCTCACGGCGCCCTTACGACAACAAAAGAGTGGGAGACCCTCGACGCCTACTACAACCTCGACAACGGCACCGGAAAGGTCCGCGGCGTCTACACCCAGCAGAACTACGCCATCGGTCCCATCTTCGCCCAGTGGATCGCGCCCCTGAAGGACCTCGGCGTCTCCACCATCAGCTACCGCGACACCGGCGGCACCGACCACCTCTCCTTCGACGCCGTCGGCCTCCCCGGCTTCCAGTACATCCAGGACCCGATGGACTACGAGACCCGCACCCACCACTCCGACATGGATACCGTCGACCGCCTCCACGCCTCCGACCTCGAGCAGGCCGCCGTCGTTGAAGCCATCTTTCTCTACAACACCTCGGAGCGCGAAGCCATGATGCCCCGCAAGCCTTTCCCGCACCCCGAAGACGACCAGAAACTCAACGCTCCCATTCCCAACATCTACCCCAACGCTCAAGTTCCTCCACCCGACAGCGGCAAACCGGGAACGCCGGTGGCGAAGTAAGTGCTCACCGTGCGTGGACGGCGGCAGGACCGTAAACCTGCCGTCTCCTGTGGTCATCGTGTGGTGCGGATGTGGTGTTTTCCTGGACGAGGCGTGGTAGTTGCTGGACGGCAGCGCGTGTTCGGAGGAGCAAGAGGCTCCCTCTCCGGAGCTCACCTGGGCTTAGGGCGCCAACGAGTAGTTCACGGTCACAGTGGTCTCGACTTCCACCGCCTCACCGTTCAGCAGGTACGGCTTGTACGTCCATTGCCGCACTGCATCCAGCGCCGATCGCCGAAGCTCCTCAGGACCTGAGATGACCTGGAGGTCCGCCATCGATCCGTCCTTTCCGATAACTGCGTGGAGAATGACGGAGCCCTGGATCTTGCCCTTCTTCGCCGCTTCGGGATAGACCGGGTTGACATGGCTCATCAGACTGCCGGCCATTACGCCGGAGGGAATCTTTACAGACGTAGCGGATCCGGGCGTCGCCTTTGCGTCGCTTCGCGACGAGCCTGCACCGACACCGACGTGCAGGGCGAGCGCTGAGCAGCAGGTTGCCACGCCGAACGCGAGCGAAGCAGCCATGATGGCGACTCGTCGAACTCCTCGGACCTCGGGTTGTTTTTCCGTCAGCTTCATAAGTCTCCTTTCAAACGTGTTGGCATCGAAGATTCCGATGGCGTGGGGTGTTCTGAGCGAGGCTCCCTTAAGGAGCAGCGAGGCCAGTCTCAAGAGCGATTGCGCGTATTCGGTTTGCCCTGTGGCTTCCGCGGCCATGCGGTCGCAGACCATCTCACGGGTCTCGATGACCCGCTCTCGCGTAAGCGAGAGCAGCGGGTGGAATCTGGCAGGGAGGGTGGCGCACTCGTAGAGCAGATTCTTGAGGAAGTCCTGCCGGCGCATGTGCGCGAACTCGTGAGCGAGGACCGTATGCAGGTCGTCGTTCGACAGATTGCTCACCATGGCTGTGGGAAGCAGAACGACTCTTCTGCGGAAGCCGACGGTGATCGGACCGAAGATGTCCGACGACGCAGCGAGTGTTGCGTTGTAAACGCCGAAGCTCCTGCTGCAGCGGTTCCAGCACAGAGCAGCTTCCCCCGAAAGCAGTACTGGGACGGCTGCCCGTCGCAGCACAGAGAGTCTCCAGATCCGCCATAGAAGTCTTGCGACGAAGTAAGCGACAAAGAGGCTGAAGCCAAGGACGATGGCGGACAGCAGCCCTGGAGACAGATGAAGCATACCGAAGCCGACGCCCGGCCCCACTTCGACCGAGACGCGCCCCCGTCCGGCGAGACCTGCACGATGAACCGACGGCAAGAGTCCGCGCAACCATCCAAACAGCGAAGCCGGGAGAGCAGGGAGCAGGCTTTGGAGAAGAAAAGTGCTGACCCAGATGCGGTGCTCGGCGCGCGGGTCGAAGGAGCGCAGTGCGCGGGCTATCAGCCATGCAGCAGCGAACAGCACGGGAACCTGCCATACGGAGTTGAGAAGATATCCGAATACGAATGCCTCGAAGGTTCTCATGATTTGCCAACACTCTGATTGAAGCGCTTGGTGAGCTCCTCCAACTTTTTCGCGTCGATCTGCCGGCTTTCGAGAAGACTTATCACCAGATCTTCACTGGAGCCGCCAAACATTCGGTCGACGAGGTCCCGCACACCCTGGCCGAGCGCCTTGGCTTCGGTGACGGTGGCGCTATAGACGTAGGCCCGCCCCTGCAGGGTTCGACGAAGCTTTCCTTTGCGCTCGAGAATGTTGAGCATGGTTTGTACGGTTGTGTAGGCGAGGGCAGGCTTGAGCAGTTCCTGCACCGTGCCCACGGTGCTTCCGCCATGCTTCCAGATCACCTGCATGATCTTGAGTTCGAGCTTTGTGAGGCCGACCTTCTCTGACTCCATGAGTGCTGCTCCTAATTGATTAGGACATTAGGCCAAGCTCGCGTCTTTTGTCAACTAAGTCTTTAGGAGTTCGCTGTCAGCTGGTCTCCGCCGGAATGACAGGTGGATCAATTGGAATTCAGAGTTCTAAATGGCACGGAGTGACCTTCGGTTTAGCAACTGAAGGGCGATTGATGCTGTTGCTGACGAGAAGCCAATTTAACAGGACCTAAAGGCCCGGGTTGCGGACGCCGGAGTCCTCCATTCCCCTGCTTGGGGCCATGGTGACTGCGGTTCGCCATACAATCACTCCGTCGCACCAACTCCCGAGAAAGGCAACCTCATGCCCAACCAGGTGGACCTGTATGACAATGCATACGCGAAGGTACAAGCAGAGATCTACCGGGAGATCCGGACCGAGACCTACGGGCAAGACCTCGGCCAAACCAGCTGGGTCACCAGCCGAGAATCAGATCTCATTCCATCCATCCTCAACCTGAAGAGTGACTCGCACGTGCTTGAGGTCGGCTGTGGATCGGGCCTGTACGCGATCTACATCGCGAAGCGCCTACGGTGCAGGATCACCGGCCTCGATATCAACCCGAACGCCATCACAAGCGCTACTCAGCTCGCCGATACGGTCCTGCTAAGGGATATCGCACACTTCGAGCAATGCGATGTGTCCAACGAGCTTTACTTCGCGAACGCTACCTTCGATGCCGCTTTTGCGAATGATGCACTCTGCCACATCCCCAACCGCGCGCGCGTTCTCCATGAACTTTTCCGCGTTCTGCGACCGGGAGGCCGTCTGCTCTTCAGCGATGCCCTAGTGATCGGCGGCCTCATCTCGCATATCGAGTTGGCGACCCGGAGCTCCATCGGCCCTTATTTCTTTAGCCCGCCCGGGGAGAATGAGCGCCTCCTGGCTTCGGCCGGTTTACGCCTCCTGTCCGTCACCGACACCACGCAAGATGCCGCGGACATTGCCGAGCGATGGCACGACGCCCGCAAACGCCGTCGCGAACCACTTGTCGCACTCGAGGGTCTCGACCGCTACGAAGGTCTGCAGCGCTTTCTCGCCTGTGTTCACACGCTGAGCTCGCAACGTCGCCTCCTGCGCCAGGTCTACCTGGCCGAGAAGCCTCTGCCCGAATCAGCCGCAGAGATCATCGCGCACTAACCGGCTTGGGTGGGCAAGGGGCTGGTAGGAGAAGCCGTCATTCGATCCGTCCCCTGCAAGCCGACTCATCAGGATCAAACCTCATCGAGCCTCGCATTGAGTCACTCGACGGAGTAGCTATTCCGTGATGATGCGATCAGCCCACTCCACGAGCGACACGAAAATCGCCGGATTTCCATATTTCGCTCCATAGTTGTTTAGATCCGCCTCTGTTACACCCCTTGCCCGGGAGCAAGCGCCGCAAGCGTAAATCTGAATACGCTTCGCGGCGAGTTTATCTAAGGTCTCGCCGACGGGCGGCCATCCAACGGGCGTAACAGCGTTGGCAAGACTCTTCCGCATTAGTGAGACTGCTTCTCCCAACAGGAAAAACTGCACTTGATGTCCTGCTTCCGACAGTGCGAACCCGTGGAGGAAGGGAAAGGCTGCCTTGGTCGGGTCATCGGAGCCCCACGCGCTCTTCATCATGACGTTGAGCGGCTTGCGAGACGCCTGGCCGTCCAGAGCACCCCCAGGCGCAACCATGGGCAACGCAGCTAGTTTTGCTATTCGTCCTAGAAAAAGTCGACGCACCATGCTGGTTCTCCTTTAGGGGCCCATCGTAAATCAGGCGTTTGAACGGCGCGATGTGTCTCAAGGAGAATGCACCTACACGATATGGGTCCCGACAAACGCGCTTCCGGGAGTGATCTCATATAGCTCAGTTCTGCGAATGGTGTCCTGCCCATGCGAATACACAAAACAAGGGTGCTTCCAGATAGCCACGCATACTTCGAGATCTGTGGGATCAAACTTGCCCGTTGCCGCAAATCTTCTAAAAGGGGTTGGGCTGGTTGGAGAGGATCTCTTTCCCGCCGGATTGGGCGATGAGGTAGGTTCTGCCGGGCAGCTTTGGGACATGGTCGGGTTCGGTCCAGAGGAAGACGCGGCGGTCGCCGGTCCAGAGTAGCTGGATGGAGATGTCGTCCTCGAAGATGTGCGGAGCGTCGGGAAAGAACGAGCCGTACCAGAGGTTGGAAGAGCGGCCGTTGAGGATGTGGATGGCGGTGCCGGGGACGAGATGAGTCGAGGACGGATCTGATGCAGGGCTGGACGGGGAGAGGGTTTGGGATGAGGTGTCGGGTATCGGGTATCGGGTACCGGGCGAGGAGCTTTGCTTTGGAAGAGGTGGTGTGTTGCGACCGGTGTACCAAGGGCGTTGAAGATAAAAGCCGAGGGTGCTGGCGGCTTCGTACTCGCCGTTGATGACGATGAGGTCGGGGAAGCGCGAGCCGGGCGGCTTGAGTTGAGGCTGCATCGCGGCGGCGAGCTGCTGGGAGGTGAGGACGGGGGAGAAGATGCGCAGGCCACCGTGTGCTGCGAGCAGGAAGAGGAAGGCGCCGGCAGCGAGGGAGAGGGTTCCGGCGTGCGGTTTGAACTCGCGGCGGAAGCGCCAGCTGAAGAACGTGCTGGTAAAGAGCGCGACAGCGGTGAGGACGAGCGGGATGCGAAACGCTCCCATGGCGCGGGCGTTGAGGTCGAGGAAGTGCCCGAACGAGAGGGCGTAGTCGCCGGGGTTTTGTTTGAGCAGAGCGGCGAGATCGACGTTGCCGTTCGGGGAGCGACTCTTGAGGGCGAAGAATGCGGCGGCGAGTGCAGCGGCGGACCCGAGAAGGAACAGAACGAAGCCGATGCGCTGACCGGATTGCATGCATGGATTGGGGATGGTGAAGGTGTCGGCTTCTTCAGTTTCTTCTTTGAGCCAGCCGGCGATCAGAAGGATGAGAGCGGGGAGGGCAGGGAGAACGTAGTACTCCTGCCGGGTGGAAAAGGAGAAGAAGAGCATGACGACGGCGGCCCAGATGCCGAGGAGCAGGCGGGTCTGCTCGAGAGGCGAGAGCGATTGATTAGCGAGAATGGGCGGTGGGTGTCGAGAAGCATGTTCCTCCGCTTCCGCTTCCACTCGCTGTGCTCGCTCAGGGTCCGGAGCTTGTGACAACCGAGAGAGCGGTCCTGCCAGGAGGCGGTGCAGTGTGGAGGATCCGGCGAGCAGTGGAGACGTTTCCGACATCAGGCGATGCAGGCGGGGTGATCTGGGCAGAAAGCGATGCAGGCCTGGGGATCTGGGCATGACGCGACGCAGTGACTTGCGCCAGGGAACTGTAGCGAAGGCGTGCGGAAGGAAGGCGCTCCAGGGCATGAGCCACACGAACAGGAGAGCGTAGAAGAGGAGCAGCGGCACGGTGTCGTAGTCGCGCGGGACGCGGAGGTTGAGGTAGCGGAGCAGGTGCTCGTTGACGAAGTAAAACCATGTCCAGCCGTGAACATTGCCGTCGGTGGGAAGGGGGACGGACCAGTGTCCGTGGACGAAGGTGATGGGATCCGGGCGGCCCTGCGTGGGGTTGGCGAGGGCGGCGAAGATGTGCCAAGGGGCGGCGATGTCGAGAAAGATGGCGATGCTGCTGATGGGATAGAGGCGGCGGATGCTGGAGAGGGTGACGCGGACGCCGTCGAGCGCGAGCAGGTGCAGAAGCACGATGGCGATGGGAAAGACGATGCCGATGAGTCCCTTGGTGAGGACGTTGAGCGCGCAGCAGGCGGCGAAGCCGTAGCAGAGGAGGCGGTCGGGCGCGGCCTGCTGGGTGTTGCGCCAGTAGCAGAAGAGGGCGAGCGTGATCCAGAGGCAAACGAGGGCGTCGGGAATGGTGATGCGGGTGAAGATGAAGATGCCGAAGCTCGACAGCGTGATGAGGGCGGCGTAAAGGCCGGCACGGGCGGAATCGAAGGCGCGGCGCCCGAAGCTCTCGAGAGCAAAGGCGAGGGCAAGGACGGTGAGTGCGAGAGGGAGGCGGGCTGCAGCGGCGCCCACGCCGAAGAGCTTCATGCTGGCGGCCATGGACCAGTAGAGGAGGGGCGCCTTCTCAAGGTAGCGGATGCCGTTGGCGTAGAGCGTGACCCAGTCGTGGCGGAGGAGCATCTCGCGGGCGACCTCGGCGTGAACGGAGTCGGCGTCATCGAGGAGCGGCGGTGTGATGAGGGTGAAGCTGGCGTAGAAGACGATCCAGAGAGCGAAGAGGATGAGGCGGTTGCGGTGGGTTCCGGGCTTGGATTCGCTGAAGATCATGGACGAGCTTCAGGGTATCGTGTCGGCTACGCTTGGCGGCCGCGGGCTCGCCCCACGTGGAGCACACGGTAACTGGGTTGCGGGGAAGAAGCAGATTCCTTTCGGGAAGGACGCACAGAAGAGCAAGAGCGGATGCTCCGGGTTCAGCCGGCGGGTGCCCCGCTATGATGGGTTTGTGAGTTCACTCGCGACGAATACGGGTGGGGTGGGGCCGCCGGCAGAGCTGATCTTCGGCGACTGGTATCCAGCCATGCGAGCGGGGGAGCTTCGTCGCGGAAAGACGGCTACGGTGCTGCTGCTGGGGTTACCGATGCTGCTCGGTCGCAAGAGCGACGGGGCGATCTTTGCGATGCGCGACCTTTGTCCGCACCGGGGGATTCCGTTGTCGGCGGGCTGGTTCGATGGGGAGACGGTGCAGTGCAAATATCACGGATGGAGGTTTGAGCCGTGCACGGGGCAGTGCACAGAAATTCCTTCGCTGACACAGGTGGACACGCTTGATGCGACGAAGATCTATGCGAGCGCGTTTCCTTGCGAGGAGCGAGACGGATATGCGTGGGTCTACGTTCCGGCTGCGGGCGAGGGGCGGGTGCGGCGCGAGCTGCCGGCAATTCCGGAGTTGCCGAAGTTTTCGGCGAAGTTTCGGACGGCGCACCTCCAGGCTGATCTGCCGTGCAACGTGGATCACGGGATCATCGGTCTGATGGACCCGGCGCATGGGCCATTTGTGCATCAGGCCTGGTGGTGGAGATCGAAGGCGTCGATCCATGCGAAGGTGAAGCATTTCGAGCCGATTCCGGAGGGTTTTCGGATGAGCTCGCATGCACCGAGCGCGAACTCGGCTCCGTACAAGCTGCTTGGGGTCTATGGCGAGCCGATTACGACGACGATCGATTTTGTGCTGCCGAATCGGAGGTATGAGACGATCCGCGCCGGTTACAAATGGTTTTCGAGTCTAACGACCGTGACGCCGGTGACGGATTCGACGTGCCGCATCGATGTGGTGGCGGCCTGGAATGTCTTCTATAACGTGCCGTTTGTCACGAGGATCGCAACATTCTTTGGCGCACGGTTTGTCCGCCAGGATCAGCAGACGATGATCGAGCAGGCGGAGGGGCTGCGGTTCCATCCAAGCCTGATGCTGATCGACGATGCGGATAAGCCGGCAAAGTGGTATTTCGCACTGAAGCAAGCGCGGCTGTCGGGTTCGGGGCAGCACCCGCTGAGCGGACCGGTGGAGCTGCACTGGCGTAGTTGACGAAAGCCTTTCCAGCGGCTTCTCGGAAACCCACATCTAAGAATCGAGATCTGGGGCACTCAGCTGCTGGGGAGCGAGTCGTCTGCCCCCTGCAGGCGCTTTCCACCTGATAGCGCTGTAGCGGAGGTGGCGTTAAAAGATGGTCACCCCTTCTTCGACGACCAGGCGATCGACCGCGATCTTGAGAGCTATGCCGAGCTTGCGGAAGCCTTCGCGCCACTCTTCCGACCAGTAGTCTGTGTCCGAGCGTTGCAGTAGGTCATTCCAGATGTTCTGTGCCTGCCAGAGATTTACTTCGAAGGGCAGGGAGCGAAGGGCTTCTGCGATGGTGAGGGCATGTGGAGCGCCGATCCGGTGGAGGGGTCGTCGCCGGAGACGGCGGCTTCGAGGCGAACCATGGCGCGTTTCATGCGCTGACCGGCGGTGTAGCTGAGCTGGCTGATGTCGAGGGCGATCTGGCTCTGGATCGCGCGTGAGAGCAGGGCGTTCACGTCGTCGGTCTTGAAGTCTTCGGCTTCGATCGCGTGGCGAAGCGCGGCGTTGAGGGCGTAGCCGGCGGCAAGCGCCAGCGGGGGCGGCACGATCATGCCCGATTCGGTAAGGAAGTGCAGCAGCGAGGCGTGGTCGTCGTAGATCTTGCGCAGCGAGTCCTCCATCTCGGAGAGGGTGCGGTCGAGGATGGAGCGCAGGATGCGGTGCTGCTCGTCGGCGAAGAGCGAGCTGAGCGAGTAGCCGATACCGCCGAAGAAGCGGTCGATGAGGCGAATGACCTCGGGAAGGTTGGCGCTGCGGATGGCCGCGCCGACCTCGGAGGCGAAGGTGGCGAATGCGGCGAGCTGCTTCGGGTCGGACGGGTCAAACTTGCGGATGGCGGCGGAGAGGTTCTGGTCGCCGAGGTGGAGGACGGCGAAGGCAGATCTCCTCGAGCTCTTCGGTGATGCGGGAGCGGAGCTGGGCGCGGCCGATCGCGAGGCGTCCCCGGCCGGAGGCGAAGACCTCGTGGTCTTCGCGGCGGACGTTGAAGCAGAAGAGCTCGCCGTCTTCCGGATAGTGGCGGAAGATGGAGCTGATGGCGTAGTGGGCGCCGACCTGCTCGAGGCCGATGCGCATGCCGGTGACGTAGCGGCGATAGACTTCGGCGCCGTTGCCGATCTCGGGAATGTTGCTCTTTGCCTGCGCAAGAATCTCGAGGAACTCGGGTTCGAGCGCGGCGCCTTCGCTGCCGAAGAGCCGGGCGGCGAGCTGCAGAACGCGGCCGGCGTAGGCGATGATCTGCACGGTCTCGATGCCGGAGATCTCGTCGAAGAACCAGCCGCAGGAGGTGTACATGAGCTGGGTGTGGCGTTGGAGCTCCATGAGCTCCCAGACGGTGGTGCGCTCGGCCTGCTGAGAGTTTGTGGGTGGCGTGCGTCGTCGAGGAAGCGGTCTTCGCAGGTGGGGGAGCGGTCGAGGACGACGCTGGATGTAGGCGTCGCGGGCGGCCCAGAGGTCGTTGAGCAGTGGCTCGCGCTAAACGCTTCCGCCAGGGAGCGGTGCGCGTCGCGGAGGAGATCGAGCGCCTCGCGCAGAGGGCCGCGCCACTCCTGGTTCCAGCCGGGCTTGCCGCCGTTGCAGCCGCAGTTGGAGCGCCAGCGCTCGACGCCGTGGGCGCAGCTCCAGGAGGTGTCTTCGGCGACCTCGGCCTCCCATTGCGGCGGAAACTTTTCGAGGAACTCGCCGTAGTTGGTGAGCGCGCGCTTGCCGCTCGTCTTCGATCCAGTGCATGGCGTAGCTGAGGGCCATCTCGCCGTGCTTGTGGTGGTGGCCGTAGCTTTCGCCGTCGGTGGCGACGTGCGAGAGCTGAGGCGGCGCTGGCGTCGGTGGCGGGTTGGCGGGGAGGCCGTCGAGCAGTCGCTCGGCCGAAGGTTTCGCCGCTGTTGAGCAGGCCTTCGAAGGCGATGGCGCGGGAGCTGGGGCCGTCGTAGAAGAAGACGGCGATGCTGCGGCCGTCGTTGAGCGGGACGCGGTAGGGGTGGCGTGGGATCGACGGTGGCGTTCGGGGTTGGGATCCATGTGGTCCAGGCTCGGTGGCGGGTGCAGAAGCAGGTCCCTCGCTTCGGTCGGGATGACGAGTTTGTGGCGCGACGGCGGACGTGCTGGCATTGGTTCGGGGCGAGGATGGTGAACTTGATGCCCTCCTGCGCCATGAGGTCGAGCACGTTGCGGTTGACGGCGGTCTCGGCGAGCCACATGCCTTCGGGCTTGCGGCCGAAGCGGTGCTCGAAGTCGGCGATGCCCCAGCGGATCTGGGTGCGGGCGTCGCGCTCGCTGGCGAGCGGCATGATGATGTGGTTGTAGACCTGGGCCATGGCGGAGCCGTGGCCGCCGTAGCGCGCGGCGCTGGCGGCATCGGCGTCGAGGATCATGCGGTAGGTGCGGGGCGCTTTGTCCTCGAGCCAGCTGAGCAGGGTGGGGCCGAAGTTGAAGCTCATCCGCGCGTAGTTGTTGACGATGCGGATGATCTCGTCGTGCGAGTCGGTGATGCGGGAGGCGCCGTTGGGGGCGTAGCACTCGGAGGTGATGCGCTCGTTCCAGTCGTGGTACGGAGCGGCGGATTCCTGGACCTCGACGGTTTCGAGCCAGGGGTTCTCGCGGGGCGGCTGGTAGAAGTGGCCGTGGACGCAGACGAAAGCGCTGGGTTGCAGGGGAGGTCGGGTCAAAGGGAGGGTGCTGGGTCGCCATCGGTCTTTCTGCATGGTAGTGGAAGCGAGGCTGAAGGCGGGGACTGGGGATGAGATCGGCGAAGAGGAGTGGACGGCCTGGGTGGTGCGAAGTGTCCGGCCGCTGGGTTGAAGCGGCTATTTCGGGCTGTGTGACTTTGCCTGCGGCGAGATCGCAGGCGCGCCACATGTACCAGCTGGCGACGGAGCGCCAGGGCCGCCAGCGTTCGGCGCGTTTGCGCATGACGTCGGGTTTGGGGAGGACGGCGGGGGTGACCTTGTCGGTCGGGTTTGAGGCCCTGAAAGGTGAGGGCGAAGCCTTTGCGGACGCCGTAGTCGTCGACGGGCAGGACGTCGGGGCGGCCGAGGCGGAAGATGAGGAGCATCTCGACGGTCCAGCGGCCGATGCCGCGGACCTGGACGAGGTGCTCGATGATGTCGTCGTCGGACATGCGGCGGATGCGGGCGAGGGTGGGAACGGTGCCGTCGAGGGTTTTGGCGGCGAGGTCGCGGAGGGCGAGGGCCTTGTTGCCGGAGAGGCCGGCGGCGCGGAGCTGCTCGTTGGGGCAGTCGAGCAGGTGCTGCGGGGAGGGGTGGGCGCCGATGCCGCAGACGGGATGGAAAGCCTTCGAGAGGCGGCGATGGATGGTGGCGGCGGCCTTGCCGTGGAGCTGCTGATAGATGATGCGATTCGGCCAGGGCCTCGAAGGGGGACTGCGCGCCGGCGAGCTCAGGGTGAAGGGCCCGGCGCGCTCGATCAGGCGGCCGAGCTTCGGGTCGGCGGCGGAGAGGTGCGGCGAGGGCTTCGTCAGTGTTGTAGCGAGGTGTGCCGGGTTCGATGCAGGGTGCGGACTGGGCATGGAGGCGATTGTAGATGGCAACTCCGTCAGCCGGATCTCATCCACAACGGAACGCTTGTATCCACAAGGCGAGCGAATGCGATTGGTGTGATGAAGATGGTTTGAACTCAAACCTGCGACCGCCATTTACAAGCGCGAGCAAGTTGCGGGAGGGTGGAAGGGAGATGATTTGGCAATGCGACTCTCGGGTGTGTGAGACACGCCTGAGTTCGATAATCGACAGCCCTGCTGTTGAAAGTTGTTCGCTAACCGTACCAGGCAGAAATCACGTAAGGTCAGACTGCTATACTCGATTTTCGTTACGACAGATCCTGTCGCTTTATCGCACAACGTCAGGCAGCAGGCGACAACAACAGCTCCGGCACGCAGAAGCGACCTAACCCACTAATTTGACGCAGAGGAAGCAGGAACGCACTCATGGCGCAAGTATTTGACCGCAGTTCGAATGCGCTGGCCCGGGCAAGTCTGGTATTGACCGGTCTCATCGTGATCGGCTCGGCGTGACGTTGAACTCGCTGCAGCGATCGCCGTGGGTGACGCGGCAGGGCCAGCGTCCGGACCAGCCGGTACCGTTCAGCCACAAGCATCACGTGGAGGGCCTGGGGCTACAGTGTCAGTACTGCCATACGCAGGTGGAGAAGGCGGCGTACGCGGGCATTCCGCCGACCAAGACCTGCATCAACTGCCACTCGCAGATCTGGACCAACGCGCAGCTGCTGGAGCCGGTGCGGCAGAGCTGGGCGACGGGAGCGTCGATCCAGTGGATCCGGGTGCATGACCTTCCGGACTATGTGTATTTCAACCACGACATCCATGTGAACAAGGGCATCGGATGCGCGAGTTGCCATGGCCGCGTAGACGAGATGCCGCTGATGTACCAGCAAAACACGCTGCAGATGGAGTGGTGCCTGAACTGCCATCGCAATCCGGCGGTAAATCTGCGGCCGACGAGCGAGATCTACAACATGGCGTGGGCGGGACCTTCGACGGACAAGCCGGTGTGGTGCGCGCCGACCGGACGGGGATCGTCGACGGCGAGCAGGTGAGCTGTACGACAAAGGATCCGAGCGGCGACGGCGGACCGATGCTGGCGAGCCTACAGACGATGGACAAGCCGGTCCCGGCGGGGAAGGCAGACCGCAGTCCGGGACGGACATGCAGCCGCATCCGCAAACGGGCGAGGGCAAGACCGTACAGCGATGTTCCTCCGATGGGTGTGGTGATGCCGGCCAGCTACCAGAAGTTCACGAGCCAGATGGACCTTGGCCACTACCTGATGGCGCAGTACCACATCCGTACCGCGAATGAGCTTTCAAGCTGCGAGACGTGCCACCGATGAAGACGACAGGAAACGAAGAGACGATGGTTGAAACGAAGACTTCGGCTGTGGGAACGGCAGGTTCCGCGCAGGTCGTGACCGCAATCGCGCCGGCGAAGCTGACGCTGGCGCAGGTCCGTGCGAAGCTCGACGGCAAGACGGGGCGGCGTTTCTGGAAGAATCTGGACGAACTGGCGGAGACGCCGGCGTTCCAGGAGCTGATGCGCGAGGAGTTCCCGCGCCAGGCTTCTGGAGTCTCCGAATGGGTCGATTCGGTGAGCCGGCGCGGGTTCATGAAGGTGATGGGCGCATCGCTGGCGCTGGCCGGGATGGCCGGATGCACGAAGCAGCCGGACGAGCCGATCTATCCGTATATCCGGCAGCCTGAGGACCTGATTCTAGGCAAGCCGATGTTTTTTGCGACGGCGCACCCGTTTCCGACCGGCGCGATTCCGGTGCTGGTGAAGTCGGACGCGTTCCGCCCGATCAAGATAGAAGGCAATCCCGAGCATCCGATGTCGAAGGGCAAGAGCGATGCGATCACGCAGGGAACGCTGCTGGATATGTACGACCCTGACCGCTCGCAGCATTGCCTGTACCGCGGGGCGGCTTCGAGCTGGGCTGATTTCCAGAGTGCGTTTCCGGCGGCTGTCAAGAAGACGCAGGGCGGTCAGGGTGTTTACTTCCTGAGTGAGACGATTACCTCGCCGACGCTGGCGGCGCAGTGGAAGCAGGTGCAGGCGGCGTACCCTTCAGCGAAATTGATCCAATGGGATCCGGTAAACCAGGACAGCTCGCGCGCGGCCTCGAAGGCGGCCTTCGGCGAGTACGTGGATGCCCAGTACAAGCTCGAGAATGCGGACGTCATTCTGTCGCTGGACGCGGATTTCCTGGGCGGGATCGCGCACCCGGGATTTTTGCCGATGGCTGCCGCCTATGCGGAGCGGCATCGCTTCGACAAAGACAAGACCGATGAACCGGCTGTATGTCATCGAGACGCATGCCGACCGTGACGGGCTTCAAGGCGGAGCACCGGCTGGCGTTGAAGCCGAGCGACATTGAGGCGGTTGCAAGCGGCCTGAGCGGCGGCAGCGCACAGGGGAAGTGGACGCCGGAGCAGGACAAGTTCTTCAAGGCGCTGATCAAGGATCTGGAGGCCAATCGTGGCCGTGTCGTGGTGGTGCCAGGCGAGCAGGCCTCCCCTGCCGTGCATGCCGCCGCGTATGCGCTCAACCAGGCGTACGGCGCGGTCGGCAAGACGGTCGTCTATACGCAGACGGTCAACCCGATGCCGACCGAGCAGACTGCTGACCTGAAGGGGCTGGTCGGGGATATGGCTGCCGGCAAGGTGCAGTGGCTGGTGATGCTGGGCGTTAACCCGATCTACTCGGCGCCGGCAGACCTCAATTTTCCAGAAGCGTTCGACAAGGTCCCGAACACGGTGCACCTGGGCTCGCACGTCGATGAGACGGGCAGCATCTCGCTGTACCACATCAACAAGGCGCACTACCTTGAGAGCTGGTCTGATGCGCGCGCCTACGACGGCACGATCACGATCATCCAGCCGATGATCGATCCCATGTACGGCGGCCGCACGGCGCACGACGTGCTGCAGACGTTGCTGGCCGACCCGCAGGCAAGCGCCTTCAACGTTGTGCAGGCGAACGCGAAGACGTATATCAAGGGAGATCTGGCACAGGGCTGGAAGAAGGCGCTGCACGATGGATGGGTCGAGGGCACAGCCTTCACGCCGCGAGCGGGCGGACCGGCGAAGGGTGCTGCTGTATCAGGCGCTCCAGTAGTCGGCGCAGGGGACTATGAGGTCTCGTTCCGCACCGATTCGTCGCTGTACGACGGCCGCTACGCCAACGTCGGCTGGTTGCAGGAGTTGCCGAAGCAGGTCACAAATATGAGCTGGGATAACGCCGCGCTGATGAGCCTGGCGACCATCGAGCAGCTCAAATTGGACGAGAACGATATTGTCACGATCGAGGTTGATGGACGCAAGCTGATTGCGCCGGTGTTGATGGTTCCAGGTCATCCCGATGGCGTGGTGACGGTGCATCTCGGCTTTGGACGACAGGCCTCCGCGGGCCGGGTAGCCGCTGGTGTCGGCTTCAATGCGTACGAGCTGCGGACGACGTCTACACCGGTCTACGCGCAGGGAGCAAAGATCACCAAGGCCCCGGGAACATGGGACCTGTGCGTGACCAAGGTGCACAATATCGAGCATCGCGGTCGCTTTGCGCAGCACGATCTCGAAAAGCCGGTCTTTGACAAGGAAGGCACCTTCTCGCTGGCCGGGTCACGAAGCGATGGAGCGCTCGATCATTCGCTACGCGACGGTTGCCGAGGCGAAGGCGCACCCTGACTTTGCATTTGAGGGCGCTGGCCGCACGACACTGGTAAACAAGGTGGGATATGCGCCGCAGGGCGAGCCGCCGGGCAAGGACGAGCAGCTTTCGACGGGCGACTGGACGTACAAGCATACCGACGTTTCGTCGAAGAAGCTCCAGAATGCCTGGGGCATGTCGATCGACCTGAACAGCTGCGTCGGCTGCAATGCCTGCATTGTGGCGTGCTATGCGGAGAACAATATTCCGGTAGTCGGCCGGGAGCAGGTCAAGGTCGGCCGCATCATGCAGTGGATCCGCATCGACACGTACTTCGAAGGCGATCTCCACGCGCCCAAGGCGCACTTCCAGCCGATGACCTGCCAGCACTGCGAGGCGGCCGGATGCGAATTGGTATGCCCGGTGGGAGCGACGGTGCACACGCCCGAGGGCTTGAATACGATGGTGTACAACCGCTGCGTGGGCACGCGGTACTGCTCCAATAACTGCCCGTACAAGGTGCGCCGGTTCAATTTCCTGCTGTACGCGGACTACGACACGGAGAGCCTGAAGTTCATGCGCAATCCAGACGTTACGGTGCGTTCGCGCGGCGTGATGGAGAAGTGCAGCTACTGCGTGCAGCGGATTGAAGCGGCAAAGATCACGGCCGACAAGGAGAATCGCGCGGTTCGCGACGGCGAGATCGTTACGGCGTGTCAGCAGAGCTGCCCGACAGACGCGATCGTCTTCGGCAACATCAACGATCCCGAGAGCAAGGTCGGTAAGCGCAAGGCGGAAGAGCGCGAGTACCAGGTGCTGGCTGACCTGAACTATCGGCCGCGCACGACCTACACGGCAGGCGTCATCAACCCGAACCCAGAGCTGGAGCTGGCATAGACATGGCGACGAAACCCATTCCCGATCCCGCCAGGAACAAGGTGATGGACCCGATGATCGACCCGCGTACCGGCGAGTACGCGGTGATCGCACCGGGGCACAACTTCAAGTCGGTGACGCAGAAGATCGCGGGCCTCGTTCTGACGTCGCACACGCCGCTGGGCTGGTTCTTCGGCATGATCGTGGCTGCGGGTGTGGCGCAGGGCGTGGTGGTCGGATGCACGTGGCTCTTTTTGAAAGGCGTCGGCATCTGGGGCGTTACCATCCCCGGAGCGTGGGGCTTCGCGATCATCAACTTCGTCTGGTGGATCGGTATCGGCCACGCGGGCACGCTGATCTCGGCCATTCTGCTGTTGTTCAAGCAGACCTGGCGCAACTCGATTAACCGGTTCGCCGAGGCGATGACGATCTTTGCGGTCGTCTGCGCGGGTACCTTTCCGCTGATTCACGTCGGTCGCCCGTGGCTGGCATACTGGCTGTTCCCGTACCCGAACACGATGAATGTGTGGCCGCAGTTCCGCAGCCCGCTGGCGTGGGACGTGTTTGCCGTTTCCACCTATGCCATCATTTCGATCGTCTTCTGGTATGTCGGCATGATCCCGGACTTCGGCACACTGCGCGACCGCGCGACCATGCCGCTGGCGCGCTATATGTACGGCATGCTGTCGCTGGGCTGGCGTGGATCGACACGGCACTGGATCCGTTATGAGTCGGCTTCGCTCCTGCTGGCAGGGCTTTCGACGCCACTGGTGCTCTCGGTGCACACCGTCATCAGCTTCGACTTTGCGGTGTCGGCCCTGGCGGGATGGCACACGACGATCTTTCCACCGTACTTCGTCGCGGGGGCCGTGTACTCAGGCTTCGCCATGGTGTTGACGCTGGCGATTCCGTTGCGCAAGTTCTACCACCTGGAAGACCTGGTCACGTTGCGACATCTGGACAACATGGCGAAGGTGATGCTCGCGACCGGATCGATCGTAGCCTACGGATACGCCATGGAGGTCTTCATGAGCTGGTATTCGGCCAGCCATTGGGAGTTCTTTATGATGTGGAACCGCATGTTCGGGCCGATGGGTTGGGGGTATTGGCTCCTGATCCTGACCAACATTGCGATTCCGCTGACGACGCTCTGGTCGCGCAAGCTGCGCGTCAACGTGGCTTACCTGTTCGTGCTCTCGCTGATCGTGAACACGGGCATGTGGTTTGAGCGCTTTGTGATCGTCGTGACCAGCCTCTATCGCGAGTACCTGCCGTCAAGCTGGGGAACCTACCGCGCGACCAAGTGGGATTACATGATTTACATCGGCACCATGGGGCTGTTTACGGTCTTGTTCCTGGGCTTCGTGCGCTTTCTGCCGATGATTCCGATCATGAGATCCGGACGATGCTGCCACAGACCAAGATTCGCCGTGACGGAGCCGATGCAGAGACCGCGGTTCAGGAGGCCAGCTAATGCCAGTGCGCGAAGGAACCTATGGTCTGCTCGCGGAGTTCAACACGCCGGGAGAGCTTGTGCTCGCGACCGAAAAGGCGCATGAGGCGGGATACCGCCGTATGGAGTGCTACACGCCCTACCCTGTCGAAGAGGCTGCGGTCGCGTTGCGTTTCCACAAGACGCGCGTCCCGCTGGTTTGCCTGCTGGGCGGCATTATGGGGCTAACGACGGCCTATCTGATGGAGACGTGGATCAATGTCTGGGGGTATCCCCTGAACATCGCCGGCCGACCTCTGCTGTCGTGGCCCATGTTCATCATTCCCGCGTACGAGTGGACGATCCTGTTCTCCGGGCTATCGGCGGCGTTCGGCATGATCGCGCTTGAACGGGATGCCTCAGCTCTACCATCCGCTCTTCAACGCGCCGAACTTCCGCAACGGAGCGACGACCGACAAGTTCTTTTTATGTCTCGAGGCGACAGACCCGCAGTTTTCGTCGACCGGGACACGTGCTTTTCTGGAGCAGTTTCCTGCGGTCTCCGTAGTGGAGGTGGAGCTCTAATGCGGATAACAGGGGATAGAGCAACAAGGTGCTGGGCGCAGCCAACAGGGAACAGCTCGCTCGGGCTGCGGCGCACCGTCTTTCTAGGGGCGCTGGCAGGAGCGTTGATATCGCTCGCCGGCTGCCGTCAGGATATGCACAACCAGCCGAAGTTCTACCCGCAGCGCGGCTCGGATTTCTACGCCGACGGCCGATCGGTGAGGCCGCAGGTCGAGAACACGGTCGCCCGCAACCAGATGCATGAGAACGCCTATTTCTACACCGGTTTCGTGAACGGCAAAGAAGGTGACGGGCTACCCTTCCCGGTTACGATGCAGGTGATGCAGCGCGGGCAGGAGCGCTACAACGTGTACTGCACGCCATGCCACTCGCGTGTAGGCAATGGGGCGGGGATGATTGTGCAGCGCGGGTATGCCGCTGCGGGCAACTTTCACACAGCTCGGCTCGAGGCGGCGCCGCTCGGCCACTTCTTCAATGTGATCTCAAACGGCTACGGAGCGATGCCGGACTACTCCGCGCAGCTTACGCCGGCGGACCGATGGGCAGTGGTCGCCTACATCCGCGCTCTGCAGCTGAGCCAAAAGGCGACGCAGGCGGATGTGGCCGACGGAGCGCACGTCGAGCCGCTCTCCGACATCGCCCAGCGCAACGGGTTTGCCCCTGGCTTCGCGAACGACTGGGGACTTCCGATGACGGCGGTGAAGGGTACGCCGAACGGCGAGGACTTCGCTATTCCTGTGCAGGTCAACAATGCACCATCGAGCGGAGCAGGTAACTGCGGGAACCGCCGGGCAGGCCCCGGCCCGGCAGCCGGCATCTCCGAACACCGGTCTGGTCAACGCAACGAGCAAGCAATAACTTCGGAAGCTTCCGAACGAAGGTTTGACACGCATGTCATCGGCACACGAACAACACGGCGGGCACCACGAGCATGGCCATGCATGGGCCGCGCGTTCTGCCTGCGACGCTGACCGCGCCTGCAGCCGTTCAGGGCTGGCGGATGCGGCTCCTCCTGATCTCCGCCGCCTTCACCATCCTCTCCATCGTCGCGTTCGTCTGGACCCATGAGGGCCGCAACCACCTGCTGCGCGCGTATCTGATGGCGTACATGACCTGCTTCAACTTCGCGGGCGGCGGCCTGGCGATGCTGATGCTGCAGTACGTCTCCGGAGGCAAGTGGGGCTTGATTGCTCGGCGCCCGCTCGAGGCGATGAGCCGTACGCTATGGCTGGTGGCGGCCATGTTTCTTCCGATCGGCTTCCTGATGAAGTACCTGTATCAGTGGGCGCGGTTCCCGAATGCTCAGGCGACCGCACGGGCCTTCGGCCAGGGCCTGATGACCAAGGAGCAGCAGCTTACGGCCAACTCCAAGCACGGGATGCTGAGCCCGGTGAGCGTCTGGATTCAGACGGCGATCATCTTCGGCGTGCTTCTCCTGTTTACGTACCTGCTGAACAAATGGTCGCTTCAGCGCGACGCCGATCCGGCGGCCGGAACGGAGCCGAGCTTTAACCGCTGGCAGATCAAGTTCGAGAACCTGAGCGGCATCGGCATTCTGATCTACGTGATTCTGATGACGGTCGGAGCAATCGACTGGATCAAGTCGCTCGACGTGACCTGGTACTCGTCGATCTGGGGTCTGCAGTTCCTGGTGGCACAAGGCTTCGGCGTTCTCGCTCTCGGCATCCTGACGGTGATCAGGCTGTCTAAGTTCGAGCCAATCAAGACGCTTCTGCGCGTGACCGAGCAGCACGATCTGGGCAAGCTCGCTCTGGCATTCGTGATGCTGAACATCTACCTGACCTTTGCGGAGTTCCTGATCATCTGGTCGGGCAACATCCCCGATGAGATCCCGTGGTACCTGAACCGTATCCATGGCGGCTGGTGGTACATCTGCTCGCTCGACTTTATCTGTCACTGGGTTATTCCGTTCTACGTTGCTGCTTTCGCGCGATCTGAAGCGAAACAAGACGAAGATGATCTGGCTGTGCAGCTGGATGATCTTTGCGCGATGCGTCGACATGTTCTGGCTGATCGAGCCGAACTTTCCCGATGCGGCCGGCAACCTGCATATCGCAGGCAACATCGGCATTCTCGCCTACATTACGGTACCGATTGCGGTCCTGAGCTTCTGGGGCTGGTTCTACCTGGGCCAACTGCAGACGCGACCTCTGATCAATGTGAACGACCCTCACCTCGAGGAGATGCTGGAGCCGGAACATGCCCACTGATAACCACGATCTCGGGAAAGACTCCGTCGGCAACACAACGCCTTCAACCTACCGCCAAGAGGAGGTTCCCGGCTACGAGACGACGGACGTCAATGTGGGCGGGGTCGTCGTGTTTCTCGCGGGTCTCTCCGGGTTTCTGCTGATCTTTTTCGTCTTCTGCTTTGTTATGGGCAAGGTCATCAATAATGCCTTCCTGAAGGAAGACGGCCCTGCCGATAAGTGGCATGCGACCGCGACGGCGCCTTCGGCCTATGCCAACCCGGGTGGCAAGCTCGCTCCGGTGAATCGCAAACGGGAAGACCTGGCGAGTAACGCTGTGATGCAGCAACGCGAATTCCAGCGCATGACGAACGATTTCCCCACGCCACGTCTGCAGATGGACGACGGCAACCAGGACACTGCGGATCTTCACGCCCGCGAAGACCTGTTGCTCGAGAACTACAGTTCAGATAACGGGACGACACGCATCCCAATCGAACATGCGATGCAGCTGATCGCGCAGCGTGGTCTGCCGGTGATCCAAAACCAGCAATCCGGAGAGCAGCGGATGGTGGGCGATCCGGCGGTCGCTATAACTGCCCCCTTGACCGACGGTTTTGCGCGCACTGGATATGAGCTTGATGTCATGGAAGCCCGGGCGGAGAGGCTGAGCTACGGCAAAGCGGAGAGCTCCGCGCACGCCGAGTTGAAGCCAATTCGATAGCCAAGGGGCATAGCATAGAGGCAGGTAGAAGGAGCCGTAGCAGGATGATGCAGGGACCGAAAATTCGAGGGCTGGGCAAGGCGGCGATCGGCTGCGTGCTCGCCGGCTGCCTGTCGGCTGCGACCGGCCTGGCGCAGGTGTCCAGCTACGGGGACAAGTCTGCCGGCGAGAACACCGGCGACCAGCTTCCGCAGGTGCTCCAGAAGGTCGGCGTCACCCAGCGGCTGAACCAGCAGCTGCCGCTCGACGCGGCGTTCGTCGATGAGACCGGCAAGCCGGTCGTACTGGGTGACTACTTCGGCCAGAAGCCGGCGATCCTGGCGATGGTGTACTACAACTGCCCGATGCTGTGCTCGGAGGAGCTCGACGGCTTGACCGGCGCGCTCGAAATGGTGAAGCTGACGCCCGGCAAGGACTTCAACGTGGTGGTCATCAGCATCGATCCCAGTGAAGGACCTGCGCTTGCCGCCCGGAACAAAGCTCTCTACATGAAACGGTACGGACGGCCGGAGACGGCGAATGGATGGCACTTCCTCACCGGGCAGCGGCCCGCGATCGATGCGGTCACGAATGCGGTCGGCTTTGGTTATGTCCGTGTCCCCGGGCCGGACGGCAAGTTGACGCAGTTCGCGCACGCCAGCTCGATCGAGATCGTCACGCCGGAGGGCAAGTTGGCCCAGTACTACCTGGGGGTGGAGTACTCGCCCAAGGACATGCTGCTGGGCCTGATTGAGGCTTCGGGAAACAAGATCGGATCTCCGGTCGCGAACATTCTGACCTACTGCTACCACTACGACCCGCAGACCGAATAAGCACTCTCTCCGATCGTGGCGCGGGTGGTGCAGTTCGGCGGCATGGTGACGATGGCCGGACTTGGCGGCTTCATGTTTCTGATGTTTCGGCAGGGACTTGCAGCTCGGGCGCGACCACGACCTGACGAAGAAAGAGAACGGATAAAGGGTAACGATGCATATCAGTCCAGTCCTGTGGCAGTTTCTGGTGAAGTGGCTCCACGCATCCGCGCTCTTTCCGCGCGGAAGCGTCGACCATCGCGCCGTACACCGACGCTCTTTATTTCTTTCTTCTGCTGATCACGGTGATCGGCATCTGCCTGGTCGGCGCTCTGGTCTTCGGCTTCTCGCTTCGTTATCGCCGCGAAAAGAATCCGGTCGCCACGCACGTCGAAGGTTCCACGCTGCTGGAGGCGACCTGGACGATCATTCCGCTCGCACTTTTTCTTGTGGTCTTCGTCTGGGGAGCGCTGCTGTACTTCCGCATTTACACGCCGCCGACGAACTCCATGAACATCTACATCATCGGCAAGCAGTGGATGTGGAAGGCGGAGCATCCGGGCGGCCAGCACGAGATCAACGCGCTTCATGTTCCGACCGGACGCCCCGTGCAGCTGACGATGATCTCGCAGGACGTCTTCCACAGCTTTTCCATCCCTGACTTTCGTGTGAAGCGCGAGGTCATTCCGGGACGGTACTCGACGGTATGGTTTGAGGCGACGACTCCGGGAACGTACCATCTTTTCTGCACCCAGTATTGCGGGACGCAGCACTCGGGCATGATCGGCGAGATCACGGTGTTGACGCCCGACGACTACCAGCGGTGGACGCAGCAATCGACCAGCGGGATGTCGCTGGCGCAGAACGGTGAGCGGCTGTTTGCCAGCATGGGTTGCAACGCCTGCCACAATGGAACCGCTGCGGCCCGCGGGCCGAACCTTGCCGGGGTCTACGGCTCTAAGCTGCAGTTAGCGAACGGATCCGAGGTTCAGGTGAATGAAGCCTACCTCCGCGACGCCATCCTGAATCCTTCGCAGCACGTCACGGCGGGATATGCGCCGATCATGCCGACCTACCAGGGGCAGGTGAGTGAAGACGGACTGATCGACCTGGTGGAATACATCAAGACGCTCCAAACGAACTACCGTATTCAGCAGACGCTGACGACACAACAGTCCACCCAGGCGGCGCCCACTACGCCTACGGCAGCGCCCACAACGTCTGACATGGTGAAGCAATGAGCACAATGAGTTCAACGATCGTTAGCCTCCCCGACCAGAGCACGGCTACGCTGCCGAAGAAGAATTACATCAACAGCGAACACGGGCTTCTCAGCTGGCTTCTAACCGGCGACCACAAACGCATCGCGATCCTGTACCTGATCTCGATCACGTTCTTCTTCTTTATCGGTGGAGCCTTTGCCGGGGTCATTCGTCTTGAACTGCTGACGCCGCAGCCGGACCTGGTTGCTTCCGACACCTACAACAAGTTGTTCTCCATGCACGGCATCATCATGGTCTTCCTGTTCCTTGTGCCATCGGTGCCGGCGACACTCGGGAACTTCCTGATGCCGATCATGTTGGGCGCGAAGGATCTTGCCTTCCCCAAGATCAACCTGCTGAGCTGGTACCTCTATGTGGTCGGCGGCCTGATGACGCTCGCGGCCCTGGTACTCGGCGGTGTAGATACCGGCTGGACCTTCACCACGCCGCTCTCGACCCATTACCTCAATACCCATGTAATCACGGCCGCGCTCGGCGGTCTTTGTGGCCGGTTTTTCGTCGATCTTTACCGGCTTGAACTTCATCGTGACGATCCACCGGATGCGCGCGCCCGGCATGACCTGGTTCCGTATGCCGCTGTTCGTCTGGTCGCACTACGCGGCTTCGCTGCTGATGGTGCTCGGCACCCCGGTTCTGGCGATCACGCTGGTTCTGGTAGCGCTGGAACGTACCATCGGCATCGGGGTCTTCGACCCCACCAAGGGCGGCGACCCGCTGCTCTTCCAGCATCTCTTCTGGTTCTACTCCCACCCCGCCGTCTACATCATGATTCTGCCTGGGATGGGCGTGATCTCCGAGGTCATCAGCACCTTCAGCCGCAAGCGCGTCTTCGGCTACACCGCCGTTGCGTTCTCCTCGGTAGCCATCGCGCTCTTCGGATTCTTTGTCTGGGCGCACCACATGTTCATCATGGGCATATCGAACTACTCGGCGCTGGTCTTCTCACTGCTTACGATGCTTGTCGCCGTTCCTTCCGCGATCAAGATCTTCAACTGGGCGTTCACGCTGCAGAAGGGGTCCATCACCTTTGAAACCCCGATGCTGTACGCGTTCGGCTTCCTTGGGCTGTTCACCATCGGCGGCATGACGGGCGTGTTCCTGGGTGCGCTCGGCATGGATATCCACCTGACCGAGACGTACTTTATCGTGGCGCACTTCCACTTCGTGATGGTCGGCGGCATGCTGATGGCGTTCCTTTCCGGCGTTCACTTCTGGTGGCCGAAGATGACCGGCCGCATGTATCCGGAGTCGCTCTCGAAGCTCGCCGCAGTGACGACGTTTATCGGCTTCAACCTGACGTTCCTGCCGCAGTTCATCCTCGGCTATCTCGGTATGCCGCGTCGGTACCACGCGTATCCGCCGGAGTTCCAGGTGCTGAACGTGCTTTCGACGGCCGGCGCAACGGTGCTTGGTGTCGGTTACATGCTGCCGCTGCTCTATCTGGGCTGGTCACTGAAGTATGGCGCGATTGCGGGAAACAACCCGTGGCAGGCTACTGGGCTTGAGTGGCAGATCCAGTCTCCCCCGCTCACCGAAAATTTCCTCGAAACGCCGATCGTGGATCACGAGGCGTATGACTATGAGTGGCTCGCGCACAAGACGAAGCAGGAGGTGACGACCGTTGGATAACGCGATGGTAGCAACGCATCCCCATACTCACGAGACTGCCGTGCACGTGGAGCATGAACACGCCGCTCTGCCGCAGCATCGGCATCATTTTGAGACAGAGGAGCAGCAGCGTGAGGCCGGCACCTTCGGGATGTGGCTCTTCCTGCTCACCGAGATCATGTTCTTCGGTGGCCTGTTCTTCGCGTATCTGCTTTACCGCAATTGGTACTACCCCGCCTTTGCGGTGGCCTCCAACCAGCTCAGCATCCCTCTCGGCACGGCAAATACCGCCATCCTGATTACCTCCGGCTTCTGCATGGCCCTCGGAGTGTGGGCGGCGGAGGTGCGCAAGCGCGGCCTCCTGGTTCTCATGCTGGTGCTCACCACCTTTTTCGGCGTGGCGTTTCTTGGCGTCAAGTACGTGGAGTACCACGAGAAGTGGGAGAAGCACCACATCCCCGGAGCACACTTCGATATTTCCGAGTTTGTGAATCCCGCGGCTCACGGCATCAAGGACGAGCAGCCGCTGCCTCCGGATATGGCGCAGAGGACGCAGGTCTTCTTCTCGCTCTACTTCGCGATGACCGGCATGCACGCCCTGCACATGATCATCGGCATCGGCATTCTCTTCTGGCTGACGTATCGAGCGCATCGAGGCGAATTCAGCTCGGGGTATGTAGCTCCGATCGAAAACTTCGGGCTGTACTGGCATTTCGTCGATATCGTGTGGCTGTTCCTGTTTCCCCTGCTCTATCTCATCAACCGACATCCTCTGCACTGATCTCAGAAAATCGAGCGTCCGTCCGTATCTCAGAAGAAGGATTCCCCATCATGTCAGATAAGCACGACCCGACAAATGTAACCAATCCGGAGCACGCAGAGCATCACATCGTGACGCCGTTCCAGTACGGGCTAGTCTTCTTGACGCTGCTGGTCGGGACCGCACTTACGGTGGTTGCAGCGTACGTGGACCTGAAAGTCTTCAACCCGATCATCGCCGTGGGGATTGCCACATTCAAGGCAGTGATTGTGATCCTGTTCTTCATGCATGTGAAGTTTCAGTCACGGCTGATTAAGATGACCGTTGGCGCGGGCTTCTTTACGTTTATGGTTTTAATCACGATGACCATGAGCGACTACATCAGCCGCGCCTGGGGCAGGTGGTAGCCTCCCGGTAAGCTGTATCCAAAGAGAAAAGGGCGGCCTTCGTGGCTGCCCTTTTCACTTTACGAGCGGCTAGAACGTGCGGCCCAGAATAAAGTCGTCGCATACAAGCGTGCCGACGGTAAAGGTTCGTGTGCCCACCTGGCGAAAGCCGTTCCTTTCATAGAAGCGGAGTGCGCGGAAATTCCCGGCAAACACCCCGAGCAGAACGCGAGGTGCATTCCTGCGCCGAGCCTCTTCGATAGTCACATCCATCAACTGCTGCCCCACACCGGAACCTTGGAACTTCGAGAAGAGATAGATGCGTTTCAGTTCGAGGTCCATGGGCGTGAGGTCGGCGAGCGGGAGATCCGGCGGGGTGAGCATCGAGTATCCGACCGGAGCACCGCCATCCCTCGCGACAGCAAGCCACGTGCGGACACGATCGTCTGCCAGGTACTTCGCGTAGACAGCCGGCACATGATACCGTGCGCAGTGCTGGACAATGGCCCCGCCGGGGAGGACGCCGGCGAAGGCTTCGAGAAACGTGGCTGCGGCTACGAGGGCAAGGGTTTCCGCATCCTCAAGGACGCATGGCCGCAGTGCGACCGGATCAACACGGTTCATCGAGAACGGACTCCTTCTGGTGCGAGGCGCAGCTCAATCCACTAACGTAGCACCATGCCGCAGAAAAAGCCGAGCGCGCGGGAGAGAGTAGAGAGCGCGCAGGATGTGCTGAGCCCGGCAGCGGAAAAGACGGCAAGGGTGCCGGCAACAGGGAAAGCGAAGAGCCGGCGCGGAGCTGGTGCAGCGGCAACACTGCCGTCTCCTTTCGATGGGCCGCCGGAGCTGGCGGCGTTTGCAGCCGATGCCCGCGTCACCGTACGCCGGGGTGGTGCTTCAGATGCTCAAGGCAAATGCGTCGTCTACTGGATGCAACGCGCGCAACGTGGCGTCGACAACCACGCGGTCAACCTTGCGGTTCACGTTGCCAACGCCCTCGGGCTGCCACTGGTGGTGTACTTCGCCGCAATCTCGAACTTTCCTCACGCAAACCTGCGGCACTACGTCTTTCTGAACCAGGGTCTCCCCGATATCGAGCAGGACTTAGCGGACCGGAATATCACCTTCATCATGCGGCGTGCACCGAATGAATCGCACACGCGTCTGTTGGCTGATGTAAAGGCCGCCATGGTGATCGGCGACGAGAACCCGATGCGGGAGCCGGAGCGCTGGCGCCAGCAGCTTGCCAGGGAGATTGCGATTCCGTTCTGGACGGTGGACACGGATGTGGTGGTTCCGTCGAAGCTGATCGAGAAGGCGCAATATGGCGCGTACACAATTCGTCCGAGGCTCTACCGTCTGCTTGCCCGAATACCTCGTGCCCTACGACAATCCGCACGCGGAGCATGCATGGAAGCGACCCAGGGGCTTCTACGCCGACTCAGTACAGGAGGACATAACTCGCGGTTGGAAGGACTTCGACCGGAGCGTTGCGCCGGTGGCGGCATGGTGCGGTGGAACCCATGCCGCGCTCGAGCGGCTCGAACTGTTCACAACCAAGCTGCTGCCGGAATACGTGACGCAGAGGAACAAGCCTGAGAACGACGGCACCAGCTGCATGTCTCCGTGGCTGCACTACGGACACATCGGTCCGCAGACGATTGCCCTTGCAGTCAATGCCGCCGCAGAGAGAAACCCGGCGCTCCGCCCAGCGCGCGACAGCTACTTCAACGAGCTGATTGCGTGGCGCGAGTTGACGATTAATTTCGTACGCTACCAGCCGAATTATGACAACGTTGAGTGCGCGGAGGCGTGGGCAAAGAAGACGATCGCCGAACACGCTCACGACGAAAGGGAGCATCTCTACACGCGCGACCAGATGGAGGGCGCCGAAACCTACGACGAGCTGTGGAACGCCGCGCAGACTCAGATGGTCCGGCATGGGTGGATGCACAACTACATGCGCATGTACTGGGCCAAGAAGATCCTGGAGTGGACGCCGGATATCGCCACGGCCTACCAGTACTGTATTTACCTGAACGACAAATACTTTCTGGATGGGAGGGATCCGGGCGGCTACGGCGGAATCGCGTGGGCGATAGTGGGTAAGTTCGATCGTCCGTGGGGATCGCGCCCGGTCTTCGGAAAAATCCGGTACATGTCGGGTGCGTCGACCGGAAGAAAATTCAACTCGAAGCAATACATCCAGCAGATGCGCGAACTCGCCCAAGCTAGACAGGACTGAGAGCACGTGCCGCACCTCTACAACTTTGAGCGGATTGAAGCGCGGACCGCGCCGGGCTTAGCTTCAGTCGAGGTGGCGTGCACCGCACGGCAAGAGTGGTCTGCTTGTCTGCGCGCAGTCGCCGATCTCCGTCCCTGTCGAGATTTCTCCGGATGCGAACTAAGGTTTTGACTGAGTCTGCCGATAAGCCTGCTATGAAGAGCGGGCGCGATGGACGACTAAGGTGGCTGCGGGTCCTCACCATGCTCTTCGTCGCCGTATCGCCGGGTGTGCATGGCTACTCGCAATCGGCGGTTGCGGGGGTGACTGCCGACAACGACTTCGCTGCTATCGCGTCTGCTGGACAGGGTACTTCGGCCGGAGGTTCAGCGGCCAGCCATTTCATTCGCAGCCGAGCTCAATCGCATGATGTTGCAGCAGCCGGACTGGCAAAGGCGAGAGCCGAGCACGCTGCAATGGTGGGCGCGCAGACAGCGCATCCGAGAATCTCTACGCTGAGCGCGTCCTGGACACCCGCCGGTCCTGCACGCATCGCGAGTCTCGCGTATGGGAAGATCAGCGGGCGCGTGTCCAGCATTGCAATCGATGCGGCAGACCCCACCGGCAATACGGTCTACATCGGAACGACAGGCGGAGGCGTCTGGAAATCCACGAACGCGGCCGGCCCTGCGGATAGCGTCGCTTTTCAGCCACTCACAGACAATCTACCGGTGTTCAGCAGCGGGGCTACGGCATCGATCAGCATCGGGGCGATCAGTGTGCAATCGGGCATCGTGCTTGCGGGCACGGGCGATCCGAACGATGCGTCTGACTCTTACTATGGCAGCGGCATTCTTCGATCGGCGGATGGCGGTCTCACCTGGACGCTAAGTCAATCCTCCCAGGATGGCGCCAGCGGGCAACACTCATTTCTGGGGCTTGGGTTTGCGGGATTTGCCTGGAGTTCGGTGAACTCAAGCCTTGTTGTCGCTGCAGTCAGTCAATCCGTGGAAGGCGTCCTCGTCAACGCGCCGAATAAGAGCAGTGTCATGGGGCTTTACGTTTCGAGCGACGCAGGTCTGACCTGGCAGTTGGCGACGATCTCCGATGGATCTCAGATTGTGCAGAGACCGCTGCCTACAGGGGGGAACCTGGGCGGCGTTGCTGCCACATCGGTCACGTGGAATCCGGTTCGACAGCGCTTCTATGCAGCCATTCGCTACCACGGGTACTACGAGTCGCAGAATGGCTTGTCGTGGACACGGCTTGCAAACCAGCCAGGAACAGCGCTAACAACTACCGTTTGTCCCACCGCTCCCGGTACCAGCGGCAGCATCTCCTGCCCGCTCTTCCGAGGCGCGATCACCGTACAGCCGACGACCGGCGATATGTTTGCGCTTACGACGGACCGCAACAATGTCGATCAAGGTCTCTGGCAGGACGTGTGCGGTGTCAGCGCAGGCAGTTGCGCATCGGCGACGGTCGGATTCGCAAACCGGATCGCGTCGACTGCTCTCGAGTCGGGCACTCATGCGACCATCCCCCAGGCAGATTACAACCTGAGTCTCGCTGCCATGCCTGCCGCGAACGACACGCTGCTATTTGTCGGTACTGGCGATCTATACCGTTGCTCGCTCGCTGGTGGATGTCTGCTGCGCAACACGACAAATGCGACGAACGCCTGTGCCGCTCCCGCCCGGGTCGCTCCGGCACAGCACGCGATCGCTGTACTTTCTTCGGCGTCGATCTTGTTCTTTGGCAATGACAGCGGTCTGTGGAGGTCGACCGACAAGGTTAACGAGCAGGGGCAACCCTGCTCCTCCGATGACGCGAGCCACTTCGATAACCTCAACGGAAGCATCGGTTCTCTTGCAGAGGTCATCAGCTTCGCGCAAGATCCCGTCGATTCGTCGACCCTTCTGGCGGGCCTGGGAGCGAGTGGAACGGTAAGCTCGTCCGCTGATGCGAGCGGCGCCTGGCAGCAGATCTCCTCTGCCGAGGGCGGTACGGTCGCCATCGATCCAGCCAATCCACTCCTGTGGTACATCTCCACTGCAGGAGGCGTCAGCATCGGCGAGTGCTCGTCGGGGAAGAACTGCACCGAAGCCGATTTTGCAGGGTCTCCCACGATTGGCGTCATGCAGACGAACGCGGATGCCTCGCTGCTCGATCCCCCGTGGATCCTCGATCCTGCACTTAGTTCGAATCTGATGCTCGGCACCTGCCGCGTCTGGCGAGGCCCCGCTGCCTTGGGAACTTCGTGGACCGGCGCAAATCAGTTGAGTACGACCCTGGGCGGACCTCCGAACAACAGCTGCGATCCAACCACGAACCCGTTCGTGCGTTCGCTTGCCGCCGCAGGTCCGGCCATCTCTGCGGGAAGCGCGCAGAACTCCGGTTCAAGAATGCTGTACGCAGGCATGGCCGGCGCTCTGGACGGCGGAGGGGCGTTTGCGGGCCACATCTTCAGCACGTCGACTGCGGACGTAGCCTCAAGCATGACCCGGTGGAAGGATCTCGGGCTCTCCCCCGTAACGAACGATCCGGCCAATGCAGGACGGTTCAATCCCAGCGGCTTCGACATCTCATCCTTGGCCGCCGATCCACACGATGCAACCGGCAATACCGTCTATGCGACCGTACTTGGCTTCGACGGAAATGGCATCTCTTCTCCTCACCTTTACGGTTCGACGGACGGGGGAGCACATTGGTCGAACCTGAGCAGCAATTTGCCAAACGCTCCCGTCAGCAGCGTCGTTGTCGACCCCAATGACTCGAACACTCTGTACGTGGCGTCAGATACGGGCGTGTACGCGACGACGCAGGTTTCAAGCTGTTCACTGGCGAACTGCTGGACCCCTTACGGCATCTCGCTTCCCAACTCGCCTGTCGTCCAGCTTTCCGCAGCCGGAGGCATGCCCACCGGCGACGGCCGGATCGGAATGCTGCGGGCGGCGACCTACGGCAGAGGTATCTGGCAGATTCCGCTGCTCACCGCTTCGACAGCGGCACAGCCCTCCATCTCGTTCTCTCCTTCAGGACTCCCTTTTGCCGACCAGGCGATGGGCAGCATCAGCGCCGCGCAGACCATACTGGTTACAAATACCGGAAACGCGCCTCTTTTGATCAGCCGGATCACAGCGAGCAGTGATTTTAGTTCCGCAGGCACATGCGCGGGCTCGACAGTCTCCGTCAACGCCACCTGCACGATTCAGGTGCAGTTCCTTCCCTCCGCACAGGGCAGTCGTATCGGTCTTCTTACGGTCTACGCGAATGTCAGCGGTGGACAGGCGATCGCGACGCTCTCCGGAAACGGGACCGCGCCGGGAACAATCGTCCTTACACCCTTGACGCTAAGCTTCCCGTCGACAGCCCTGAATGGCAGCAGCGCGCCCCAGAACATCACAATCTCCAATGTGGGAACATCGGCCGCAACACTCGGCGCACCCGGCACAACCGGGGACTTCCGTATCAATGCGAATACCTGCAGTCTGTCGCTCGCCCCGAACACAGGATGCACCGTATCCGTATCGTTCTCCCCGACCGCAAATGGCCAGCGCACAGGAAGCCTTCAGGTTACAGGCAGTACCGGCACACAAACCGCATACCTGAGCGGCACCGCATTCGGACCCGCGACGGACGCGCTTTCGCCCGGATCGCTCTCTTTCCCCGTGCAGCAGATTGGGACCGCCAGTTTCACCCAACAGGTCACCTTGACGAATTCGGGCGACGTGCCTCTGACCTTGCTTGCGGCACAGATCAGTTCGGGCGACTTCACTACCGTGAACAGCTGCGGAAACTCGCTTAACGCGCATTCTACCTGCTCGATTGGTGTGTCGTTCATCCCGAAGTCTGTGGGGGCAATCTCGGGCATCCTTGTCATCTCAGACCAGTTTCGATCGCAAACCATAAGCCTGAATGGCACGGGCGCCGCTCCTCCAGGCGTATCGCTCTCGCCATCTGGATCGCTCAGCTTTCCCGCCACTCCCATCGGCACGCATTCCATCGAGCAGACAGTGACGCTGACCAATAACGGCGGCCTGCCGCTTCTGATCCAGAGCGTCTCGTTGACCGGTGACTTCGCCCTTGCAAACGGAGGCACCTGCGGCTCCAGCGTTGCGCCGGCGGCGACATGCACTTTTCTGGTGGCGTTCGCTCCGTCTGCTGGAGGCTTGAGATCGGGCTCGCTTGTGGTCACGAACAACGCACCCGCGTCTCCTCAAATGCTGTCGCTAACTGGGTCTGGTATCGACTTCAGCCTTGCGGCGGATGGAAATACATCGGCAACTGTCGCGAATGGGAAGAGCGCTATCTACCCGCTGCTGCTCAGTTCCGCTGCGGGCATGAGCGGTGCAGCGAACTTGACGTGCACCGGCGCGCCAGCGAACGCGACTTGCGTTGTTTCCCCCGGAAGCGCCGCCCTGGGATCGTCCACCCTGGTTACGGTTACGGTCGCTACTGGCGTTGTGTCGGCTGCGCTCCGGAACCGCACCGTAAGTGCGACTATCCAAACCGTGTCGCCCTTCCTCCTCGCCGGGCTTGTACCCTTTGGAGCGCTTTTGCTGCGGCGCAAGCGGGTCGCGAGTCTTCTGGGCTTGCTCGCCGTCCTGTGCGTGGCCGCCGGAGGAGGCTGCGGAGCTGGACGTGAGATTCCGCTGAGCGGTTACGGCACGCCGATACCTGGCGCAATAACCCCGCCGGGTAGTTACACCATCACAGTTGCGGCTACGAGCTCCGGATTGACGCGGACCATGAACCTGAGCCTCATCGTGCAGTAGGAGATGAATCTGGATCAGACCTCGCGGCCGGCAGCCGCGCCCGACGCCCACGCCCATTGGAAGTTGTAGCCGCCAAGCCAGCCTGTGACGTCGACGACCTCACCTATGAAATGAAGCCCCGGCACGCGCTTCACCTCCATGTTCCGTGCCTGCAGTTCCGAGGTGTCTACACCCCCAGCAGTGACCTCGGCTTTCGCATATCCTTCCGTGCCTGCAGGCATGGTCTGCCAGCTGTGAAGTCTCTCTTCCAGCCTGTCGAGAGAGGCGTTCGTCCATCCATCAGGCGTATTATGGTGCAGCCAACGCTCGGCGAATCGTGCCGGCAGAGATTGGCGGAGGACGCTCAACACTGCTGCCGGCGTTCGCGAGAGATCTCCGGCGCGAAGAGGCCGCAGAAGGTCTTGGCTCGGAGCGAGGTCCAGAGCGATGGAGCTGCCAGGCCGCCAGTATGAGGAGATCTGCAAAGCTGCCGGGCCGCTGATACCGCGATGTGTGATCAGCAGCTTCTCTCGAAACGACCCCCGGCGCATTCCGATGCCTGCCGTTGCGACGACCTCCATCGACAGACCGGAAAGATCACACCACTGTTCTTGATCTTCTGTGCGCAGCACAAGTGGGACGAGCGCGGGCCGACACTCAACGAGCTTTACTCCGAACTGCTTGGCGACCTCATAGCCGAATCCCGTGGCTCCCATCTTCGGGATAGACAGACCGCCTGTCGCGATAACAAGAGCCTCGCAGTCCCAGGCTCCGCGAGAGCTCTCGACACGGAAGTTGCGGTGCTTCTGCACCGAGGAGACGTTCGCACCTAGCACCGTCTGCACATGCGCCGCCTCGCACTCTTTCTGCAGCATGGTAACGATCTGTTGCGCCGAATGATCGCAGAAGAGTTGCCCTAGCGTCTTCTCGTGGTACGGAATTCTGTGGCGCTCGACCATCTCAATAAAATCGGCTGGCGTGTAACGCGCGAGCGCTGATTTGGCGAAATGCTGGTTTTCTGAAAGGAAGTTCTCCGGGGTGGTGTGCCGATTCGTGAAGTTACACCGCCCTCCACCGGAGATCAGTATCTTCTTACCAACGCGATCGGAATGATCGAGCAGTATGACGCGCCGGCCCCGCTGTCCGGCCTCGATGGCGCACATCATCCCTGCGGCCCCGGCTCCAAGAATCACGACATCTACCTTGTTTGCTTCCAAGTGTCCCTCGTGCGTCACGCAGACCTTCAGAATAACGGCGGTTGGAGACGCTTCGGAGGGATGTTCTACGATGGGAGCATGGCAGAGGACGCGGGCTCGGGCGATAGCAAGCGGTCGGTTGGGGCGGAAGCAGTGACCGTGACGCGACGAGCGGCGGACCGGCTTCGCGTAGGCCATCTCTGGGTCTACCGGTCGGAGATCCAGGGGTTCGGAGCAGCCGGACCTCACCAACAGGCCGAGCCTGACCGCGGTGCCCTGGTCGCGGTGGTGGACGGACGTGGGGTGCCGCTGGGTACGGCGCTCTACAGCGCTGGGTCGCAGATTGCATTGCGAATGGTCTCCGCCAAGCCGGGCCTTGGGCGCGAGATCTATCTGCACCAGCTTCGAGACCGGATCGCCGCCGCGATCGCGCTGCGTCGAGAACTGGCTCCAGCCTCAGATCTGAACGATGCGCGGCGGGTGGTGTTTGGGGAGGCGGATGGGGTGCCGGGGGTGGTTGCTGACCAGTATGGTGAGGTCGTCGTGGTGCAGTTGCTGGTGCAGGGGACGGCTCGGGCGGATGTCCGGGCGGTCGTCGGGCAGGCTTTGGCGGGGGCGTTTCCGGCGGGCGTCGGGACGGTGTGGGAGCGTACGGATGGGCGGATACGGGAGATTGAGGGGCTGGAGGCTGGACCGGAGGGGCCGATCTGGAGCGCGGGTGAGGCTCGGAGCGAGACGGTGTTTCACTATCAATGGGTTACGGTTTCATTTCGATGTGGGGGCGGGGCAGAAGACGGGAGCTTTTCTGGATCAGCGGGTGAACTATGCGGCGGCGGCACGGTATGCGCGTGGTCGGGCGCTGGACGTTTGCACGTACCAGGGTGGCTTTGCGCTGCACCTGGGAAGGGTTTGTGAGCGGGTGACGGGGGTGGATGCGAGCCGGGCGGCGCTGGAGGTGGCGGACCGGAACCTGGAGCTCAACCGCGGCGTCGGTGACGGCGGCGGTCGACTGGATCGAGGCGGATGCGTTTGAGCTGATGCGGGCGTATGACGAGGCGGGCGAGCGGTTCGACACGATCGTGCTCGATCCGCCGGCGTTTGCGAAGTCGAGCCGGGCGGCGGAGGGGGCTCTGCGGGGGTACAAGGAGCTGAACCTGCGGGCGCTGCGGATGCTGAACGCGGGTGGGACGCTGGTGACCTGCTCGTGCTCGCACCATGTTTCGATGGAGGAGTTTACGGGGGTGGTGGCGGCGGCGGCGTCGGATGCGGGACGGCGGGTGCAGGTGCTGGAGACGCGGGGCGCGGCTCCGGACCATCCGGCGGTGCTGACGCTGCCGGAGACGAGCTACCTGAAGTGCCTGATCTGCCGGGTGGGGTGATTCGGGGTACCCTCCCCCCCGTACTTTGGTGCCAAAGTCTTCGATCTATGTGGGTTAAGTGCGGAAGTACCCCCGGGGTACCTCGGCGGGCTTACAGGCTGTCTGTTTTGCTCTTGTTCTTAGGATACGGGTTTGGGGGTGGGGATTGCGCCAGCGGTTTGGCTGGTCTCCTAGCGGGTTTTCGCGGAGTGGGGGCTTGACAGGGTTCTGTACCGGTTCGGGCGGAAGGCGATGTCTGGTCGCTTCGCTCCGCCTTCGGCAGAGTGGAGCCCACCTTAGGCGCGATGAGACTGCGCCGAAGATGGGGCACCCGGTGGGGCACCCCGGTCAGGTTAGGGTGTGGGGTGAGGTCAGGTGGATGACTGGGTGCGGTTTGCCGGAGAGGTAGTGGCGGTAGCTGGAGTGAGGCCAGTCCTCCGGGCTCTCCACCAAGCCTCGGACTACCGGGTTGCGGTGCATGTAACGCAGCTTCTCGATCCGCTTGCTGCCGCTCAAGACATTGAAGTCGTAGTAGCGGGTGTGCCAGAACGGCTTTATGTCTGCCTGTTTGGAGACGGAGAGCTTGATGGACTGGAGGGCTTTGGCGAGAGGTTCCTGGGCGGGTTCGCCGAGAAGCAGGTGGACATGCTCGGGCATGAGGACGAAGCCGTGGACTTCGAGGTTGTAGCGTTTGCGGGTGTGTTCGAGTGATTGCTCGAAGAGGAGATAGTGGCGGGTGAGGTGGGGCTCGCGGCCGTGGCAGCTGAAGGTGATGAAGTGGAGGTGGCCTTCTTGCTGGTATCTCCGGAGGCCGTGCGGCATGGGTGGATTTTAGGCTGTGTTTTGGCTGGCTTTACTGCCACGATCGGGGTATCTCGTGAGGGTTAGGGGAAGAGCGAAGGCAATATCTGTCGCTTCGCTCCGCCCTCGGCAGAGTGGAGCCCACCTTAGGCGCGGTGAGACTGCGCCGAAGATGGAGCACCCGGGTGGTTCGGTTTGGCTTTGCGGATTCGGCTGCCGGCGGGAGTGGGGACTACCTATCCTGCAGGATTTGGGGGTGCAGAGAGCGAGGGCAATATCTGGTGCCTTCGGCAGAGTGGAGCCCACCTTAGGCGCGGTGAGACTGCGCCGAAGATGGGGCACCCGGGTGGTTCGGTTTGGGTTCGTGGACTGGGCTGCCGGACGGCGGGTGGGGATTACCTATCCTGAGGGATTTTGGGTTGCAGAGAGCGAGGGCAATATCTGGTGCCTTCGGCAGAGTGGAGCCCACCTTAGGCGTGATGGGACTACGCCGAAGATGGGGCACCCGGGTGGTTCGGTTTGGCTTTGCGGATTCGGCTGCCGGCGGGAGTGGGGACTACCTATCCTGCAGGATTTGGGGGTGCAGAGAGCGAGGGCAATATCTGGTGCCTTCGGCAGAGTGGAGCCCACCTTAGGCGCGGTGAGACTGCGCCGAAGATGGGGCACCCGGGGGTGGTTCGGTCTGGGTTTGCGGACTGGGCTGCCGGGCGGCGGAGTGGGGATGACCCATCCTGAGGGTTTTTGGGTTGCAGAGAGCGAGGGCAATATCTGGTGCCTTCGGCAGAGTGGAGCCCACCTTAGGCGCGGTGAGACCGCGCCGAAGATGGGGCACCCGGGTGGTTCGGTTTGGCTTTGCGGACTGGGCTGCCGGGCGGCGGAGTGGGGATGACCCATCCTGAGGGTTTTTGGGTTGCAGAGAGCGAAGGCAATATCTGGTGCCTTCGGCAGAGTGGAGCCCACCTTAGGCGCGGTGAGACTGCGCCGAAGATGGGGCACCCGGGTGGTTGGAGCCGGCGAACTCGGAGACGTAGAGGAGGAGGGTGGAGGCTCCGGTGCGATAGGTGACGAGGGTGGGGCTGGAGGGATCGGAGGGAGTGAGGCCGAGGGCCTCCTCGTAGAAGCGGCGGGCGGCGGCGAGGTCTCGGACGGCGAGGTTGATGGCGGCGCTGTTGGTCGGAGAGGGGCTGGGGGATTTTAGATCAGGACGGGTGGGGTGGGCAGGGCTTTGGGGGCTGGCATTTGGTGTGTGTGGGTTCGGGGAAGGCAATCTTTGGCCGCTTCGCTCCGGCCTTCGGCAAATGGGAACCCACTCATCGCGAGAGAATGCGATGGATGGGGCACCCGGCGTGTACCACTTGGTTTCGCAGAAGTAGCTTCAAATCTGTTTGGGGCACAGCTTCCGCTACAATCGCAGTACGTCTAACAACTGATGTTTACTTCGCTTTTGGCGCAGCTTTCTCAGGCTTGTTTTGTGACTGCCCGCTCCACGAATGAAGAAGTCCGACCGCATGAACGAGCCAGCCTGTCGTTCCTGCTTTTCTTGGATGATTGGTGTTGTCGACCTCTGCATCGTTTGTACTCGGCTTCTGAATGGAGGCCAATCAGCGGCCTAACCGAGGGTGTATAACTGCGAGGTTAGTGATGGCTGAACCGATCTACATGCGCGTTGGCGAAGGAAACACGATTGATCTTCCTGTCTTGGTAGGAGCGATGGGGGACTTCTTGGGTCTGCTGCGGGAAGTTGATTCCGCGGTCGCCGAAAGGCGGAGTGGCAACCTTAAGTGGCGTGTCACAACTTTGAGCAATGATCCCAGTCCACTTGTAGGTGTGACGCCTGTTATGCGGCATGCCGTGATCGATACCAGTGAGAGGGTTGAACGCGAAGTCATTAGAAACGTTGGCTCCCTTACCGAACGGGGAGAGAGAAATCGGTATCTGTCTGATCGTGCGCTGAGTCGAGTGGAGCGCATCGCGCAGACTGCTCCTAGTATTGGCCCCTCGTCCATCTATACGGATACGTCAAAGGATTTCAGCTTAACCACGATCGTAACCACTAAGACTCTGTCCCAAGTACAGGAGCTAACTAGCGAAAAATCCATCTCCTTCGGCTCATTAAAGGGGAGTCTTGATTCCATTTCCGTTCATCGAGGTAAAGAGTTTCGGGTATGGGATGAGGAAACGAAGCGACCCGTGAGATGTTTCTTCGCTGCTCCCAAGTTGGAGGTGCAAGCTAAGGAACTGCTAGGTATGCAGGTGGTAGTCACCGGAATGATGAAGGCTGATCGCCATGGACGACCAATTTCGATGAGAGTGGAGACCCTGGACCCTCTATCGGAACCCACGAATCTGCCGACTATCGAGCAGATGGCTGGACTAGTTCCCAATTTCACGGGGGGCCTCTCGATGAGAGAGTTCTTTGAGGACTTCGATTGATCGAGTACAAGAAAATCTACTGGGACACCAGTTGCTTCATTAGCTACCTGAGCGGAGATCACGAGGATGAAAAGTCGCGCTCTGAAATCTGTAAAGATGTTCTTAAGCACGCCAGGGACGGCAGCATTGAGATTTGGACGTCAGTCTGGACGATAGTTGAGACAATCCGACCGAAAGAGCGGTATCAGCCAAGTTCCCCGCCGCCATGGGCGGTCCTCCTGAACACGCCGGATGAAAAAGGAAACCTTCCCTATCCTAGGGCTCTTGGGGAGTTCGATCAGATTTGGAATTACTACAAAAAGAACACTCTTCCTGCAAGACTGCTGACTGAACAACAGGCAGCGCTAATAAGAGGGATGTTTGACTGGCCATGGATCAGGAAAATACAAGTTGGTCCTGCTATCGCACATAAAGCAGCGGAGATTGCACGTTCGCACAATATGAAAGCTGCTGACTCGCTTCACGTCGCCTCGGCACTCTCCAGGAGTTGTGAGGTGCTGCAGAGATGGGACCGGGATTATCGGCGTACTGATACCCTAATCCCCTCGGAAGAGCCAAAACGCCTCTCCACACAGCAAACCCTGAAGTTGACCGAGGGCACCTAGTAACCGCCGTTCAGGTCAAAGATCATTCTGTTATCAGTTACACAATCAGAAACGCCCACCAACGGGTGGGCGTTTCTGCGGGGTGACCGGTAATTCTATGGAGCGGGGTACGAGGATCGAACTCGTACTGTCGGTTTGTCTCAGTCACCCCAGATTGGAGACCGAGTGCTACCGCTTACACCAACCCCGCAAGTGATGATGATACCTCATCGCTTAGAAGTGCGTTATCTCGCGCAGACGAACCATCCGCCGAATCAGAAGTGTTTGACCGCGCAGATTCAGGGACATGCGCCGGGCTCTTAGTGCAGGGTGAGCAGTTTAACTACAGAGGGTGGTCAGCAGAATGTAGCTATACTTCGGATACTGAATCAGAGCGAGGTGGATGGCTTGTCGAGGACGGGATTGAATCAGACGTGTGTTGGTTTGACGATGGCGTCGTTGCTGCTGGTAACGGCTGGACCGGTGTTTGCGCAGGACAGCAAGGATCGCGGGAAGAAGGAAGAGAAGGTGGTGGTGCAGGGGACTCCGGAGGCGGATGCGGGTGGGGCACGGATGGCTCCGGCGCAGGGGGATTCGCGGACGGAGGGGGTGGTGCATGTGGGTGGGCAGGCGATTGCTTACCAGGCGACGGCGGGGGTGCTGGTGGTGGGCGCGACCGATCCGCAGGATGCGACGCTCGGCCTCGATGGGCGGGTGCTGCCGGATGCGGGGGTGAAGGCTCCGGAGAAGGACAAGCCGGAGGATGCGCCGCCGACGGCGCGGATGTTCTATACGTACTACGCGAAGAAGGGTGTGGCGGCGGGGGAAGTGCGGCCGGTGACGTTTTTGTATAACGGCGGGCCGGGTTCGGCGACGATGTATCTGCATATGGGGTGCTTTGGGCCGCGGCGGGTGGTGACTCCGGATACGCAGCACCAGGAGGGCGCGCCGTATGCGATGGTGGAGAACCAGTACAGCCTGCTGGACGCGTCGGACCTGGTGTTTATCGATGCGCCGGGGACGGGGTATAGCCGGGTGGTGGGCAAGGACGCGGCGAAGTCGTTCTATGGCGTGGACGAGGATGTGCATGCGTTTGACCGGTTTATCCGGCGGTTTCTGTCGAAGTACAACCGGTGGAACTCGCCGAAGTACATCTTTGGGGAGAGCTACGGGACTCCGCGGAGTGCGGCGCTGAGTGCGGCGCTTGAGAGTGTGGATCTGAACGGGGTGGTGCTGCTGTCGCAGATTCTGAGCTACAACAACAGCGCGGATTCGGCGGGGTCGCAGCCGGGGATGGATCAGCCGTACTTTCTGGCGCTGCCGATCGATGGCGGCGACGGCGTGGTATCACCACCGGATTCCGAACCAGACGGGCGAGTTGGCTCCGCTGCTGAAGGAGGTGGAGGAGTATGCGCTGGGCGAGTATGCGTCGGCGCTGCTGCAGGGGGCGGACCTGCCGGAGGCGAAGAAGCAGGCGGTGGCGGCGAAGCTGTATGGGTATACGGGGATCGCGGCGGCGTTCTGGATGCGGGCGAACCTGCGGGTGTCGGGCGGGGAGTTTTCAAAGGAGCTGCAGGCGGAGATGGGCATTACGACGGGACGGCTGGACTCGCGGTATGAGGGGCCGGACCTGAAGCCGATCAGTGCGGATGCGGACTATGATCCGTTCTTTGAGGCGATCGGATCGGCGTATGCGGCAGCGATGAACACGTATGCTCACAACGACCTGAAGTATGGCGAGCAGATGACGTACAAGCCGAGCGCGCGCGAGCAGGGATGGACGTGGGATGACAAGCACCGGGGGCCGGATGGCGAGAGGTCGGGCGGCCCGCTGAATGTGGTGGGCGACCTGGCGAGCGCGATGAAGAAGAATCCGCGGATGAAGGTGATGCTGATGGGCGGGTACTTCGACCTGGGCACGCTGTATTTCGGGGCGGAGTACGAGATGAAGCATCTGCCGATGCCGCAGGCCTTGCAGGCAAATATCAGTTACCACTTCTTTCCGACGGGGCACATGGTGTATGTGAACGAGGATGCGCTGCAAGGGTCTGCATGAGGACACGGCGGCGTTTATCCGGGCGAATGCGGGCGGGCGGTAGAGGAGGATTTCGATGGCACAGGAGAGAAAGACGGCGATTGCGACGAAGGATGCGCCGGCGGCGATTGGTCCGTACAGTCAGGCGGTGCGGGTGGGGGAGTTTCTGTTTACGTCGGGGCAGGTGGCGCTCGATCCGAAGACGGGGGCGATGAGCACGGGGGATATCTCGGAGCAGACGACGCGCGTGCTGGAGAACCTGAAGGCGGTGCTGGCGGAGGCGGGTCTGGATATGTCGCATGTGGTGAAGGCGACGGTGTTTATGAAGGATCTGGGGCAGTTTGCGGCGATGAATGCGGTGTATGCGAAGTATCTGGCGCCGGAGGGTGTGGTGCCGCCGGCGCGATCGACGGTTCAGGTGGCGGCGCTGCCGAAGGATGGTCTGGTGGAGATCGAGTTCATCGCGCGAGGGTGATGCGCGGAGCTGCATGGTTTCGGGAACTGAACAACACGGGGTTTCCGCGGATGCGTTGCGCTGCTGAGGTCAGACCATTTGCCGTGGGGGTGAAAACCACGGCGATAAGTTTTGATGCAGGAAACGGAACTCCACACAGCAGGGCGCACAAAATGCTTGACATAGTGTGTTTACAACCATAGGGTTGCAATCGCTTACACAGTAGACAAACAGCGGTCTTGAAACCTGTACGAGAGCTGCATACGCAGGCAAGTTACCGTTAGCAACGTTTGACCCGTTACCCAAGCCGCTTGCAGGGCAGGAGATAGCACATGAGACAAGCACACCAGCAGCAACTATTCGGAAGGCTTCAGAGACGTTTCGGGATGTTTTTGGTTCTTTGCCTGATGGCCGCGGGAGCGGCGCGGGCGTATGGTCAGGCCGATCAGGGCGCGATCGTGGGTCTGGTGACCGACACGACGGGCGCTGCGATCCCCAACGCCCAGGTGACCCTGACGAACGTCGACACCGGACTGACGCTGCACGCGACAACCGACAGCAGCGGCAACTATGTCTTCTCGCCGCTCAAGATCGGCAGGTACAAGGTGCAGGGCGCGGCGACGGGTTTCTCGCCGACCACTGCAGGAGAACATCCAGCTCCATGTGCAGGATCGCGTGGAGGTCAATCTCCAGTTGAAGACCTGGATCCGAGATCGACCGAGGTGACGGTGACCGCCGCTCCTCCGCTGTTGCAGACGGAAGAGGGCTCGACCGGACAGGTGATCGAGTCGAAGACCATCAACGACACGCCTCTGAACGGGCGCAACTGGGTCTTTATCGCCCAGCTAACCGCCGGTGTCGCACCTGCGAACGGAGCCCGCGGACAGAAGGGCGGAGACTTCAACGCCAACGGGCAGCGCGCCGAGCAGAACAACTACATCATGGATGGCGTCGACAACAACGTGAACGTCGTCGACTTCTTCAATGGCGCGAGCTACGTGGTCCGGCCTCCGCCGGATGCGCTGGCCGAGTTCAAGGTGCAGACGGGATCCTACAGCTCCGAGTTCGGTCACTCCGCGGGCGCGGTTGTGAACGCGTCGATCCGCTCCGGCACCAACCAGATTCACGGCGCGCTGTGGGAGTACATCCGCAACGATGCGTTTGACGTGCGCGAGTTCTTCCAGGGCGCGTCGCCGGTGCCGAAGTATCGCCAGAACCAGTTCGGCGCGACCCTCGGCTTCCCGATCATCAAGGACAAGCTGTTCTTCTTCGGCGATGTCGAAGCCAACCGCATCGTCTTCGGCGAACCCACTTCGGGTCTTACGTGTGCCGACGGCGCTCGAGCGTATCGGCAACTTCAGTGAGCTGCTAAACCCAGCGCTGAGCAATCGGTCCGCCAACAAGGGCAGTCACCAAATTGCCCCACGATCGATCCCACCAATCCAGTTCCCTGCTCCGGCCAACTCTTCCTTCCCAGTCACACGGCGAATGGAACCGTTCCGATCCCCGGCAACCGGCTGGATCTGCAGCCCGGCGTCACCCTCGATCCTGTCGCGCTCAAGCTGCTGAGCCTCTTCCCGCAGCCGAACCAGGGCGCTGCCCGGACAGACCTTCAACAACTACACCAGCCCAGACGAACACGGTTGACAACACGTTCCAGTGGGACGTCCGCATGGACGCGAATCTCAGTTCCAAGGACCAGGCCTTTGGGCGGTACAGCTACAACCATGAGCCTTCGACGCATCCGGCACCCCTCGGCCCGATTCTGGACGGCGGCGGCTTCGGCGACACCGGCCAGCTCGTCTCGCTGGGCGAGAACTTCGCCGGCAGCGAGACTCACATCTTCACGCCGACGCTGACGAACGAGTTCCGCTTCGGTTACAACTACGGCCATTACGCGGGTCTGCACGAGAACGCGAATAACCCCACGCTGGCCAGCGGCCTTGGCCTGGGCGGTGTCACGACGGCACAGAACAACAGTGGCCTGCCGTTCTTCAGCGTCTCCGGTCTTTCGAACTTCGGCTCTCCGCAGTTCTATGCGACCAACGAGTACGAGAACGTCTACCAGATCCTCGATAACGTGACCAAGATCGCTGGGGAACCACAGCTCTGAAGGCCGGCGTGAGCATCCAGCGCATCCGGTTCTCCACCTCGCAGCCAACGCAGCCGCGCGGCACCTACAACTACAACGGGACCTACACGGCGCAGCAGGGCACGTCGAATACCGGCTCGGGCATCGCCGACTTCCTGACCAACAACATGAATACGGCTGCGACCTCAAACGTCTTCACCTCCGACGACGTTCGCTTCAACCGCGCCGGCTATGCGCAGGACGACTGGAAGGCCAGCCAGCGGCTTACCGTGAACTACGGTCTCCGCTACGACTACTCCACGCCGTACCTGGAGCGACACGACAACCAGGCAGCTCTCGTTCCCACCAGCGCCTACACCTCGGGCGGAACGGCGACAGCGGAGTATCGTATTCCAAGCAGCAAGCAAGGCGTCGCGATTCCAGCGAAGTTCCTGCAGTTACTCGCGGAAGATCACATTACACTCAAGTACACGGACAATCGCTACCTGGTGGAGCCGCAGAAGACGAACTTCGCGCCTCGGGTCGGCTTTGCTTTCAAGGCAACGGAGAAGGCCGTCATCCATGGCGGTTATGGCATCTTCTTCGGCGGTCTGGAGAGCACGGGCTACTTCCCAACTTCGGCGAGAATTTCCCATTCGAGTTCGACTCCAATTACAACGCTTCGGGCTGCACATTCAACGGCGCCTGCCCGAACAACGGCTACACGCTGGAAGGCGGCCTGCCGACCAATATCCAGTCGCCCTCTTTCCCGACACTGCGTGGCGGCGAAGGCCAGGTCCGAACGCCGTATAGCGAGCAGTTCAACCTGACCGTGGAATATGGCATCAGCAACTCGACTGGTTGCTTCCGTCGGCTATGTGGGTGCGGTCTCACGGCACCTGCAGTTCTTCCCGAACCCGAACGGCCAGACGGCGCTGACGCCGAACGGCTTCTCCGGGTACACGGACGTCAACGGAGACAAGACCAATCCGTTCCAGCCTTTCCCGCACTTCGCCGGCTTCTCCTTTACCGCTTACGACGGCGCGGCTAACTACAACTCGCTGCAGGCCAAAGTGGAGCAGCGCGTCACCCACGGTCTCAACTTCCTCACCACCTACACTTACTCGAAGTCGCTGGACAACGCGGATACCCCACTGGGAACCACCGGCGACCAGGGAACGCGGAGCCTGAATATCCTGGGTCTCGCGCGCCGACTACGGTCCGTCGGGCTTTGATGTGAAGCATCGCTTCACGCTGAACGGAAACTACGTCCTGCCGTTCGGCCGTGGACAGAAGTACGCGAACAGTGGTGGCATCGCGGATTATGTCGATTGGCGGTTGGTCGACCAGCTTTGTCTTCCGCGCGCAGACCGGCGAGCCCATCACGATCGGCACCAACGGTATCACCACCCCGGGCGGAGCCGCATCAACGCCATTCGGGTTCGGCGATCCGTTCAAGGGCGGTGGCAGCCCCGATCCCACCAACCCCGGCATCACCTGCCCGGCCAAGGTGCGGACTGTGCAGAACTGGTTCAACCCCTGCGCGTTTGCCAATCCCAAGCCGACAACATCGGCTACACCACCGCGAAGTACTCCGACGGTACGACATGATTCCAAACAGCGTATCCGGCCAGGCCGCCTATGCCTACGTCGGCAGCAACCGCGGTCAGACACGCTGCCCGGGTTACGAGCGCGTGGATGCCTCGCTGTTCAAGTCCTTCCACACCTTCCGGGAGCAGTCGCTGCAGTTCCGGGCGGATATCTTCAACGCTCTGAACACGCCTGCCTACGGCGGCCCCAACAACACGGGTATCGGGAGCAACGGCGGACAGATCACCGGCGCACGTTTCTTCCAGGCGAACACACCGGACTCGCGCTTCTTCCAGTTCGCTTTGAAGTACATCTACTAAAAGCGTAAACTCCTGTTCGAGCGCCGCTCCGACTCTTCGGCTGGCGGCGTCCGACAGGACCCTCACCTCATGTCGACTTCGCTGAGCTTCGGACGTCTCAGGCTCCGCTTTCTCTTTGGTCTGACATTCTCGCCTGCGTGCCTGTTGGCGGTCTGGCTCAGACACCCGCACCGTTCCCCATCTCGCACGCATGACGATGTCGAGCGCGGATCGTTTCTGCGCTCCATGCCGCGCTCGATGCTTACGATCAGGGCCATGCGCAGCAGGCAGAGCCGGTGCTTCGGGATTTGGCGAAGCGCTACCCGGGCAGCTATCGAGGCGAACGAGGCTTTGGGGAGCTTGTATGCCGAAGCCGGAGATTTGGCACGAGCTCTTCCTTCGCTCGAGCGTTCCTGTGCGCTTGCGCCCCGACAGGCGCTGGCGCATGCAAATCTCGGCGCGGCTTACCTGAAGCTTGGAGGGGCAATGAGGCGGTGCGGGAGTTGGAGCGGGCGACGGCGCTCGACCCACGCAACGGGGCGACGCAATCGAACTACGGCCAGGCGCTGATGCTGACCAGTCAGCCAAAGGCCGCGGTGAAGGCATTTGCGGCAGCGGCGGCGGCTGCGGAGCCGGCGGCCGACGGATCCGCGAGCTGCAAGTACAACTGGGCGCTGGCGCTCTACGAGAGCGGTTCAGCGCGCGAAGCGGCCACGATGCTGGAGGCAGCTGCCTCCCGATGCGATGACGGATCAGACGCAGGCGCTTGCGGCCGACGCGGAAGAGCGTGCTGGCGATTTCGGCAAGGCGCTCGGGACACTTCCAGGCCGCGGCGCAGACGAACCCGAGCGATGCCAATCTCTATGCGTTGACGACGGAGCTGCTGCGGCACTGGACGTGGGCCGAGGCGATTCGAGGTCGCGAATTTTGGCGCGGCGCGAGTACCCGGCGAGCACGCACTTCAGGATGGCCGCGGGAATCGCCTACTACGGGAAGAGCGACTACAAGGCGGCGGTTGAGGTGTTTTCCGGTCTGCTGCAGGCCGATCCGAACAATGCGGTCGGTGGCGGACCTGCTGGGGCGCAGCTGCAGCCTGCTGGCGGATGGCGGAGAGCGCGGGATGTGCGGGGATTTATGAGTTCGCGCAGAGGCATCCCGGCAACCCGGTGACGACAACGTATGCGGCGGTGGCCATCCTCCATGCGCCGAAGGAGAAGCAGGATCTCGACAGGCGGAGCGTCTGCTCCAAGCTGCGATCATTGGCCGATCCGAAGTATGCGGAGGCGTACTTCCAGATGGGCGTGCTGGAGCAGGCAGCGTCTGCAGTGGAAGGAGAGCGCGTCGGTGCTGGAGCAGTCGATCGCGCTGCGGCCGAATTCGCCCGAGGCGCACTACCGGCTGTCGCGCGCGTATACGCATCTGGGCCGGCGCGACGAGGCGCAGGCGCAGATCGCGCTGCACCAGACGTATTCAGACCAGGCGAAGAGACCATCTCGACGCAAAGATGCAGGAGGTGGTGCGATTTCTGCTGAAGCCAAGCTAAGGACCGACGCTGCGTGAGATTGCGGCGCGGCAGTCGATGGACCGGCGCAGCTTCCTGCGCGACGTCGGTCCGGGCGTGCCGCGGCGGGTGCGCTTGAGCGGGTTTGCGCCGCTGCGGGCGATGGAGGTGCCGCGGCGGCCGAAGGTGGTGGTGGTCACGTTTGGCGGTGGTGCGCGGGATGAGGAGACGTTCGCGCCCGAGGGGCAGGAGAACATCCCGCACATGCTCGCGGAGCTGATTCCGCAGGGCACGTTTTTCACGCAGGTCATCAATCACGGAATTCTCGGACACTACGTGGCGACGGCTTCGCTGGCGACGGGCGCGTACGAGACGCTGAATAATTTTGCGTCGACGCCGCCCGAGAACCCGACCGTCTTTGAGTACTTTCGGCGGGACCTGAAGCGGCCGGCCGAGGACGCGTGGGTGGTTGCGCCGTCAGCAACGGGTTCAATCGCATTGGCGGAAGCAGCCGGCGCGGGCTACGGGCCGGAGTTTGGCGCGGAGGTGGTGCTGCCGAAGCAGCTGCTGGCGGCTTCGATGTCGGCCGATTCAAACGTCGACTATGAACATCTGCTGCGCGACAACTACGAGACGCCGCTGTTTGCGCCGCCGATTGATCGCACCGGATGTGAGCCTGCACCGGACGGCCGAGCTCTTGAAGCTGTCGCTGGAGGACTTTCGGTCGCACGCGCGCAGCCTGACCAGTCCCGATGAGCTTTCGGTGTTTATCGCGCGGCAGCTGATGACGGCAGGTTTCGCCGAGCCTGCTGTGGATCACGCTGCACGATATCGACATTGCGCACTCGGGCGCTTACTCGCTCTATATCGACGGCATTCGCCGCTCGGACCGGCTGTGTGCGGAGATCTGGCGCGCGATCGAGGGCGACCCGGAGTACAAGGGCCGGACGACGATGTTTATCCTGCCGGACTTCGGTCGCGACTCCGATACGAACCCGGCGGGGAATGGCTTTCAGCATCACCGGACGGGCGATGCGCTTTCGCGAACGACGTGGATGCTGGCGCTGGGCCCGGGGGTGCGGCAGAACGCGGTGGTCGACCGTCCTGTGGACTCGCTGGACCTGGTGCCGACGCTGGGCTCGCTGATGGGCTTTTCGCCCGTGCTGGCTGAAGGTGCAGCCGCTTCGTGAGGTGCTCTGAGCGATGCTGCCCGCGGAGCTCAGGATTGCGGCGTTCGCGGAGTACCCGCCGGAGGCACGCGCGCTCGCGGCTCAACAGCTCGCGCTACTGCAGGAGCTGCCGCTCGGTGCTGGTCCCGATCCTTCTACGCGAGCTGATCGCTTACGACTGGAAGTTGCCGGCGGAGCGCCGGGAGCTGAATCGGCAGTTCACCTTTCTCGGCGGGCTGACGGCGGAGGGCCGCGCGTCCACTCTCGCCGGCTTCCGCGTCCTTTGCGTTGCCGCCGGAGATTGCGCAGAGCGATTGGGTGAGTAACCCGTCCGGATTTATGGAGCAGCCTGACTGCGTGGCTGTGGAGCTACGCACGCGATGGACCGCTTCCGCGCGACTGCGGATGCGTATGCCGCTGCAGTGAGCGCGAGGTTCCCCGAGGAGCTGCCGTCGCAGCCGCGGCTTGGCATCGTTGTGGTGGGGTCCGGCGTGGAGAAGGCGGACATTCCACTGTTTCGCAAGCTTCGGCCTGCGGGGCTCCATCTCACCGTGTGGTCCCGGAGGACGGCCTCGCCATTCTCCTTGCTGCGGCCTCGGCTCGCGCTTCCTCTTCGCCGCAAGAGCATCTTCGCCACTGGTATATCGATGGGGGCTCGGTTTCGGCGGACGGGCCGAGTCACCCACGTCTCGTATGCTCGCCTCCAGCCTGCGCGGGCGCTGCTGCTCGATCGCATCCAACGCGCCATCGGCTCTGGCAACATGGGGCCGGAGGAGCTGCGCAGCCTGCTGGCGCGCATGCGGCCGAGCGAGGTGGGGCTGAGCGACACGGGGCCGAACGCCGCGCTGGATCGATTCCAGCTCAGCCTATTGACCGAGGGTGCTGGAACACAGATCTTCGCGACCACCTTTGTGCAATGGGCCGCGCGCGAGTGCGTGCGCCGCGCCCAGCCGGAGACGCTGCTCCTCCGCTACACGCCGCGCCAGCAGGCGCAGACCATGAACCTTATGCTGAGCGGAGCAAAGCCGGCCGCGGCGGACCCGGCGGGCTCGCTCGTGGATGCCGACATGGGCGCGTACTACACGTGGCTCAACATGCGGCGGCTTACGGGGGCGGACCAGCTGCGATTCCTCGTCTGGTTCGAAGGCCATGGGGAAGCACTGGTGATTGGACCCGATCTGCCGCGCGGAACGACGTCCAACTCGCCGATGGATATGCAGAAGGTGATCGCGCTGACGCTCGGAAGTGCGAAGGTTTAGCCGGGATAGAGATTGCGGGATCCGGCTATAGCCGCGGGGTACGTTGGCTTTGCCTTTAGCCCATCTTCAGCACGTCAAAGGCCTGTCTCTCCACCATTCCGAAGATCCCTGGAACCGCCAGCCACGATTCCATACTTCGCAGCCAGAAACTCCCGCGTAGCTGCTGAAGCCACGGCTGAAAGCTCTTGCCAGGTCAGCAGTCGCAGACGGTCGCGCAGCTCCCACCGCCGCACCGCCCGCATCACCCGGAACCAGCTCTCGATCATGTCCTCGCGGCGTCCATCGCACAGCAGGAGAAAGCGCTGTTCTCGCGCATGCGCCGCCAGAACGCCGCGTAGGAGCTGGTACTGCGCGTATCCGCCATCTGCAGACCGCGGAAGCTCCTCGACATCGAAGATCTCGCGGAGATCCCGATAGCGTTCCACCAACGCCGGCCGAGCCTGCTGAAACCCACGTCTCCGTCAGCTTTGCCTCGACCAGCAGATCACCAAGCTGCATATCCACCTCGGTCCGGTCGACGCCAGCTTTTGCGAGCGGCGTCTGCACCCGCACCCCGAACTCCGGCCGCAGGCCTGCGTCTACGCCCAGCAAGCGGCACACACCGGGCCTCCGCAAGATGCCCGGATAGCAGAACAGATTCATCAACAGCGCATCCGAGCTGTTGGCGCACTCGAGCTCCGATCGTCTCCTGTCATGGGATCGCGCCACACGTCTGCTCGCGGTGTAGACCTTGGACAACCTCCGCCGCCACTCCCGATCCGCGCAGATCCGCCGGTAGGACGCAGTCAGGAAATTTCCGTGACCCGCACCCTCCCCATCCTCGGCATAGATTACGCAGGGCACGGAGCCATAGGTCGTCTCGTGCGTCAGGCGCTCCGCCCATACGAGATTGCGCGCGCTCAGATCGCGCCGGAGATCTCCGGCGGACATGCTGGTGTTTCCGGCAACGGCTGCCATGGAGCCACTCTAAGGCGAAAATAAGGCGAAAGCAAGCTGCGGCCTAAATGCTCGACTAGTCGCCGGCGGCAGGCTGCGGCTCCGGTGCCAGCGTCCGCTTTCCCGTCCTGCCCTTCAAGTTCTCAAACCGAAACCGCAGGCGGTCGAAGAAGAGGTACACCACCGGCGTCGTGAACAGCGTCAGCGCCTGCGACACGATCAGGCCACCGACGATCGTGATGCCCAGCGGCCGCCGCAGCTCGCTGCCCGTCCCGGTGCCCAGCGCCAGCGGCAGGCCGCCCAGCAGCGCCGCCATGGTCGTCATCATGATCGGCCGAAAGCGCAGCAGGCACGCCTCGTAGATCGCCTCCTCCGGCGTCTTGCCCTGTTCGCGCTCGGCCACCAGCGCGAAGTCGATCATCATGATCGCGTTCTTCTTCACAATGCCGATCAGCAGAATGATGCCGATCATCGCAATCACGCTCAGGTCGATGTTGAAGATCAGCAGCGCCACGATCGCGCCCACACCCGCCGACGGCAGCGTCGACAGAATCGTGAGCGGATGAATAAAGCTCTCGTACAGAATGCCCAGCACGATGTACACCGCGATCAGCGCCAGCAGAATCAGGTACGGCTCCGACGACAGCGACGCCTGAAACGCCTGCGCCGTGCCCTGGAATCCGCCATGGATCGTCGATGGCATGCCGATGTCGATGCGCGCCTGCTCGATCGCCGCCGTCGCATCGCTCAACGAAGCCCCCGGCGTGAGATTGAAGCTCAGCGTGGTCGCCGGCGACTGCGACTGGTGATTGACCGCTCAGCGGAATCCGCTGCGTCTCGAAAGTGCGTCACCGCGGTCAGCGGAACCATCGCCCCGGTCGTGCTCTTCACGTAAATGTTCTTCAGCGCGTCCGGGTCCTGCTGATACTGCTGCGTCCACCTCCATCACCACGTGATACTGGTTCAGCGGCATGATACGTCGTCGAAACCTGCTTCTGCCCGAACGCATCCGACAACGTCGCATCGATCGCCAGCGGCGAAACGCCCAGCCTGCTCGCCGTATCCCGATCGATCACCAGGTGCGCGCGCAGGCCCTGCTGCTGCTGGTCCGTCGCAACATCCTTCAGCTGCGGCAGCTTCTGCATCGCCGCCATCAGCTTCGGCGACCACTCGTTCAGCTCGTTCAGATTGTCTGCCGTCAGCGAATACTGATACTGCGTCGCCGAGCTTCGGCCGCCGATGCGCAGATCCTGCAACGACTGGAGATAGAGCTGGACGCCCGGGAATGCCGCTCGTCTTCGGCCGCAGCCGGTCAATGATCGCCTCAGCGCGTGTCGCCAGTCTTCGTCGCGCTCCGCATCCGGCTTCAGAGACATAAACATGAATGCCCGAGTTCGACGTCGCCGCCGGCCGCCGCCGCCGAAACGCCATCACGTTCTCGATCCCGGGGTCCTTGCCGCACGATCTTCGCGATCTGTCGTACCTTCTGCTTCATCGCTGGCGAACGAGACGTCCTGCTGCCCCCGCATCTGCCCTCCGATACGCCCCGTATCCTGCTGCGGGAAAAATCCCTTCGGCACCAGGATGTACAGATAAACATTCAGCACAAAGGTCAGAACCGTGATCGTCAGCACCAGCTTCTGGTGCCGCAGCACCCATCGCAGCCCGCGCTCGTACTCCGCCGTCAGCCACGCCAGCGCCTTCTCGCCCCACGCGATAGAACCGTCCATGCTTGCCCGTGCCATGCGGCTTCAGAAACTTCGCGCTCAGCATCGGCGTCGTCGTCAGCGACACCACCAGCGACACCAGGATCGCCACCGACAGCGTCACCGCAAACTCGCGGAACAGCCGCCCAACAATCCCGCCCATCAGCAGGATCGGAATAAACACCGCGATCAGCGACGTGCTCATCGACAGCACCGTGAAGCCGATCTCCTTCGACCCTTCATCGCCGCGTCGAACGGCGTCATGCCCACTCTCCAGATGCCGGCTGATGTTCTCGATCACCACGATCGCATCGTCCACCACAAAGCCGGTCGAGATCGTCAGCGCCATCAGGCTCAGGTTGTCCAGCGTGTAGCCCAGCAGGTACATCACGCCGAATGTGCCCAGCAGGCTCAAGCGGCACCGAGACGCTCGGAATCAGCGTCGATCGCACCTCGCGCAGAAACAGGAACACCACCATGATCACCAGCAGGATCGAGATCACCAGCGTCCGCGTCACATCCTTCACCGACGCACGGATCGTCGTCGTCCGGTCCAGCGCGACATGCATCTTGATCGCCGGCGGAATCGACGCCTGCAGCGTCGGCAGCATCTCTCAGGACGTTGTCCACCGTCTGAATCACGTTCGCGTCCGGGCTCTTGAACACGATCACCAGGATCGCCGGCTTGCCGTTGAAGATGCCCGCCCGTGTGGATGTCCTCGACGCCGTCGATACACCTCGCGCGACATCCTGCGATACGCACCACGCCGTGCGTCGTCGCTCGGCGACCGCGGCAGGCTTCGCAGTCCGCCTGCGCCGGTCGTCTGCCCTCCGCTCGCGTGCCGCCGTCTGCGCCGGAGGTGCTGCCTGCGCTGCCCGTGCTCACGCTTCCGTTGTCGCCGCGTCGCCGCGGTCGAGATGCTGCTCGCCACCGACGCCGGCAAGCCCGCTGCTCGCCGCCGCCGAGCTCACCGGCCCGCGATCCGTCGCAATGATCAGCGGAGCGTACGCCGCCGCGCCGAACAGCTGATCCGTCGTGCTGATGCTCCATCGCTGCGTACGTCGTTGGTCAGGTATCCCTTCGGCTGGTTCACGTTCACCGTGCGCGATCGCCGCCCGCAGCGCCTCCAGCCCAATGCCCGTACTGCGCCAGCAGCATCGGATTCGCCTCGATCCGCACCGCCGGCTTCGCGCTTCCGCCGCAGAACGTCTGCCCCACACCCTGCACCTGCGCGATCTTCTGCGCCAGGATGCTGTCGCACGCGTCGTAGAGCTGCGGCACGTTCAGCGTGTCCGACGTCAGCGCCAGGATCATGATCGGCGAGTCCGCCGGATTGATCTTGCGATACGTCGGGTTGCTCGGCAGGTTCGCCGGCAGCTGGCTCCGCGCCGCATTGATCGCCGCCTGCACGTCGCGCGCAGCGCCGTTCACATCCCGGCTCAGATCGAACTGCATCGTGATCGATGCCGTTCCCGTCGACGAGCGACGACGTCATCTCGTTGATGCCCGCGATCTTCGCGAACTGCCGCTCCAGCGGCGTCGCCACCGCCGACGCCATCGTCTCCGGATCGGCGCCCGGCAGCCCCGCGCCCACCGAGATCACCGGATACTCCACCTCCGGCAGACTCGCAACCGGCAGCAGCTTGTACGCCACCGCGCCGGCCAGAATAATCGCAATCGACAGCAGAAACGTCGCGACCGGCCGCTTGATAAACGGCGCGGAAAAGTGCACCGTGCCCGCGGTCGGCATCCGCTCAAAGTCGCGGTCCGCCTTTGTCTTGTCGGCCGGCTCGAAGTCGTTATGTTTGCGGTCGTCGCTCATCGGGTTCAGTCCGCGCTCACCGCATGCTCATGCTCGCGCATCTCCGCGTCGGCCTCGGCGGTGTGGAGATACTTGCGCCCGATGCGGTCGAAGAACAGGTAAACCACCGGCGTCGTAAACAGCGTCAGCACCTGCGACACGATCAGCCCGCCGACGATCGCGATGCCCAGCGGCCGTCGCAGCTCGCTTCCCGTGCCCGTGCCCAGCGCCAGCGGAACGCCGCCCAGCAGCGCCGCCATCGTCGTCATCATGATCGGCCGGAAGCGCAGCAGGCACGCCTGGTAGATCGCCTCCTCGGGCTCCATGCCCTGCTCGCGCTCGGCCTCCAGCGCAAAGTCGATCATCATGATCGCGTTCTTCTTCACGATGCCGATCAGCAGAATGATGCCGATCAGCGCGATCACGCTCAGGTCGATGTGGAACAGCAGCAGCGCCAGAATCGCGCCCACACCCGCCGAAGGCAGCGTCGAGAGAATCGTGATCGGGTGAATGTAGCTCTCGTACAGCACGCCCAGCACGATGTAGACCACGATCAGCGCCGCCAGAATCAGCAGCGGCTCATTCGTCAGCGAAGCCTCAAACGCCGCCGCCGATCCCTGGAACTGCGCGTTCACGCTCGGCGGCATGTTCAGCTCCGCCTTGGCCTTGTTCACCGCCGTCACCGCGTCGCCGATCGACTTGCCCGGCGCCAGGTTGAACGAGATCGTCACCGCCGGAAACTGCCCCTGGTGATTGATCGCCAGCGATGTCGGCCTCGCGGCTCAAAATGCGTAAACGCCGACAGCGGCACCTGCGTTCCGTTCGAGCTCTTCACATAAATGTTGTCGAGCGACGACGGGTTCCGCTGGAACTTCGGCGCCACCTCCAGCACCACGTGGTACTGGTTCAGCTGCGTGAAGATCGTCGAAACCTGCCGCTGCCCGAACGCGTCGTCCAGCGTGTCGTCGATGTTCTGCGGCGTGATGCCCAGCCGGCTCGCCGTGTCGCGGTCGATCACCAGCTTCGCCTCCAGCCCGCTCAGCTGCTGATCGCTCGCCACGTCGGTCAGGATCGGAATCGTCTTCAGCTTCTCGACCAACGCGTTCGGTCCACGTCGCCAGCTCCTCCGCATTCGCGTCCTCGAGCGTGTACTGGTACTGCGTGCGGCTCACGCGGTCCTCCACCGTCAGATCCTGCAGCGCCTGCAGAAAGCACTGAATCCCGTCCACCTGCGCCACCTTCGGCTGCAGCCGCCGGATCACATCCGGCGCGCGTCGTCGATGCGCGTCTCGCGGTCCTTCAGATTGATCTGGATGCGCCCGCTGTTCAGCGTCGTGTTGGTTCCATCGATCCCGATGAACGACGACACGCTCTCCACATCCGGGTCCTGCAGGATGATGCGCGCCAGCTCCTGCTGCCGTCGCTCCCATCGCCGCAAAGCTGATCGTCTGCGGGGCCTCCGTGATGCCCAGCAGCACGCCCGTATCCTGCACCGGGAAGAAGCCCTTCGGCACGATGATGTACAGTACACGCGTCAGCACAAACGTCGCCAGCGTCACCAGCAGCGTCATCATCTGGTGCCGCAGCACAAACCGCACGCCCACCGCATACTTCGCAATCACATACTCGAAGAACTCTTCGCTCTTGCGGTAGAACGCGCTCTGCTCGTTCTCCGGCGTATGCTTCAGCAGCTTCGCCGACATCATCGGCGTCAGCGTCAGCGAGACCACCGCCGACACCAGAATTGTCACCGCCAGCGTCACCGCAAACTCGCGGAACAGCCGGCCCACGATATCGCCCATGAACAGCAGCGGAATCAGCACCGCGATCAGCGAAACCGTCAACGACAGAATCGTGAAGCCGATCTGCTCCGACCCCTTCAGCGCCGCCGTCCAGCGGGTCGTCGCCCATCTCCAGGTAGCGCGCAGATGTTCTCGATCATCACGATCGCATCGTCCACCACGAATCCCGTCGAGATCGTCAGCGCCATCAGGCTCAGGTTGTTCAGGCTGTAGCCCAGCAGATACATCACGCCGAACGTGCCCACAATCGACAGCGGCACCGCCACCGCCGGAATGATCGTCGCCGCAATCGATCGCAGGAACAGGAAGATCACCATCACGACCAGCGCGATGGTCAGCATCAGCTCGAACTGCACGTCCTTCACGCTGGCGCCGAATCGTATTCGTCCGGTCCGTCAGCACCTGCAGCGTTCACGCTCGCCGGCAGCGACGCTCGCAGCTGCGGCAGCAGCTTCTGCACCTCGTCCACCACGCCGATGATGTTCGCGCCCGGCTGGCGCTGGATGTTGACGATCACCGCCGGCTTCAGCACGGCATCGCGGGCCGGCTGGTCCTTCGTCGCCGGCCTGCGCCGCGGTGCCCATCCACGCGGCCTGGAACAGGTTCTCCGCGCTGTCGACCGCATCCGCCACATCGATCAGCCGCACCGGCGAGCCGTTCCGGTACGCGATGATCACCTTGTTGTAGTCGTCGCTCGAGAGCAGCTGATCGTTCGCGCCGATCGTGTACGCCTGCCGCGTCCCGTTCAGGTTGCCCTTCGCCTGGTCCACGTTCGCCGTGCCCAGCGCCGTGCGCATGTCCTCGAGGCTCAGCCCATAGTTCGCCAGCGCCGTCGGGTTCGCCTGGATGCGCACCGCCGGCTTCTGTCCGCCGGCAATCGACACCAGGCCCACACCCGAGAGCTGCGAGATCTTCTGCGCCAGCAGCGTGTCCGCCAGGTCCTCCACCTTCGAGAGCTGCAGCGTGTCGCTCGTCAGCGCCAGCGTCAGGATCGGCGCGTCCGCCGGGTTCACCTTGCTGTACACCGGCGGGTTCGGCAGGTCCTTCGGCAGGTAGCTGCCCGCCGCATTGATCGCCGCCTGCACATCCTGCTGCGCGACGTCGATCGACTCCGCCAGCGAAAACTGCAGCGTAATCACGCTGCCGCCGCCCGAGCTCGTCGAGGTCATCTGGCTCAGCCCCGGGATCTGCCCGAACTGCCGCTCCAGCGGAGCCGTCACCGAGCTCGCCATCACCTCCGGGCTCGCGCCCGGATAGAACGTCATGCACCTGGATGGTCGGGTAGTCGACCTCCGGCAGCGCCGAGACCGGCAGTTGCTCGATACGCGACAAAGCCCGCAAGCAAAATGGCCACCATCAGAAGCGAGGTGGCCACCGGCCGCAGAATAAATGGCCGTGAAGGGCTCATGGCTGCTGCCCCTGTCTGGCTGCCCTTCGGCTGCCTCGTCCCGCTTGCCCTGCTGCGTCCCGTCAGACTCCGTTGCGGTGCTGGCCGGGGAGTTGCCCGTCGTTCGCGCCCACGTTCTTCGCCGCCGCCGCCGGCTGCCCCAGCCTTCGGAATCACGCGCGCTCCCGTCTTTCAGCTTCTCCTGCCCGTCCACCACCATCTGGTCGCCAGGCTTTACCGCACCTGGAGCCAGAATCACACTGAGCTCCCTCGGTCAAATCCACCTTCACCGGCACCGCCTCCACGTAGTAGCTCGGTCCCTTGGTCTGCCGGCGCACCCGCCGCGCCGCTGCCGTCTGCCGCAGCACCCCTGTTTCCCTTCGGCGCACCGGAGTTCGCCGCACCGGACGGCGCCTGTTCCTTATCGGCCGGCGGCTCGCCCTCCTTCACCACATACACAAAGCTGCCCTGCGTCCCGTTCTGGATCGCCGACGGACGGAACCACCAGCGCATTCGGCCGCTGCTGCAGAATCAGCCGCACATTCACAAACTGGTTCGGAAACAGCGCCGCCGTCGTGGTTGTCGAAGACCGCCTTCACCTTGTCCGTGCCCGTCGTCGTGTCGATCTGGTTGTCGATCGTCAGCAACGTCCCGCTCGCCAGGTGCGTTGTATCCGACCGGTCATACGCCTCCACCGCCAGCTTCTGCCCAGCTGCGCGTCCGCTCAGCACCTGCGGCAGCTGGTCCTCGGGCAGCGTAAAGATCACCGCGATCGGATGAATCTGCGTCACCACCACCAGCCCGTTCGCATCCGACGCATGGACGATGTTGCCCGGATCCACCTGCCGCAGCCCAACCACGCCATCGATCGGCGACGCGATCTTCGTGTACGCCAGGTTCACCCGGGCCGCCTGGATCGCCGCCTGATCCGCCTGGATCGTCCCCGTCGCCTGCCCGGCAGTCGAGAGCTGCGCCTGCTGGCTCTCCTTCGAGACCACGCCGGCCTGGTACAGCGCCGTGTACCGCGCCGCCTCCGCCTCCGCATTCTTCGAGTTCGCCTGGTCCTTGGTCAGCTGTCCCTCCGCCTGCGCCAGCGCCGCCTGGTACGGCCGCGGGTCGATCTCCATCAGCAGCTGGCCCTTGCGCACCGCCTGCCCTTCGCGCACAGTTCACCCGCAGCAACTGCCCGTCCACCCGCGGCTTGATCGTCACCGTGTTGTACGCCGTCACCGTTCCCAGCGCCGTCAGGTAGATCGGCATCGTCCGCTGCTGCACCGGCTGCGTCTGCACCGGAGTCGGCCGGTTCGCCGCCGCCGCCATCTTCTGGCTCTGCGCCGCGCTTCTGCCCATTGCGGTGAATCTTCCAAACCACCGCCGCCGATCACCAGCAGAATCACCGCGCAGCACGATCCACTTCCGCGCCGTCGAGCCCGGATGACTTCGCCGGCGTCGGTCGATGGCGGTAAGGCCTTATGAGGCTCCGGTGCAGGTAACGCCGCCTGGTGCTCCTGCCCGCTCAGCTCCTCTTCCCTGGTGGTCGCAGAAGCCATGCTTCGATTCACCTTCCTGACACAGACGACGGGTCGCTCTCCGCACGGAGAGGTCACAAGATAGATAATACTGACGGCGGCCGATGGGGTAAGGTTTCATGGAGCCGCGGAAGTGACTTGCGTGCGCTGCAATCACCCGTCACCGCGGCCTCCCGTGCGGCTAGCGAAGCGGTAGACCGGCCTCCTCGCGCATGAAACACTCGCAAAGACCGGAGAATCATCCAGCCTTGTCCACCACCTCGCCATCCACGCACGGGCAGACCGACGTCAGCCACGACCTCCCCATCCCGCTCTGCGTCGATCTCGACGGCACCCTCGTCAAATCCGACACTCTCGTCGACTCCACCCTCGCCCTCGCCCGCCAGCATCCCGCGCTCCTCCTCAATCTCCCAGGCTGGCTCTCCGCCGGCAAAGCCGCACTCAAGCGGCATATCACCTCCTCGGTCGAGCTCGACGTCGTCCACCTCCCCTACAACCGCGAGCTGCTCCAGTTTCTCGAGCAGCAGCACGCCGCCGGGCCGCCGCATCTACCTCGCCACCGCCGCCGACGCGACGCTCGCCCAGCGCATCGCCGACCACCTCGGCCTCTTCACCGGCGTCCTCGCCTCCGACGGCTCCACCAACCTCGCCGGCTCCAACAAGCTCGCTGCCTTTCGCGAGCGCTTCGGCGACAACTTCTGCTACATCGGCAACGCCCGCCCCGACCTTCCGCTGCTCTGCGCCTGCATCGAGCCCATGGTCGCCAACCCCACCCGCGGCCTCAGCTCCGGCCTCCGGTCGGCAAAGATCACGCTCCACCGCACCTTCTCCGAGACCACCCCCACCGCCAAAGCCTGGCTCAAAGCCATCCGCCTTCACCAGTGGGCCAAAAACATCCTCATCTTTCTTCCCCTCCTCCTTGCCCACGTCCGCTCCGCCAGCCTCCTCGCCGGTGCCGCCGTCGCCTTCCTCTCCTTCGGCCTCTGCGCCTCCGCCACCTACATCATCAACGACCTCCTCGACATCGAGGCCGACCGCCATCCACCCCCGCAAACGCCGCCGCCCCTTCGCCTCCGGAGACCTCTCCGCCATCCACGGCGTCGCCGTCGTTGCACTCTTCTTCATCGCCGCCGCCGCCCTCGCGCTTGCTGGTTCCCCGCGTCATCGCCGCCATCGCGCCCGAACTCGCCCTCGCCCACCCGTACAAGTTCGCCGGCTGGCTCGCCCTCTACACCGTCACCACCCTCGCCTACTCCCTCCGCCTCAAGCGCGCCATACTGATCGACGTCATCGTCCTCTCCGGCCTCTACACCGTCCGCATCCTCGCCGGCTCCGCCGCCACCGGAGTCTCCGTCTCCACCTGGCTCGCCGGCTTCTCCATCTTCTTCTTCCTCTCGCTCGCCTTTGTCAAGCGCTTCGCCGAGCTCGAAAGCCTCCGCGCCCGCGGCGGCATCACCTCCCAGGGCCGCGGCTACCATATCGACGACATCGAGCAGCTCCGCTGCTTCGGCTCCGCCTCCGCCTACGCCTCCGTCGTCGTCTTCACCCTCTACATCTCCAACCTCTCGAACGCGACCGAGCTCTACCGCCACACCACCCGCCTCTGGCTCCTCGTCCCCGTCCTCCTCCTCTGGCTCAGCCGCCTCTGGCTCCTCGCCTCGCCGCGGCCAGCTCAACGAAGACCCCGTCGTCTACGCCATCACCGACAAGCGCTCCCTCGCGCTCGGAGCCGTCGTCGTCGCCATCGTCCTCTTCGCGCTGTGATCAGGGTCGATTGCTCGCGACGAGCTGTGCCGCCACCGAAACCGTCCCATCCGCCTCGCGGAAGCTCTTGTCCAGAGGAAAGCGTCTCTTGCCGGCGGTCGCGACCCTCTGCAGCGGTTCGCCCTCCTGCTGATCCTTGAAGCTGTTCCACAACGCCTGAAGTTCGGACTCAGTCGCTGTTCCCAACAGCGGCTCAAGACGCGCGGCGATCTCGGCCTTCTGCTCAGACGACCCGCCAGAGATCTTCCCAGCATGCTCGAGAGCGAGCACATAGGCCGTACTCGCCGCCGTGGAGCCCGGCTGCAGCAGCGTCATGGTCCTCGTCAGGTCGACGGCCTCGTTGTCTCGTCCCAGATTGATCAGCGCATAAACCGCTCCCCACAACGGTGACACTTGCGTCGGCCGCAGTTCGAGAGCCCTCGTGAACTCATCCACCTCGTCTGCTTCCTGCTCCGCAATGGCCCGGCGGTCCTTGCCTGTAGCCTTTCCCATCCTCACGAGATCCTGCAACAGCACGGCATGCTGCTCATGAAGCCCCCCATTACCGGGCATCTTCTTGACGGAAGCCTCCAGCAGCGCAACGGCACGCGCCTGAGTCTCATAAGCGTCCCCCGATGCACCCGCCGACAGACTTTCTTCCAGTCCCGCCTCTTTGCCGAGGACCTTCGCCAGTTGCAGCTGGTAGGTCACGTCAGCCTGTGTTCCAGCACTAAGCAGGCTGAGCTTTCGCTCCGCACCCTGTAGCTGATGCAACCTGGCGCTCTTCTCCGCGACGGAAAGGGCGTGTCCAGCCGGTTCGTCCCTCGTGTCCCAGACCGCCTGCGTGACCTGCGCCAGGGCGGCCGCGCTTGCACTGCTCGTCACCGGCGCCCTCCGTGCTTTGCCGGCCCTTGCCTTTGCCTCATGCTCCGCGACATTTCTCGACCACTGCGCCAGGTTAGCCGCCTCCTGCTCCTTCTCTTCGGAGTCGTACGCCAGGCTCAGGTAGTAGTACGACCGCCAGTTTGTCGGCTCCCGCACAGCCCACTCCCGAAAAATGTTGGCAGCATCGGCATAGCGGCCTTGCTTCAGAAAGGCGCTCCCAAACAGCTCAGGAGTCTCTTCCGCCAGCATGGAATCGGTCACGCCCTGGATTCGCTCCATCACCTCCGCCGGCCCGGAAGACGCCGCCTGCCAGGACTGCGCATCGTCATCCCGGTTCAATCGAAGCCTGACGACATATCCCTCGCCCTCCGCAAGCACATCTCCGCTGATAAGCCACTCCTTGTATCTCAGGTGACGGTACGCTTTCACGATAGTGTCGACCGAGATACCGTGGACCTCGATATCGTACGAGCTCTGCACCGGAACCCGGATACCCTCATTCAGCGCAATCGGCTGCGTCCCGTGGTGATCGTAGGCGTAGTACTCCGCCCCGTGAAAACGCGAGGCGTCCGTCGCCGTGCGATTCAACCTGTCGATCACCAGATCGGCTGCACCCTTGCCCGTCACGCCAAGCCGTTTCGAGGCCTCGGGAGTAATCTCAAACTGCTGGACCGTCACGATGTACCGCGGAGCGATCACATTCTGCAGCAGCGCGGTTCCGGCGGCCACCGCAATTCCAACCGCGACCGTCCAGATCACGACCAGTGAAGGCTTCTCCAGGGCGGCGCCTAGGCTACGACGGATCTTCACCGCGGCCGATTCCGCGGCCTTCGCGCCTGCGGGGGCGCCCGGCTCCTGCGTGTTCCATCGAGCACCGGTAGCAAACCGCTTCGGAAAGCTATGAGTGTGGCTGGCCATGATCGAACCCCATGTGTCCTGCTTCTTAATGCGGCATTGGCGTGACAAAGGTGTCAAAGCTCGCGAAGTATCACCCGAAATCAGCCCCTTATACTTGAGGCGACCCCCTGAGGACCCAAATGCCCGCACTCATCGAAGCTATCCACGTCAAACGCAAGATGCTCTTCGAACATGAAGACGCCCCCTACGCCTGCCTCGGCTCCGACATCAGCACCCCCACCGCACGCGGCGGCCAGACCCTCGTCCGCCTCAAGATGCGCAATCTCCTCACCTCCGCCGTCTTTGAGAAGACCTTCAAGGCCAACGACAAATTCAAAGAGCCCGACCTCGTCCTCGTCCCCGCCACCTACCTCTACTCCGACAACGACGGCTCCTACTTCCTAGACCAGGAGTCCTACGAGACCCTCACCCTCTCCGGCGACATGCTGGGCAACGCACTCGACTTCCTCATCGACGGCACCCTCATCCAGCTCCACATGTACAACGGCAGCCCCATCGGCCTCCAGCTCCCCATCTTCGTCGAGCTCACCATAGCCAGCACCGAACCCGCCGTCCGCGGCGACACCTCCAGCGGAGCCACCAAAACCGCCCGCCTCGAAACCGGCCTGGAAATCAAGGTCCCCCTCTTCATCAAGGAAGGCGAAAAGGTAAAAGTAGCCACCGAAACCCGGGACTTCGCCGGCCGCGCCTGACAAGCAGGCGGCGGCAGCATGAAGTGGGAGTCTCTTTGAACCGCCACTAACGTATACTCGTCCATCGATACGGTCGCAACTCCTCCGGATGAGAGCGAACGTAAGCAAGGACGTGATGCCGCTTCTGCGGACCGCGGGTCCGGACCGCGTCTGTATTTTCGTCGCTCGGCAACAGTTCAGGGTGGGCCACGGCGATCCTGTCAAACAGGGCCTGCCAACGTTTCTTCACTGTTGCGACCGACAGGTTCATCCTCTTCGCTAGATCAACGTCGGATCGATAGGTCAGCGCTTCCGCGAGCAGATGCCTCTCGCTGTCGCGAAGCGCGAGAATAGGCTCCCTGAATCGAAACAGGGATGGCGCCAACGACCCGCTGACTAAAACAGCCTCTCGGCGCGTCATCACCGCGAGTTGGGAAGAGCGGTCCGCAAATCGAGCCGTCACCCGCCACACCCCGGAAGACGCCATGTGATCCGCTTGAGCGCCAATCCCCTCTGAAAAAAAGCGGTTCAGGCGATATCCAAGGTGCCTTTCGACAAAAAGCCACGGCAGAAGTCTCTGGACCTCCATCAACTGCTCCTCGTCAAGCACCCCCGTGATCCAATTTCCATACAGGATCACCCCATCCAGGGGCTCACGCGCGTCGGTCTGGTAAAGATCAGCCTCAGAACGAATGACGGCATCACCCTGCGCAATGCCTGCGATGATGCGGCTGTTCAGGTTGGACCTTGGGTTCGCAATCTCGCGCGTCGCAACATCAGCCGCGACAAACAGGCTGGCTCCAAACGCCAGGATTCGACCCGGAGTCTCCGAAGACTCGATCACGATCGAATTAAACGATGGGCTATGAATCAGCTTGCGCCAGACTGCCATCGCGCCGTCGCGCCCAATGATCTCGTCGCCTAAGTTTCGTGGCTCGATACCTAGGCATTCTTCGAGGTCAGCTTCACAAACTTCACGCCACGTCATAAGCTCCACAACGCCCCGCCATGGGCTGGCTGGCGGAAATATCTTTTTAGGATATTGCGACGCAGCGAAACCCTGACTATAGTTCACGCATTCCCATATTGGAAGCTGGGCGCCGCGGCGGCTCTCCAGGTCTCAGTATCGCGTTGTCTCAATTCGCAGGAGTCTTTATTGCGCTCTCTGGTTCGCTCTTCCGTTCTCGCTTCTCTGCTTGTTCTTTCCATGGTTGCACGTGCAGACACACTCAACGGCAGCGTCGTCTCTGCCGACGTGTCATCTCCTGCAAACACCTCCACTCTCTCGGGGACCGCTGACTCGCCTTCGTGTAGCCTCTCCGGCGCGGTTGGCACGATGTACACCGACACAACATAACAATCAGCACTGATCCTGCTCGGCACTGGGAATCGTAGGTCTGGCCGGGGCTATGCGCCCCTGCTTCGCTCACGCTGTAACCCAATCTAATTTCATCTGACGAGCGCTTGAGCGACTCTGATTGTGTTCTTTGTTGCAGTCACGGTTGCCTCAATCTCACGCACCAGCAGGACGAGTTGCACGGCATCTTTTAGCGTTCACACGCATTGTTCTGGCCTTCGGTTCGTCTCATCACTTCGTTCGATAAAGGAATTCACATGATTGCTCAACCCGCTGCAGGGTTGCCTGCGTCGCCTTCACGCACCCCCCGTCGCCGGCGCATCATCGCTGCTACGGCAGCAACGGCCTTTGTGTGCTCCGGCTTGACCTCGTGCAGCAACACGCAGATCGGCCTTTCCATCGCCGCCATTGCTGCCGTTGTTGTCGGCACGACGGTAGGGGTCACGCTGGCCGTCCAGCATAGCCACCACACGTTGCAGGGCTGTATCTATTCCGGCGTGAATGGGCTGGAACTCCGCTTGCCTGACGCAAACGTCTACGCACTCACAGGCCAGCTCGCCGATGTCAAGGTGGGGGACAAACTAAAGATCCACGGCGCAAAGGTGAAAAAGGTGAAAGGCGGCTCTGCGGGTGGCCAGGTCTTTGTGGTCGAGAAAGTCAATCGAGACTACGGACCTTGTGCTGTGCCCCTGACTACGTCTCCGGCCCCATCGCACTAACAACCCGCAGTGCCATACCTCCGCATAGGCGGACCCGCTCTCTTATCTGGACTTGAGCATTCGAGGCGGGTAAGCGAAGCTACGATGCTCACCTTGCACAGGCGACCAAACGCCGGGTATCGCATTGCTTCGTTCCGCCTATCTCGACGTAACCAGATAAGACAGCTGGAACAGGGACGTGGCGCAATCACCCATCCCGCTGTCCTAGAATAGAAGCAGGCCTCAGAAGCAGGCGAGCGTTGTGGGTCAAGGGTTCCACGCACACCTAAGTCCAGACCTAACTCGTCTGTTTGGAATATTTTGCAGCAAATTGGGTGGGGGGGGGTAGGTATCATGTACCCTTTGGCATAGAAGGCCATGCCAGACACCATCCCCCAGCTCACCACCTACGAAGAGCCCACCCTCGAAGCCGCCTTCGGCACCCTCGCCGAAGAGGTTCGAACCGAGGCTGCCGCGCTCACCACCCCCGAAGCCCAGGAAGCCTTCCGCCTCCACTGGCTCGGCCGCAAGGGCGGCCGCCTCAAGCTAATCTCGGAGGCGTGGCTCAAGTCCGCCCCCGCCGAAGCCCGCAAACCTCTCGGCCTTCGCTTCAACCAGCTCAAGGGTCAGATCGAGCAGGCCCTCACCCAGCAGCCTGTCATCTCGACCGGAGGCCCGCAGGGCCGCAGTGGAGAGACCCGCTTCTCCAGCGACGCCATCGACATCACCCTCCCCGGCCTCGTCCGCACCCCCGGCATCCCCCACCCCCTCATCGAAACCATGCACGCCGTCGTCAAAGTCTTCGAAAACCTCGGCTACTCCGTCAACCTCGGCCCGCAGGTCGAGACCGACTTCTACAACTTTGAGGCCCTCAACTTCCCGCCCAACCACCCCGCCCGCGACACCCAGGACACCCTCCTTATTGCGCACCAGCAGTCCAAGCCCTCACGCGATCGCCTCCTCATGCGCACCCACACCTCCCCCGTCCAGATCCGGACCATGGTGGAGCAGGAGCCACCGATCCGCATCGTCATCCCCGGAAAAGTCCACCGCAACGACGCCGCCGACGCCACCCACTCCCCCATCTTTCACCAGGTAGAAGGTCTAGCCGTCGACAAAAACATCACCTTCTCCGACCTCAAGGGCACCCTCGACCATGCCATGAAGGCCCTCTTCGGTCACGACGTCAAAACCCGCTTCTTTCCCTCCTTTTTCCCCTTCACCGAGCCCTCCGCCGACGTGCAGATCTCCTGCATCTTCTGCGGCGGCTCTGGGTGCCGCAAATGCAAGCACTCCGGCTGGATCGAGCTCCTCGGCTGCGGCATGGTCGACCCCGCCGTCTTCGCCGCAGTCACCGATGAACGTCGCCGCCTAGGCCTCGACCCCACCCCCTACGACCCCGCCCGCATCTCCGGATTCGCCTTCGGCATGGGTGTCGAACGCATCGCCATGATCCTCCACGGCGTCTCCGACATCGGCCAGTTCTACTCCGGAGACATGCGCTTCCTGGAGCAGTTCGCCTGACCTGAATAGCAGATCCGATGTACCATGGTTGGTGTTTGATGTTTGATGCAGGATGTTGCCATGCGCACAACCATAGCAATCGATGATGACGTCCTTGCTGTCGCGAGGGAACTTGCGACCTCTCAAAAGAGGAGCATAGGAGAGGTAATCTCTTCATTGGCTAGAAGCGCATTGCGGCCTCCAATTTCGCCTTGTAAGACACGCAATGGAGTTCCGCTGCTTCGGACGTCAGGAAGCGCTCCAATTACAACAGAACTGGTCAAGCAGCTAAATGAAGAGCTTCCGTGACCCGGTTTCTGCTGGATGTCAACGTGCTCATCGCCCTGATCGACCCCGCTCATGTACAACACGAGCGAACCCATGAGTGGTTCGCGGCAGAGGGCCGACAAGCCTGGGCCACGTGTCCGCTCACGGAGAATGGTGTTCTGCGGATCGTCGGGCACGCGCGATATCCGAACTCTCCAGGTTCTCCAGGGGTGACAGCAGAGTTACTCAAACAGCTGCGCGCCCTCCCTGGGCATCAGTACTGGCCGGACGACATATCAATGCTCGATCAGCAACATATTGATGCACGGCGCCTGCTGGACTCCGCGCAAGTAACGGATAGCTATCTCCTCGCCCTGGCGCGTGCTCACGACGGCAAATTGGCAACCTTAGATCGTCATCTCGTCACGAGCGCCGTGGTGGACGGGCAAAAGTTCCTGTACCTAATTGCCTGATCCGATGGCGATACCAGGTAACCGACTGAGGAAATAAGAATGGAAGCCTTGCCCGCTTGTGCCGTTGCTGCCCAGTTTGCAGCATGCATATCTCTCGCGTTCACCGCAGTTTCACCCGTCCACGCCGCCACCGGAACCCACCTCCCTCAAAGCACCCTCTACCCCCGACTCATTCGCCTCCACCATGCCCCGGGTTCGCTCAAGAATTCCATCCTCGCTAAGACCGGTAACAAGCTCTTCCGCTCCCTCGACGAAGGCCGCACCTTCACCTTTCTCGCCACCGTCCCGACCGCAAGCCTGGAGCCAGGGAATCCCATCCCAGACAAAAGTGCCAAAGACAAAGAGCGCTGCTGCTCCACCATCTACGAGCTCCCTCGCAAGCTCGGCCACTTCCGCGCAGGAACCCTCCTCTACTCCGGCTCGTTCTTCTCGGACAGCGTTCCGTCTGTAGAGATCTACACCAGCACGGATCAGGGCGCACATTGGCGATATCTCTCCACGCCTATGAAATCCGGCGACGATCACCACGGTCTCTGGGAACCCGAGTTCACCATCACCAAAGCAGGCGACCTCGCCATGTTCGTCTCCGACGAGACCGATCCCTGCTGCAGCCAGAAGCTCGTGAAGATGCGCACACACGACCTCGTCAACTGGAGCTCGAAGCAGGACACCGTAGCCGGTCGTTCACCGAACGACCGCCCCGGCATGGCTGTCGTCAGCCGGCTTCCAGATGGCACCTACTTCATGTCATACGAGGTCTGCGGTCCCGCCACACAGTGCCAGGTCTACAGCCGCACCTCGAGGGACGGATGGAACTTCGGAGATCCAGCCAGCTTCGGAACCAAAGCCGTGACCACCACCGGCCAATATCTCGCCCATGCCCCGACAAGCTTTTATGACGCCGCCAGCCGCCGCATTCTTCTGGTAGGTCAGGTACTGCACGAGGCCGATGGTACCGTCTCCCCACAGAACGGCCGGCTCATCTTCACCAGTGGCTCGCCCCGACGGCTCGGGGTTGTGGAGTGTGATTCCGGCACCGGTCGAGGTTCCCACGGCATACGACAACTACTGTCCCAACTACTCTTCCGCCCTCATGCCGGTCGCAGGCGGCCTGCTCGAGCTCGCCTCAGACTACGACGGCTCTCGCCACTGCACCTCGTACTTCGCGATCCGGCGATCACAATGAGTCTGGCCTCAGGACACGTGCGCGAAGCTCCCGCGGTCGCATGTTCTTCATGCACTCCTCGGGAGCTTCGCGGATAAGATCGGGTGGGCATGGAATCATCGGTGCGCACGGCTGGTACCGCGCGTGATGACTCCGGTTCAGTTCCTCGTTGGAACTAACGGATTGATCCAAACTGCTCCCGCAGCTGAATAAATCCAATAAAAAGCAGCGCTACACTGGCCGGGGCAAACAATAGATACATCACTCTCTCCTTTGAGGCAGTTTTCAATGACACAGTTCCGCAGATCGGGTTTGCACCCTCTCCACATCGTGGGGAATACAAGCTCATATGCAGTTCATGTACCAAAGCGCGACACTCTTCGGACAGAGCAGCAAGCCGTGCCCAGCGTGCGATTAGCCGGTACCGTAAGCACGATCCTCTGCACGCGTGCGCTCGAGATTTCGCAAGGGGTTGCCTGAGAGGTGAAGATTTTTTCTCTTCTGCGCAGAGGAGTTCCACTCACCTGTCCCGAAACCGGTCGCTGCACCGCGATTCGTTAGACTAGGGTTCGTCCCTCATGAAGATTCTCACAGTCTGGCTCCGCGCATACCTGCCCAACCTGCCCGTCACCGACCGCGAACTCGCCGACGACCTCACCCTGCGCGGAATCGCCGTCGAAGGCGTTCACCCGCTCGGCGAGGGCAACGGCCACCTCTTCGAGATGGACATCACCACCAATCGCGTCGACGCCATGAACCACTACGGCATCGCCCGCGAAGCCGCCACCATCTACAACCTGCCACTCGCGCCGCTTCTGAGCGGCCGGAGAACCTTTCGACCTCGCCCGCAGCGCCAAAGACCTCAACGCCCATCTTCCCGGTCCGCATCGAAGCCGCACACCTCTGCGGCCGCTTCACCGCCCGCGTCCTTCGCAACGTCACTATCGCCCCCAGCACCGGCCAGGTCAAAACCTTCTTCGACCTCCTCGGCCAGAAGCAGATCTCGAACGCCGTCGACGCCTCCAACTTCACCCTCCTCGGCATGGGCCACCCCACCCATGCCTTCGACCTCGACAAGATCGAAGGCGGCATCGTCGTCCGCCTCGCCCGCCCGGGCGAGAAGCTCAAGCTCCTCGACGGCACCGAGCGCACGCTCGAGCCCGACGACCTTGTCATTGCCGACGAACGGAAAGCGCTCTCGCTCGCCGGCGTCATGGGCGGCTGGGACTCCATGATCACGCCCGAGACCCGAAACATCCTCGTCGGAGTCCGCCTGGTTCGATCCCGCCGCCATCCGCCGCTGCTCCCGCCGCCACCTCCTCCACACCGACGCCTCCCACCGCTTCGAGCGCGGCGCCGACTTCAATGCCGCGCCCACTCGAATCACCTCGTCAGCAACCTGATCCTCGAGTCCGGCGGCCCACCGAAGGCGAGCTCATCGACATCGTCGACCCCGACCACGCCGCGAGCGCACCGCCGATCGCCCGCCCATTCCGCTCTCCATCCCCGAAGTCCAGCGCCACCTCGGCACCACCCTCGAAGACACCAAACAAAGTTCCGCCCTTGAAACCGATCTCGTCGACGCAGTACCTCACCGCCCTCGGCTGCTCACTTACCAGCCATTCATCAGCGGACGGCGCCAGCTTCTCAGGTACAACTGCCCTCGTGGCGCCTCGATCTCGAGCGGCCAATCGACCTCATCGAAGAGGTCGCCCGTGTCTACGGCTACAACCGCTTCGCCAACACTCTGCCCACGCCGCGCCCCGTCCTCGCACACCCCACCGCAGCGCCCGAGCACGCCGTCCGCACGCGCCTGCTGGCGCTCGGCTTCACCGAAGCCATCTCCAGCACCTTCGCCAGCGCCTCTGACAGCGACCTCTTCGCCCCGGCAATCCCGGAGGGGGGAGGCGCCCAGCACGTCGCGCTCGAAAACCCCCTCTCCGAAGAGGCCTCCATCCTGCGCCCGTCACTACTCCCCGGCATGCTCACCATGCTCGCGCACAACCTCAACCGCGACGTCGCCACCGCACGCCTCTTCGAGCAAGGCCACATCTTCTCCGCCACCAGCCCCAGCGAAGACACAACGGAAGCGATCCGCGATGTCCACGAGACCACATCCCTCGCCCTCGGCCTCACCGTCTCCGACCCGCAGCCCACTGCGCTCCACCCCGCCTCCGACGCACCCATCTTCGAGCTCAAGGGAGCCATCGAGTCCCTCGTCTCCCTTTTCTCACTGCCCGGCGGCGCGCAAGCGCTCAGCTTCACGACGGAGAACACGCCGGCCTGGCTGCAGCCCGGCCGCTCCGCCACCGCCATCCTCGATGGCAAGCCGCTCGCCCACTTCGGCGAGCTTGCCCGAGCCGAGTCGGCCCGCCGCAAACTCCGCCAGCCCGTCTTCCTCGCCGAGCTCGACCTCGCGCAGCTCTACACCCTTCCCCTGCGCAAAGTCACTGCCCGCGAGCTCTCGCGCTTCCAGGCCGTCGAGCGTGATTTCTCCTTCGTCTTCCCCGACTCCGTTCACTGGCACACCGTCCAGTCCGCGATCCGCGCCCTCTCCCTCCCCGAGCTCCAAAGCCTCACGCCCGTCGAGATCTTCCGTGACGCTAAGGGCAAGGCCATCCCTGCCGGCCATCACTCGCTCCTGCTCCGCACCGTCTTCCAATCCGCCACACGCACCCTTACCGAGGACGAGCTCACCACATTCTCCACCCGCATCGTCGAAGCGCTCACGCAGCTTGGGGGCATACAGCGCGCATGACTGCCGCACTGCCGATCAGCTTCTCCGTCCACGAAACCACTTAGGTTCGCCCTCGCACTTCCCTATTAATTCACCAGTAACCCATCTATACTTCGCTTGAGGCATTTCCCTGTTGAGGTGCGCAGATCCGCCAAGACTACGCCGTTTTCTCTAAGGGAAAATGGCACGTCATGAGTCCTCTCCGGCCCACAGAAACAGGAAAATGCCTTTAGGGAGCCAGCATGAGCACATCCGCCACCATCAGCGCAGACGAGTTCCAGGCGCTCGAGCAGAAGGTCCTTCGCGCCGTCGAGATCGTGAAGAAGGAGCGTGAAGCTCGTGCCGCCGCCGAGGCCGAGGTCGCACGTCTTCAGCAGCAGATCGCGGAGCACCAGGCCGAGATCGACCAGCAGAAAGCCGAACACGCCGCTCAGCTCAACCAGCACACCTCCGCCTCACAAGCCCAGCTCACGCATTCAGCAGGAGCGCGCAGACGTCCGCCACCGAGTCGAAAAGATGCTCCAGCAGATGGACGAGCTCCTCTAACTTCAATGCACAGAACAGGAGTCCCGATGGCCAATACGAGTGGCGCCACCTATGCCGAAGCCCCCACACAGCCCGAGCTCCGTGGGAGTGAATTCGCGCCCCCTTCCGCGCCCGCCGCGATCTCCGTCGACATCTACGACCAGGTCTATCACCTGCGTGGAACCGATCCCGCCTACATCGAGCACCTCGCCCGCATCGTCGATGCCAAGATGCGCGCCGTCTCCGCACACGGCGACACCGTCGATTCGCTCCGGGTCGCCGTCCTCGCCGCCCTCAACATTGCCGATGAGCTCGAGTCCCTTCGTCAGCGCTACGAAACTCTCGCCGGCTCCATCTCTCAGTCGCAGCGAAGTCTCCGCAGCCGCGCCGGCTCCCTCGCCCACATGCTCGACGAGGTACTGGACCAGCCCGGCGCCCGCAAGGTCGGATAAGCCCCCTGATCGGGGACGCCCTTTCAAGAAGCGAGCGCCGCCGTGATTTGCAGCTGGAACCAGCTTCGTCGCTGCAATGGCTTCTAACAGGAACTGAGCGCCCTCATTCTTGCTTCTGGGTAGAGCCGGGCTTCGACCCGGCGTCTCACGATACCCTGGAGACTCTCTTCCCCTCTGCCGAAGTGGAAGCGCAGCTGAAATGACCCGAATCCGCCTTTTCGGCGAAAGACCATGAGCCGTTCGATCGTTCACATCGCCCTCGCCTTCCTCTTCGCGCTGTCTGTCGCGGCGCAACAAGCGCCATCCACCCCTCCATACCATCCCGATCTCGCCACGCAGCAGGAGATGAACGCCGCCCGCGCAGCCACCGATGCCGGGACGCAGATCGCCCATTGGCAACAGGCCGCCAGCCTCTCCGGCAACACCTGTGCGGAGTGCTTCGAGCGCGTCGCCACCCTCAGCTTCCGCACCGGCGCCTGGGAGCAGGCGATCTTCGCTGCCAAGGAGTTCGAGCGCCTCTCCCCACTTCCCCAAGACCAGGCCTACGCCGAGCTCCTCCACGGCTCCGCCGTCCTCCACCTCAACGGCGACCAGCCCACCCCACGCGAGCTCTCGGAGGCCGACACTGCCTTCAAAGCCGCAATCGCACACGACCCCACCCTACGCACCGCCGTCTATCTCGACGGCCGCGCCCTGGCCGCCCTCCATCACGACGCGGACGCCCGCGAAGCCTTCACCCGCTACGTGGAGATCGCCCCTGCCACCGACCCGTATCGCGCCCGCGCGCAGAACTACCTCGCCAACCTCACCCTCGCCCGAGCCTCCATGGCGCCGCCCTTCACCGCCACCACCGCCGACGGCAAGACCGTCACGCTGGCCGAGCTTCACGGCCGCGTCGTGCTTCTGGACTTCTGGGCCACCTGGTGCGTCCCCTGCCGCCAGCTCCTCCCCAAATTGCAAGGGATCGCGTCACAGTTCAGCAACGAGCCCTTCACCCTGCTCAGCGTCTCCTGGGACGAGGATGCCGACGCCTGGAAAAAGTTCACTGCCGACAACCATATGACCTGGCCGCAGGTCCTGGACACCGGCCACAAGCTCTCAGATACCTACGGCGTCGAAAGCCTGCCGCACTACTTCACCATCGACGCCGACGGAGCCCTCCAGTCCGAGGTTATCGGCGTGGGCGACGACAACATCGAAGCTCGCCTCCGCACCCTGATCGCCAAAGCCAACCGGCAGGCCAACCCCCGCCGCAAACTACCCAATCCCACACCGGAGCGGCTCACGTCACCCAAAGAATGAGGCGGAAGCAGCGTATTCCGTCATCGCTTGCCGATGTGCACCTCTTGCACACCCCGCCTGATCTTTCCGGATATCGCTTCTTCTCCGGTTGTGCCTGTGTTTCCAAACGTACCGGTTGCTCTGTGTCGGCCGACGGAATGCCGCTGCGGCTTCCTCTCCTCGGAGAAGGTCTCGATCACGAATACCCCATCATCGAAAATAGCTCGGAGTTCCAGACGTCCACCTAGACCCTCCACGTACTGACGCATCGTGCCGATCAGGAGGTCCGTTCGGCGTTCTAGTCTCGATACCGCCCCCTGCGGGATGTCGAGACGCTCGGCGAGAGCAACTTGGGTCTGGGCACGCGCTTGGCGGAGCTTTCCGAGACCCATACGCTGTAGTTCATCGACAGCTTCGCGCTTTATCTTGTCTCGCTCTTCCGGTGAGGACTTGTGCTTAAGATCTTTCCATTTGATAGCCATAGCTTTGCACTCCATTGCTTTGCTGTGGTGCGGGGAATCGCTCTGATTAGAACTGCTTGAGATGAGCCGCGTACAGCGCATCAGCTTTCGGAATCATCTTGTCGTACCAACGATCGTCACCGGTTTTGTCACCGCCAATCAGGAGCAGTGCAGACCGGGAAGGATCGAAAGCGTAGAGGATACGGTATGGACGGCCTTCGTGCTGAATGCGAAGCTCGCGCATATGAGCGAATCGGGATCGATTTATGCCAGAGCTATAGGGATAAGAAAGAGCCGGGCCCGCCTCCTCCAGCATGCTTACTACTCTGCCCACGCTTCTGCTCGGGCTCTGCGAGATCATCTTCGTACCAGACCTTGAACTCGTCTGTGACTATGACCTCATATGCCATGGAAGTAATATACCACCGGAGGAATAAACATCCATTTCAGCTGAATTGCGGCGCGTGCAGTGAAAAACTGGTTCCCGCGGCTCGGCTCTCCGCGAAAAATTTCTTGCCAATGCCCTCGCGGTCGCGCCATCATGCTCTCACTGGAATCCTGACTGATGAAAAGTTTTCTCTCTGCCTTTGCTCTTTCCGCCACCCTCGTCTTCGCCCAGCAGCCCACTTACAAGGCCGAACCCAAATTCCAGAAAGAGCTCGCCGCCGCAAAGCAGCCGCATCAGCGTGTCGACGAGCAACTCGGCCACTGGAAGAAAGCCAACAAGATCGCCGGAGGCGCCTGCGTCGAGTGCCTCGATAAGATCGCCACGCTCCAGTACAGATCTGCACAGTATAAGGACGCCGTTGCCAGCGCCACCGCTCTCGAGCAGATCGTAACCAATCCTGGCGATAAGGCGTACGCGCAGATCCTTCGCGGCTCCGCCTGGTTGTACATGGGCGGCGACAAGCCCAAACCGGAGCAGCTGCAACAGGCGGACGCCGCCTTCAAGGCCGCCATGGCCGGCGATCCCCACATGCACACAGCCGCCTACATGGACGGCCGGGTACTCGCGCTGCTCAACCGCGACGACGAGGCGCGCACCGTCTTTGCGGACTATGTCAAAGCCGTTCCCGCCGGCGATCGCTTCCGCACCCGCGCGGAGCACTTCGCCGAAAACCCGGCACTCGCCCGCGCAAAGATGGCCCCGCCCTTCACCGTAACCACCGCCGACGGCAAGAGCTTTACGCTCGACGACATGGGCGGACGCGTGGTCCTCGTCGATTTCTGGGCCACCTGGTGCGGTCCCTGCAACCAGGAGCTTCCGCACATCAAGAAGATTGCGCAGCAGTTCGCCGGACAGCCCTTCGTCCTCATCAGCGTCTCCTGGGATTCCGACCCGGGCAAGTGGCAGGCCTTTATCGACAAGAACAACATGACCTGGAACCAGTACCGCGACGCCGATCACCAGCTTTCCACCGCCTATGGCGTCAACGCCATCCCGCACTACTTCACCATCGATGCCGACGGCGTACTCCAGCAGGAACAGCTCGGCGGCGGGTCGGACATCGACGGCAAGCTGAAGAAGCTCGTGGCCAAAGCCAGAGCCGCCAATGCGCCGGTTCCTGTCGCTGCGCCCGCGCCCGCCGGAAACTAGAGGTCTGAGATCGGACATCTTTGTTGCGCGAAGTTGGCGCGATCACCTGTACGGCTGCGATATCCTGAATAGAGACTCCTGACCCGGGTCGCCGCCGAGAATGGAACCGGAGGCACAGTCCTCACCGAGGTCCAGACCTAAAGCCGGCATTTGGAATACTTTGCGTACTTCAGTACGGGGTGGGTGACTCCCGTCCATCGACGTGTTCATGAGTGCAACATCCTCTCTCATCAGTCCCGTCCTCATCGTGCATCCAAGGTCGTGGCAACTGCAGAGAGGAACCGTAATGGACAAAGTAGAAGTACTGGACGACCAGGTCGTCTCGATGGACGATATCGCACCGGGCCTGAAGGGTCTGCGGATCACCTTCGTCAATGTCTTCGGTGTCTCCCACCCGGACGGGAGCTGGACCCTGATCGACGCGGCCATCCCGCACACCTCCCGATTCATCAAGAGCTGGGCGGAGAAGACCTACGGACGCGCGCCCAACGCCATCGTTCTCACCCATGGACACTTTGACCACGTCGGTGACGTCCGCGTGCTTGCCGACGAGTGGGACGTGCCCATCTACGCCCACACGCTCGAGTTCCCCTACCTCACCGGGCAAAAGGCCTACGACCCTCCGAACTGGAAGGCCGGTGGCGGCATCATGCCGCTCCTGGGTCCCACCTACCCCCGCGATCCCATCAACGTCGGCGACCGCCTCCGCGCCCTCCCCGGCGAGGGCGGAGAGCTCTCATTGGCCGAACTCCCCGGCTGGACCCTTCTTCACACGCCCGGCCACACCCCCGGCCACGTCTCCTTCTTTCGAAACAGCGATCGCACACTGATCGTGGGCGATGCATTCTGCACAACCAAGCCGGAGAGCTTCTTTGAAGCGGCCCTGGTTCAGGCCCCGGAACTCCACGGCCCACCCAGCTATTTCACCCCGGACTGGGACTCCGCCCGAACCTCCGTGCAGAAACTCGCCGCTCTCGAGCCGGTTACAGTCGCGGTCGGTCACGGCAAGCCGCTCTCTGGGGAGCACGTGGCCGAACGTCTTCAAGTGCTGGCGGATCGCTTCGACGAAGTTGCCGTGCCCGACAATGTGAAGGTCTCACGATAATCGCCCGAATCGCTTGACTTGCTAATACCAACCGACCCGGGTAGCATCCGAATCAAGTTACCGGCCTGCAAAGCAGGTGCTCGACCAACGCTGGTTGAACCAATATTCATTGAACAGGGACCTAGCTCGTATACATGGCTCGGTGTGCAGTGTCCGCCAGTTCGGAATGCCTAAAGAGCCACGGCGGGGTCCCGCCGTCTTAGACGGGTTCACCAGCGACTCGCAGCACGGCCCCGCGGGTCGGTTTCTGTTTTACCGCACCCGTAAAACGTTCCGCCGCGACCCACGTCCTCTGTCGAAAACTCGCTCTGGACAAAGCGTAGAGATTTTCCCTCGAGTGATTGCCAGGAATACTTTGAATGAGGTGTGTAACTTGCGTCGAGCTCGTTTGCTTGCGGGTGTCCTGGTGTGCGGAGCGGTATCAATCTCCTGGGGCCAAGGTGCGCCCTCTCCGGCTGCAGACCGGATCGAGTACGTTCGCGCAGGGCACCTGTTCGACAGCCTGACGGGCAGATATCGCGAGAACGTGGTTCTGGTGATAGCAGGGGAACGGGTGCAATCAGTGGAGGCAGTGGGCTTCGTGATCCCGGCGGGCGCGAAGGTGATCGATCTATCGGCCGACTATGTTCTCCCGGGGCTGATCGACTGCCATACCCACCTGGGTGCGCGGGCCGACAAGTACGACCCGATCAACTCGTTTCTGGAGACGCCGTTTACCTCAGCCTATGCGAGCGTGAACAACGCTCGAAAGACACTCGAAGCCGGGTTTACGACAGTGCGGGATGTAGGATCGATGCCGTTTCAGGCCGTGGACCTGCGGAATGCGATCAACGCGGGAGAGATCCGGGGTCCGCGCATGGTGGCGTCGGGTCCGATCCTGTCGATTACAGGAGGTCATGGTGACCTGAACAACTACTCGCCGATGGTATCGGTGTCGCTCTATCCCGATCATCGCGACTTCTCGATTGCGGATGGGCCGGAGCAGGTACGGCAAACAGTGCGGGAGCAGGTGAAATACGGAGTGGACGTGATCAAGATCGCGGCTTCGGGTGGCGTGTTGAGCAAGGGCGACCAGCCGGGCGCGCCGCAGTACACGCCCGAGGAGCTGAAGATGGCCGCCGATACGGCGCATCAGGCGGGACGTAAGATCGCGGCGCATGCCCATGGCGCGCAATCGATCAAGTGGGCGATCGAGGCAGGGATCGATTCGATCGAGCACGCGTCGCTGGTGGATGAAGAGGGAATCAGGCTGGCAAAGCAGCACGGAACGTACTTTGTCATGGACATCTACGACGACGATTACATTCTCGGCAATGCGAAGAACTTCGGGATTCCGGAGGAGATGCTGGTCAAGGAGCGCGGCCTGGGCAAGCTGCAGCGAGAGAACTTTCGCAAGGCCTTCCAGGCGGGAGTCAAGATGGCGTTCGGGACGGATGCGGGAGTCTACCCGCACGGGGATAATGCGAAACAGTTTCACTACATGGTGATGTATGGGATGACGCCCGCGCAGGCGATCCAGGCGGCGACGTCGAGTGCAGCGGATCTGATCGGCCGAGCAGCGGACGTGGGAGTTCTAGCACCCGGGCACTACGCAGACCTGGTGGCGGTGAAGGAGAATCCGCTGCAACGGGTGGAGGTGCTGGAGCATATACCGCTCGTGATGAAGGGTGGTGTGGTGGTGAAAGATGAGTTGACGGGCAACGCTCAGAGATTAGCGTCAGAATAGAGCCATGATGAAGCTGTGCTACGAGTATCGTCTTGCCGCCAAGGTCCACCCATGAGTCACGAAGGTATTCGCATCGTCTGCGGCGAGGCTGAGCCGCAAGAAGAGCAGCCGCTTCCCATCGAGGCCCGGACCCCCGCCAAGATCCGCGTCAAGAAGACCGAAGGCACAGGCGTCGAGATCGACTGGAAGGACGGACACAAGAGCACGTGGAACTTTCGCTGGCTACGGGACGCCTGCCCCTGCGCAACCTGCCACGAAGAGCGGGAAAAATCCGGCCGGAGCCCCGGAGAACCTAAACCCAAAGCTCCGGTGCTGCTGGCGATGTATGAGGCTCCGCCTCGGCCACTCGAAGTCACACCCGTCGGCAATTACGCCATTCGTTTCAAATGGAATGACGGCCATGAGAGCGGTCTGTACTCTTTCGATTATCTTCGTCGCGTCTGCCGGTGCGACGAATGCATTGTTCGTCACACGTAGAGGCACATCCAGCTCCAGAGGAACAACCTACTCGCCCGCCTCCAACTTTTGCTCCTGGTATTGCCCAATGTGCGAGTAGATCTCGTCGGGAAACTTGAGATTTCGGTACAGGTTTCCGCAGTCCGGATCGTCCGCGTTTGGCAGGATCGGAAACTCCTGCTGTGCCTGCCATTCAACGATCCGCGCGCGCTTGGGCGGATTGTAATCCCGGCCTTCCACCTGTCGCAGCATCAACCGAGCCTGCTCCTCATCGAAATCCTTGTCCTTCGTCATCCATGCCAGTACCTCATCGTGAGGCATGAAGTGTCGGGCCACCATCGCGAATACCAGCCGGCCATAGTGCCCGATGTCCTTGCCTTGCGCGAGTGAGTCGAGGAGGTGCGCCATCATTGAGTCATTGCGCAGTTCCGTCTCGCCGCCCCGCAGCTTCTGCTCGTCACCAGAAGAACTGGGCGAAGCTGGTGACTTCGTCGACTCGGCGTCCGAAGCGGCGGCACTCTTGTCTGAAGCGCCAATTGTCTGACCGGAAGTTCCGCCCTTCAATTTTGCAAGCTCCGCTTCCGCCTTCTCAGCCCGTTCTGTAGCCCTACGGAGGGCCTCGCTTTCCTCATCCATCACCACCGGTTTGTCCAGCACAACCTCACGCTCAGCCATGTCGATCCCTCCTACGCTTTTTGTTCGCCATAGAGATGGATGGCGCCGGCCTCGCTGCCGTTGCCTTACCTCGCGATGACCTTTAGCGTTGCCAGCCTCAGCCAACCAGGTCCAGGGCCTCGCTCACAGAAGTCGCTACAAGCAAGATCGTCCGGCTGCGCGGCTTCAACATGCCTTGCGTCACGGCATGGTCCAGCCATCCGAGCAGCCCGTCGTAGAACCCCGCCGTGTTGAGGAGCACGATCGGTTTCGTGTGCAGACCCAATGTCTGCCACGCCAGCACCTCGAACATCTCTTCCATCGTTCCGAAGCCGCCCGGCAGGATTAGAAACGCGTCCGCCTTCTCGCCCATCAGCGCCTTGCGCGTGTGCATCGTGTCCACGACATGCAGTTCCGTGATGCGACGGTGTGCCACCTCTTTGTCTACCAGTACCTCCGGGATCACGCCGACCACACGACCGCCATGCGCGAGGCAAGCCTCGGCGACTGCCTGCATCAGGCCGACATCCGAACCACCGTAGATCAGCCCAATCCCGCGTTTTGCTAGGGTCGTGCCCAGTTCCTCCGCCGCTTCGCGGTAGACCCCGTGTACACCCATTGCGCTCGCACAAAATACAGCCAGATTCTTCACGGACATAGCCCGAGCATAGCAAGACCGACCAGTCTCGTTCTGTGCTCAGTGAAGGAGCCGCCCACGCTTGACGCGCGGCGGCCCCTTGCAACTCAGCGTTGTTCCATGTTCCGTGCAGATCGAAGTCGACGATCGCATCCAACTCGGTGGGGATGCTCAGCTCTTCAACGCGATGGTCACCCCGTTGAGTTCCTTGGAGACCTCGGTCACCACCGCTCCCGCCGGCTGTGTCGCTGTCGCCTCTGGACGCACGATGCGGGTTCCGACGGGCAGCTCCACGCTCTTGGTCTTACCCGCCTCGAGCGTCATCGTCTCCTCGCCGACCTTCAACGTCAACGGAGCGCTGCTGTCGTTTCTCAGATTGAACTTCACCATCTTCGATTTACCAAACATCGCGTGAACCGGCGCATGAATCGCCGCCGGCGCAGCATACACAGCCTCGGACGCACACATCGAGGCCACGGCAAGAGAGATCGCAAACAACGTACGACGGTTCATAACAGCTCCAGTAGATTTCAGGATTGCGACGCAGATCGCTGCCATGGTTCAGTGAAGCTCGTCGTACACATCACTACGCACATCACTGCCGCTTCGTTCCCTTCTAAACAAAAAAAGTTCTGCAACGATCAGCATGGAGAGGCCGTAAGCGCCCGAGTTCGCTGGCTGACGCACGGGGCAATAAAATAGACGTGGGAGCCCCGTTGACCGATCTCACCCTAAACATGAATCCGCCGCAAGCCGAGGGTGTCACCACCGTGGATGGCCCTGTCCTTCTGCTCGCCGGCGCTGGCTCCGGCAAGACCCGTGTCATCACCCATCGCATCGCCTATCTTATCCAGCAGCGCGGCGTCTCCCCTGACTCCATCCTCGCTGTCACGTTCACCAACAAGGCCGCGAAGGAGATGGCCGAACGGGTCGAAAAGATCCTCGGACACTCGTCGCTCGCTCAACCCACGCTCGCCACGTTTCACAGCTTCTGCGTGCGCGTCCTCCGCCGCGATATTGAAGCTCTTCGAACTAACGGAAAGGGCCTCAACCGCACCTTCGCCATCTACGACGAGAGCGACCAGCAGGCCGTCGTCAAGCAGGCACTCAAGCGCCTTTCCATCGACGACAAACAGCTGAAGCCCCGCGTCGCACTCGGCCGAATCTCCTGGGCCAAGAACCACATGATTGACCCCCAGGAGTACTTCCTCGCCTCCACCAATCCGATGGAAGAGAAGATCGCCCACATCTTCGAGATCTATCGCAAGGAGCTCTTCAAAGCCAACGCACTCGACTTTGACGACCTTCTCCTCGAGACTGTCCGCCTGCTCAAATCCGATGCGATGGTGCGCGAAAAGTACAACCGCCGTTACAAGTACCTGATGATTGACGAATACCAGGACACGAACCGTCCGCAGTATGAACTTATGAAGCTGCTCGGCACCCACGGGAATGTGTGCGTCGTCGGCGACGAAGATCAGTCCATCTACTCCTGGCGCGGTGCCGATATCCGCAACATCCTCGAATTTGAAAAGGATTTTCCCGAGACCCGCACTATCCGTCTCGAGCAGAACTACCGCTCTACCCAGGTCATCCTCGAGGGCGCCAGTGCCGTGGTCGCGCAGAACACCCAGCGCAAGGGCAAGAACCTATGGACGTCGCGCGAGGGCGGCTGTTTAATCGGCTACTACGAGGCTCCCGACGGCGAGAACGAAGCGCTCTTTATCGCCGATCGGATCCAGCGCTATCTCAGAGAGGCCGGCCAGCAGGTTGATCACCCGCGCTGCGCCGTGCTTTATCGCACCAACTCGCAGTCGCGTCTTGTCGAAGAGTCGCTTCGCCGCTACGGCATCCAGTACCACATGGTTGGGGGCTTCTCCTTTTACGATCGCTCCGAAGTGAAGGACATTCTCAGTTATATGAAGCTGGTGCAGAACCCGCACGACTCGGTGGCTCTGGGACGGGTGGTGAACTCACCCGCCCGCGGCATCGGCAAAACTACGATGGAGACGCTGGAACGCATGGCCCTTTCGACCGGCACCAGCACCTGGGACGCCATTGGCGCGGCGATTCACGACCGCCTTCTCCCGCAGCGCGCCCTTACAGCGCTTGAAGGCTTCCGCCGCCTCATCACGGATGCCCGCGCCATGCTGGGCCCGGACTTCGCTGCAGCCCTCGCCAGCGATGCAGGTTCGCCACCTTTTTCGACCGTTCCGTCGGCCGAAAGTGCCGAGTCCGTCACCGACCTCGACGAAGACGCCGACTTCACCCCGACCGAATTCGTAACCGAAGCAGGCACAAAGGAGACCAACGACGCCGATACTGCTTTCGACACCAGCTTCAACTTCGGCTTCGACTTCGGTCCGAGCGAAGAGATCTCCACCTTAGCCCCCGAGAACGCCACCGACAGCGATGCCGCCCATGACATCGATCCGAGCAGCTTCAATCCCTTCGCTCCCGTTGTCCTGAAGGACAGCACGTTTTCGAGACGCCAGCAGGCGGCAGCAGAAACGCGGAGGAGCACAGCGGACGGGGAGATCTCTCCCGAGACGGAGGAGCCGTTCCGAAAGCCTGGAGACCCTGCCACACTCCCCGAACTGATCAAGTTTCTCAACGACCGCTCCGGTTATATCCGGGCTCTCGAGGACGAGGCCACACCGGAATCCTTTTCGCGTATAGAAAACCTGAAAGAACTCGCCAACGCCGCCCAGGATGCCGAGCAGCGCGACGAGACCCTCGCCGACTTTCTCGACCATGCCGCTCTCGTCTCGGACGCCGACCAGTACTCCGCCGAGGCCCGCGTGACCCTTATGACGCTGCACGCGGCGAAGGGCCTGGAGTTTCCGCTCGTCTTCCTCGCCGGCATGGAAGAGGGCCTGTTCCCGCACTCGCGTACCTTCACCGACCCCGCCGGTCTTGAAGAAGAACGCCGCCTCTGCTACGTCGGCATGACCCGCGCCATGGACACCCTCGTCCTTACCCGTGCCCGCTACCGTCGTCGCTACGGCTCCGACATGCCGGAGGCTTCCATTCCCTCGCGGTTCCTGGAAGAGGTGCCCAGCCGACTGGTAGAGGACCTCGGCTCGCCGGCTGCTCGGCCGCAGTTTTCAAGCTCAGACGACTACAACCGCCTCTCCGGCCGGGCCTACTCGACACCCTATCCACGTCCACGCGGCTTTGGCGCCGCACGCCAAAGCGAAGACGCAGGTGATCGCCACTACAGCTACGAGGACGATAGCCAGGAACTTCCCAGCAGAAGGAACTCCACCCCTAACGGTGGCACTCCCGCCCGTGCAGGCACCCCGCCCAACTCCATCGACAACATCGCCAGCTTCTTCAGCGCACGCGGACAGGTGAAGCCCGGGCAGAAGTTCTCGCGCCCTAAACTCGACATTCCCGCACCGACCGGCAACACGGGCCTAAAGCAGGGAACCCGCGTCCGCCATCCCAAATACGGTGAAGGCACTGTCTTCCGCCGCGAAGGAGACGGAGACGACGCAAAGATTACAGTACAATTCCACTTACACGGCGTGAAGAAGCTGGTGGAGAAGTTCGCTCAGCTCGAACGCGTCTAGCTTCCGGATCGCCTTTAGGTTTCGAATCAAGTTTCGCGAAAGATAATTGACAAGCATTCATGGCAAACACCAAGAGTATTACCGACACCGAAGAGCGCAAGAAGGTAAAGCGCGCAGCCCGCAAGAAGGCCGCACCCAAGGCTCCACGCACTGGAGCACGCGGCGAGAACAAAGCCAAGATCAAGAAAGCTTCACGCGGCCAGTCCAAGCGCTAACAGAGAACGATCTCTAACACCGGGCGGCATCTAGTGACAGATGTCGCCCTACTCCTGTGTGGTGCGCTCCACGCCAGGTGTCTTAGCCCTTCACCAGCAGCGACTCATCCAGATGCGCTCGCAGAACGCGGACCTCAAACGCGTAGGCGTCGGTTTCCCTCTCAAGCCGTCGCCCGAATGCGTGTTGCGCCTCCAGCACCGTCTCTACCTGCACCGGGGAGCCCTGCACCAGAAGCGGCTTCACCACCACGGACCCTTGCGCGTGTCAAAGCTGCCGCGCTTTGTCCTTGCAGAACCGATACCCCATCGCCTCTTTGGCGGTGACACCGGGTCCGATCCCGTCATGCGCGCCAGTCGGTTTCCGCTGCGGCCATCGAGGATGTCGGCAGGTGCGATTGATCGACGCACATTTCCACTCTCTCCCTACCGGTGCGTTGCACGCCCCGTTTTGGATCTTTCATGTTTCTCTTTCCTGTAACGTAGAACTCACTCAGTCCAAACGTCAGTTGCCAGGAGCATCCGTTCGTTGGCCCGTCAGATCTTCGCCACCAAGTCCATCGACAAGCTGATCTCTGACTCGGAGCGGCCGGAACACGCCCTCCGCAAGACACTCGGCCCCATCTCCCTTACTGCGCTTGGCATTGGCGCGGTCATCGGTTCCGGCATATTTACCGTGATCGGCACTGCCATCGGCGGCAACCCCGCCGCGCTCGCCACCTGGGCTGATTCACCCGTCATCGACCTCCTGCTTCACCACGGTGCTGTTGCTGGCCGTCCTGGCGCTGGGCCAGCCCTCGCCCTCTCGCTTGTCCTCGTGGCTATTGTTTGCGCGCTCACGGGTCTCTGCTACGCCGAACTCGCCAGCATGATTCCCATTGCCGGCTCCGCCTATACCTACACCTACGCCACCCTCGGCGAGCTCATCGCATGGATCATCGGCTGGGACCTCATCCTCGAGTACGCCTTTTCCAACATGAGCGTCTCGGTAGGTTTCGCCGCCCACCTGGTCGATCTCCTGGACTGGTTAGGTATCCCGATCTCCGCCAAGTGGCTCTCGCCCGCCTATCTTCCGCTCGGCCTGCAGGACCTTTCCGGCAAAGATATTTACGCGCCAGGCTGGCACTCCGGCTTCAACATCCCCGCCTTTCTCATCGTGCTACTCCTCACGGTCGTGCTCGTCCGCGGCATCCGGGAGTCCGCGCGCACCAACAACATCATGGTGATGGTGAAGATCTCCGCGATTCTGATCTTTATCTTCGCCGGCCTGTCTTTCATCCACCCCGCCAATTACCATCCTTTTTCGCCGAACGGCTGGTCCGGTGTCCTCGCCGGCGGCTCCATCATCTTCTTCACCTATATCGGCTTCGACTCTGTCTCGACCGCCTCTGAGGAGTGCAGGCACCCCCAGCGCGATGTACCTATCGGCATCCTGGCCACCCTCGTCGTCTGCACCATTCTCTATATTGGAGTCGCCGTGATCCTCACCGGCCTCGTTCCATGGCAGTCGATCGCGGGGGACGGCGCGCCGGTCGTAAACGCCCTCAAGCGCGTCTCGATGACGCCGGACGGGCACCCTCTGCACTGGGTGCGTCTTGTCGTCCTGCTCGGCGCGCTGGTGGGCATGATCTCCTCGATCCTCGTCTTCCAACTCGGGCAGGCCCGCGTCTGGTTTGCCATGTCCCGCGACCGCCTGCTGCCCACCGCCTTTTCCCGTGTACACCCGAAGTTCCGCACCCCGGCCTTTGCCACCTGGGTCGCCGGCATCCTGGTCGCTATTCCGGCCGGCCTCTTTGACGTCGGCACCCTTGCCGAGATGTCCAATATTGGCACCCTTTTCGCCTTTGTTCTCGTCTGCATCGGCGTCCTCGTACTGCGCTATAAAGACCCCGATCGCCGTCGTGGCTTCCGCGTCCCTTTCGGCCCGGTCATCCCGGTGCTTTCCGTTCTCTTCTGCACGCTGTTGATGGCCGGTCTCCCCGCCAAGACCTGGCTCCGCTTCTTCTCCTGGCTCATCATCGGCCTGCTCGTCTACTTCTTCTACAGCCGCAAACGCAGCGAGTTCTATAGAGCAGGTTGAAAACAGAAGACAGGATCACAAGGCTTATCGCCTTCGGTCTTTCAGACTCGAGGGTTCGGCGGGCGGAATGACAGCTTGCGGGTAGGTGCGAGATCGCCAGCGGTTCAACTGGACTGAGCGGTTTTTTGCTTGGGTGTGAGGGTAGTAAGGACGAGGGCTACGAGGAGCATGGCGGCTGCGGTGTAGAACGGCATGCCGGGGGCGTGGATGATGGGATGGGGCCCGATGGATCTGGAGAAGATCCAGGTAAAGAGGCCGGGTCCGATGAGGCCGGCGATGCCGCGGAGGCTGTTGATGGCGCCCTGGAGCTGGCCCTGCTCGGAGGGGCTGATGGCGCGCGACATGATGGATTGCGAAGAGGGCCAGGCGAGGGTCATGAGATTGAGCAGGGGAATGCCGAGCCAGAAGAGCAAGCCGGTGCGCGACAGGCCGAAGAAGGAGTAGCCGATGGCTCGCGCCGAGGAAGCCGACGATCATGGCACGGCGCTCGCCGAGACGGGCGAGGCGGGTTTGACGAGCAGCATGCCGTAGAGCACGGTGAAGACGCCGATGACGGCGAGCGAGAGGCCGACGGTGCGGTCGGTCCAGCCGTAGCGGAAGTCGGTGTAGATGACGTAGACGTTCAGCGAGCGACTGCTGCGCGATGTAGCCGAGCAGAAGCACGCCGGCGAGCGCGACAGGCCGTGCGCGTGCGGAAGAGATGTGAGGGAGCCGACGGGGTTGGCGCGGCGCCAGGAGAACGGGCTGCGGATGTTCGAGGGGGAGCGACTCCGGCAGGACGAAGAGGCCGTAGCAGCCGTTGAGCAGCGAGAGGGCGGCGGAGACCCAGAAGGGGAGGCGGGGGTTGATGTTGCCGAGGCATGCCGCCGAGCGCGGGGCCGAGGATGAAGCCGATGCCGAAGGCGGCGTTGAGCATGCCGAAGGCGGCGGCGCGGCGCTCGCGGGGGGTGACGTCGGCCATGTAGGCCATGGCGGTGGGGATGGAGGAGGCGGTGAGGCCGGAGATGACGCGGCCGATGAAGAGCAAGGGGAGCGTGGGCGCGAGGGCCATGAGGATGTAGTCGAGAGCCGAGGCCGAAGTTCGAGAGCAGAACGACGGGGCGGCGGCCGAAGCGGTCGGAGAGCGAGCCGAGTACGGGCGAGAAGAAGAACTGCATGGCGGCGAAGACGGTGCCGAAGAGGCCGATCATCTCGGGCGGAGCGCTCGGTCGCCGCCGAGGAAGCCCTCGATCAGGCGGGGGAGGACGGGCGCGATCATGCCGAGGGCGAGCATGTCGAGGGTGACGGTGAGGAAGATAAAGGTAGCAGCTGCCTTGCGGGGTCCGTGACCGGACGGGTCCGGGGCCAGGTCGATGTCGTTCTGGACGAGCTCGGGTTCTCCGAGGATCGGGTTAGGCTGTTCGGCCGGATTGGTGTCGGGCGGGGGCGGCATGGGTAGCGGACAGTGTAGCGTCCCGCATCCTCAGCGGTGTGATGTAGTTTGGGAGAGATGCAACGCGGCCTCTCAACCCACGTCTTTTTGCAGCAGCGGCTTCATACCGGGCTTCTCGATGCCATGCAGCGCGCAGGCGCGACGGCGGTGGAGATCTTTGCGGCGCGCCACCACTTCGACTACACGGATCGCGCTGAGGTTCGGGAGATTGCGGCATGGTTTCGCGATACGGGAACGATGGCGACCCTGCACCAGCCGCTCTACGATGATGCGCGCTGGAGCCGGCACGTGGCTCCGACGCTGAACCTGATCGACGCGGAGAAGTCGCGGCGGATCCAGGCGATGGATGAGACGAAGCGGGCGATCGAGGCCGCCGAGCAGATTCCGTTCCGGTCGGTGGTGCTGCACCTGGGGATGAAGGGTGAGGCGTGGGATACGCGGGCGCTTGAGAACTCCTTCACTGCGATTGAGCACCTCCGGGCGTTTGCGGCTCCGCTTGGCGTGCAGCTGCTTTTGGAGAATCTGCCGAACGAGGTAACGACTCCGGAACACCTGCTGGAAATTCTTCGGCAGGGCCATTTCGATACGGTTGGGGTGTGCCTGGATATTGGTCATGCGCACCTGACGGACTGGAAGAATCCCGGCGCGGGGATCGATGAGGCGTTTGAGCTGCTGAAGCCACGCATCGCGGAGCTCCATCTCCATGACAACGGTGGGAGCCACGATGAGCACTGCTGGCCCGGCACGGCGGCGAGCGGCATCGACTGGAGAAATGTGTGGCGTCACACGTCTACGCTGCCGGCGGATTTGCCAGGGGTGCTGGAGATTGCGCATGATCTTGGGGAGACGGCGGAGTCGGTGGAGCGGAAGGCTCGTGAGTTTTACGACTCCGAGGAGAGGCTGGCGGAGGCTGCGGGTGAGCGGAGTTAGCGATGTTGTGTTGAAGGGGGCGGCTGCATAGAAGCAAGTCCCTCCACTACGCTTCGCTCCGGTCGGGATGACAGATGTGCCCTAGGGGCTCCGGTCGGGATAATGAACGGTGTGTGTGACGGAGACAGTCGAACTTCTACGCTTCGCTTCGTCGGAATGACGGCGGCCTAGAGGGAGATGTTTCCGTGAGGCGAACAGGCGGTGGAACGGAGGTGCCGATCCTTGCATCCCAGAGTTCATGCCAGTGTCAGCAGATTCAGTCAAGCGAAGCCGGAAGCGAACGCCGTCGCCAGAACCCATTCTCGATCCGGTGGAATCGGCGAAGGCCGCGGGTCTGCGGTATGTGACGGATGCGAAGCCGGGCATCCAGCGCAAACGTGGCGTAAGGGATTCCGGTATGTCGGAACAGATGGCAGGCCGGTGCGGGATGAGGAGACGCTGGCGAGAATCAAGTCGCTGGTAATTCCTCCGGCCTGGACCGACGTGTGGATCTGCCCGCATGCCGAACGGGCATCTGCAGGCGACGGGCCGGGATGCGAGGGGGCGGAAGCAGAGCCGGTATCATCCGCGCTGGCGCGAGGTCAGGGACGAGACCAAGTATGAACGCATGATGCTGTTCGGGACGGCGCTGCCGCGGATTCGCGAGAAGGTGGAGCAGGATCTCGCGCTGCCGGGGCTTCCGAGGCAGAAGGTCCTGGCTACCATCGTGCGGTTGATGGAGACGACGCTGATACGCGTGGGAAATGCGGAGTACGCGAAGGAAAACAAGTCTATGGCCTGACGACTATGCGCAACAAGCATGTGGAGGTGGAGGGGTCCACGGTCACGTTCACGTTTCAGGGGAAGAGCGGAGTGAAACACACCGTCGATCTTACAGACCGCCGGATCGCGCGGATTGTACAACGCTGCGAAGACCTTCCGGGGTACGAATTGTTTCAGTATGTCGACAAGGACGGGACGACCACTCGATCGATTCGGCGGACGTGAATGAGTATCTGCGCGAGATCTCGGGGCAGGACTTTACTGCCAAGGACTTCCGAACGTGGGCCGGGTCGGTGCTGACGTGTGTGCGCTGCGGGAGTCCGAGAGCGTTGACGTCGGAGACGCAGGCCAAGCGGAATGTGGTGCAGGCGATCAAGCAGGTGGCGGAGCGGCTGGGAAACACGCCGTCCGTCTGCCGAAAGTGCTATGTGCATCCGGCGGTGCTGGAGAGGTACCTCTCCGGACCTATGGCGGCAAAGACGATGAAGGCGGTTACCGAGCAGGTGGAGCAGGAGATCGAGGACGAGCGGTCGTCGCATAGTCTCGAGCAGGATGAGGCCGCGCTGATCGATCTGCTGCAGCAACGGCTTACGGAGGCGAAGGCGAGCTAAGGGCCGATCGAGTCGCATGCGCTCATTTACCCTGTAGTTGAAGATCATGAGCGAAACCCAAAGCAGCACCGTACCCGTCCCGGCCTCCTCCTCCTCAACTGCCACCACCATTGCCAATATCGGCCAGCACGTCGGCGAGACGGTTACGCTGCGCGGATGGCTGTATAACCTGCGGTCTTCGGGCAAGCTGCTGTTTCCGACGTTTCGCGACGGCACGGGGACGATCCAGGGCATTGTGCCGAAGGCGGCGGTGCCGGAGGCGGTGTTTGACGACGCTGAAGGAGCTGACGCTGGAGAGCTCGTTGATGGTGACCGGGACGGTGCGGGCGGATGAGCGGGCGCCTTCGGGGGTTCGAGCTGGACGTGCAGGACGTCGACGTGGTGCAGCGGTTGATGCGGCGCGCGCCGTTTCCGATCTCGCTCAAGGAGCATGGCGTCGACTTCCTGATGGAGCACCGGCACCTGTGGATGCGGACGCCGCGGCAGTCGGCGATTCTGCGGGTGCGCGCGACCATCATGCGGGCGGCGCGGAGTACTTCGACGACCAACGGGTTTATCCGCACCGACCCGCCGATCCTGACGCCGAACGCGTGCGAGGGGACGAGCGAGCTGTTCGAGATGGACTACTTCGAAGACGACATGGCGTACCTGACGCAGTCGCGGGCAGCTGTATATCGAGGCGACGGCGCTGGCGCTGGGCAAGGTGTACTCGCTTCGGGCCGACGTTTCGCGCGGAGAAGTCGAAGACGCGGCGGCACCTGACGGAGTTCTGGATGATTGAGCCGGAGGTGGCGTACATCGGGCCTCGACGAGCTGCATGGAGCTTGCGGAGAAGTTCCTGTCGCACATCGTGACGCGGGTGCTGGAGAAGCATCGTGCGGACCTGAAGGTGATCGGGCGGGATGTGGCGAAGCTGGAGGCGGATCGCAGGCGCCGTTTCCGCGGCTGAGGTACGACGAGGCGCACGCGATGCTGGAGAGGCGTTCACGCGAAGGCAAGATCGAGAACGCGCACGTGTATGGCGACGACTTCGGCTCGCCGGATGAGACGTACATCTCGAGCCAGTTCGACAAGCCGGTGATGGTGCATCGGTATCCGGCGGCGATCAAGGCGTTCTACATGCAGCCCGACCCGGACGACCCGACGAAGGCGCTGTGCGTGGATGTGCTGGCGCCGGAGGGATATGGCGAGATCATCGGCGGCTCGCAGCGGGTGGACAGCTACGACCTGCTGAAGCAGCGGATTGAGGAGCACCACCTGCCGCTGGCGGCGTTCGAGTGGTACCTGGACCTGCGGCGGTATGGGTCGGTGCCGCACTGCGGGTTTGGGATGGGGATCGAGCGGGTGGTGGCGTGGATTTGCGGGCTGGAGCATGTGCGGGAGACGATCCCGTTTGCGCGGACGCTGAACCGGATTTATCCGTAGGGCGTTAAGGCGTTCGGACGGGAAGGTCACAGTACCACGAGGAGCCTGAGGTCTTTTTGATTGCTCAGTTGGGTTATCGCGGGTAGGATCACCGCGGTACGATCCGCCCACCCATTGCTCCGACCATCAAACTGTCAGGAAGCGCTAGCCAGGCACTGACCGGTACGCCACTTACTTTCAGTGTGGCCGTGGCAGGGCTTCCGGCGAAGCCAGCGACAGGTGCTGTGACTCTGCTGGATGGAGCGGCCACGGTCGCACAACAGACACTGGATGCGACAGGTCAAGCCACCTTCGCGGTCGCCAATCTCTCCACGGGCCCACACTCGCTCTCGGTGAGCTATGCCGGCGACGGGAGCTACACGTCAGGCGTGAGTGCGATTTTGATGCAGTCGATCACGGATTTTCAGCTGACGCTTCCCGTGACTACGCAAACGGTCACTGCAGGTGCGTCGGCGACATACAGCGTTAGCCTTACATCTGTCTCGGGTCTCGTAGGAACAGCAACGCTTTCCTGCATGGGTCTCCCGGCGGGATATAGCTGTCCAAGCACGACTGTTGCTCTGAATGGGCAGCCTGCGACGGGGTCCATCGTGATTATGACGCCTGCCACGCATGCACAGGCAAATGGGCCCTTTGCAAGACGTGTGTACACCGCGTTCTTCGGTCTTCCCTCGGTGCTTCTGATGGCACTTCTGGTCCGTCGTAAAGTTCCGACGCTTCCTCCCCTCGCCACCCTGTTCATTCTGGCACTCTGCCTTGGGACCGTGGCTGGATGCAGCAGCGGTGGCAAGTCCTCTGGCAGTGGTACCCCAGCCCCCTCGCCGGTGACAACGAATTTCACGATTACAGCAGCCATTACCCAAAACGGAGAGACCGTCACGCATCCCGTGGCTGCGACTCTGACGGTCAACTAGCCACATCACGAGCACCTTGTGTGCCATGGAGAGACGGGCAATCCGCGGCGATACCCGTGCCCTCCTCGTGGCTCCTTGGTTGTAGGAAAGCGCTTTGCGCCAACTCCATGCGATATAAAGGTGTTCGCGTGCGAGCTTCTTCGTTGTGCGTGACCTCCCCCCTCCTCTGAGCTGCGTTTATCGGCAGCCGAAACAAACCCTCCCTAACCAGTACGCCAAGGAACAATCATGGACCCCTTTGTTGGTGAAATCAGACTTGTAGGCTTTAGCTTCGCCCCCCGCGGCTGGGCGCTCTGTGATGGGCATGTCTTGCCGATTGCACAGAATCAGGCTCTCTTCGCCCTTCTCGGCACCACGTTCGGCGGCGACGGAAAAACGAACTTTGCGCTTCCGAAGCTACCCCACACCCATCCCACCGCGCCCTCGGGAACGTACATTATTGCGCTCCAAGGCATCTTCCCTGCACGGGATTGAACAATCGCCATTTACGACAGCACCTCCCGGCAGGGCACACCGGGCGGTGCTGTCGTACGGACACGCCGAACACGAAGAAGCCCCGGCCTGCTGTAGATTAAACGGATATGGCAGACATCGAACTTCTTGTGCAGCAGCTACGCCGCAAGGGACACACCGTTGCGGACGTCCACGGGGTGCCGGAGAATGCCGGTGAGTATGAGTTCACGGTGGACGGCGAGCAGGTGAACCTGGAAGAGGCGAGACGCATTCTTGAGCTGGACGAAACGCCGTAAAGTCGGTTTCCCGTGAGCCGAGAGGCTCACGATTGCGAGATGGCCCTTGTCCGTATGGCAAGCGCGCCTGTTCGGGACGCCAGGTTACCGTCTTCCGCGCATGAAGAAGATCACAATCAATATCAGCACCAGAAGCCCCAGGCCACCTGGCCAGATGAATCCACCGCCTCGGCTTGAGTAACCTGCCACGAGGCAGCCCTGTAGCGGCAACAAACAAACAAAACTCAAGGCCAACATCGTACCGAACCTGGCAAAGTTCCTATTCGTTGCGGTCGCTGCTGCTGGTCTCATGCGGTCACCCTCACTCACGGATTGCTGATGCTTCTGTGTCTGATGCGTGATCCATCCTGTGTGCCGGAAGAGGATAGTCAGAGCGCTGATCTTTTCCACTCCCGTTTTGGGCCCCCGAACGGAAGCCAGGTATCTCTCCTCAGCACTTGATTTGGCAAGTCCTTTCCCTCCTCCATGAGTTTGGAGGCTGCCGGCGCCAAAAAGGGGCCGAAGTCCTGCTTTTGCATTTGGCGCGCTACTTGCAACCTTGCAAGATAATGCACTCGACTCGATGCGGGTGCGAAAGGCTGGCAGTTGAATGGCATCCGCTTTCGTTTTTACTTGCACCTGTGGCGTACAAAAACAGACCACCAATCATTGGATTCTTGCGGTGCGTACGACCGATGGCATCCGCTTTCACACCTGGGACTGGAATCTAGCGATCAGCGACCATGTGATCGTGCTCTGCGGTGAAGGTGTGCTACCGCCCTGCTGAGCCGCGCTTTGGGAGACTGGAAGCACGCGAGCGCGGGATGCGTTTCGCGGCAGCGGGAGTTGGCGGCTTAGCTGCCTAGGCCACGCGTTTCTGGCAATGGCGTTTGCCGGCAGGCCTCGGTCGGTATGCAGCGGCGGGCGCTCCCGTCGCCAGCAGGCGACCGATGAATCTTCCGGCGGTGTGGCGCGTCTAAATTACGTGGTATTCTGATGTCCGGGAACCTGCGCCCTCGATGCCCCGACCTCACCTGAGGTCACGGCTGGCCAAAGCGGTCTTCACCGCTACCTACAGCTCCCGACACCAAAGGAACAACCCTCGGATGTTTGCGTCTGCTGTGCCCGTGGATTATTCCGGAACCAGAGCGCAGGATTGACTTTGAAGATTATGGAGCAGGAGCGCGTGACCCCAGTGGCTGAAGAAATCGATAAGTACGAAGACGATATAGACAAGCTGATCGATACCGGCAAAGAGAAGGGATATCTGACCTACGGCGAAGTAAACGACCTTCTGCCGGGAGATATCACCACACCGGACGACCTAGACGATCTGATGACGACGATCAACACCCAGGGCATCGATGTCCTCTCGGGTGAGAGCGAATTTTCGGGAGACCGGGAGAAGTACGAGCCTGAGGCCGGCGAAGAGTCCGACGATGTGGAACTCGACCTTTCGCCGGGAACGCTCGAAAAGACCAACGACCCTGTACGGATGTACCTGCGCGAGATGGGCACGGTTCCGCTGCTGACGCGTGAGGGCGAGGTGGAGATCGCCAAACGCATTGAGCGTGGGCAGATGCGCGTGATGAAGGCGATCTCGCGGTCGCCGATCGTGATCCGCGAGATCGTCGGCCTTGGCGAAGACCTGCGGCGCGGCGTTCGCAACATCAAGGAAGTGGTCACGTTCGACGAAGAGGAGCTCACCGAAGAGATCCTGCAGGCGCGTGTTCGCTCGACCACGGGCCGAATCGACACGATCGTCAAGCACCAGAAGAAGGTCCAGTGGTACTTGAGGAGAAGCTTGAGGCCGCCGGTGCGAAGGGTGACGCCAAGGCGAAGGCCAAGGAACAGCGGAAGTATCGTTGGCTGATCGGCCGTGAGCATGTGTACATCAACCGCATTGTTCGCGAGCTGAAGTACACCAATCCGGAGAAGAAGCGGCTGCTCGACAAGGTCAACAAGACGGTCGACGCGATGCGGACGCTGGAGCGGCAGATCAAGTCGCTCGAGGTGAAGTTCGAGGCTTCGAAGTCCGAGGAGCTGCGCAAAGAGTACAAGCGCCAGCAGAAGAACTGCCGCACGGATCTCGAGCGGGTGGAGCAGGACGCCGGCATCCCGTTGGCGGATCTCAAGCGCACGCAGCGCGAGATGATCCAGGGCGACATGGACGCGGAGAAGGCGAAGCGCGAGCTGATCGAGGCCAACTTCGCCTCGTGGTCTCGATCGCGAAGAAATACACCAACCGCGGTCTGCAGTTCCTCGACCTGATTCAGGAAGGCAACATCGGCCTGATGAAGGCGGTGGACAAATTTGAGTACCGCCGCGGTTACAAATTCTCAACGTATGCGACGTGGTGGATTCGCCAGGCGATTACGCGTGCGATTGCTGACCAGGCGCGCACGATCCGTATTCCGGTCCACATGATCGAGACAATCAACAAGCTGATCCGGACCAGTCGGCAGCTCGTGCAGGAGCTCGGCCGCGAGGCGTCGTCGGAAGAGATTGCCAAGCGCATGGATATCCCCGTCGCGAAGGTTCGAAAGGTTCTGAAGATCGCACAGGAGCCTATCTCGCTCGAGACTCCGATCGGAGAAGAGGAAGACTCGCACCTTGGAGATTTCATCGAAGACCGCATGGCAGTCAGTCCTTCTGACGCCGTGATCTCGGTCAACCTCAAGGAGTACACGTCGCAGGTGCTGCGCACGCTGACACCACGGGAAGAGCGCGTAATCAAAATGCGCTTCGGTCTCGAGGACGGATCGGAGCACACGCTCGAAGAGGTTGGCCAGTCCTTCCAGGTCACGCGTGAGCGCATCCGGCAGATCGAGGCGAAGGCTCTCCGGAAGCTGCGCCACCCCAGCCGCAGCCGCAAGTTGAAGGCATTCGTCGACGGCGTCAAAGAGATGTAGTTTCGCTCAGCGTTTAGCGGGCCGCGATAAATCGCGGCCCGTTTTGCGTTCCGGCGTCTATGATCGGGTCAGGAGAGCACCATGACAGCTGAAATCGATGCGATGAGTTCACTGAACGAACAGCAACGTCTCATGTTCATGAACCAGATGGCCGCCCACCGCAAGAGCGATGTTGTTGCCATTCTGCTTGCCTTTTTCCTGGGCAGCTTCGGTGCGCACCGGTTCTACCTGGGAGAGAACGGCTGGGGAATTTTGTATGTGCTCTTCTGCTGGACTTTTATCCCGCATCTCGTCTCGTTCGTCGAGTGCTTTCTTCTGCCGGCGCGGGTTCGCCGCTACAACGAACGGCTGGCATATGACGTGGCCGCTCGCATCCGAACGGCTTATCCTGCCGCTGCGGTGGTCGGTGGACAGATGTATTCCGCCTAAGAGCGCCTACTCTCCGAACCAGAGACAGGGAACAAGCAAGAATCCGCCGACGTACTATCCTTCGCATCTGCTTCTCGCGAGGTGATCCCATGGACCAGAACGCAAGCCACTACATTGCCAGCATGTCACCGCAGCAGGCCGCACGGTTCTCTGCGGAGTACGAGTCTGTCCGCAAGGACGAGATCATGGGCGCGCTGCTCGCCTTCTTTCTCGGCACCTTCGGCGCTCACCACTTCTATCTTGGGCGAAATCAGCTCGGCATCCTCTATGCGCTGTTCTTCTGGACGGGTATCCCGGCGGTATGCGGTTTTGTGGAGTGTTTTCTAATGCCGGGACGTGTGCGCGCCTTTAACTTCGCTCAGGCAAACACAATAGACGCACGGATCAAAGGCATACCCGGGGTCGGATCGCCAGCAGCACCGGTTGCGGCCAATGCGCTTTCCTGCCAAGCGTGCGGACAGCCGCTGAATGGAAGTGCGCTCTTCTGCACGCATTGCGGAGGACCGGTAGGGTCCATTGTCCAGACGATCCCGGCCTAGGTGATGCACCGAGGCTCGTGTACGCGAACCCGACGGTCGGCCATCTCTACTGCCAATTCACGGTCGTCTCCCCTTTCAGATCGAATTCCAACACCGACGCATCTCCCACCTGCTGCACTTTGACCGCGGACCCGGATGCTGTGGCGCTCTTTATCTTCTCGAAGCGCAGCCGGACGATGGCATGTGCCGGCTTCTCTCCGCTGATCCTTAGTGATTGGCCTGAACGCGTCAGCACACGGCCCTCGAAGTCTGTTGTCGCGGAGTCGCCATTGCCGAAGACATCGTAGATACGCCGGTCATCGAGCGACTTGACTGTTTTATTGCCGCTCTCCGCCTCTGGAACCAGTGTCATGACATCCTCGGGAATCTTCGCTATGACGGCACCAGCACGAACCCACAGCGGAAGTAGATCCAGAGGCGCATCGACCACGACCGTCTGACCACCACTGACCTCATTTCCGGTCCAGTAGTCCACCCATTGACCGGCGGGCAGGTAGACGGCGCGGCGTGTGTTCTCGTCGAGCACGGGCGCGACCAGCAGGTCCGGGCCAAAGAGATATTCGTCGCGGCAGAGGCGGCCGCGGCCGTCGTTCTGGTAGACGAGCGCGAGCGCACGCATCAGCGGCATACCGGTCTTTGCAGCCTCTTGCGCCGCGGCGTAGCGGTAGGGAAACAGACTCATGTGCAGAGTCGCGTACTTGCGGTAGATATCGAGGGCAGCGGCCGGCCACTCCCACGGCAGCCGGTTCGTGCTCGAGAACACCTCCATCACCGGGGTGAACGCAGCGAACTCGGTCCATCGGGCAAGCAGCGCCGGGTCGCCGGATGAGGGCGAGTTGATGTAGCCGCCTACATCGGAGGTCCACAGCGGTATGCCGCTCATTCCGGCGTTGAGGCCGGCCATCACCACCGTGGGCAAACCGTTCTCCGGGCTGAAGCTCGACTGGTTATCGCCGCCCCAAAGAAAACCAAGACCATTCGCACCCTGTGTTGCGCTTCGCCCGAAGAGGACACCGTTGCCCTTGAGCTCTTTTTCGATAACCTCCTGAACGGCATTCTGATAGAGCACCGCATAGCGATTGCGCATCACCTCCGGCGGCGTTGCGTCGGCGAAGCGCCCGTCGCCCTGAAAATTGCCTTCGGCGTCATCGTCTTTGAACCCGTCGGCACCTGCGTGGATGGCTTCGCGAAGCTGGTCCTGCCACCATGCTTTGGCGGCCGGGTTGGTGAAATCGATCAGCGATCCCTCGCCCATCCACCAGCGGCCTACCCACGGTGCACCATCGGGCCGTCGCACGAAGTAGTGGTGCGCGGCTGCGTCGTCATATGTCTCCGCGTGGAGCTGCTCTTTGTCTCTCATTGCGGAATCGCCGGGCGCATTAGAGGCGGAGTTGATCCATGGCGTGTGCCACAGCACAAGTTTGTATGCCGCGTCGTGAACGTGCTTCACATCGCCTGGGGCGTCGGCGAACTGCTTTGGATTGAATTTGTAACTGTTGAGGGACGTTTCCCAGGGTTCATCCAAAAGAAGAACGCTGCCGGGCAGATGGAGCTCGCGAGCTTTGTCTACCGTCTCACGAACTTGAGCGTCGCCGCCGACGAAGCTGCGGCCCATCCACGGGGCGAAAGCCCAATAGGGCGGAACGATTGCGCGCTGAGTCAGCGCGGTGAACTGCTCAAGGATCTTCGGAAACTCGGGGCCCGTAAAGAGGACGATACGAAGTTTTTCAGCGGGAACGGTGATCGCAATCTCGCTTAGGGTCGAGACGTTCATGTCGAAGGTCGCCTCGGCTGTCGTGTCGACCCAGAGCCCGTAGCCGGAGGTGCTCATAAAGAACGGCATCGGCTTGTAGGTAGAGCTGCCTTTCGGGCCGCCGTTATCCTGCGAGGCGTTGCGCACGACCGTGTGCGCCCGGTTCAGCGTGTCGAAGTGCTCGCCGAGGCCGTAGTAGCTGGCGCTGTCGCGAACGAGAAAACGCCACTCGCCAATGGAGTACGCGAGGCTGGTGATCTCCACTGCCGTTGGGGAGAGCCGGCGTAGGTGAAGCTTGCCCGTATCAACGATGTTGCCGTCGAACTCGAAGCCGTGCAGGAGGAGCTCTTTCATGGCTGCGGAGCCGGAGCCCGCGCCGGGGATGGTGGCCGCCAGGGTGTCCGCGTCGGCGCGTTTCAGGCCATCGACGGGAGCTTCAGTGCGCCTTTGACCCGACTGTGGAGACGGAGCGGCCTGCGCGGGCTGCGGCTGTGGAATAGCTGGGACACTTTGCGGAGCAGGGGCCTGGGCCAGGAGAGAAGGAGTTCCAACGAGCAGGATACCTGTTGTAATCCACTGATTTGATTCCCACCATCTCTTCGTCACTCTGCGCTTCCCCCGCTCCCAAAATGGAATGGCCTGCATGTGGAGACCATGCAGGCCATTCTATCGACCTAGTGCTGTTCGGAGGATCAGAGCTGGCCAGCTAACGGCGGCCGTTGAGGAGGTGCTGGATGCCGACGTTGTATCCGCGACGGAAGCCATCCCTGTAGTCGTGGCGAAACTGTCTTGGGACATTGGGCTGCCGGAACTCATCGCGATTGTTGACGTTTGGCCGCCGGTGATTCTCTGCATCCTTGCGAGCGCCTTCGATGCCGTCCTGAAAGCCTTGCCGCTGGTACTGCCGATAGGCCTGGGGTGGAGCATCCCATCCACCTCTGTTCTGACCGTAGGCGTTTGGTGGTGGCCCATACTGCGCGTGCATGGGAATCGCGGGGAGAGCCAGTGCCATCGCAATCAGCGGAGTTGTGAGACGTCTCAGGATCATCATCGTTCGACCTGCTTTCTTGTGGGCTCAAAGCAGCGGCCCATCCGTTGGTAGGATGGGCCGTCAACCTCCACCGTTGTCCTCCAGCCGCTTACATGTTGGTGTGACCGCCGCGCATCTCCTCGTTGAAGGTCGGTTTGATGAAGGCCAGCGCCTCCCGCATCTCTTCCGCATACTTCGCACGCAATCCCATCAGAGCGTCGGTGGGCGTGGCGAAGTCCGTGTCCGCCGCCAGATGGATCAGACCTTCCCCGGCAAGAGTGGTCACGGTCTCTTTGAGAACAGCTGTCGAGGTATTCAGGTACTGCGCATCCCTTGGATCCACCAGCCAGACCGGCTGTCCTTGCCCGAGAACACCCGACAGCCAGAAGGTCTTCGCGGCAAGAAAGTCGCTTCGCTGTGCTTCCGTGGTGTCGTTGAAGATGAACTTTTTCTGCTTTGCGCTGTAGTACCGGGTGGTCACCGGAACGGGCTGGCGATTGCCGCTTTTGACGAGTTCGATCTGACCCTGGTCGATGGTTTTGCGCACCGCGTTGTAAATGAAGCCTTCGGCATAAGGCTGCTCGGGAGCGGGAACGATCTCGGCGAAAGTCACAGTCATTGAAGCGGAGATTTTGGCGTGCAGCACGCTTGCCTCACCATCTTCGAGCAAGACTTCGCCGTGCACGAGATATGTATCCGCGCCCGACGTGGAACCGTGAAAGGGCCAGGCGAAGTTGCGGAAGCTGAGGGGAAGCCCGCTCAGGGTCAGGCAGCAGTCCGGGCGCAGATTCTTTAAGCGCATCGCGGTCTCACGCAGGTAGTCATGTAGCTGGCTGCGCAACTCGGGCGCGCTTGTAATATCGAGGTCAGCGCTGAGCTCGAGTAGCTGTGTTCTGTCCCGGGTCTCCGGCCGCGCAATCTCAAATCGAACGGTTGGGTCTCCGGAGAAATCGGTACCGCTGCCCATTCCTTGCAGGACAAGCCCGGCAGCCTGGAGAGCGCCTTCAATCTGCCTTGAGACGCCGCTGTGTAGATCTACGCTCATGAAACTCCTATTCTCCCGTGCACTGTATCTTCCCATTTTACGACGCATGTGCCGGCTTGAGTTTGGGTTTGCGGCGTCGGGCGGAGCGGGCACTCGTTAGAATTGTGAGGTGCACGACCTCGCAAACCTCGCAACGGAAGCCCGCAATCCCGGATCGGAGAAGATCGATAGCCTGAGCACGGTCGAGATGCTCACGCTGATCAACGGGGAAGACGCTTCCGTAGCCAACGCCGTGCGGGCGGAGCTGCCGCATATTGCTCGCGCTGTCGATGCAATTGTGGAGCGGTTCGCGGCGGGTGGACGCCTCTTCTACATCGGCGCCGGAACCAGCGGACGCTTGGGCGTTCTGGATGCCAGCGAATGTCCGCCGACATTCTCGGTATCCCCTGCACTGTTTCAGGGAATCATCGCGGGCGGAGATAGTGCGCTGCGCCGATCAAGCGAACAGTCGGAGGACTCGCCGGAGCAGGGTGCGAACGATCTGGCCGCAGCGGAGTTTCTTCCGGGCGATACGCTGGTGGGAATCGCCGCTAGCGGACGTACGCCGTACGTGCTCGGAGCGATGTCGCATGCGAAGACATTAGGCGCTCTGACGATTTCGCTGACCTGCGTGCCGCAGTCGGAGATGGGAAGCGTGGCCGACATCTCCATCGCACCGGTGACCGGGCCGGAGGTTCTGACCGGATCAACACGCATGAAGGCGGGCACGGCGACCAAGCTCGTTCTCAACATGCTCTCGACCGGAGTGATGATTCGCAGCGGAGCAACCTATGGAAATCTGATGGTGAACGTGCAGCCTACTAACGCCAAGCTGGTGAATCGCGCGCGCCGCATTATCCGCGCGGCGACCGGCTGCGATGAGGCGACTGCTGCAAGGCTGCTGCAGGAGGCGGGCAACGTCAAAGCAGGGATTGTGATGCAGATGCTTTCGGTTGACCTTGCCGAGGCAGAGGAGAGGCTGGTAACGGCCGGGGGCTCACTTCGGGCAGCGTTGCAGCGTTAGCTTCGGGGGCTACTCAGTCGGAGCCACGACCGGCTTACCCTTTTCGTTGCGGGTCACGTAGGCGGCCGGAACGTGGTGGTCGTGGGTGAAGAGGACGAGCCACTCTTCCGGAATCGCGCGCGTGTAGAAGCGTTTCCGCTGCTCGATCACCATCAGCGGATCGAGATCGTACCCCATGCCCCAGGTCAGGTCGAGATGGGCGGTTGTCGGAATGAGATCGCCAATGTAACAGGCGTGATGGGCCGCTCCCTGTCCCGTCCCCGACTCGACGTGAACGCCGAGCATGTGATGGGTGTGGCCGGGGAAGAGCTCGGCAGAGATGCCCGGGCAAATCTCTTTCACCCCGCGCAGATCATCGTGATTCAGCAGAGTCATCTGACCCGATTCGATCAGCGGATCATAGTTTGGCGAGAGATAGCTGATCGCGTCCCGCTCCAGCTGCCGATGCCCGTGGTCCACCTCGCCCTTTGCGGCGAAGTAGCGGGCATTAGGAAAGGTAGGCGAAATTGAGCCGTCCGGGTGCAGCGTAGTGTTCCAGCCGCAGTGATCGAAGTGGAGGTGGGTGTTGATGACCATATCGATCTCTTCGGGCCGAATGCCAGCCGCAGTCAGAGAGGCGGGCAGCAGCTCCTGACTGCGGTGAATCTCGCGCATCTTCGGTGACTGCTTGTTGCCGATACCGGTCTCGATCAGAACGGTGTGTCTGCCTGTGCGGACGATGACGGTGTTGAGGCCGAGCAGAATGCGGTTGTGATCGTCGGCGGGAGCACGCTTCTGCCAAAGCGTTTTGGGAACGACGCCGAACATCGCTCCGCCATCGAGCAGGTACGTGCCATCACTGCAGATCGTGATCTCGAAGTCGCCAAGCATTGTGCGGCCGCGAAGGAGATCGTCCGCTGCCGGGCGCGGAAGTCTTGCACGCTTCGAAGTGCGGCTCAGGCTCATGCTTGAGGAAGTGTCGCACACTACGCACGTATCACGGGACCGCATCGCGCGGCCTGATTCGATTCGATCCTCAGCGCGCTAAACGCGCGAAGCGGAGGCGAGCGGCAGCACTGGCAGCTCAGATATCGGAAGGCGCTGGGCTGCTCCTGCGAGCATCTCACTGGAGATTTGACTGTTGCCCGTGGCAGGGGCCTGCTCCGCCACCAGCGCGGGGCTGGTGACCGGGCGCGCCTGGAAACATTGACGGCACAGGACGGGACGCCCCTGGGTCGGCTTGAATGGCACCGTGGTCTCGACGCCGCAGGCCGAGCAGCTGGTGCGTGTCTCGGTTCGTGAAAGACCTGCAGCTGCGGGCCCGGCGCCCGGGCGGGTGGCGGCGCCGGAACGGCGTGATTTACACGGCTTGCATCGCTTCGGATCGTTCTTGAACTGTTTGTCGAAGAAAAAGAGTTGTTCCCCGGCGGTGAAGATGAACTCCCCACCGCAATCACTGCAGGTCAGAAGACGGTCTACGAATTCCATGGCACTTCTCCCATTCGCGGAAAAGGTACTAGGGCCCGGGTCTTGCTGTTTGGGGAGGGAAGTCGAACGGTTTACCGGCCAGCGATCTTGCGGAAAGCCGGGGCCATACATGTGAGGAGGTCACGATGGCGACTGTGGCGGCCGCATTGGAATGCGGCCGCCGGTTGAGGAGTGATCTAGTCCTGCTCCTTACGAACCTTCTTGCGATTGCGTTTACGAGCTAGCGCTTCTTTGACGCGCTTCTTTTCACCGGGTTTCAGGTAAAAAGAGTGCCGCTTTACTTCCTTGATGATGTCTTCGGTCTGCACTTTGCGTTTGAAGCGGCGCAGGGCATTTTCAAGGGGTTCGCCTTCTTGTACTCGAACCTCTGCCACGAACGATACACCTCCAAACGACCCTGATAAGGGACATTGCATAGGATACGACGGAATTAAGGCTTTCTTAACAAAAAGTGCAAAACTTTGAACATTGGGTTTAAGGCCATAGAGGACGGAGGATTCAGACAAGGTTCTCTCATCCTCGTCTGGGAAGGTAAATTCACCTGCTGATTGGCAGCTACCAGGGCGCGCTTTCAACCATATCGTCCCGCTGTTACGTGGATATAAAGGCGCAGTTTACCGGCGACGTGGTATTGGGGGAAAGGGTGAGTTGATCGACCACCTTGCGACGGGCGCGGTGAGCGATGCTGTCCTGATGGGTTTAGGAGTCATCTCTCTGAAGGAGGCGTGGATCGACGAGGGCTTGATCATGGCTGCGGGAGCTGTGGTTCCGGACCATACGGCGATTCCGCCGCGATCAATGCCGGGGCTCCCGGAGAAGTGCGACGTGTGCTCGGAGACGAGGGCGCTGCGAGCAGCGCAGTACGCACGGAACTATCTTGACCACGCAAAATATTCTACAAATCCGAGTTGCAGAACGAGTAGGTTACTTTGGTGCGTGACCACGCAGACTCCGTTACACTCGTCGCATGGCCGCAATCTTCAAGGTAAGAGGCACACGAGACCTCCTGCCGCCCGAAACTGAGCTTTGGAACCAGGTCGAACAGACTGCCCGCGCTGTATTTGCACGCTATGGTTTTGGTGAGATTCGCACCCCCATCTTTGAGGACACCCAGCTGTTTGCCCGAGGCGTTGGCGAAGAGACGGATATCGTCTCGAAAGAGATGTACACCTTTACCCCGAGCAACGAGGGCAAGGGGCCCCAATGGACTGAGTCCGGACGTTTTGACCGCGACAATCTTCAGAGCCTGACGCTTCGGCCGGAGAACACAGCCGGTGTTGTACGCGCCTACATCGAACACAAGCTGAACGAAAGCGGCATGCTGCAGAAGATGTTTTACATCGGTCCGCAGTTCCGACGGGAGCGCCCTCAACGAGGGCGGTATCGGCAGTTCTGGCAGATCGGAGCGGAGGTGCTTGGACCGGCGTGGTCGGGTGCCGAGAGCCCGCTGCGCGATGCCGAGGTGATCGAGATGCTGGCAACGCTGCTGAACGAGTTGGGTGTGCGGGGGTGGCGGCTGGAGATCAACTCGATCGGATCGGCGACGGACCGGCCGCGATACATAGCCGCGCTCAGAGAGGCTCTGGCGCCTATCAAGGATCGACTTTGCGAGGACAACCGGAGGCGCGCGGAGACAAATCCGCTGCGAGTGCTCGACAGCAAGTCGCCGGAGGATCAGGCGCTGATCGACACGCTGCCGAAGATCGTTGACTACCTGGATGAGGAGTCGACCGAGCACTTCCGGCAGGTGCTGAAGGCGCTGGATGCGTGCGGGGTTCCGTACCACGTGAACTCGCGGCTGGTGCGCGGCCTGGACTACTACACCCGCACGACCTTTGAGTTTACGGTTGCCGACGGAAGCGGCCTTGGAACACAAAATGCGCTGCTGGGGGGTGGGCGGTACGACGGCTTGAGTGAGATTCTCGGGGGACCCAAGGCGCCCGGTATAGGGTTTGCGATTGGAGAGGATCGCCTGATTCTGACGCTGCAGGCCCAGGCCGAGCGCGACAATGCGATGGCTGAGAAGAAGCTGGACGCGTTTATCGCGCCGATGGGCGTCGCGCAGAATGCGACGGCGCTGGCGCTGGCAAAGGAGCTGCGCGAGGCCGGGCTGACTGTGGAGCTTGGCGACGGGATGTTCCGTTTGCGCAAGTCGTTTGAGACGGCGGACAAGCTGGCTCATCGAATGGTGATAGTGGGTGAGGACGAGGTGACGTCTGGGGTGTTTACGGTGAAGTACTTCGCGGCGGGGGAGCAGAGCAAGGTGGCGCGGTCGGAGCTGGTCGGTGCGCTGCGGGGTGCGGCCGGCTCTTAGTGACTAGTGGCCTGCGGAAGCACTTGCGTTCTTTGGTGGCCGTGGGATCAGGAACACGAGCGGAAGCATGCAGGCGCAGAAGATCGGCCAGATACTGGATGATGTCCAGGTAGGCGAGCATGCCGGCCTGGCGGTGAAGCTGGTTGTAGATGTACGCCTGTGCGGCGTGGACTGGCCTGCGCGCCATGGCCGTACATGCCCTTTAGGGCGTCGACCTGGGCGTTGAAGGCGGGGTTCGCAGGGGTGAGATTTCGCACCATGTTGGTCTCGTGCGCGGCGGTGCGGCGCGTCAGCATGGTGGCCACGAACGCCGTTCCGCAGGAGCCGCCGATGTTGCGCGCGAGGTTGGTCAGGCCGGAGACGTCGTTGTTCTCCGACTGCTTCACGCCGATGTAGGCGATGGTGTTGATGGGATGAAGAGGAAGGCAAGCCCGGAGGCCTGGAAGATGCGCAGGAAGACGAGGCGGCCGTAGCTGACGCCGAGGTTGAGCGTGTGCATGTCGATGAGGGAGAGCCGTGAGCATGATGAAGCCGAAGCCGATCAGCTTGCGGGGATCAACCTTGCCCGAAAGGACGCCGACGACGGGCATCATCGCCATCATCATGAAGCCGGCCGGAGACAGGACAAGGCCGGCGAGCTCGGCGGTATAGCCGAGAAGGGTCTGGACGAACTGCGGGATGAGGATGGTGGTGCCGTAGAGCGAGAAGCCGAGCACGAACATCAGACAGAAGCTGATGGCGAAGCTGCGTCGCTTGAACAGTGTGAGGTTAACGATTGGACGGTGGCCCATCGCGAAGCTGCTTGCAGCTCCCACCAGATCATCAGGACGAAGGCGACGACCATGGTGATCGCGAAGAAAGTGATGAGGTGCGAGGAGAACCAGTCGTCCTCCTGCCCCTTGTCGAGGATGAACTCGAGCGATCCGAAGGTAAGGCCGAGGAGACCGAAGCCGAGGAAGTCGAGCTTGATGCCGCCCTTTTGCGACTCCCGCGACCTGCTCTTGCACGTAGGGCGGATCTTCGACGATGCGCGAGGTCAGGAAGAGCGACAGGAGGCAGATGGGAATGTTGAGGAAGAAGATCCAGCGCCAGTCGAAGTTGTCGGTGATCCAGCCGCCGAGTGTAGGCCCGATGGCGGGCGCGACGACGACGGCGAGGCCATACATGGCAAAGGCCTGGCCGCGTTTTTCGGGCGGAAAGGTATCGGCCAGGATGGCCTGTTCGGAGGGCGCAAGGCCGCCGCCGCCGATGCCCTGCAGGATGCGGAAGAAGACCAGCAGCGGCAGCGAAGGCGCGAGGCCGCAGAGCGCGGACGAGATGCCGAACAGCGCGACGCAGATCATGTAGAACTTCTTGCGCCCGATAAAGGTGGTCATGTACGCGCCGGCGGGCAGAATGATGGCGTTGGCGACGAGATAGGCGGTCAGGACCCAGGTGGCTTCGTCCTGCGTGGCGCCGAGGCCGCCGGCGATATGCGGCAGAGCGACGTTCGCGATGGAGGAGTCGAGCACCTCCATGAAGGTGGCGAGCGTCACAGTCATGGCGACGATCCACGGATTGATCCGGGGCCGCCAGGGCTGGGAGGTCGACATCTGTTGAACGCTGGAGGCGTCTAGGGTTGCTGTGGCCATGCAGGTAAGTGGTGCTCTGGTTCAGATTGCGTTGTGAGCCGGGGGGATTCAAAGGATTCTGCGCCGCGCCCCTGCAACTAACGTGGCATTGACTGGCCGCTGGCGTCTCCGCGATGCGGCGTAGCATCTTAAAGATCGATGCGAATCTCAAAATTTATTCACTCCTGCGTCCTGGTCGAGAAGAATGGTTCGAGCATTCTGTTCGACCCCGGAAAGTTCTCGTTTATTGAAGGTCTGGTTCGACCGGACCAGTTTCACAATGTGACCGCGGTGATCCTGACGCACGGGCATCCGGACCATCTGGACGCCGATGCGCTCCGGGCGATTCTTTCCGGCAATCCCGGTGCGGTGGTGTATGGAAATGGGGAGACGGTCGGCGAGCTGGCGGCGAAGGGGATCGAGGCGACTTCGTTTGAGAGCGGATCGAAGGAGATCGGTCCGTTTCGCGTGCGTGCGGCAGCGGCGGAGCATGCGCCGATCCTGGGATCGAAGCCGCCGGAGAACACGGCTTACGTCGTGGATGACGTCCTGCTCAATCCTGGCGATTCGTTCGCGCCGACGCTGGACGAGTTTGCGGGGAAGAAAGCGCTTCTGCTGCCGGTGATGGCTCCGTGGGAGAAGGAGCCGGAGATGATGGCGTTTGCGGAGCGCATGCGGCCCGGGCTGGTGGTTCCTGTGCACGACGGGCAGGCGAAGGATTTCTTTCTGCGCCAGAGGTACGGGACGTTCAAAGAAGAGTTTGCGAAGCGCGGCATGGGGTTTGCTGAGCTTTATAAGCCGGGTGACGGTGTCGAGGTCTAGGGAACAGCGGCCCGGCGCGCGCGCCGAGAGATTGGCTGCTGTGCCATGCTAGAAGCTGAGCTTTCCCCCTTGCCGCTGGTGGAGACGCTCGCGCCTTCGCGGCACGAGGAGACGATGAACCCTGACCTTGAGAAGCTGGTGATTCTGCAACGGCTCGACCTGGAGTTGAAGCGTCTGCGCGAAGAGAACGAATCGCTTCCGCGGCATGTGGCTGGTCTGGCTGCGCGTTCGGCCGCTGCGCAGGGCACGCTGATTGCGGTGGAGGAGTCGCTGGCGAAGGAGGAGAAGCTCCGCCGTTCGCTCGAGAGCGACATCAAGGACCAGACCGCGCGCGGCGACCGTCTGAGACGCCAGATGGATGTTGTGACGACCAGTGCGCAGGCCAACGCGCTCGAACATGAGATCTCATTTGCAAAGGCGGAGGTCGGGCGCCTCGAAGATCTTGAGCTTGAGAGCATGGAGCGAACGGAGGCGAAGGAGCTCGAACGGACACGCGCCAGGGGCGATGCCGAGGCGGCGGAGACTACGCTCGAGCGGGAGCGTTTGCGGGCGGCAGACCGTATCTCCGGGAACCAGGGAAAGATTACAGAGCTGAGCGGGGAGCGCGCGGCGCTTCGACCCACGGTGGGCGAAAGGACGCTGGCCACCTATGACCGGATTGCAAAGGCGAAGGGTACCGGGATTGCGGAGGGCGTCGACGGGAAGTGTTCGGCCTGCCAGATGGTGGTGCGTCCTCAGAAGTGGAATGACCTGCGCGACCGCAGCGACAACGACACCATCATGACGTGCGAGAGCTGCGGGCGGCTGCTCTACTGGGATCCGGCTCGCGATGCTCCGGTAAAGAAATCCGTGCAGGGTGTCGCGGAAGCGCCGGCGAACGGGAAGGCTGAGGTGCGGTGAGCGGAAGAGCGCAGCGGACCGGGGCAGAAGCGTATCTGCATCGACATGGATGAGGTGATCGCGGATGCGGTGGCGGAGCACCTCCTTCGCTATAACCGCGACCACGACGAGCAGATCACCAAAGCCGACCTCGAGGGCAAGTGGCTGTGGGATGTTGTTTCGACGGACCGGCACAATGCGCTCGAAGCCTACCTGCGGTCCGAGGATTTCTTCAGCTCGCTCGAGGTGATGCCGGAGTCGCAGCGCGTGATTGCGCGCTTGCAGCAGCGGTATGAGGTATTTATCGCGACGGCGGCGATGGAGGTGCCGACCTCGTTCAGGGCGAAGTATGAGTGGCTCGAACGGCATTTCCCGTCGATCCCGGCGTCGCATATCGTCTTCTGCGGTGACAAGGGAATCCTAGATGCGGACTTCCTGATCGACGACAATCCGCGGCAGCTGCGGCGCTTTGGCGGCGAAGGGGTTCTGTATAGCGCGCCGCATAACTTCGCGGTCACTGGATTTCGGCGGGTTGCGGACTGGCTTGAGGTGGAGCGGATGTTTCTCGGGTGAGCGGGTTGCTCGCCTCAGGCGTAGAGGGCGGCCTCGAACTGCTGGAGGGCGCTGTCGCTCCAGGCGTGGGTGGACTTTCGCCAGGTGTCTCCGCTGCTCTTCGAGGAAGTTGGGGAAGTCGGTGCGGCAGTAGCCGCACGTGGGCCGCGAAGTCGAAGAGCGCCTGGGCGGTTCCGTCGAGGTAGAGCACGGCCTTCTGGCCGTCGCGGGACCACTCGACACTGGCCAGCCGCTCGGTCTCGGGGTTCTGGAGGCTGCCGACGTTGTAGATCAGCATGGCGTCGAGGATGCTCTCTTCCTGGGTCTCGCTGCGAGCGGTCGCAGGCGTAGAAGTAGGCAGCGACCCCCTCGTCTTCAAAGACGACGGTCCACGGAACGGCGGTGGAGTTGACGGAAAGAAAGGCACGGCCCGGCGTGAAAGAAAGCGACTCCATACCCCTCACGATACACTCGGAGGCGGGTTGAGAGGTCAGCTGGAGGCCAGTCTTCGGCCCGGTGAACTTGGGCGCGGAGCGCATATCGGACGAGCACGCGGTAGGCGAGGAGAGTCAGGCTGTTGAGGCGGTTTCGTTTTCAGGTCGGCCGGCCGCAGCGGCTGGCGGCGCTGCTTCTGCTCGTGTTTCTGGCGGAGTGCCTGTGGGTGATCAGCCGGCAGCAGCTCTCACCGGCGGACTACCGGTATGCGCGCTGCGGACGCGAGATGTGGGAGCGGCCATCGCCGCTGGCCGGCTACTTCACGACCTGCGGCAATCTCAACGGCGACGGCACGTTTGCGTACCGCGTGGCCGGTCTGCCGCTGACGGTGCAGCGGCTGGTTCTGCTGGGCGCGGATAAGCTGCGCAAGCCGGAGAACCGGCTCTATGCGGGCGGATCGCTGAACGGATCCACGTGGGAGGCGCGGCACGAGATCGGCGAGGTGAAGTACCTGCTGCACCTGCCGTTTGTGCTCTTCGCGATGTGGCTGGGAGCGGGGTTGTGGTGGGTCTCGCGGCGGCTGTTCGGCAATGAGGGCGGTTTCTGGCGCTCGGGCTGTACTGCTTCTGCCCGGCCGTGATCCGGTACGCGGTAGTGCCGAACAACGAGGTGCTGGCGATGTGGGGGCTGTATGGGCTGGTGTATACCGGCATCGGTGTGGCGCATGCGATGCAGGGCCCGCGGCGCAAGTGGAGGCCGCGCATCCTGCTGCTTACGGCTGCGCTTGGGCTGACGGCGGCGGCGCATCTGCTGGCGGCGATCGTGGGGTTTGTGGTTGCCGGCTGTGCTGATGTTCTACCTGGCGGAGCGGCGGCGCAGCTACGTGATGCAGATGCTGATCTTTTCCGCGCTGGGTGCGCTGGTGGTGGTGTTTGCTTCGTTTGCTTTTCGTGCTGCAGCCGTTCAGCTATGTGTTCACGGGCGGCGGAGCGCGTTTCTGGTTTTCGCTTCAGCGCGGCAGAGGCGTTTTTTCAGGGACGTGCTGAACGGTCCGATTGCCGTCGCGGCTGCTGGTGTCGCTGCTGCTGTGGGTGGGTGTGCGACGGAGCCGCTACTTCGGGAACACGGCTCCGCTGGTGATGGCGGCGATTCTGTTCCGCTGGTGACGACGCAGACGGTTTCAGCCCCATGGCTTTGGGCGCTGCCGTTTCTGCTGACCTTTGTCGGCGGCGTGTTTGCGGACGCGCTGGAGACGAGGCAGCGGCGGCTGTTTCTCGTGCTTGACGGGCGGTGTGCTGGTGACACAGGCGCTGGTCTGTCTCGCTGGCGCTGCCACTGCTTGCGCGCACCTAACGCGCTCGGAGCTTTGCTTATTTCGACGTGATACAGAAGATCGAGCCGCATTCCGTGTATATAAGAGCAGAGAGTATGGTGCAGGTGCGAGGTGGTTGTGGTTTCGGAACGACGAAAGCTGGCAAGGCGGGTGGGTATGGGTGTGCGTGATGACGGGGGCTGCTGCTGGCGGGGGGATGCCGGCAGACATCGCAAGACGACCTCCGCGCCGAACACGACGGACTACGCGGGCAATCTGCAGACGCTGACTGCGCAAAGCCAGCTGCCGATGCTTGCGCTGGCCGAACTTCGCCGACTACCAGGCGGACGTGAAGACGTTTTACGACGACCGCAACTACGAGTTGGCATGGTCGCGGGACGGCAAGCCGACACCTGCGGCGATCCGGGTTTATCGAGGCATTTCGCGCGGCGGAGATGAAGGGACTGCGGCCGGAGGACTACGACGCCGGGCGATGGCAGGAGCGCATCGCGAAGCTCGCACGGCAAGGACGCCGACGCGATCGCGCAGTTTGATGTCGCGATGACGGTCGAATGTCATGCGATTTATCTCGGACCTGCGCATCGGCCGCGTGAATCCGTCGCACTTCAACTTCGCGATCGACACGCAGCAGAAGAAGTACGATCTGCCGGAGTTCGTCTCGGACCAGGCGGTGGACGCGGACGGATGTGGCCGAAGCTGATCTCCGGCGTGGAGCCGGACTCGGACGAGTACCGTGCGACGGAGGAGGCGCTGGCGCAGCTATCTGGAGCTTGCTCAGCAGCAGAAGGCCGGAGAGTCGGTAGACCGACTGCCGGTTGCCGCGAAGTCGCTCAACGCCGGCGAGCACTACGCCGCCGCGGCGGCACTGCGTGCACGGCTGGCGCTCGAAGGAGACGCGGAGACCGGTGTGACGGGCCCGGGCGACGGCTCGACGGTGTTTGATCAGACGCTCTCGGAGGGCGTGAAGAGCTATCAGTCGCGGCACGGGCTCACGGCTGACGGCAAGCTGACCGCGGCGACCGTGACGAGCCTGAATGTGCCGATGTCGGACCGCGTGCACGCAGTTGGAGAGCTCGCTCGAGCGCTGGCGCTGGCTGCCGGATCCGTACCTTAATGCGCGGCTGATGGTGAACCTGCCGGAGTTTGTGCTGCGCGGGTATACGCCGGAGCACACGCGCGACTTCACGATGAGGGTGGTGGTCGGGCAAGGTGGTGGGCGAGCACCGGACGCCGGTCTTCACGCACATGATGAAGTACCTGATCTTTCGTCCGTTCTGGAATGTGCCGGTGGATATTGCGAAGAAGGAGCTGGTGCCGCACATGCAGGCAAAGCCCGGGTATCTCGAGGCGAAGAACTACGAGGTGATCAACAGCAAGGGCGAGGTGCAGGCCGACTATACGCTGCAGCAAGGTGGAGCATGGCGGGCTGCTGGTGCGGGAGAAGCCGGGGCCGAAGAACTCGCTGGGGCTGGTGAAGTTCATGTTTCCGAACCAGTACGACATCTATCTCCACTCGACGCCGCAGACCTCGCTGTTTGAGCGAACGCGGCGCGACTTCAGCCATGGGTGCGTTCGGGTGCAGAAGCCGGAAGATCTGGCCGTCTGGGTGCTGAATGGGCAGAAGGACAAGGACGGCGAGCCGTGGGATCTCGAAAAGGTGAACGACGCGATGACAGAACGGCCAGGACAACAAGCAGGTGAACCTGAAGACGCAGCTGCCGATCGTGATCTTTTACCTGACGGCGCATGTGGGCGACGACGGCAAGGTCGACTTCTTCGACGACATCTACGGCTACGACGCGGATATGCAGAAGGTGCTGGACAAGGGACCGCCGTACCCGAGTCAAGCCGGAGCCCGTGCAGACGACGACCAAGCCGGGAGATACGGCCTAAAGATCCGGTGCTGTCCTATGCTTTCAGCCGAATCTGGAAGGACTCCTCCGATAAGCGAGCCAGATCCGCGCCCCACTCTCCGCAAGGAACTGCTCGTCGCGGTGGCGATCATCATCGTTCTGCTGGCCTATGGAGCATGGCGCTTTCCGGAGAGCGCTCGCGCTGACAGATCGGCTCTCTCCGTATCGTTGGGGGCGCTGGTGCTCTACGGAGGTGTAGCTGCCTGGGCGCAACGCACGGCGTCTGCCAGAGTGCGGATGGCACTGTGCTCAGGCGCGAAAATAGGCCTGTTTCTTGGCCTGATCGAAGCCGCCAATCACTGGCTCGAAGACTTCGCCGATCTGCGCTCTCCCGTGCCCGCCGTGCTCGGCGTGGGCATGTGGGCGGTGCTGTTTCTCTGCTTCGGCGCGGTGGGATCGTTGGCGTACCGCAGGCTCGGTTCGTTTCGCCTTGCCGCTCTCGCCAGCATCTGGAGCGCCATGCTCAGCACGATGATTCTGGTTCTAGCCGCCTGCGCACTCGGGCTGCTCTTCATGGCACGCATGCAGGTCGTTCTGGGGGAGAGTTTGCGGCAAGCGGGATGTCGGACCCGCGTGCGTTTGTGATGCGCAACCTGTTCGACGCGGCATCGTCACATCTGTTGATCGCGCCCGCTGTTGCGGCGATAGCGGGCCTCTTCGGCGCGGTCATGTCTTCACTTTTGCGATCTCTCAGCCGCAAGAGCCGAGTGATCTTCGGTTGCGTGGGTCTGATGCTGCTTTCTGCCGGCATCGCCTCCATCCGATTCGCCTCTTCACTCGACCGAGCGCAGCGGCCGCCGTATATCCTGTTCGGTCTGCTGGCCCTGGGTGTCTCGCTGGCATCCGCCGCCCCGCTCCTCTTGGTAGACTTCTCGCCGGATGGAGGAGGGAATGGACATGCCGGTAACCGATAAACGGGTCGATGAGCAGATTGCGGGGGCTCCGGCGTTTGCGCAGCCTGTACTGCGTCATCTACGCGCGCTGGTGCATCAGGCGTGTCCGGAGGTGGAAGAGACCATCAAGTGGGGCCGGCCGTTCTTTCTCTACCGTCGAAAGATGCTGTTCTACATGGCGGCATTCAAGGGGCACTGTGGCTTCGGTTTCGTTGGACCCGACATGCGCAAGGTAATGGGGGAATCCGGCATGCCGATCGAGGATTCCGCGGGTTCGATCGGCCGGATCACCGCTGTTTCGGAGCTCCCGCCGCGCGTACAGATGCTGGCGTGGATGCGCCAGGCAGTCGCGTTTGCGGGCGGCGACGAACCGAAGAAGGTTGCGTCGAAGGTGCGCAAGCCGGAGCTGGAGATGCCGGCAGATCTCTTTGCCGCGCTCAAAAAGACGAAAGGAGCGAAGGCGAACTTCGAGGGCTTCAGTCCGAGCTGCCGGCGCGAGTACATCGAGTGGATTACCGAGGCGAAGCGGGCGGAGACGCGCGAGCGCAGAGTGGCGCAGGCGGCGGAGTGGGTGGCCGAGGGTAAGACCCGGAACTGGAAGTACATGAGCTGCTGAGCCGGTGCTCCATCCGTATAATCACCGGGTATCCGGGCGGGGCTGGCTCTCACTGTGAGTATCGGCTCTCTCAAGGGCCTAAGGTGATAAGTGCCAAGTTCACGATTCCCTTCCGGCACGGCTGGTTCCGTTGCTGGCTCACAATCCACGTCCATTCGAGTCGGGACAGCCGGCTGGTCCATTCCCCGCACCTCCGCCGAGTCTTTCCCCGGCAGCGGATCTCACCTCGAGCGCTATGCGCATGTCTTCCCGTGCGCCGAGATCAACTCCACCTTCTACCGTTCGTCACGGCTCTCCACCTACGCTCGCTGGGCCGTCTCCGTTCCGGAGACCTTTCGATTTTCGGTAAAGGCTCCCCGCGCGATCACGCATGATGCGGCTCTGGCCTGCACCCCCGCCCAGCTACGGGTCTTTCTCGATGAAGTTCAGACGCTCGGCAGCAAGCTCGGTGCCATCCTTTTCCAGCTTCCGCCGAAGGGCGTCTTGGACGCAGCCGTTGCGAGCACGTTCTTTGCTGTCCTGCGCGATCAATATGCCGGCCCCGTCGCGCTCGAGCCACGACACCAATCCTGGTTCACTCCCGAGGTGAACTCATTACTGCAAAAGTTCCGGATCTCCCGAGTGGCCACCGATCCCATCCGCACCCCAGGCGCTGCGCACCCCGGAGGCGACACCGGCCTGGTCTACTATCGCCTTCACGGATCGCCGCGCCCATACTACTCGGCGTACACATCCGAGTACCTCATAGATCTTGCAGCCACGCTGAGGCATGCCGCAGAGTCTGCGGCCACATGGTGCATCTTCGACAACACCGCCTCCGGAGCCGCGGCGGCGAACGCCCTCACGCTGGCTGGTTACCTTGCACTGGGCTGATGCCGACGCTGCGTAATACGCTCATCATTATCTGCCGCTGCCGCGGTAGTTCTGCTTATACATATCGCGCGGAAGGCCCTGGGCACGCGCCTTGTTTCGCAGCGCTGAAGCCTCCTCCACACTCATCCATCCGCCGAGAGTCACCAGGTAGGGTGCGCGGCCATTCGGCGAGAATACCTCGGGTTTCAGCGCCGGATGCTGGGTCGCGATAGCATGCGCCTTCTGGGCGGCCTGCTCTTCGCGGTTGTAGGTGAACGCCACCACGCGCCACTGCGCTCCCTGTGTAGCCGCAGCCCGCCCGGCCCGCAGATCTCTAGCTTGTGACGACCCCAAGGCGGCGGATGGCTTTTCCGAGGGCTGCGGAACGGGTGCGCTCGCGGCGTCGTGGGCGGGCGGACGATTTTCTCCGCTCTGCTGCGGAACCGTTGCTGCCGAGGGCGTGTCCTGCACTGCGGATCGCGACTGCCCGGCGCGCCCGGCACGCAGGAAGTAAATGCCAAGCAGCACCAGCAGAAGGACGCCCGCGGCGATACCCGCCAGCAGACCACTTCGCTTCGGCTCGGCCTCTGCGGGCATGACGATGCGGTCGGGAGACCGCGGCGACCGCAGATGCGCCGTCACCTCATCTCCCCGCGCGCTCGACTGGTTTCGGAGACGGCTCGCCACCGTCGCGGGCGCGGTGGGTACCGCAGTTTCGACCACAGCGGATGGGGGGTTGACCGTGGCTGGACCGTCTTTTGCTGGAACAGGACCTGGCTTCACCGGCTCCACAGGCCGAACGGACGGCGTTACGGGGGCGACCGGCACCATTGGTCGCGCCATCACCGCTCCAGGCCGAAGAGCGGCGATGATCTCCTTCAGCCCCCACGCCCCACTCTCGCCTTTGCCGATGACCTCTTCGAAAGGGCTCGGCAGACGACCCTGCCCCGTCGTTCGACTCCGCGTCAGCGCTTGCCGAAGCAGCAAGGAGAGATCGCGGACGTCCCGCGCCCGCAGAGCCGCGCCTTCCGCGCCTTCGGGGGCCTCGCGCACGACATCGCTGCGCAGCTTGACGGTCTCGCCCTTGGCCAGCACGTTCTCGGCTTCCACATGCTCGTGCACCAGACCTCGATCGTGTAGGGATTGGAGGCCATCGGCGACGCTCAACGCAATCTGCCGCGTCTCATCCGAGGTCAGCGCGCGTTCCCGCAGCACGTCGGCCAACTCCGCGTCGGTTGGCTCCATGACGGCGTACACCAGGTGTGTTCCGTCGAGCACGGTCTGTCCGGACGCCATAACCTCAACGAGGTGCTCCTGCTTCATGCCGGTCACGGTGCGCCACCGCGACAGGATCTCTTCTTCGTCGTTCAACGACTCGATCAGCCGTACCACAACCGGCGTGCCCGTTTCGGTCTTTCCGGTGAAGTAGGCGCTGCGTCCTTTGGGGCCGATCAGGTGCTCCAGGGGAAATCGTCCGTCAATGGTCTTGCCTTCAAAGTCGTTCCAAAGCTCCATCATTTGATCCAGTCTGGGCAAAGTATTTCCCGGGAGAACTGCGCAGCAAAAGAGCCGGGGGTATCTCCCCGACCGCGCGAATTTTGTATTCGCAAGCACGCTCATTATCCCCCATCTGGGACACGGTCCTCAATCGGCCTCCGCGCTGTGCTCGCGGCCGGGGCGGTGGGGCATGGTCTAGCGCGAGAGTGCCTCCGCGACGGCTTTTTCCGCCAGCGGGCTCATGACGGCATAACCGGCAGCGTTGGGGTGAACGCCGTCAAAGGACGTTCCCTCGCGCATCCCGCCGCGCGCGTCGGCCAGGGGCGTGTAGTAGTCGAGGTAGACGATGCCTTCAGTGGCGCAAAAGCCTTTCAGCCATGCGTTCAGGGTCTGGATCTCCGCAACGGGCTTGATCTCGGGCTTCCACGGGTACGCGTAGGCCGGGGTGATGGAGGCCAGCACGACTTTGATCCCGTTCGCCTTTGCGATCGCCGTCATGGCGCGGAAATTGTCTTCGATCATCTCCGGGGTCTCCGGTCCGGTGTTTCCCGCGACATCGTTGGTTCCGGCCAGGATCACGACGGCGGCGGGCCGCAGCCGCACGACATCCTGCTCGAACCGGACCAGCATCTGTGGCGTAGTCTGCCCGCTGATGCCGCGGTTCACGTACGGCTTGCCGGGAAAGAACGGTCCCGTCCCCGGCCTGCGACCCCATCCATCGGTGATGGAGTCGCCATAAAAGACCACCCTGCGTTCGCCTGCAGAAGGTAGTGGGAGAGCGGCGTTTTCCGCCGCGTAACGTCCCAGTTGCGCCCAGTCCGCGAGCTGCGAGCGCATGTGCTCGATGGCAGCGGCTGACTGGGGAGGCGCGGCCGTACCGGTATTTCCCGTCGTCTGCCCATAAACCACGGGATTGAGAGCCAATGTAGCCAGCAAAGACAGAACAACTCGTCGCATGCACACCTCCGAACCTTCGCCATCGTAAACCTGACGAGAGATCGGGAGCGTGCACCCCGGCAAAGAAGGCAAAGGTGCGGACTGTCCGTCCCTTCAGACGCAGTTAACCCTCTGCCGTGTATGCTTCGCGAAGGATTGTCGGGCTTTGGGGTATTGCATGACAGTAAGAGATCTGGCGGGTGGGCTGTGCCTGGCGGTGCTGTTGTCCGGCGTGGCGCGGGCGCAGGGGGTGACGCCGCCCAAGGAGATGGTGGCGACTCTTCTGGAGCACGAACGTGCAGCGGCGGAGCACAAGGGGCTGTATCAGTATCTGTCGAAGGAGCGCTCGGAGCGAACGGGCGGACATCTTTGGGCGGAGAAGGTGGCCGAGACGCGATTCGGCAAGGTGCGAATGCTGATCGCCGAAGACGGGGTTCCGCTGAGTTCTGATCGGATATCACAAGAGCGCGGACGGCTAGCGGGGATCGTCGCCGATCCCGAAGGATTCGCAAAGAAAGAGCAGGCGCTCAAGAACGATGAGGAGAAGGCGAAGCAGATGCTGGAACTGCTGCCGAAGGCCTTTCTGTTTGAGAATGCGCGTATGGAAGGCGGTTATGAGCGGATTGACTTCCGTCCGAACCCGGACTATCAACCGCGGAACCTGGAAGAGCGCGTTCTCCATGGCATGACGGGATCGATGCTGGTAGACCCGAGGGCGGTTCGGCTGCATCGGCTGGAAGGTGTGCTGCCGCAGGATGTGAGCATCGGCTTCGGCATCCTGGCGACGATCCACGCAGGCAGCCGGTTTGCCACGGAACGTGCGCCGGTCCAATCGGGCGAGTGGAAGACAACCCTGATCGACACCGACATAAACGGGCGCGCGATCTTTTTCAAGGCGATCAGTCGCAAGCAACACTCAGAGCATGCGGAGTTCCGGGAGATTCCGGGGGACACCACCGTGGTGCAGGCGGTGGCGATGGTGGAGCAATAGGTCGGGAATCACGGTTAGGAGGGCAACGGACAAGTAGCCGTCTGATCTCCGAAAGCGGTAGGTGTCGCCGTGCCGGATCAAGCCTGCCGTGCGCAAGATGCGAAGAGAAGTGTCGGCTTCACGTATCGTGAAGCACGTGAGGCTCAACATCTCCCTGGCATTCTGGACTGTTCGGATTCTTGCGATTGCCATTCCGCTGCTTTCATTGACGGGCGGCGTGGCTGCGCCGGTGAGCGGCTACAAGGTGGTCGCGAAGTTTCCTCACTCTAAGGAGAGCTACACCGAGGGGTTCTTCTATCGTGATGGCATGTTTTACGAGGGGACGGGGCTGAAAGGCCACTCCGCGCTGAGTGTCGTTGAGCCTGAGACTGGCAAGGTGGTGCAGAGGGTTGGTTTGCCTGCCCAGTACTTCGGAGAAGGCATTGTGGACTGGGGGCCGAACATTTACGAATGGACCTGGCAGGCGCACCTCTGCTTCGTCTACGACAGGTTCTCCTTGCGGCTCGTCAAGCAGTTCAGCTATGACGGGGAAGGCTGGGGAATGACACGCACCGCGAAGGAGATCATCACCAGCGACGGCACGGAGACGCTGCGTTTCCGCGATCCCCGTACTTTTCGCGAGATTCGTCACATCGTCGTGCGAGATGGGAATCGGCCAGTCGATCAACTCAACGAGCTGGAATTTGTGAAGGGCGAGATTTACGCCAATGTCTGGCACTCGGACCGGATCGCCCGCATTTCGCCGGGGGATGGCCGTGTGCTGGGATGGATCGACTTGGCAGGTTTGTTGCCTCCGAATCAGAAGCTCAACGAAGAATCAGTGCTGAACGGCATCGCGTACGATGCGCAACATGACCGCCTCTTCGTCACCGGGAAACAGTGGCCCGCTGTGTTTGAGATTGAAGTTGTGCCGGCCGCTAACTCCACGCCCTCTCGACCTCTGCGATAAGACTGCACGGATCGTAGCAACGAAGCGCGAGGAGCAGCAAAGTTTGCTGGAATCGCCCGAAAGGGCGTAGATTGGAGCGCATTTTCCGGAGGCAGCTTTCCATGAGTTTTGCTCGAACTACACGTCGCGATCTTTTTGCGTTGGCTTCGGCCGCTACGGCGGCCGCGGCGTTTCCAACGTTGATGGCCTCTCGGCCGGCGCGGGCGCAGGAGGCTGGGCCGGAAGTTTTTGGGGACGCCGCCACTGGCCTCTCCAGGCTGCGGTCGATCGAGCGCGCGTTCGCCTTTCAGGACTTCATGATGGACGCCTATGCGGCCGGCACGACGGTGCGGCTGGCGCAGAGCTACAGTGATGAGGCGCTGGGGGCGGCGGCGTTCACTTACGACAACGCGGTGGCGATCCATGCGTACCTGGCCCGTGGGACGGGCGAGACGCTGGAAAGGGCTGAGGTGCTCGGTGCGGGTCTGCTGTATGCGCAGGCGCACAATTTTCCGGTGAGCGACGGCCGATTCGCGCAGGCGTACTACGTCAACGTACCGGCAGCCGACGGAGCATACATCACGCCGGCGGCCGCGCCCTTCTACTTCTACACAAGCGCGGTGGGCGACCAGGCATGGGCGGGCATGGCGCTGGCGCAGCTCTATGCGCGCACGGGGGAAAGCCGGTATCTGACCGGGGCGATCCTGGTCGGCAATTGGATTGTGGCGAACGCATACGACACGCAGGGTCCGGGCGGATACCGCTTTGGGACCAACATCAATCCACAGAACCAGTCGGTGCAATCGACCAACGGGAAGTCGACCGAGCACAACATCGATACGTACGCGTTCTTCACGATGCTTTCGAGCCTGACGAAAGTTGGCTCGGCTGCGAACGGGATGACGTGGGCGGCGTTGGCGGCGCATGCGCTACAGTTTGTGGCGGCGATGTATAACCCTGCCGGTCCCTACTTCTACACAGGGACGCTGGGCGATCAGGTAATGATCAATCCGTCGCCGATTCCGGAGGACTGCCAGACGTGGTCATACATGGCGACCTTGAATCAGAGCTGGCGGGGCACGATCGACTGGGCGCTTCGCAATCTGCAGACGACCGACACGGTCTCGGCACCGCACTCGAGCCTGACCGGCAGCGAGGCGATTCACGGGATGGTCTTCGACACGGCCAGCCTGACGACGACAGCGGACGACCCCCATGCTGTCTGGCTGGAGGGCACGGGACATATGGTGGCAGCGCTGGCGGCTCGGGCGCTTCGTGGCGGCGAGACGCTGCCGGGTCTCTTCTCCGACCTCGCCCAGGCGATCCGTCTTCTGAGGCAGTGCGAACGGGCGCAGGAGTTGCTGGGCGTTGGCAAAAAGGCTGGGGGCAAGCCGATTCCGCAGGGGCTGGGGCTGGTTGCGGCGACTAGCATTCTGGATACGGGGTTCGGCTACACGTACGGCCCGTCACTGCACCTGGGAGCGACGGGGTGGTTTCTGCTGGGGGCACTGGCGGCCAATCCGTTCCGGCTGGGGTACCGGGCGGTGGGATAGCGTCGCCCCCTGATATGTTGACTCGTGAAAAGGTCGATGGTGCGTATCCGCTAGCTCCTGTGGGGAGGCAGGAGTTCCACCTATGGCTCAGGCGAGAGAGGGAAAAGTGATGCCGTAGGGGTTAGAGATCGTGATGAGGTTGGCGAGATCGTTGGGCATGACGAGCGGCGAGATGTCGCGGAGGTAGCGGTCGAGGCCGCCGGGGGTGGCGACGATAAGGATCTTGCCGACCGAGCTGCCAGAGTTGCGAAAGGTGTGGACGCTTCCGCGGAGGGCATAGCGGACCCCGCCGCGCGGGAGCGGGTGCCAGGATGTTCCGTCGAATAGTTCGAACTCGCCTTCGAGGGTGGTGAAGACTTCATCCTCTTTGGTGTGACGGTGCGGAGGTGGGCCTCCGCCCGGCTGGCAGGTCTGGGTGACGACGGAGAAGGTGCCGTTGGTGGCCTCCGCGGCAACGATGACTTCAACTGGATCTCCGAAGACATTGAAGGTAGTTTCGGCTTGCATGCAGGGTCTTTCCTTTGGTGTTTCGAGATTGGGGCACGGGCCCGGGCTGCCCCTGTGTTTCGGGAAGAATACGGCAGTGGGGCAACCGAGGTTCCCGGCGGGGTGCAACGATGCGTCCATTTGGGAGGGGACGGGGCGCGGTCCAGCTAGAATCAGCTGATTGTATGGGGATCTTTGAGCTGGACGGGACGGCGTCGGGTGGAGGGCGGAGGGGGCGGCTGAGGCTGCCGCATGGAACTGTGGAGACGCCGGTGTTTATGCCGGTGGGCACTGCGGCGACGGTGAAGGCGGTGGAACAGGGCGTGCTGGAGCGCATGGGGGAGAGTGGGGCGGGGGCGCAGATCATCCTCGCGAATACGTATCACCTGTACCTGCGCCCGGGGCATGAGTTGATTGCGCGAATGGGTGGGGTTCACCGCTTCATGGGATGGGACAGGCCGATGCTGACGGATTCGGGTGGTTTCCAGGTGTTTTCGCTGGCGAAGCTGCGGAAGGTGACGGCGGATGGAGTGGAGTTCCGGTCGCATCTGGATGGGTCGAAGCACTTCTTTTCACCGGAGCACTCCATGGCGGTGCAGATCGCTCTCGGGGCGGACGTGATGATGGTCTTCGACGAGTGCGTGGAGACGCCGGCGAGCTGGGAGCGCACGCGGGAGAGCATGGCCCTGACGCATGCCTGGGCGGCGCGTTCGAAGGAGTACTTCGAGGCGCATAAGGGGGAAGTGCCGTGGAGTTGTGAGTTGCCAGGTGTCAGTTCTCAGTTGGCGGGGAAGACGCAGGCGCTGTTCGGGATTGTGCAGGGTGGGATGTATCCGGATCTGCGGCGGGAGAGTGCGGAGCGGCTGGTGGAGATGGACTTTCCGGGTATGCGATCGGGGGTCTGGCGGTTGGGCGAGCCGCGGGACGTGACGCGGGAGATGATCGCGCGCTGCCTGGAGCTTCTGCCGGAGGACAAGCCGCGGTATGTGATGGGCGTGGGGTATCCGGATGAGATCGAGGAGTATGCGCGGATGGGCGTCGACATGATGGATTGCGTTCTGCCGACGCGCGCGGGGCGGCACGGGTTGCTGTTCCGGAGAGCGGAGCCGGGCGAGGCTGGAGCGGGTGGTGTCGTGCGGATGAATATCAAGCGGCTGGAGAATGCAGAGGATGCACGGCCAATCGATGCAGCGTGTGGATGCCTGACGTGCAGGAGGTACTCGCGGGCATATCTTCGGCACCTGTTTGTGGCGGGCGAGCCGCTCGGGGCTACGTTGAACTCGGTGCATAACCTGCAGTTTTATCTCGATACGATGGAGCGTGTGCGAAGGGAGCTGGCGAATGGGTTGGAGTGATGGCGAGAAGGAGCGGGAACGGCTGGGCGCGATGTACGGCGAGATGGGGGATGGCGAGCTGCTGGGTTTGCATGTAAAGGCCCGGGATCTGACGGATGTTGCACAGGAGGCGCTCTCCGCTGAGGTGAAACGACGTGGGCTGGTGATTCCGATCGAAGATGTCGAGGAAGGGACAGGTGTGAGCGTCAGCAGGAGCGACTCCGGATGGAAGACACTGCATGTGTTCTCGCAGACCTTCGAGGCACAGGCGGCGTTTCGGCTGTTGGAGCGGAATGGGATCGAGTTTGCCGTCGAGGACCGGACCGTCGATGAAAATGGCGAGCTGCGCGAAGGACCGGCGGTGCAGCTGGCGTTGATGGTCGAGGCACAGGACTGGGATCGCGCGGTCACGCTCCTGCGGCGAGAGGCGGGATTGTTTCCGGTGGCGGTCGTTGATCCCTATGGTGAGGATGAGAGCACCGAGGCGGAGATGGGGACGGTGGGTGAGTTTGAGGATCCCCGCGATGTGGCTGCGGCATCGCACGCCCTCGAAGCGAATGGCTTGTGGTTTCGCACCGTGTTGCATGACCACGAGGAGTGGAAGCGGACCTCGATTGAGGTGAGAGCGGAGGACGTGGACCGGGCGCTCGATGCCTTGGAGAAGCTGCTCGAAGGGGACGCGAGTACGCTGTAAACGTGGGGGCCGGAACGGGGAGCCTGCCCGGAGGCTGGCGTATGGGCGAAAAGCGGGCGGTAGTGGTGGGGGCCGGGGTGAATGGGCTGAGCGCGGCGGTGACGCTGGCTCGGGCTGGTGTGCGGGTGGAGGTCCTGGAGGCCAACAGCACCATCGGCGGCGCGGCTCGGACGGAAGAGGTGACGCTGCCGGGATTCCGGCACGACACGGGGTCGAGCGTGTATCCGATGGGAAAGGCGTCGCCGTTCTTCCGGTCGCTGCCGCTGGAGAGCTTTGGGCTGCGGTGGATCGAGCCGGATGCCCCGCTGGCGCATCCGCTCGACGACGGCACAGCGGTGATGCTGGAGCATTCGCTGGAGGCGACGGCCGCGGGTTTGGGCGCAGACGGGGCGGCGTACCGGCGGCTGATGGAGCCGATCGTCCGGGCATGGCCGGTGTTGCTCGGGGAGATCCTGGGACCGGTGCTCCATGCGACAAGGCACCCGCTGGCCCTGGCACGGTTCGGTGTGGATGCGATGCTGCCCGCGACGGTGCTGGGGCGACGGCTGTTTCGCGGAGAGCGCGCGCGGGCTCTGCTGGCGGGGTTGGCGGGGCACTCGGTGATGCCGCTCGATGCGGTGATGAGTTCGGCGGTGGCTCTGGTGCTGGGGGCGGCGGGGCATACGACGGGGTGGCCGGTTGCGGAGGGTGGGGCGGGGCGGATTACGGAGGCGCTGGCGGGGTATCTGCGGTCGCTCGGCGGGGAGATCCGGACAGGCTGCCGGGTCGAGTCGCTCCGGGAGCTGGGCGGAGCGGATGCGGTGCTGTGCGACGTGACGCCGCGGCAGCTGCTGCGGATGGGCGCGGATGAGATGCAGCCTGGCAACCGGCGGCTGATGGAGCGGTTTCGGTACGGTCCGGGCGCGTTCAAGATCGACTGGGCGCTGAGTGGGCCGATACCGTGGGCGGCGCCCGAGTGTCTGAGGGCGGCGACGGTGCACCTGGGTGGATCGATGGAGGAGATTGTGACTTCGGAGCGGGCGTCGTTCCGTGGCGAGGTTTCCGAGCGGCCGTTTGTGATCCTGGTGCAGCCGAGCTTGTTTGATCCGTCGCGGGCGCCGGGGGGTGGGCACACGGCTTGGGGGTACTGCCACGTTCCGAACGGTTGGGAGGGGGATGCGGCGGAGCGGATCGAACGGCAGGTGGAGCGGTTTGCGCCGGGGTTCCGGGAGGTGGTGGTTGGGCGGAAGGTGTGGGGGACGCGGGCGCTGGAGGCGTGGGATGCCACGATTGTGGGTGGCGACATCCAGGCCGGGGCGATGACTCCGTGGCAGATGGCGGTGCGGCCTACGCCTCGGCTCTGGGAGACTTCGGTGGACGGAGTGTTTTTGTGTTCGGCTTCGACTCCGCCGGGGGGCGGGGTGCATGGGATGTGCGGGCACCTGGCGGGGCTAAAGGCGCTCGAGTACCTGGGAGTCTGAAGCCCCCCTCCCCGGGTACTTTATGTGCAAAATATTCGATTCAGATGGTTTAGGACCGTACCGGGGATGGGAGAGGATGTGTCGGCGGATTGGGAGTCCTGGGTACCGGGATGCGTTCCGGTGCGAGGGGCGTTTGGATGGCTGATTCCATTGTAGCGAGGCGGATGGGGTAGTTGCGCCACTATGAGTCGGCTTTCTGACATGTGTGACCGAGTAGGAACAGGGTCGCTCGGGCTCATACCCCTCCCTATCGCGGCAGGACAGCGATAGGTGGGGCACCCGGTGAGCGGGACACCCGGCACAAGGCTGAGTTTCAGGCGTTGTGGCGGAGTTTGAGGATGCGGAAGCTGCCGGCCGCTCCGGTGAAGAGCAGGAGCCAGGTGGCGGGCTCGGGGACGGTGCTGGGTACGGTGGCCTGGAAGCTTGCGGAGCCGAGTGCATTGGAACTGCTGTCCGTCGATCCACCGAGGAGAGTGAAGGCGCCTGTGTAGATGCCGGTGGCAGTCGCTGGAAGCGAGAGAGTGAAAAAGACGCCGGAGGCGGATTGTCCTGGCGTAAGGAACACGGGGAAGTTGTTGAAGAAGGGGCTGTCGTCCGGTAGGAACGCGCCGCTGAAGTTGAAGCTGTCGCCGTTGAGGTAGACGTTGCCGGTGTTGGCGGCAGCAGCGATGACCGTTGCGTTGTAGGAGAGGGTCGTTCCGGGAGCGCCGGTCTGGGAGGAGTTGGTGAGGTTGAAGGTGAGGCTATCCGCCAGAGCGGGCAGCGAGAGCAGGAGGCTGGCGGCAGTCGTCAGCAAGGCAAGGGAGAGAGTCGATCGTTTCATTTTGTGTCTTCTTTCCGGTGCGAGTGTCTGGGTGAGGTGTCGTGGGGCTGCGGCTAGAAGAGCGAAGTGGCGGGATTCTTCGTTTCGCCGATTCCGTTCGGAAAGAGAGCTATTCGTTTGTCAGGGGAGGGTGGCCCGGAGGCTGCCTCCAAAGGCGCCGCCGGTGTAGGTACCGGTGAAGCGCTCGACGGTGCGGGAACCGGAGGTTCCAGCCGCGGCGGGGAAGGTGATGGCCGTGGAGGCGGAGGCGCCGGGTGCGATGTCGCCGAGTATGGTGGGGATGGGTGTGCCGTTGGCACTGCCGAGTTGGGCTGCGTTGAGAGTGACGTTGGAGGCAGCGCCGCTGCCGGTGTTGGCGACGGTGACGAGTGCCTGGTAGGAGCCGTCGGGGAGATGGGTGAGGGTGGCGGTGGTGGTGAGCTGGACCGAGAGGGCAACAGCCGGAATGCTGAAGTAGGCGACGGCGGGATCATGGTCGCTGACGCGCTCGGGGCGGGTGGCGTCGTTGAGATAGATGAGGGGGAAGTCGGCGTCCATGTGCGCGTAGACGAGACGGGTTTCGGTGGGCACGAGGTCCTGCGTGACCAGGACGTGATCGAGGACCTGGGCGCTGCCGGTTTCAACATAGCTTTGCTGCTGGTCAGGTGGGAGGAGGGTGACGAGATCGACCAGCGGCGGGTTGACGAGGCCGGGGGCAGGCGGGGTGATGACCTCGGAGGCGGGGACGGGGTTTCCGCGGATGACGCCAGTGACATCGACGAAGCCGTCGGAGAACTGGAAGGCGTTGAAGTCGCCGACGGTGACGACGTGCTCGCCCGCGGCCTGGTAGCCCTGGATGAGTTTGGCGAGAAACTCGGACTGGGCTTCGCGCTTGAGGCGTACGGTGGCACCGGTGGAGGTGGGGTCGTCGACGTTGATGAGCGAGCGCTGGTGAACGTCGATGACGGTGACGGGGTAGTCGGCTCCACCCGCGCGCTTGATGCCGGCGTGGAGTACGAGGGGCGTGCGGTCGTTGAGGATGGCCTGGGCGCCGTTGGCGTTGGTGAAGGTGGTGTTGAGGCCGGCCTGTTCGACGCTGATCGTGTCGACGCGCGTGCTCTTGACGAGGAAGCCGGTGTTGATGGCGCTGGGGTCGTTGGCGAGGAAGAGGTAGGGGACGTAGGCGGGGTCGGGCTGGTTGGCGGCAACCGCGTCTGCGTTGATCTTATTGGCGAGATCGGTGAGGACGGCGAGATTTTCGATCTCCTGCGCGCCGATGATGTCGGGCGTCAGGAGCACGTTGCGGATGGCGAGCGACGCTTTGGCGAGACGGCGTCCGTAGGCCTCCGCGTGACGGTTACGGCGGAGCTGCCCGGGTTATCGGCGTCGGCCTTGTCGTTGTAGAAGCGCTCCATGTTGAAGCTGGCAATGTTGAACTCGCTCGCTGTCTCCGCGGGGACGGGTTGGACGGTGAGGAGGCCGCTTACCGTTGGGCGGGGGGATGCATCGAGGAGGATCTCAGGCGAGCCGAAGGAGAAGTCCATGACGCCGGAGATGCCGGTGACGGTGGCGTCGCTGGTGAGGTCGATTGCGGGTCCGCCGAAGGCGAGGCTGTCGATGTAGAGGAGCTCGGGGTTGGAGTCCCAGAGCGGGATGCCGGAGGGGATGGGGCCTATAGGCGGTGTCGGTGACGGAGATGCCGGGCTCGCGGAAGGGCCGCGGGACGCCGGTGACGACGCCGTAGAAGCGGCCGTTGGAGGTGTTGGTTTCGGTCGCCTCGTTCAGCGATGCGCCGGTTCCGCTGGTGGTGGTGAGTGAGGCGATGCTGACGCGCATGCCTTCATATTTTGCGAACTGCCTGACACCGCCTGAAGGGGAGTCCATCGTCGGCGGTGATCTGGATGGGAGTGGGAAGGGGGTTGCCGGAGGAGAGCAGTGCGAACGATTGTGGGCCGTCGATCTCGGTTCCGGGGGTGGGTGAGGTGGGCGGGTAGGTGTTGACGGTGCCCGTGACCTGCACCTCCGCGCCAAGTGAGATGTAGGAGGGCAGGCGGGTGGAGCCGGTGTAGACGAGGATGCCTTCGGGAGTGACCGGATGGGTGTCGGCGTCCCTGGCTTCGATGTAGAAGCCGTTGGATTTCACGCTGACGACAATGCCGCTGGTGGAGAGCGTCTGCGTGTTGTAGGTGGAGGGCTTGTTGGCCTGGATGGTGCGGATGGTGACGAACTGCGGCGGGATCTGCGCCGTGAGGGAGATGCTGGCGGAGGCGGTGCGGGCCTGCGCGTCGGTGACGGAGACGGGAAGGGTGAAGGTGCCGGGCGAGGACGTGGCGGCGGTGTAGGAGAAGATGTTGTCGCCGGCGGTGAGGTCGCCGTTGGTGCCGTCGTCGAAGAAGATCTGCGACGAGGAGCCGCCGATGGCGCTGAGGTCGGCCTCCACCTGGAGGCCGGTGCTGGCGGGCTGCGTGGCGGGGGTGACTTGGACGGTGAGCAGCGTGGGGCGCCGGTGTAGACGGTCGCGGGGGTTGCGGTGGCGGTGGCCGAGAGGGCTCCGGGGCCGGAGGTGGCGCAGGGTGTGAGGGAGGAGGAGGTGTTGTGAGCGAGGATGGTGCCGGAAGTTTTGCTGAAGTCGGTGCCGTTGTCGCGGGTGTGGAGCAGACGTTGGTGCGGATGGCGGCCGTGGTGTTGGTGAGCAGGGCGCGGGCGAGCCGAGGGAGCAGTTGACGGCGGTAGTGGTTCCGCCGAAGCCTACGAAGTCGGCGACGCTCGCGGTGTTGGCCGGGCAGTCGGCGGTACCGTCGAGGGCGGTGGTGGAGTTGACGAGGGCGACTTTGCCGGCGGTGGCGCTGAGGTTCGGGCGATCGTGGCGTCGGGAGTGGGGAGGATTCGTGGTTCCGCCGGTTCCCGCGGCCGCCTGGATCAGGAAGTACTGCCCGGGAACGAGGGTCAATGGCGACGGCAGGGGTTGCGACCTGGTAGAGCCGGACGATGGTCGCGCTGGCGTACTGGATGCTGTAACCGGTGAGCGTGAGGGCTGCGAGGTGGGATTGAAGAGCTCGATGAAGTCGTTCTTATAGGTTGCGCCGGAGTTTCCGCCGCCGCCGTAGACCTGCGAGATGACGACGCCGGGAGAGTTCTGCGCCTGCGCGATCGAAGCGAACACGGTGAAGGCGGAGAGCAGGGAGAGAGAGCCGGCCAGGACGCGACGCAACAGGGAGGACTTTGGCATGGGGGAAACAGTATCTCAGGCTCAGCAGGTAGAGCTACCGGCAGGAGATGAATTTTCTCGCGGGAAGAAAAACGGGCAGAGCTTTAAGGAAGGGAGCCGATCTTTTTGAGGTAGTTGTATTCGTCGAGGTTGTTGGATTTTTTGAGGAAGGCTTCGACTTCGGTGGGGTTGAGGTGGGGGGCGAAGGGGGTAGGGCTGTTGGCTATGGCGTAGGCCGTGACGGTGGTGGTGGCGGCGCCCTGGTTGAGGTCTTTTTGTACGACGGAGTCGAAGGTGTCTGAGGCTTTGTGGTGGAGCTTGAAGTAGAGGTCGGTGTCGTTCCAGAGGACGAGGGTGGGGACGCCGAGGACGTCGAAGCCGGCGTGGTCGGTTTCAAAGATGAACTGGGTGTTGTCGGTGGTGTCGTTGGCGCCGAGACCGGTGAGGAGGGGCTCGATATTTTTGAGGGCGGCTTTTTCGTCGTCGCGGCCCATGAGGTACCAGCCCCTGGCGGGCTGGGCGCCGGTGTCGGAGATGAGGACGGCGTCGATGTGGCTGAGGTCGTTGCGGTGGGCGCGGACGTAGGCGGTGGAGCCGAGGAGGCCTTCTTCTTCGCCGCCGAAGAGGACGAAGCGAAGAGTTCTGCGGGGTGGCTGGCCGAGGGCTTTGATGGCGCGGGCGGCTTCGAGGACGGTGGCGACGCCGGTGCCATTGTCCTGAGCTCCGGTGCCTGGGTTCCAGGAGTCCATGTGGGCTCCGATGAGAACGATCTGATCTTTGAGCGCCGGGTCGGAGCCGGGGATCTCGGCGATGACGTTGGGGATCTTGACGTCTTTGCGGATGCGGTTTTCGAGGGTGAAGTGGACTTTGACGGGCTGGGCGGTGGGTGAAGCAGGTCCCTCCGCTTCGCTGCGCTCCGGTCGGGATGACAGGTTAGGGGTTGGGTGGTCGGGGTCGGCGTCGAGGAGGCGCTTGAGGAGGGAGACGTCTTCGGAGCCGATCTGGGCTTCGGGGATGGAGTCGATGGCGCCGGAGAAGTTGAGTGAGGTGAGGGTTTCGGTGCCGTTGGGGCCGCCAGGCTCGAGGATGGCGGCGGGGCCGAGTTGGCGGAGGTGATCGAGGCCGGAGAAGATCTGCTCGAGGGAGGGCTTTTCGCCGAAGGTCTTCTCGTCGACGAGGGCGATGGAGCCTTTGATTTTTCCGGAGAGCGCGTCGAGGACGCCGGAGGTGAGAGCGGGGATGTAGACGACGGGGGCTTCGATGCCTTGTTTGGGGGTGGAGGGGCTCCAGCCGATGGAGTAGATGTGGAGCGTGTGGTCGACGGGGGAGAGGATGCGGCCGGTTGCGGACTCGGGCTCCCAGGTGGCGGGGATGGTCCAGTCTTCGGTGTGGACGTTGGTGAGGCCGAGTTGCTTGAACTGCCGCTGCGCCCACTCGGCGGCGCGCATGTAGTTGGGAGAGCCGGTGAGGCGGGGGCCGATGGTGTCGGCGAGCTCGCGATCGTACTCGTAGGCCTGGCCGTTGAGGAGGATGTCGCCGATGAGTTGTTTAACGGCGGTGCGGGTTTCGGGCGAGACGGTGGGTGCGGGGGTCTGGGCGGTGGCCGCGAGGGCGGCGGTGAGAGCGAGGCCGAGGGCGACGGCGGGCGAAGGGCGCATGGGCGTACTGTACACCGGGGTGTACCGGGGAGTGCGGAGGATGTTGCTTGGGAGGGTGACGCGGGCTGGGAAGCCTCGTTCCCCTAAACTGATCCAAGACGTGCATCCAACGCTTCTCCATCTCGGACATGTGACTGTGCCCACGTTCGGGCTGCTGGCCGCGGCTGGTCTTATGGGGGCGCTTTGGCTGGTCAGCCGCTGCGCTTGGCGTGTGGGTCTCGCGCCGGACGTGATGTGGAATGCGACGTTCTTCGCTGCGCTTGCGGCGTTTGTGCTTTCGCGGCTGTTGCTGGTGGCGACGAATCTGCGCAGCTTCGTGTCTTATCCGTTGCTTGTGCTGAGGCTGCCGTCACTTACAGGTGTTGGACTTCTTCTTACGGGGATTGCGACTTTTCTGTACTTGAGGGTGAAGCGTGTTCCGGTGCTCGCTGCGCTTGACGCGTGGGCTGCGCCGGCGACTCTGCTGTGGGCGTTTCTGGCGGTTGGGCATTTGGCGGAGGGTTCGGACCCGGGCCTGCCCAGCCGCGCACCGTGGGCGGTGCGGGTGGGGGCGGACCCTGATCTACAGCAGCCGGTGGGGATCTTTGCGGCGATCATGGCGGTGGCGATCACGGCGATCCTGTTGCGTCGCCTTCGCCATCGTCATGCGCGGGGAAGCGTTGCGGCGCTTGCGCTGCTGCTGATGGGGACGGCGCAGTTTCTGCTGAGTTTTCTTCGGCAGCCGTATCCTTATGCTCCGGATGCTCCGTCGTTTCCGCTGGATCCGATCCAGTTTCTGGCGCTGGGCATGGTGGTTGGCGCTGGTCTTCTTTATCTCATCGCCGGAGCACAGGTTGTGTCCCCCGCAGTTGCGCAGACTGCCGCACAGGAAGAGGTCCACTGAGATGCCTTCGCAGAATATGCTGCCCAAGGGGCACCGCCACCGCTCCGTGCGTGCGGAGTATGTCGCCACGCGCGGCGTTGAACCGACGGCGGCACCCGTGGTCCCGACTGTGAACCTCGATCTGTACGGCGAGACTGGGGCTGGTCCGGCGACGCACACCATTACTGTGCCGGGCGAGGCTGCCGGTCTGCGGGTCGATCAGTATCTCGCGCAGGCGATCCCCGAGATCAGCCGCTCGCGAGTGCAATTGCTGATCGAGCACGGGCAGGTTCGTATCAACGGGACGCCGGCGAAGCCGAAGCACAAGCTTGCGTCCGGCGAGACGATCGTCATCGTCGGCAGTCCCAGCCCTGCGCCTCTCAACGCGATTGCGGAGGATATTCCGCTCGATGTTGTTTATGAGGACGAGTACCTTGCGATCGTGAACAAGCCTGCAGGGATGATGGTTCATGCGGGCGCCGCGGCACCGGTTGCGGAGCCTGGGGAAGGAATGGAGCCGGAGGGAGCGAAGTACGACCCGCGCTCGTCGGGCACGCTGGTCAATGCACTCCTTCACCACTTCAACCAGAATCTCTCCGGCGTGGGCGGCGATCTTCGGCCGGGCATCGTGCATCGTCTGGACAAGCAGACGAGTGGCCTGCTGATCGTCGCGAAGGACGATACGACGCACCGCAGGCTGGGCGAGATGTTTTCGGCGCGCGAGGTGAACAAAACCTACATCGCGCTTGCCCATGGCCATGTTGCCCGCACCGAAACCACGGTGAACCTGCCGATTGGGCGCGACATCGTGCGCAGGACCCGCATGACGACACGACGTTCCATGGGATCGCCGGGCGTGCGGTCGGCTGTCTCGCACGTCCATGTTCTGGAGCGGATCTCGACGCCGTACGGCAAATTCACACTGGTTGAGGTCGCGATCGAGACAGGTCGCACGCACCAGATACGGGTTCACCTTCAGGCGCTCGGGCATCCTGTGGTGGGCGATACGCTGTACGGAGCGCCGCGGGAGATCCGGCCTGTGGCACCTGATGCGGCGGCGATGCTCTCGCTCGACCGCAACTTCCTCCATGCGGCGCGGCTCTCCTTGACGCATCCGCGGACGGGCAAACCGCTTGCGGCGGAGGCTCCGCTACCAGGGCAGTTAACCAGCTTCCTCGCCGCTCTTCGGTCGGATTCTGCGGCCGCTCCGATAGAATCAACGGCGTGACCGTCTCCCATTGTTCGACCCGCGCGGCTCGGCTCCGTTTTGTAGTTGCCGCGCTTGCTGTCAGCTTTCTTCCGTTCTCGACGCCCCCTAGTCCGGCACAGGCACCCGACCCGACGAAGCCGTCGGCTGCTCCTTACAATGCGGCACCGGGGCAGGTGAAGGGCCTTCCGCCAGCGCCCCAGCCGAGCGAGGCCGCGCGGCCGCAGGGAAGTGGGGCCGGCACGAGGGCCGCCGCGTTGCAGACGCCCGCCCAGCCGCCGGCGCAATCGCCGGCCGCACCCCAAAATTCCACGCAGCAGCAGCCCGCGACACAGAATCCCGCTCTGCAGACGCGTCCGACGGATCAGGCACCGGTGCCGAGCGATATTCCGACGATCGTTGTGCAGGCGAACGAGGTCAACCTTATCTTTACGGTCACGGATAAGAAGGGCCGCTTCATCACCGGGCTGAAGCGCGAGAACTTCGGCCTGCTCGATGACGGACGGCCGCCGGTTGCGGTGATCGGATTTCGCCAGCAGACGAACTTGCCGCTGCGTGTCGGCATCATGATCGACACGTCCTCGTCGATACGGCAGCGGTTTCAATTCGAGCAGGACTCCGCCGTGGAGTTTTTTCTGCAGGTTCTGCACCGCAACGATCGCGCGTTTGTCGAGGGTTTTGATATTGAGACCAACATGGCGCAGGATTACACCAACTCGGTCGACCTTCTGAACCAGGGGATACGCAAGTTGCGCCCGGGCGGCGGAACCGCGATGTATGACGCGCTCTACAAGACGTGCCGCGACCAGATGCTGACGCTGCGCGGCGATGAGGCTGTCCGGAAGGCGCTGATTCTTGTCTCTGACGGTGACGACAACTATTCGCGCGCCACGCAGGCGGATGCGATCAAGGAGTGCCAGCGCGCGGAGACGATCGTCTACACCATCTCGACCAACATCAGCCCGAGCAAGGATAAGGGCGACGAGGTCCTGAAGATTATCTCGGACGCTACGGGCGGTCAGGTCTTCTATCCAACCAAGCTCGAAGATGTTGCGATCGGCTTTCGCAACATCGAGGAGGAGCTTCGGTCGCAGTACTCGCTGCAGTACCGCCCGGCAGACTTCAAGGCCGACGGCGCCTTTCGCACGATCTATCTCCAGGCCACCGACCCTCGTTACCATGTTCGAACCCGCAAGGGGTACTTCGCTCCCAGACCGGCGGAGTAGCAAACTCCAAGCAGTCCAGCACGTCTCTGCTTTATCGGGCTCCGTTGCCTTGCCTGTTCGATTTCGTCGGGAGTGCAGCGGAGGAGCTGATTTTGCCCTCCTCCTGTCACCCCTCCATCAGGAGACTCCGCTCACCGACGAAGACGAGGCACCCGTTCGGGTCCTCCACATGAAACTCGGTCATCCCATACTCCCGGGCAAAGAGCTCTCGCATCCGGTAGCGCTCGCGAAATCCCTGCACGTGCTCCCATAACTCCGCAATGCCCACCACCTCCACATAAATTTCCGTGTGCCCCCGCACGCACCGCAACACCTCCGGCGACTCCGCCAGCATCAGGTGAATCGTCATTCCGTCCCGTTCCAGGATCGAGTACTCCTCCGTTTCCAGCATGGTCTCGAACGCCAGCACCTCGCGGTAGAACGCGATTGTCGTCGCCATCTCCGCGACGGCCAGCATCGGACTGATGCGCCTGACCTTCATATGCTCTCAACCTGGTCCTGTGGGCTCCGCTCCTGCTTTTCCTCGATCACCTCGGCAGCCCACTCCTCGAGTTCGACGGCAACTCCATCAGGCGGCTCTCCTCGAGACGAGCGCAGGACCTTGCGCCGTCCGCGCAGCAACTCCGTTTCGTCCAGGTGCAGAGCGTCCTGGAGATATTCGCGCAGGGCCATGAGCACAAAGGCGATCTCCGCGAAGATAAAGATGCCGAGGTAGTAGGCGGAGAGCTGGAGCGAGTTGGGAATTTCGAGATAGTCGGCCTTGCTGAGCAGTTCGGTGGAGGTGGCGACGACGCCAAGCTCACGCCACTGCTGCAGCGATCGATCCAGCGTGGCATGGTAGCCGACGATGGAAGCCATGGTCAGCACAATGAAGACACCAGGGAGTGCCGAAAGAAGCCACGATCCCCGTTTTCTTCCGAACATCCGGACCGCGAGCGCGTGCCGTATCGAGAACAGAAAGGCCACGAGCAGAAAGCAGAACAGTGAGGCGTACACACTGAGGTAGCCGCGCTGCTGGGAGTAGGTTGGGATCAGCTTGAGGGCTGCCACCGGTATGGGCACTGAAGCCGCCACGATGGACGCCACGCTCATGTAGCTTTTGAAGAAGTTCGCGAACGCGGCAATCCGCAGTTTCTCGGTGCCTTCGCCAATCTCGACTTCGGTTACTGGATCGGCAACTCGCACTCGACCGCCTTTCCTGCACCGCCGACCACAATCCTCACGGGCGACGTAGCGCGCGCGGTCTCCGCCACCTTCTTCTGCGCTCGAAAGATATAGGCACCGGGCGGCAGATCTACTGTCGCCGGGCTGGTCAGCTGGGGGACGCGGACTTCCGCGGTCTCAAATCCGCTTGACCCCGCCCACTTGTAGAACACCTCCCAACCGTTGTCCGCCGCGCCTCCCTGCAAGGTGCTTACCCTCACGGAGACTCGCCTTCCCATGCCGAATTTGCGGCAGTCTTCGGCCTTGATCCGGATGTCTTCCGCGATGGGTTTCAGCATCTCCGCACGCTGCGCCTTGTCTTTGATCTTGTATGCGGCGTCGCAGGCGGCGATATCGCGGTCGAGCGAGACGAGGTAGTCGGGCGGGGGTGGTGGCGGGCTGAAGGTTGGCCGGCTTGGACGGCTGCCATAACCGCCATAAGCGCCGCTTGCTCCGCCTCCTCCATACCCTCCCAGCAGGCCCTCACCGAGCATCGACAAGTAGACGTCTCCGGCCGGTACGCAGGGCTTCAGCGCCTCCAGCCTCTCACGTGTTGCGCTGAGAGCGGGCGAACCCAGCTGCGCAAGCCCCGGCAGCGTGAGAGCCACCGTGCAGAACAATACCCGAGTCGTTGCGCGGAGGCCCGCAAGGAGAAGCTTCGGTGGCATGCACACCTCCAGGACGCCGGGCGCAAGCAGGTTCGCCGCGGAACGCCGGTTCTTGGGATTCGAAGAGGGCGCAATTGTAGCTCATACGCATGCCGGAACCCTGTTGCCGGGAACACCGTATACGATGGCACACACAGGAGAACTCATGTCTCTCAAGCACGTCTTGGCTGCCGCCGCCCTTCTCTGCTTTCCTCTCGGTCTTGCAGCTCAACAGGCTGCCCAGCCGCTCCAGGCGATGCCCTATTCGCCTTCGCTCGACCCTTCGAGCCTGGATCGCTCGGTGGACCCGTGCACGGATTTTTACAAGTTCTCCTGCGGCGGCTGGCAGAAGAGGAATCCCATTCCAGCCGATCAGGCTGCATGGAGTGTCTACGGCAAGCTGGCGACCGACAACCAGCAGTTTCTGTGGGGCATTCTCGCTGACGATGCGAAGGCGACAAACCGGACGCCTACGCAGCAGAAGGTGGGCGATTACTTCGCCGCGTGCATGGATACGGCTGCGATCGACGCACGCGGCCTCGATCCGCTGAAGCCGTCGCTGGCTCGCATCGATGCGTTGAGCGATCGAAAGGCTGTTATCGCCGATCTCCCGGAGATCAATCACACGCTGCCCGGCACGTATTTTTTTGGAGCGGGCACGGGGCAGGACGCGTTGGATTCGAGCCTGATCATCGTCGAGACGGGCGCGGGTGGGCTGGGTCTGCCGGATCGCGACTACTACCTGAAGACCGACGAGAAGAGCGTCAAGATCCGCGAACAGTATGTGGCTTACATTACGCAGCTTCTGGGCATGATCGGCGAAGCTCCGGAGAAGGCGAAGACCGATGCGGCATCGATTCTTCGCATTGAGACGGCGCTGGCGAAGTCGCAGCTTTCGCGCGTCGACCGCCGCGATCCGCACAAGATTTATCACAAGATGACGGTTGCGGAGCTGGCTGCGCTGGCGCCCGCGATCGACTGGCCGGTGTACTTCAAGGTGCAGGGCGCACCCGATCTGAAGACGCTGAATGTGTCGCAGCCGGAGTTCATGAAGGCGGTGAACACCGAGCTCTCGACCGAGCCCGTCGACGACCTGAAGGCTTACCTGCGGTTCCATATTGCGACCGCGGCCGCGCCGTCGCTGTCGCATCCATACGAGCAGGCGCAGTTCGACTTCTTCGCGCATACCTTGCGCGGCGTGCCGGCCCTGCCGCCGCGGTGGAAGACATGCACGCGGCAGGTGGATCGCTCACTTGGCGAGGCGCTGGGACAGGAGTTTGTGCGGCGTACGTTTTCCGCGGATATGAAGAGCAAGACGCGCCTGATGACGGAGCAGATCGAGACCGCGATGCAAGGCGAGATCGAGACGCTCGACTGGATGAGTCCGGAGACGAAGAAGGAGGCGCTGCGTAAGCTCCATGCGATCCGCAACAAGATCGGCTACCCCGATACGTGGCGCGACTACTCGACGCTGACGATCAAGCCGGATGACTACTACGGGAATGTGCGGCGCGCTGTGGACTTTGAGGAGGCGCGCCAGTGGCACAAGCTGGGCAAACCGGTTGACCTGAATGAGTGGGGCATGACGCCGCCGACGGTGAATGCATACTTCAACCCGCAGATGAACGACATCAACTTTCCGGCAGGCGTGCTGCAGCCGCCGCTTTACGACGTGAAGCTGGATGACGCGCCGAACTACGGCAACACGGGAGCGACGATCGGGCATGAGCTGACGCACGCGTTCGACGACGAGGGTCGTCAGTTCGACGCGAAGGGCAATCTGAAGGACTGGTGGACGCCGGCAGACGCGAAGGGGTTTGAGGATCGCATCAACTGCATTCGCGACCAGTACGCGCAATACGTCGTGGTGGACGACATCCACATCAACTCGAAGCTGACGAGCGGCGAGGATGTCGCGGACCTTGGCGGGACGCTGCTGGCGTATATTGCGTGGCAGAAGCAGACGGCGGCGGAGCACCTCGCGGACGTGGGCGGGTTTACGCCCGACCAGCGCTTCTTTGTCGGCATGGCGCAATGGGCGTGTGAGAACGAGCGTCCGGAGAACCTGCGGGTGAGCGCGATCACGGACCCACACTCGCCGGGCTTTGCGCGCATCAACGGCGTGGTGTCGAATATGCCGCAGTTTCAAAAGGCGTTCGGATGCAAAGCCGGGCAGCCGATGGTGCACACGCCGACGTGCAAGGTCTGGTAGCGGGCTTCGGGAGCGCCCGGCAGAGAGCGGTGTCGGTATTCCGGACGCCGCTTCCTGCTGCTTTGCGTCCGGCTCCCGAACCCACCCAAGTACCTCAGAAACGGCGGCTTCGCATGCTATACTTGACTCACCGAGGATGCGCTTCGAAGGCCTTGTAACCGACTCATTCTGCGTAATTTAGAGAGATCGGGAGAGGTTTTCAGGTGGCGCTCCCCGCAGGAGTTCCGATGGCATCGACTGCAACCCCACCTGAAACCGCAACGCTCGACCTCACAGACGTAGCGGCGCCCACTGCGGGCAGCGGCTACTCGGCTGAGAACATCACGGTTCTGGAAGGTCTGGCCGCGGTTCGGAAGCGTCCTGCGATGTACATCGGCTCCACCGGCGAGCAGGGCCTGCACCATCTGGTGTACGAGGTGGTGGACAACTCGGTGGACGAGGCGCTGGCGGGGTATGCGACGCGGATCGACGTACGATCCACGTCGACAACTCCATCACCGTGGTCGACGACGGCCGCGGCATCCCGGTCGACGACAAGACGATCAACGGCGTGACCATGCCCGCCGTGCAGGTGGTTCTGACGATCCTTCACGCGGGCGGCAAATTCGACGCTTCGAACTACAAGGTTTCGGGCGGTCTCCATGGCGTCGGCGTCTGCTGCGTCAATGCGCTGTCGCGAGGAGTTCGACGTCGAGATCTGGCGCGATGGCTTTGCCTGGGAGCAGGACTACGCGAAGGGCGATCCGATCAGCAAGCTGCGCAAGATGGGCGCGTCGACGCGCAAGGGCACCAAGGTCCACTTCCTGCCGGACCGCTCGCATCTTCTCGGTCACCGAGTACAACTACGACACGCTGGCGAACCGCCTGCGGCAGCTCGCGTTCCTGAACAAGGGCATCGAGATCACGCTGACCGACGAGCGCGCCACCGACGCCAAGACCGGCGAGGCCAAGACGCAGACGTTCAAGTACACGGGCGGCATCGCGGAGTTCATCAAGCTGCTGAACAAGGGCAAGCAGGTGCTGCACGAGAAGCCGATCTACATGGAGGCCGAGCGCGATGGCGTGGCCATGGAGATTGCGCTGCAGTACAACGACGCCTACTCCGAGACGGTCTTCTCGCTTCGCGAATAACATCAACACGGTCGACGGCGGCACGCACCTCTCGGGCTTCAGGACTTCGCTGACGCGCACCATCAACTGGGCGGGCCAGCAGATGGGCCTGTTCAAGGATGTGAAGGAGAACCTCTCGCGGCGACGACGTGCGCGAAGGCCTGGTCGCCGTGGTCTCGGTGAAGCTGTCGCAGCCGCAGTTCGAGGGCCAGACCAAGGGCAAGCTCAACTCCGATATCGCCGGCACCGTGCAGGCGTTTGTGAACGAGCGGCTGGGCGCGTTCCTGGAGCAGAACCCGCCGGTCGCCAAGAAGATCATCAACAAGGCGATCGATGCGGCACGCGCGCGCGAGGCCGCGCGCAAGGCCCGCGACCTGACGCGGCGCAAGGGCGCGCTCGATGGCGGCGGTCTGCCCGGCAAGCTGGCCGACTGCTCCGAGCGCAAGCCCGACCGCTGCGAGCTCTACCTGGTCGAGGGTGAATCGGCCGGCGGCACCGCGAAGCAGGGCCGCGACCGCAAGTTCCAGGCGATCCTTCCGCTCAAGGGCAAGATCCTCAACGTCGAAAAGGCCCGCTACGACAAGATGCTCGGCCACGAAGAGATCCGCGCGATGATCACGGCGCTCGGCTGCGGCATCGGCAAGGACGACTTCGACGCGTCGAAGCTCCGCTACGGCAAGCTGATCCTGATGACCGATGCCGACGTCGACGGATCGCACATCCGCACGCTTCTGCTCACGTTCTTCTTCCGCCACATGACGGAGCTCATCAGCGCGGCCACGTCTATATCGCGCAGCCGCCGCTCTATCGCATCAAGAAGGGCAAGTTCGAGCAGTACATCAAGGACGATCGTGAATACGTCTCGGTGATGGTCAAGCGCGCCTCTGACGGCATGGTCATCCGCTACGGCGAGGGTGGCGCGCGGCTCGAGGGCAAGGAGCTGACGAAGTACATGTCGCAGCTCAACGACTACCTCGGCTTCTTCGACAAGGTGGTCAAGCGCATTCGCAACGAGGAGGTCGTCCGCGCGTTCGCGGAGATCTTTGCCAGCGAAGGCAAGGACCCTGCTCGCCGCGCAGACTTCGAGAGCACCGATAAGCTCGAAGCAGATGCGCGCGAAGCTCAAGGACCTCGAGCGCGAGTGCCAGTTCAAACACGTATCGGAGGTGGAGTTCGACGAAGAGCACAGCATGTACTCGGTCTCGTACACCGACGCGCAGGGCGCCGTCCGTAAGATCGACTGGACGCTTGCCACCGCGCCGGAGTCGCGCCAGATGCTGGCCAAGCACGCGCAGATTCGCGAGCAGCTGGTTGGGCCATTCCACATCGAGTACGCGGCCAAGCAGCCCGCCGCCACGTCACAGGCAGCGCTCGACGAGGCCGACGAGGTGGAACAGGAGGAGGGCGTGAACGAGGTCATCGCCTCCGCGCCCGGCACTGTGGCCGAGGCCAAACCCGGCAAGCGCCCGGCGAAGGCGACGCAGGACCCGGTCGAGAAGCGCACGCCGCGTGAGGTGTTCGAGTACGTGATCGAGCAGGGCCGCAAGGAGTACCAGGTGCAGCGCTACAAGGGCCTCGGCGAGATGACCGCGCCGCAGCTCTGGGAGACCACGATGGACCCGGCCCGGCGCACACTGCTGCAGGTGAAGCTCGAGGACATCGCCGGTTGCGAGGAGATCTTCACCACGCTGATGGGCGAGGATGTCGAGAGCCGGCGCAAATTCATCGAAGAGAACGCGCTGGACGTCAAGAACCTCGACATCTGACGCTTGATCTCGACCGATCCCGCAAAGGCCTCCAACAGGAGGCCTTTCGCGTTGCATAAGGCAGGGCAGCCGCTTCTATCCAGAGACCGCCACCGCAAATGGAAAGAATGTGACGAAGCGGCTGCCCCGATGCGGACCTCCTGTGCTGCTCTCAATCCGGAGAGTGCCCCCATAGCTCTCCACAAATTGCCGCGAGATCCAGAGGCCGATCCCTGTTCCACGGCCCTCCTTTGTCGTGAAGAAAGGCTCGAAGATCTTTGCCTGCAGTTCCTCCGGCACTCCCATTCCGTTATCGCCGATCTCGACACAGACACCTTCAACGCCGCTGTTCGTACTCTCCGAGACCGCGAGCCGCAGCACGCCCCCGGCAGGCATCGCATCCACCGCGTTGGAGAGCAGATTGGCGAACACCTGCGTGACCTCTCCTCGCCTGACCACCGGAGCTCGCGCGGGCCTGAAGTCCTTCTCGACGCGGATGCTGTTCTGTGTCAGCTTCGTCTCGTACACCATCAGAACCTGCGTCAGCAGCTCTTGCATTTCGAGTGGCTTCGCCAAGCTCGTCTCGCGGAAGTACCCCAACGTCTGCCGCGCAATCATGGAAACTCGCTCGATCTCCCGCTCCGCCGTCAACAGGTACTCACGCACCTCGTCACTGATCGCGGAACTTGTGCGGGCTAGGTAGAGAAGGTTTGTAACCGCCTCCAGGGGGTTGTTGATCTCATGCGCGATGGTCGCCGCCATCCGTCCCGTCGCGGCAATCTTCTCCGACTGGATCAGCAATCGCTCGATCCTGCGGCGTTCCGAGATGTCTCGCGCCACTTTGGAAGCGCCGATGGTGCGTCCCGTCTCATCCTTCACAGGTGAGATCGTCAGCGACAACTCCACCGGATCTCCGTTTTTGCAGACCCGGATGGTTTCGTAGTGCTCAATGCGCTCGCCAGCCCTGAGCCGGCTCAAAATCTCCCGCTCCTCACTGTGCAGGTCATGCGGAATGAGCTTCAGGACCGACTGTCCGATGATCTCGTCGGGCGAGTACCCGAACATCCGCTCCGCCGCCTGATTCCAACTTGTAATCGTGCCGTTCAGATCCTTGCTGACGATCGCGTCGTCCGACGACTCGACAATGGCCGCAAGCAGCGCGGTCGATCGCTCGGCAGGGCGAAACGTACTCTCAGTTCGCGTGTCGACTTCCATCTGCTCTGAACCTCCGTGCATGGTGCAGTGGTGCCTCCATTCTCGCCCAAAATTCTGGGCGGATACAGTGCAAATCGAGCTTCGGCGCCTACGAGCCCTGGTGTCCGCTCGGCCCGGAAGCAGGCCCTGGCTCACCCGAGGGGTCACCCTTTCGAGAATGCAATAATCGACCCATGACGCACCCGCTCGACCTCGCCTCCCCGGATCGCCGGCGTTTCCTCTCAATTTGTACGGCTGCCGGGCTCGGTCACACGCTGCTTCCGGGTGCGCTCCTGGCGCTCGCGTCGCATGCTTCCGCGCAGGATGCGGCAGCGCCTGCCGCGCTCCACCCCGCCGGCGTTGCGAAGGATGCGCTGCCCAAGATCACGCCTGCGATGGTCGAGGCAGCCGAGGCGATTGCCGGCATCAGCCTCACGGCCCCGCAGCGCGCGATGTTGATCGAGGGCCTGACGCAACAGCGCGATTCGGTCGAAGTGATCCGCACCATGCACCTCGGAAACGCCACGGCGCCTGCTTTCGTCTTCGATCCCGTGCCGGCCGGCATGACGCTCGACACGGTTCGCCGACCGATGCGTCTCGGGCCAGCGCCGGAGGTGCAGAAGCTCGTCGGGGCCAGCGCCGGGGCCTCGCGCGAAGAGGACATTGCCTTCGCGACCGTGCGCGAGCAGGCTGAGCTTCTGCGCACGCGCAAGCTAAGCTCCAGTGATCTGACGAAGCTGTATCTCGACAGGCTGAAGAAGTACGATCCACGGTTACATTTTGTGATCAATCTGACCGAAGATCGCGCACTCGCGAGCGCAGCGGCAGCCGACAAGGAGATCGCCGCGGGCAAGTACCGCGGGCCGCTGCATGGCATTCCGTGGGGAGCCAAGGACCTCCTTGCGGTGAAGGGGTACCCGACGACGTGGGGCGCGGCCGGCTTTGAAGACCAGAAGATCGAGGAGGACGCGACTGTTGTGCAGCGTCTCGATGCCGCGGGCGCCGTGCTGCTCGCCAAGCTGACCATGGGTGCGCTGGCGCAGGGCGATCTGTGGGGGTATCCGCAGGGCTTGGGCAAGCCGGGCGGACGGACGCGCAACCCGTGGAACCCGCGGCAGGGGTCGAGCGGGTCGTCCGCCGGGAGCGCGAGTGCTGTCGCGGCCGGATGTGTCGGCTTCGGTATCGGCACGGAGACGCTGGGATCCATCTCATCGCCGAGCACGCGCTGCGGCGTTACCGGCCTGCGTCCCACGTTCGGCTTTGTTCCGCGCACCGGAGCGATGGCGCTGTCGTGGTCGATGGATAAGATCGGGCCGATTGCGCGCTCGGTCGAGGATTGCGCTCTGGTTCTTTCGGCGATCTACGGGCCGGATGCGCATGACCGCTCGGTCCAGCCCGCCGCCTTCAACTGGGACGCGACGTTCGACTGGAAGAAGCTTCGTGTCGGTTACATAAAGTCGGCCTTCGACAAGCCGACGCCAGCCGAGGTGAAGCCGTCCACCGAGACGCTCACCGGCAAGGCTCTCGAAGAGTACAACCAGCGCCGCCAGCGCCAGCAGGATAATGTTGCACGCACTGCGTACGATCTGAAGTACTCGCTTGCTGCGCTGGACGCGCTCCGGGCTATGGGTGTCCAGCTGGTGCCGGTCGAGCTGCCGAAAGGTCTTCACTTTGGCGACCAGGTGCCGTTGCTCGAGGCGGAGGCCGCCGCTGCGTTCGACGAACTCACCTTGTCCGGCCGCGATCAGCTGCTGGCGGGACAGCAGCCGTTCGACTGGCCAAACAGCTTTCGCACTGCCCGGTTCTACTCCGCGGTCGATTACATCCAGGCGATGCGCGCCCGTTCGCTCGTGATCGACGCGATGGCGAAGCTCTTTGAGCAGGTGGATGTGATTGTCACGCCGTCGGGAGGTGCGCAGCTGGTGGCAACAAACCTCTCCGGAAACCCCGCTGTCATCGTTCCGAACGGCGTTCGCGGGTCCGATGCTCCGGCTTCGCCGAATGATGTGGATGGCGCTGTCGATAACGCGGGCGGCCCGGGCACGCCGGTCTCGATTACGTTTCTGGGCGCGCTCTACTCGGATGCCCGGCTCGCCGCGTTTGCCAGCGCCTACCAGGCCAGGACGGGCTTCCAGCACGCGCGTCCGAAGATGGCCTAAGACAGGTTACAGACGTCCGCCCCCAAGCACGGCGACTTCTGAGCCCTCCGCGAGCAGTACACTTGCGGGCTCCTGCTCCTGCAATGCGGCGAACGCCTTGCCATACTGCGCCGTGAAGTCCACTTCGATCGCGTAGCTTCGCACCGGGTATACCTGCCATCGCGGATGCGCCACCTCGTATCCGGACGATCGCTTGGCCCCGAGGCGTGTGTAGCCCCAGTAGTGCTCGGTGATGAACTCCTCGATGCTGCCCGCGGCCATCGCTTCAGCCTCAGCACTCGCGACGACTGAGATGCTTCTCCACGCACCTGCCCAACGCCATTCGTACGTAACTTCCAGTTCGTCCGCGTTCTGGGTCCATCTGTGTGTTGTGCGCCGGGTTCGGTAGCTCTCACCGTAGATCGTGTTGGCGATCATGCTTACCGCGCGTCGCGGCACGAGCTCCTGGAGGAAGACCACGCCGCGATGACTCACACCGGCTGCGTCGGTGTGCCGAACATAGAAGCGGAGGTTGATCTCTTCGAACTTTGTGTGGAATGGAATCCGCCAGCCCTTCAGGCGAACATCCGCAAAGACAAACCCGATCAGGCTTACATAGCATTTGCCCCGGTAGAGATCGAGCTCCGTGCCTTTGGGAAGATAGGGGAGCAGCGACTCCTGCGGCACGGCGTAGTTTGCCATGATGAGCTTGCGCCAGGCTGCCGTCAAAAAGGGGGATGGGGGCATCTGCTGATGTTAGCGAGGGCGCGTTGCCCTCACGATGCAAGAGCCTTCCGGATTCGACATCACCAAATCTCCCTTTGGACACGAGCCTACCAAGAGGTCATTTCGGGGCGGCGCCGCCCATATGGCGCACGACGAGCTGCGGCAGGCGCACGTTGGCGGGCTGTGAGCAGAGAAAGACGATTGCCTCGGCCACCTCGCGCGCCTCCATCATGTGCGACTCGCGGACGCTCTCCTCAGTGCGCCCGCGGCCGACCGCAAACTCTGTCTTCACACCGCCGGGACAGACCACGCCGACCTTGATTCCCTTAGGCCGCAGCTCCGCGTCGAGCGCCTGAGCCATGCCCACCTGGGCGAACTTGGTGGCGCAATAGACGCTCTCGTGGGCCGCACCTTGCAGGCCTGCGACCGAAGACACAAAGACGATCTCGCCGCGGCCGTTCCCCACCATGACCTTTGCGGCCTCGCGGGCAAAGAGAAATCCTGATCGCACATTCGCTCCCATCAGCTCGTCATACTCTGCGGCCGAGGTTTCGAGCAGTCCTTTGTAAAGCCCAGACCCTGCGTTGTTGATGAGCACATCGAGACGTCCGAACTCCGCCATCGTGCGCTCGACGACGGCCTGCGCTGTCCGCTCCTCGGCCGCGTCGCCGGCGACCATAACGGCGCGTCCGCCTCGGCTCTCGATCTCCTGAACGAGATCTTGCAGCCGCTTCTCGCGGCGCGCAGTGACCCCCACGGCGCAGCCTCGCTCCACCAGCAGCACCGCCGTCGCACGGCCTACGCCGGAGCTTGCACCTGTCACGATCGCGACCCTGCCGTTCAGCGGCACCGCCATCTGCGCACCTCGCCGCCGATGCTACCATCCAGCCATGCCGGACGAGACCATGGATCCTGCCTGCCCGGCCGGCCTTCATCCGGCAGCCAATCCCATTCTTCTTGAAGCGCGAAATCTTGATTAAGGAGTACGGCTCCGCGCGTGTGGTCGATGACGTGTCGCTCACGGTCCGCCGCGGCGAGACACTTGGCCTGGTCGGCGAGTCCGGCTCCGGCAAGTCCACCGTGGCGCGCATGCTGCTGCGACTGATCGAGCCGAGCGGGGGCGAGATCGTCTATGACTCGGCCAACCTCCTTGCGCTCAGCCCTCGCGACCTCCGCCGTGTGCGGCGGCGCATGCAGATCGTCTTCCAGGACCCCTACGCCGCGCTGAATCCGCGGATGCGCGTTCGTGACATCCTGGCAGAGCCTTTTGCGATCCACGGCGAGAGGCCTCCCGAGGGCCTGTCCGCGCGTCTCGAAACGCTCTTGCACGAGGTGGGTCTCGATGCCTCCGCCCTCCAGCGCTACCCGCACGAGTTCTCCGGCGGGCAGCGTCAGCGCATCAACATCGCACGTGCGCTTGCGTTGAAGCCGGAGTTCCTGGTTCTGGATGAGCCGGTCAGCGCGCTGGATGTTTCGGTTGGCGCGCAGGTGATTAACCTGCTTCGTACGCTGCAGCGCGCCCATGGCCTGACCTACCTTTTTATCTCGCACTCCATGCCGCTCGTCCGCTACCTTTGCGATCGCATTGCGGTGATGCAGCGCGGACGTCTGCTCGAGACCGGCGATGCCGTGGAGGTCTGTGAGAATCCACGCGATGCCTATACCCGGAGGCTGATTGCCGCAACACCCGAACTGCCGTCCGGCAGGGTTGCGGTTTGACCGGCCGATTTTGCCGGGCGTATGATCCGTGGCCCGAGGTGGGCTATGAGTGCTTTGAATTCGTCGGTTGGCGTAATCCTGAGCCGGAAGCGGCAGCAGGTGTGGTCGGTCGAGCCGGACGCGTCGGTCTTTGAGGCGATTGAGGTGATGGCAGAGCGGGGCGTGGGCGCACTGCTGGTAATGGCCGGCGACCTCCTTGTGGGCATCGTCTCCGAGCGGGACTATGCGCGCAAGGTGGTGCTGCTGGGGCGGTCGTCCAAGGAGACGCCCGTAGCGGAGATCATGAGCAGTCCTCCAATTACGGTGACCCCGCAGCACCTCGTCGGAGATTGCATGCGCATCATGACGGAGGACCGGGTGCGGCACCTGCCGGTGGTGGTGGACAGGGCAGTGCAGGGCGTGGTGTCGATCGGAGATCTGGTGAACTTCGTCATCTCGGAGCAGGAGGAGACGATCCGTCATCTGGAGGCGTATATCTCGGGGGCATCGGCATAGGCGATGTGTGCCGGTCGAGCTTCTTTCGGGGAATGTGCAGTCGAAACAGGTCCTCCACTTCGGTCGGGATGACAGCTTCGGCGGGTTGCGCCCTCGATCCATTCTTGACAGAGACGGGTGGTTACGCGATGCTTAAGGGCCGGGCAACCTTTTGCCCTACGGCCTTTGTGCGTCCCCGTGAGCTGCTGTTGCACCCTCAGGGATGAGATAAACGGGCCACGGCGGTCTGCGATCGCCAGGTCTTCGGCCTGACTGCCGATACAAGTAGGAATGGAGTGGAACTGTTGATATCTGCGATGTGGCTGCAGGGTTTGAGTATTCCTGGCCTGAGTAATCTGGGTGGGCTGGCGCTGCCGATCCTGTTTTTTATCGGTTTATACGTTTTGCTGATCGTCCCCAACCAGCGGAAGCAGAAGAAGTGGCAGGCCATGCTGGGGCAGCTGAAATCCGGCGATCAGGTGACTACCAACGGCGGGATGCGCGGGACGGTGATCTCGGTAAAGGATGAAGTTGTGATCCTGCGGCTGCAGCCGGATGGTGTAAAGCTCGAATTCGTCAAAAGCGCGATCGCCGCTGTAACGACGGCCGCTGATGCGTAACCAGAGATGCAGTTATCAGGATTGATTTAGAGGAACAACCGCTTTCAAGCGGATTTGAAGAAGAAGTGAGGTTGGCGTCGGCTGTCCATTTGGTAAAGGCTGCGGGGCGCAACTCCGACAGGGATCATGGGCAAGAATCTGACCGGCAAGACGGCATTCATCATTGCGATGCTGGTGATCTTTGTCTACGGCATCATCGGGATTCCGCATGGCGGGTTGAAGCAGTCGATCACGGACCGCATCCACCTTGGGCTGGACCTGAAGGGTGGCACGCACCTGGTGCTGGAGGTGCATGTGGCCGAGGCGGTGGCGTCGACGACGGACCGGGACGTGCAGCGGATGCAGGCGGATCTCGAGAAGGCGGGCATTCACCGGCGTGAAGGTGGGGAAGACCGACCCGCGTCGCAGCCGCAGACGATGGTGGTCTCAGGTGTTCCCGCGGCGAAGCAGAGCGATGCGCGGGCGGTGCTGGAGGGCAACGACTACGGCAACTACGACCTGACGACGAATCCGGACGGCAGCCTGAAGCTGACGATGAAGCCAGGCGGCGATCCGCGACCTCGAGAGCGCGACGCTGGACACTCGATCGAGACGATCCGCGAGCGCGTGGACACGCTGGGCGTGTCCGAGCCGGTGATCCAGCAGTACGGGCTGGGCGACAACGAGATCCTGGTGGAGCTGCCGGGTGTCGACGATCCGGCGCAGGTCGAGGACGATCATCCAGTCGACCTCGAAGCTGGCGATCTATGCCGTGGTCAGCGGCCCGTACGACGAACGACCAGGCGGCGCATGCAGGCGCTGAACGGAGTCGATTCCGCCGGACGACCAGCTGGTGCACGGGATCGGCGATCGCCGGACGCGCCGGACCAGGTGTAGCTGCTGAAGCGGGCGAGCGAGGTGGAAGGCACGGACTTCCGCGATGCGCAGCCTTCGACCGACCATGAACGGCCGGCCGAACATGACGTTTCAACGCTGACGACCGAGGCGGGCGACCGCTTCTACAAGTACACCGACGGCGCACTCGCGCGAGTCGGCTGACGCCGGGCTCGATGGCGATTGTGCTGGGCAACAAGGTGCGCGAGGTTGCGAGCATCAACTCGGCGATCCGCGACCGGGCGAGATCGACGGGCAGCTTCACCAAGGAGCAGGTCGAACGACCTTTCGCTGATGCTGCGGACGGGCGCGCTGCCGGCGTCGATCGACTACGCTGGAGACCCGGACGGTCGGGCCGAGCCTGGGCGCGGCGTCGATCCGCCAGGGCGTGATTGCGGCGGTCTGCGGGCATGCTGGCCGTGATGGTCTTCATGCTGATCTACTACCGCGGCGCGGGCATCAATGCGGACCTGGCGCTGGTGCTGAACCTGATCATCCTGCTCGGGTTCATGGGCTTCTCGGGCGCGACGCTGACGCTGCCGGGAATCGCGGGCGTGATCCTGACCATCGGTATGGGCGTGGACTCGAACGTGCTGATCTTTGAGCGCATCCGCGAAGAGCTGCGGCGCGGGCAAGACGGCCGCGGCGGCGGTGCAGCAGGGCTTCGCGCACGCCTGGATCACGATTGTGGATACGCACGTGACGACGATCGTCTCGGCGGCCATTCTGTTCCTGTTCGGCACGGGGCCGGTGAAGGGATTTGCGGTGACGCTGACCTTCGGTCTGCTGGCGAACCTGTTTACGGCGGTGTTTGTGTCGCGCCTGATCTTCGACTGCATCCTGCGAAGAAGGAGCGCGGCGCGGCGCTTTCGATTTAGAGAGCAGGCAGCAGTTGCGCAGTTCGAGCAGGATGCGCTGCAAGGGTCTGCAGCTGAGGGATTGGAGGCGAACGTGGAACTGTTTCGCAATGCAAATGTCGACTGGCTGGGGAAGAAGTGGTACTTCCTCGGCTTTTCGCTGATCTTTTCGGTGGCCGGCGTGCTGAGCATGCTGTTCTGGCACGGCATCCCGCTGGGCGTGGACTTCAAGGGCGGCACGCAGATCACGGTGCGGTTCGACCGGCACGCCGAATGAGGACCATATCCGCCAGGCGCTGGACCGGGCGGGCGTGAAGAGACTGCACGGACTCAGCGGCTCAGCGATCCGAGCGGGCAGCGCGGCGAACATGGAGGTCATCTCGCTGCCGCAGTCGACGGCGACCGACGCGGCCCACGATGCGGGGCGGCGAGCAGGTCGAGAACGCGCTGACGCGCGAACTACCACGACTCCGGACTTTCGCGGTCGAGCAGGTGGACATCGTGGGGCCGACGGCGGGCAAGCAGCTGCAGAAGCAGGCCGGCTGGCGACGGTCTACTCGCTGCATCGGGATGCTGGTCTACCTGTGGTTCCGGTTTGAGCTGATCTACGGCGTCGCGGCGGTGGTGGCGGTGTTCCACGACACGCTGATCACGGTCGGCGCGTTCAGCCTGACCAACCAGGAGATTACGCTGACGGTGCATCGCGGCGATCCTGACGCTGATCGGCTACTCGATGAACGACACCATCGTGGTCTTCGACCGCATCCGCGAGAACCTGGCGCTGCAGCCGGCGGGAGTCGCTGGCGGACGTGGTGAACCGGTCATCAACCAGACGCTGAGCCGGACGGTGATGTCCTCCGGGCTGACGTTCCTGACGGTGCTGAGCTTGTATCTGTTTGGCGGCGCGGTGCTGCACGGGTTTTCGTTCGCGCTGGTGGTCGGCATCCTGATCGGGACGTACTCGTCGATCGCCGTGGCGGCGCCGATGCTGGTGGCCTACCAGGACTGGCGCAAGAGCACGGGGCAAGGCGGCGACGCTGCCGGCCGAAGCGCAGCGCGGGTCTGGAGGAGCTAGCCGGCAGCTTGCGGCAAGCTTGCATAGGCAGTGCTAGCCGAGTCGGCTGTCGGTCCGGGACGCTTTTCAGCTTCCTGGTGTTTGTCAGGATGCCCTTCCGGGAACTTCTCTGTCACCGCCGGTGTCTGGGAACAAATCAGCACCCCGGTGTCTAACCGAGAGAAGCACTTTCCGAGCGAGGCCGCCATGTTTGAAGATTCAATGATGGAGTCCGGCGGCAAGATCAAGACCAAGTCCAAGTACTGGATGATTGCGCACCTTTGTCTTCAACGGAGCGATCCTGGCGACGTTGATCCTGATCCCGCTGCTTTATCCCGAGGCGCTGCCGAAGACGGCGATGACGGCGATGCTGACGGCTCCTCCGCCCCCACCACCGCCGCCGCCCCCACCGCCGCCGGCGCAGATCGTCAAGCCGATCAAGATGGTGTCGGAGATCGATCAGGGTCTGCATGCGCCGACCAAGATCCCGAAGGACATCAAGATGCTGAAGGAAGATGCCGCGCCTCCGCCGCAGGTAGCCGGTGTAGCCGGCATGGCCGGCATGGGCGGCGGAGCGGCTGGCGGCGTGCCGGGCGGCGTGCTGGGTGGCCTGGGCACGGCGCCGCTCCGGTGGTCAAGCGCGCGCCAGAAGCCGACTGGCCCGGTCAGCGTGTCTCGAGCGGGTACGATTGCCGGCATCGCAGATCTCGCAGCCGCAGCCCGTCTATCCGCCGATCGCGAAGGCCGCGCACGTGCAGGGCACGGTGGTTCTGCACGCCATCATCTCGAAGACAGGGAACGATCGAGAACCTGAGGTCGTCAGCGGACCGCAGATGCTGCGAGCAGCGCGCTGCGATGCGATGCCGTGAAGCGCTGGCGGTACAAGCCGTACCTTCTGAACGGCGAGCCGACCGAGGTCGATACGACCATCAAGTCAACTTCACCTTCGGCGGCTAGCTAGCTCGCGCAGTTACCTTGTTCTCCTGACACGTCTTTGCGCGTGCAACTCTCGCGGATGGCAGTCCCATCGAGGGATGCGCGCTACAGACTAACGCTGTCAAGAATGAAACTCGTTCAACAGAAACCAGGAGGAAAGATCCCAGTGATTCTCGCTCATCTCACAAACTTCGCTCACGCACCCGCTCCGCTCGCCATGTTCTTCCAGGAGGCAGCAGGTCGGCTTCAGCCCGCTGCAGCTCTGGGGCAACATGGGTAATCTGGCCCGCGCGCGTCGTCATCCTTCTGTTCATCATGTCCATCTGGTCGCTGGCCGTGATCATCGATCGCGCCCTCTACTTCACGGCAGCCCGCAAGCAGTCGCGCGAGTTCGCGCCCAAGGTTGCCGGCGCGCTCAAGGAAGGCCGTCTGGATGAGGCGATCAAGCTTGGCGACCGCAGCAAGAAGTCGCACCTGGCAGAGGTTGTCACGGCCGGCCTGCAGGAGTTCCGCAGCTTCGGTTCGGGCGGCAGCATCACCGAGGAGCAGGTCGAGAGCTCGCAGCGCGCTCTTGAGCGCTCCGAGGCAATCGTCCACGCGAAGCTGAAGCGCGGCCTTGGCGGTCTGGCGACGATCGGTTCGACGGCTCCGTTTATCGGCCTGTTCGGCACGGTGGTCGGTATTCTGAACGCCTTCCAGCAGATCGCGACGCAGAAGACCTCCGGTATCGGCGCGGTCGCCGGCGGTATCTCGGAAGCCCTGGTAACGACAGCGTTCGGGCTTCTGGTCGCCATCCCGGCCGTTATGACGTTCAACTACTTCACCAACAAGGTGGAAGCGTTCGACGTCGAGATGGACAACAGCTCCAGCGAGCTGGTGGACTACTTCATCAAGCAGAGCCACCGCAGTAAGCATCGCGCCTCAGCGGACGCGAATCAGGACAGCCCGCGGGAATCAGTGCTACGGCTTCTCCGGACGCCGCCAGCGAACGGCTCCGGAGGGTGGGTGGTTCGCGGCCGAAGTACAGAGACGTACCGGACAGGAGTTGAGTTCATGGGAATCAACAAGCGCGACGAAGGCAAGAAGGTCAACTCCAACATCAACGTGACGCCGATGGTGGACGTGATGCTGGTGCTGCTGATCATCTTCATGGTCATCACGCCGATGCTGAACAACAAGGTCAACGTCGATCTGCCGAAGGCCGACGCGGCGGTGGTGATGGAAGACGCGAACAAGGAAGATGCGGTGACGGTTGCGGTGACGCGCGACGGCCGGGTGTTCCTCGGCGGCGACCAGGTGACCGTGGATGACCTGGGCTCAAAGATCTCGGCGAAGCTCGAGAACAAGACCAGCAAAGAGGTCTTCTTTCGCGCCGACATTCGGGCCAACTACGGCAAGGTGATGGACGCGGTCGACGGTATCCGCGCGGCCGGCGTCAGCCAGCTTGGGCCTGCTGACCGAGAAGCGCGACGACACCGGCACGGTCACAACGAAGAAGTAGCGCGGCGCAAGATCTGAATGCTGGACCGCGAGACTGCGGCAACAGAGTAATCAAGGAGAGCTCGATATGGGAATGGGCGGTGGTGGTGGTACAGGCGGGGCGGTTTCGGATATCAACGTGACGCCGCTGATCGACGTTCTTCTGGTGCTCCTGATCATCTTCATGGTGATCGTGCCGGTGACGCCGAAGGGGCTGGACACGCTGGTCCCGCAGCCGCCGAAGAACAAGACCCAGGATCAGCCGAACGACCGCACGATCGTTGTGCAGGTGCTGTCGAACGGGCCGGGCGCTCCGTCGTACAAGATCAACGAACAGTCGTTCAACAAGACAGACATCGAGCCGAAGCTGGCGGAGATCTTCGCGACGCGGCAGGAGAAGGTGATGTTCGTGAAGGGCGACAAGGATCTCGATTTCAGCAAGGTGGCTGAGGTGATCGACTATGGGCACCAGGCCGGAGTCGACAACATCGGCCTGATCACGCCGCGGGTCGAAGCGGGACAGTAGAGCAGTTTCGATTGCGGGCAGCCCGGGGTTCTGGGCTGCCCGCGGTGTTTAACGCGCATGCTCGATGCACGAACGGCTTCCGCCTCCGATCGAAGTCCTCAGGTCCCGAACGCTTTCCTGGCAGGAGGATTTGAAAAATTTGTGGTGGGGCGGATGAGTCCAGCGTTTCTTTGGGAGTGCTGCCGATTTCCTGATACAACATGGTCTAGTCATTGAAGGCGATGTACCATTACAATCATCCGGCAAGTAAAGAAGAAGTTCTCGGCCTTTCGGTCTTCGATCTTTGTGCCTCTATCCAAGGAGAAGTGACGCCCCATGAAATTAACCGCTCGGACTCCGGTTACGGCCGCTTTCGTGGCACTGCTATTGATCTCTGCCACCGGGTGCAACCGGCTCAAGGCGCGCGACCAGCTCACAAAGGGTGTGACGGCTTTCAAGAACGCGCGGTATGAGGAAGCGGTGGATCACTTCCAGAATTCGATCGCGCTCGATCCCAGTTACGAGAACGCGAAGCTTTATCTCGCGACCGCTTACTCGTACCAGGTCGTGCCCAATCTGGACACCCCCGAGAACCTGAAGACCGCGCAAAAGGCCATCGACGGCTTCAATGCCGTTCTCGCGAAGGACCCCAACGACCTTACAGCGTTGAAGCAGATTGCCTCCATCAACCGGAACATCGGCAAACTGGACGTGGCCGAAGAATACGAGAAGAAGGTCATCGCGCTGGCCCCGAACGACGCGGAGGCGTACTACACCGTCGGTTTCGTTAATTGGACAAAGGCTTACAAGGAAGCGCGAATTATCCTGGCAGCCGATGGCCTGGTGGATGACGGTAACGGCAACCCGAAGAAGAGCAAGGCAGCCTGCCAGAAGCTGGTGGCGGCGAACACGGCGCCTGTAACCGAAGGTCTGGAGTACCTGAACAAGGCCATTCAGATCAATCCAAACTACGACGATGCCATGCAGTATCTGCAGCTGACTTACCGGCGGAAAGCGGATCTCGAGTGCGGCAACGACGAGGCTCGAAAGGCGGATCTCGCGGCGGCGGACGAGTGGACCCAGAAAGCGATGGGTGCACGCAAGCAAAACGAGATCGAGAAGGAAAAGAAGAACTCCGGCGGTATCGAGATGAAGTAAGCTCCAGAGCGGTTTCACAAAACAAAAGCCTCCCTGAAACCGGGAGGCTTTTGTTTTGCCAGCGCGCTGATTCCGCTTCGCAGCAGCGTGTCGAAATCAAAGGTGTCTTTCGCTGGAGATGCCGGATACAATTCGTGGCATTCGTTTGAAGAAGACCGTTACGGTTTGTCGATCTGGAGGTGTGCCATGCAGGACGTGCAGGTAGTGGACGCGAATGGGCGTGGTTTGAGTGAAGTGGAGCGGGTGGTCGACACCTTTGTTGCGCCCAGCAAGACGTTCCGTGACATCCTGCGGAGCACGAGCTGGTGGCTACCGTTCATCCTCCTGGTGCTGGTTACGCTCGCGACCACGGTCGTTGTGGATCGGCAGGTCGGCTTCGAGCGCGTGGCCGAAAATCAGGTTCACCAGAGCCCGAAGCAGGAGGAGCAGATGTCGGCGCTCACTCCGGAGCAGAAGGCCGCGCGCATGCAGGGAATGGCGAAGGGCTACAAGTATTCGACCTACGGCTCCTTCCTGTTCATCCTCATCTTTGTGGCCATCGCGTCGCTGGTCTACTGGGCCAGCTTCAACTTCGGCCTCGGGGCGAGCACAACCTTCGGGCAAATGTTTGCGGTTTGGATGTATGCGTCGCTGCCGAGACTAATCACGGGCTTGCTGACGATCGTGACTGTGCTGTTTGGCGGCAATGCAGACTCGTACGACATGCGGAATCCGGTCGGAACGAATCTGGCGTACTTCATGCCGGACTCGGCCCCGTGGTTGAAGGCCGCTCTCGGCTTTTTCGATGTGATCGGTCTGTGGCAGCTGATCCTGCTGGTGATCGGCACGTCGATCGTTGCAAAGGTGTCGCGGGGCAAGGCTGCCGCTGTGGTCGTGGGCTGGTGGGTGCTTGGTCTTATTGTGAGCGTCGGTATCGCCGCGGCGACGAGCTGACGTCCGTCAGAGATCGGGGCTGATCGCATGGTGCGGCGGATGATCTTTGGACTTCTTTTGCTGAGCCTGCCGATCGCGCGGCAGGCGAATGGGGAGACGCGCCATTTTGTCGGTTCGGAGAGCTGCAAGGGATGCCATGCCGAGACATATGCGGGCTGGAAGCAGACCCGCATGGCCAACGTGATCCGCGACCCCAAGGTGCATCCGGAGGCGGTGCTGGCGGACTTCACTCATGCAAATCCGCTCGTGACTTTCGATCTCAAAGATGTAGCTTTCGTCTATGGGAGCAAGTGGAAGCAGAGGTTCTTTACCAAGCGGGGGGAAGATTATTTTGTGCAGCCGGCGCAGTGGGATGTGGCAAAGAAGCGTTGGCTGCCGTACCACGTCGAGCCGGGAACGGACTGGTGGGAGCCCTTCTACGGAAAGACTAACCAGGAGCGGCCAACGGGACCTCTCTGCGACGGTTGCCATAGCGTGAACTACAACATTGAGACCAGGCAGGTCACCGAGTGGAACGTCGGCTGCGAAAAGTGTCACGGGCCCGGCAGCGAGCATGTGGCGCATCCGGCGCGTACTAACATCGTGAATCCTGAGACGCTCGATTATGTGCGCGGGAATGATACGTGTACTCAGTGCCATAGCCAGGGACGGCCGGTGGCCGACCTTATTGCAGGCAAAAAGTTCGATTGGCCGGTAGGTTACACGGCGGGAGACATGCTCGCGGACGTGTGGCGGATGGAGGAGCTCAAGCCGGGGGTGACGAACTTCTTTCAATATGCGGATATGACTGCGCACAAGAATCGAATGCAGGGAAACGATTTCATCCAGAGCAATATGTATCACCGAGAGTTACGTTGCTTCGACTGCCATGAGGTGCACAGCAATGCGAATCAGGCGAACCTGAAGGCGGTAGGGAATGCGCTGTGTCTTCGGTGTCATGCGGTATCGGCCGGAAATCCAGCCGGATTGAAGGGCACGGTCGCGGAGCACACGCATCATGCGGAGGGCAGTAAAGGCAGCGAGTGCATCGCGTGCCACATGCCGAGGATCGAGCAGACGATTAAGGATAATTTTGTGGCGAGCCATACGTTCCGATTCATCACGCCAGTGCTTACGGAGCAAGCGAGGGTGCCGAATCCTTGTACGTCATGTCACCAGGATAAGGTGAACGCGTGGGCGCTGAAGGAGCTTCAGGGATGGCACACAGTTTCGTCATGGCGCATGGCGCAGCCGGTAATGTGAACGAGGCAAAAGGGCGACCGCGGATTCGCGCAAGTGAGACGCGGATTGGCTTGATAGGGTGCGACCTGCACCGAGCGTGAGAGAAAGAAAGCCAACGATTCTGGACCGGAGAGCTATTTCTGAGCATTCCCCTATGAGCCGCCGCCTGATTCTTATCGCTCTGCTGATTCGTCTCGCCGTCGTTCCCTCTGCCGCCCCCGGCCAGCTCCCTACCTGGCGTGTTGTCGAGCAGACCGCGCACAACGAAGTCACACGCCTGCTTACTGTCTCGTCCGCAAACACCTACGCCTCTGCTGACGGTTCGCTCAAGCGCGCCACGCTCCAGTTCAAGTGTTCCGGGGCCCTTACTACGAGCGCGACCATCTCCGCCGAGGACATCTTCGCCGTCAAGTCCGAAGCCAGGCCCACCCTGCCGGTTCGCCTGGATGGTGAGCCTGCGGTTCATGCAGCCTGGGCAAACCTGTCGCTGCACCAGGTTCTGGTCTACGACCTTCGCGATCTACTTCCCTCACATCGCCGGTTGGCCATCGACCTCCCTTTGGGCACCGCTCCGCCGCAGACGCTTCTGTTCGATCTTTCGGAGCTCCCCTCCGTCATGCGGGACCACAACTGCCGCCGCCGCCTCTGAGCTCCTACGGCGGACTCGGGCTTCCGCCGCTCCTTCACCACAGTTGATACGATCTTTGCCGAGGCCTTTGATGTCATTCACACGCCGCTCCGTTCTCTCTGCGCTTGCAGCCACGGCTGCCACGACAGCTCTTCGCTCCCGCCTTGGCCACGCGCAGGCCGCCGCAGCGCCGCTCCACGATCCGCTCCGGCCCGCCTTCCACTACCTGCCCGAGCGCAACTGGATCAACGATCCCTGCGCCCCGGTCTTCTTTCGCGGGCAGTACCACCTCTTTCACCAATACAACCCGCACGCCGCCGTCTGGGGCGACATGCATTGGGCTCATGCGGTCTCGCCCGACATGGTGCGCTGGCAGCGTCTGCCCGTAGCCCTCGCGCCCACGCCCGGCGGCCCGGACTCCGAAGGCGTCTTCACCGGGAGCGCGCTCTTTCAAGGCGGCAAGCCGGCCGTCATCTACACCGGCGTCCAGAGCGTTACGCACGAGCAGGCGACGCTCTCGGACGGCACCCACAACTTCCGCGAGACTCAGCTCCTCGCTACCTCATCCGACCCGGGCCTCCGCTCCTGGACCAAGCACCCGCAGCCCGTCATTCCGTCGCCACCTCCCGGCATGAAGGTCACCGGCTTCCGCGATCCTGCTCCCTTTGAGTTCGCGGGCACGCAGTACCTCGCCGTCGGCTCCGGAGAGCGCGGCACGGGCGGAATGGCCCTGCTCTACCGAGCCCGCAAGCTCCCCAACGGCCTCGCCGACCTGACGAACTGGGAGTACCTCCATCCCTTGGCAAAGGACGGCACCTTCTCCCGAGTGCCGCCCCCTGATACCGCGAACCCCACGAAGAGCACGCCCGTCGCCACACCCAAAGACCCCGTGGACACCGGCGAGATGTGGGAGTGCCCCGACTTCTTCGCGCTCGAGGGACGTCACGTCCTCATCTACTCCACCCGCCGCATCACCTTCTGGAAGGTGGGCGACCTCGACCCAAAGACCCTCACCTTCCACGCGACCGCCACTGGCCAGCTCGATCAGGGCCGCTCCTTTTATGCGCCGAAGACGCAGCTCGACGGGCATGGCAACCGTATCCTGTGGGGCTGGCTCGCTGAGACTCGCCCTGAAGCCGAGTTCGCAGCCGCTGGGTGGGCGGGCATGATCTCCCTCCCGCGTGTACTGACGATTCGCAAGCGGCCGTCTCGCGATGATCCCGCTTCCCGCGCTCCTCTCCCTCCGCGGGCCGGCAGCCGACAAGACTCTCATCTCGCAGTCGGGTCCGCACCTGCTCATGAGCAGCTCACGCCGGGTCAATGAATTCAGCGCCACAATTCAGCGGAACCCAGCACCCGACGTCCCAGCAACCTGGACCCTCGCGGATCCGGATGGCCCACTGCTGACCATCCGTAGCCTCGCAGGGCAGGACGCCGGTCCCGATGACCTCGTCCTTCCAGCCAACGTGCAACTCTCTGCCAATCCGACTCTCCACGCGTTCTTCGATAACTCCGTCATGGAGCTGTTCGTGGATGGCGCCCTTTGCTTTACGACGCGCTTCTATCACCGCAACAAACAGCAGCCCGTCGCGACTCTCTGCCTGCCCGGTAGCTACACAGTGACCTCGGGAGGAACGTACTCTCTCCAAACGATCTGGCCGGTATAACTCTCCTGTGGCGCAATAGCTGTGTCGTTTCATTACAATTAAAGAGTAGGGCTGAGCAAGAACGCGATGCTTACGTTGTCCTCTTGTCCGCACCTGTAAGCTCTATCGATTGAATACTTTGCATGTAACTAGCGGCGATGCAATACTTTAGCGTCCCGGCTTCTCCCATCTTTTTCAAAACAGAGACTTTACTGCACGGGTACAGGGAGGGGGAGGGTACCCCATGGTTCCGCCGCACCGTCGCTTTACACCCGTGAGGGTGCTCAGTATGCTTAGACCTTGTGGCCGCAGTGCATACCCGCGCGTCCCGCATCCAAACACATTGATCCATTCGTATAGAGGAGATAGACCCAAATGGCCGCAGTAGACGAAAAGGTAAAACAGATCATCGTCGAGCAACTTCAGGTGGATGAAGCAGAAGTAACGCCCGGTGCCAGCTTTCAGGAAGACCTCGGCGCCGACTCTCTCGACGTCGTCGAACTGGTCATGCAGTTTGAAGAAGCTTTCGACATTCAGATCCCGGACGAAGATGCCGAGAAGATCAAGACCGTAAAGGATGCGACCGAGTACATCGAGAAGCACCAGAAGGCAGGAAAGTAAGCAGATGCAGCAGCAGCGGCGAGTCGTCGTCACCGGTATTGGCCTTATCTGCGGCGTCGGAAATACTGCTTCCGAGGTCTGGGACGGGCTCCTCGCCGGAAAAAGCGGCATGGCCGAGATCAAGGCATTCGATCTCACCGGCCATCCCGTCCGCTTCGCCGCCGAGGTCAAGAACTTCGACCCGCTGAAGTTCGTGGATAAGAAGGAGGCCCGCAAGATGGGCCGCTTCATCCACCTCGCGCTGGCCGCCTCGCAGGAGGCCATGGATCATTCCGGCCTCGTCATCGACGAGACCAACCGCGACCGCTTCGGCGTCCACATCGGCTCCGGCATCGGCGGCTTCGACGTCATCGAACGCGAGCACTCCGCCATGCTCGCCGGCGGTCCGCGCAAGATCTCGCCCTTCTTTATCCCCGGATCGATCGTCAACCTCGCTGCCGGCCACGTCTCCATCCGCTTCAACGCCCGCGGCCCCAACGAGGCTACCGCGACCGCCTGCACCTCCTCCGCGCACTCCATTGGCGACGCCTTCCGCATCATCCAGCGAGGCGATGCCGATGCCATGATCGCCGGCGGGACCGAGGCCGCCATCACCCCCATGGGCGTCGGCGGATTCGCCGCCATGAAGGCCCTTTCGACACGCAACGACGACCCTGAACACGCCTGCCGCCCCTTCGACAAAGACCGCGACGGTTTTGTCGTCGGCGAAGGCGCCGGCATCCTCATCCTCGAAGAGCTCGAGTTTGCCCGCGCTCGTGGCGCAAAGATCCTCGGTGAAGTCATCGGCTACGGCATGTCCGCAGACGCCTTTCACATGACCGGCATGGCTCCCGAAGGCGAAGGCTGCTTCCGCGCCATGTCCGCCGCTCTCAAAGTGGCCGAGATCGCGCCTGACAGGATCGACTACGTCAACGCGCACGCGACCTCCACTCCCCTCGGCGACGCCCTCGAGTCCAAGGCCATCGAAAACGTGTTCGGCGACCGCGCCAGAAATCACGAGCTCCTCGTCAGCTCCACAAAGTCCATGACCGGTCACCTCCTGGGCGGGGCCGGTGGTCTCGAGGCAGGCATCACCCTCCTCGCGATGCAGCACCAGACGGCGCCCCCCACCATGAACATCGTCGAGCTCGACCCGCAATGCCGCCTCAACTACGTCCCTAACAAACCCCAGCCGGCAAAGATCGACTACGCGCTCTCGAACTCCTTCGGCTTCGGCGGCACCAACGGGTCGCTGATCTTCAAGCGCTGGACCGAGTAGCTTACGACTTCGTGACGTTCACGTAGTAAAGATCCGTCGCGACCTGGAAGCTGTTGCGGGTGAGACTGGTCGGCGTGCTCTGCCACTCCGTGGTGGGGTGGATGGTCTGCCAGTGCGCCGGGTCCCCCACCTTGATGGGCATGGCGAAGGCTGGCTCGTCGACCTTCCAGCGATAGCGCACGGTGTGGTTGGCTTCGTTGAAGCGCGAGTTCCAGCGTTGGAATCGCGGGGTGGCGCAGGTACTGGTTGAAGATGGGTGTGAGGTCGAGGTGGAGGTATGGCGCGGTCTGCTGGTTGAAGTAGGCCACCATATCTTCCGTCATGATGTTCTTGTACTTGAAGTGCTGAAAGACATTGTGGATGAGCTTGAACCAGCGCGGGTCGTCGTTGACGATGCTGCGGAGGGTGTTGAGAAACAAGATTCCTTTAAAGTACTGATCCTGCGTGGGCTCGAAGTTGACGCCGTGCGGGCCGATGATCGGGTGCTGGTTGTGCACCTTGGTTTTGTAGGCGTTGATGTACCTGAGAGCGTCCGCCTTGCCCCAGCGGTACTCGACGTAGAGCGATTCGAGGTAGGTGGTCCAGCCCTCGTGAATCCACATGTCGGACGGGTCGGCGGCGGAGACGGCGTTTCCGAACCACTCATGGCCTGACTCGTGGATGATGATGAAGTCGAAGCGCGGGCTGATGCCGACGCCGGTCCAGTCGCGATGGAGATATCCGTTATCGAAGCCGTTGCCGTAGGTGACGGCAGACTGGTGCTCCATGCCGCTGTAGGGGACCTGGATGAGCTTGTAGCCATCCTTCTTGAAGGGATACTCGCCGAAGTAGTGCTGATAAGCCTGAAGCATTAACTTGGCTTGCGAGAACTGGCGTTTCGCTTTCTCGAGGTCTTCGGGCAGCGCGTAGAAGTCGAGAGTGAGCGAGCCGAGTTTGTCGCCGAAGTGGACGTAGTTACCGATGTTCAGCGAGACGTCGTAATTATTGATGGGGTAATGGACGTGCCAGTTCCACTGCGTGTAGCCGTCGCCCAGGTCTTTCTTCGAGACGAAGCGGCCGTTGGAGACGTCGACGAGATTGCTCGGGATCGCGACCGAGATATCCATGTCGTCGACTTCATCGTGCCACTGATCCTTGTTGGGCCACCACATGCTCGCGCCGATGCCCTCGCACGCTGTGTTGATCCATGTATGGCCGGAGGTGTCCTTCTTGAAGGTGAACACGCCGAAGCGACCGGTCTCGACGGGGTGACCGGAGTAGAAGAAATCAATTGTCTGCGTGGTGCCCTTGCGCAGAGTTTGGGGGAAATCGATCACGACAGCGTTGCCATCGCGGGTGTACTTGAGTGGCGTCGCGCCCAGGAGGATCCTGTCGATATTGAGAGTGCTGACGAGATCGATCTGGATGCGGGTCGCGTCGGCGAGCATCTTGAAGCGGATCGTGTTCTTACCCGAGATGTACTTCTTCTCGGGATCTACGCGGATGTCGAGATGGTAGTAAAGAAGGTCGTTGTTGGCGCGGTCGGGGCCGTAGGCGCCACGAAGGATGTCGGCGTGCGTCGGTGCGGGTGGATCGGGCTCGGGGCGTAGCGGGGGGGAGGGTGCCTTGACCTGTGCTTGTCGCAGAGTTTGGCTCGGATTCGGTGCGGGTGGGGTTTGCGCGAGTGCGGAGGTAACGAACGGGAGAACAGAAAGCGAGGCCAGGACGCAGGAACGGATTGCGGGCATGTGAGTTAGGTTAGCGCGGTTTGCCGCTGCGAGGAGTCGACACAATTGGGTCGACTCCGTTCCCGCTCGCTAGAGATCTTCCCCGTTGGCGGCGAGCAACGGAGCCACGCCGTCGAAGCTAAGGAGGTTATCGGCGGGAGTATCGGTCTCCCCGACGGCACGGAGCGTCTTGTTGATGGCGCGGGTGCGCACGCCAAGAGACTGGATGGAGTTCTGGACGGTGCCCACCTGCTTCTCCATGGAGTCCATGAGCTTCTCGAACTTTCCGAACTCCGACCGGGTGGACGCGAGGACCTTCCATACCTCGTCCCCCTTCTCCTGAATGGCAAGCATGTGGAATCCCATCTGGAAGCTGGTCAGGATTGCGGAAAGCGTCGACGGCCCGGCGATGGTGACGTGACATTTGTTTTGGATCTCGGACTGAAGGCCGTCCCTGCGCATGACTTCGGCGTAGAGCCCTTCGGTGGGCAGAAACATGATTGCGTGTGGCGTCGTGATCGGTGGCTCGATGTATTTCTCGCAGATTCGCTTGCCTTCAGTGCGGATCGCAGCCTCAAAGGAGCGGCCGGCTGCGGCGATCTCTTCGGCTGAGCCTTCGGCGTAGGCGTGCTCGAGCCGCTCCCAGTCTTCGCGAGGAAACTTGGCGTCGATTGGCAGGAGAGTTCCTCCAGCATGGCCAGGGAAGCGCACGGCGAACTCGACGACCTCCTGCGTGTTCAGCTTGACCCGTGCGTTCTTGACGAACTGCGAGGGCGCGAGCATCTGTTGGAGGAGCATCCCGAGTTGCACTTCCGCGAAGCCGCCGCGCGACTTGACGTTGGTGAAGATGCGCGACAGGTCGTCTACGCCTTCAGACAGCTTGGACATCTCCCCCAGGCCGGAGTGCACCTTGGAGAGCTGGTCGGTGACCTGGCCGAAGGACTCGGTTAGGCGGGTGTGTAGGGTCGCGTGGAGCTTCTCGTCCACAGTGGCGCGCATTTCCTCCAGCTTGGCGGCGTTGTCCGTGTTGAGCCGGATGAGGCGTTCTTCCACAGTGGAGCGGACCCGGTCAAGGTGCCTGGTATTGGCATCGCCCAACTCGGTCAATCGGGTGTGGAGAGCTTCGCGGGCGTCGAGGTGATGCTGACTCTGCTCTGACGTAAATGCGGAGAGGCGCTGTGCGAGCGTGTCCAGCTGCTCGAGGACGGCACGGCGCAGGAGATCGTCGGAGGATTTGTTATCGGAACGAAAGGCAGAAAGACCGCTGTTAAGAGTGGTACCGAGCCCCGTGATGGAGTGGGCGATCTCTTCGCGGAGAGCGATCGAGGACGTGTCCGCGCAGGATCGGGTACGCTGGGCCTCGGCCGCGAGCTCGGAGCGAAGGCTTGAAAGGTCGGCCCGAAGATGCTGATCGAAAGCTGACAGGCGCGTCTCCGTCGATGCCTCGAAGCGTGTCAGCTGGGGGGCCACAGCGCTCAGCAACTCTGCCAGGCGCGGGTCCGGGAGCGGAGCTGCAGGTTTCCGCAGGAGGAGAACGGCTAGCGCGAGTAGAACGAGGCCGGTAAGGAGGAGAAGGGCGGGCAGCATTTCGTTTTTCCTTCGCCAAAGAATAGCACCACGGACGGGCAATCTCTCGTGGAAATCCGGGTTATCTCATTGGGCAACAAGACATAGTTCGATTGCGAGCTACAGCCGTCCTGAAGGGGGGTAAGGCCGAGACTCGGCGGCTGGATGCACCGCCGCCCCTCCCCGGCTCGAGGCCCTGAGTCGGTAGACGACTCTACCTCAGGCCGGTTGACTGCGCCTGCTCATGGGCGTGGTAGCTTGAGCGGACCAGTGGGCCTGACTCGACGTGGCGGAAGCCCATTGCCAGAGCCTCGTGTTTGAGGAACGCGAACTCCTCCGGCGTGTAGAAGCGCGCCATGGGGAGGTGGTCGCGGCTGGGCCGGAGATACTGGCCGACGGTCAGGATATCGACCTTCCGATCCGCAAGGTCGCGGAAGACGCCAAGGAGCTCGTGCATCTCCTCGCCCATGCCGACGATGATGCCGGTCTTGGTGACGACCGTGCGACCGCGCTCGGCTGCTATTTCTTTGGCGCGGCGGAGGAACTCGAGGGAGCGCTCGTAGCGGCCGCCGGACTTGGCGACGCGGTAGAGCCGCGGTACTGTCTCGATGTTGTGGTTGAGGATCTCGGGTGCTGCCTCCACCACCATGCGGAGAGCCTCGTCGACGCCCTGGAAGTCGGGGGTGAGGACCTCGACCTGGCAGCCGGGGGCCTGGCGCCGGATCTCCTGGATGACGTTCACGAATGCGCGCGCCGCACCGAGGTTGTCGTCGTCGCGGTTCACGCTGGTGATCACAGCGTGAGCGATGCCGAGCTGGGCTACGGCGTAGGCAACGCGCGCGGGCTCACCGTGGTCGATTGGCTCGGGCCTGCCCTTGGGCACTGCACAGAAGCCGCAGCGACGAGTGCAGAGGTTGCCGAGCATCATGAAGGTGGCGGTCTTGTGGTTCCAGCACTCGCCGATGTTGGGGCACTGTGCGCTCTCGCAGACGGTGTGGAGATTCAGCTCACGCGCGAGCTTCTTGAGGTTGTGGAAGGTCTCGCCCATGGGCGCCCGGGCCTTGAGCCACTCGGGCTTGCGCGCGGGTTTGCGCGGCGAAAGGTCGATTTGAACGAGCTCGGCGACGGTCTGGGGCACGATATCGATTGTATCCCTGGTGTCGTCCCGGTTTTACTCGGAGTAATGACGGTGAGAGCAGCGGTGAACAGCAGATTCATTTTGGGAAGGACAGATTGAAGAGCAACAGCAGATTCCTCCGCTTCGCTCCTGACTGACAAGCAAAGGAACAGGCAACAGCAACGGCAACAGCAGATTCCTCCGCTTCCCTCCTGAATTACAAGCAAAGGAACAGGCAAAAGCAACGGCAACAGCAGATTCCTCCGCTTCGCTCCTGAATTACAAGCAAAGGAACAGGCAAAAGCAACGGCAACAGCAGATTCCCTTCGGGAATGACAGACAGAAGAGCAAGAGCAAGAGCAAGAACAAGGGCAAGAGCAAGGGCAAGGGCAAGGGCAAGGGCAAGAGCAAGAGCAAGAGCAAGAGCAAGGGCAAGGGCAAGGGCAAGGAAGTGCGAGAAGCAGGTTTTTCGGCTTCGCTCGGGATGACTGCCGGAGAAGCGGGGTTGGTGGCTTCGGCGGCATTGAGGGCGGGTAGGGTGATGGGTTCGGCTTCAGTTTCGGTTTGTCCATCGGCTTGGGCTGCGACTGCCTGTTGGAGTTCGGCTTCGAATTTGGCACGGCACTCCCTTTCGATCTCTTCGTGGCCTTTGCGGAGTTCTCTGAGGAGGAGGGCGGTGAGCGAGCCTTCGCGGGGGTCGTCAGGGCCGGGGAGCTCGCAGGCTGGGGCGAGGTCGCCGTGGGTGGGGTGGATGACGATCTCTTCGACGACGTCCGTTTCCGGTTCGCGGCGGGTGTTTGCGGGTCTGTGAGGCGGGAGGTTGAGAGCGGCGATCTGGAGGCCGTAGAGCAGGAGGCCGGCGCGGCGGGGGTCGATGGCGTTGGCGGCGATGCGGCGGAGGACCTCGCCGAGGGAGAGCTGGATGGCTCCGCGGTCTTCGGGCAGGGGCAGGTCGAAGGTGCTCTGGCGGGAGCGGCGGTCGCGCGGGTTGGCGACTGGCTTGCGGGAGGTGTGGTGGAAGTAGCAGAACTCTTCCCCGCGGAGGGAGGCGCTGCCGCAGCGGCGGCCTTCGGTGTGGATGTGGCGGCACTGGAAGCGTTTGGGTGCGGTCTGGATTGTGTCGGTCATGTGTGGGGCCCCATCCCCCTTGTTGTGTGCAAAATATTCAAAAGAAAGGGCCTGAGCTCGTACCACGAGGCTCAGGCCGGTTAACGGAAGAGAGCCCGGCGCGTGCCGGGCTCCTGGTGTGTCTAGTTCTAGTTTAGCTGGTTGGGTGGGGAACTACGCCAAAGCGGATGTTGTGGTTTTGGGATGGGTGGAGTGGCGAGGCGGAGACCCATGTCTCAGAAGCGAGACATGGGGCACCCGATGTTGGGACTGGACCCGACGTTGGTGTGGACCCCACCCATGACGGTGAAACTGTCATGAATGGGGCACCCGGCACCGGGCGGTCAGAAGTGTTCGACCATCCAGACATTATTTTCGCCGGGCACCTCTTCTTCCAGAAGACCATAGTGACCGTCGCCAGACTGAAGGAGCCATCCGAATCTGGTGCTCGCATCGCCTTCCAAGACCACCCGAGCCCTGCCAGTTTCGTTGACATCGAGGATCACCGGTCGGTTATCTGACGTGATGCTCGGCATGAAGATGCTTTTGCCGTCGGTGGCCCAGTCCCCATTGAAGATCGGCCACTGGTCGATGGTGACGTCGTTTGCCGCTCCGCTGTCCAGATGAAGAAAACGAACCTGACGGCGGTTCAGGAACATTGCCAGTGTTCGTCCGTCTGGAGACAGGGTCCAGTTCCAGTTGGGCAAGCCGTCGGTCAACTTTGTGAGCTCGCGACCTTCGCCGTGTTCGAAATCGAAGGAGAGAAAGATGTGATTGCCCCCCACGATTTTGCTGAGCATGCACAGACGGGAGGGAGCGCGGGCACACTGGATGTTGACGACCCCCTCTTCTCGCAAGACCAGTTGAGGAGCGCCTCCCGCCATGGATCGCCGCATGACCGAGACAGCATGGGAACCGTTGTCCGGCCAGTCCGCAGCCAGGTAGAGAACGTCTTTTCCATCCGGGCTGAGGCGAGGGAGGTAGAGGCTGCGGCCTGCCACGAGTTCCTCGGCCGTGGTCTCATCGATCGTCTGTCTGAAGAGCCGCCATGTGCCGTTTCGATTGGAGACAAAGAGCACCGCCTTGCTATCCCATGTCCAGGCTTCTGCCACGTTGCCATTCGCTTCCAGGGTAAGGCGGCGCTGCGATTTGAATCGCCGGGAACCTTCATCGAGTTCAGCAAGAAAGGCCTGAAATTGCGTGTTGACTCTCCAAAGGAGAAGGCGCTTCCCATCCAGTGTGGCGCTGAGACCGCCGATGCGGCCCTGACCCGATGTGATGTATGTGGGTTTAGCGATAGCGCGGCCTGTCTGCTGATCGACGCGGACGGAATAGACTCCCTGGTCAATTCGTTCGCTGAGCGGATCGTTGCGGCGGGCGTAGAGAATGCGGCCGTTAGACTCCCACGCGAGAGCCTGCCCGAGCTGAGGATTGCTGAGGATGACCTGCAGATCGCCACCGTCGGCATCCCGCGTCCGAAGAGAGAAGTCGTCCTCTGCCGGGTCAGGCGCGGTTGTGCCGTGGCACTCGATATAGGCAAGCCGTTTACCGTTTGGGGACCACGCGACCGTAAAGATCCAGCTTCCGCGAGCGAACAGGTGATTGATCTTTTCGGGAACAGCGATCTGTCTGGTGTTTGCTCCATTGGGGTCCATAAGCCAAAGTTCTGAGCCGAATTCAGGCCCCGGGAGGTACGCGATCCGGGAGCCGTCTGGAGAGACCACGCCTCCAGCAGCGTTGTCCATGATCTTCTGCGGGTTGCCGCCCAGCAGAGATACGATCCAGAGACTGCGGGTGCGAGTTGACCCTTCAAACCGGGTGACAAGCAGATGAACGCTGTCCGGGAACCAGCTGTTCGGCCACGCTTCGAAGTCTCTCGGCAGAGACCACGGGCGAGTCTCGCCGCTGGAGATCTGGCGCAGGTAGAGCCCCGCAGGATCGGCATAAGCGACATACTTGCCGTCTGGAGAGACGACCGCAGCTCGAATGGGCGCTTCTGAAGAGTTGGAGGTGACTCGCTGTTCGACAGCCGGATGAGCGGTCTCGCGACGAAAGGACCAGAGAGCCGCCGAGAAGAGCAGAGCGCCTGCGATCAAGATCAGCATGAGCCAGCGTCGACTCCGTGCGGTTGCGCCCGCGAGGACCGAAGGTGGAGATGGGGGTGGAGGTGGCGTTCCCGGCGCGGCCGGTCTCTGGGCGATCGGCTCCCCGGACACGACTGGTGAGAGCAAGCGGTAGCCTCTGCCAGCGACCGTCTGAAGCAGCCGTGGATGATCGGAGTCGTCCTGCAAGGCCATCCGAATTTTGCGGATGGCGGTGTTTATACCCTGGCGCGTGTCCACAAAGATGTCCTCGCCCCACAGACGCTGGATGATCTCTTCGCGCGTGACGAGCTGTCCCCGCTTCTCCGCCAGCAGAATGAGCAGCTCCGTGGGAAGTCTTTCCAACTTGACGACGGCGCCGAACTTCCGCAGCTCATAGGAGTTCAGGTCCAGTTCAAACTGATCGAAGTAGAGAACCAGGCTCTGCATCGCTATTCCTCACAACCGAAGCGGAGCCTACCGGACGCCCGCCCAGGTCAAGTCAGTCCTGAAACAAAGTACCGCTTTATTCGTTCTTGATCGAATCTCTACCGTCTGTGTATCGACGTGAGGCACAGATTCTCTTAGTTTGCGGTCCCAGGAAGCGGGAATCGGAGTTCTGCAAAACCGTAACCGATCCCGTTACCGCAAGGAGGTCTCACATGACGAAACATCGATGGTCCAAGCGGATCGCAATCGCGCTTTCCGTTGTCTCAGCCCTATCGTTCTCAGCACAGCGTGGACTGGCGGAGCGCTGTTCCAACAGAACCACCGAAGGCACCTACAGTGTTGTGGGGGAAGGGTATCTGAGCACCGGGCCCAACACGCCGCTGCTTCCTGCAAAGCTGATCAGCCTGATCACCGCTGATGCGAACGGTACGTACACGGGAACGGGCACGATCAGCATAGGCGGGCAGATATTCGTCCAGACGGTCGTCGGGACCCAGCAGCTCAACTGGGATTGCACCGGCTCGATCACCTACCGAGAGACGATCGGTGGGCAGCCCAGTCCGGACCTCCACTTCACCTTTATCGTCTCGAATCATGGGAATAGAATTGATGGGCTCTCCGTCGATCCTGGAACCGTGTTTTCCGCTGTGCTTCGGCGGCTTGACCGATAACACCCGGAGCCGAGCTAAGATGCTCGCTCAGGGTTCGGTCGAGATGACGGCTTCGATGATGCCGTCCGCGATTGCCTGGCTGCGTAGGCCTCTTTGGTTGCGCAGTAGAGGACGCGTTCGATCTCGGCCACGAGATCTCCGGCCTGGTCTCGGACTTCGACTGCGAACCTCGGCTCGTAGACGCCGTCGGCCTTTACGGCTGCTCGGATCTCTTCGAGGCGCTCCGGGGTGAGGCGGAACTCTGCCCGGACGGTTCCCTTGCCAGGGCGCCGGAAACGGATGGAGGCGGCCTTGTCCCAGACGATGAAGCCGGGGCCCAGGTTTTCCATCACCATCATCATGTAGAACGGGTCGGTCATGGCAAAGAGGCTGCCTCCGAAGTGTGCGCCGACGTAGTTGCGATTCCAGGCGCGCATCTTCATTTCGACGTCGATCTGGTGCATGTCGGGGTCCATGCGTACGACGCGGATGCCGGCTCCGAGCAGCGGCGGCCAGAGGTTCATCAGCCGCAGCATGCGGCGTTTGCGGCCCGCTGACGCTGCTCGAGTCAACGCAGGCGCTCCCGGACCTCGGTGCGGACGAGGTAGAGGAAGAAGACGAGGCCGAAGAGCGACTGGACGATCATGGGGGCCTGGTGGGTGCGCGTGAAGAGGAAGAGGTATCCGGCGGCGAGCAGGAGCGCGCCGGCGGTGACGATGGCCCAGCCCCAGCGGCGCATCCGCAGGATGCCGAAGACTCCGACGACGAGCAGGGTGCAGAGCGCGAGAACACCGTAGCGGCCGCCGCCGGCGCCGAAGACGCCCTTGAGCGCGGCGAAGGTGTTCAACAAGGCGAGCAGCAGAAGGAACATGGCGATGCCGGCCACTCCTGGGAGTAGAACTCCTTTCCCCTGCGCTGTAGCTTTTCGTTCACCCTGCCGTTCGGCCATTTACAACTCCCTTGCAGAAGGTCGGTTGCCTGCTGGTTAAAGCGTGTGGAGGTAAGCCAACAGATCCTGCATATCCTGATCGCCGACCTGCGCGCCCATGGCCGGCATCGCTCCGTGTCCGTGCATTACGGTGGCGGTGACGCGCTCGTCGGTGGCGGCCGCTCCGCTGTGAAGCGACGGTTTTTTGAAGATGCCGAGGAGCGCGGGGCCGTTGCGCGGCTGGTCGATGCGGTCGTTGTGGCAGGCAGCGCAGCGGGTCTGGAAGACGGCGTGCCCCTGGTTTTGCTGGGCGTTCAGCTGATCGAGCGGTAGTGGTGGGGACGTCTGTCGGCAACCGGAGGCTGCCGCTGCCGTGATGCCGAGGCCAATTGCGAGCAGACACGCCCAAAAAAATCTCATCTTCTTCCATTCTCGCATCGCTTGCGGGATTCGCCTCAGTTGGCCGCGGCGATGGCGGTGACGATGCGATCCATGACCTCCTGATCGGCGTGTCCGCCGGGTGCGTGGTCTGTGACCATGACGGAGAACGCGACGGTGCGGCCGCTGGCGCATTCGAGATAGCCGCTGAGGGCGCGGGCTTCGCCGAGCGTGCCGGTCTTGGCGAAGAGCTTGTCTTTCAGGGGGCTTTTGGCGAAGCGTGTTGCGAGCGATCCGTCCTCGCCAGCTACTGGGAGCGAGGCCTTCCAGGCGGCGAACCAGGGCTGAGTGGAGGCCCATGTGAGCAGTCTTACTGTTGCGCGGGGTGTGACGAGATCGTGGCCGCTGAGGCCGCTGCCGTCGTAGAAGACGAAGTCGTCGGGGTCGATGCCGGCGTTCACGAGAAACTGCCGGACCACTCGCGCTCCCTGCGCGGTTGAGGCGTCGTCGGTGCCCTGTTCCGTTCCAGCCTGGCCGGCGGCGAGAGCGAGTTGGTGCAGGAGCAGCTCCGCATGCAGGTTCTGGCTGATCTTGTTGGTGAGTACGACATCTTCGCGCAGAGGCGGAGAGACGTGGTTTGCGAGGAGCTCCGGAGTTGCGGCAGGCAGGGTTTTGCCCGATGCTGCGTCGCTGCCGGGCTGCTCCGCAGATGTCTGCGGAAGGGTGATTTGCTCGCGTGCCTGACTGAGAAATCCTCGCGGTGACATGGCCAGGCGATGATGGGCTAATGCGCGGCCGTGAACCTGGACGCCCCGCGACTCCAGCATTGTTTTGAAGGCAATCGCTGCGTAGGCCGCGGGGTCCTCGATTGCCACCTCTTCGACGTCGGCGGGCGCATCTGCCGCGATCAGGCCGTAGACGCGCAGTTCATGGGAACCGGGAGCTCGTTCGACCTGCACACCGCCTGCGGTGCTCTTTGCGGGCGCCGTGGTGACCGTTGCTTTCACGACGTAGAAGGGAACGGCCTGCTGCAGGTCCACGGTTGCGGGATCTCCCGGACGCGCTGCGGGTTTGATTGTCAGCCGGAGCTGGTTGTCGGCGATTGTCAATGCGCTGACGGGAGCGCCGTAGCCCCAGACGGCATCGTCGATCGACCAGTCGCTCGGATAGGGCTCCCAGGGGAACAGGGTGTCGTCACCGATTATGTCTCCGGTTATCACCTTCAGGCCGGTGGCGACCACCTGGTCTGCCATCTCGGCCAGGTAGCGCAATGGGTCAGGTTCGGGCGGAGGCGGTGCTCCGGGCGCGGGTTTTGGCCGGAGCGCGGGGGAAAGGTACGGCAGGTCTCTGCCCGAGAGGTTTGCCTCGCCACCGCCCAGCAGAACGACGTCGCCATCGAGCTGCCCGTCTTTCGAGACCGCACTCTTCGCGAAGACTCTTGTCTGGAAGGTTTTGCCGCCGCCCAGGAGAGCCATGGCCGCTGCGGTCGTGAAGAGCTTGGTGTTGCTGGCAGGCTGGAAGAACTGCGCGTCATTGAGCGAGTAGACCGGAGTGCCATCGATGCCGGCCACCATCACACCCCAGTGCGCCCGGGAGACGGCGGGCTCGGCGATCATGGCGGCAACCTGCTGCGCAAGTGGGGTGCAAGCGGTGTCGGCCTGGAGCGGCCTACAGATCACACTTGCGGTCTGCCCGCTTGCAACGCCAACGCATGCTGCACCGAGTGCCAAGACCAAGATCCGCCGATGCATCGCCCGCATGGGCGGAGTCTAACATCGGGGGGTCGGAAGCAGGGCTAAGGTCTTTGCCTCTAGAATGCCGGGATGCCTTACAGTCCTCGACCCCGGCACACATGGCGGCTTCGCACGCGGAGCCTGAAGCTGGGCGAGCGCACGATGGTGATGGGAATACTGAATGTCACGCCGGACAGCTTTTCGGACGGCGGCAAGTTCATCGCGCTCGATGCGGCGGTGGAGCACGGGCTGGAGATCCTCGATCGGGGCGCGGACATTCTGGATATCGGAGCGGAGTCGACGCGGCCCAACGCGATCCGGGTGACGCCCACCGAAGAGCAGGCCCGCCTGCTTCCGGTGCTTGAGGCGATCCGCAAAGAGCGTCCGCGAGCGATTCTTTCGGTGGATACGTATCACGGCTCCACGGCGCGGGTCGCGATGGATGGGGGAGCAGAGATTGTCAACGACGTCAGCGGCCTGACGTGGGACGAGTCGATGGCGGGCACGCTGGCGGATGGAAGTCCGCCGCCGGGCGTGGTGTTGATGCACACGCGCGGCACACCATCGGAGTGGCACACGCTGCCGCGCCTGGACCCGGTTGCGATCGAGCCGCTGGTGCGGAAGGAGCTGAGCGCGTGCATCGAGCAAGCGAAGCGGGCCGGCATACCGGCGGATCGCATTATCCTCGATCCGGGCTTCGGCTTCGGCAAACTGGGACGCGAGAACTACCCATTGCTGGCGCGGCTCCATTCGCTGCACACACTTGGCCGCCCCATTCTTGTGGGCTTATCACGCAAGGGCTTTCTGGCGCATGCGCTTTCGAGCACGCACATCGGCACTACGTTCACCAACTCGCCGCCGCCGGTTGCCAAGCGGCTCCACGCGACCATTGCGGCAAACACTGCTGCAATACTCGCCGGAGCGCATGTGGTGCGGGTCCATGATGTCGCGGCAGCCATCGAGGCCGCGTGGGTGGCAGACACCGTGCTGGCTGCGCTGTAGTCGCAGCGGCTTCAGCTGTTCAGCGTAGCCGCACTAACCTTTGATGAGCGTTCGAAGCGCCGGTCCATCTCACCTTCTTCGATCAGGTCTCCTGCATCCGCCTGATGAGAGGCAGAGACCTCGCCCAGTATGGGCAGGGTCTCTCTTCTTCGGGAAGAGCTGCGGCTAACGTGCAGCTGCGACGAGTTCGGGCTCGAGGTTCTGGGTTATGGCCTCGAAGGTAGTTTTGCCGCTGGATATGCCGGCGGTGCCACCGGCGCGGATGAAGGTGACATCCGTGATGCCAATAAATCCAAGGATGTGCCGGAGGTATGGACTCTCCTGGTCGTAGGCTTCGTACGGCGTGCCGGCGGGATACGATCCGCTGCTGGCGATGATGACCGTTGCCTTCTTATTCGTGAGCAGGCCCTGGTATGCGCCTTCGGGAGTCACCTTGAAGGCCTTGCCGGCGCGCACGATGTGATCGATCCAGGATTTGAGGACGGCGGGGATGGCGAAGTTGTACATGGGCGTGGTGATGAGGAGATGGTCGGCAGCGGTGAGTTCGGCGATGAGGTCGTCGGAGATCTTGAGGGCGGCCTTGTGCTGTTCCGTGTGCTGGTCGGGCGGGGTGTATGCGCCCTGGATCCATTGGAGATCCACGTAAGGGAGGTTGTTGGTGGCGAGGTCGCGCGTGGTGACCTGTGCGCCGGCGTGATTCTTCTGCCAGTCAGCCAGGAACTGCTTGCCGAGGCGGCGCGAGACGGAGTGATCGCCGCGGGGACTTACATCAAGCTTGAGAAGGTGAGGCATGGAGACTCCTGGTGATGGCGGTTGGTGATTGCACTGGGGATGAGAGTGCGGGAGAGGGTGGAGGGATTCAGAGATTGTGAGTTGCGGCTTGCGTGAGATCAAGCCAATGCAGCAGCAAGACGGGCGGTGGGAGAATGATGCTTGTGCATGGAGGCGGGACAATGCTGGGACTGAGTGAGTTGGCGCCGCGGGTGTTGCAGTCTGAGATCCGCGCGATGACTGTGGCGTGCGACGCGGTGGGCGGCGTGAACCTGGCGCAGGGTGTGTGCGATACGGAGGTGCCGCCGGTGGTGATGGACGCTGCGCAGAATGCAATGCGCGAAGGCCACAACATCTACACACGGCTGGACGGGATTGCGCGGCTGCGGCGGGCGATTGCGGCAAAGGTGGAGCTGACGACCGGGCTGGTGGTGGATGCGGAGCGCGAGGTGCTGGTCACGAGTGGAGCTACGGGGGCTCTCCATGCGGCGGTGCAGGCTTTGCTGAACCCTGGCGACGAGGTTCTGTTGTTTGAGCCGTTTTACGGCTATCACGCGGGCACGCTGCGGGCCGCGCGGTGTGTTCCGGTCGCGGTCGCAATGGAGGCTCCGGCTGCCGGACAGAGTGGGTGGGGTCTCGATCTTGCGCAGGTGCGGGCGGCTGTGACGAGCCGGACGCGGGCGATGGTGGTGAATACGCCGTCGAATCCGGCGGGAAAGGTCTTCACGCGGGCGGAGTTGGAGGGTCTCGCGGAGATTGCGCGGGAGTTCGACCTGTTTGTGTTTACCGATGAGATTTATGAGTACTTCGTTTACGGGGATGCGGAGCATGTGAGCCCGTGGTCCTTGCCAGGAATGCGCGAACGAACGGTGCTGATCTCGGGATTCTCGAAGACGTTTTCGGTAACGGGGTGGCGGGTGGGGTATCTGGTCGCTGATGCGAAGTGGCTGCCGTCGATCGGGTACTTTCATGATCTGACGTACGTGTGCGCGCCTGCGCCGGCGCAGCATGGGTGTGCAGCGGGGCTGGAGCAGTTGGGGCGACCGTTCTATGCGAAGCTGGCGCTTGAGCACGAGGCGAAGCGGGCGATGCTGGTGGACGCGCTTGGGGCTGCGAGGATGACTCCGGATGTACCGGACGGGGCGTACTACATTCTGGCGGACGCGTCGCGGCTGCCGGGGGAGACGGGCGCGGAGAAGGCGCGGGCGCTGCTGCGGGAGACTGGCGTCGCCGCAGTGGCAGGTTCGGCGTTCTTTGCGAGCAGGCCAGGGGAGCGCAATCGTGGCGAGGACCTCCTGCGATTCTGCTTTGCCAAGAAGGATGCGGATCTGCAGGAGGCTTGCCGACGACTGCAGCGTTTGTGAAGCATTGGCCGGTGAGGTGAAGCGTGACTGATGCAGCAGGGAGGCCGTGCGAAAGCAGCAGGGAGGCCGTGCGAAGAAAGTTGCGGCAGCCAGACGAAGCAGCGAGATAATGGTTCGCCAACTCAGCGGGCCGGGCGGGTTGAGACGAAGCTTTGAGGGATTTCGAATGAAAGCTCGGTACGGCCAGGTCCTTCCGCTGATGATCGCGTCGGCCCTTCTGCTGCCACTGTCTGAACTCGCATGGGCGCAGGGCTGGCTTCCGGGGCAGAGTGTCTCGTGGCAACGCGCGCGGTCGCCGTTCACGCCTGGCGCCGGGGCCATCGTGGGTGGGCCTGGAAACGATCCGAACCCGGGGGCTCCGATGTATGTGTGCCGGGCGCAGGATGGCGGGAGCCTGGTACCGGGCAAGTGGGTCGGCGGCAACTGCAACGTTGCGTTCAACAACTCCGAAGACGTGATGCAGACGTATGAGGTGGCGTATGGGACTGCACGTTGGGGAGGATACCGCGGCAACACCAGGGGTCTGATCCAGATGGGCAACGAGCCGGACGGGAGTCCGCTGTACTCGTGCCGGGTGCACTACACGACCAACTTTCCACCGGCGGACTTTGGGTTTCAGCCGGGAAAGCTGGTGGGTGACGGGACGTGTCACTTCCCGCTGGGTGGACGGGAGATGGTGCAGAGCGCACCGTTTGAGGTGTTGTATGGCGCCGGTGGTGGATATCCGCCGTATCCGTATCCACCGTACCCGTATCCGCAGCCTCCTCCACCGCAGCTGCCGGGATGCAGGCTGGTTGATCCGGGCGTGACCCTGAGCCCGGATGGTCTTTGGGTAGGACCGAACTGTACGCCGAGTGATGGTCTGGGGCATATCCCCGGAGCGAACAATAACGGCAATAACTCCAATGTGAGCCAAGCGCCACCGGGGCCGTACCAGCCGGGCCCGAGCTCGGTGAGCTGGCAGGCGGCGCAATCTCCGTTTACGCCGGGAGCCGGCGCGATTGTGGGAGCGGGAGGGAAGGGATCGAAGCCGAACGAGCCGCTCTATGTGTGCCGGGCTTACTACAACAATGCGCTGCTGCCGGGGAAGTGGATCGGTGGGCAGTGCAGCGTCAGCTATAACGGGAAGGAGTGGAAGCTGGACAGCTACGAGGTCGCCAGCGGACCGGCGGAGTGGCGCAACTTCGATGGCAACGTGAGCGCCCTGGTCCCGGGCGGCTACGACACTGACGGAACTCCGCTGTATGTGTGCCGGGCACCGTTCAGAATGTTTGGCGACAAGGGGCTTCAGCCCGGGCGGCTGGAGAACGGGAAGTGCCTGTATCCGTATGCGGGTACCGAGCAGACGAGCGGGACGCCGTTTGATGCGCTGTACAACGTGTTTCCAGCGGGAGCGGCTGCGGCGCAGCCACCAAACGCGGCGGTGCCTGGGGATGCGCCGCCGCCTGTTGATACCAGTGCGGCCGTGCAGGCTTCGCAGGGTATACAGGTGAGCTTCGTGCATGGGCCGGGGTCGACTCCGGGGACGATCGCGGTGACTAACGGGGCGACGGGAAAGACGGTGACGGAGGCGTTGCCTGCGAACGCCACGCCGGAGGGATGCGTGCTAATCCTGCAACAGGCGGCGTTCAAGGCAGGCCTGCAGATCCAGGCGGGCGCGGATGGGAGCGGCTTGCGGGTCTCGGGGATCAACAATGCGGTGAGCGCGACGGGAGCGGCGATTGCGGTGAGCCAGTACTGAAGGGTGTTGCCGCATTCGCGGTGAGCCTCCTGCCGGTTCGGTTCGTCTACAATCTGTACTTGCGTCCGTGCTGAGCGGACGCATCTTTCTGACCGAATGAGGTGAATCGATGGCATCGGCGATGGCGAGCATTGTGGCGTTGAAGGATGTGCATGGCGAACTGAAGAGCCGGATGGAGAAGTCGGTGGAGGACTTCCGGGCGCATCTGGCATCGGCTCGCACCGGGCGTGCGAATGTGCACATGCTCGACCAGGTGAAGGTGGACTACTACGGGACGGATACTCCCGTGGCGCAGATGGGGCAGGTATCGACGCCGGAGCCGACACTGATCCTGGTGCAGCCTTACGACGTGGGTATGGTAAGTGCGATCGAGAAGGCGATCCGGACGTCGGGGACAGGGCTGAATCCGATGACGGACGGAAAGGTGATCCGGGTGCCGATTCCGGCGATGACGGAGGAGCGGCGCAAGGATGTGGTGAAGCAGCTGAACAAGACGCTGGAGGATCACAAGACGGCGATCCGCAACATCCGGCGGGACGGCAACGAGCAGATCAAGAAGGCGGCGAAGGACAAGTTGATCTCGGCCGACGATGAGAAGCGCGCGAACGACGAGGTGCAGCAGCTGACGGATGCGGAGATCCGGCGGGTGGAGGATCTGTACAAGGCGAAGGAGAAGGAAGTGATGACGGTCTGAGCCGGCTGCGAGGAAGGCAAAGAGCGTCGTTCGGTGCGGATCTGTGGTTGCGTAGTGGGGTGCTAGAGCGGTTCTCAAGCGGGTGGCGTGCTCGCCTTTGTGTCAGGCCTTCAGCTTTCCCTTTTGTGGGCCGCATCCGAATTGGGGGCTGTTGTGTGCGGGCCGTTGGCCCGAAAGGGCATTTCAAGGCCTCTGCTTCTCGTCAGCTGAAGTTAGCTATTCGGTACGGAGCTTGCGCCACGGTGTTGCGTAGACTTGGCTGAATGGCGGTCGTGATCGAAGGGGTGCTGGTGCTGCTGACGCTGAGCGGTCTGGTGTATATGACACTGGCGCTTCTGGGGGTGCGGGCGTTTTCGCGGTGGCTGCGGGGGCGGGCGGGGGCGCCGGGGTTTGCGCCGGCTGTCTCCGTGCTGAAGCCCCTGAAGGGTGTGGACGACCGCATGTACGAGGCTCTGGTGAGCCACTGCCGGCAGCAGTATGCGGGCCCGTACGAGCTCCTGTTTGGGGTGAGCGAGGCGGAGGATCCGGCGTGTGCGCTGGTGGAGCGGCTGCGGAGAGAGTTTCCGGAGGTGACGATCCGGCTGCTGGTGTGTCCGGAGCGGCTGGGAATGAGCGGGAAGGTGAGCAACCTTGCGCAGATGCTCCGGTTTGCGGAATGTGAGTATGTGCTGGTGAACGACGCGGATATTGCGGTGGGGCCGGGGTACCTGACGCGGGTGATGCGCGGATTTGCGGATGACCGTGTCGGCATGGTGACGGCGCCGTACGTGGGCCGGACTATAGCAGGGCCGCGGCGCCGGGTGGGGATCTGGTCGAAGATGGAGGCGCTGGGAATCTCGACGGAGTTTATGCCGGGGGTGCTGACGGCGCGGATGCTGGAGGGCGGGATCCGGTTTGGGCTGGGTTCGACACTGGCGATGCGAAGGGCGGCGCTTGAAGAGGCGGGCGGGTTCGAGGCGGTGCTGGGGTGCCTGGCGGACGACTACGAATTGGGGGCGCGGATCGCAAAGGCCGGGTACCGGGTGGAGCTGTGCGGGGAGGTGGTGACGACGACCGTGCCGGCGTATTCGTTTGGGGCATTTCGGGATCACCAGGTGCGTTGGGCGCGGACGGTGCGGGATTCACGCAAGTGGGGGTATGTGGGGCTGGGGGTGACGTTCTGCGTGCCTTGGGCGGTGCTTTTATGCGTGGCGAGCGGATTTGCCCTTTGGACTTTTGCGCTGCTGAGCCTGGTGCTGCTGGCGCGGGTGGCGGTGGCGCTTTCGGTGGGGGTGGGAGTGCTGGGGGATGGGCAGGTGCTGCGGGACCTGTGGCTGCTGCCGGTGCGGGATTTTTTTGGGCTGGGGTTCTGGGTGTGGAGCTTTGCGGGGGATACGGTGGTGTGGCGGGGGGAGCGGTTTCGGCTGAAGCAGGGAATGCTGACACGCCTTTAGACGCTATACGGCAGCAGGCCGAAGGCGGGCCTTTTGCACCATCTCGACCAGGGCGGAGCGGGTGTCCTGCGGGTTGTGGACTTCGCGGGGAAAGTTGATGCGAGTGCCCTTCATGCCGTCGGGGGTGGTGAGGCGGAGGGTGAAGCCGAGGCGGTCGACCGAGGTCATGGCGGCTGCGGTGGCTTCGAGCGATGCGTGGGTGCGTGCGAGGAGAATCATGGCATCGACGTGGTCGGCGTTCATGTGTTCGAGGATGCCGGCGGAGGCGGCGGCGAGCGGGTCGGGGAGAGCCGCGGTGTAGTCGGCGGCGGCGACCCAGCCCATGACGCCGAAGCCGCCGACGTAGTAGAGGTCGATGGGGTTGAGGCGAAAGAAGGAGAAGTCGGCGAAGTCGACCCAGTAGCGGCTGTTCTCGTGCCGGGCGAGGTAGAGCTCGCGGGCGGAGGGGAGATCGGGCGGGGGCACGGGCTCTGCGAGGCCGACGAGGGTGGCGCGAGCTGCGCCGAGAGGATCTTCGTCGGCTCCGTTGCGGGCGACAAAGAGGCTGGCGTGGGGGTCGGCCTTGAGGTTCTGGGTGTGCATGGCCATGTTGCTGATGAGGAAGAGCGGACGTCCGGCGGGATCGAGGGCGAACGGCATCAGAGATCCGAAGGGAAACCCGGGGTGCTTGCGCGAGAGGGTGGAGAGCGTGGCGACAGAAGAGACGGAGAGGAGCGTACGGGTGCGCTCGGCGTGGGTGGGCTCGGGAGGCTGCGGGATGGCCGGCCCAGTGGAAGCGTGCTGACGAGGTGGGTCGGTTTCAGAGGATGACATAGAAGGGTCCTGGGCGAGGGGTTTTGGGTGAAGGGATCTTGGGCGGTTATTCGTCGACGTCGAAGACGACTCCCTGGGCGAGGGGGAGGGATTTGCCGTAGTTGATGGTGTTGGTGGAGCGGCGCATGTAGGCCTTCCAGGCGTCGGAGCCGGATTCGCGGCCGCCGCCGGTCTCTTTTTCGCCGCCGAAGGCTCCGCCGATCTCGGCTCCGGATGGGCCGATGTTGACGTTGGCGATGCCGCAGTCGGAGCCGGTGGCGCCCAGGAAGGTTTCGGCCTCTCCGAGATCCTGAGTGAAGATCGAGGAGGAGAGGCCCTGGGGGACGTCGTTGTGGAGGCGGATGGCTTCGTCGAGGGTCTCGTAGCGGAGGACGTAGAGGATGGGGGCGAAGGTCTCTTGTTTGACCAAGCTCATCAGAGCGGGGTCGAGTGGGGTGGGGAGTTCGACGAGGGCAGGGCGGACGTAGAAGGCTTCGGGGTGGTTTCCGGGCTGTCCCCATCATGTTGTGGCGCTTCGGACCCCACCCTTTCCGATGAGACCGGAGAGGGTGGGGCACCCGATTCGGTGGCTTCAGAGTTCGCCGAGCGGGCGGAGATGTTGATGCGTTCGCCGCCGGTGATCTGGGTGCCTTCGGTGCGGGCCTGGGTGAGGACTTGTTGCATAGCTTCGAAGGCCTGGCGGTCGATGAGGGGGCCGACGAGGGTTTCGGGGGAGCGGGGGTCGCCGACGGTGACGGTCCCGTAGACGCGGCGGAGTTTGGGGAGGAGCTGGTCGTAGACGGCCTGGTGGACGAGGAGGCGGCGGAGGGTGGTGCAGCGCTGGCCGGCGGTGCCCATGGCGGCAAAGGCGACGGCGCGGAGGGTGAGGTCGAGGTTGGCGGAGGGGCAGACGATGCCGGCGTTGTTGCCGCCGAGCTCTAGGAGCGGGCGGGCGAAGCGCCGGGCGAGGCGGGGGCCGACGGCTCGGCCCATGCGGGTGGAGCCGGTGGCGGAGACGAGGGGGACGAGGGGGGAGTCGACGAGGGCTTCGCCGACGGTGTGGTCGCCGAGGAGGAGGGTGGAGAGGTTGGGCGGGAGGTCGCCCGGGTGCTGCTCGGCAAATTTTCGGGCGGCTCGCTCGAAGAGGGCCTGGGTGGCGAGGGCGGTGAAGGGGGTTTTTTCGGAGGGCTTCCAGACGACGGAGTTGCCGCAGACGAGGGCGAGGGCGGCGTTCCAGCTCCAGACGGCGACGGGGAAGTTGAAGGCGGAGATGATGCCGGTGACGCCGAGGGGGTGCCACTGCTCCATCATGCGGTGGTGCGGGCGCTCGGACTGCACGGTGACGCCACCGATGGTGCGGGAGAGGCCGGTGGCGTAGACGCAGATGTCGACCATCTCCTGCACTTCGCCGCGGCCTTCGGAGAGGATCTTGCCGGCCTCGATGGTGACGAGGCGGCCGAGCGGATCGAGGTTGGCGCGAAGCTCTTCGCCGAGGAGACGGACGAGCTCTCCGCGGCGGGGCATGGGGACGGTGCGCCAGTGGAGGAAGGCCTGGTGAGCGCGGCGCGATGGCGGCGGCGGGATCTGGGGTGATGGGGATGTGGGCGAGGTGCTCGCCGGTGATGGGGGTGTGGGCGGGAAGGGTGCCGCTGGTGAAGGCTGGGCTCGGGGACGCCGAGGTGGTGGAGGAGGTCGAGGGTTTCGGTGCGGAGGCTGGGTTTGGTGGCGGGCGATTGGGACGGTTTGGGTGCTCACGGGAGATACCGGCTTTCAGAGAGTGGGTCCGTTTTGGGACGGATGCGCCTCTCTAGTCTGACATGTTGGCGCAGATTTCACTTGCCAGTAGCAGGACAGGCAGGAGGAGACTCGGGTGCATCGAGCGTACCGTAAGTCGGCCGGCGGAAGCAGGTCCCTCCACTGCGCTGCGCTCCGGTCGGGATGAAGATTTGTGGTGCTCCGGTTGGGACGACGATTTCTGCTGACGCTCCAGGTGTTTTTGCGATGCTGACGCTTTTCTCCAAGACGACTGCTTCGGCCGGCTTCTGCGGTCTGTTTGATCGCGGGTGCGTGCCTCCGTGCATGGCCCGGCCGAACCTCTTCTCCGGCGACTAATCTCCTTTTCACTCTGTTGTGCGTTGCCTTCCCCGGATGTGGGATGGCGCTGACGTTCCGTGTCCGTGTATTCGGACACCAGAGCCGAAGAGGAGAGTTGCCATGTTGGATCAGAGCACAAGTGCTGTGATGCAGGAGATCGATCGCGATGGACGGATGCCCAAGAACGAGGGTGCGAAGCGAGTGGGGGCCGAAGATCAACGGACCGCTGCCGGGGCCGAAGGCGCGGGCGATTGTGGACGCGGACGACCGGTACATGTCGCCGTCGTACACGCGGAGCTATCCGCTGGTGGCGAAGCGCGGGCGCGGAGTGCGGATCGAGGATGTGGACGGGAATGAGTTTCTGGACTTTGCGGCGGGCATCGCGGTTTGCTCGACGGGGCACTGCCACCCGGAGGTGGTGGCGGCTATCCAGGCGCAGGCGGCTGAGCTGATCCACATGTCGGGGACGGACTTTTATTACGAGGGGATGGTGCAAGCTGGCGGAGCGGATGTCGGCGATTGCGCCGATGAAGGGGCCGCACAAGTTTTATTACGGCAACTCGGGCGCGGAGGCGGTGGAGTGCGCGCTGAAGCTGGCGCGCTATCACACGGGACGGCAGGGGATCATCGCGTTCTATGGGGCGTTTCATGGGCGGACGATGGGAGCGCTCTCGCTGACAGGATCGAAGCCGCAGCAGAAGCGGAGGTTTGCGCCGTTTGTGCCGGGCGTGACGCATGTGCGGTATCCGTATGCGTATCGTGGCTGCTCGGGCGGACCGCAGGCGGAGGAGGAGTTTGCGCTGGGATGTGCGCGGTTTATCGAGGAGAAGCTGTTCAAGACGACGCTGCCGCCGGAGGAGGTGGCGGCGATCTTTGTGGAGCCGATCCAGGGTGAGGGTGGGTATGTTGTAGCGCCGACGGTGTTTATGCAGGAGCTGCGGCGGATCTGCGACCGGCACGGGATTCTGCTGGTGGCGGACGAGGTGCAGATCGGGCGCGGGGCGCACGGGCAAGTGGTGGGCGATCCAGCATACGGGTGTGGAGCCGGACATCCTCTGCTCGGCGAAGGGGATTGCGTCGGGAATGCCGCTGAGTGTGTGCATGGCGAAGGCGGAGATCATGGACTGGAAGCCGGGGTCGCATGCGTCGACGTTTGGGGGCAACCCGGTGTCGATCGCGGCGGCTCTGGCGACGATGGATGTGCTTGAGCGCGAAGGGATTGCGAACGCGGCGGAGGTGGGCGGGGCGATGCTCGACCGGCTGCGGACGTGGCCGGCGAAGCACGGGAACGTAGGGGATGTACGGGGGCGCGGGCTGATGATCGGGATCGAGCTGGTGAAGGACCAGGCGACGCGGGAGCCGGCGCCGGAGCTGCGGGACCGGGTGGTGGAGATGGCGTTTGAGCGCGGGCTGCTGATTCTAGGGTGCGGGGAGACGTCGATCCGGCTGGCCCCGCCGCTGATCCTGAAGCAGGAGGAGGCGGACGTGGCGCTGGACATCCTGGAGGAGTGCCTCCGGACGGCTTAGCCTTGAGAGCTCAGGCGGCCGGCGCTGAGGGATAACGCCGCTTGAGGCGGAGAAAGGGTGTCTCGAAGAAGCGGAAGGAGAGCCACGCGGCGGCGATCGAACCGGCGATCACGATGGGAAACTGCCCTGCGAGAACGGCGGTCTCGCCATGGCGAATGAAGAGCGCGGCGGCTGCCGCCCGGAAGAGGTTTCCGAGAAGGATGTGGTAGACGTAGATGCCGAAGCTGAGCGAACCGATCCAGCGGAGCCAAGGCGCGCTCATGGCTCGCTGGACGGCTCCTGCCTGAAGCGAGAGCGCGATGAGGCTGACGCAGAAGAGGGTGATGGAGGGGAGGCCGGCGATGAGTTGGACGGGGCTGAGGAGATCCGCGGTGCGGGCGACGAGGCTGGATGCGACGAACCCCAGAAGGGAGGCGATGGCGACGGGGAGTGCCCAGCGCCCGACTGCGTGCCAGCTGCGGCTGCGGTAGAGGATGGCGAGTGCTCCGCCGAGGCTGAGTTCTCCGGCGCGGGATAGGAGGAACTGCCAATAGTCGAACGGATTGGGGAATACTGTCCAGACGACGGCGCGGAAGCAGGCGGAGAGCAGGAAGATGCCGAGGCAGAGAGACAGCGCGTGTTTGCGGGAGCGCTGCAGGACCAGCAGAAGAGGCCAGATGAGGTAGAACTGCTCTTCGACGGCCAGGCTCCAGAAGTGGAAGATGGCGAGCGGAGAGGCGATCTGGGCGGAGAGGTCGGAGAGGCGGGGCATGTTCTCGAGGAACAGGACGGGGATCCAGATGCGGTTGAGAGCGGCGTGTAGCGTTCCGGCGTAGACGGCTCCGAGCAGAAGGAGGAGGAGCGCAAGGTAATAGAGGGGAAGGATGCGAAGCGACCGGCGGGCGTAGAAGTTACGCCACCAGTGTGGTTTGCCGAACGAGTCCCAGAGGATGCCGGTGATGAGGAAGCCGGAGAGCGCGAAGAAAAGAGTGACACCGGCCCAGCCTGCTTTGAGGATGTGGGCGCCGAAGCGCACCAGGGCAAAGTGTGATCGATTTCCGCCGGCGTAGTGGTATAGGAGCACGGCGATGACGGCGACACCGCGCAGGCCGTCGAGCGCCGGGATGTGCTTTTGCTGCTTGACGGTCAGAGCGTCAGGGGTGGTCGCGGAAGTGTTGATGAGATCCCCCGCTCCTGCGTCATAGGGCGAGTGAACGGCCATACCTTTAAGTTAGCGGGTTCTAGCTGGGAAGGCGTTTGACAGAGGTCTTGAGGCGGAGAGCCGACGCGGTGGGGGCAGTCCGGGCCTGCTTGCGTTTGCCGGGGCTTGACTTACCGCCTAGACTATAGAGAATGACTAGTTTGGTTCCGGACCATAAGCGATATTTCATTGAGAAGCTGGGCATATCGGAGCGGCTGATGGAGCGGTGCCTGGGCGAGGCGCTGTCGGCGGGCGGGGAGTATGCGGACCTTTATTTTGAGTCGGTTACGTCGACCTCGCTGGGGATTGATGAGTCGCTGGTGAAGTCGGCGAGCCAGGGGATCAGCGTGGGCTGCGGGATCCGGGTGCTGAGCGGCGAGCGGACGGGCTTTGCGTATACGGACGATCTTTCGAGTTCGGAGCGGCTGCTGCAGGCGGCGCGGACGGCGGCGCTGATTGCGAGCGGGCCGGCGAAGGAGCAGATGCAGGGGTTTACGCATACGGAGACGCCGACGCTGTATCCGATTGCGGGTGCGACGGCGATGCGGAGATCGCGGAGAAGCTGAAGCTGATCCAGCGGGCGGATAAGGCGGCGCGGGCGTACGACTCGCGGATTACGCAGGTGCGGGCGGGGTTCAACGATGAGCTGCGGCGGATCCTGGTGGCGGCTTCGCGATGGGACGTTTGCGAGCGATACGCAGCCGCTGGCGCGGCTGAATGTGTTTGTGATTGCGCAGGACGGTAGCGCGAACTACGGCGCGGGGGACGAGCGGCGGCGGCGGGCGGGTGGCGCTGGACTTCTTTGAGGGGGCGAAGAGCCCGGAGCACTTTGCGCGGGAGGCGGCGCGGACGGCGATGCTGCAGCTGGGGGCGGTGGATGCTCCGGCGGGCGAGATGGAGGTGGTGCTGGGGCCGGGATGGCCGGGAGTGCTGCTGCATGAGGCTGTGGGGCATGGGCTGGAGGCGGACTTCAACCGCAAGAAGACTTCGCGCGTTTGCGGGGCTGATCGGGCAGCAGGTGGCGTCGAGAAGGTGACGGTGGTCGACAACGGGACGATGCCGAACCGGCGCGGGTCGCTCAATGTGGATGATGAGGGGACTCCGACGCAGGAGAATGTGCTGATCGAGAACGGCATTCTGAAGGGCTATCTGACGGACAAGCTTCAGTGCGCGGCTGATGGGGACGACGAGCACGGGCAGCGGACGGCGCGAGAGCTATCACCATATCACCGATGCCGCGGATGACGAACACCTACATGCTGAACGGCGAGGACATGCCGGAAGACATCATCAAGAGCGTGAAGCGCGGGCTGTATGCGGTGAACTTCGGCGGCGGGCAGGTGGACATCACGAACGGCAAGTTTGTGTTTTCGGCGAGCGAGGCCTACCTGATCGAAGACGGCGTGGTGACGCGGCCGGTGAAGGGCGCGACGCTGATCGGCAATGGGCCGGAGGCGCTGAAGTATGTGTCGATGGTGGGCAATGATCTTGCGCTCGACGAAGGGATTGGCACCTGCGGCAAGGCAGGGGCAGAGTGTGCCGGTCGGTGTGGGCATGCCGACGGTAAAGCTCGACCGGATGACGGTCGGGCGGAACGGGACGGTAAGAGCATGGCGGCTGCGGAACGGGAAAAGATGTACGAGTGCGAAGTGAGGCGGCGGCGCGTGAAGGAGGGCGGCGGGTATGAGCCCTTCTGGAAGGTGAAGAATGTTGCGGATGCGCTGGTCGGATACCGATACGGAGTTCCGCTGCAAGGATTGCCGTGGCGAGGTGAAGGTGCTGGGCAAGACGAACAAGGAGGGCACGCTGGCGTATGTGGAGCACAAGCGTACGGCCGATGCGGAGTATTGCCCGGCGGGCTGCGGTTCAAGAAGGCGACGGATGGACGTGTGAGCCGGTGGTCGGAGAAGCCGGTCGCTTAGAGGCTTGTCGGTTGAGATGATGGTTATAGTTCCGGTTTCAGCGCGAGTTCGAGCTTGCGTGCAGTACATCGGAAAGAACCGCTCAGACGCAGGATAACGGAAAGATAGAGGAGATGAGCCATGGCGAGTCGAACGCGAGATGTTTGTGGAGTGCGAGGTGAAGCGGCGGCGGGTGCGGGCGGCCGGTGGGTATGAGCCGTTCTGGAAGGTGAAGACGATTGCCGAGGCGCTGGAGGATAACGACACGGAGTTTCGCTGCAAGGACTGCGGCGGCGCGGTGAAGGTGGTGAAGCGGCGCAGTCGGAGAACTGGGCCGGCGCCGCACATCGAGCACAAGCTGAAGAGCGGACTCGGAGTATTGTGCGGCGGGGATGCATTTTTTGAAGGCGACGGATGGGCGTGAGAGCCGGATGTCGGGGACGCCGGTTCAGTAGGAGCGACAGTCACGGTGTCTTAAGAGCAAGTGCGCTGCGTAACAGATGGGCGCAGGAAGCTCCGACTACTGTGCCGTAGCATTCTGTCATGGAGAACTGATGCATGAGATTCGTACAGACTCAGAAGTGGACTGGCATAGGCGTCAATCGAGCATTTGAATTTCAGCAACTGAGGTTGATGAAGACGTTCGAGATCTAGGTGTCAGCTCACTGTGCCCAGTGTGCTTACAAGCCAGCACGCGTCCATAGTGGCGTGATCTGGATGGAGAGCAGTCCAGCACATGCAGAGTACAGAACTGGCAGCAAAACTGCGCCTGATCGACTGCTATTACCAAGCTTAGGAGACGAATTCATGGCATCGCTTTCGGTACGGTAAATCACTCGGATCTCAGAGAAATGGCTGAGACAGTCCGATGTGCTTGGCAAGGCGCTGAAGGCTGGGGCGACCGATGCCGAAGCGGTGGTGTATGAGGGCGAGGAGTTTTCGGCGCTGGTGCGGCTGGGGCAGGTGGAGACGCTGAAGGAGTCCGGGTCGCGGGCGGTGGGGCTGCGGGTGTTTGTGGGGCAGCGGGTGGCGAGTACGTCGTCGTCGGACTTTTCGGAGGAGTCGATTGAGCGGCTGGTGGCGGGTGCGATGGAGCTGGCGAAGATTACCAGCGAGGATCCGTTTGCGGGGCTGCCGGAGGCGGGGGAGTTGGGCGGCCAGGGGCGGTGCTGGACGGGAGCGACCGGGTGCGGGCATGGGGCTCTACTTCGAGGATGTGAACGAGATGCCTCCGGCGGAGCGGATCGAGATGGCGCGGCGGTGCGAGGCGGCGGCGATGGCGTATGACACGCGCATCCAGAACTCGGGCGGCGGCGACTTCGATACGGCGACGTCGCACAAGATCCTGGTGAACTCGCGTGGGTTTGCGGGGGAGTACCGGCGGTCGTACTGCGGCTTTTCGGCGCGCCGATTGCGCATGACGAGAAGGGCAAGATGCAGCGGAACTACTGGTACTCGAGCGCGCGGACGGTGCGGGAGCTGGAGGACGCCGGAGGAGATTGGGCGGATTGCGGCGCAGCGGACGCTGCGGCGGCTGGGAGCGCGGCAGGTGAAGACGCAGAAGGCTCCGGTGGTGTTTTCGCCGGAGATTGCGAAGTCGATCATGGGCAACATCTTCGAGGCGGCGAATGGCGATGCGATCTATCGCAATGCGTCGATGTTCAACGGCGATGCTGGGCGAGCGGGTGGCGGGCGAGAACATCACGGTGGTCGATGACGGGACGATGGTCTTTGAGCGCGATGGGCAGCGCGTGGGCGGGTTTGGGACGTCGCCGTTCGATGGCGAGGGTCTGCCGACGCGGCGGACGGTGCTGGTCGAGAACGGCATGCTGAAGAGCTATGTGATGAATACCTATACGGCGCGGAAGCTGGGGATGCGGTCGACGGGAATGCTTCGCGGGGGCTGGCGGGAAATCCGGGGATCGGGCGCGGACAACTTCTATCTGGAGCCGGGGACGCAGACGCCGGAGCAGATCATCGGCGGTGTGAAGAGCGGGCTTTATGTGACCGAGATGATGGGCTTCGGGGTGAACCTGGTGACGGGGGACTACTCGCAGGGGGCGAGCGGGATGTGGATCGAGAACGGCGAGCTGGCGTATCCGGTCGAGGAGATTACGATCGCCGGGAACTTGAAGGACATGTACAAGAATATGGTGGCGATGGGGAATGACCTGGTGTTTCGGGGGAGCGAGTGCGGTGCCTACGATTCGGGTTGAGGGGATGATGATCGCGGGGGCGTAACTGTCGCTCAGGTGCGCGGCATTGTGACCGCATCGGCACGTATACTGCGGGTCTCTTCCTGCTGCTCAGTCAGATATGGCTGACATTGTCGGCTCAGGTTTTCTGTTCCTGTCGCCGATATGCTCCTTACGGGGAAGACCGGGGAGCGATGGTGCGGACTACAATTTTGGGTGTGGCGGCGGGGTTCCAGTTCGAGCATGAGGTTGAGTTTGAGGCGGAGCGGGCGCGGGAGATTTTGCGTGGGGTGCCGGAGGCGCCGGGTGTGTTTGCGCTGTGTGGGCACGCGAGGGCGATCAGCCGTATCTGACGCGGACGGCGAATCTGCGGCGGCGGATGGCGCGGCTGGTGGATCCGCCGGAGGTGCTGGGCGCGGATGGTGTGCCGGTGCTGTCGAAGCGGCTGAATCTGCGGGAGCGGGTGGCGCGGATTGCGTGGTCGGTGACGGGATCGGAGTTTGAGTCGCTGCTGGTGCTGTACCGGGCGGCGGCGGCGATCTTCGGGTATGTCGGAGGCGCGGCGGCGGCTGAAGCTGCAGACGCCTTATTTTCTGCGGCTGACGATGGAGCATGCGCATCCGCGGGTGTACTCGACGAACCGGCTGTCGAAACGCGGGTTGGCGGAGATGTATGGGCCGTTTCCTTCGCGGGCGGCGGCGGAGCGGTACTGCGATGCGGTGCTCGATCTGTTCAAGCTGCGGCGGTGCTGGGAGGATCTCGAGGTTTCGCCGGAGCATCCGGGGTGCGTGTATGGGGAGATGAAGAAGTGCATGGCGCCGTGCAAGCAGGCGTGCACGGCGGAGGAGTATGCGGCGGAGGCGCGGGCGGTGAAGGCGTTCTTTGAGACGCGCGGCGAGAGCCTGCTGGCGGCGATCGGAGCGGAGCGCGAGCGGGCTTCGGAGGAGATGGATTTTGAGCGGGCGGCGGAGCTGCATGTCCAGTGGGAGAAGGTGAAGGCGGCGGCGGGGCTGGCGGATGAGCTGGTGCGGCCGGTGCCGAAGCTGCGGGCGGTGATCGTGCAGGCGGCGGCGCATGATCCTGCGCGCGAGAAGGAGCGGGCGGAGGAGGCGGCGGTGTTTCTGCTGGAGGGTGGATGTCTGGCCGGGCCGGAGCGGCTGTCGACGCTGGGGGTGAGGGCGGTGCGGGAGCAGACGAGTGTGGGGCTCGAGCCTGTTTGCGCAGCCGCTGATGTTGCAGGCGGTTCCGCTGGGGCGGCGGAGGCGGGGCGGTGCCGGTCACGGTGGAGTGCTGCCGTGGCGGTGATGCGGCTCCGGAGGAGCGGGTTGGGCGGTGCTGGAGGCGCTGGAGGAGAGGTGGGAGGCTGGAGACGATCTGGCGATGCTGAGCGATCATCTGGCGCTGTTGCGGCGGTGGTACTACAGGCCGGAGAAGCAGCGGACGGGCGAGGTGTTTCTGCCGAATGCGGATGGCAGCTGGCCGGTGCGGCGGATTCTGCGCGGAGCGGCGAGGATGGCGATGGGCGAGCCGAAGGCGATGCAGGAGACGGATCGGGAGGCGGCGAAGGCGATGCGGGCCGAGGGGCTCCGGACGAAGGTCTGCACGAGGGCAGGCCGGATGTGGAGCGGGTGGTGCCGGTGGTGGAGAAGCCGGCAGACGTTTCGGAGCCGGCGAAGGAAGGCGCTTGTGCCTGGCGACGTCGCTTAGAGGCTACATCGCTTCTTTGAGGCCGCTGCTGACGAGCCAGCGGTTCATCGGATACGCGGTGGCGTCACCGAGGATCATGGCGACTTGCATCATGAGCCAGAAGCGCGGGTCGAAGGGCGTCAGGTGCGGTTTGGGGAAGAGTACGAAGAAGACGAGCGCCATCCAGGCGTACATGCCAACCTGGAAGGCGGTAATCGACAAGGTGTCGGCCTTGATGGCGGCGAGTACGGCCTGGCCGGGCGGGAGATGACGCATGGGCTGGATGCTGAAGTACTGGAAGATGATGCCAAGAGTCCAGGCGGCGAGAAAGTCGTAGACGAAGCTGGCCCACAGGGTAAGGCCGAAGAGGGTGATACCGGCGGCTCCAAGGAGGAACTCGGTGGAGAGATCGGCCAGCATGCAGCCGGCACCGCAGTGGCTGGTGGCGACGGCGATCTGGGAGGGCGTTGGTTCGGGGTGGCTGCTGGAACCTTGCGGAGGGCCGGCACTGCTCCTCGATGGCTGCGAGGGTGTTTGCTTCTGCCGGGCCATGGCGGCCTTGCTTTTGCGAGTGCCGATACGGAAGTAGGCCCAGAGGGCGAAGACGCTGAAGTAGAGCGCTGTGGCGAGCCACACGATGTTCATGATTGCCATCTGCTGAGGCCGGCGGATCTCATCGATTGCGATGACGGCGGCGGAGGCGATTGCGAGAGTGATCGAGATCCAGGCAATGGCGTGGAGCATGGGGCGATGTTTCTCCAGGGCTGCTTTTGTTTGGATGCAAGTGGGCGGAAGGCTCAGAGGCGGTCTCGAATGGCGGCCGAGCGAGCGCTGGTAGACTTTTTCCCAGGGGTGATTCCGCTTGGTTGAGCTGGCGTTTTCGATTCTGGCTTCGGATTTTGCGCATCTGGCGGATGAGGTGGCTGCGGCGGAGCGCGGTGGTGGGACCATTGTGCATGTGGATGTGATGGATGGGCACTTTGTGCCGAACATCACGTTTGGTCCGGCGATGGTGAAGGCTCTTCGGCAGGTGACGAAGCTGCCGCTGGACTGCCATTTGATGATCGAGAATCCAGACCAGTTCATCGCGGATTTTGCGGACTCGGGCGCTGACATGGTGAGCGTGCATCAGGAGGCCTGCCGGCACCTATACCGGACGCTGCAGCTGATTGAGCAGCATGGGATGCGGCCGGCGGTGGTGATCAATCCTGCGACACCAGTGGAGTTGCTGATCGAGGTTCTGCCGATCGTGCATCACGTGCTGGTGATGAGCGTAAATCCGGGATTTGGCGGGCAGCAGTTTCTGCCGCTGGCTCTGGATAAGATCGAGCACCTGGCGGAGCTGCGGACGGAGATGGGGCTGAACTATCGGATTGAGGTGGATGGCGGCGTGGCTCACGATACGGTGGCGCGGGTCGTCGAAGCAGGAGCGGACATGCTGGTGGCGGGGTCTGCGGTGTTTTCCTCGGGAAAGACCGAGGAGAACGCACGCGAGCTTTTGCGGCTGGCCCGCGAGGCGGAAAAGACGGCGGATGAGGATGAGGCGGCGGTCAGCACGACACGATCGCAGCCGGAAGACTAGAATAACTGGAGCCCTGAGCGAGTACCGGCGCGAGGTGGCGATGGAGTGGAACGCTTGATGAATCGACGATTTACATCTCACCGATCTTTCTTTCCGACGAAGAGATCCGGCCTGTTCGCCGGAGTTGCGGTTGCCGGGATGCTGCTAGGCTCGACCGGCGCTGTGGGCGCAGGTGACGGGGTCCTCGCAGGCGACAACGGACGCGCAGGGCCGTCCGCAGGAGAGCGTGACGCTGAGTGCGCCGCTGAATAAGAGCAAGAAGCAGAAGGACGACAAGGTCGTCCAGTCCAAGGACACGAAGAAGGCGCTGCGGAAAGAGAAGAAGACCGATCCGCTGGTCGGCAAGGATGTCGGTCTGCCGGACAAGCAGCTGTACGACAAGGCTCTGGAGCAGACGAAGAAGGGCCACTTCGACGTGGCGCGGCTGGATCTGCAGACCCTGCTGAACACTTATCCGGACTCGCAGTACCAGATGCGGGCGAAGCTGGCGATCGCGGACAGCTGGTACAAGGAGGGCGGCGTTGCGGCGCTGACCCAGGCTGAGAGTGAGTACTCGGACTTCCGTGTGTTCTTCCCGAACGCGCCCGAGGCGGCCGAGGCGCAGATGCGCATCGGCGATATCTACTTCCGGCAGATGGACAAGCCGGACCGCGACTACACCAAGGCAACGCACGCGGAGGAGGAGTACCGGCGGATGCTGACGGACTATCCGGACTCCACGCTGGTGCCGCAGGCCAAGCAGCGGCTGCGCGATGTGCAGGAGGCTCTGGCGACGCGCGAGAGTACGATTGCGGCGTTCTATGCGACCCACGAGAACTGGCCGGCGACGATTGCGCGCTACCAGACCGTGGCGGACACGTACCCGCAGTACAGCCATATGGATGATGTGCTGATCGGGCTGGGCGACGCGTATGCCACCGAGGCTCGGGCGGTGCGCATGCAGAGACAGCTGCCGGAAGGCGGCGAAGGCGCGTCTGGAGAAGATCTACGACGACCAGGCCGCGGCGGCGTATCGCAAGGTGGTGCTGGAGCACTCGGCCGCAGCCGCATGTGGAGGATGCGAAAGACCGGCTGGCGGCGATGAACCTGCCGATTCCGACGCCGACGGTGGAGCAGGCGCAGGCGAGCGCGGCGCTCGAGAACAGCCGTCAGCAGTACAGTCTGCAGAGCCGGGCGAAGTTGCTGATCTTCCATCAACCGGACGTGGTGCAGGCGGCGCGTGTGGGCGATCCGCTGCTGGTCGATCCGAAGCCGACGCTGGCGCCGATGGTATCGCGACAGCTGGTGGATGACTACAAGGAGTCGATGAATCCGGGCTCTACGAGAACGGAGGGGACACCGGTGCCGACGGCTGTAGGAGGCGATGCGAGTGCTGCGGCAGCCACTCCGGCGACCCCGGCGGCGCCGCTGGCGCTATCGGAGATTCCGGCCGCCGATGCGCCCGCCAACTCGAGCGATACTGGCGTGAATACGGCCGTACCTGCCGCCAGTGCACCAGCGGGTTCCGGCAACGGGGCCTCGGTAGGCGCGGAGATTCTTACACCGGGAGTGCGGACGAACGCAGACCCGAACGGTGGATTGAAGCCGGTTGGCGGTGAGAGCGCAGCTCCATTGCCTCCGATCGAGAAGGCTGGAGCGGCTCCGGACCAGGTGAACGATATCGCTCCGGGAACGAAGCAGGCTCCCGCGCAGACCGCGCCGGCGAACGGTAAGAAGGCGAAGCCGGGCTTCGACAAGGGCGACGAGTCCTCGAGCAAGCACAAGAAGAAGAAGGGTCTGGACAAGCTGAACCCGTTTTAGTCTGGACCGAATGAGAGGGCGCAGGCCTCGGTCTGCGCCCTTCTTGTTTCTGCTGCCGCTAAGAGCGGTGCGGATGTCTTCGCGGCCGAGGAAAGAGCAGGGCTCCCAACAGGAGAACGGCGAGGATCGCGAGGGCGGCAGAGAAGACGGGGCTGAGCGACACGCGGCGACGGACTCCCGCGCGGCCTGCGAAGTTGGAGATATGTCCGCCGAGGACGTAGGCGTTTCCGGAGAGCGATTCGTCGGACTCGTAGACGGCGTTTCCGCCGATGACGGTGGTCCGCCCTCCGATGCGGGCCTGGGCGTCCACGACCTCGTTGCCGCCGACTACGGCTGCGTCGCCTGCGACTCTGCCGGTTACGGTGAGATTGCCGAAGAGGACGAAGACGTCTCCTGAGACGTCACCTTCGACCTGCACGGAGCAGAAGATACAGGAGGCGTTGCCAATCTGCTGGCCGGGAGCGATAAAGATGTCCTGGCCGAAGTAGATGCGGTTGGCGGAGTGCCTGGAAGGCTCCGGATGGGCGATGTTCTGCGCGTCGAGTGAGCCTGCGAGCAGAAGCAGCAGGGCTCCCGCACAAGGTGTGAGGGGCTGGAAACGCAGAGGCTTGCTCCCTTCGGGCCAAGGTCGAGGCGCGTGGAAGAAGCTACGCGAAGTTTGAGGGGTGAGTTCCGTACAAAGGGAAACTTTTCGCGTTATCGGACGGGGTACGGGTAGCGGTTGCGCCGGACGAGGAAGATGATCAGGCCGATGATGCCGGCAATGATCAGGATAGGACCAACCAGGACAGTGAGGCCAAGGCTGCTCTTCATGATGGCTCGATCGCCGGAGATGGTGGCGCTGGGGGCGATTTCCACGGTGCTGAGGGCTGTCGCGAGGTCGCCGCCGATGTGACCGTTGTCGTTCAGAAAGAGTCTGCCAAAGAGGATTGCGACGTCGCCGGAGATGGTGCGATTCGGGTCGGCGGTGACGGTTCCGAAGATGACGGCTATGTCGCCGTGCACGTCGCCATGAATATTGACCGAGCAGAAGGCGCAGGCGACATCGCCGACGGTGTCACCCTCAGCGATATCGATGGGCGAGAAGATCGCAACGCGGTCGTTGCCGGAACCGTGCGTTCCTTTGCTGAGAAGCGCGATGACGATAAAGGCGGCGAGAAGAAGTTTCGACATACGGCTGACCTCAATGCAAGGAGTTTAGGTCGAGCCCGAACGGAGGTGTAGTGACAGATGTCATTCCCGCGCGATGGGGGAAAGACCTTGAATGCTACGCTTAAGGCGATGAGCCGAGATCTGCCGAAAGCCTACGAACCGAACGAGATCGAAGAACGCTGGGCCGAGTACTGGGTGCGGGAACGCCTGTTTGACGTCGGCGAAACGCCCGCGGGCGCAGTTTCCGGAAGAAATAAGTTTACGATGCTGCTGCCTCCGCCGAATGTGACCGGGCGGCTGCACATGGGCCACATGCTGAACCAGACGGAGATGGACATCCTGACGCGGTGGCACCGGATGCGTGGCGATGTAGCTGTGTGGGTTCCAGGGACGGACCACGCCGGCATCGCGACGCAGATGATGGTGGAGCGGCAGCTGGCGGGCGAGGGAACGTCGCGGCAGGAGCTTGGGCCGCAAGGCGTTTGTGGAGCGCGTGTGGAAGTGGAAGTGCGTCTACGGCGGCGCGATTCTCGAGCAGATGAAGCGGCTGGGCGCGAGCGTGGACTGGGGCCGCGAGTACTTCACCATGGACGAGCGTCTGAGCCGTGCGGTGAAGGAGGCGTTTGTACGCCTGCATGAGCAGGGGCTGATCTATCGCGGGGCGTACATCGTGAACTGGGACCCGGCGATCGGGACGGCGGTGTCGGACCTCGAAGTGGTGCACGAAGAGCGAGTGGGCCGGATCTACCATGTGCGGTATCCGCTGGCGGATGGGTCGGGCTCGATCGTGATTGCGACGACTCGTCCGGAGACGATGCTGGGCGATGTGGCGGTGGCGGTAAATCCTGCCGATGAGCGCTACACCGAGCTTGTGGGCAAGATGCTGCGGCTGCCGCTGAGCGGAGTGGATGGCGGCCCGGAGCGCGAGATTCCCATTGTGGCGGACGAGTGGGCCAACCCGGAGTTCGGCACGGGCGCGGTGAAGGTGACGCCGGCGCATGACCCGAACGACTTCGCGATTGGGCAGAGGCATGGGCTGCCGAAGCCTGTGATGCTCGATGAGCGCGCGCAGGTGTCGCTGCCGGGCTCGGCGTATGACGGCATGGACCGGTATGTGGCGCGCGAGAAGATCGTGGAGGACCTGCGGGCGAGGGATCTGCTGGTCGAAGTGAAGGAGCACGTGCACGCCGTAGCGACGAGCCAGCGCAGCGGTGTGGTGATCGAGCCGCGGCTCTCGATGCAGTGGTTCCTGCAGATTCAGCCGCTGGCGGACAAGGCGATTGCGGCGGTGAAGGATGGGCACATCCGGTTCACGCCGGAGATGTATGCGAAGACGTACTTCGAGTGGATGGAGAACATCCATGACTGGTGCATCTCGCGGCAGCTGTGGTGGGGACACCGGATTCCGGCGTGGCATTGCGCGGCGTGCGGAGAGACGACCGTTGCGCGGGAGACTCGCGGAAGCCTGCGCGCACTGCGGCGCGACGGGTGATGCCCTCGTGCAGGAGACGGATGTGCTGGACACGTGGTTCAGCTCGGGGCTGCTTCCGTTTACCGTCTTCGGCTGGCCGGAGCAGACGCGCGATCTGGAGGCAGTTTTATCCGACGCAGCTGCTGGTGACGGGCTTCGACATCCTGTTCTTCTGGGTCGCGCGGATGATCATGCTGGGAACTGCACTTCATGCTGGATGTGCCGATGCCGGACGGGTCGGCGCGGACGCTTGGCGGACGCGGTGCCCTTTCGCGAGGTGTACATCCACGCGCTGGTGCGGGATGCCGATCGGCAGAAGATGTCGAAGACCAAGGGCAATGTGATCGATCCGATCGAGATCATCGGGCGGTTCGGGACGGATGCGGTGCGGTTTACGCTGGCGAGCATGGCGTCGCCGGGCACGGACATTGCTTTCAGCGAGGCGCGGACCGAAGGCTATCGCGCGTTCGCCAACAAGATCTGGAATGCGGCGCGCTTCCTGTTTATGCAGATGGAGCGGGCGGACGCGGCCGGTTACAAATTGTCGATGCTTGAGGCGGGCGGCCCGCGTGAAGGAGCTGCCCGGAGGAGACGCCGCTCGAGACGCGGTGGATCTTCTCGCGCCTGAGCACGGTGTGCGCGGAGGTGGATCGCGCGCTGGGCGAGTATCGCTTCGACGAGGCGGCGCACGCGGTGTACCAGTTCTTCTGGGGCGAGTTCTGCGACTGGTACCTGGAGCTGGTGAAGCTGCGGCTGGAGTTCGGCGAGGGAGCGGAGCAGAACGCTGTGACTGCCGTTACGCTGGCATCGCTGGTCGGCGTCTTTGAGAGCTGCGCTGCGGCTGCTGAGCCCGTTTATGCCATTCATCACGGAAGAGATCTGGCATGCGCTCTACGGCGATGCTGCGCCGGCGAAGTCGATTGCGCTGACGCGATATCCGCAGGCGAGCGACTTCCCCGCGGACGAGGCTGCAGTGCGCGCGATGATGACGCTGCAGGAGCTGATCGTCACCGTGCGCGGGCTGCGCAAGGAGCTGGGCGTTCCGGAGAAGGAGACTGCGCCGATCCAGCTGTATGCAGATAATCGCGTGCTGGCGCTGGCAGATGCGAATGCGGACATGCTGGCGCGGATGGCTCGCGTGGCGTCGGTCGAGTTTGCGAGCGAGCCGCTGACAGGCAGCCATGCGCGATCGACGGCGGAGTTCGACGTTGCTGTCGTGTATGAGCGGCAGATCGATGTCGCCGCGGAGCGCGAGCGGCTGCGGAAGGAGATCGCGCGGCTGGAGAAGGGTCTGCAGGCGGCCGAGCGGCAGCTGGGCAACGAGGGTTTTGTGGCGAAGGCTCCGGCGCATATTGTGGATGGTCTGCAAGAAGCAGGCAGCCGAGACCCGGGGCCTCTATGAAAAGGCGAAGAGTGCGATCGAAGCTCTCCCTGCCGTCTGACAACGGCTTCTGCCGTTGACGGCGTCTTACGGAGAGAGGTACCACGATGGCGATCCAGAGCACACCACATACGGAGTCGCAGCAGAACAGGGGAGAGGCGGAGACTGAGCTCGAGCCGAACCAGATCGCGGAGAGATTGGAGCGGGACGGTGAGGCCGGTCTCTACGCAAATACAGACGGCGCGCAGACGGGCCTGAACCGTTCCGCGCACATTACAGATGGAAACGGGCCGAAGCATAATGTGGAGCCGAGCACGTCGGCCGATACGGGCGCGACCTCGGACGGTGTCGGCGATGCGGAGATACAGGGCATCACCAATCACTCGCAGCATGCGGAGCATGATGGCCAGGTGAAGGTGATGAAAGAGCGTGAGGATGCCGTGGCAAGATCCGGGGAAGAGGCAGCCAGCGGACAGCCTGTACGGGATGCGGTCCGAGAAGGCGGCGACCTGCTCGGTGGCAAGGCGGTGAAGCGCGAGACCGTCGAGATTTCGACCGAGCGTGCGATCCGTTAGCTCAAGGATAGAATCGCTGGCTGAGAGTAAAGGGGCCTGGCTGAGAGATCTCGGCCAGGCCCTTTCTTCCGCCTTACGTACGCACATGCCTGCTACTGCTTGCGGTGCCCTTTGCCGATGCGGCTTACCTCCTGGGGCGGCTCTTTCAGGTCCTGGCGAGTGTCCGCCGGCTGGTTTCCCTGAGGGGGCGTGTGCACATCGAAGCTGCTCTCCGGGTGCGCTGCATGGGAGTGTGCGTGAGCGGTGTCGTCGCCCGGAACAGCATCATGCGAGTTCGTCTTCCGGGTGTGGGCGTCAGCCTCGCGCATCGCCTGCTGACTGTCTTTGCTGGTGTGCTGCTCGTGCTTATCCGACATATTCGTCCCTTCTTGCCTACACAATGAAGCGTTCTAATTAGTCCGGTTGGCGGCTCAGTCCTTGAGGACCGCTTCCACGTCTTTCTGTGATGGCTTGGCACTGCTGGTGTCGACCGCCTCATCACCGAAGTCCTGTGCGCCGTAATCATAGTCGGTTCCGCCGTCTGCCACGGCACCTGGTGACTGCGCGCGGCGCTCTTCCTCATTCAGGCCCCACCCCTGCTCGTGCGCGTACTCCCCTGCGAGTCCGCGGCTGTGTTCTCCAAAGCCGCGCGGCTCAGGATTTTCGGACGCTCCGTTCTTGTCGTCTGCCATAGTCGGATCCTCCAGCACAGTGAGATGAATGCTCTTGCAGGCGGGTAGCCTCATGTCCCGGCAGGCTTTTCCACCTTGGTTTGATCGACCGCAATCGTCACGTTCTCATGCTTGATGTCGAGACGCAGCCGATTGAAGAGGCTCATGTACACGTTGGCGATCCACACCAGGGCGAACCAGGAGATCAGGTATCCGCGCCAGTCGCCGTAGAGCATGCGGAAGCGCGTGATGAAGAGAAAGATGGCGGTGACGTAGTGGCTGAAGCAGTATTCGCAGGTGAAGAGATAGAAAAATTTGCGCATCAGCAGCGGCCGGCAGTTCTGGCTCTTGTCCTTGCAATATTCGCGCGGCTCGCGAAAGACCTCCTCGTGCGTCACAGTCCAGGAGGCACAGGCGATAGGAAGCGCAATAAGGAGAAGGTAGGCGAATTGACTACGGAGGTTCATCATCGTGGGTTGAGACGCTGGCAGTAAGATGCAGGGGACGGCCGGAGGGCTGACGGGATGGACTGGAAGAGTAAGAGGATACGAAAGGTGCTCGAAGCGGCGCTGACGGAGGACAAAGCCGCAAACGATGTTACGACCATGCTGACCGTCGGACCATCTCTCCGGGCGACTGGAACGATATTGGCGAAACAGCCATGCGTGGTCTCGGGGCTGGGTGCGATCCCAGTTTTCCTGGAGATCTTTGCCGAGATGAACTCGGGCTCGGTGGGCAGGTTCGAGGTGGTGAGCCACCCGGAGATCTTCGACGGTGTACGGGTGAAGAAGGGCCAGACGCTGGCGGTCATCCGGCACAACGCCGCGGCGATCCTGTCATGCGAGCGCGCGATTCTGAACCTGATGCAGCGCATGAGCGGCATCGCGACCATGACCAATGAGTATGTAAAGGCGCTTGCCGGAACGAAGACGAAGGTACTGGACACGCGTAAGACGATTCCGGGTCTGCGAGCGCTGGACCGGTACGCGGTGTGCTGCGGTGGCGGGTTGAATCATCGACAGGATCTGCAGGATGGCATCCTGATCAAAGGCAGCCATATCGCATTGGCAGGTGGTGTAGAGGCGGCGTTGGAGCGAGCGCTGAAGGGCCGGAAACCGGGGCAGATGGTGCAGGTAGAGGTCCGTTCGCAGGAGGAGTTGGATCAGGCGATCGCCGGCGGAGCGGAGTCGATACTGCTCGACAACATGACGCCGGCAGCCGTGAAGAAGGCGGTGAAGCGCATCCATGAGGCGTTGCCGAACGTGCCGATCGAGGCTTCCGGCAGCATCACGCTGGACACGGTGAGGGCTTACGCCGACTCCGGTGTGGACTATGTCACGGTGGGCGCGCTGACACACTCGGTCGCCGCGGCGGATCTGAGTATGCGTATCACGACGGACCGATCGTAGCGTGGCTGCAGTGCCGCCCGAACGCGAATTGGAGACAGGGGATCTCGACGGAGGTCTGACCGGTACGCGGTTTGCGGGCCAGGTGAAGCACTACGCCTCTGTGGGCTCGACCAACACGCTTGCGATCGAGGCCGCGCAGCGCGGCGCGCGAACCGGCGTGTGGGTTGCCGACGAGCAGACAGCAGGGCGAGGACGAGGAGGGCACGCGTGGCACTCCGCCGCGGGTGATGGGCTTTACGTGAGTGTCCTTGCCGTTCCGCACGTTTCGGTTGCGCGGGCATTGTGGATCTCCCTTGCAACTGCCCTGGCGGTGCAAGCCGCGATCCGCGCGACGACTGGGCTGAAACCCGATATCCGCTGGCCGAACGATGTTCTTCTCCGTGGGCGCAAGTGTGCCGGGATTCTAGTGGAGAGCGCAATCGCGGCAGCTTCCGGAGAGGCGGAAGCGACGATGCGCTATGCGGTGATCGGCATAGGGATCAATGTTCATCACGAGAGTTTTCCGGAGGAGCTGCGCGAACTGGCCACGTCGCTGCGGATGGAGACTGGCGCAGAGGTGAGGCGGCAGGATCTGCTTCTGCATCTGCTGCGCGGCCTGGACGAGGAGCTTGGACTGCTGGAGAGCGGACCGTCAGGCGATCGCGGGCTGCTGGAGCGGTTTGCAGCTGCTTCGACCTGGGTGCAAGGCAAGCGGGTGCGGGTGGGAGAGACCGGCGGCTATACTGGCGTGACGGCAGGACTCAGCTCCGAGGGATTTTTGCGCATCGATGCGGATGACGGAACGGAGCGCACTGTGCTCTCGGGCGGCGTGCGCGAACTGAATTAGTTACAGATCCGAGGCGGGAGAGCGAAGATGCTACTGGCACTCGATGTCGGCAACACGAATATTGTGCTTGGGCTTTACCGCATGGGTACGGAAGGTGCGGACCCGGAGCTCGTGGCGAACTGGCGCATCACAACGCCATCGGCGCATACGGCCGATGAATTTGGTCTTCTGCTGAAGAGCCTGTTTGCCCTGCGCGGTCTTGACCTTGGCGCTGTGGACGGAATCGCCATCGCGTCTGTGGTGCCTCCGCTGGATTCTGCCCTGCGGCAGATGTGCGATCTCTACTTTCAAGTGAAGCCGCTGTTTATCGAGCCGGGCGTGAAGACCGGGGTGCCGGTGTTGACGGATAACCCTGCGGAGGTGGGCGCGGATCGCATCGTTAACTGTGTCGCGGCGTTCGAGCGCTTTCGCGTGTCCGGTCATCATTGTCGATATGGGGACGGCGACGAAGTTCGACGTGGTCTCAAAGAATGGCGAGTTCCTGGGCGGGGCGATCGCGCCGGGCCTGGGGATCTCGGCGGATGCGCTGTTTTCAAGGGCGGCCAAGCTTCCCCGGGTGGACATAAAGAAGCCGGCCAAGGTGATTGGAACGGGTACGGTCGACAACATTCAGATCGGGCTCTACTACGGGTACATCGGCCTTGTCGACGGGATACTGGAGCGCATGCTGGCGGAGATGGGCCCGGAGACCAAGACCATTGCGACCGGTGGGCTGGCGCGCCTGATTGCAGGTGGGTCGAAGTACATCGGCGTAGTGGACGAGATGTTGACGCTCACCGGTCTGCGCATTATCTATGAGCGCAATTCCGACCGGCAGAAGAGGCGTGGCGCTGCCTGACGCCTCGATCTCTGCGACGCGCTTTATGCTTGTGTAAGGAATGCAGAACTATTTCAACTACTTCACAGAGATTGAGGAGCGCTTCCAGCAGAGACGTGGATCTCTGCTGATGCTTTCGACTCTGGATTGGGCGCTGATCGAGACGTGGCGCGAGGGCGGTGTGCCGCTCGAAGCGGTTCTGCGCGGCATCGACGATGCTTTCGACAAGTATGATGCCAAGGCGCTACGGGCGAAGGCGCGTGTGCGCAAGGTGAACGGGCTGGCGTGGTGTGCACAGAGCGTGCTGGAAGCGGTGACGACGATGCGGGAAGGTGACGCGGGAACTGCGACCGAGGTCGCTGTCGAGAGCGGGTTCGAGACGGAACGTGTTGCCCGATACCTCGAAGGCAATGCACTTCGAGTGGAGGCGGTTGGCCTCCCCGCACCCGCGGATGGGGTGGGGAAAGATGCAGTGGCGCGTCTACGGGAGCTCGCCGCTGCGGTTCATGACGGCCGGGGCGGAGGGCTGGAAGAGCTGGACAGGACCTTGACGGTTCTTGAGGAGCGGCTGTTCGGGGCATTGATGTCGGTCACGCCCGAGGAGGATCTGGTAGGTCTGCGCGAGCAGGCCGCACGCGAACTGGCACCCTACCGCGGCAAGATGCAGGCCGTGCAGATCAGGCAGGTGGAGCAGCAGTTCTTACAGAAACGGCTGCTCGAAGCGCGTGGGCTGCCGAGGTTGAGCTTGTTTTACATGAGCCACGGATGAAGCTGCGGATCGAAAAGGAAGTTTATGGGGGAGACGGGCTGGCGCGGCTCGAGGACGGGCGAGCCGTGTTTGTGCCTTACGTTCTGCCGGGTGAGTTGGTGGAGATCGAGCTTGCGAGTGATCGCGGCGGCGTGGCGAAGGCGAACGCTCTGCGAGTGGAAGATGCCTCGTCGAACAGAGTCGAGCCCGGCTGCAGGCACTTCGGGCGATGCGGCGGGTGTCAGTACCAGCACGCGAGTTACCCGGCGCAGCTTGCGATGAAGCAGGACATCCTGAGCGAGACGCTGGAGCGCGCGGGACTTCGGGATCGGCCCAGGATGGTGGTGCACTCCGCAGAACCGTGGGGATATCGCAATCGCATCCGGCTGCGCGTTGAGGGGATCGGGGGCGTGATCCGCTTTGGTTACAATCTCCGCGACACGCGAGAGTTTCTGCCGATTGAGGAGTGCCCGATCGCTGCTCCACTCTTGTGGACGGCGGCATCACGCCTTCTGCAACTGAGTGGAAGCAACCGGAATTGTGAGCAGTGGCTGCGCAATGCCGCGGAGATTGAGCTGTTCTGCGACAGCGGAGGAGCGGCTGCTGCAGATCACTTTGATAATGCGCGAGGAGAGGTCGGCGGGCTTCTCCGAGTTTTGCGCGGCGGTGAAGATGGTGGTGCCGGAGCTTTCGGCGGCCGCCGCTGTGGCGATGTCGGCTGCCGGAACGCGGTCGCGTGCCGTTGCGAGCTGGGGCAAGGCGGGGCTCGAGTACACAGCAGCCGGAAGACAGTACTGGGTAAGCCGCGGCGGCTTCTTTCAGGTCAATCGATTTCTGGTGGACGAGTTAGTCAAGCTTGTGACCGATGGCCGCGGAGGCCTGCTGGCGTGGGATCTGTTCGCAGGCGTGGGACTGTTTTCCCGTGTGACTCGCGGAGCACTTCGAGCAGGTGGTTGCCGTCGAGGAGAACCCGACAGCGGTCCGGGATATGGCTGCAGCGAAGCTGACGAACCTGCGCGGCGTGGCTCTGCCGGTCGTCGAGTTCCTGCGCAAGGCTGCCGTCGAGCGCGAGCGGCCGGAGCTGGTGGTGATGGATCCACCGCGGGCCGGGGTGGGGGCTGAGGTCAGTGGCCTGCTCGGGAGGTTGCGTGTGCCACAAATGGTGTACGTGTCCTGTGACCCGGCGACTCTCGCGCGCGATCTGCGGGTGATGGTAGACTCCGGCTACAACCTCGCTGAGCTGCATCTGGTTGACCTGTTCCCACAGACGTTTCACCTGGAAACGGTGGCTGTTTTACGGCGCTCAGCCAGGTGAATTTGTGGTGAACGGACGGTAGTTTGCGGACATCGGGTGGTGATCTCCGTGGTGCTGGCGAGGTGAAAGCAGGTCCGGACCCGGAGCTTTGGCCGCGGAGCGGACACATGGAGAGGCTGCGGTTTCGCCAGGCTCCACTGCTGGCGGCGACGGTCTGGTTTGCTTTGGGCGAGGTGATGGCGCGAAGCGGATGGCGGCCTGCAATCGTGCTGCTACCAGCGCTTCTGATTATGACGGCCATGTGTGTCTTGTCGCTGCGGCGGGCGATGCGCGTGGTGCTGGTTCCGGTGGCGGGGCTTTGGATGCTGGCGGGTCTGTGGAGCGCGGAGGTGCGTCCCGCGCCCTCACCACAGAAGGCTCTCCTGGCGTATGCGGATGGTTTGAGCCGCGATGTGCGAGGGCATGTCGTTCGAGTGCGCGACCTGCCGTCCAGGGCGGATACGGCGGATGTGGACAAAGAGGGTGGGTGGGCGGGAGACCAGGACGAGGCTGCGACGGCGGTTGGAGCGCTGCAGATCGATGTGGCGGTGGACAGCGTCGAGTACCTGACGCCGGACGTCTCGCAGATGGTGCCGGTAGATGGTGGTGTGAGGGCGACATTGATTGCAGACGATGGTGCGCTGCCTCAGCTGCGGTGCGGCGACGAGGTCACGGCACCGATGCGAATGCGGGAGCCGGAGCGCTACCGAGATCCTGGCGCGTGGCAGTACGCGGATTACCTGCTGGCGCAGGGTATGGCCGCGCACGCGAGCGTGCATACGGCGAAGCTGCGCGTGGTGGGGCACGACGCGGGGACGTCAGCGTGCCGGGTGCAGGCGGCGCAGAGCTGGGCAGCGGAACGTGTGTTGGGATACGTGCGATCGCGGCCGAACCGGCTTTTGCCTCGCGCGATGAGGCTGACGGCGGACGACGCGGGGATGCTGAATGCGATGTTGTTCGGAGATCGAACCGGGTTGAACCATGCCCTGCGGCTGGGCTTTGAGCGCACCGGATCGTTTCACCTGTTTGTGGTCTCGGGGATGCACGTTGCGCTGGTGGCGGGAGGTATCTTCTGGGTAACGCGACGTCTTCGCATGCGCGAAATTGTATCCACTCTCGTTACGATCTTGCTGGCGGCGGGATATGCGGTACTGACCGGGTTTGGAGCACCGGTGCAGCGGGCCTTGGGAATGACGACGATTTTTCTGATCGCGAGGCTCCTGAGCCGCGAGCGGGGTGTGCTCAATGCGCTTGGAGCTGCGGCGCTGGCGGTGTTGGTGCTTGATCCGGCGGCGCTGTTTGAAGCGAGCTTCCAGATGACATTTCTGGCAATCGTCGCCATCGCAGGCATTGCGGCGCCGCTGGGGGAGCGAAGCTTTGTGGGCTATGCGCGTGCTGCTCGCGGCGTCGATGAGGTCTGGCGGGATGCGGCGATGGAGCCGCGGCTGGCGCAGTTCCGGGTGATGCTGCGCGTGTGGGGTGAGGCGCTTGCGGGGGTGTTGGGCAGGTGGTCCTTTCGAGCTGCCGGCCCGGGTGGTGCGAGTGCTTCTGCTGGCCGTGGAGCTGGCGCTGATCGGCACTGTGGCCGAGATGGTGATGGTGCTGCCGATGGCTATGTACTTCCATCGCGCAACGGTGTTTGCTTTGCCCGCGAATATGCTGAGTGTCCCAATCGTGGGGTTGCTGGTGCCGATCGCGGTCGCGGCCTTTGCCGCGATGCTGGTGAGCCCATGGCTGGCGGCCCTTCCAGGCGCCTTGACCGCTCTGCTTCTGCACGGCGTAACGGCGATGATCGGCCGACTGAGCCATGTCGCAGTTGCTGACGTAAGGGTCCCGGGGCCGGCGTTGTGGGTTGCGATGATCGCGCTGCTGGTTTGGGGTTTCTGCTGCTGGGCAGTTCGGCGGAATGGACGCTGGGCGGTGGGTGCGGCGGTGGCGCTGCCGATGGTGGCCGCGATGGTGCTGTGGCCTGAGCGGGCGGAGCATACGCCGGGACGGCTGGAGGTGACGGCGATCGACGTGGGCCAGGGAGACAGCCTGCTGGTGGAAGGAGCGGACGGGCACACGATGCTGGTGGATGCGGGTGGGCCAGTCGGAGGCGTGACCGAGGCCGCGGCTGCGACGAGCAGCTTCGATGTGGGCGAGGAGGTTGTGTCGAACTATCTCTGGTCGCGGAGGATACGCCGCCTCGATGTGGTGGCGTTGAGTCACGCGCACAGCGACCATATGGGCGGTATGCCGGCGGTGCTGCGGAACTTCCGGCCGAGGGAGTTGTGGGTGGGCGTCGATCCGGATTCGGACGCGTTCCGCGCATTGCTGGAGGAGGCGGCGGAGCTTGGGATCACCGTGCGGCACTTTCGCGCGGGGGATGCGTTTGAGTGGGGAGCGCAGCGGGTGGAGGTGCTGGCTCCGGCGGCGGCGTATGTGAATGCAGGTGCACCGAAGAATGATGACTCGCTGGTTCTGCGGGTGGTGTATGGACGTGGGAGCGTACTGCTGGAAGGCGATGCCGAGGGACCGAGTGAGCGGACCATGCTGGCGAACGGGCGGGTGCGGCCGGTGACTCTGCTGAAGGTGGGGCATCATGGGAGCCGCAGTTCGACCCTGCCGGACTTCCTGGCGGCGGCTTCGCCTCAGGAGACGGTGGTTTCGGTGGGGAAGGGGAATACGTTCGGGCATCCGCGGGGTGAGGTGATCGGGAGAATAGCGGAGTCTGGCGCGAAGTTGTTCCGGACGGATGAGTTTGGGCTGACGACGTTTCTGATTGGGCGGGATGGAGGGATCGCGGAGGTGGTCGGCGGTGGGGGTGAGTGAGGCCCCAACTGTTTCGGGCCTATAAACCTGACAAAAGAACGAATACAAGGGTCCTTCACTTCGTTCAGCATGGCGGTGTGAGGCAAAATGCAAGGGCGGCCGAAACATGCTGTGGTGTGCTCCATTTACAGTGGAAGTATGACGATTTCGTCGATGGTGGACCTGGTCGGCGTTGGCCTGAATGCCACGGACACGGTGATCCCTCTCTCGAACTATCCGGCCCGGGGTTCGAAGACGGAGTATCGCACTGCAAGTGTGCTGCCGGGAGGACAGGTCGCGACGACTGTGGTTGCGTGCCAGCACTGGGGAATGCGGACTCGGTATGTGGGCAAGCTGGGTGACGATGACGCGGCGACCCTTCATTTGAGGGAGTTCGCGCGCGCCGGGGTGGAGACGCAGCTGGTTACGGTTGCGGGAGGATCGAGCCCGCAGTCGCTGATTCTGGTGGACGGGTTTGGCGAGCGGACGGTGCTTTGCCGGAGGGATGAACGGCTGATTCTGCAGCCTGAGGATCTCGACCGCGAGTGGATTGTAAATGCACGTGCGTTGCATGTGGATGGCTACGATACTGCCGCGGCAACCGTTGCCGCCGGATGGGCGCGCGAGGCAGGCATTCCGGTGATCGCCGATCTGGATGAGCTCTATCCGGGCGTGGAAGATCTGCTGGAGAAGGTCGACTACCTGATTGTGAGCAGGGATTTTCCTTGCCGGCTGATGCGGGAAACGAAGCTGGAGGCTGCATTGTGTCAGATGCAGCGGCGGTATGGCTCCCTCGTCGCGGCCGCGACCCTGGGCGAAGACGGCGTGACCGCGTGGGCGGACGGTCAGCTTTACCATACGTCTGCTTACCGTGTTCCTGTGGTCGATACGACGGGGGCCGGGGACATCTTCCATGCGGGCGTGATCTATGGTCTGCTGCAGGGCTGGCCGCTTGACCGGCAGCTTGATTTCGGATGCGCTGCCGCAGCGCTGAATTGCATGCAGGTCGGAGCGCGTGGAGGTATTCAGCCGCTGGAGGAGATTGAGCTGTTGATGTCGACCGGAACCCGGTATGCCGCCGAGTGCTTTGTGCAGAGTTCGGAGTAGCTCGGCCGCTTCCCAGAGCACAACTTTGCGCTGGTATCCAGGATGGCTTGGGGCTAACGTAGCAGCAGATTTTTCCGGAGGGACGATGGCGACGGAGACTACGGAAGACGCTGGAACGGAACGGCCGGCGATGTCGGCGGAGGAGCGGGCTGAGGAGCAAAAGCTCGTTCGCCGGCTGCAGATGATGATGAACATGGTGATGCAGGTGATCGCGCAGGATGCGTCGCTGACGGTGGACGACGCGTCGCAGATGATCGCGGACAGCCGGAAGGCGGCGCTGGCGATGTTTCCGGGTAAGGAGCTGGCGTACGACCTGATCTGGAAGCCGAGGTTTCAGCGGCTGATGCGGGAGCGGTTCCGGATCATGTAAGTAAAAATGCCTTTGCGGAGGGCTGGGATTGGCGTATTCTGCGGAGGTTTTCCGGTGGGCTCAAACCACCGGAAGGTTTTCTCCTGCTCTACCTGACGAGGTAGAACAGGGCTGCAATCCACTGCAAAGGCAAGCGGATCGCAAGGTTGAAGCGAATGTTGACACGTAACATAGCTTCGTCCTCATTTCAACGAGAGATGGCGGCCCCGTTAGCCCGGGGCCGCGTTGCTTTTGGCAACCTCGGTTTTGCCCCTGCTCGGCCAAGCGCACATCTTTGAAGCCTTGTTGAAAGCGCATCTCTGAAGTTTAGGAGGAGATGCGCCCATTCCTTTGAAGGCAAAGTACGACAAGGGTGGGGTTGACCCCCACGCACGCGTGTGCAGGAAAGCACAAAGGCCGCCCGGGTGGGCGGCCTTGTGTGTTGCTTGAGGCTGGTTAGAACTCGATGCGGGCGGCGAGTTGGACCGCGCGGTTGGTTGCGGCGTTCGAATCTACGGAGAGCTGGCCGTAGCTGGTGGAGGTCGGCGTCCAGCTGTTGATGGGAGCGTTGAGCGCGCTGTACACGAAGTGCGTGTGGTTGGTGACGTTGAAGTAGTCGGCCTCGATGCCAGCCGCGTTCCCTCGTGCAGACCTCCCGTGGGAATGGCGAAGACTGCGCCGCAGGCTCATGTCGAGCTTGTAGTTGCCGGGCTGGAACAGGTCCTGGAAGCGGCGCCGTACGGGCGATGGTGCTGAACTGGTAGTCCGGCGTGGCTGAGAAGGCGTTGGGTCCAGGTACTGGATCTGTGCCGAGTTGGCCTGCGTCTGCGGCCGGCTCAGTCCAGCGACCTTGCCGTTGCCGTAGTAGCCCGGCGTGATCACCGGGTAGCAGACGTTCTGCGCGACGGGTTCGTGTTGCATGTGTTCATCATGATCGAGAGCGGCGCCCCCGAGTACGCGCTGAAGATGGTGGAGAGCCGGAAGCCACCGAACACGCATGCGCGTCGAATCGGTTTCCACCGCCAAGGCTGCCAGTGCCGAATGGCAGGTTGTACGCTCCCGTCACCACGAACTTGTGCCGCTGATCGCCGAGCGAAAGGCTGCGATCCAGCGAGCGGGCCGGGTGGAACTTGCCGTCCGTCGCCGCAAACGCCGGGATGTCGTACCCCGCGCGGAAGGTGCCGTTGTTGTCGATCGACCGCGACCACGTGTAGTTCGATCATGAACGTGAGGCCGTGCGTGAGACGCGCTTGGTCGACGTACACCTGCAGCGCGTGGTAGCGCGTGTTGCCCACGAAGCCGTACGCATCGCTGATGCTGCCGTACTGCGGGAAGGGCTTGAGTGCCTGGGCGATGCTCGGATTGCCCGACGCCGCCGAAGCTTGGGATACGGAAGGCCGCTGACGCCGACGCGCAGCAAGGTTCGCCGGCCGGAGGTGCCTGTCGCGGGTTGCTCGAGGATTGCGTGCCCAGACCCAGGTACTTGGGATCAAGCTGGTTGCTGTAATAGCCGCGGGCGTTGAGGCTGTCGGGCTGCAGGAAGTGCCCCTGGGATCCGACATAGCTCATCGTCAGACGTCGTGCTCGGCGTGAGCTCCCGCTGCAGGCCAAAGCTCCAGTTGATGAACTGCGGAGACGCGTCCGCCGTAGTACGGATCGGCATACGTGGGGGTCTGCGCGGCGGCGGAGCGACAGCGTGGTGTAGTAGGTGCCCAGCGTCGGGTCCAGCGTCGGCGGCTGCGTGTAGGTCGGATACGGCGTATCGAGCTGCCAGTACTGGTTGCCGACCTGGCCCACTGTGGCGACGTGAACGTGGTCGTCGGCGACACGCTGTAGCCCTCAAGACCGGAGCCCTGCCGCGAGGTCGCGCTGCCGCCGTTGGCGTTGCCGTGGGTGTAGATGATGCTGTAGCTGCCACGGAATACCGTCTTCGCGTCCGCCTGGTACGCGAAGCCGATGCGCGGGCCGAAGTTCTTCATGTAGTTGTTCACCGGGGTGCGGCAGTTGCACGTGCCGGTCGCCGGAGCCGCCGAAGGCAATCGCGCCCTTCGCTGCCGATGAGCGGGTTGGTCGCATTCGGGTCGAAGTACGCGAAGCGATCCTTCACCTCCCGATAGCTCGGGTAGTAGTCCCAGCGCAGTCCAAGATCGAGCGTCAGCTTCGAGGTGACCCTCCACGTGTCCTGCACGTACGGCGAGATCGGGCGGAAGCGCGCACCGGTCTCCGGCACCGCAGACTGCGTGAAGCTGCCGCTGTTCAGCCGCACCGATCAGGTAGCTGGCATAGCCCTGGCCTGTCGCGTGGCACCGCTGTCGTCGTTCCGGCGTATACCCGCCGGTGCAGCTGTTGCTGAAGCGTCAACTGCAGCGGGTTCACGCCCGTCGCGTTGTTCAGGTAGTTGTACTGCATCCACGCAAGCTCTCCGCCGAACGGTGAGCGAGTGCTTGCCGAGCATTCCACTGCAGGTTGTCGATCGCGACATAGCCGCTCGCGACCGGCCGGTTGCTGGAGTAACCAGCCCAGCGATTGATGTTCGTGTTGCCGCTGAAGGTCACGGTGGGGAACGAATCCGGCGCCTGCCCGGCAGGCAGCCCCGTGAATGCCGTTAGCGGCGGCACCGTAGGTCCGCCCGATGTCCTGGTTGATAGCCCGGGCCGTCGTAGCGTCCATAGCCGTACTTCAACTGGTTTATCATGTTCGACGTGATCGCATACGTGTGCTCGAAGAGGAACACCTTCGTCTTGGGAGCGAACTGCTGCGTGGAGATGTACGGCGGCGGCAGACCGTTCGTGGTGGTGCCGGAGCTGACGATCGACGGCGGCGGGCCCGGTGGTCGACTGCCGGCCCCACGCCAGCACCAGCGACAGCGTCTGCTTGTTGTTGATCGTATAGTCAATGCGGTTGGTCGTGGTCCAGTTGTTCAGACCGGTGCGCGTAGTTGGTCAGGTAGTTGTTGTTGACGTTGTCGTTGATCGGCTGCGGCAGGATACGACTCCATCTTCAACGCGGCCGCCGAGAAGCGCGAGGCTGGGATGACGTTGAGCGTGGGAACGCCGTTCAGGAGACCCTTGAAGGGTCTACGGGTGTTGGCGGTGCAGATCGCCGCCGGTTACTTTAGATGCAGGTCGTGCTGTTGGCGATCGACCTGAGGTGCTGCGGTGCGTGGCGCCGAGACAGCTCGCTGAAGTCGCCGGTGCGCATGGCTTCGACGTCGGGATCGTCTCCAGCTGGATAGGGCACCTGCCGCGGAAGCGATAGCCCTCATATCCACCAAAGACGAAGAGCTTGTCCTTGATGATCGGCAAGCCGAGAAAGAGACCGTATTCGTTCTGATGCTCGACGGGCTTCTGGCGGACAGGCCGGTCATCGGGATTGTTCATCTTCGGTGAAACCCCAGGTATCGAGGCCGGTGTCGCGGAAGTAGTCGTAGGCCGCGCCGTGGATCTGGTTCGTGCCGCTCTTCACGATGTAGTTCTGGACGCCCTGCCCCTCGTAGATGGCCGAGTATCCGACCGTCTGCACCTGGAACTGATCGATGGCGTCCACGGCCATCGAGGTCCACACGAATCGCGGGTCGCCCTCACCGGCCACCGACGTGATTGGCACGCCGTTGATGTAGATCGCCGAAACCGCGCCGCGGCTGCCGCCGCCGTTCACGATGCCGGCGTTGGTGGTCGAGTTGCCGTTCGTGAGTTGCCGGTCACGCCGGGCAGCAGCTGCGCGAAGTCCGTCGCGCGGCGCTGGCCGCCGCCATCTTCGATCAGCGGCAGCGCGGAGTACTGCTCCTGCTCAATCGTGACGCCGAGGGTCGCGTTCGAGGTCTCCAGCGCGGGCGGCGTATCCGTGACCGTAACCGTCTCGCTGACGGCTCCGGTCTCGAGCACGGGATTGACGCTGAACGTCTGCAGCGCGTCGACGACGACGTTTTCCTGAGTGAAGCCCTTGAAGCCGGTGTGGGTGACGGCGATGGTGTACTTGCCGGGATCCAGCGAGAACTGGTAATCGCCGGCTCCGGTGGAGATCGGTCTGCTGCTTGACGCCCGTAGCGACGTGGTAATGACGACGGTGGCGTCCGGGATGGCGGCGCCGGTCGAGTCATCGACGGTACCGCGGATGGAGCCCTTGCCCGCAAGTTGGGCACCTAGTGGCGCGCAGAGCAGGAGCGCGGCGGCAGCCAGAACAAGGGATTGGTGGAGAGCGGTCTTGGGGAGCTTGGGAAACGTCATCTGTACCTCGTAGGGGTGTCGCAGGAGATTTGCGCGACTGATGCGCGCTTTGAATCGATGGCGCTCCGAAGGGGGCTGGCTGAGGTCAGACCATTCGGTGCGACTGCAAGGTTCTACTTGCGGCGCAGGAGTTGTCAAGGGCGGATTCACTGCTGTGAAGAGGGATCAAATCCGGTGGTGGTTGTACCAAGAAAGCTTTAGCGCGGGCAAAGAAGCGCGTTCCCCACTGCACCTTCGACTCGCTTTGAGTGTTTTATCTCGTCGCGAGGCAATCTGGAGGCGAAAGGAAGAGAGGACCTATCGCTAGGGTCGAGAGCGATGACCTCGGTAGCTGAGCGGCTTCGGGCTTAGGGCTGTTGGGGAAGCAGGGACAGGGGAGTTTTTACAGGTGCGGCTATCCCGACGAGCTTGGTGATGCTGTTATCGGCGAAGTTGGTGACCCATAGATTGCCGCTGGCGTCGATGGCGATGGCGAAGGGCTGAAGGGATGTGGGGGTGGGGGCCCAGCCCGTCGCCGGCGAGAGGATCTGGCCTGGGTGAGCGGCGCCGGCACCGGCGAGCTCTGAGATGGAGTTGCCGCGAAAGTTGGCCACCCATACGTCCCCGGCTCCGTCGACGGCGATGCCCTGCGGATGGAGGAGGCCGCCTCCGGTGTAGCCGTTCGAGATCACGGTGCCGGTCGCGGAGACCTCGCTGACACTGTCGCCCAGGTAGTTGGCGACCCAGACGTTGCCGGCGGCATCAAGCGCCAGACCGGCGGCGGCGTTGCAGCAGGCGACGTTCGTGAATTGCTGGCCGTCCGGGGAGACACGGGTGATATTGTTTCCGCTCATGTTGGCGATCCAGGCGTTGTGGGACGCGTCGAGCGCAATGGCCACGGGAAACGCAAAGAGATTGGAAAAGTATCCAGATGCGCCGGAGACGGGCTGGCCGGAGCTGTTCAGCAGCGTGAGATGGGAGTTGCCGTAGTCGACGACCCAGGTGGTGCCGTTCGGATCGATGGCGAGGGTTACAGGGTAGTTGAGACCTCCGCTGGAAAAGCCATTTGCGCCGGAGAGAGGCTGTCCGTTGGAGTTGAGAACGGTGACGGCACCGAAGTTGTTGTTGACGGCGGGACTGTTCTCGTCTGGTGATCCAGACGTTGTTCGAGGGATCGATGGCGAGACCGTAGGACTCCGAGAGGCCGGAACCCGAGATGCCGGAAGTGAAGGTAGGAGCGCCGGTGGGGGAGAACTCGGACACGACGCCGAAATAGCTCGCGACCCAGACATTTCCGTTGCCGTCGATACCGAGGGGACCGGGCTCGTTCATGCCGGCGCCGGTGAAGGTGAGCGGGAGCGTCCAGTCGGCAGGGGCGGAGGAGAGGGTTGGGGAGAACGCAGGGGCAGTCTGGGAGAGATTGTAGAAGGCTAAGACATCGTGACCTGGATCGCGGACGATTGCGAGGGCTGCGTCGAGGGTGTTGGCGAGTGGGGTGGGGCTTGGAGGAGCAGTGAGGGTGAGCAGAGCAGTGCATCGAAAAAAACCAGGTCCGGCGTCGGCGGTGCAGGCGTTGAGCAGGTTGGCGAGCGCATTGATGCGAGGAGCGGGTGAGTTGCCGTTGGATGGGTAGGTGGGCCCGGGAGACGCGCCGGTGGAGTTGCCGGCCAGGCTGAGGGCGGTTGTGACCGCGTTGGCGAGGCCGGTTCCGTTGGTAGAAGCGGCTCCGATGTTGCCGCCGGATGAGAGAAATTGCGCGAGGGACCAGACGGTGGCGGCGGTGGTGACCTCGTTGACGACAAACTTCGCCGAGGCAGCGATGCTGTCGCAGCGGCCGAGAGGGACGATCAGCGCAAGAGCGGCGTTGTTCGTCGCGGGCGCAACGGCTCCGTTACGAGCGATGAGAAAGAGTTGCGAGGATGCGACGGGACACGTGTATCCGGAAGCGATCGTGAATGTGCCCGCGGCCCCGGTGCTCGCAGCGGAACCGAGCGACGTGGATGCGGAGCCGTTGCCGGCACTTCCGGCTGCGTAGAGCTGAACGGAAGCGCCGGCAACGGCCTTAGGCCCTGCCATAACCGTTCCGGAGACGGCCACGCCAGGGTAGCCCGTGACGGGAGGTGGCGGTGGCGCCGTGGTGGTATTTACGCCGCCACAGCCGCCGATGAGGAGAGCCGCTATGCTGGCGGTCACAGTTGCAAGTGCGAGCGGGCGGAAGCTGAGCGCGGAGATCGTGCGTGGAAGAGGAGACAAGGTTGAGGGCTCGCGATCAGTGCCGGTAGGGCCGGGTCAGGTCGTCCAGGTTAAGGTACGCGAGAAAGGCGCGGGTGTCGGCGGTAAGTTGCTGGCGTGCCAGGTCGGCGGGCAGGGCAGTGTCAGTCGTCTCAGCCCGCAGCATGACAGGAATCGGCCGTTGTGGATCGCGGGAGAAGAGTGCGGCGGCCGAGGGGCGGCTGTAGACGAAGCCGAAGTGTCGGCGGTTATCGGAGTATTCGCCGCAGGTGCTTCCGTTGCAGAGGGTGGTGGTTTCGAGGTACTGGGTGGCTCCATCGGCGAAGAAGGCGGCGCTGAAGCTGGTAGCACCGGCGGCGGTGGAGGCGGGCAGCTCCGCGTGCCAGATGGGGTCTTCGCCGCGGGCGGAGTGGCAGATGAGGGTGTCGTGGGAGCCGAGGATAGGGGAGATTCCGACGGCGATGTGTGCGCTTCCGTCCGCGGGGGCGTAGTCGGCCCACTGAAAGATTACCGGGCCGCCGGTGGCGTACTCGTTCCAGGAACGGGCGAGCGTGTAACTACCGATGTGGGCGGGGAAGTTGGCCAGGACGGAGGGGTCCAGTGGGGCGGATCTGCTGCCGGCGATGTACGCTCGCGCGAAGGCGATACTGCCGATCAGTATGAGGACTGCCATGGCTGCGAAGCGGGGGTAGAGGCCTGGGAGATGCTGACCGGGCTGCGTAGCTGGTGCGCTCGGCTGAACAGGAGCAGGTCGCTCCACTGCGCTTCGCTCCGGCCGGGATGACGGACTTTGTTGCGGGAGCGGGGTGGATAGCTCGGTGCGCATGAAGCGCGTACCGTGGCGAACGATAAAGGTGAGCAGCCAGGTAGCGAAGAGGAAGAGACAGGCACCGATGATGTAGTCGGCCATCTCTCCGTGGTCCTGCAGCCCTTTGAAGCGGAGAGCGACGATGTAGTAGATGACAAGAGTGCAGAGGCGGACGAAGTTGAAGAGGTAGCCGAGGAGGACGGCTGCGGCTACAAGCAGAGCATGCGCGTACGGGCGAAAGCGGTAGAGATAGCCGACGATGAGCGCGATGATGCCCATGGTGACGGCTCCGCGGATGCCGTTGCAGCCGGGAGCGATGAACATGCCGAAGTCCGGCGTGAACATGAGGCGCATCTGATCGGTCGTGAGCGGCTGGCCGAGGGCGTGGGCGAAGGCGCGGGCGACGTGCGCGGACGTGCGCTGGAGCGGCAGATCAACGAAAACGTTGAAGATATGGGGGACGGGGTTGACGAGCAGGATGAGGAAGATGGGAAACAGCGCGGCGCGGAAGAGGCGGGTGCCGCCGAAGAGGAGGACGGCTCCACTGACGTAGGCGAAGGCGACGAGCGAGTTAGGCGGGAAGTAGACGTTCCACCAGGGGGCAACGACGAGGACGAGAATGGCGTGCTCACGGACGTAGACGGAAGCGGCAGTGGCGGCGAGAAGAGCGAGCCCCCACCAGGTGCCGCGGATCTCCCAGCCGATGGATCTCCAGGCACGGAGGATGAGCACTAGGCTGGCGATGGGGACCAGCATGCCGATGGATTTGAGGGGATCGGTGACCCACAATCCCCAGAGAAGGAGGGCTGCGGGCCAGATGATGATGACTCCGGCGGTTGCGAGCAAAGCGGCAATTGCCGCGCTATGCCATGGCAGGGGGCCGGTTCGAGCCGATGGAAGTGTGGACATTCTGCCGCCAACCCGGCCCATGTTCAACGGATGCCGGAGTTCGTCAGGACTTACTTGATGCGGGGAAGTCTGTGGCGCGAGAAGAAGAAGGCGCCGGCGGAGCCGACGACGGCGAGAATTGCGGTCGGGTTCTCGGGGGAGTTGATGCATCCACCCTGGGCGTGGAGCAGGGGAACGGAGACAAGGAACAGAAACGCGGTACCGATGAGCAGAAGGGGAGTTTTCTTCATGGGGTGTCCTCAAGTTGGAAGGTACGTTCTGCCCGTGCTGGTGTCAATCAAAAGTCCGCCAGATTTGAGTTGTGCCTGACTCCATTATGCAATTCGGAGATACGACTTTTGAGCTATAGCGTACCGCACACTTCATCTTTGCCGCTCAACATGGAACGGATTTCTAGTCAGCGTTGTGCGCAAGCCATTGGAGGAGGTTGGGGTTCTGGGCGGCGCGCAACCGGACGCAGCTGCCGATCCGGTCGACGGCTTGTGGAAGGGCTCGTGCGGCGGCGTTGACGGGGTGCGCGGCGAAGAAGGCAGCAACCTCGTGCTGGCGCTCGGTCGTGCAGAAGAATCCGGTGGCGCTGACCACGCGTGATCCGTTGAAAGGCGTGAGCTGCGACTGCACCTTGTCCCAGTTGGCCTCGATCCAGGTCCATGCCTGTTCCTGGGTTTCGCGGTCGGCGAGCGAGCCGGCGAAGAGACGCCATACGTCCTGCTTGCGAACTTTGCCGGAGCCGGCGAGCTCGAGCGTCCGGGTGACGAGCGCCGGTGCGGTGAAGCGTGAGAGGAGGGTGAGCGACTCGGACTGGCGATCGGGGTCTGTGCCATCGCCGCTAACGGCCAGAACGCGGTCGTAGAGCGAGCTGTCGGTGGCATTGGCGGCGGCAATTTCGACAGCAGCCTGTGCGAGAGCGGGATCGATAGAGGTATCCGGACTGCCTGTGGACGGGTAGACGCGGTTGGCAATCCGATTGGCTTCCGCGACGATGGCGGGATCCTTCGGCGCCGCCGAGGAGATCGAAGAGCAGAGCGCGACGCTGCTGGGTATCGATGGAGTCGGACTTTTTCTGCGGGGCCGAGCGCTGCATAGACGGGAGCGAACTGGTGCTGGAGGGCGGCAGCGAGACGTGGGCGATCGGCCGGTGCTGCGATGGCGCCGGCGATCTGACCTACCTGTTCCAAAGCGGTTTCGAGAACGGGGCCGTTAGGGTCGGACTTGAGGGCGACGACGAGGTTGAGGAAGTCGGCGACGGAGCCCTGTCCGGCTCGGGTGAGCGCCCATTGATCGCCGAGGAGGCCGATGCGCTCGGGTGGGGTAAGGGCGGTCTCGGCGTTAGTGGCGATAACGTGGAGCTGGTCGGGAGCGTATTGAGTGCGGTAGTAGCCCTTGTCGTCGGCGTTGGCGAAGAAGAGCGACCGCCGGCGGGAATGCGAAAGAGCGGAGTCTCTCGGGTTCACGATCCGGCAGATGGGTTTGCCCGCGGATTTCAGACATACAGGAACGGTCCAGTCGAGCGGGCCGCCTTGGAACGTGTCCGCCGCCTGCCCCTGAGGTGCGGAGAGGTAGAAGCGGCTCTGGCGGATAGCAGCATCGGCAGCCTGAGTGGTCGCTGAAGGTGAGCAGAGGGACACCCGGGCTGGTCGACGAAGCTGTCCATGATCTTGTCGACGGGCTGGTGCGAGGTGGCCGTCTGGGCGTTCCAGAAGTCTTCGGCGGTGGCGTTGGCGTAGAGGTGGGCCGCGAGATAGTTGTGCACGCCCTGGCGGAAGGTCTCTTCGCCGAGGTAGTGCTCGACCATGCCGAGTACGGCGCCGGCCTTGCCGTAGGCGATGCCGTCGAAGATCTCGTTGATCTGCGCGGGGGTTTCGGCGTGGGCGCGGATGGTGCGGGTGGTGGGCGCGGAGTCCAGGTTGAGGGTGCGGTCGAGATCCTGGGCGACGTCTTCGGGGATGTTCCACTCGGGGTGCCATTTTGCGAGCGGGCTTGTTGGACATCCAGGTGGCGAAGCCCTCGTTGAGCCAGAGGTTGTCCCACCACTGCATGGTGACCATGTCGCCGAACCACTGGTGCGCCATCTCGTGGGCGACGACGGACGGCGACGCCCTTCGGTTGGTGATGGCAGCGGTCTTCGGGTCGAGCAGCAGGTCGGTCTCGCGGTAGGTGATGCAGCCGAAGTTTTCCATGGCGCCGGCCTCGAAGTCGGGCAGGGCGATCATGTCGAGCTTGGGCATGGGGTACTTGATGCCGAAGTAGTGTGTCGTAGAAGTGCAGCATGTACTCGGCGGCTTCGAGCGCGAAGCTGGTGAGGCCAACCTTGTCCGGGGTGGCGCAGGCGCGGATGGGGACGCCGTCGGCCGTGCCCTTGGTGCACTGGAAGTCGCCGACGAGGAAGGCGACGAGGTAGGTCGACATCTTCGGCGTGGTGGCGAAGGTGAGGGTGTGCTTGTCTGCCCCGGCTGGTGTGTCCGCGATCTGGTTGGTGTTGGAGATGACGGTGTCGGCCTTGTCGACGGTGAGCGAGATGTCGAAGGTGGCCTTGAGGCGGGCTCGTCGAAGGAGGGGAAGGCGCGGCGGGCGTCGGTGGGTTCGAACTGGGTGACGGCGTAGTTGCGCGTTTTGGTCTTGGAGAGATAGAAGCCGCGGAGCTTGTCGTTGAGGATGCCGGTGTACTGGATGTGGAGGGTGACGTGGCCGGAGAGCGGCTGGGGAAAGGTGAAGGTGGCCTGCTCTTTGGCGGGGTCGAGGGAGACGGTGGCGGTCTGAGCCGTTCGAGACTGACGGACTGGAACTTGATCTCGGCGGCGTTGAGGGTGATGGTCGCGCTGGGCTGAGCGAGGGTGAGGTCGATGGTCTCGTCGCCGGTGAAGGTGGCGGCTTTGAGGTCGGGCGTGAGATGGAGGGTGTAGTGCTCGGGGTGGGCGTTGGTGGGGAGGCGCTGGGCGATGGTGGGGAGGGAGGTAAGCAGCAGGCAGGCTGCAAGCGAGCGGAGGAGGCCGTTGAGGTTCACGTGTTTACGATACCGGATTTGCGGGGTGGCTTGCGGGGGGCGAGCGGTACCAGAAGCAGATTCCCTTCGGGAATGACAGAACGAAGGCAGGTAAAGGGGCGCGTCGGTCGCCCTGGGGTTCGGTGACTTATCGGCTACCGATACGGCTGAAGATCTCTTCGAGTTCGACGTAGAGGTCGGTGCCCGGGACCTCTGAACGCGTGGCAGCGATCCAATCCGCCCCGGTGCACATCCGGCCGGTACGGGTCTTGGGGTCGACTTCCACGGCGCGTGGCACGCGGGCGCGCTCCCACTTCCCCACATTTCGCTCACGCAACTCGCCATCGACGTACTCGCGATCGGGCCGGTAGCTCGTTTCGAGGTACTCCGTTATCGGGATGGTTGTCGCGCTTGCCAAGGACGAGATGATACGGCAGCTGCTCTGCTCTCTAAAGGCGCCGGTCCTGTTCACGTATGGCGACATCATTGATGCTGGCAAAGCGCTGCTGCATACGGCCATCCGAGGCGAAGACCCAGTTCTCGTTGCCGTAAGCGCGGAACCATTCGCCGGTGTCCAGGTGAAACTCGTATTCGAAGCGTACGGCGATACGGTTTTCATGGAAGGCGAAGAGCTCTTTGCGGAGCTTGTAGTCGAGCTCGCGCTGCCACTTGCGGACCAGAAAGGCGTGGATCTCGTCGCGTCCGTGGAGGAACTCCGAGCGGTTGCGCCATTCGGTATCTTCGGTATACGCGAGGACGACTTTGTCCGGGTCCTGGCTGTTCCACGCGTCTTCGGCGGCCTGAACTTTGGCACGGGCGGTGTCGAGAGTGAATGGCGGAAGTGGCGCAGCCATGGAGTTCTCTAGCCCTGAATGGAAGCTGCGCGCTCGGAGTGGCCGGAGAGCTCCGAGGCGCGGGCCTCGGCGTAGGCGGCGGCTCCGAAGAGGGCGGTGTTTTCGTTGAGGATGACGCGGACGGGCATGGCTTCGAGAACCGGCCGGAGGCGGCCCTTGTCGAGGAAGGCTTCGGTGAATGCTCCGGACTGGAGGGTCTTCAGCACTTTCGGGGCGATGCCTCCGCCGAGGTAGATGCCGCCGGTGGAGAGGACCTTGAGTGCGATGTTGCCGGCCTCGGCGCCGAAGGCCGCGGAGAAGATCTGCATGGTCTCGTAGCAGATGGGACTGGAACCGTCTTCGGCGCAGGTGCCGATGACCGCGTTGGGGTCTTCGGCCTCGAGCCGGTCGCGGAGCCAGGCCGGCTCCTCCATCTTCTGATCGTCTTTCAAGAAGGCGTAGATATTCTTGATGCCGATGCCGGAGACGACGCGCTCGAAGCTGACGCGGCCGTCGAGGGTGCGGCGGAGGTACTGGAGCAGGGCGATCTCGCGATCGGTGCGCGGAGCGAAGTCGCAGTGGCCGCCCTCGGACGGAATGGGGATGTGGCGGCGAAGATGAGCGTCCCAGATGAGCAAGGCTTCGCCGAGGCCGGTGCCGGCGGAGATGAGGCCGCGGTGCCCTACCGCTGTGACGTCGGCCTTGTGCAAGGTGAAGATGCTGCTCGTTGGTCGAGTTCGGGGATGCCGTAGCCGTTAGCTTCGAGGTCGTTGATCAGGAAGATGTGCTGGATGTTGAGCGATTTGGCGAGATCGCGGACATCGAGCGTCCAGGGCAGGTTGGTGAGCTGAATGCGGCCGTCGCGCACGGGGCCGGGGCAGCCGAAGCAGGCGGCGACGACGCCGTGGTCGGCTCCGGGTTTGCCGGGTCGCCGCCGGTATCTTCGCCGAGGAACTTGAGAACCACCTCGTCGAGCGAGGCGTGATCGTCGGCGGGATACTTCTGGTCGCGGACCGGCTTGAGCTTGCCGGATTCGAAGTTGTAGAGGGCGAGATGGACCTTGGTGCCGCCGACGTCACCTGCGAGGATCATTTGGGGTTAGAGCTCCAGAGTGCCCACCCTATGCGCGCCGCCGGGGGCCGTCAAGGTGTTGGTCGGCGCAGGAAGTCCGGCGGCCGCCGCGTCGTCGAGCAGAAAGCGAAGTTTTCCGTTGGAAGGCCGGATGAGTTGGGATGGGAGGCGCTCGGGGTTATAGGGGCCGGTGAGAACCTCGGCGAGGATGGCGGTCTTCGCTGCGCCCTCGATCAGAAAAGCGACCTCGCGGGCCTGATTGATGACGGGCCAGGTGAGCGTGATGCGCCAGGTCTCTTTCTGGATGACGTGGTTTGCGACGGCGAGACGGCCGATCTCGTCGAGGGCTGCGGTGTGTGGAAAGAGCGAAGCGGTGTGGCCATCGTCGCCCATGCCGAGCAGAAGGAGATCGAAGGCGGGCGACTCGGCGCCTTCGAGCTTCATGGAGTTGCGGAGGGTGCTCTCGTACCGGCTGGCGGCCACTTCGGGGTCGAGCTCGCCTTCCATGCGGAAGATGTTCGCGGGCGGCAGCGGGACCTTGCTGAGAAGAGCCTCGTCGGTCATGCGGTAGTTGGAGTCGGCGTCGGTCGGCGGAACGCAGCGCTCATCCACCCAGAAGAGCTGGAGCTTTGACCAGTCGATCTGGTCGCGGAAGGGCTGAGCGGGATCGGCGAGCGCGGCGAACATGGCCTTCGGCGTCGTTCCGCCGGAGATGGCGATGCGGGCGATGCCACGGGTGGAGACGGCGTGCTGGGCAGAGTCGGTGAAGAGCTGGGCGGCGGCTTGGGCTACCTGCGCAGGAGTGGGCCAGGTGGCAGTAGGTGACGGTGACGGGTCTGGGCATAGGATTAGCGGGTGAGGCGGTTAGTGGGTTAGCTACAGAGCGGATAGCGGATGAGGTGGTTAGCTTGGGTTCGAACGCTAACTTGCTCGCCTTTCCGCTGCCTCGCTACTTCTAGAGTTTGCGCCATTTGCGGCCGTCGGACTTCAGCATGGCGTCGGCGGCGGCAGGGCCCCAGGTGCCGGCGGCGTAGTTGGGGAAGTCCTGGACGGGATCTTTCTTCCAGGCTTCGAGGATCGGGGTCATCAGGGCCCAGGTGGCTTCGACGCCGTCGCGATGCGCGAACAGGGTTCCGTCGCCGAGCATGGCATCGAGCAGAAGGCGCTCGTAGCCGTTCGCCGAAGACTTGCCGAAGGCGTCCGCGTAGCTGAAGTTCATGTTGACCGAGCTGATGGTCATGTTGGGCCCGGGCACCTTGGCGCCGAAGCGCAGGGCGATGCCCTCGTCGGGCTGGATGCGCATGGAGATGATGTTGGGCTTGATGCCTTCGGCGCCGAGGCCATCCGAGTTCTTGAAGAGCATGAGCGGCGGCTGCTTGAACTGAATGCTGATCTCGGTGACGCGCTTGGAGAGGCGCTTGCCGGCACGAATGTAAAAGGGAACGCCGGCCCAGCGCCAGTTTTCGATCTCGAGACGAAGGGCCGCATAGGTTTCGGTCTGCGAGCGCGGATGGACGCGGTCTTCCTGACGATAGCCCACGACGGGTTTGCCGTCGACCGTGCCGGGGCCGTACTGGCCGCGGATCGTGTCCGCCGGATGAATGGGCTGAATCGCCTTCCAAACCTTGAGCTTCTCCATGCGGACTGCGGCGGCGTCGAAGGAGATGGGCGGCTCCATCGCGACGAAGCTGAGCAGCTCCATAACGTGGTTCTGGACGACGTCGCGGAGTGCGCCGGCGGTCTCGTAGAACGGTCCGCGGCCCTCGATACCGATCGACTCGGCGGCGGTGATCTCGACGTGATCGATGTAGTTGCGGTTCCAGACGTTCTCGAAGATGCCGTTGGCGAAGCGGAAGACGAGGATGTTCTGGACCGTCTCCTTGCCGAGGTAGTGGTCGATGCGGAAGATCTGGTCTTCGTCGAAGACCTTGTTGACTTCGTCCGACAGAGCGCGAGCGGACTCGAGGTCGTGGCCGAAGGGCTTCTCGATGATGGTGCGGACCCAGCTTCTTGTTGGTGCAGTCCGCGGCAGGCTTGGCCATGCCGTGCTCCCCGAGGAACCTGATGATGTCGGAAAAGTACTCGGGCGCGGTGGCGAGGTAGAAGAGGCGATTGCCGCCGGTGTGGAACTTGCCGTCAAGCTCTGTGAGCTTCTCCTTCAGCGAGTCGTAGCCGGAGGCGATCGTCGAAGTTCATGGCGTGGTACTGGATGCGATCGACAAAGGGCGCGAGCTTGGGGTCGTTCTCTTCGACGCCACCCCCGGAGACGATGCCTTCCTTCATGTCGGGCGCGAAGCTCTGCTCGAGCGGTCGGCGGGCGACGCCGACGACGGCGAAGTCCTTCGGGAGCAGACCGGACTGGTCGAGGTGATAGAGCGCGGGCAGGAGCTTGCGCTTGGTGAGGTCGCCTGACGCGCCGAAGATGACAACGATGCAGGGGTCGGGGGTGCGCTCGGTCTGCGCGTTGACGGAAGCGGCGGTGGGAGAGACGCTGATCTGGGCGGTTGCCATGTGGATCTCCTCAGGAATCGTGCGTTCAGCAGAGTACAGACAAGAGGTAGCTTACGCGGTTTGGATGCCGAGTTGGCCGAGTTCGCGTCGAAGCTGGGCAGGTGACTCGAAGACGATGGTCTGCATACCGAGAGCGGCTGCTGAGGCGCAGTTCTCGGGCTTGTCGTCGATAAACAGCGACGAAGAGGGATGGAGGCCGGAGATTTCAATGGCGTACCGGTAGATTCCGGGAGCGGGCTTCATCTCGTGGAGGTATCCCGAGCAGAGGAAGTAGCCGAAGTAACGGCGAAGACTAAAGGTATCCAGGCGATATGCGTTCAGCTCTCGGCTCTCGTTGTTAAGGGTAGCGAGACGGTAGCGGCCGGTTGCTGCCAGCGCGGAGAGGATATCGAAGCACTCCGGATGCAGGACCTTGCTCTCCGCGCAGACGAGCGGCCAGAGTTCGGAGAAGGTGAGGCCAAGCTGCGGGTTGGGCAGAAGCACGGTCTCGCGAAAGAAGTCTTCGGCGCTCGAAAGGCCACGCTCCCAGAAGTAATTCGAGCTATCGTGCACGGCCTCGTACGCTGCGAGATCGACGCCGAGCGAGGAAAGCACGCGGGCGCGCTGGTGCATGTCCCAGCCGTTGGTCAGGAGCACGCCGCCGAGATCCCAGAAGATCGTGCGAATCTCCCGGGATGTCGGAGCGCTGTTTGCCTGCAAAGTCACTTGGCCGCAGCCTTCGCATTACCCGCATAGGCCGCAGCGGTGTCTTCGCCCTCAGGGAAGTCAGCGCCGACAGTGGTCTGCTCCCATGCATCAAGCTCCGTCTTCCAGTCGTCGAGACGCTTGCGGAAGCGGGTCAGCGCGAGTTCGCCGAGGAGGAGATGCTTCGGCGGATTCGGAGACGCGACCGCCGCGATGATGGCTTTGACGGCGCGGACGGGGTCACCCTTCTGCTTGCCAGCCTGCGTGTGGAAGTACTCGCGCGTCTTGCCGGCGGTTGCATCGTAGTCGGCAATGCGAGCCGCGGCTTCAACGCCGGAGCGGCCGAGGAAGTCCGTCCGAAAGGGGCCGGGCTCGACCACGGTGACGTGGATGCCCAGCGGTTCAAGTTCGGCGGCGAGAGCTTCGCTGAAACCCTCAACGGCGAACTTGGTGGCGTTGTAGTATCCCCATCCGGGCGAACCGATGAGGCCTCCGACAGAAGACAGGTTGACGATGTGGCCGGAGCGCCGCGCGCGGAAGTGCGGGAGGAACGCTCGCGTGACGCTCATCAGGCCGAAGACGTTGGTGTTGAAGACGGGCATGAACTCGTCTTCGGTCGCTTCTTCGATGGCTCCGGCGAGACCGTAGCCGGCGTTGTTGACGAGCACGTCCACGGGGCTGAAGCAGGCGGTCGTCTGGGTGACGATCGAGATCACCTGTGCGGGATCGGTGACGTCGAGCGAGTAGGCTTTGGCTCGTTCGGGATACTGCTCCTCGAGATCAGCAACCTTGGCGCGATCGCGCGCCGTGGCGATCACCTTTCCGCCGGTTTTGAGGACCTCCTCGGCGAGGAGGCGGCCGAAGCCGGTGGAGGCGCCAGTGATGAACCAGACTTTGCTTTGGGATGGGGAGGTCATGAGCTTAAGGATGCATCGGAGCCGGGGTGCGACTCGGCAGCGGGTGTGGAAACACGTTCGAATTTCCGCTCAGGATATGCAGCGAGCCGTGGTGGCAGGTGGCGTTGCAGCAGCAGGCATATATCGTTTCTCGATAGCTTTGACCTTGTTGAGGCGGCGTACGAAGCGTTCGCCATCCGCGATAAAGGTGGCGTGGAGATACGCATCGACACACTCGAAAGCGGCCGCAGGACCGATGATGCGCGCACCAAGGACCAGTACGTTCATCTCGTCGTGTTCCACGCCCTGGTGCGCGGAGTAGGTGTCGTGGCACATGCCGGCGCGAACCCCCGGCATCTTGTTTGCGGCGATGCAGACGCCGACGCCCGAGCCGCAGATGAGGATGCCGCGATCGGCGTTGCCCGCGATCAGCGCATCTCCCACCAGCACGGCGAAGTCCGGGTAATCGGAGGGCTCTGTGTTGTAGGCCCCGAGGTCTTCGACCTGATGGAGGCCCTGCTTTGCGAGATAGGCCCGGACCTCTTCCTTGAGCGGAAATCCGGCGTGATCGGCGGCGATGGCAATCTTCATGCAGTTCTCAGTTGTTGGCTCTCAATGCTCAGTTATCGCGGATCAGGACTCGTCTTCATGCTCCCAGGAGTGATCGGGCGGAATGTGATCTTCATACTGTGCGGAAACGGAGGAGTCGGTATTGCGCGCGCGCGCGAAGTCCGTCTCTTCGAGCTTTGAATTTTGCTCCCAGGAGCGTTCGTTCCAGGTGTTTGGCATACGTCTGGTCCTTTGAATGAGAGGCCGGAGCCGCCCGGCCCGCCTTTGTTGCTACTGTTTTTTCCTGGCAACCAGCTTCTTTGCAAGGTCGACGACAGCGGTGACGTTGATGCCGAGCTTGTCCATGGCTATGGGGCCGGGAGCCGAGGCTCCGAAGCGGTCGAGCCCGATCACGCCGCCGTTGTGGCCGACGTACTTGTACCAGCCCAGCGTGGCGCCGGCTTCGACGGCCAGCTTGGGTGTGTCTTCCGGGAAGAGCTGGTCCTTGTAGGTCTGCTCCTGCTCGTCGAAGATCTTGAAGCTCGGCATCGAGACGACAGACGCGTTGATGCCCTGCTTCTTGAGCTCTTCGGCGGCCTGAAGGATCAGCGAGACTTCGGATCCGGTGGCGATCAGGATGATGTCCTTCCCTGAGCTATCGAGCGCGTAGGCGCCTTTGTTAACGCCCTCCTGCACCTTGTACTTGTCATTGTCGAGAACCGGCAGATCCTGACGCGAAAGGGCCATAAAGCCAGCGGAGTGGCGCTCGAGCGCCAGCCGCCAGCAGGCCGCGGTCTCGTTGGCGTCCGCCGGGCGCATATCGGTGAGTTGCGGGATGGCGCGCAGGGCCATCAGGTGTTCGATCGGCTGATGTGTGGGCCGTCCTCGCCGAGGCCGACGGAGTCGTGCGTGAAGATGTAGAGCGAGTGCGAGGACTGGAGCGCGCCCATGCGCAGCGCGGAGCGGCAATAGTCCGAGAAAGTGAAGAAGGTGGAGCCGAACGGAATCAGACCGCCGTGCGCGGCGATGCCATTGACCATGGCCATCATGCCGAACTCGCGGACGCCAAAGAAGACGTTGCGGCCCTTGGGGTCGACGTGGAAGCTGGGCGAATCCTTGAAGATGGTCTTTGTGGAGGTCGTGAGGTCCGCAGCGCCGCCGAAGAGCTCGGGAACCATCTTTTCGATCGCGTTCATCACCACCTGGCCGGCATTGCGCGTGGCCACTGGCTTGTCTGGCGGGAAGACGGGGAGCGACTTCTCCCAGCCCTCTTTGAGCTTCATCGAGGTACGGCGGTCGTACTCTGCGCCCAGCTCGGGATAGGCCTTCTGGTACGCCTCGTACTTCCGTTGCCACTCCTCGTGGGCCTGCTTGCCACGCTCCTTGGCCTTGAGCCAGTTCTTTCCGGCCTCTTCGGGGACGTAGAAGCTCTTGTCCTCCGGAAAGCCGAGATTGCGCTTGGTCTCTTTGGTAGCTTCGGGTCCGAGCGCCTCGCCGTGCGCCTTGTTGGTGCCGGCCTTGGGACTGCCGTAACCGATGATGGTGCGAACGTCGATCAGCGAGGGCCGCGTGGTCTCTGCCTGTGGCATTGCGCACGGCGCGCTCGAGCGCTTCGAGGTCGTTACCGTCGTCCACGTGCTGCACGTGCCAGTGGTACGCCTCGAAGCGCTGCCGAACATTCTCGGTAAAGGAGAGCTCGGTCGGTCCGTCCAGCGAGATCAGGTTGTCGTCGTAGAAGACGATCAGCTTGCCGAGGCCCAGCGTTCCAGCCAGCGAACAGACCTCGTGCGAGATGCCCTCCATCAGGTCGCCGTCGCCGCAGAAGACGTAGGTGCGGTGATCGACCGGAGTGTTGTTTTCGTGGTTGAAGACGGCGGAGAGATGCTTCTCCGCGGTGGCGAGGCCGACAGCTTCGGCAAGGCCCTGTCCGAGCGGGCCGGTAGTGACCTCGATACCCGGGGTCTCGCCATACTCCGGGTGTCCGGGCGTGTGCGAACCCCACTGGCGGAACTGCTTGAGCTGCTCCATCGGCAGGTCGTAGCCGGAAAGGTGCAACGCGCCGTATTGCAGGGCGGACGCGTGCCCGTTCGAGAGAACGAAACGGTCGCGATCGGACCACTTTGGATCCGACGGATCGTGCTTCATAATCTTGGTGTACAGCAGGTAAGCGATAGGGGCGCAGCCGAGCGGAGCTCCAGGGTGGCCGGATTTGGCCTTTTCGACCTGATCGACGGCGAGGATGCGAAGCGTGTTGATCGAGAGCTGGTCGAGCTCTTGCTGGCTGGCGTTTTGATCGCTCATTCGTTTCCTTTTCTCGACGGGCGCGTCGGCAGCCCGTGCTGTTGGATTCACATTTCGACGTTCTGGGACAGTGTACTAGCGCCCGGTGCTCCTGCTGCGAACAGGCGATCAGGTCGCGGGCGCGGGGGTGATCGTTACCTCGATATTGCGGCCCAGCCACCGATCCGGTTTGCCTTCGGCGATCCATGCGAGTGTAAAGATCAGGCTGCCCGTCTGATCGGGACGCGTGGGGATGTCGGCAAAAGAGCCCGGGTAGCCAAGCACGTTTGAATCGAGAGTGGCGTTGCTGGCCCAGTTGTCACAGGTGTAGACGACACGAAAGTGCTGTGCATCCACGATGCGCAGTGTCATACCGGCGACGATCTCAGTTAGGGGGCGGCTCAGCTCGAAGATCTCGATCAGGCTGGTGAAGTTGCGTTTGTCTTTGGCGACGGCGTAGCGCTCCTCGACCACGGAGATGCTGTCGAAGATGTGCTTGTCATGCGCCGAGCGAAGAAGCTTGATGTACTCCGCATGTGCCCAGACGAGCGGCTGCGCGGAGCCCGCGGACTGGCCGAGGTACATGCCCTCGGAAGGGATATCGGCATAGTCCCAGATCTGCTCGGGCAGCATGCCGCCGACGGAGCTGAACTCTTCGATAGCTTTTACGAGCGGCTTGATATCATTGCCGGCGGCGAGCTCGTAATGGGCACGCTCCCCATCCAGGAGCGGCCACGCGCGACCCTGTCCCCAGCCCTCGTACGGTCCGCCATCTTTGCGCTGGCCATAGCCGTCGTGGTTGTAGCGGCGCCAGCACGGGCCGGACGGCGTCTCGATCTTGAGGCAGTAGTCGACCACCTTGAGCGAGTCGACGATAAGTGGATCGTCGGCGCGGCGTATGCCGTAACGCACCAGCTCCAGAAAGCCGGCATCGACGATCTCGCGGGCTTCAAAGACATCCTTTTCACCGGGGCCGCGGTTCGCGATGCGGATCGATCCGACGGGGATCTGGTCGTTATAGAACGACTGCCCAGGGGCCGGCGGGCGGATGCGCATGTAATGGTGCTTGATGTCGGGGTGCAGCACGCCTTCGGTGGTCGTCGTCCACTGGTCGAGGTTCGCCTCGATCCAGTCGGCGAAGGTCTCAAGGTAGCTGGCGAGAGCCTCGGACTTGCGGGCGCGGGCGATATCCGCAGCACAGATCAGGGCGGCGATCACAATGGCGAGCGTCGAGGGCGAGTAGCCGGCGTTCTCCTCCCAGCGCTCCTGCTGGGTGAGCGGCGCGTAGTGGACAAGGAAGCTCGCCGCACGCTCGACAAACGGCAGGATATCGAAGTTGCCGAGACCGTTCGCCTTCCACAGCCGCCACGCCAGCACGATGGGAAAGGCAACCTCGTCGAGCTGGATGCCGGTCCAGTACGGCGTTCCATCGATCCAGAAGTTCTGCGCGAAGCTGCCGTCGGGCTGCTGGGTGCAGGCGAGGTAGACCAGCGCGCGAAGGGCGGTATCCGTGCGTCCGCAGGCGAGCATTGCCGTGGCGGATTGCACCATGTCGCGCGTCCATACGAGGTGGTAGCCACCGAGGTCGGCGTCCCCTTTGGCATTGCCCCACGGGATGGATGCTGAGGCGATGAAGGCACCGGAGTAGGTCTTGTCCTCGTGTGTGAGGATCACGTTCTGGCTGATCCGCAGAAGCTTGCCCTCATCCATGGAAGCCGAAGCGATGCCGTCGGGAAGGCTGGCGCGCTTCCACTGGAGGAGAAAGCGGTCGCGGTGTGCCTCGTACGGAGTTGCCAGGGTCTGCATCATGTTGGAAAGGGCCGAGTGATGCCCGAGACCCAGCGCGACCGCGACGGTGAACTCGTTGTGACTGCCGATCTCTATCTCGCCCGTGACGGCGAGATTCCCGTTGAGCGCCTCACCGAATTGCCAGTCCATCTTCATGTTCGAGGAGATGTCCGTGTAGCCGTCGCTCTTTCCGACAAATCCGCAGGAAGAGCGGCTGAAGCCGCAGCTCGTGCCGACCGCGAGCGAGTAGTCGTCCTTCCAAGCCAGCACGGCGCGCTTCCCGGCGACCTCGATTGATCGCGCGCAGTTTCCTGCTCCACCGCCGTTGAGGTGCGGTGCGAGCAGCACGTAGCATTTGAGCTTTGCCAGGACCTCGGGCTTCGCCTCAATCTTCACGTTCATCAGCACGACTGGGTGATGTGGGTTGGCGATGAACTCCTTGGTGATCTTGAACTCGCCTCCCGGAGTCGTTGCGGTGACGCGTACGGCCGGCGCACCGGGATCGATGTAGCTGAACTCGTACTCGAGATCGCGCTTCTCCTCGTAGAAGAAGGTCTGCCCGTCGGTGAAGAGCATCTCCATGTCGCGGGTCTGCGGACGATCGATCGTCGGGAAGTAGATCTCGTTCAGGGTGCCGTGCGAGACCGTAAACCAGATGCGGCTGGAGGCTGCGTAGGCGGTGGAAACGGCGTCTTTTTTGCTCGAGGTCCAGCGGGGCTCGAGGCCGGGAGCGCCGAAGGCGGCCCCGTCATCGTTGAGCCAGCGGTATGCGTCGTCTGCGGGTTGGGTCATATTTCCTCTGATGCTGCATTCCGGCGCGGGACGCGGTGGGCCGCTGAAAGCAGGCTGCACGTATCCGCTGGAATACAGAGATGTTACAGCGCGTTAGCCAATCCCGAGTGCATCGCCCCCCGAGACACAAGCATCACATAAGATGAAGTTCGGTGGCCTCCGCAACATATGCTGCTGCCGGCCGCTCGCGGCGGCACGGAGCGCCGAACCCCTGCTTTTCACCCTCACGAAGCACCAAGAAGGAGATAGAACGTGGCCTACGAACTTCCACCACTCCCTTACGATTACGCGGCGCTGGAGCCCTATATCGATGAAGCAACGATGAAGCTGCACCATGACAAGCATCACCAGGCCTATGTGACCAATCTGAATGGCGCGGTCGAGAAGCATCCGGAGATCGGCAGCAAGACCCCTGAGGAATTGCTGAAGGATCTGAACAGCATTCCGGAGGATGTGCGCACGGTGGTTCGCAACAACGGCGGCGGCCATGTAAATCACACGATGTTCTGGCAGATTATGAAGCCAAACGGCGGCGGCGAGCCGTCGGGCGAGATCGGCGATCAGATCAAGACAGACTTCGGGTCCTTCGAGGATTTCAAAAAGCAGTTCAACGAGACGACCGCGAAGCAGTTCGGGTCGGGGTGGGGGTGGCTGGTGTCGGACGGCGGCAAGCTGAAGATCGTGACGACGCCGAACCAGGACAACCCGATCTCACAAGGGCACTACCCGATTCTGGGTAATGACGTCTGGGAGCATGCGTATTACCTGAAGTACCAGAACAAGCGTCCGGACTACCTGGCGGCCTGGTGGAATACCGTGAACTGGGACGAGGTTAACAAGCGGTTTGCCAAGGCGAAGAGCAAATAGGAGGGGGGTACCCCCCCTCGGATCAACCTGTAAAATAGCCAGAATCAGCAACTTAGAAAATGGCTTGCCCGCAAAATCGTCGTATCAAAGGGTTTACAGCTAAATTCGTCATTCTAAAGCAGAAAAGCCCCGGTCGCGGACCGGGGCTTTTCTGCTTCTGTTCCAATTGTATGGGATTTGTGTGGTGGTTACGCCATGGGCGTGGTGAGTTTGTGGTGACCGCTGGATGTCCTCGTGGTTGATGAGGGCCTGCCGCTGGCCGTCTTCTTTACTCCAGGTGCGACCCGCCTCGCGCGCCCTTTGGGGCGGCGGTTGGCTTGCAGGATCTTTTTGCGCATGCGAAGCGATTTTGGGGTGACCTCGACGAGTTCGTCGTCGGCGATGAACTCGATGGACTGCTCGAGGGTGAGCTGCTTGAAGGGGACGAGGCGCAGCGCGTCGTCGGAGCCGGAGGCGCGCATGTTGGTGAGCTTCTTTTCGCGGACGGCGTTGACGTCGAGATCGTTGTCGCGCGAGTGCTCGCCGATGATCATGCCTTCGTAGACCTCGGTGCCGTCGCCGACGAAGAGGATGCCGCGGTCCTGCACGCCGTCGAGGGCGTAGGTGGTGGTGGTGCCGGCGCGGTCGGAGATGAGGGCGCCGGAGGGCCGCTGCGGGATCTCGCCCTGGTAGGGGATGTACTCGCCGGCGATGGAGTTCATGACGATGGTTCCGCGGGTCTCGGTGAGCATCTCGTTGCGGAGGCCGATGAGGCCGCGGGACGGCACTTTGAATTCCATGCGGACGCGGCCTGAGCCGTGGTTGGCCATCTTGACCATCTCGCCCTTTCTGGGTCCGAGGCGCTCGATAACGGTGCCGACGAAGTTCTCCGGGATATCGATGGTGAGGATCTCGGAGGGCTCCATGAGCTGGTCGTCCACGCGCTTGGTGACGATGGTGGGACGCGAGACCATGAGCTCGAAGCCTTCACGGCGCATCATCTCGATGAGCACGGAGAGCTGGAGCTCGCCGCGGCCGAGGACCTTGAAGCTCTCGGGCGAGCCGGTGTCTTCGACGCGAATGGAGACGTTGGTGAGCAGCTCCTTTTCGAGGCGCTCCTTGATATTGCTGCTGGTAACGAATTTGCCCTCTCTTCCGGCGAAGGGCGAGTTGTTGACCGAGAAGACGATAGCGATGGTGGGCTCGTCGATTTTGATCGGCGGCAGCGGCTTGGGGTCTTCGAGTGCGCAGAAGCTCTCGCCGATGGTGATGCCGGGAATGCCGGCGACGGCAACGATATCTCCGACGGCCGTCTCGGTGGTGTCCTCGCGCTTGAGGCCGTTGAAGGTGAAGAGCTTGGTGACCTTTACGGGCTGGAGGGTGCCGTCGAGCTTGGCGAGATTGACCTCCTGGCCGCTCTTGAGCGAGCCGTTGAAGACGCGCGCGATGGCGAGCCGGCCGAGGTAATCGGAGTAGTCGAGATTGGTGACGAGGATCTGGAGGTCACCGTCGTCGGTGCCGGTGGCGGCGGGGATGGTCTGGAAGATGAGCTCGAAGAGCGGCTGGAGATCGGTGCCGGGAACGGCGAGATCCATGGTGGCCGTGCCGGCCTTGCCGTTGGTGTAGATGATGGGGAACTCGAGCACGGACTCGTCGGCGTCCAGATCGATGAAGAGGTCATAGACCTCGTTGACGACCTCCTGCGGGCGCGCGTCGGGGCGGTCGATCTTGTTGATGACGAGGATGGGCGTGAGCTTGGCTTCGAGCGCTTTGGACAGCACGTAGCGGGTCTGCGGCAAGGGGCCTTCGGAGGCGTCGACGAGCAGAACGACGCCGTCGACCATCTTGAGCGCGCGCTCGACCTCGCCGCCGAAGTCCGCGTGGCCGGGGGTATCGACGATGTTGATCTTGGAGTCGTGGTACTGGATCGCCGTGTTTTTGGCGAGGATGGTGATGCCGCGCTCCTTTTCAAGGTCGTTTGAATCCATGACGCGCTCGGCGACGGCTTCGTTGGAGCGGAAGGTGCCGGACTGACGCAGCATGGCGTCGACGAGGGTGGTTTTGCCGTGATCGACGTGGGCGATGATGGCGATGTTGCGGATGGCTTGGGCGGAGGTAGCGGTGCTCACTCTGGAAACGTCCTGTTCTGGTGTGGGTCTGAAGGATGGGCCGGTTGGATTTTGGCCGTCTTTATCAGGATAACGCAGACGCGGGAGGGACGGCGAGGCGGGGTGGGCCGGGGGAGTGTCCTGGTTTGCGTACCTGGCTTTGTAACGGGAGCAGAAGTGAGTGTCGCGCCAGGTCATCCACCCTCGCTACCCTCACGCCACCTTAGCCCAGCCCGAGCAGCTTCCGCACCGCCACCGCACGACACCGCTGTGCCCTCGTTCCATCTCGCAATGCCGTCGCCACCATCTCCGCCGCAATGTCCCGCAGCGAGTTTTCTGCCCGCGCCAGCACCCCTATCCCTTCAATCGCCGAGCAGCGCACCTCACCGTCTTCCCCCGCCAGCAGTTCCAGAAGCCGCGCCGCCCGCAGCCGCTGCTCCCGCGTATGCGCCACTCGCGCGATCACCAGTCCAAGGTGCCAGCGCGTCCTTCTCTCCTCCGGATCGGTCGCCGCGAGCAGACCTGCCAGCTCGTCTGCATAGGCGTGCAGCGGCTCTGCGGAACGCTCCGTCATCCGCCGTGCAACGTCCGCCGCCCGCACCCGCAGCCCGGCATCCTCCCCAAACATGGCCGTTACCAACGCACGTACCGCACCCGCCGATCTTTCGACCTCGCGCGCGGTTGCCCGCGCACGACCGAGCCCCCAGGGCCCCACGTCCAACCCGCGAACCAGCGCCAATCCCTGCCCGCCCATGCCGCGCAGCATACCAGCAACAGCGCCCGCACAGCCGAGTACACTGGCCCCCATGCACGTCCTCTTCGACCACCCCGCCGTCTTTCTTCCCGCGGTTATCCTGCTCCTGTTTCTCGCGGGCCGCGCGGGTCTGGCCCTCCGTCAATTCTTTCCCGCTTTGATGGGAACCGAGCACCGCAGCGACCTTTCCGCTCTCCAGGCTTCCACGCTCGGTCTGCTCGGTCTGCTGCTCGGCTTCTCGTTCTCCATGGCGGTCAACCGCTACGACCTCCGCAAGCAGCTCGAAGTGGACGAAGCCAACGCGATCGGCACCACGTGGCTCCGCGCCGCGGCTCTCGATGAACCCGAACGCACCGCCGCCCGCAATGTTCTTCGCACGTATATCAGTGTCCGTTCCGGCTTTCTCGACGCCAGTCCCGATCCCGCCGCACTCGACCAGGCCACGGAGCGCTCCACAGAGCTTCAGGCGGAGCTCTGGCAGATCGCCACAGCTGCCGCTACCCTCCGCCCAGACGGAATCCGCGGCCTGTTCCTCGCTTCGGTGAACAACTCGGTCGACCTCAGCGAAAAGCTGACCGCCGCACTGGAGAACCGCATTCCCGGGATCGCCTGGCTCCTGCTTCTGTTCATGGCTGCGTCGGCCAGCCTGCTTACGGGGCTCAGCTTTACCTCGCGGTCCTCCGTGCTCCTGGCGATCCTGCCGATCATCGTCGGCGCCTCCCTGACGCTGATTCTCGACCTCGACACCTCGCGCACAGGGCTGGTGCAGGTGGAGCAGCAGAGCATCCATCGCGTTGAGCAACAGATCAACAGCAGCCCACGCTGAGGGACACACGCGCACAAAGAAAAGAGGCCCCGCCGGGCGGAGCCTCTTCTTCCCAACGATCTGTTCCCGTTACATTCCGCGGGAGAGCCGCACGGAGCGATGCCGCGCATGCCGCTGCACACTGCGGAAACCGCCAAACTGCCACTCCCGCACGGGGCCTACATCGACGTGCACAAACTGGCTCACGGGGTAGTACCCGACGCCGCCCGCTCCGATCGCCAACGCCGCATTGCGCAGCTTCAGCGTCGACACACCCGGCACCCGGATATCGATTGCCTTGGACAGCATGTGCTGGCTGTGCTCGGCAACACCCGTCACGGGCGCGCGTGTTCGCAAGAACTCGTTACTTTCCGGAGAGCGATACCCGCAGACGATGTCGATCACGCCGTTTGTTCGGCCAAGACTCGCCATGACCGAGTGCAGCAGGTCGAACTCCTTCGGATCGTAGTCCGCCTCGGCCTGCGTCCGATGATCGCGCAAAAACAGGTTCAGCTTCTCTATCGCATCCGGCAGATAAAAGTTCCCCACCCGGTACACCACGTCCAGGCTCTCGCCGGTGTGGAGGTGATGGAGGTGCAACGTATATCTCTGTCCCAGGCCGGACATCGCTCCGACCATCAGCCCGGGGGCTCCCACAGCACCGGCCGGCGGCATGCGTGCAGCGGACGCCGTCGCCGTCATTCCCACCGTGGCGATCGCCACCGCAATCGCACCCACCCTTTTGATCAAACCAATCCGCATCCTGGACGTCTCCCCGTGGTCTCAGATCCACGAATGCACTGGCACCAATGCGGATCGCCAGATCTCATTCGCTCCTTCGATTTTACCTTCCGCAGGTTCGAATCGAGCTACCCCGGACAACCCCCTCTGTAACTTTTGTGTCATAGCGCATTCCCTCAGATACCCCCAAGCTGGACCGCGATTGTGGCAACCTGAAGTGTATGCAACTTACCCCCTCTGAGATCCGCGTGCTGGGCGCCTTGATGGAAAAGGAGATCACCACTCCCGAGTACTACCCGCTGTCGCTGAACGCCCTGATCGCCGCCTCCAACCAGCGGTCGTCGCGCGATCCTGTTCTGGAGCTCTCGGAGGAAGAGGTCCGGCAGGCGCTTCATGGGCTCCAGGAGCTGGGCCTGGTCACTCCCACCCGCGACAGCCGTGTCCCCAAATATGAGCACCGCGCCCGGACCGTGCTTCATCTCCGCCGCGACGAGACGGCCGTTCTGTGCCTGCTTCTGCTCCGCGGGCCGCAAACTCCCGGCGAGCTCCGGTCCCGCGCCGACCGCCTCCACACCTTTGACGACCTCTCCTCGGTGACGGCCGCGCTGGATCGCCTGGCGGCTCGTCCGCCATGCGCGGACCCCAATGACCCGCACAACAGCGAAGACACCGGCCCGCTCACAACGGTTCTGCCACGGCAGCCCGGCTCGCGCGAAGCCCGCTACGCCCATCTGCTCGGCGGGCCCATCGATTCAAGCACTTCGGCGCCGATTCCCGGTCAGCTTCAAGCGGCTGCTGATACGCTTGAGGCACTGCAGGCGGAGCTCGGCGTTCTGCGCTCCGCCATCACCTCCCTGGAACAGCGCGTCGCGACCCTCGAGTCCGCGACTGCCGGCCCGCATTCACTGGAATAGCTCAACCCGGAGCAGAGTTGTCGATGCCGGATCACTCCACCATCTCCGTTCCGCCCGCGGGCACCCAAACTGCCGCCGAACCTCCGCCGCCGGGGCCGGACTTCGCGGCCCTCCTCGCTGTCTGCCCGGACTCGGTCATTGTCTTCGATCGCGACTTCCGCATCATCTACGCCAACCCGCGCGCTATCCGCGTCAGCCACCTCGGCGCTGACGGCTCCGTGGGCAAATGCTACTGGGATCTTCGTCCGGACGCCCGTGGCTCGCTGCTCGAGGAGAACTTCCTCGGAGCCATGCACAACCGGCAGCCACGCCGCTTCGAATACTTCTACCCTCGCTTTGATCTCTGGGTCGACGTCCAGGTTTTTCCGCACGGCGACGGCCTTGCCGCCTTCTACAAGGACGTTACGGCAAGCAAGCACGCCGAGCAGAATCGCGACAACGCCACACGTCAGCTCGAGCACCTCTACGCCACCATGCCGGACGCCATTCTGGTCCTCGACCGGAACTGGAACTTCACCTTCGCCAACCCTCTCGCGATCAAGCTTCTTCACTCCGGCGGGCTCGTCGGCGAGAACATCTGGACCCTCTTTCCCGCGCGTTCGTCGAAGAGCCTTTCCAGACGAACTACCGCTTGGCGATGGAGCAGCGCGTGCCGACCGAGTTCGAGGCCTTCTATCCGGCTCCGCTTCAGTCGCTGGTATCACGTCTCCGTCCGTCCCTTCGCCGACGATGGCATTACCCTCTTTTTCTCCGACATCACCGTCCGCAAAGCGACCGAAGAGCGCCGCGACGAGCTCATCAAGCGGCTCGATCAGGTCTATGCCACGACGCCTGATTCCATCCTCATTCTCGACGCAAACTGGAACTTCAACTTCGCCAACCCGCAGGCGGTCGAGCTCCTCCACAGCGGTCCGCTGGTCGGGGAAAATCTCTGGACGCTCTTCCCCGGCAATTTCGAGGAACCCTACAACTCCAACTACCACCGCACCATGGAAGAGCGTATCCCCACCGAGTTCGAGGCCTTCTACCCCGATCCGCTCAATATGTGGTTTCGCGTTCTCGCACGTCCTTATGGGGACGACTGCCTGATTGTCTTCTTCCGCGATATCACCGCCACCAAGCTGCTGGAGCAGCAACGCGACCGCAATGCCGCGCAGCTCGAACAGGTCTTCGACGTCACCACGGACTCCATCGTCTCGCTCGACCGCAACTACGACATAACCTTTCTGAACCGCCGCGCAGGGGAACTGCTCTCCCCCGTCGGAGACGTCCTCGGCAAAAATCTCTGGGAGATGTTTCCCGGAACCCTATACGAGGGCTCGCCTTACCAGGAGCACTACTGTCGTGCGATGGACGAGCGCATACCCAGTCACTTTGAGGCCTTTTACCCGGCGCCGCTCAACTTTTGGTTGAGCATTGAGGCCCAGCCCTCCGCCGAAGGAATCATCGTCTTCTTCCGCGACATCACGGCCGACCGCCTTGCCGCCGACGCCCTCCGCGCCAGTGAAAATCGTTATCGGATCCTCACCGAGCTCAACCCCCAGCTCATCTTTACCAGCGACCCCAAGGGCCACATCACCTTTGCCAATCAGAGCCTGCTCGACTTTATCGGTCTGCCGCAGCCCAAACCGGGGCTGCAGAGCAGCTGGCTCGCCGCGATCCACCCTGACGATCAGGAGACCGTCGCCCGGCGATGGGTTCACGCCCTCAAATCCGGCACAAAGTACACCGGAGTCGCTCGCATCTGCCGCCACATCGACAACCAGTACCGTTGGCTCGATATGACCGCTCTGCCCATCCGCGACCCCGAAGGCACCATCCAGAGCTGGCTCGGCGTCGCCTCCGACATCCACGACCAGAAGTCCGCCTCCGAAGCTCTCACCGCCAGCGAGTCCCGCTACCGCATCCTTACCGACCTCAATCCGCAGTTCATCTGGATGGGCACGCACGACGGCCAGGTAAGCTACGCCAACCAGCGCTTTCTCGAGTACATCGGCCCCCAGCACACGCCGGACGATACCGGCAAGTGGATCAACGCGTTCGACCCGGCAGACCGCGACCGCGTCATCCGCGCCTGGACCCACTCCGTCACCACCGGCACCGACTACGACATCGAAGCCCGCCTGCTTCGTAACGCGGACGGCGCCTCCCGCTGGTTTCGCATGCGCGCCTCACCCGTTCGCGACGATGCCGGCAACATCCTCCACTGGCTCGGCGTCGCCATCGACATGCACGAGAGCCGCACCTTCGCCGAAGAGCTCCACAAAAAGCAGCTCGAGACCGAACGGCAGCGCGCCGAGCTCGAATCCATCTACGAGAACACCCCCGTCGGCCTCGCTCTCTTCGATCCCGTCACCTTCCGCTATCTCCGCATCAACGACGAGCTCGCACGCTCCATCGGCCTGCCCAAGGAACAGATCCTTGGCCGCTCCATCCTTGAGATCGCCTCAGGCGTCGCTACCATCGGAGAGCTCTTCCGTCAGGTGGCCACAGGCAAGCCGATTCGCGACTACATCCTTGAAGGCGAACTCTCCACCCAGCCCGGTGTCCACCGGACCTGGAACGTCAACTACTTCCCTGTCTACGACCGGCTCGGCAACATCACCGGCATCACCACCGCCTCGCTCGAGATCACACAGCAGAGAAAGACCGAGGCTGCGCTCGTGCAGAGCGAAAAGCTCGCCGCCGTCGGCCGCCTCGCCAGCTCCATCTCCCACGAGATCAACAACCCGCTCGAAGCAATCACCAACCTGCTCTATCTCGTGGTCCTCTCGCCCGATCTCCCGGAAGACCTCCGGGTGTACGTCAACATGGCCCAGTCGGAGCTCTCCCGTGTCTCCCAGATTGCCACCCAGACACTCCGCTTCCACCGGCAGGCGGTTAAGCCGACGTCGGTCACCGCCGCCCAGCTCGTCGACGCCGTCCTCAACCTGTACCAGGGCCGCCTCGCAAACTCGGGCATCACGGTGAAAGCCCGCTACAACAGCTCGACCGAGATCCTCTGCTTCGAGAACGACATCCGCCAGGTGCTCAACAACCTTATCGCGAACGCCATCGACGCCATGCGCAGCGGCGGACGCCTGCTGATCCGCGCCCACGACACCACAGACCGCCCCACCGGCCGCCGGGGCATCCGCGTCACCATTGCCGATACGGGCCACGGCATGTCCGCGAAGACGCTCAGCCGTCTTTACGAGCCCTTCTACACCACCAAGGATCTGAACGGCACCGGTCTGGGTCTCTGGATCTCCCACGGCATCGTCAGCCGCCACAAAGGCCGCCTCCATGTCCGCAGCACGCAGCACCCTATCCACCACGGCACCATCTTCAACCTCTTCCTTCCCTGCATCCCGGACTAGGGTCCCGAACCTTTAGCTACGTTCATAAAGCTGTCATCCCGACCGAAGCGAAGCGCAGCGGAGGGACCTGCTTTCTGCAGCCGGCGTTCGCTTGCACTTGGCCCCTGCTGTCTCGAACGGTTTCATCGCCGCTCATAGCAGCGTCCGAGGACCAGCATCCCTCATTCAACCCACGAAAAAGACGGCACCCTATGGTGCCGTCCTCTACCAATCCGTAGGCCTACTTCTCATCCAGTGGCTTCGCCTGCTTCTCGTGCATCGACGCCTTTACCGCATCCGGGATGATGTTTGCCACGGCGCCCTCGAACTTCGTCTTCAGGCTCGCCGAGTACACATGCTTTTCCCCCTTCATCAACGCCTCGAAGCCCTGCTTCGCCACGTCGTACGGCTCCGACTCCTTCTTTCCTTCCTGGCCCGTCTTGGTGTTGTCCATGCCTGCGCGATGAAAGAAGTTCGTATCCGTCGGTCCCGGTTGCAGCGCCGTCACGGTCACGCCGGTGTCTTCGAGCTCCGCCCGCAGGCTCTTCGCAAACGACAGGTCGAACGCCTTTGACGCCGCATACACCGCCTCCCGCGGAGCCACCATCTCGCTAGCAATCGATGCCGTAATCAGGATCTTTCCTTCACCCCGCTTCACCATGTGCTGCACCAGGTACTTCGTCAGGTGCATCGTGCCTTCCACATTCGTCCGCACCAGCCGGATCTCCTGGTCGAGATCCGTCTCCGCAAACAGACCGCCCACGCCGATCCCGGCATTCACCGCGGCCGCGTCTACGGGACGTCCCAGCGACTCGACCTCACCCCAGAAGTTCTTCACCCCATCGTAGGTCGACAGGTCCACCGGAACCGCCTTCACCTGCACGCCCAGCGCCTGGAAGTCCGCCGCCGCCTTTTCGAGACCCTCAGGCTCGGACCCGATCACCAGGTCAAATCCATTCTCCGCGAACACCTTTGCCAGGTTGTATCCAATCCCGCTCGAAGCTCCCGTTACCACTGCCAGTTGGTTCGCCATAACTTCTGATCTCCACATCGATTTGCGTGCGATCCTGCCAACCGGTGTGATGCAGCCCGGGCGCTTGGCGGCTCGGCGCGGCAACCTTGTCGCCGCCTCATCTCGAGGCCTGCTCGCAGGTCGTGCCGTTCCTGGAAGAACATGCTGTGCCGTGCCCGCAACGCTTTCCGCATCCAACCCCCAATGAACCGGCATCTCCGCTTCTCCGCTGCCCTCCTTGCCCCCGCGCTGCTCGCCGCCGCCATCCCCGCCTTCCCGCAAAGCTCCATCACGGCCAACCCGCCCACCACGCCCGCCGACCACACCTTCGGCAACCTCGAGACCGTCGCCACCTTCAACGGCCCCATGCCCGAGGGAGTCACCGTCTCCCGCCACAACCGCATCTTCGTCAACTTCGCGCGCTGGGGCGACGACATCCCCTTCACCGTCGCCGAGCTCGTCAACGGCAAAGCCGTCGCTTACCCGAACGCGGAGATCAACAACTGGCCCGGCCGCACCCTCCCCAACCCCAACGCCTTTATGGACGAAGCCGCCAACCAGACCCATTTCGTCAGTGTCCAGTCCGTCGTAGTCGACCCCGCCGACCGTCTCTGGGTACTCGACACCGGCGCTCCGCTGCTCAAGAACACCGTCCCCGGCGGCCCCAAGCTCGTCTGCATCGACCTCGCCACCAACCAGGTCATCAAAACCATCCTGCTCCCACCAGAAACCTGCGGCACCAACTGCTACCTCAACGACGTCCGCTTCGACCTGACAGTCGGCGACTCCGGCCCGCAGGACCCGCAGACGATGGTCGGCAGCAAACCAGCGCCCTAATCCCAACGCTCCACCCAAAGACCCTAAGCACCCCATCGCCGAGCGTGCTTTTGACAGCAACGGCTCTAGTCCCTTGACAACCAGCAGGCTCCGCCCAAATCCACGGCACCGCCTACATCACCGACTCCTCTTCCGAAGGTCCTAACGCGATCATCGTCGTCGACCTCGCCACCGGCAAAAGCGTCCGCCGCCTCAACCAGCACTCGAGCGTCCTCTCCGAAGATCAGTTCCTGATGTTCGCCGAGGGCCGTCCCGTCTACCAGACGCTGCCCGGACATCCACCCAAAGCCGTCAACTTCGCCGCCGACGGCATCGCCATCTCCAACGACGGCAAGACCCTCTACTACTGCCCAATCAACGGCACCAAGCTCTACGCCGTCTCCACCGATGCGCTCCGCGACAGATCGAAGTCGGACGCGCAGGTCGCCGCCACCGTCCGCATCGTCACCGGCAAGATGCCCTCCGACGGCCTCGAGTCCGACGCCGCCGGCAACGTCTACATGACCGATCCCGTCACCGACTCCATCCACCGCTGGAGCCCGGGGACCGGCCTCACCGAGACCCTCGTCCACGACCCTCGCCTCCTCTGGCCCGACACCATGAGCCTCTCGGACGACGGCTACCTCTACGTCACCGCCAACCAGCTCAACCGCCAGCCCACCATGCATGACGGCAAAGACTTCCGGGTCAAGCCGTACTCCCTCTTCCGCATCAAGGTGGACGCCAAACCCGTCCGCCTCCAGTAAGCAAACCGATCGTTCCAATCTGCCTTGTCCTTGTTTTTATGTCTCTCATTCCCGAAGGGGATCTGCTGTTGCCTTGCTGTTGCTGCCGCATGGTCTTTTTGCTTGTCCTTCAGGAGCGCGCCGGAGGAATCTGCTGTTGCTTTAGCCCTCACGGTTGCCGTTGCCGTGATTCCCTACAATGGAGTTCGAGAGTGCTGAGCGCATGGCTTCGGCCACACTCAAACCGGAACGAGGAGGGCTGCACCACGTGAGGTATGGCAAGGCGCGCGCATGGGCGATTGTGACTGCATTGAGCGCCACCTCCTGCACCGGCATCTCGCAGGTGATTGCGGCGAAGCCCGCAACCGCGCACGTGGACTACAGCTTCCACCACCTGCCCTTTGTGGGCGGCGGCTTCATCACCGGCATCCTGTTTCACCCGGCCGTGAAGGGGCTCGCGTACTGCCGCACAGATATCGGCGGAGCCTACCGGTGGGACGAAGCCGCCCATCGCTGGTTCTCCCTGAGCGAATGGATCCCTTCGGCCGACGCTAACCTGATCGGCGTCGAAAGCCTCGCTGTCGATCCGTCGCACCCCGATGACCTCTACCTCGCGGCCGGAACCTACACTCACGTCGACTCGCCAAACGGCGCGCTGCTCCGATCCCACGACCGCGGCAAGACCTTCGAAACCGTTGCGCTTCCGTTCAAGCTCGGCGCCAACGAGGAGGGACGCTTTGCGGGCGAGCGCCTCATCGTCGATCCTGTTCACGCTGGTACGCTCTACCTGGGCACCCGCCTGGACGGTCTGTGGCGAAGCACCGACAGTGGAAGTACCTGGGCTCGCGTCAGCTCGTTTCCCGGTCACACGGAGAACGATGTCGGCATCCCGTTTGTGCTCGCCGGCCCGAAAAAGAACGGAAGCGCCGGAGCGATCTATGCCGGGGTCTCGACGGCGGGAGATAACCTCTTCGTCTCCGAAGATGGCGGCGAGAGCTGGCGACTGGTGAACGGTGCTCCGCGCGGTCTTCTGCCAAACCATGCAGCCTTCGACCGTGCCGGCGACCTGTACGTGACCTACGGGAACAAGCCCGGACCGAACGGCATGACCGCCGGAGCGGTCTGGCGAAGGTCGAAAGAAGGAGCCTGGAAGGACATCACTCCGGAGGCTGGCGGCGCGGGCGGTGGCTATGGCGGCCTGGCCCTGGATGCGGAGCGAGAGGGAACGGTCGTCGTCTCCACCATGGACCGCTGGAAACCCGGCGACACGCTGTTCCACAGCACCGATGGCGGCAGGCGATGGGTGAGCCTGCGCGAGAAGGCAAAGATGGACCCGGGACCCAGCCCCTGGCTGCGAGGGGAGAACGGAACCATCGGCATGGGGCACTGGATCGGTGCGGTCGCCGTCGACCCGTTCGACTCCGACCATATGGTCTACGGCACCGGCGAAACCATGTGGGCGACCACGGAGATCCACAAAGCCGACCACAATCGCACCACCCATTGGACGGTCGGCGCGGACGGCATTGAGGAGACCGCGGTGCTCGCTTTGACGAGCCCCGCTAGCGGCCCGCAACTCCTTGCTGGACTTGGAGATATCGGGTGCTTCCGAGTGGACGATGCCGCCATTTCGACGCAGCCGAACCTCCTGCGGCCACCGCGGCTTTCGAACTGTGAAAGTGTTGCAATCGCAGCACTTGCACCCGAGCGCGTGGCGATGTCCGGACGTGTGTGGACCGGCAAGGAGCACGGAGGTCTCTCGGAAGATGCCGGCAAGACCTCCAAAGCCTTTGTTTCTGAGCCCTTAGGAGCAGAGGGCGGCGGCCGGGTTGCGCTTTCGGCGGATGGGGGGACGGTGGTGTGGACGACCTCCGCAGGAGCGTTTGGATCGAGGGATAAAGGATTGAGCTGGAACAAGTTAGCAGAGGGTGCGGAGCTTGAGGTGGTGGCCGACAGGGTGGCCGCGGAGACTTTTTACCTGATGGACAAATCCAAGGGCGTGCTCTCAGTGCTCCGTATCGGTTCTGGAATGAATGACTTACAGGCTGGATTGCCGCATGGGATGCGGATGGTGGCCGGGGCTGTGGCGGGCGAGGTGTGGATGTACGGCTTCGACGGCGTTTTGCGGGTGCGCGGCGGTGATCTGAGCAAGCTTGGCGGGGTGCGGCGGGCATCTGCGCTGGGGTTGGGTAAGGCGATGGTGGAGGGTGGGCCGGAGACGATGTACCTGGCCGGCGATGTCAATGGAACTAAAGGTACTTACCGGTCGGGTGACGAGGGCAGGACATGGGTTCGGATCGACGATGCGGAGCATGAGTACGGGTCGATTTCGACGATAAGCGGGGATGCGCGGGTCGCGGGCCGGGTGTACCTGGGGACGAATGGGTTTGGTGTGGTGGTGGGGGAACCACGGTAAAGGACCAGTTCCCTGTGGTGCGGAGCTGGTCCTTCCGTGGTAAGTGCGTGGTGAGTTGTGGTGAGTTGATGGTTATTCGACGGTGACTTTTGCCGTGAGCGGGAGGTCGCGGGAGGAGGAACCGGCCGAGACGATGTAGTCCCCGGGGAGGACCTTCCAGTCGTCCGCGGCGGTGTCGAAGACGGAGACGTAGAGGCGGTCGACGTTGAGGGTGACCTGCTTGCTCTCACCCGGGTTGAGTGGAACGCGCTGCCACGCGACGAGGCGACGGAAGTTTTCACCCGAGGCAGAAGGCAGCTGGATGTAGAGTTCCGCGATCTCGGTGCCGGCGCGCTGGCCGGTGTTCTTGACGGTGAAGGTCGCTGTGCGGGACGCGGCGTCCGCGGTGAGACCGGAGTAGGCGAAGGTGGTGTAGGAGAGGCCGTGTCCGAAGGCGAAGAGGGGCTGCTTGTGTTCGGAGTCGAACCACTTGTAACCGAAGCGGACGCCTTCGTTGTAGTCCGCGGGGAAGCTGGTCTTTTTCTCCTGCGCGACCCAGTGCTCGGGAAGGCCGCCGTTGCCGGTGGTTTCGGTGAGGCCAAAGATCCTGTTGTGGGGCAGGTCGGCTTCTGTTTTCGCGAAGGTGATGGGCAGCTTGGCGGAGGGGTTGACGGAGCCGAAGAGGATGTTGGCGATGGCCTGCCCGCCGCCGATACCGGGGTACCAGGCTTCAAGAACGGCGCCGACCTGCCCGACCCACGGCATGGAGACGGGGTTGCCGGTGATGAGGACGACGACGGTGTGCGGGTTGGCCTTGCTGACGGCCTCGATGAGGGCGTCTTGTGGGTGCGGCAGGGCGAGGGTGGGGGCATCGCCGCCTTCGCTCATGTACTGATCGGCGAAGACGATGGCGACGTCGGCAGACTTCGCGAAGTTTGCTGCCGCCCCGATGTCAGAGCCGTCGTTGAACTCGACTTTGGCAGAGGGTGCGTGCTGGCGGATGTACTTGAGCGGGGATGAGGGGAAGTAGACGGCCCGGCCCCATCTGGTGGGCTGTCCTGGATGGACCGCATCGCCGCCGGGTGCATCGACCTGAGCGGAGCCGCCGCCGGACATGACGCCTACGTCGGCGTGGGCACCGATGACGGCAATGGAGCGGACGGAGGGCGCGAGCGGAAGGGTGTTGTTGTCGTTCTTGAGCAGAACGATGGATTCTTCAGCGATGTGCTGCGCGTCTTCGAGGCCCTTGAAGGGATCGACGACGGTGCGGGGCATGGAGGGGTGGTCGAGGGCGCCGGTAGCGATGAGGGAGCGGAGGATGCGGTGGACCATGTCGTCGAGGCGCGCCTGCGGGACCTCGCCGGACGCCACGGCTGCCTTGAGGGGAGCGCCGAAGTACTCTGCGCCGGGCATCTGCATGTCGAGGCCGGCCTTGGCGGCTTTCACGGTGGAGTGGGTGGCTTCCCAATCGGAGACGACGAATCCGGGGTACTTCCAGTTGCCCTTGAGGACGTGGTTGAGGAGCCAGTCGTTCTCGCAGGCCCAGTCGCCCTCGTACTTGTTGTAGGAGCACATGACGGAGGCGGGGTGGCCGAGTTTGATGCCGATCTCGAAGGCGAGGAGGTCGGACTCGTGGGCGGCCTTGTGATCGAGGTGGACGTCGACAACGGTGCGTCCTGTTTCCTGGTCGTTGAAGGCGTAGTGCTTGATGTCGCCCATGATGTGGTTCTGCTGGACACCCATGATGAGGTGTCCGACGGTGGTGCCGGCGAGTACGGGATCTTCGCCGGGATACTCGAAGAGGCGTCCGTTGCGTGGGTCGCGGGCGAGGTCGACACCGCCGCCGATGGACTGGTTGTAGCCCTGGGCGCGGAGCTCACGGCCGATGACGTCGCCGTAGAGGTGCGCGGCCTCGGGATCCCAGGAGGCGGCGGCTCCGAGGACGGAAGGGAGGAGGGTGGCGTAGCGGGACTCAGGCGCGGCCATGCGGACGCCGACGGCGGAGTCTGCCTGCTGGATGGATGGGATGCCGAGTCGGGGAATGCCGAGGACCTGGCCAGCGCCGCCGTTGTTGTCTGCGGGGACCGGGTCGCCCTCACGCAGCGGACCCCAGCCGATGCCGTGGACGAGTTGGATCTTCTCATCGAGGGTGAGCTGCTTGACGAGGAGGTCGGCACGGTCGTCGGGGGTGAGGGAGGTGTTGCTCCACGGCATCGATTTGAGGTCGGGACCGGCGTTGGGTTTCGCGTGTTGCGCGAAGCCGGTGGTTGCGGAGAAGCAGAGGAGGACGAGGAGTTTTGTGGCGGTCATTTGTGCGGGACCTCTTGGGTGCGGTGAATGCCTGACTGGTTTTGCGAGTAAAACGATTGCGTAAAGGAGGGAACGGCGATAAGTTTAGCGCGAAAGGCGGTCGGTTGTCGCGGGAGTGGGCTGCGAGTGGGGCGGGGCCGGGGGGAACAGCAGATTCCTCCGCTTCGCTCCTGAATGACAAGCAAAGGGGCAGACAACGGCAACGCAAGGGCAACGGCAACGGCAGGTTCCTCCGCTTTGCTCCTGAATGACAAGCAAAGGGGCAGACAACGGCAACGGGAATGGCAACCGCAACGGCAACAGCAGGTTCCTCCGCTTCGCTCCTGAATGACAAGCAAAGAGGCAGACGACGACAACAGCAACAACAACAACTGGTGCTTCGAGGGCGACTGTGAAGGCCACGCAAAGGCGAGGGATTGTTTACCAGTCTTTGGCCAGGTCTTCCCAGGTGGGGTTGGTGGACTCGATCAGGGAGATTTTCTTTTCGCGGGACCAGTCTTTGAGTTCTTTTTCGCGGTTGATGGCGTTGTTTACGTAGCGGAAGTGCTCGTAATAGACGAGGCGATTGATGTTGTAGCGGGTGGTGTGGGTTCCGGGATTTTGTTCTCTGTGCTGCTGGATCCGAGTGTGAATGTTGTTGGTGAAGCCGATGTATAGGTCGCGAGAACGGCTTGCGAGGATGTAGATGTAGAAGTGATAGGTGCGGAGGGTCATGGTTCTGGGTGCCGGAAGTTTGGGGGTTGCAAGAGTGTTCCGACGATCGCTCAGAGTTCCCAATGTCAGGGTACGTTGCAGGCCACTGCAGTTGCAAAGACAAAGGCTAACAGCAGATTCCTCCGCTTCGCTCCTGAATGACAAGCAAAAGGACAAGCAACAGCAACAGCAACGGCAATTGCAACGGCAACAGCAACAGCAACAGCAACGGCAACGGCAATTGCAACGGCAACAGCAACGGCAACGGCAACGGCAACGGCAACGGCAACGGCAACGGCAACGGCAACCGCAACGGCAATTGCAATCTGAGGTAAGGGCAACAGCAACCGCGGTGACTTTGGCTAGCGCGATGCGAATGTTTTGCAAGTTGGGGATGGATGTGGTGAGATGGCGAGCTATGACATGGATTAGGGAATCTCTGCGATTGATTGCGGTATCGATAACATTGGGGAGTTTGGCTGGTGGCGTGGCGCAGAGTCCGCAGGCCGCTGGTACGCGGCGTGATGCTGTGGCGTTTCGACGGGCGGAGCATCTGCGGCATGGCATCAATGCGAGCATCTGGTTTGCGCAGTCGCCGCGGGACTATACGGTGGAGCGGCTGCGCAGCTTTACGACTGAGGACGATATCAAGCTGATGAAGCGGCTTGGGTTCGATCATGTGCGGCTGTCGATCGACGCGGCGCCATTGATGGCATGGCAGCGGAGCCGCGACGGCGAGACACCGTTTATGACGGAGCTCGACCGCGTGGTGAAGGCGATACCGGCCGAGGGCATGGCGGTGATTGTGGATGTGCACCCGGAGAGCGATTACAAGGCGACGCTGCTGCATGGCGACGCGGGTGTAGCGCGATTTGCGGGGCTGTGGCGGGCTCTGGCGCAGCACTATGCGGGGACGGACCCCGAGATGGTGTTCTTCGAGATTATGAATGAGCCGGAGCAGGACGATGCCTTTCGCTGGCAGGGGATTGAGGCGACGGTGGCGCAGGCGATTCGCGGGGTTGCGCCGCGGCATACGATTATTGCCGCGGGCGCGCACTACTCGGGGCTGGAGGATCTGCTGGTGCTTGAACCGTTGGCGCTGGACGATGTGATTTATACGTTTCACGACTATGAGCCGTTTCCGTTTACGCACCAGGGCGCGACGTGGACGGATCCGCATGTGGCTCCGCTGCGCGATGTGCCGTATCCGTCGACGCCGGAGAGTGTTCGGAAGAATGAGGATCAGGAGCCGACGCTGGCGGGGCGGTTTTTCGTCGAGCAGTACGGGCTGGGTCGCTGGGACGCGGCGCGGGTGGATGCGACAGTGGGGTTTGCGGAGCGATGGTCGGAGACGTATGGGGTTCCGGTGTACTGCGGGGAGTTTGGGGTGCATCGGCCGTATGCCGATGCAGCAGCGCGGGCGCGATGGATCAAGGACATGCGGGTGGCGCTCGAGCGACATCACCTGGGGTGGGCGATGTGGGACTACCAGACGAACTTCGGTGCGGTGACGAAGAAGGATGGCGTGACGACGCCGGATGACGCGGTGATCCGGGCGCTGGGACTGGCGAAGTGACTGTATTTGTAACCGTTGTGGTTTCGATGTTATTGAGGAGAGCGGGACGATGAGAGTTTGCACGATGCTGCCGTTTGCGGGGGCTGCCCTGCTCTGCTTTGCGATGACGCCGCACATGGTGGAGGCGCAGATGTCGACAGCGATTGCGGCGCCGGAGCTGGCTCCGGAGAGCTATGGCCCGTATGCGGGACGGTTTCTGGCAGATGGGCGAGGGATTGTGAGACCGCTGCCTGTGGGGATCGCCATGCTGGGGCCGGGTGTGCCGTGGACGATGACGCTGTGGTATGAGGCTGGGGAGGGCGCGGCGGAGGACGTTTTACTCGCGGGGATGGGCGATCCGGCGATGGAGAGCTCGCGCATGCTGGCCCTGGTGGGCGGCCGGCCCGCGTTGCGGTATGGAGTTGGGAATCAGCTGGTGGCCTCGGGGCCGCTCGCAAAGGGTGGATGGCATCAGGTTGCGGCGACCTTCGACGGGCAGAAGGAGCATTTGTTTGCGGACGGCGCGGAGGTGGGGACGGGTGAGCTGCCAGGGGCGCGGGTGTTGCCGCAGGTGGTGCTGGCCCCGCTGCCCGAGTCTACGGTACCGCGGCGCGGGCCGGGGGCGGATGCGCCGCGGGTCCTGATCGCGGGGTTTCAGCATTTCGGTGGGCTGATTGCGGGCTTCGAGCTGATGCCGGGTGCGCTGAGCGCGAAGGATGTTCGGGATCGATTTGCGGCCAGACCTGACTTTTCGCTCGCGGTGTATACGGACGGGTCGCCGGCGTGGCCGACGCAGAAGCGCGGGCCTTCGGGGTACTTCGAGCCGCAGGATCCGTCGTTGATGCCGCACTCGAAGGCGCCGTTTTCGAAGCCGGTGGCGAAGCCGCTCGGGCCGGCGCGGCCGACGCTTGAGAGCACGGGCGAGAGCCAGTGGACAGTGGCCGCGAACTGGCGGTTGACGGCGGCTCCTGAGGTGAAGGCGACAGCGGAGCAGATCTCGGCGGCGGGTTTCGATGCGAAGAGGTGGATGGTGGCGACGGTGCCGGGTACGGTGCTGACGACGATGATCGATCGCGGGGTGTACCCGGACTCGGATTTTGGGCTGAACAACCTGGCGATCCCAGAGACGCTGAACAAGCAGGACTACTGGTATCGCGTGGAGTTTCCGACGCCTGCCGGTGGGGCGAAGCGGCATATGGGGCTGACGTTCCACGGCATCAACTACGCGGCGGATGTGTGGCTGAATGGGAAGGAGCTGGGGCGGGTGAAGGGGGCCTTTATCCGGGGGACGTTCGACGTGAGCGGGATGCTGCGGACGAGCGGAGAGAATGTGCTGGCGGTGCGGATCTCACCACCGCCGCACCCGGGGGTTCCGCATGAGCAGTCGATCAAGGGTGGTGCAGGGGACAACGGCGGACAACTTTGCCTGGACGGACCGACGTTTGTGGCTACTGAGGGATGGGACTGGATTCCGGGAATACGTGACCGAAACAGTGGCATATGGCAGGACGTTGTGTTGCATGCAACTGACACGGTTACAATTGGCGACCCACAGGTGATCACGAAGCTTCCGCTGCCGGATACTTCGAGTGCGGATGTGACGATTGAGGTGCCTGTGCGGAGTGTGGGGGACTCGGTTGCTGCGGCGACGCTGACGGCGAGTTTTGAGGGCGTCACGTTGACGAAACAGGTGCAGCTCGCTCCTGGAGAGACGGTTGTGAAGCTGACACCGGGCGAGTTCTCGCAGCTGCATGTGCAAGGGCCACGGTTGTGGTGGCCGAATGGATATGGGCGGCCGGATCTGTATCACCTGAAGTTACAAGTGTCTGTGGGAGGCGCGGCTTCTGATCAGAAGGAGGTGACGTTTGGGATCCGGGAGATAACGTATGAGCTGGGTCTGTTCGACGCGACGGGGCACATCCGGCGGGTGGAGGTGGACCCGACGATTGCGCGGGAGCGCGGTGAGCAGGTAGTGGATGTGACGCACGAGGGGATGCGTCCGACAGCGGAGGGCTTTGCAGCTACTCTAACGACGGCAGGGCTGACTTCTCCGGCGGTGAAGCGGGTCACCGATGAGCCGGGGATGAATGACCTGGTGATCAAGGTGAATGGGGTGCGGATTGCGGCGCGCGGAGGGAACTGGGGGATGGACGACTCGCGCAAGCGTGTGAGCCGCGAGCACCTGGAGCCGTTCTTTCGGCTGCACCAGGTGGCCAATGTGAACATCATCCGCAACTGGGTCGGGCAGAACACGGAGGAGACGTTCTTCGAACTGGCGGACGAGTACGGGATGATGGTGTGGAACGACTTCTGGGCTTCGACGCAGGACTGGAATGTGGAGCCGGAGGACCCGGCGCTGTTTATTGCAAACGCGCGTGACGTGGTGAAGCGGTTTCGCAATCATCCGTCCATCGTGGTGTGGTGCGGGCGGAACGAGGGTGTGCCGCAGCCGGTCCTGAACGAGGGGCTGATCCAGACGTTTGCGGAGCTGGATGGGACGCGGTACTACTCGCCAAGTTCGAACCAGGTGAATCTGCGCAACAGCGGTCCGTATATGTATAAGGATCCGGCGTTCTATTACGCGAACAATCGAGGGTTCTCTGTGGAACTGGGGATCTCGTCGATGTCAACGATCGAGAGCTTTCGGGCTTCGATTGCGGGGCCGGACCAATGGCCGATCAGCGATGCATGGGCGTATCACGACTGGCACCATGGCGGAAACGGTGCGACCGAGCCGCTGATGGCGAAGATCGAAGACCAGTTTGGCGCGGCGACGAGTCTCGAAGACTTCGAGCGCAAGGTGCAGATGTTCAACTACGTCGATCACCGGGCGATCTTTGAGGGCTTCAATCAGCATCTGTGGGCTCCGAACAGCGGGCGGATGCTGTGGATGACGCAGCCTGCGTGGCCGAGCAACATGTGGCAGATTTTGAGCTCGGACTACGACACGCAGGCGTCGTTCTACGCGGTGCAGCGCGCGTGCGAACCGCGACATGTGCAGATGGATCTGACGGATGGGGAGATCGCGGTGGTGAATACTACGCGCGAGCCGCTCCCGGGGGCTGCTGTGCGTGCCCGTGTGTTTTCGCTCGATAACCAGCTGCTGCAAACGCGCGAAGGCAAGGTAGACGTGGCGGCGAACGCGATGGCGACGCCGCTGAAGCTCGATCTCGCTCCGCTGATGGAAGGCGGAAAGGTGGTGCTGGTGAAGCTGGAGCTGATGGATGCGTCAGGGAAGGTGATCTCGCAGAATGTGTACTGGTGGGCGGCGAAGGATGCGGCTTACCGCGGGATGAACGACCTGCCGAAGGTAAAGCTGGAGGGCACAGCCAGTACGAAACGAGAGGGCGGTGAGGCGGAGGTGACGTTGACGCTGAAGAACCCGGGTAAGGCGGCCGTTCTGGCGGTGAAGGCGACGCTGGTGAATGCGAAGTCGGGGGACCGGATTCTGCCCGCATATTTGAGCGACAACTACATATCGTTGCTGCCGGGTGAGAGCAGGACGATCACGGCGCGATACCCGGTGGGAGCCGCGGCCGGAGCGGCAAAGATTGGGCTGCGCGGATGGAATGTGGTGGAAAGCTCGGTTGCCGCAGGTTCAGTGTCCAGTCGTGAGTGATGAGCCGTGAGTCGTGGGTCGTGAGTTTCCGCTGGGCGTAGCGGTAGCTCGTTTCCTCGGTCTGCGTGCTGCTGTGCTCGGGGGCAACGAATGGGCTATAAAGGCTGCACGGTTTTGGAGCGGGTGCAGAGGCTCGCGGGAGAGTAGACGATGGCGATTGCGGCGCACAGTGCGGCGAGTTACGCAGGACCGGATCTCGAATCCACGAACGTTCGGGCGATGTCGATTGCGACAATGCTGTTCTTTATGTGGGGATTTCTGACGTGTCTGAATGACATCCTGATTCCGCATCTGCGGTCGATCTTTCAGCTGAACTATGCACAGGTGATGATGGTGCAGCTCTGCTTCTTCACCTCCTATTTTGTGTTTGCCCTGCCAGCTGGAAAGGTGGTGGAGTGGATCGGATACAAGCGGACGATGGTGATGGGGCTGTTGGTGATGGCTGCGGGAGCGCTGCTGTTTTTGCCGGCGGCGAACGCGGCATCGTTCAACTTATTTCTGGCGGCGCAGATTGTTCTGGCGGCTGGTATTACTGCGCTGCAGGTGGCCGCGAATCCATATGTGGCGAACCTTGGCCCGCAGAGGACGGCGTCGAGCCGTTTGAATCTTTCGCAGGCGTTTAACTCCTTTGGTACGTTTCTGGCACCGTTCTTTGGATCAGCGGTGATCCTGAGCGCGATTCCGGCGACGAAGAAGAGCTTTGAAGGGCTGTCGGCCGCGGGAGTGCAGGCGTACAGGATGCAGCAGGCCTCGTCGGTACGCGTTCCCTATGCGGGTATCGCGCTGGCGTTGATTGCGCTGGCGGTGGCGCTGGCGCTGATCAAGCTGCCGAGCATGAGTTTCACGCAGGAGATCCGGCCGGGCGAGTTAGATACGACTCCGACGCACGACAGCATCTTTCGGCATCCGCAGCTGCTGCTGGGAGCACTGGCAATTTTTCTGTATGTGGGCGCGGAGGTCTCGATTGGCAGCTTTCTGGTGAATTATTTCGGGCTGCCGGAGATCGGCAATCTTACGGAAAAGACGGCGGCGCTTTATGTGTCGCTGTACTGGGGCGGCGCAATGGTAGGGCGGTTTATCGGGTCGGCGCTGCTGGTGAAGTTCCGGACGGGAAGGGTGCTGGGACTGGCTGCGGTGGTGGCGACGCTGCTGGTCATCACGTCGATGGCGACGTTCGGGCATGTCGCGATGTGGACCATCATTCTGGTGGGGCTGTTCAACTCCGTGATGTTTCCGAGCATCTTTACGCTTGGGCTTGAGGGCCTGGGACCGCTGACGAGCCGGGGTTCGAGCCTGATGGTTGCGGCCATCGTCGGTGGAGCTCTGCTGCCAGTGACGCAGGGTGCGATTGCGGATCGCATCGGCGTGCATCACGCGTTCTTTATTCCGGCGATCTGCTATGTGTACATTGCGGTGTTCGGGTTGACGCGGCGGCGGTCTGTGCACGAGGCTGCGCGGCATGAGGCGAAACTATCGGCGGCGAGCTGAGGGTCTGGCGGCCGCAGTGGACTCGCGCACGATGAGTTCCGGTTCAACGACGAGTTGGCGTGAGGCGGGGTGCGCTGAAGGGGCGCTGATCTGCTGCAAGACGGATTTTGCGGCGAGATCGCCCATGTCTCGCAGGGGCTGGCGAATGGTAGTGAGCGCGGGATTCTGAAATGCGGCAGACTGCACGTCGTCGAAGCCGACGACGGAGATATCCTGCGGAACGCGGAGACCGGCCTCGCGGATGGCGCGGATGGCGCCGACCGCGGAGACATCGTTGAAGGCGAAGAGAGCGGTGAAACTTTGCGGTGCAGAGAGCAGGCGCTGGGTTGCGAGGTAGCCGGGCTCGTGGGTGGGCTGGTCGCCTTCGAGCTGGGCGACGAGCGCGGGGTTAAGGTCGAGCTTCATCTGGCGGGCGACGTGACGGATCGCGCGCCAACGGGTTTCGGTATCGGAACTAAAGCTCTGGCCTTTGATGATGGCAATGCGGCGATGTCCGAACGCGCAGAGATGGGTGAGGGCTAGCTCGGCCGCACGGCGGTGATTGAGCGCGATGTTGGTGGTGCCTTCGGGCTCATGATGCCCGGAGATGGTGACCGAAGGGACGGGGCAACGACGCGTGAGCAGCGTGTCGATACCGATAATGCCCTCGACGGAGCGGTCGAGCAGGAGCGATTGAGCGCGGTCGATCATGGCGGGCTGGTGGTGGTGGCTGACGAGGAAGTGGAGGTAGCCGGCGGTGAGGAGATGCTGCTCGATGCCGCTGAGAACGAGTGTGGCATAACCCTCGCTGACCTCGGGCACGAGGACGCCGATGGTCTGGCTGCGGCGGTTTCGCAGCGAGCGGGCGGAGAGGTTGGGACGGTAGTTCAGGCGCTCGGCAGCGGCGAAGATGCGGTCCTGTGTGACCTTGGGGATGGAGCGTGAGGCAGGCGCGGCGGTGAGCACGCGGGAGACGGCGGCGATGGAAAGCCCGAGCTCCCCGGCGAGAGTTTTGAGACTGGCGGGAGGCGGATGGGGGGACTGGGGGGAGTGCGCGCTTTTCGCTGGAGCGATTTCCGGGGGCCGAGGCACCTCTGGAGTTTGACATGGAAAGTTGGGTACCGGCAATTTTGAACGCCTTGACACCTGCATGTCCAGACGAGCAGTATTTGGGTCGGGCAAACGATTGCCCTGACCTGGGTGACGGCTGCGGCGAAGTTTCGGATTTGTTTCATTTTGGAGGCAGTATGCAGAAGGTATCTATGGCGCGCAGAGCAGCTTCGCGCTTCCTGGTAGTAGCCGGATTGGCACTTACCATGTGCTCCGGAGGAGCGTTTGCGCAGTTCAACGCGAGCCTGTCCGGGACAGTGCAGGACTCGACGGGTGCGGTGATTCCGGGCGCGACTGTAACGCTGACAAACAAGGGATCAAATCAGGTCGCGACGACCACATCGAGCGACGCCGGGTTCTACCGCTTCAGTTCGCTGGCGCCTGGGTCATACCGGCTGGCCTCTACTGCAAAAGGCTTCAAAGGCAGCACGATCGAAGATCTACCGCTCATCGCTGAGACCCCCCGCGACCTGAACGTCACGCTCGACACGGGAGCAGCAACGGAGACGGTCAATGTCACGTCCGATGAGGTGCCGGTGCTGCAGACGGGAGACGCGAGCATCGGGACGACGATCAGCGACGCAGAGGTGCAGCGACTGCCGACCTTTGGAGCGAACCCGTACGAGCTGCTGCGCACGGCTCCTGGGATCACGGGCGACGCGGCGAGAGCCGGCAACGGAACGGCGAACTTCCTGCCAAACGGAGCAGGCCCGGGCGGGTCGAGCTCGGGTATCTTTCAGACGGAGAATCAGACGCAGATCTCTGCTGACGGACAGCGCGTGGCGAATAACAATTACATGATCGACGGCGTGAGCGTGAACTCGCTCAGCCACGGTGGGTCGGCGGTGGTGACGCCGAACACGGAGGCGCTCCAGTCGTTGGGTATCGTCTCTACTTCGTACGATGCGGCGGATGGGCGCAACACAGGAGCTCAGATCAAATCGGTGACCAAGAGCGGGTCGAACGATCTTCACGGGTCGTTGTTCTTTCTGTACGACGAGCCGGGTTTGAACTCTTTCAACAAGTGGGGCGGACCAAACAACGGACCGCGATTAAAAGTGACGAACAAGCAGCGGACGTATGCTGCTTCGATCGGCGGTCCGATCATAAAGAACAAGCTGTTTTTGTTCAGTTCGTACCAGGGCTTTGGGCAGGCCAACAACGGATCGGCGGTCGGCTGGGTGGAGACCGATCAGTACCGGGCTGCCGTTCAGGCTGCGCGCCCGAACAGTGTGACCTCGACAATTTTCAACAGTGCCGGGATCGAGCCGCGCATCATTTCCGTTCTCAATCGTGGGTGCGCCGACTGGGCGGCAAATCAGGGTCAATATCCGGGCCAAACCGTATCTACGGGCAACTGGTGCCGAGCCGTTGCAGGCGGAATCGATATTGGGTCACCGACGCGGGGGGGCGCTTCGCAAATTGGAGTTTATGCTTCTGGAACCCGCCCGGGTACTGGGCTTGCAAGTCCACAGGAAGTCGGTGGAGGGTTCGATGGTATCCCGGATCTGCAATATGTCTCGCTCGCGATTCCCGGCCACAGCCGAGGTAATCAATTCAATGGACGTATTGATTACAACTTGTCGCAGAAGGACTTAATCGCGGGAAGCGTTTATTTCACGAAGCTGGACAGCTACGGATCTGCCAATGCGAACTCGCGCGCTCAGGGAGACAATCCGTTCAAGCCCCTGAACTCAGCCGGGACGCTGATCTACATTCATACGTTCTCGCCTTCGGTGCTCAATGAGCTTCGCGGGAATTTCACACGCTTCTTCGATAACGGCATTCAAGATGGCGGCGGTGTGGTGAACTATGGGATTCCGGAGGCTCATACCGAAGCTTTGCCGATCAATCAGATCCAGTTCGGCGTTCCGCAGGGGACGGGCAGCTTCTATGCACAAAACACGTACGAGGTGCGGGACCAGCTGAGCAAGACGATTGGAAGTCACAGTATTCGTATTGGGGTCGAGATCCGTCGCGAGCAGGATAACGACAATACGGTGCTGGCAAGCGTTCGACCGGTGTACTCGTTCCAAGGGCTCTGGAATCTAGCGAATGACACGCCAGTCTATGAGGGGATCATCGCGAATCCGAATACGGGCGGCGCGCCGACGATTGCCAACCATCTCCGTTCAGAAAATTACGCAGCTTACGTCCAGCACGACTGGAAGGTGACACCGCAGTTTACCTTGAACACCGGTCTACGGTGGGAGCTGTTTACGCCCCTGCGTAACAAGGACTTCCCGTTGAATTACCCCGTTCTCGGACCTCCGGGCAACGAACTCGGCGGGCTGGTATTGCGGCCGCGCGACCGGCTGTGGGACTTCCAGTACAAGAATTTCGGACCAAAGGTCGGGTTTGCGTATAATCCGACCCAACTTAGTGGAAAAATGGTGGTAAGAGGCGGGTTTGCGCTGGCATACAACCACTTAGATTTTGCTCTTTTCAATGTGGCGCAGCGCGACAACGGTCCTGGGTTGGCAAGCTATGGCCTTTGCTGCGGAACCTCCGACTCCCCGTTTGCGGGCGGCGTGATCAAGTACGGCGTTGGCACGAGCAATTCCGTGACAAGCTATCCAATCAACCCGGCGCTAGCCACCGGGACTGGTGCGAATGGCTTTCCCAATCCGTATGGTCCGGTCGGAAACAAGGTCTACCCCAATGTCGAAGTCTACGGCGCATTCCCCAGAACAAGTATTCCTTACAGCTATCTGTATTCGCTCGAGACGCAGTTTGAGCTTCCGTACCAGATGACAACGACCGTGGGATATGCGGGAAGCCTGGGCCGGCACTACGCGCGGATTGTTCGTCAGGGTTTTCTTTATGCGCCGAATCCGATCGTCGGCGGCAGCGTGTATATGGCGCAGACGGACTCCGTAATGTCCTACAACGCGCTCAATGCGCAGTTGCAGCGGCGGATGAAGAACAACTTCACGGCCGCGATCTCGTATACGTACTCGAAGGATATCGATCAGGTCTCAAATGGTGACCTGGCAGACTCGAACGCGAACCAGACCGACCCGGCGAACAACCGAACGGAGTACGGGCCGTCAGACTACGATGCGCGCCACCGCGTGACGGCAACAGCTTTATGGGAGTTGCCGCATGTTCATTCGGGGAATGCGCTGGTGCAGGCGGCAGCGAATGGATGGCAGATCAATGGTATTGCCACCTATCACACGGGCTTTCCGTATACGCCGGTCGTCTTCAACCTCCAGCAGATCGGATCGAATCCGAACTCGGATGTGCCCAATCCGGTGCGCCCTCTGGCGTATCTCGGTGGAGCTGGCAGCAGTTGCTCTAACGATGCGTTCAAGTCAGGGTCGAACTTCCCCGGTGGCGGGTCGAAATATTTCAACATTACGTTGCCCGTGGATGGTAGCGGCAACACGATCAAGTCAGCGTATCGACCGGGTATTGGCCGCAACAGCTTCCGCGGCCCCTGCTACATCGATGTCGACATGAGCGTGGCCAAGGAGGTCAAGTACGAGTTCCGCGGCCGGAGCACGCTTCTCCGCTTCCAGGCGAATGCATTCAACGTCTTCAACATTCTTAGTCTGCAGCCAATCACAAACGGAAACGCGAACGCTGGAGCGCTGATTACAAGCTCAAGCTTCGGCGCTTCTCAGGGCGCTAATGCAGGGCGTGTGATCGAGTTCCTCGCACGGTTTCAGTTTTAGCTCGCGATAGCACCAAAGACCCCTGGATGGGCAAGCCCCCCATTCAGGGGTTTCGTTTCTGTGGCCAAAGCTTGTTTTACCCAGCTTGTTCAAGGGAGCACGAACTGTGAAAGCTTTTCGTCAACACTTAATCCTGCGCTGCTGCTCGTTTGCGCTGTTCGTCTGTACCGTGGCCTGCTTTGCCCAGAGATCAGAGCCTGGCGAGAACGCCACAATCCTGATTGACGCAAAGGCACCGACGACACCGTTTCCGCACTTCTGGGAGCAGACGTTTGGGTCGGGGCGGGCGATTCTTTCGCTGCGGCAGAGTTATCGTGACGACATTCGCTCGGTGAAGCAGGTGACCGATTTCCGTTCGGTGCGGTTTCATGGGATCTTTCTGGATGAGGTGGGGCTGTACGATCCGGATGCGGTGACGCAGAATCCGGGGCTGCCGCCGGAGAAGGTGAAGGGCGCCGGTGTTTACAACTTCTCCTACATCGATCAGATTTATGACGGTCTGCTGGAGAGCGGCGTGCGTCCGTTTGTAGAGCTGAGCTTTATGCCGCGGAAGATGGCGGCAGATCCGAACCAGACGCAGTCGTTCTTTTACAAGCCGGTGGTCTCGCCGCCGAAGGATTACGCGGTGTGGGACGCGATGATTACCGCGTTCGGGCAGCATCTGATCGAACGTTATGGAGCGGACGAGGTGGCGACCTGGGACTTCGAGGTCTGGAACGAGCCGAACCTGGATTTCTGGGGCGGACGTCCGAACATGCCGACGTACTTCGAGCTGTACGATCACACGGCGGTCGCGCTGAAGAAGGCGAGCGGGCGCATTCGGGTGGGTGGACCTGCGACGGCGCAGGCGGCTTATGTCGCGGAGTTTTTGACAGCACTGCAAGGAGAAGAACATTCCGGTGGACTTTGCGTCGACGCATGTTTATGCGAACGATACGGCGAAGGACGTGTTCAAGACGGACGAGCAGATTCCGCGGCGACCAGATGGTGTATCGCGCGGTGAAGAAGGTGCATGAGGAGATCGCGGAGTCCCCTTATCCGAAGATGCCGCTGATCTTTTCCGAGTACAACGCGAGCTATGCGAACGAGCCGGATGTGACCGACTCGGTGTACATGGGGCCGTGGATGGCGAACAATATCCGGCTGTGTGACGGGTTGACGGAGTCGATGAGCTACTGGTCGTTCTCGGATGTGTTTGAGGAGCAAGGCGTGGTGCGGACGCCGTTCTATGGTGGCTTCGGCCTGATCGCCGAGCATGGTATTCAGAAGCCTGCGCTGCATGCGTTTGCGATGCTGCATGAGCTGGGAGATCGGCGGATCAAGGTGGACTCGGAGAGTGCGCTGGCGACGCGGTCGAGCGGACGGCGCGGTTGAGATTGCGCTGTGGAACTATGCGCCTCCGTATGGAGAAGGCGCGAGCTATACTCCTCCGCCGGCGAATCCCGGACCGGCCAAGAGCTTTACGATCATGATCGACGGTGCGCCCGAAGGATGCCGCTGTTGTGGTATGGCGCGTAGACGCGGATCACGGCAATGTGGTGAAGGCTTTCGATGCGATGGGACGGCCGCCGGCACCTTCGCGGGAGCAGATCGTGAAGCTCCGGGCGGCGGGCGCTGCCTGCGCCGGAGGAGAAGAGTAGGCTGAAAGGACGGCAGCTTGACCGTCAGCATTCCTCCGCAGGGGCTGGTTGTGGTGAAGGTGATGGCTTCGCGATAAGAGGCCTTGCAAGCAAGGCGGAAAGCGGTGGTATCGGCTGCCGAGAACCGCCAGAGGAACGTGCGACGAAGCGGATGACGATGAGCGCCGGTGGGACCGAGGCGAGGCGAATAACACGACGGGACGCGACGAGGCTGCTGGGTGGAGCGCTGGTTGCGGCGAGCCCGGCCATGCGCCTGATGGCGTCGACGCAAGAGCCGACGCTTACGCAGACCCAACCGTCCTTCGGGCCGGAGGAGGAAAGGGCGGTCTTACCGCGGACGATGTGGCGTTTCTGGACGAGATGGAGCATCGCGGCTGCCAGTTCTTTGTCGAACAGGCCGGCACGATGACGGGGCAGGTGCTGGATCGCGCGGTGAACCGGACGTCGACGGGGACGCTGGACCGGCGTCGGACTTCGAGTATTGCGGCGACGGGCTTCGGCCTGACCTCGCTGTGCATTGCGGACAGCCGCGGATATTTTCCGGGCGGGCGCATTCGCGAGCAGGTGGTCCGGACGCTCGACTTCTCATCTCAACCGGCATGCAGCACCAGCACGGCTTCTTCTATCACTTCAACGATGTGGTGACGGGACGGCCGATGAGTTGGAGCGAGGTTTCGTCGATCGACACGGCGCATCCTGCTGTGTGGTGTGCTGACGTGCCGGGCTTACTTCGATACGGACGCGCGCGTGAACGATCTGGCGACGCGCATCTTCGACCGTGTGGAGTGGCCGTGGATGATGAACGGCGGAACGACGTTCAGCATGGGCTGGCACTCGAGTTCGGGCTTCATTTCGACCCGCTGGGATCACTACTGCGAGCTGATGATGATTTACCTGCTGGCGATCGGGTCACAGACGCACCCGGTGCCGCGAGCGCGTGGGACGCGTTTTCGCGGCCACGCATGCGGTATGGGCCGTACACCTACATCTCCGGACGCGACCCGCTGTTTGTGCACCAGTACAGCCATGCCTGGTTCGATTTCGGCAGTGTGCGCGATCGGTATGCGAACTACTTCACAAATTCGGTGACGGCGACGCGGGCGCACAAGGCGTTTCTGGCTACGCTGCAGCGCGGCTATAACAACGATTACTGGGGCGTGACGGCTTCAGACTGGCAGCATGGATACACGGCGTGGGGCGGACCTCCTTTGATGGGGCCGGTGGATGGATCGGTGGTGCCGTGCGCGACGGCGGGATCGCTGCCGTTTCTGCCAAAGCCATGTGTGCAAGTGCTGCGGTCGCTCTATGACCGGTATGGGCAGGACGCTTGGGGGCGGTATGGGTTTCTGCGATGCGTTTCATCCATCAGCAGTATTGGTATGACCCTGATGTGCTGGGGATTGATATCGGCATCGGTGTGCTGATGGCCGAGAACCTGCGCACACGCTTTGTGTGGGACACGTTTATGAAGAATCCGGAGCCGCAGGCGGCGATGCTGGCGTGTGGGTTTCGGACGATTGTCTGATTACCAGCCGAGGGTGCCGGGTGCTCCCTTGAAGGGGCCGCGAACGTGTGAGGTGATCCAGCCGCCGTAGAAGTCGCCGGGCTGCGCCTGCACGCTTTCGCCGTCGACGGTGCACTCGTCGAGTTTGCTGGCGTAGAAGGCGATGTGATCTTTGAGGGCGCGGTAAGCGCGGGATGGATCGGGTAGCTCCAAGCGGCCGCGGGAACGACAGGCGTCTGCAGGTACGGGTGTACCGTCGGGCCGGTGTGCGCCGGCGAGATCGATGTCCCAGTAGGCGGCGACACCCTTGAACTCGCAGAAGCTGCCGCGGCGGGCGGACGGGCGAAGGAGCTGCATCAGGATGTCGGCTTGCGGAATGTAGTAGACGGGCGGGTGGCTGGTCTCGAGGATGCGCAGGGCGCGCGTGGTTTCGGCGAGGACGATGCGGGCGTGAACGATGCGCAGGCGCCGGGAGCGTGGACTCGAGCTTTGGCGGACGGGGATAATCCCAGACGGACTCGACAGTCATCGGCGGCGGTTGTGGGTGACATCGAAGAGGCCCTCAGCTCCAAGGGTAGACTGCACGTGTGCGTGGACGGCGAGGTCTCCATGCAAGCCAAAGAGAAGCGGCTGGATGCGATGAACAGGCTGGGCGACATGTTGCACTTTCCCGCTGCGGTGAATCTGGGCGCTACGGTGAATGTGATGGTGACGATCGCGGTGACGTGGTGGATCGAGCCGCGGTATTCGCAGCCATACGCGGTGCTGGTGTGGATTGCGCTGGTGCTGGCGGTGAATCTTCTGCCGGTTCTGGTGCTGCGACGAGCGATGCGGCCCGACGAGCCGATGCGGACGCTGGGGACGATGGATTTCGTTCGCGATCAGCACCGGTTTTCGGACTGGGTGTACCTGGCGGCTTCAGCGAACATGGCGTTCTGGATTCTGGTGTCGTGGGTGGTGTTCGCGGTGTGGCGGGATGCTTCTGCGCTGAGCCTGCTAGAGCTGGTTGCGTTTGTGGCGACGTTTTCGCCGGTGCTGCTGCGGTCTGTGTTGCGCGGGGCTTGATTCCCCCTCCCCGGACAATATGTGCAAAATATTCAAACGACGAGGGTTAGCTCTGGACCTCCGTGTTGCGACCTGAGCGTTTCGCGCGGGCCTTCAGCCCGCATTGCTTACCTGGGCCTTCGCGGCGGGAAGCCCCGTTCAAGGATGGCGTCACTGGCGGCCAGGAGCTGCGTTCAAGGCTGGCGTCGCGCGCAGATGGAGAGCTTCTTCCAGTTTAGTTGTTTGGTGGGGTAACTACGCCAAGATTTGAGGAGTTGTGGTCGGGTTTGGCCGCCCTTAAGAGGAGTGTGCCGCCGGGCGTGCTTCCAGCAGGGCTAGAAGTCCGGGCTCGTCGAGAACCGGCACGCCCAGGCTGGTGGCTTTGTCGAGCTTGGAGCCGGCCTCTTCCCCGGCTACGAGGTAGCTGGTCTTTTTTGAGACGGAGCCGGAGACGCGGCCGCCGGCGGCTTCGATCTTTTCTTTCGCGACCTCGCGGGTGAGGGTGGGCAGCGTTCCGGTGAGGACGAAGGTGAGGCCTTCGAGCGTGGTGGTGGTGACGCGCTTTTCGGCGTGCATGGTGAGGCCGGCGGCCTTGAAGCGCTCGATGAGCTCGCGGTTGCGCGTTCGGCGAAGAACTCGACGATCGCCTGGGCGACGCGCGGGCCGACCTCGTTGACGGCTTCGAGCTCTTCGGCGGTTGCGTTCATGAGCGGCGTCGATGGCGCCGAAGTGCTGCGGCGAGAAGCTGGGCGGTGCGCTCGCCGACGAAGCGGATGCCGAGACCGAGGAGGAGGCGAGGCGAGCGGCGCGGATTTCGAGCGCTCGATCTCGTCGAGCAGGGCCTGAGCGGATTTGTCGCCGACGCGCTCGAGCTGTGAGGAGATCGGACTTTTTCAGGTGGTAGAGGTCCGAGAGCGTGCGGACGAGGATCTTGCGTGCGGGGGCCTCGTGCTGCTCGCCGGCTGGCCTCGGAGTCGGCGACGGACTGCTCCTCTTCGGTCGCGCCCTCGTCGGTGGAGACGACGGTCTGGCCGAGCAGCTGCGCGACCATGGCGTCGCCGAGGCCTTCGATGTTCATCACGCCACGGGCGCCGAAGTGGCGCAGTTCTTCGCGGAGCCGGGCGGGGCAGTTGGCGTTGATGCAGCGCCAGTCGACCTCGCCCTCGGCGCGGACGAGCTCGCTGCGGCACTCGGGGCAGTGGGTGGGAAAGACGATCTCTTCGGTGCCGCGCGGGTGCTGTCTTGTCGTCGATCGACCTCGGTGATCTTGGGGATGACATCGCCGCCGCGCTCGACCGAGACCCAGTCGCCGATGCGCACGCCCGAGGCGGGCGATCTCGTCAGCGTTGTGCAGCGTGGCGCGGCGTCACGGTGGTGCCGCCGATGAGCACGGGCGTGAGCGCGGCGACGGGCGTGAGCTTGCCGGTGCGGCCGACCTGGAAGAGGACGCGTTCGAGCCGCGTGATGCCGGCGCGCGCGGGAAACTTGTAGGCGATGGCCCAGCGCGGAGCCTTGCCGGTGAAGCCGAGGCGGCGCTGCTGGGTGACGGAGTCGACCTTGATGACGACGCCGTCGATCTCGTAGCCGAGCGTGTCGCGCAGCGGCTCGGCGTCGGCGATAAAGGCGAGGACCTCGTCGATGTCCTTCGCGGGCCGTGCGTGCTGGTTGACGCGAAAGCCGCAGCGTGCGCAGAGCGTCGAGCGCGGTCGGACTGCTGTCGGGAGCAGCGGCTCGCCCGTGGGGTCGAGCAGGAAGTAGGCGTAGAGATCGAGGCGGCGCTGCGCGACGATGTTCGGCTCCAGCGTGCGGATGGTGCCGGCGGCGGCGTTGCGCGGATTGGCGGCGGGAGCCTGTCCCGCGGCCTCGCGCTCCTGCGTTCAGCTTGCGAAAGGCGGCTTGCGGGCAGCACGACCTCGCCGCGGACCTCGAAGCTCTGCGGCAGGCCCGCGGCTTTCAGCTTCGCCGGCGGGATGCTGAGCGGAACGGAGCGGATGGTGCGGACGTTCGAGGTGACGTCCTCGCCGATGGTGCCGTCGCCGCGGGTGAGGCCGCGTTCGAGGTGCGCCGCGCCGTCGTCGTGCTTGCCGGCGACGTAGTGCAGCGCGAGCGAGAGGCCGTCGAGCTTGAGCTCGCAGACGTAGCCGGGCTGCTCGGTGCGAAGGCAGGGCGTCGCGAACGCGCTGTTCCCAGGCGCGCAGCTCCGCCTCGTTGTAGGCGTTGTCGAGCGAGAGCATGGGGCGGGAGTGCGGCGTCTTGACGAAGCCTTCGCTCGGCTTGCCGCCGACACGCTGGGTGGGAGAGTCGGGTGTGAGGAGATCGGGGTGCTCGGCCTCAAGCGCCTTGAGACGGTTCATCAGCGCGTCGTACTGGGCATCGGTGATCTCCGGCGCGTCGAGGACGTAGTAGAGATGCTCGTGGTGACGGATCTCGTCGCGAAGTTTCTCGATCTGCTCGGTGGGCGTTAGCTGCTTAGGCATCGAGGGAGATTATAGAGACGCGGTATGCTGGGCTGCGAGGAGAGCCGATGGAACCGGTGACACACCTGCTGACGGGCGCGTGCCTGTCGCGCGCGGGCTTCAACCGCAAGACGGCCTACGCGACGTTGGCGATGACGCTGGCCGCGGAGGCTCCGGACATGGATACGCTGTGGTCACTTCGCGGACCGGTCGCCGGGTTCGAACATCATCGTGGATGGACGCACAGCTTCATTGGTCTGCCGCTTGAGGCGGCAGTGGTGGTGGGCGCGGTGTGGCTGTGGCACCGGTGGAAGCTGAAGCGCGACGGGAGAAAGACGCCGATTGAAGGCCAGGGGAGCCGAAGTCTGCGGGAAGCATTGCCGGTCCGGTGGGGGCTGCTGTATGGCTTCGCTCTCGTCGCGCTGCTGAGCCATCTGCTGCTGGACTGGACGAATAACTACGGCGTGCGTCCGTTCTTTCCGTTCAACCCGCGATGGTATGCGGGATCCTTCGTCTTTATCTTTGAGCCGGTGATCTTTGCGCTGCTGCTGATCGGGCTGGTCGCACCGGCGCTCTTCGGTCTGGTGGGCGGTGAGGTGGGTGTGCGGAGGGAACGGTTTCGCGGTCGGGGATGGGCGATCTTTGCTCTCGGCGGAGTCGTGCTGCTGTGGGGGTGGCGTGGCTGGGAGAAGATGTCGGCGGAACGGGTGGCGCTGGGGGGGGACTACGGCGGAGTGGAGATTCTGCGGACCAGCATGAGTCCGTACCCGATTACGCCGTTTACGTGGCATGCGGTTATCGCAACAGCGGACTTTTACCAGCTGGCCACGATTGACACGTGGAACGGAACCGTTTCGACAACCGGGCAGGAGGATGTCTTTCACAAACCTCCGGTTACGCTGGCGGTGCTGGCGGCGAAACGGAGCTGGCTGGGGCAGGTGTACCTGGACTGGTCGCAGTTTCCGCTCCTTACGGACGGCGGTCCTGATACGGACGGGGTGTCGGAGGTGACATTCCGCGATCTCCGCTTTATGTACGACGTGTCGTTCATGCACGGACGCGAGTCACCGCCGCTGTCCGGAACGGTCGCTGTGAATGGGAACCGGCAGATCGTGCGGATGGAGATGGACGGGCGTGTGCAGCACTGAACCGTGTGGCTCATATTGTCGCCTGATCAGAACGATTTGACCCATCGCGCGTTAGACGTGAGAATCGAGGTTGGCCCGGTTTCTGAACCGCGCGCTCCACCCTGAGGTCTCTCATGTCCGCCTATCTTGTTCTTCTGCTCGCGATTCTTAGCCGTATTCTTCCGCATGCGTTCCACACGACCAGCGTGAACTTCACCGCGGTCGGCGGAGGTCTGCTGTTCTTTGGATCGCGCCGCGGCCGCTGGCAGACGCTGGTGGCTGTGCTGCCGATGGCAGCGACGGACTTCTATCTGACCATCTACGCGTATGGATATCCGTTTCACGTGCGGAGCTACCTGGTGACCTGGGCCTGGTACGGCGCGGTCTGCCTGATCGGGTACGGCCTGCTGTCGCAGAAGCGATCGGTTGCTCGCGTGGGCGCCGCGGTGCTCGCGTCATCGACGTCGTTCTTCGTGCTCAGCAACTTCATGGTCTGGGTCGGCGGCGGTATGTATCCGCACAGCGCGGCGGGCCTGGGCGCGTGCTACGTTGCGGCAATTCCTTTCTATGCGAACGATCTGATGTCGACAGCGGTGACCGCAGGCGCGCTGTTTGGCTTGCCGGTGCTGGCGAAGGCAGTTGCCCAGAGCCTGCGCGCGGCGAAGGGCAACGATCTCCGCATGGGGTAGCTCGGCGTCGCGTTCGAGCAGTTACGAAGGGCCGCTTAGATGCGGCCCTTTTGTATTGGTAAGGGTGCGCTCAGGCGACTTCGTCCTCTTCTACGGGAAAGGCGGTTCCGCGCCGCTTATCGAAGAGCCGGCGCACGACATAGGCCGCGATTGCCGAGGACGAGCGCCCCCACCAGGGCGAGCACAATGCCGAGATGCTCATGGAGGGTGTGCGTGATGGAGTGGAGGATGGCGGGGCCCCAAACGATGGTGATGATCGCCCACACCATGAAGCGGATGAACTTGCCGAGGAACATGGCGCTGAAGAACCAAACGATCTTCATCTCGAAGACGCCGGCGGCGAACTCGAAGAGCTTGACGGGAAAGGGCGGCGGCATCATGGCGGGGATCAGGATGGCGAGGAACTCCTGGTTCTCGAAGCGGTCGCGGAGCTTTTCGTAGCGCTGCCGGTTGATGCGCTTCAGCAGAAATAGTTCGCCGCCGGCGCGTCCGATGAAGAACGGAAGGAGGCTGCCGATGGCGGAGCCTGCTGCGGCCATGAAGCAATAGAGGATGAAGCGGCTGTGGTCGTGGGCCACGTAATCGATGACGAGCGGATCGAGCGGCATCGGGATGGCCGCGGAGTCGATGATGGCGAGAGCACCGATGCCCCAGATGCCGAGGGGCTTGAGCGCGGCAAGCATGAGGAGGTTCAGCTTGCTGGAAGAGGATGACGGGATGGATTGTCACGGGGTGTGCGGCGATCCTTTGGAGTCGGAGAGCGCCGCGGGAGAGCCGTGATCCGTGTGTCCGGCCAGGAGGTCGAGCGCATGCGGGAGGAGGGGCAGGATCGCGTCAAGCGAGGCGACCGCGCCTGCCGGGCTGCCGGGAAGGTTGATGATCAGGGTGCGGCCGAGGGTGCCGCAGACGGCGCGGCTGAGCGGCGCCAGTGGTGTCTGCGCAAGGCCGGCGGCGCGCATCCGCTCCGGAGAGCCCGTCGACGATGCGCTCGCAGACGAGATCGCGTGGCCTCGGGGGTGACATCGCGCGGCGCGAGGCCGGTGCCTCCGGTCGCGAGGACAAGGCTTGCCGCGGCGGCGTGGCGGCGGAGCGCGTCGACGATCTCCTGGATTTCATCGGGTACGGTCTCCATGCCGCGACCTCGATGCAGCCTGCTGCCTGCAGGCGTGCGGCCACAGCGGGGCCGGAGAGATCCTTCTGTTGACCCCCAAAGCAGCGGTCGCTGACCGTGAGCACGGCGGCGGCCGTACCGGTTGGGAAAATTGGGTTCACGGGAGTAGTTTACGTGGGAACCCGCGAAGGCTGTGCGTCGCATCCTGTTTCGCGCCCAAGGGCCCCGGGATGAGAAGATAGAAGGGACGCCTCGCTGCGCCGGAAGACCGCCTTTCGCGGGCGCGCCGAGCCGGAACGCGAGACCTGGCGCCGTTCGCAACCGTCTTACGTAGAGCATCGATGCCGACTTTAGAGATCACCGCCCAATCCGGCTTTGCCGCCGACGCCTGCCAAGGTGCGTACCGGCAGGTTTGGCGAGCTTGAAGAGCATGAATTAATCCATCTGCTGGACTCTCTGGATGACGAGCGCTCGCGAGCACGCTTTCGCGAGGCGATCTACGTATCGGTCATCTTTTACCTGGCTGTGGGCTGGTTCCTGTTCTATGGGCCGCAGGTGCTGTTCCATCAGCCACGGCTGATCAACCCGGCGGACGTGATGAAGCAGCGCGACCGGGAGCTTACGTTCCTGGACATGCCAAAGGATCTGTCAAAGCCGCTGCAGCACAAGCCGACCGATGTGATCAGCGACCGGGAGCGCACCGCGCAGACGGTAAAGCCGACGCTCGACCGCAAGACGCTGGAGCAGTTGCAGGCGATGCGGCGGGCAGGCGAGGCAGGATCAAGGGTTCCGGCACCCACGCCGCAGAGGATGGGGACGCAGCCAAACGAGCCGCAACCGCAGCCGCAGACGGCACCACAGCAACAGCAGGCTCAACCTGTGCCGACGCCGACGCCGCTTCCGCAGAGGCCTCCTGTGCAGCAGGCGGCTGTGGATGCTCCGCGGCCCGCTCCGACGCGTCCGAACTTTGGACCGCAGAGCCAGAGCGCCGGGGATGCGATACGGCAGGCGGCGGCCCAGGCCTCGCTGAACCGTGGGCAAGGCGGCGACTACGGGGCGAACATCCCGGTGGCGCACCAGGGTCTGAACACCGGGGTCGATGTGCTCTCGGATACGATGGGCGTCAACTTCGGGCCGTACCTGACGAAGATTCTGCGCGAGATCAAGGCGACGTGGCTGCCGCTGATTCCGGAGGAGGCGCGGCCCCCGCTGAACAAGCAGGGGGAGACGCTGATTCGCTTCACGATCCTGCCGGACGGGCGTATCGGCGCGATGACCCTGGACGGCTCGACGCACGACGACGCGATCAACAAGTCGGCGTGGGGATCGATCACCGGCGTGGGCCAGTTTCCGCCGTTGCCGAGCGAGTTCCACGGACCGAACCTCGAGCTTCGCATCCACTATCTCGTCAACAAGAATCCTGAATAAGCTCGTCATGGCCCTGAGAGCGGGACGACCCGGGGAAAAAGCCGCGCGTGAGGCGATCGAACGCCGCAGGCAGGCACGTGGGCTTATGGTGCTGGCGTTTGCGGTGCTTGTGTTCAGCCTTCTTCGCTTCGGGCTCCATCGGGTGTTTACTCCGGGCTGGTGGAGGCTGTGGTGACGGCTGGGTCCCCGCCGCTGGTGGTGATCGCCGGGCCGACGGCGAGCGGCAAATCGACCCTGGCGCTTCGGCTGGCGGAAGAGTTCGGGGGCGAGATTGTAAGTTGCGATTCGGTCGCGGTGTATCGCGGGATGGAGATCGGCACGGCCAAGCCGTCGGTTGCCGACCGGGCGCTCGTGGCGCATCACATGATCGACGTCGCCGACCCTGATGAGGCGTTTACGGCGGGGGACTACAGCCGGCTGGCGCGCGAGGCGCTGACCGGCATCGCCGGGCGGAGTCGGCTGCCGATCGTCGCGGGTGGGACCGGCCTTTATCTGCGGGCTTTGCTGGACGGGCTGTTCCCAGCACCGGCGGTTGCGCCAGAGCTTCGGGCGCGCTTGCGCAACATGGCCTCGGTACGCGGGCCCGTGTACCTCCACCGGCTGTTGCGCCGGCTGGATGAGGGTTCGGCGCAGGCAATTCATCCCAATGATTTGCCGAAGCTCGTTCGCGCCATTGAGGTGACGCTGACTGCGCGCGTGCCGATGAGCGAGCAGTGGCGGCGTGGACGCGAGCCGCTGGCGGGGTATCGCATCCTGCGGATCGGCCTGACGCCGGAACGCGGCGCGTTGTATGCGCGGATTGATGTACGCGCGGCTGAGATGTTTACCGCGGGGCTGTTGGAAGAGACGGAGTGCCTGATGGAAAGGTATGGTCGCGAATGCCGCGCCTTCGGGTCGCTCGGATATGCCGAAGCAGTGGCGGTTCTGCGCGGTGAACTGACGCCGGATGCGGCTGTGAAGCGGGCGCAGCAGGGACATCGCAACTACGCCAAGCGGCAAGGCACGTGGTTTCGCCGGGAGGTGGGCATGCACTGGCTGGAGGGGTTCGGCAGCGACCCGGAGGTACAGGCGGAGGCGAAGCGTCTTGTCTCCGCCCACCTCCGGGCCGCAGATCCGTTAATTTAGATCGGCTGCACGACCAGGTCGTCCGCGAGGCGGAAGCGCACGATTGACTCGCTCGGGATCTCGAGGTCGCGGTTTCCGGTAAGGCCGGCCACGGCCGTTCCTGCGCCGGCCCCGGCGAGCCCCCCGACCACGAGGCCGACGCCGCCTGTGGCAACGCCGCCGATCAGCATGCCGAGCCCTGAGCCGCCGCCGATGAAGGCCGCCGAGCGCTTGCCCTTGCCCTTTTTCGTTCGCGTCAGGTCACGCGTATCCAGTGGATAGCGGGTGCCGTTGAGCGTCATAGAGGTGAGTCGCAGCTCCAGAATGGATGCGCCTTTGAAGTGACCGCGCCGGTGCGACGCATCGATGATGCCACCGACCGGTGTGCCCCGGGGAACGATGGCGCGGCCGTTGGCATCTGTGACCGGCTCCACAACTTTTCCGTCGAAGCGCTCGCCTGCGTGGCTGGCTTTGACGCTGATGTGCTGGTTGATGCGGATGGAAAGGCTGGTGCCCGCGGGAATGCTGACGTCTGCCGGGCGGATGATCGGCGCGCCTCCGGGAGTCGGCGCCTGGGGTGCATAAGCATTCTGCGCGGGTGCGTTTGCGGGGACACCTGCCGAGTTCACGGGAACACCGGCGGACGCGCCGTAGCCTGCTCCGTTAAGCGCTGGAGCGACGGCATTGCGGGCAGCAGGCGTAACCGTGGTCACCGTCGTCTGGCCCGTCTGTCCCGGCGCGGGAGGCTGGACGGTCGTCGTTGTGGTGTTGCCGTTCTTGTCGATGGAGACCAACTGCTGCGCCTGCCCGGTGGCGGCGGCCTGCTGCCTGGCCTGATCGAGAGCGGCATCCTGCTTGGATTTACACCCAGAGAGAAGAAGTGCAGCCAAACCAAAAGCGGCTGCGGAAGCTTGAATCTTTGCCGAGAACATGGGTTTCCTCATTCGTCTGCAAGGAGACATCTTCTGCACTGTCGGCGCAATACCCCGGAGGTTGGATGCCGCTCGGACGCGGCTCCGAGGTTTACGATGGACGCATGACGACCGCGACCGCTGTCCGCCCGCAACTGGCTCACCTGACGAAGCAGATGGAAGAACTCAAGGAGCGCGGCACGTTCTTCAAGCTTCGCGTACTGGACGACGAGCAGGCGCCGGTGTGCACGTACGATGGGCGGCGTGTCGTCAACCTCGCCTCTAACAACTATCTTGGTCTGTGCAATCATCCAAAGCTGCGCGAGGCAGCGATCGCGGCGACCACGAAGTACGGCGTCGGATCGGGCGCGGTGCGGACGATTGCCGGCACCATGCGCATTCACATGGAGCTTGAGGAGAAGATCGCGCGGTTCAAAGGGGTTGAAGCCTGCGTGGTGTTTCAGAGCGGCTTCGCGGCCAATGCGGGAACCGTCTCGTCGATCCTTGGTAAGGAAGATTTCATCCTGTCGGACGAGCTGAATCATGCCTCCATCATCGACGGAGCGCGGCTGAGCCGGGCCAAGGTGAAGGTCTTCCGGCATAAGGATGTCGCGCATTGCGAGGAGCTGCTGCAGGAGGTGGCGAACGAGCCCGGCCGCAAGCTCATCATCACGGACGGCGTCTTTTCGATGGACGGTGACATCGGCCCGGTGGACAAGCTGGCCGAGCTCGCGGAGCGGTACGGCGCGATCATGATGGTCGACGACGCGCACGCGAGCGGCGTGCTGGGCCGTAACGGCCGTGGATCCGTCGACCACTTCGGCATGACCGCGAAGGTGGATGTGCAGGTGGGGACGCTGTCCAAGGCGATCGGCGCACTGGGCGGGTATGTGTGCGGCAGCCGGGACCTGATCGACTACCTTTACCACCGCGCGAGGCCGTTTCTGTTCTCGACTTCGCATCCGCCCAGCGTGGCTGCGACGTGCATCGCCGCGTTTGACATTCTGGAGAACGAGCCCGAGCGCATCGAGCGGCTCTGGGCCAACACGGAGTATTTTCGCGCGCAGCTTGAGAGCGCCGGCTTCGACGTGGGGGGCCGGACGACACCGAGGAGCGAGACGCCCATCACACCGATCATCCTGGGCGACGGACGAAAGACGATGGAGTTCTCGAAGGCGCTGTTCGATGCGGGTGTGATGGCGACGGGGATCGCGTTTCCGACGGTGCCCGAAGGCAAGGCGCGCGTGCGCACGATCATGACCAGCGAGCACACGCGCGGGGAGATCGACCAGGCGCTCGAGGTGTTTCGGTCCGTGGGAAAGAAAATGGACGTGCTGGCGTAGAGATCTCGCGGCTATTAGCCAGCTGCGTGCCTGAAGACGATCCGGCCACCGCAGATTGTCGTTTGAATGCGGCCAAGCATCGAAGCACCATCGAATGGCGTGTTCCTCGACTTCGAGCGCGTCTTAGATACATCGTAGCTCCATTCGGCACCGGGGTCGAAGACGACGAGGTCGGCGCGGCTGCCAACGCTCAGAGCGCCAAATCCGCTGGGCAGAACCAGACCTGCCGGATTCGTGCTCATCAGCGAAACGATCTTTGCGAGCGGCATCCCGTGGTCACGGTGGAGCACACGCATGGCGAGGCCGAGCGCCGTTTCCAGACCCGTGATGCCGTTTGGTGCGCGCTCGAACTCGACCTCTTTCTCGTGAGTGGCGTGCGGTGCGTGATCGGTGGCGATGCAGTCTACGGTGCCGTCGAGGATGGCTTCGATGACCGCGAGGCGGTCGATTTCAGAGCGCAGGGGCGGGTTCATCTTGGTGTTCGTGTCATAGTCGCCGACCGCGCTCTCGTTGAGTGCGAAGTGGTGGGGCGCGGCTTCGCAGGTGACGTGGAGACCTTCGCGCTTCGCCGCGCCGATCGCACCGAGGGCACGAGCCGTCGAGACGTGCTGCACATGCAGGTGCGGATGCAGGCCTTCGCTGCGCTCGATCTCACGGAGCAGAGCGATGTCTCGCTCGACGATGCGGGCCTCGGCCTCGACTGTCATGCCGCGCAGGCCGAGACGAAACGCGAGTTCGCCGGCGTTCATGCTGCAGCCGCCGGTCAGGCGCGTGTCTTCGGCGTGCTGCGAGATGGGAACGCCGCGGCGGGCGGCCGCGATCAGTGCGGAGCGCATGACGGCGTCGTCGAGGATCGGCTTGCCGTCATCGGTAAATCCAACGGCACCGGCCTCACGGAGTGCCTCGAAGTCGGTCAAGGTCGCGCCCATGCTGCCTGTCGTCGCCGCGGGCATGCAGAAGAGGTTGACGACCGCGCCTCTTGCAGCGTTCTGCATCCACAGTGTTGTGGCTACGGAATCGTTGACCGGGATGGTATTTGGCATGGCCACAACGGTCGTGTACCCGCCCGCTGCGGCGGCTGCCGTGCCGGTGGCGATGGTCTCCTTCCAGGTCTGGCCGGGTTCGCGCAGATGGACGTGGATGTCGACGAAGCCCGGTGCGACGACCAGGCCGGAAGCATCGATTGCCTCGGCGTCTTTCACATCGCGCAGAGCTCCGGGCTTTTCGACTTCCCCAACGCGACCGTCGCGGAGCAGGAGATCGCGCGGGGCATCGATACCTGCTCCCGGATCGATCAGATGCCCGTTCAGGATGAGCAGGTCGTTCACGCGACACGCTCCATGAAGAGATCGGGCGTCAGCCTGGGCAGGAGCGCTCGGACCAGGAGCGCTGATCGCACGGCGAGGCCATGGCTTACCTGTTCTTCGATCGCGGAGTTGGGTCCGTCGGCGACCTCGCCCGTGATCTCGAGACCGCGAATCATCGGTCCCGGATGCAACACCAACGCACTGGGGGCTTGTGCCTCGAGGCGCTGCTCATTCAGTTGATAACGGTCCACATATTCAGCCAGATCGAGCTCAAGGCCAGCGAGCCGCTCGCGCTGGATGCGCAGCATCATGACAACCTGCGACTGGCGCAAGGCAAGGTCGAAGTCGCGCTCGATCTCTACACCTGGACCGAGGCCGAGCGCTTCCGGGGGAGCAGCGGCTCCGGGCCGCAGAGGATCACGCGCGCGCCTAGCCGAGGTAGAAGCATCGCGTTTGACCGCGCTACACGGCTGTGGAGGATGTCTCCGGTAATCGTGATCGTCACCCCGTCGAGCGAGCGCTCGTTGACTCTTGCCGGATCGAGACCCGGCAAACGCGTCAGCATGGTTCGGAGGTCGAGCAGCGCCTGCGAGGGGTGCTCATGCATTCCGTCACCTGCATTCAGAACCGGAAGTCCAGTCACGCGCGCCAAGAGAGACGGGGCTCCCGACGAGGGATGCCGGAGGATGATGCAATGGGCGCCAAGCGCGCGAAGCGTGAGGCCGGTGTCCTTCAGGCTTTCACCTTTTTCGATGGATGAGGACTTGTCGCTCACCAGGGTTGTGGTCACGCTCAACGACTTTGCCGCGAGCTCGAACGAGGTGCGCGTGCGCGTGCTGGATTCGTAGAACAGCAGTGCCACGCGGCGGCCGGCGAGCATTCGCGATCGCTGCGGGTGCGGCATTGCGTCCAGCGTTGACGTCAGCGCCAGGATTTCGGAGACCTCCGCGGACCGACAGATCGGAGATGCTGAGGAGGGATCCGGAGGCGAACGCTGGCGCGAGGTGGGTCATGGGCTGAAGAGGTGCGCCTAGCTACTCCGCCATCTCCACCAGCAGTACCTGGTCCTGGCCGTCGACCTCGTTGAGCTTGACCTCAATGATCTCGCGGCTGGAGGTGGGCACGGAGCGGCCGGTAAAGGTCGCCTGGATAGGCAGCTCGCGATGGCCGCGATCAATGAGGACGAGCAGCTGAACGCTCTTCGGCCGGCCCTGGTCGAAGAGCGCGTCGAGTGCAGCGCGGATGGTGCGGCCGGTGTAGAGCACGTCGTCGAGCAGAATGATGTCGCGACCGGTGACGTCGAAGCCGATCGCACCTGCGTTGACCACGGGGCGCGGACCGGCGGTTGACAGGTCGTCCCGATAGAAGCTGATGTCGAGAATGCCGGTGTCGACTGGATGCTTCTCAATCTTTTCAAGGAGGACAGCCAGCCGCTGCGCCAGGGGCACGCCACGCCGCTTGATGCCGACGAGGCCAATATTCGCGGTGCCTTCATTCTTTTCGGCGATCTCATGCGCCAGCCGGACGAGGGTGCGCTCGATCTCGGAGGCCGACATCAGACGGCCTTTCTCGCGGAGTTTGATGGATGATGCTGCGGCTGTTTCACTCATAACGATTGCCGTTGATGATAACAGCGCGTGCGGGTCTGCCAAGCGGCATCATGCCTCCTGCTTTCGTCCGACCGCCACCATACCGCTAAGCAGACCGCCGACGGTCGAGAGCACCAGGATTGAAGCAGCGAAGATCAGCAGGCCGCCGAGCATGATACCGGTGCGAAACTCCTGCGAAAGCATGAGGCGGACGATATCGGCGGGTGCGGGATTCGCGGCGATGGCCTTTGCCACCTGCTCCTGCATGCGGCGGGACATCTCCGCATCGAACGCCGCCATGGCATGGAGCCGGAAGCGCGCGACCACACCGATGGCGGCAAGACAGATCGCGAGAAGGCCTGTCATCAGTACGCCGACGGAGAGGCCGATACGAGCACCGATGGAAGCGTTCATCCGCAGCGAAGGCTCGCGATGGCGGTAGAGCGCTATGGCAATCGAAGCGGCGCTCACGATCCAGAGGAGGCTGAAAATAGTGACCGCGGGTACCCAGGATGCAGTGGCGAAGAGCGCCGCGCCGATGAGAGCGACTACCATCGCGGAGCGCAGGGCCGAGTTCCAGCGGATTGCCGACGGCTTCGGAGGAGGAGCGGTTCCCGTTGTCGACTCGTCATCACTGCTGCCACTCATTGCCGCGGCTATGTGAAGTTGCGGGGACCCACAGTGCGGGCAGCAGAAGGAGGCTCCATCCGCTTCCAGTTCCGCACCGCATCGGTGACATTCTTCGTGCATAGTTCGAAGCTACGCTTCAGACGGACATGGTTCAAGCCGTGGCGACCGGGATCTACTGGCTCGACTCGTTCGATTCGCCTTTCCCGAACGAGAGGTGCCCGGGCAGATCGAGCGCTACCAGACCGAACTTTGTGCCTCCGCCGTCGGGCTCGATGGCAACGATATGCTGATGCTGCTTCGATCCCGCCTTGAGCTCGCGTTTGCTCGAGACGTCCTGATTGACGGTGATGTGGTTTTCCTTTTCGTTGTCGCACGTCAGCCCCTCGGTCGTATGCGTCTGCGCGCCGACGGGGTGATTGTCGCTGCACTCGATCACGTCCCCGAAGCGGGCGAGCGCATTGAGGTAGAAGGCCTGGACCTTGTCGGGAGAATCGCTGGTGTGGTAGCTCAGGGCCTTTACACGCAGTTGAAAGCTGCCGAAGCTCATGTTGATATCGGCGGCGCCGTTATCTTTGTCCTTTTTCACCAACGTCGCTCCGGGATATTCGGGCAGGCCGACTCCACTCTGGACGGCAGCGTTGTCGGTCTTCACCTGCATGCCGCCAAAGGGCGTCGCGATCTTCACATTGTCGCCGTCTCCGTGCTTGTTGGAGTCAATACGGCAACCCGTCGCGGCCACGCTGCCGAGGCAGGCAAACAGTAAAAAAGCGCTTCTCAAGTTCATGGCGAAACCTCTTCGTTGAAACAATACGCGACCGGCGCCGATAAAGTTCTACAAACTCCGCCGGATGGCACTACGCCGCAAGCTGGACAAGTAGAACGGCGTTCAGCACGAGCACGATCGAGACAATCGTCCAACCGGCGATGCGTGTTCGCTTTGCACTTGCAAACGTGTCCATCACCGAGCGGCGGCTGGTGAGGATCAGCAGCGGGATCAGAGCGGCGGGCAACGTGAAGCTGAGTACGACCTGCGACAGTGTGATGATTTTGAGCGGCTTGAGTCCCATCGCTATGACGATCAATGCCGGAATGATGGTGATCAGGCGGCGAAGAAAGATTGGGAACTTGATATCGAGAAAGCCTTCAATGATGACCTGGCCTGCCATTACACCCACGGTCGACGATGAGAGGCCGGAGCAGAGCAGGGCGATTGCAAATGCAGCCGCCGCAAGGGGCCCGAGCAGCGGTCCAAGCGTGTGGTGCGCAACTTCCACATCGTCCACCACAACGCCGTGCGTAAAGGCGACAGCCGCCATGATCAGCATCGCCGAGTTGATCAGCCATGCGCCGTTCATCGCGGCGAACACGTCGATCAGCTCGAAGTGGAGGAAGCGAAGTCGAGCGCCGTTGCTGGCAGTGCTGCGTGGGTGTGCGCGACGTTCCTCCCCCGGGGGTGCAGGGTTCGCGAGCTCCTTCAGGCGCGGCTGCACCAGCGCGGAGTGGAGGTACACGACGTGCGGCATGACGGTGGCGCCGAGCATGGCGACGGCGAGGTAGACACTCTCGTGAAAGCCCGCGGCAGATCCTGTATCGAGTGTCGGGATGAGCGTGTGGAAGGCCACTTTGTGCCAGTCCGGATGTACGAGGAAGATCTCAAAGCCGTAGCAGAGGCCGATGATGCCGACGAACGCCATGACTCCGCGTTCGAGCCAGCGGTAGCCAGCAAGATCGAGCGCCAGGATGGCAAAGACCAGGACGGTCGAGACGAGTGCGGCGGCGAAGAGCGTCTGCGTGTAGGTCCAGCCGCGCGCGAGCAGCAGCGGACCGAAGAGCAAGTAGAGCCCCAATGCAGCGCCGAGGAACTCTGCAAGATCGGTCGCGATGGCAGCGATCTCAGCGGCGGCCCAGAGCGAGACGGTGACCGGCCGGCTGAAGTGCTTCCGGCAGTTCTGCGGAAGTGTCAGGCCTGTCACGATGCCGAGCTTGGCCGAGAGGTACTGGATGAGGATGGCCATGGCGTTCGACCACAAGAGCACCCACAGCAGACGGTAGCCGAAGCGGCTGCCGCCCTCGATATTGGTGGCGAAGTTTCCCGGGTCGATGTAGGCGACACTGGCAACGAAGGCCGGACCGAAGTAGGTCCACATCTCGTTGCGGCGGAAGCTCGGAAAGCGGCCCCGCTTTCGAGGAGATTCGGGCGCCACAGCTGTGGAACTGGCCGCAGCAGCGGTGGCAGCAGGCGAGAGGCCAATCTCGCCGGGTACTTGGACTTCCTCCATGATCTATGAGTATAGAGTCATGCCGGACGCAGCCGCCTACCTGAGCGCGCGCCAGCCAATGTCGCGCCGGAACTGCATTCCCTCGAACGAGATGCCGTCCAGGGCCGCGTAGACCTTGCCCAGCGCATCCTCGAGTCCGGCCTCGGAAGAGGCCGTGATCGCGAGCACGCGGCCGCCGGCCGTGACGACGCTGCCGTCCCTTTCTGCCGTGCCGCAGTGGAAGGCGACGACATCTTCCGGAACGCCCTCGAGGCCTGAGATCGCCCTGCCGCTCGTGTACTTGCCGGGATACCCTCCGCTCGCAGCGACCACGCAGGCGCTCGCTCCGGGGCGGAGCTTTACGTCCAGGGCGCTGGCAGTTCCGTCGACTGCGGCCTCGAGGATATCCAGGAGGTCGGTCTCGAGCCGCAGCATCAGCGCCTCGGTCTCCGGATCGCCGAAGCGCGTGTTGAATTCGAGCACCGTCGGCCGCACGGTGCCATCGCCGTTGGGAACGAGCATCATGCCGCAGAAGAGGATGCCACGGAACTCGCTCCACTGATCGAGCATCCCTGTGACCACCTTTTGCGCCACGTTTTCGGTGAGCCACGCGCGCATCTCCGGACCCATCAGGCCGTCGGTTGAGTACGCTCCCATGCCACCGGTGTTCGGCCCGGTGTCGCCTTCGCCGACGCGCTTATGATCCTGTGCCGCTGCGATCGGCACAGCCGTACGGCCGTCGCAGAGGGCGAAGAAGCTCAACTCTTCGCCGGCGAGGAACTCCTCGATGACCACGCTGCTCACCTCCGCGCCCAGCAGTTCGCCGGAGAACATCTGCGCCGCGGCGGCTTCTGCTTCGGCGTGCGTGCGGCAGATGACCACGCCCTTGCCGGCGGCGAGGCCATCCGCCTTGACCACCACGGGGATGGTGAAGTCGCGCACGGCGGCGGTTACCTCGTCCGGAGTGGTGCAGAGCGCGTAGGCGGCGGTGGGAATGTCGTTCCGGCGCATGAACTCCTTGGCGAAGACCTTGCTGGTCTCGAGCTGCGCGGCCTCGCGAGTTGGGCCAAAGGCCCGGATGCCGAGTTGCTGGAGTGCGTCGACGAGACCGAGGGAGAGGGGCACTTCCGGACCGACGACGACGAGGTCAGGCTGCTCGGCGACGGCCAATGCTACGGTTGCATCGAGATCGTTGCTGTCCAAAGGAACGCAGCGAGCCAGGTCCGCTATGCCGGCGTTGCCGGGCGCGCAGACGACCTCGCTGACGCGTGCGGAGCGGCGGAGCGCCCAAACGAGGGCGTGCTCGCGGCCCCCTCCACCGATGACCAGTATCTTCTTCATGCTCTTGAGCCTAGCATTGCGGTGGGCATGGCCCCACCCCCCCTGATATTGCGCAAAATATTCTATTGATGAGACTTAGGTTTGGACCTCTGGGGGTTCAGTGCGGTCTATCTCGCGCTTCCGATCCGAAGATGCTTGTTCCTATTTCTATTGTAGGTAGCTGTGACAGAGTTTGCGCCACCGATGCACGAAACGTAGTCCGCCTTCTCGTTTGGCTCGGCGCAAGCATGAGAGGAGGTGCCGGGCAAACAGCAGATTCCCTTCGGGAATGACAGACAGAAAGGCAAAGGCAACAGCACAGCAGATTCCCTTCGGGATGACAGCCAGAAAGGCAGATGCAACAGCGGATTCCTTCAGGAACGACAGACAGAAGTGGCAAGGGGCAGAGGCATCGGAGCACCCAGGTTCGGCGGCGATTTTGACCTTGACTGCTGCGATGGGCTACAGTTCGCCCTATGGTGAATCGGTTTTCCGGCGTGCTGAGTGTGCTGTTGCTGTGTGGTGTTGCGGGGTTAGCGCAGGGTGTCAAGCGCCCCCCGATCACAGGGATCGCGTTTACGCGTTTTTATGCGGCGGACCCGGCCGCGGCGAAGGTGTTCTACGGCGAGCGGCTGGGTCTGCCCGAGACGGATGGTTCGGGCGGTCTGATGTCGTTTGCGGTGGGGATGCGACAGCGGATTGAGGTGCTGCCGCTGCCGACGCCGGCGCCGAAGAGCAGGCTGGCGGAGGTTGGTTTCCTGACGACCGATGTGCCGGCGATGCGGGTCTATCTTGAGCGGCATGGGCTCCAGGTCGAGAGCGAGGGCAAGGACGGCATTCGCACGACCGATCCCGAGGGCAATGAGGTGGGGTTTGTGGCCGAGCCGCGCGCAGCCGCGGGCAGACCGACAGAGATGATGCCGGTCGGCAAGGCCGGGGCGCCGACCTCGCGAAGAATCATCCATGCCGGGTGGAAGGTGGAGAGCCGGGATGCGGAGGATAAGTTCTACAAGGACCTCCTGGGGTTCCGGCCGTACTGGTATGGCGGCATGGTGGAAGGGCGAACGGACTGGGTGAGCCAGCAGGTTCCGGATGGGACGGACTGGATTGAGTACATGCTGGGGGGCAAGCCGGACGATAGCGCGCGGCAGCTCGGCGTGTTGAACCATGTCAGCCTGGGCGAGAAGGACATTGACGATGCGACGAAGCAGCTGATCGCCAACGGCTGGACAGACCCGCAGACGCGCAAGGTGCAGATGGGCAAAGACGGCAAGATGCAGCTGAACGTGTTCGATCCGGACATGTCGCGGGTGGAGTTTATGGAGTTTCAGCCGCGCGAGAAGCCTTGCTGCTCGGAGTTCACGGCGAAGAGCCCTACAGGGGATACGGAGTGAGGCTGGATACCGAACAGCAGATTTTCCGCTGCGCTCCTGAATGACAAACAAATGAACAGGGAACGGCAACAGCAACAGCAGATCCCTACGGGATGACAAGCAAGAAGACAGGCAACAGCAACGGCAACAGCAGATCCCTACGGGATGACAAGCAAAATGAGACGACGTGAGTTCTTACGGATTTCGGCGATGGCGGCCGCGGCTGGGTGTGCGGTTCGGTTTGGAGCGGTCGGGGTTGAGGCCGCGGCTTCGGATGGGTTGATCTACGGGGTGCAGCTCTACATGTTTCGGCGGCAGGCTACGACGGACCTGATGGGTGTGCTCAAGGCGATTCGCGGTGTGGGTTTCTCGCAGGTGGAGCTGTATCCGATTGCGTACCAACGGCCGGCGGCGGAGCTGCGGAAGATGGTCGCCGATGCGGGGCTGGGATCGGTGGCGGGGCACTTCGACTATGCGGGGCTGGATGGAATGGTGGACTATGCCCATGCGTTAGGGCTCAAGTACCTGGTGTGCCCGATGCTGCCGAAGGATCAGTGGACGTCGCTGGCGGGGTTTCGCAAGGCGGCGGCGGACTTTAATCGCTGGGGTGCGGCTGCGCAGAAGGCGGGGATGCAGTTTGTGTTTCACAACCACGACTACGAGTTCAAGCCGATGGAGGGGTCGAACGGGTGGACGGAGCTGATGAAGGGAACTGATCCAAAGCTCGTCAAACTTGAATTTGATATGTACTGGCTGACGCAGGCCGGACAGGACCCGTACGCGATGCTGACGAAATACGCCGATCGCGCGGTGCTGATCCACATGAAAGACCGCACTCCCAACGCGCCGGTGACCTACAACATGGATAAGGAGTCGGAGCACTTTACGGATGTCGGCAAAGGCACGATCGACTGGCCGAAGCTGCTGCGGCAAGGGCGCAAGCAGGGGATTAAGTACGCATTTGTCGATCAGGACGAGACGGCGGGGCCGGTGGTAGAGAGCTTGCGGGCCAGCTATGGGTATCTGCAGACGCTTAAGGTCTGAATTCTTGAACATCAAGACGAAGGCTGGCCGTGATGGCCAGCCCTTTCTGTTTAGCGGAGTGCGGAGCTTTAGCGGGTGAGGTCGGAGACCGTGTCGCTGACGGCGTGAGCGGCGCGTCCGGCTGTGTCCTTGACGGTGCCGATGACCTGATCGGCAACGCCGGCGGTGGCCGGTCGGGATCGTTGGTGATGTTGCCGAGGCCTTCCTTGAGACGTCCGCCGACCTGGCCGGCGGTGCCGGAGACGCGCTGCCCTGTGCCCCAGTTGCTTGCCTTGCGGGAGAAGCGGCGGGCACCGGAGGTGAGGTCGTCGGCGGCATCGTCTGCGTCGTAGCCGGAGGTGTAGGAAGGAGCGGTCTGACCGTTGAAGATGATATAGGCGCCGATGCCGAGGCTGGCTCCGGCGGCGATCCAGAAGAGTTTATTCATGGGAAGACTCCGTGACGGAGGGATCCATAGTTTTGATCCCCTCGCAGCGTGGTTCGATGCGTACGGCGGGGGTGGGGTGGTCGGCGGCGGGGTTGGGTGGAGGAAGGCGTCCTCTTCGCTTCGCAAGCTTTGAAGAGCGCGGCAGTGGCGAGTGGGGCTTCCGGTAGAGAAGCAGGATTCCTCGGCTTCGCTCGGAATGACAACTAAGGAAGAAAAGACAACAGAAGAGATGAAGGCCTAGACGGAGGCGGTTGCGGGGAGAATTTCTTCTACGTCGACCCACTGCGTCGGGTAGTGGCCGGTGTAGCAGGCGGTGCAGAAGCTGGCGGGGGAGAGGCCATTGCGGGCTCGCCGGTGGTGCAGGAGTGGGTGAGGCCGACGAGCGAAAGGTAGGCGAGGGAGTCGGCTTCGATGAACTGGCGGACCTGCTCGACGGAGTTGTTGGCGGCGATGAGGTCCTTTTTGTCGGGGGTGTCGACGCCGTAGAAGCAGGGCGAGATGGTGGGCGGGCAGGAGATGCGGAGGTGGACCTCGGTGGCGCCCGGCGCTTCTACACATGCGGACGATCTTTCGGCTTGTCGTCCCGCGGATGATGGAGTCGTCGATAAGGATGATGCGCTTGCCTTCGAGCAGCGTTGCGGACGGGGTTGAGCTTCATGCGGACGCCGAAGTCGCGGACGCGCTGCTCGGGCTGAATAAAGGTGCGGCCGACGTAGTGGTTGCGGATAAGGCCGAAGTTGAAGGGGATGCCGGATTCGGCGGCGTATCCGAGGGCGGCGGTGACGCCGGAGTCGGGGACGGGGACGACGAGGTCGGCGTCGACGTGGGACTCGCGGGCGAGCTGGCGGCCCATCTCGTCGCGAGATTTCTGGACGGGTCGGCCGTAGATGCGGGAGTCGGGGCGGGCGAAGTAGACGTGCTCGAAGATGCAGGAGGCGGGCGGCGTGGTCTGCGGGGCGTAGCGGCGGCTGGTGACGCCGTCTTCGGAGACCATGATGAGCTCGCCGGGCTCGACGTCGCGCTCGTACTTCGCGTGGAGGAGGTCGAAGGCGCAGGTTTCGGAGGCGAAGACAAAGGTGTCGGGGTCGCCGTTGGTCTCCGGCGATGCGGCCCATGGAGAGCGGGCGGAAGCCGTGCGGGTCGCGGGCGGCGAAGATGCGGTTGCGCGTCATCATCACGATGGAGAAGGCGCCGTCGACCTCGGAGAGCGCTTCGGCGATGCAGTCGACGAGGGTGTTGCTTGTCGCAGTGGGCGATGAGCTGGACGATGATCTCGGAGTCGGAGGTGGTGGAGAAGACGGCGCCGTCGCGCTCCAGGCGTTCGCGCGCGGTGCCGAGGTTGACGAGGTTGCCGTTGTGGGCGATGGCGATAAGGCCCTTGGTGGACTCGACGGAGATGGGCTGCGCGTTGAGGAGGGCGGAGTCGCCGGTGGTGGAGTAGCGGGTGTGGCCGATGGCGATGTGGCCGGGGAGCCGGGCGAGAACGGGGTCGGTGAAGATCTCGGAGACGAGGCCCATGCCCTTCATGTCGGTGATGTTGTGGCCGTCGGAGGTGGCGATGCCGGCGGACTCCTGCCCGCGATGCTGGAGGGCGTAGAGGCCCCAGTAGGTGAGGCGGGCGGCGTCGGGGTGGTTGTAGATGGCCATGACGCCGCAGTCTTCGCGGAGCTTGTCGAAGGGGGTGGGGTCGTCGTCGAAAGATTAGATTCATGCACTGACCTTGGAATGGCTCGCCGTTGCTTTTTCCAGGGGAACCCACTCTGCCTCGATTCTGTTTGAAATATTGCGCGTGCGTCGTGGATTTCGATGATGTCTACTTTGTATTCGAGGCCAATCTCCTCCAGAGCGTCTCTGAGATCCCCACGCTCACTGAAGGTGAGGGAACTCTCGCCGCCGATGGCTACATCGAGGTCCGAGTCAGGCCGCGCCAAGCCAGTTACCCGCGAGCCGAACAGGAAGGCGGGCCGGCCCGGCGCACACTCCTGAAGTACCTTTCCAATCGCAGCCAGATTCTCTTCCGATACCTCAACGCTGATTCTCGCCGGCATCACCCCTGTGTCCTCCGCTTCAGATTGTCAAGCAAGGCGAGAGCTTCGGCCAGCATTGGTTCGGCCATCGCAGCAATCTCACGCGCCTTCTCTTCTCGATAGCCATGTACGGTCTCGTTGCGCGCATCTCGAATGCGTTTCCATTCCGTCCAGGAACCGTGCAGCAGGCTCTGCTCTCTGCCAAGTCGTACAAATTCGTGGAGATGGTCCGGCGCAATCTTCGCGTTTTCGGGTTCGATATCGATGAGGTATCGGCGTAACAGTTTCCTTGCAATCTCGAACGTCAACTCGAAGCGCTTGACGACGGAGTCAAGATAGAACAGGTTTTGCGGCTCGCCGTTATATGCGGAGATTGCTTCCTGAAGTCGGACGGTCAACCTCTCCAGAGTCTCCAGGTCGAGCGGCTTGGAGGGAACTCCGCTCATGCGGTGACGACCTCGGCGGCTAGCTGGGATTCGAGGGTGTTGGAGTAGGCGGCGCGGATGTCCGATTCAGTCTGATGTCGCAGCCTTCGCCTTCGTGCTATTCCAGGTGAGACCGAGTGATCTGAAGTCTCCGTCCGTTGTGTGCCGAGCTCTCCGCGTTGAGCGATCCATAGGGTTGCGACCAGATGCTATGACACGCTCCACAGCGGCTTGATCGCACGTGACGACGACATGCTCCGGGCGTCTCGCCGAAGAGTGCCGTTGCAACGGGACTATCGGCTGTCGGAATCACCTCCACCGTTGACGCCAAGGTGATTTGGGCAACATTGCTTTCGCCAGGCGACCGCGATACCTCCACTGCCGACATCAGAACGCGGACGTGAGGAGGCGAGCTCGACTGCGCAAGCTTACGAGTGCATTGGTGCAGCTCGGACTCACCCGTTAGAGCCAGACGGGGCGGCTCCCCCACTGAGTACCAGAGAGGTCTGCGCGTATTCGGAGGAACCGAACTCGCAGACGCATAGATTCGATCTGGGCGTAAAGTGGTTCGCCGATGATGCAGAACGGCTTCCCCGAGCTTTGGAAGCTGTTGGGGACGGCTTTGGTGACGTCGTCGAGGAGGCCGACGACGCCGATGACGGGGGTGGGGTAGATGCCTTCGCCGCGGGTCTCGTTGTAGAGGCTGACGTTGCCGCCGGTGATGGGGGTGCCGAGGGCGGTGCAGGCTTCGGCGATGCCGTCGATGGCGAGCGAGAGCTGGGCCATGATCTCGGGTTTTTCGGGGTTGCCGAAGTTGAGGCAGTTGGTGGCGGCGACGGGTGTGGCTCCGGTGCAGGCGACCTTGCGGGCGGCCTCGGCGACGGCGTGCATGGCTCCGAGCTTGGGGTCGAGGTAGCACCAGCGGCCGTTGCCGGCGAGGGCCATGGCGATGCCCCGCTCGGGTGCAGTTGCCTGTTGTTTGTTCTCAGTTGTCAGTTGGTTGTGAGTTGGGAGTGGTGTGGGTTGCGACTGAGAACGGGCATCTCCCAACTGGGAACTGTTGTCGTGGGTCTCATCCGGGGCCACGACGGGATTGGTGGCGTCTTCGTTGCCGGTTTCGAGAGTGGCTTCGCCCTTTGGCGTTGAGCCGGCGATGAGGTTCAGAAGCTTGCCGGTGATGCTGTGGTCTACCGCGATGGGGTCGAGGGTGGGGGCGTCCGTGGCCGAGAGGGACTGAGCTTCGGCGGCGGGTACGCGGTTTCGAGATCCTTCGCTCCGCTCAGGATGACGGCTGGTGAGGGCGGGTTCGGACTCGTTGCCGGTGCCTTTGATGCGGATGACGCCGGCCTCGAAGCCGGGGCCTTGGACGGTGTTGGTCTGGACCATGGAGTCGTACTGCTCGTAGATGTAGCGCTTGTCGCAGATGTTGGGGCTGGCGAGCAGCTTGAGGAGGTCGGCGGTGTAGTCGCGCGGCTTTTGTAACTCTTCGAGGACCCAGGCGGGCGGATCTTTGGGGACGGGCGGGGTCCAGGTGCCGACGGGCCGGTTGTAGACGGGGGCGTCGTCGGTGAGGGCCTTGTTGGGGATTTCGGCGACGAGCTCGCCGTGGTGGTGCACGCGCATGATGTCGTCGGCGGTGACGATGCCGACCTCGGCGCAGTCGAGCCCCCACTTTTCGAAGACGTCGAGGACCTCCTGCTCGCGGCCTTTCTCAGCGACGAGCAGCATGCGCTCCTGCGACTCGGAGAGCATGATCTCGTAGCTCGACATGCCGGTCTCGCGCTGGGGAACGCGGTCGAGTTCGATGGAGACGCCGAGCTCGCCGCGCGCGCCCATCTCGCAGGTGGAGCAGGTGAGGCCGGCGGCGCCCATATCCTGGATGCCGAGGACGGCTCCGGTCTTCATGGCTTCGAGGCAGGCTTCGAGCAGCAGCTTTTCGAGGAAGGGGTCGCCCATCTGGACGTTGGGGCGCTTCTGCTCGGAGCCCTCGGTGAACTCTTCTGACGCCATGGTGGCGCCGTGGATGCCGTCCCGGCCGGTCTTAGCGCCGACGTAGAAGACGGGGTTGCCGACGCCGGTCGCCTTCGCGTAGAAGATCTCATCTTTGCGGACGAGGCCGAGGGCGAAGGCGTTGAGCAGCGGGTTGCCGGAGTAGCAGGCTTCGAAGCGAGTTTCGCCGCCGAGGTTGGGCACGCCGAAGCAGTTGCCGTAGCCGGCGACGCCGTGCACGACGCCGTTGGCGACCTGGTGGTTCTTTGCGTAGTTCTCAGTTGTCAGTTCCCTGTTGTCAGTAGAGGCGGGTTCTTCCTGAGAACTGTCAACGGACAACTCAGAACTTGGCGGAGCCAGCGGGCCGAAGCGGAGAGAGTCCATGATGGCGAGCGGGCGGGCGCCCATGGTGAAGATGTCGCGGAGAATACCGCCGACTCCGGTGGCCGCGCCCTGGTAGGGCTCGATGTAGCTGGGGTGGTTGTGGGACTCGATCTTGAAGGCACAGGCCCAGCCGTCGCCGACGTCGATGATGCCGGCGTTCTCGCCGGGGCCCTGGACGACTGAGCCCGGACCGCTGATGCGCGTGCCTTTGGTGGGGAGACGCTTGAGATGGACGCGCGAGCTCTTGTAGGAGCAGTGCTCGGACCACATGACCGAGAAGATGCCGAGCTCGGTCAGGGACGGGACGCGACCAAGCGCCAACTCTATGCGGGCGTACTCGTCCGGGGTGATGGCTGTGCTGCTTCAGCAGGGCCGGTGTGATCGTGCACGGGAGTCGGAATGCTCTGAGCAGAAGGAGATTCCGACGGGGAGACGCGCTGATTAGGCATGGCGGGTTAAGGAGATTGTCGCATGCGAAGCTGCGGACTGCAGCCACCCGACGAGAACCGGGCGGCTTACAGTCAATGGCCGGTCGAGCCGAATCCTGCGACATTGCGCGACGTCTCTGCCAGGGTGTCGGTCTCTTCGAAGGTGGCCTGGATGCGTTCGACGACGCGCAACTGCGCGATGCGGTGTCCGGGAGCGATGACATGCTCTTCGGAGCTGAGATTGGTGAGCACCACCTTCAGTTCGCCGCGATATCCGGGGTCGATGACGCCAGCCAGGGTAGTGATGCCGCGAAGGGCCAGGCCACTGCGGTCTTCGACCAGAGCCCCGTGCGTTGCCGGAAGCTCGAAGGCGAGCCCGGTTCGGATCGCCTGTGTGCTTCCGGGCTCGCCGATGGGAGCAAGGGTGACGGCCTCGGCGCTGAAGAGATCAGCGGCGAGGTCACCGAAAGGTCCGGTGTGCGCGTACCGGGGAAGCTGTGCGGCGGGGTGGATACGCTGGACGCGAATGTGAGGCATAGCTGGTGAGATGAAGCTTATTGATGGTATCGGAGCCGAAACGGCTACTGGGCCGGCTCTCGGGAAAGGAGCCCAGGTGTGGTTTGAGTGGGCTTTGACGCTCCGGCCAGTTCGACGACGGCCATCTTGCCGTCGGTGACAAGCACATCGCCGGTCGCATTGGACGCGCGGCGTGGCGCAGCGGGGCGATCGAGGTTGGCATAAGCGCGGGCGGTTCCGGCGTAGAGGAGGTCGGACTGGATCCAGTCGCGCTCGCGATCGATGTGGGGGTCAACGCGATGGGACCACTTTGTCTTTGCGCGCGAGTTGGAGACGGCGATGTCGTGGGTGGCGGCACCCACCCAGACCTCGCGTCCGTTGTAGAGGCCGGCCTGCTTCCAGATGCGGATGTGGTGCCGCTGCGCAAAGGTGTCGAGGGACTTCTGGAAGACGAGGTCGGGCTTCTGGCCGGAGAGAAGCAGGGTAGAAACGGGTGCGCTGACGTAGTCGGTGCTGCGAAGCGTCGCCTGCACGGCGTTCAGGCTGCTGGTCATGCTGAGCGCATCGGCCTCGTACCAGCCGGCTTCGGTGAAGGAGGCGACGAGCTGCTGGCGGGTTCCGATGAAGACGAGATTGGTGAGGTCGGAGGGCGCACCGGAGGGCGTCATGACGCGGCCGGGCGCGGCGTTGACGATCTTCTGGAGCTCGGGTCCGTTGTCGAGGAGCGGCCATCCGGTCCAGGTGGCGTTCTGCTTGAGCTTCGAGGGGCGAACGATCTGCACCTGGAGGTCGGTGCCTGCGGGAAAGAGGATCTCGCGCCGGATGGAGAGGCCGTAGACGGTCTGGACGCCGCGCACGGCGTAGCCTGCGATGGGGTTGATGACGCCAACCGCGGAGAGCGCGAGCGAGACTTTGCCGTGGGCGTGAGGCTGCACGATGCCGAAGATTTCGTTGTTGCGAACGGTTTCGCGCGCGTTGTCGACGTTGAGGACGCGCGAGTAGAGATCGGAGACTGTGCCGTCGGGATGAACGATGCTGGCGAAGTCGAGCACAAGGCGTGGACGCCAGTACTTGTCGGGAGCCTTCTGCGCGAAGAGCACGGTGCCGCGAACCTTGGTGCCGGGCGCGACGAGAAGCTCGCCGGGTGGGCAGCTGATGTCCTCCCCGGAGCGACAGAGCGGATAGGTAACGGTTCCGGTTACAGGATCGCCGGTGCGTGAGCGATCGCTATAGACAGGTGCGTCGAGGCGAATGCTGAGGGTCTTGCCGGGCGAGAGGCCGGGCTGATCGGCGCTGGCCGAGGAGGCGACTGCGCTGGCAGGCGCCGCCGTCTGCAGGCGCCTGGCGTCGCTGAGAAAACCGCTGGTCGCGCCGGATTCAAGCAGCAAGGTCTGCAACTCGAAGCTTGGGGAGTAGAGCAGGTAGTCGAGCGCGGTGTCGTTGTAGACGTCCTGCCGATTCAGCTCGACGCCGCGCTGAAGCAGGGTGTCGGCGACCTCTTCGTAGGCGACGAGGATGGATGGCTTGGTGGCGTAGCTCGCGCCGAAGATCGTCCAATGGAGCGCGGTGCGCCCATTGGCGTCGGTCGCGTGGACGTCCGCGCCTTCTGCAAGGAACCGCTTGGCCTCGGCGATGTGCGCGAGCGTCGGAGCCTCCTTGGTATCGCGCGTGGAGGCGTAGAGCGCCCGGATGAGCGGCGATGCCTGGGACTGGTCGAGCTCGACAGCGGGAGGAGCGAGCTCTTCGAGTTCGACCGTCTGCTCCGGGACGTCCTCTGGCCCGGCGGATGGGGCGGAGACGGGCTTTGGGGAGCGAACCTTTGAGCTCGCAACCTGGGCGGAGCTGCAGACGCCGCCCGAGACGAGGAGCGCGGACGCGACGAGGATGCGGACAAAACGGGCCGGTGCTTGGCTTGACATGTGCGAGGCTTCCTGTGAGCGCTGAGGCCCGGGACTTCGGTGTGCGCGTAGTCTACTCCGACGCGCGCCTATGGTTAAGCAACAAAGCGGTTAAACGTCAAAAGCCGCCATTGCTGGCGGCCTTTGTGACTGCGATTCGAGATCGTGGCTAGTCGCCGGCTACAGTCTCTTCGGAGTGGATGGAGTTGACGACTTCGACGTTCGAGGTGGGAGCCGCGGCAGGCTTGATGCCACCGAGGCCGCCGATTTCGCCGAGGGAGATGAAGCCTGCGGGTGCGTCGGGCTCCTGGAGGATTTCCTTGCGGTAGAGCTTGGCCATGCGGGCGTTTTCGGCGTCCTGCTTGAGCTTCGCGTCGCGTGCGCGGATCTTCTCTTCGCGGGCGTTCTTGGCGATGCCGGACTTGTCGAAGGTGTCGTTGGCCGCGGCGTTGACGTGGGCCTCGTTGAGGACGAGGTCGTACTTCGACTCCTTCTCGAGGCCGACCTTCTTGCCGCCGGCGAAGATCTCGTGACGGCCGTGCTCCTCGTACCACTTGGTGAGGGTGGAGGTCATGTGCATCTTCTCGATGATGTTGCGCCAGCCGACGCCGGTGTTGTAGGCGCAGAAGCTGATCTCGCCTTCCTGCGTGGCGTACGGGATGATGCACTGCTCGGTGCGGCGGAAGTCGTAGTTGAAGAGATCCTGGAACCACATGCCGGCGATGAAGAGGAAGTTCCAGCGATCGGCGCGGCGCTTCTTGATGTCTTCCATGGTGCGGTCGGCGGTGACCTTGCCGTAGTTGCGGCCGGTGGCGCCGAAGCACTTGTCGAACTTCTGCAGCAGGTCCTTGATCTTGAAGTGGGTGGGCGCCTTGGTGGGCTTGTAGTTGCGCAGCAGCGCGAGCGCGGCGCCGAGGATGGTGAGGAACTTGCCGCGGGCGGCGTCGTTGACGCGGGCGATGTCCTTGGCGAGGCGGTCGGCGTTGAGGAAGGCGGTGACGGGAACGGCTTCCTTGGTCTCCTTGTCGATCATCAGCGCCATGCCGATGCCGCAGTTCGGGTGGCAGCCGCAGGAGAGCTGGCCCCAGTCGCGGTCGGGTCCGTGGACGAGGTCGGCCCAGTCGGAGAAGGTGGACATGAAGGAGATGGGGAACCAGTCGCGGGTGGGCTCGCCGAGGCCGGTCTGGTTTTTGACGTCGTGGGCCAGGTGCGAGAGGGTGTAGCGCTGGGCCGTGCGGCGCTCGTCGGAGACCTCTTCGTCGCGGCCGGTGAAGCTGACCGGCTGGAAGGTGAGGAAGTTGATCTTCTTCGGGTTGTCGAGCGCGAACTCGATGATGCGGCCGACCTGCTCGTTGTTGATGCCGTTGATGATGGTGGTGACGGGAACGATGTCGACGCCGGCCTCGTGCAGGTTGTGGATGGCCTGGAGCTTTACGTCGAACGCGTTGCCGACCTTGCGGTGCGAGTTGGCGGCGTTGCCGATGCCGTCGAACTGGAGGTAGGCGTAGCGCAGACCGGCTTCAGCGGCGGCCTTCGAGAACTCCTTGGACTTGGCGAACTCGATGCCGTTGGTGGCGGCCTGCACGGAGGTGTAGCCGACCTTGCGGGCGTAGGCGACGGCGTCGAGGAAGTAGGGGGAGAGCGTGGGCTCGCCGCCGGAGAACTGCACGGACATCTGGCGACGCGGCTTGATGGTGACGGCGTTGTCGAGCATGGTCTTGATCTCGTCCCACGTGAGCTCGTGGACGAAGCCGACCTGGTTGGCGTCCATGAAGCAGGGGTCGCACATCATGTTGCAGCGGTTGGTGAGATCGATGGTGAGCACCGAGCCGCGGCCGTGGGTGACGGTGGAGGTGCCGTGGTTGTGCAGCTTCTCGTCGTTGTGGGCGCGGATGTCGCGGCCGGGGAAGACCTCTTCGAGGTGCTTGAAGAAGGCGGTGTCGATGGACATCACGTCTTCGAAGTGGCCGTGGATGGGGCAGTCCTTGACCATCAGGATCTTGCCGTCGCGCTCGATGATCTGCGCCTTGATCTCGCCGACCTTTTCGTTGAGCAGGATCTCGTGCGGCAGCTTGCCGTCGACGATCTGCTGGCGGATCTCGGGAACGCACGCGGGCAGAGGGAGTCGGTGGTGCGCGGCCAGCCGAGGGGCGGCTTCTCCTTCTGGTAGCTCTTGAGCAGCGGCTTGTCGCTCCACTTGGGGGTGAAAGCTGGCGTTCGGGCTGATGGAGTTGAGCTTGTTGTAGACGACCCAACCGCCCTTTGCCGCGTAGGTGAGGGCTTTCTCGGCTAGCTTCGCTGCCTTTGCCATGATGTCGTTTGTCTCCTAAAGTTGACCCATATCGGCCGATGCTGCAGATCTCGTCGTTCTCAGCGTATTCATGTGATTGCGCCGCGGGGAGTATGGTTGCTGATTCCCGGGCACCTGCACAACGGGGATACAGATGCTAACCCGCATATCAAGACTACTTAGGTCGATCCCCTAAAAGAAGCAGAACGGGTCAAGCGGTCGATCCGTGCATTAAACGGCGATTCCGGGTCGTGAATGGAGCAGGGTGCTTTAGTTGCCATGCGCAGCCGCGGGACTGGCACTGCTCCCCCCGGGCAAAAGAAATATCTCCAGACCCGACGGTAACTCGGCCGAATGGTAGACGCGCTCGGTCGCGGGCTTGAAGTCCGCCGCCGTCGCCTTGGGGATATCGACAAAAGTCTGCGGGTTCAGATCGATCAGCGGGAACCATGTGCTCTGGACCTGCACCATGATGCGGTGGCCCGGCAGAAAGGTGTGGTTGACCTCGACCATCGAGAAGTCGACGGCCTCGGGCTTGCCGGGCGTGAATGGCTCGGGTGCGGTGAAGCTGCGGCGAAACTTGCCGCGCATCGGCTCGCCTCGGACCAGCTGCTGGTATCCGGCGAGCAAAGTGGCTGGAGCCTCGGCGTCCCGTGGACCGTGAGGTTCGCCGGCGGCCTTGGGCTGAGGTGTCGTCTGCGGATAAACGTCGATGAGCTTGACGATGTAGTCGGAGTCGGTGCCGGAGGTCGAGACGTGGAGCTTCGCCGAGATCGGACCGGCGAAGGTGACGGCTGCGGTGAGGGGTTCGGTCTGGTAGACGAGCACGTCCGGGCGTTTGGAGGCGAAGCGCTGATCGGCAGCCATGTACTCACGCTCAGGACCGGGTTCGGCGGCATAGCCGACCTCGGGAACGGGGTGCGCGGGGTCGCTGACGTATTGGTCGAACGCTGAATCAGAGGATCCAGACGATGGTGGGTCGAAGGAGAGCTTCCCGCCGGCCTCAAGGTAGAGCATCTTCTTTGTCGCTGCGGGTGGAGGCCACGCCGGGTACGAGCGCCACTGGTTTGCGCCGGTCTCGAAGACGGTGACCTTTGCCAGCTTCGGGTCGGGGCCGTCCTTCAGGTAGTGCTCGAAGAAGGGCAGCTGGATGTGCTCACGGAAGTAGTCCCCCGTATCGGATCCGAACTGCGCTTCGCCGATGTGATTGCCCTCGACGACCGACCAGGCGCCATGCGTCCACGGACCGACGACGATCTGGTTCGACGTTCCGGGGCTCTGCGTGGCCAGAGCGTCAAAGGTCCTCCATGGCCCGGAGAGATCTTCGGCATCGAAGAATCCGCCGACGGTGAGGACGGCGGCGTGGACATTATGGAGGTGGCGCGAGATGTCCCGCTCCTGCCAGTGCCGGTCGTCGGTAGGGTGATCAATCGTCTCGCTGAAGTAGGGATTATCGATAAAGGCGCGCGCCTTTGAGAGCGGCTCGAGCGCCTGGAACGCAACGTAGGCGTCTTTGGAAACATAGGGTGGTTCGGGACGTTTCGGACGCGGTTCGCCGCGGCTCTCGGGCGTGGGATTCTGCTGCGGACGGAACATCAGGTAGAAGTCGTTTGCCTCGAACATCAGCGCGCCATTGTGATATGCGTCGTCGTTGTTGTAAAGATCGGTGACAGGCGCCTGCGGGCTGGCGGCTTTTATGGCCGGATGCGAATCGATGATGGAGGCAGAGGTGTAGAAGCCCGGGTACGAGATGCCCAGGATGCCCACGCGGCCGTTGTTGTTCGGCACGTTCTTGAGCAGCCATTCAATCGTGTCGTAGGTGTCGGTTGACTCGTCATGCTCCGTCCCGGTGGGGTGGTCGATGTGCGGCGTCATCTCCTGCCACGTGCCTTCGGAGCCGTAGCGTCCGCGCACGTCCTGGTAAACAACGATGTAGCCGGATTCCGCAAAGGAGCGCGACGGACCGATGCCACGCGGAGGGTACTTGTCTTCACCGTACGGGCCGACGCCGTAGCAGGTGCGCGTCATCAGGAAGGGGTACTTTTGCGCGGCGTCGCGCGGTGTGTAGACCGCGGTAAAGAGCTTCACGCCATCGCGCATGGGAATGTGGTACTCGTGCTTGAGGTAGTGAGCTTTGACGTCGAAGGGCGGCGGAGTGGGTCGCTGCGCGGCCGGGGCTGCCGGGGTGTTTTGCGCGTGGAGGGCGGGAAGAGGGAGAAGAGCTATGACGGCGAGCAGAAGCGAAGTGCGGCGCATGGCAGCAGTGTACAGATGGCGCAGTTCTCAGTGCTCAGTTCTCAGCCGGTCGAGGACTGAGAACGGACAAGAGGCAACGGACAACTCCAGGGGTATGTCTAGGACCGAATCCGGTCCAGATCCGAATACAAGCTTCGATGGTCAAGGAATACCGGGCTTCCAGCAATCTCAAGCCGCTCCATCTCTAACCAGTCATCGTGCCGGCAAGTTCTTCCGGTGCGCGTCTTGGGATCGATGATCCACATCTGGGTGCAGCCCATCTGTCGGTAATCCATGCAGCGTTCCTGGAGGCCCGAGTGGGTGTCCTCAGGTGAAAGGATTTCGATCACGAGCAATGGAGCTTCCACAATCACGTCAGGAGTTGGGCCCGGGGGAATCAGCGTCACATCCGGAAGCCTGATGCGAGTTGGGCTTACCTGGACCCTCTGCTCTGTAAGGGGGACCAGATGCCATTCCGCCAGATGGTTCATAAACCAAGTAGCCAGGAGTGCTTGCACAAGCGAATGTTCGTATTTCCCGGCGTTTCGTTCTTTCAACTCTCCATCGACGTACTCTCGGTCAGGACGATACACAGCCTGGAGATAGTCTTCCATCGAGATCATCGGAATCGCGGTGGCCATGCCGGTTCTCCGTGAGCCAGACACTACACAGAATACCGCTTCAGGCATAGACGGGTGCAGCATCTCTTCCTCGGCGTCGTTCGAGAACGAGCGCCGAGAACGGCCTCACGGGTGCTCGGTGCTGAAGTCGTTAATAATCTGCTGGAAGAAGGTGACGCGGATATGGATGCGGCGCGCCACGTCGGGCAGGAACTCGCCGATCAGAGCGTCGGACGGGTCGGAGGCGTAGCCGATAAGAACTCGCTTGGCCGTGGCCGACGCATTGGTGTGGATACCGGGGACGTAGAGGTTGGCGATCTCCGCTGCAATTGGATAGGTGAGCAGCGTTGCGTAGTTGGGCATCGGCGAACCGTTGTCATGCTGCGTGACGACCGTGTGGGCAAGGGCATGGAGGATGCGGTGGCCGACCGGTGCTCCGGGCATGCGATGGTAGCGCGGATCCTGGTGCGTGACGGACGGGATAAGCCATGTGCCGAAGAACTCGCCCGTTGCATCCTGTGAGAGCGAATATCCGTAGTTGCGGCCGAAGCCCTTGAAGCCGGGCCCATAGGCACTGTGGGCGTTCGAGGCCGTGTAGATGGCGGAGGAGGCGGCGATCACGGCAAGATTCATAGGATCGGAGACATCGGTCACCGCGATGAAGGCCTTTTCGCGCGAGGTCATGGGAATGGAGACTTCGCTGTCGAGAAAACGCTGATCGCTGAAGAGGAGTCCACGCCGGTTGTGTATGCGCGCGTACATGCCGGGATCTGCGGTGGACTCCCAGAGCGGGCGATCGGAGGTCAGGATCGGCGGAGCATCGCCTGTCGTTTCGAAGGCCTCGTGAGCGGCAATCACGACGCTCTGCTGAAGGGCGGGAGAACTCGGCGCCTCGGGAAGATCACTGCCCGGAGGTGTTCTCTGCACCGGGAGAGGCGCGGCGGGCGGAGGCGGTTGCGGTGGTGTCGCCGGAAGCAGAGAAGGCGTCTGTGCCCCAACGGAAGTGACGCACGAGGGGGCGCAGGCTGCAATTAAGAGTGCGAAAAGGATCTGGCGAATCGGCAGACAACTCCCTCCCTGTGCGGCATAGCTTCTGAAACACAGGATATCGGAGAGTTATTCGGTCTTTTTGAGGTGGATCACTTCAAGCGTGTCGGAGAGGAACTCGCTGACAACGAAGCCGAGGGCCGAGCCTCCGATGGAACCGGCAAAGGTCTCCGCGGTGTCTTTGACATTGCGGTTCTGCTGCGGGTAGTACGCATTGGTCAGGATGGAACCGGCGGCATTTCCTGCGAAGAGCGAGAAGTTTGGCGTGGGGCGGCCATCGTCGTTCTTCGTGATCGAGGCTTCGCGTTGCGGCATAGAGGCCACGATGAATGATGCTGTGCCCGCGCCCAAGACGGTAATACCGTGGATCTTCGTGGAACAGCGGCGCGAAGACGGAGTCGGAGAAGACGCCTTCGGTCGACCCGCGAGCGGCGGCCGCGCCGAACCGCTGCGCGAATGGTCCCCAGCCCTGACCATAGTTTGGAGTGCTGTCGATCGCCTGCGAATAGGCGGCGGACGTTATCCAGCCGAGTGCAGAGAACGGCGAGACCGCATTGCGCAGACCCAGCTGAACTTTATCTCCCGCGCTGAGCGCCGGCGCCTGCTGCCGTGGATCGATGTACTTGTCGCGATGCGACGCGAACTCGCGACGATTGGACCGTGCATTTTGCCCAGCTGCCCCGACCCCTTCAGCCGAAGGGGGTGCATAGAAGGCGGAGGGCTCACTATCAGACACGCCTGAAACTGCGCCTGGGAGAGCTTCCGCACGGAGAACAGAGCCGGGAGAGTCGGGGAGAGAGAAGTTGTCGGCGGAGGCGCGCGTGGGGGAGGGACCGGATTGCGCGTGCACGGGGAGAGACAGGCACAGAAGTGCGGCAATAAACAGATGGGGAGTGAACGGGCGAACGAAGTTCGGCAGAGTCGTGCAAGAAAAGCTCAAATGTAACCTCTGAAATTTCTGGTCGCAGACCATAGGCAACGGGGCGTGGACCTCGGCGGCAGGAATTCTTTTAGGAGGCTCCCAAGCGCTCCTGTTTCGGACGCAGTACGGAGGTTTGAAGTTGTATCGGAGCGAACTGCGCCGCGTTACCAGCTGGGCACTATCGCTGAGATGCAGCCGTGTTTGCGTTGACCGCGCCATTTCTGCGTCGGAATAATGGAGGGTGGAGAGGTGCGGCTATGGCAGGAGAGACACCGAGACGTGGATGGGAGGACCAGCTGAAGGAGGCTGGCAATCACCTGGAGGAGGATCTCCGGCGAGTGGTGCGCTACATCAACGACGAAGTTGTTCCGGATGTGCGGCGCAACGGCTCCGAGGCGTTGCGAGCCGCCGCCGCGGAGCTGCAGAAGCTCGCAAAGCGGATGGACGATCGCCGCGCGGGCTCGGCGCCTCCACCGCCGCCTCCACCCTATCGGGGCGACGGACAGCCGTGAAAGCACTGCGGCTCGCGGCCATTGCCATGCCGGTATTGCTGCTGGCCACGGCGGGCTGCCACAAGAAGACGCGACAGGCATACCACCCGCCACCTCCGCCCGCAACGACGAGCGCACGAAGGAGTGCGCGCCCGACGACTCGGGGAGCCGACGGAAGCGTAGTCGGCGACGAGGGCGCAACAGCATCCCGCAGTGGTGCCGCCGGAACGCCGCGATCCTCCGGAACGGCGAGCGGCAGCCTGAATGCGCCTCCGCTGCCGCTCGAGGTATACGGTTCACCTTTTGAAACGCAGACGGGGCTGGCGAGCTGGTACGGTCCGCCCTATGCCGGACGTAAGGGAGCCGACGGAACCGTGTACGACCAGAACGCCATGACCGCCGCGCACCTGACGCTGGCGCTGGGAACCGTCGTGCGCGTCACCAACCTGGGAAACGGGCAAAGTGTCGTGGTGCGAATCACGGATCGCGGACCGTTTGTGCGCGGGCGCATCATCGATCTGTCCTTGGCGGCTGCGCGAGCGACAGGCGTCTATCGCGCGGGTGTCGTCAAGGTGCGGGTCGAGGCCTTCAACGCGCCCGCGCCGAAGCCCAACGTCTACCCGGGCGGACGCTGGTGCGTGCAGGTCGGCGCCTTTCCAACCGAGGCCGACGCGATCCAAGAGAAGCTCGACCTGCTGCAGCGGTACCCGGGAGCGAAGGTCATCGAGTTTCCCGGGCCCACAGGCCACTGGGTCCGCATCAACCCCAAAGTCTCCGACAAGCAGCACGCCGAAGAGGTGGCCGACAGCATCCACCTGCCGGATGAGGCGCAGCCCTACCTGACGCGGACGGACTAGGTTGTGGCTCAGCTGGATTCAGCTTCTAGCTTTTAGCAAGGCAACGGGGACGGGCACGCACAGGAGCTAGGTCGTACGTAAACTCCGTGGCTAAGAGCTAAGAGCTAAGAGCTAAGAGCTAAGAGCTAAGAGCTAAGAGCTAAGAGCTAAGAGCTAAGAGCTAAGAGCTAAGAGCTAAGATACTAGCTCCCAACCCGCTTCCCCGACAGCCTCGCCAGCTCCGCCCGAAACTCAGCCGATCCTGCATGGTTGAAGGTATGGGTGATGGTGACGCGATTATCGCCGAGCACCGTCGTCACAGCGCCCCCGCGGGCTGCGGCCACGCTCATGATCTCGGGATAGGTGATGATCTTCTGCGCCCGAAACCAGAACCGCTGGATGATCGCCGTGGGCGTCAGGACGATGGTGCCGGGATACTGATACAGCCCGAAGAGCAGAGCCACCAGCAGCAGAACCAGCAACCAGACAGGGATGGACTGGCGTGAGATCCAGAGCGGGTATGCAAACAGAAGAAAGTAGAGCGGAAGCGCGACCGCGCGCGAAAAGATGACCAGTGGCTTCAGCGGAAAGGCCAAGCCGTCCGGCGTCTGTCGCGGGTGCCCTTTGACCAGTCGTGCGGAGAAAGAGAAGCGCGAAGACAATCACCATCGCGGCGATCTGGAGGGTGTGCAGGTCGGTGTGCATGCTGCTCTGATAGTAGACGGTTCGTTCTCAGGTCACGCGCAGAGCGTCTGCTACCGTCCCGGTGGGGCCGGCACCATCACGGCATCCGGATCCACCTTCGGAATCCCGAAGTGCCCGCTCAGATGCACCAGGTCCAGCGGCCGCAACAGGCACGACACCTGGATCAGGTTCATGTCCTTCTGCCCGCGCACCAGCACCGTCACATCGTCGATCTCCATGCCGCGGAAGTGCAGCCACATATCTGTGATCGGACGAATTGGCTGCGCGTTCTCCCCGGGCGTCGCATTCTGGTTCACCATATGCTTCCAGCCCGCAGCGTTGTACGCCGCGACAATCATGCCCATCGTCTCCGGGGCATAAAACGCCGGCTGCGGGTACCGGTACGTGTCCACCGAGATGCTGTTCAGGGCAGCCGCCACGCGCCGCGCATCGGAACCGTCGGGTCCGATCAGACCCTGCGCCGAGGCCAGCATCGATTTGTCGAAGGTGAAGGAGGTATGCGTCGCGGGCTGGTCCGCCAGGGCTGCAAGGGCCTGCGGTATGCTTGGAGGCTCCTGCGCCACGGAAACTCCCGCCAACAACAAAGAAGCCACAGCCACTAGACACGACCGCAATAGCATCGCCGGATACCTCTCACACTTAGACACAAGCGCTGCGGAGAAGTTACTTGACCGGAAACGCACCGGAGCTCGCGGTTAGTATCCACACCATACTTATGGCGTCTCGGTGCCCAGCATCTGATAAGCTAGGCTAAGCTAGATCGGAGTTTAGATGCTGGAGATTGGAGCCTTTGAGGCGAAAAACACCTTTGGTGGTTTGCTTGATCGTGTGCAGCGTGGCGAAGAAATTCTCATCACTCGGCACGGCAAGCCAGTCGCTCGCCTGATCCCAAATACGGGGGGGATCGACCGCGCCCAGGCAGACGCTGCGGCTCAGCGAATCCGAGGCCGTGCAGCGAAATTCAAAATTTCATTCGATTGGACTGAGCTGAAAAAGGACAGGGATGCAGGACGCCCATGAGCCTGGTTCTCGATACGTCAGCGACATTGGCGTGGGTGTATGCAGAGGAGACCGAGCCGCTCATCCTTGACGTCTTTGATCGAGTGAAGGAGAGCGGAGCCTGGGTGCCCGGACTCTGGCGCCTGGAGATAGCCAACGTCCTGGAGATGGGAGTCCGGCGCGGCCGCCACGATGGGGGCTTTCGCGATGCGACGTTATCGGATCTTGCCCTTCTGCCGATTCACCTTGATCTCGATACTCATGAGCAAGCCTGGGGAGCAACATCGCGCCTGGCTGAACGGCACCGATTGACTGTTTACGATGCGTCCTATCTGGAATTGGCTCTTAGGCGTGGTCTGCCCTTGGCGACTCTGGACAGGGAACTGCGCTCCGCAGCCCAGTCGCAAGGCGTACAACTGCTGGGCGTGTAAGCCTCTCCGCAAAGGGATAGGCTCATATATACTCAAATGGTTGTCCAGAAAGCACCACACTAGGAACACCAATGCCAAAGTTGAAAACTCACAGCGGCGCGGCCAAGCGCTTCCATAAGACCGGTACCGGCAAGTTCAAGCGCGGCCAGTCCAAGATGCGCCACATCCTCACCTCAAAGGCCACCAAGACCAAGCGCAAGCTCGGCGGGTCGGCGCTTATCTCCGAGGCGGATCAGCACAAGGTCGACCGCATGCTCCCCTACGCCTGAGATCCTTCAGGGCAGGGAAGCGCTAAACCCTTCCGTCGAGCCGCTCTGACAAGAGCAAAGGGCCAGCAAAGCGTACATGGCCCCTGGGATCTCGTTACCGAGGATTCCACTGAGACAGAAGCAGCACAGCGAGTGAAGAGGCTACCCTTACCTCCAGCCGCCTAAACGAAGTTCGCAAAAGGAGACGTACCATGCCCCGTGTCAAACGGAGTACCAAACGCAGCGACCGCCGCAAAAAGATTCTCAAGCGCGCCAGTGGCTACTTTCTCACAAAATCCAAGCTCTACCAGGCTGCCCAGGAGGCCGTCGAGCGCGGTCTCATGTTCGCCTACACCGGCCGCAAACAGAAGAAGCGCCAGTTCCGCTCCCTCTGGATCGTCCGCATCGGCGCCGCCGCGAAGCTCAACGGGATGAGCTACTCCACCTTTATCGCCGGCCTCAAGGCTGCAGGCAACGAGCTTGACCGCAAGGTCCTCGCCGACATCGCCGCGAACGACGCCGCGGGTTTTACCGCCCTCGCCGTTCAGGCGAAGGCAGGGTTGGCCAGCGCCAAGGCAGCCCGGGAGAAGACCGCGGCCTAAGCTCACAACACGTACAAAGAGGGGCACGGCTATCGGCCGTGCCCCTCTTTGTGCTCATCGGATCTGTGTCTGCGCAGATCGCTGTGTCTGCTCCTAGTGGATCACTACGGTTGAGTCGCTGAGAGACCTCGCTGCATTCAGCAGCACATCTCCTGATGCGTGTGTCGGGGTCGCTTTTTCGAACAGGACACGAGCCCCGATCGGCAACACCATCGAAGTGGTCTTTCCCGGTTCCAGCTTCGTGACACTGTCTCCACTTCTGAGTTCCACGATTTCACGGGAATCGTTTCGAACGTTGATGGTGACGGTCTTGGACTTGCCGAAGCTCAACATGGCAGGATTCGCTTTCAGATGTGCCATCGATGACCCGAGAGCGTGAGCAGGTCCGGAAGATAGGAGGAGGACGAAAACGGCTGTAACGAAGGATTTGAATCGCATGGGTATCTCCTGAACGACATCCCAAGCGTAGGCAACTGCGGCGGGGAGAAAAAGCAGCATCCCGGACCAAAAGAGGACAGAAAGAGACACCGCTCGCCGCACACCTCGCGGTGCTGCTGGTGCGGCTCTTGGTTCTAGAAGAATGGTGTCGATGGTTGATCGTGCGGACCCGCGATTACGCCTCGGACCTCACGGCATGGTTGATGCCAAGGCTTGTTTGGGCAGACGTGCTTCCCGCGGGCTGGTGGGAAATACCCGTCCCCAAGCTCTTCGCAGCTGTCGCGTTGATTCGAAGCCGGATCTTTCCGCTACCCTCTCCATATCCAGTTGGCTTTGGCTTATCAGTTCCTTCGCAATCGCAACCCGCAGCCGGTTGCGATAGTCGACGATCGCCATCCCGGTGTGTTCGTGGAAGAGGCGCGACAGGTGTCTGCCGCTCGATCGGGCGATCTTCGCCAGTTCGGTTCGCGTCCAGGTTCTCGTCGGATCACTGCCAATCGCGTCCTGGACGCGGTGAACGACAGGGTGAATATGGTTTCTGCCCTCCAGCCAGGGTGAGATCTGCGGGTCCGATCCGCTCCGGCGAAGATAGATCACCAGGTATCGAGCGACCGCGAGCACACACTCTATCCCGGTATATTGATGCAGCAGATACAGCATGAGATCGATTCCGGCAGTGACGCCCGCGCTGCTGTAGAGGTTGCCATCCTGCACAAACAACCGGTTCCGAAGCACCTTGGCCTCCGGAGACAGGATCGAAAGCTCTTCGCAGTCCATGTAGTGCGTGGTGCACGTGCGGCCGTTCAACAGCCCCGCGCGACCGGCAAACAGTGCGCCGGAGCAGACCGTGACCAACTGATGGCTCGGACGGATCGTGCTTCGCAGCCACGCAACAATCGCTCTCTCCTGCTCGTCTTCGTGTTTATCTGCGGATCTGCGCGGCTCTCCCTTCACAGCTTTTATGTTTCCCATGACCATGACGATTGCGTCATCCGGAATGTCGTCCGGCAGCGGCCCTAAGGATGTCAGATCGAGACCGATGGACGTTCTTACACAGCATGCAGCTGCCACGTAGACGATCTCAAAGCACACCGGCGCCTGCTCCAGATTCGCCCGTTGCAGCACCTCGATCGGCCCGGCGACGTCCAGCAGAAGCGTACGCGGTGGAAGGACGACATATACAGGGATTCGGCGGCGTCCGACTTTGGTCACAGCAGCTCTCCTGCTCTCAGGTACAAGGTCAGCATGGTCAGCTTATCGTCTCTTGCAGCAAACGGAAAGGCTGCTGAAGGACACAGACCGGACAAAAACGGCCATTCGGAGTTCGTCGGCGCTCGATCTTCGAAACTCAGCGCCGGCATCCACCCCGAACCCCCCATTCATCCTTGCTCCAGACCATGAAGGTTCCATGGATGATGATTCGGACAGCCCCCATATCACCGGCTCCGTCTGAGAACCAAGAACAGACAACTGAGAACTGCCCCAACCAAGTATCCTGTAGCTATGGCCGAACCAACCTCGCCAGAAGAATCCATCGCCTCCACCACCGCCCTGTTCGAGTCTTGGGGCCGCTACCCCAACCACCGCGCCAACCTCGTCCCGCTGCACTGGCAGAGCGACTACCCCGCCGTCACCAATCACCTGCATGACGCCGTTCTCCCCGTCGGCATGGGCCGCAGCTACGGCGATGTCTGCCTCCTCAAAGAGGGCAACCTCCTCGTCACCACCGGCATGAACCGCCTGCTCGCCTTTGATCCAGAACACCGGCGTCCTCACCGCAGAGGCCGGCATCACCCTGGCCCAGATCCTCGACTTCGCCGTCCCCCGCGGCTGGTTCCTGCCCGTCTCCCCCGGCACCAAATACGTCACCCTCGGCGGCGCCATCGCCAACGACATCCATGGCAAGAACCACCACATCGCCGGAACCTTTGGGCGCCACGTGCCCTGCCTTCGAGCTCGTCCGCTCCGACGGCTCCCGCCGCATCTGTTCGGCGACCGAAAACCCAGAGCTCTACGCCGCCACCATCGGCGGCCTTGGCCTCACCGGCGTCATCACCTGGGCGCAGCTCAAGCTCCGCCCCATCGTCTCCCGCAAGATCGACTACGAGGGCATCCAGTTCCACGGCATCGACGAGTTCCTCGATCTCACCAACCAGTCCGGCGGCATCGAGTACACCGTCTGCTGGGTCGACTGCACCTCCACCGGCAAAAACTTCGCCCGCGGCATCTTCATGCAGGGCGACCACTCCGAGGTGCCCGGCCCGCTCACCATCTCACCCGAGCCCAAACTCGTCTTTCCCATAGAGGCCCCCGGCTTCGCTCTCAACCCGCTCTCCGTGTCCCTCTTCAACACCGCCTTCTTTCACAAGCAGATCCACAAACGCGTCGTCGCCCTCCAGGACTACGAGCCCTTCTTCTACCCGCTCGACAAGGTCCTTCACTGGAATCGCATGTACGGCAAGGGCGGCCTGCTCCAGTTCCAGTACGTCATTCCGTGGGACCACGCGCGCGAAGGCACCATCGCCATCCTGCAGGAAGTCGCGAAGTCCGGCCTCGCCAGCTTCCTCGCCGTGCTCAAGGCCTTCGGCGACGTCCCCTCCCTCGGCATGATGAGCTTTCCCCAGCCCGGCATCATCCTCGCGCTCGACTTTCCCATCAAGCCCGACAGGAGCTTTCCCCTCTTCTATCGCCTCGCCGACATGACCCGCGAGCTCGGCGGCCGCCTCTATCCCGCCAAGGACGCCGCCATGACCCCCGAGCAGTTCCAGGCCTTCTACCCCCAGTGGCAGCAGTTCGCCCAGCTTCCGCGACCCCATATCACCTCCAGCTTCTGGGAGCGTGTGACCGGAGACGCCTCTTCCTTATGAGCACCTCTCCCCGATCCACCAGCCATCGAGCCCGGCTCCATCGCCGCCGCCACCAACGACGCAGCTCTCACCGACTATGAGAGCCACACACTTGCAGTTCGCTCCGGCAGCGGTGCGAAGAAAAAGATCCTCGTCCTCGGAGCCACCTCCGGCATCGCCGAGGCCACCTGCCGCTCTGGGCCACGCAGGGCCACAGCTCTTCCTCGTCGCCCGCAACCCTGAAAAGCTCGCCATGGTCGCCGCCGACCTCCGCACCCGCGGCGCCGCCTCCGTCGACACCGCCGTCGCCGACCTCGACGACACCGCCCGCCACCCGAGCTGCTCTCGCACGCCATCAACTCCCTCACCGGCCTCGACATCGCCTACCTCGCCCATGGCATCCTCGGCGACCAGCCCACTGCCGAGCAGGACTTCGCCCACGCCGCCCAGATCCTCCACACCAACCTCATCGCGCCCGTCTCCCTCCTCACCTGGCTTGCCAACTTCTGCGTCCAGCGCCGCTCCGGAACCCTCGCCGTCATCTCCTCCGTCGCCGGAGACCGCGGCCGCAAATCGAACTACCTATACGGCGCCTCCAAAGCCGGCCTCTCCGCCTTCCTCGGCGGCCTCCGCAACCGCGTCGATCGCGAAGGCGTAACGGTACTCAACATCAAGCCCGGCCCAGTCAAAACCGCCATGACCTCCAGAATGAAGGGCAGCCGACAAGTTCGCCGATCCCGCCAAAGTCGCGCAAACCATCGTCGCCGCCATCGATAAGCGCCGCGACACCCTCTACGCCCCCTCCCAGTGGCAGCCCATCATGTTCGTCATCCGCCACATCCCGGAGCGAGTCTTCAAGAAACTGAACCTTTAGGTTCCCTTAACAAACCGTGCATCATACGCGTCTACAACTTTTCATCGACAAAGTGACGCAACCTTCTCTCTCCGCGAAGCAGCTCTCGTGCAATTTCAGTGCCTTACAAAAATCGGCGTATATCTCAATTTGGTCCTCCGATTGCACTTCAACTCTGTAGATCTCCCAACCGATCCAGAGGATCCCGCATGAAGAAGCTGTACGCGCTGCTGTTCGTCCTTTCCGCTTTGGTTCTCTCCGCCTCACACGTCATCGCACAAACAAGCCAAGGGATCCTCGCTGGCATCGTCAGGGATTCGACGGGAGCCGTCGTCCCAGGTGCGAAAGTAAGTATCACCAATGAGGGAACGAGCGAGCTTCGCAACAGCGTCTCCAAGGCAGACGGAGCCTATAGGCTCGACGGTCTCCCACCGGGCCGGTATACCGTCTCATTCGAGGCCAGCGGCTTTGAAACAAAGAAGGCGACAGGTGTAGTCGTCAACCCGTCGGTCGTCAGCTCTTACGACGCTGTCCTCGCCGTCGGCAGGGTGAACGACGTCGTCGAAGTAGCGGCAGTTTCAAACGCCATCAACACCGAAAACGGCCAGCTTACCGGCATCATCAACTCCAACGACATCCGCGAGTTGCCCATCTTCTCACTCAACCCGATCGAGCTGGCGACTACGATTCCGGGTATTCAGACCATCACGCAGCCAGGCTCCGGCGCCGGTGCTCAAGGGCAGATCTTCTCTGCTAACGGGGCTCGTCCCCGGGCGAACAACTTCCTCATCGACGGTCAGGAGATCAACGACGTCGCCATCGCCGGTCAGGGATTTCAACCCGACATCCCCGATATGTACAGCAGCGTCGCGGTGCTCTCGAATTCTGCCTCCGCCGAGTTCGGCCGCGCCGGGGGTGCCGTCACCAACTTGGTCACGGCGCGCGGCAGCAACACCTTCCACGGTTCGGCATATGAGCGCTACACCGGCTCGGGCCTGAACGCCCTAAGTGGCACCCAGCGGCAGTCAAAGACACCCACCTCCAGCCCATCTAAGACGCGCTTCGACCGCCACACCTTCGGGTTCACCGCCGGTGGTCCCATCTTCAAAGACAAGCTCTTCGCCTTCGGAGCTGGCCAGTGGCAGCGCTATTATGGCGGCGTCCTTGAAACTCGGCAGGAGCTGCCGGATGCGAACGGCATCGCTCAGTTGAAAGCCATTCAGGCTCAGGCCGGTACCGTCCAGGCGCAGCAGGCAGCCCTCTTTGCCGGCTATCTCTCCAATTACGCTTACACAAATACATTCATTAACACGACGGCGATCTCGACTCCAGGCAAGCCCTACGAGACACTGGGCGTCGTTGCCCCGGGCTGCCCCACGGCGGGCTGCTCAATCACCACAGGCCTGTTCCAGAGGCCATCCGTTCCACAGCAGAATACAGATACACAGTTCGCAGTCCGTGTCGACTATACCCCGCACGAAAAGGACACGCTTTCAGTGCGGTACATTCACGATCGCGGCTTTCTCACGCCCGACTTTGGCAACAACGTCTCGCTTCCCGGCTTTGACTCCCAGCAGGGAGGCTTCTCCGAGCTGGCCCAGGTCGCTGAAACTCACGTCTTCGGTCCGCGCGTCCTGAACGAGTTCCGTGTCTCCGAGACACGTCTCAACTTTCTTTTTGCATTCACGGCGGCAACAAATGCGAACCCGCTCAATGTCACACCCACTCTTGTCTTCGGTGGCAACGGTCTCCCCAATCTCGGTCCTAACCAAAACCTGCCTCAGGGACGGGGTGAGGATCTTTATCAGCTTCAAGACACAGTTGGCCTAAACTTCGGTAGGCAAACTATACGTGTCGGTGCCGACATCGGCCGCCAGATCGAGCAGGAGTTCATCTCGCAAATCGCAATTGGACAGCTCAACTATGCGGCTGCCGGTTCCTACGGATCGTCGCTTGGAGAGTTTATCAACAATTATCTTGGAACCTCCGGCAGCGCCACCAAAACCTTCGGTCTCACCCGCATTGATCCACACAACTGGCGCACCGCCCTCTTCGTGCAGGACGATATCAAGCTCACGCCTGAGTTCACCATCAATCTCGGCGCTCGTTACGACTACCTGACGGATCCGGAAAACAACCTGCCGTTTCCCGCGGTCAATCCGAACACCGCACTCACCGACCCAATCAATGCGGTTTACAAGGTCAATAACGATAAGAACAACATCTCTCCGAGAGCCGGCTTTGCCTATGTACCGCATTTCGGTCTGATGAAGGACGGCAAAACCGTCTTTCACGGCGGCTTTGGTATCTACTTCGACAGTGATTTCAGCAACATTGTCGTCAACGGTGCGCAAAGCTCGCCTAATGCGGTCGTGCAGCTCTCCCAATCCACAGCGAAAGATGGTCTCTCGAATTCCAATACCATCATTCCGGGGCTTTCCCCGATTCTGTCCCCCACCTCGTCGGTTACCTCAACTACCAACAATCTTGTCAATCCCTATACATATCAATACAACCTGGGTATCGAGCGCGAACTGCCATTCAACCTTAAGCTCACGACCAACTACGTCGGCAGCAGGGGCGTCAAGCTTTTCGTGAACCGGCAATATAACTACTTCACCCCAACCAACGGCACTGCCGCAACTGCCCGCCTCAATCCCGCCCGAGGTGTCATCAACCTTCGTGGCAACTTCGCTACATCCGAGTACAACAGCCTTCAAGCTGAACTCTCTCGCGCGTTCTCACGAGGCATCACCTTCCGCGCGGCGTACACCTACAGCAAAGATCTGGACAACGCATCCGAGATCTTCAACACCTTCAACTCTCCGACGTCCTACCAAGCCGATCTCTCAGCCACAGGTCTGACCCAGGAATGGGGCAACTCCGCTTGGGATCACCGGAACTACTTTGTCTTTTCCTACGTCTGGGCTCCCAAAGGTATCGAGTCCCAGAACGCCCTCCTCAATGGTGCTCTCGGCGTCCTCACCCGTCACTGGACCCTCTCCGGCATCGAGCGTTTCCAGTCGGGTCCTTACAGCACTATCAACGTCAGCGGATTCGATACCAACGGGGACGGCAGCACTGCCAACGACCGCCCTATCATCAGCAATCCGAATGCACCCTTCGCGACGGCAGGAATCGATGCATCGCTGCTGCCCGGCGGCGGGAAACAGGGCGTCTACTATGATGCTGTTGCCTACAACTCGTCGTCTGCCAAGCCAAAGGTCATTGTGGATCCCAACTCCGTTCACTTCCTCGTGCAGCGTGGGCAGAACTTCCTGAAGCAGCAGGTCGGTCGTGATTCCTACCTGCAACCCGGATACCAGCAGCATGATGTTGCCATCGAAAAAGGTATCGGGCTCTCCTATCTACACTTCGAACGTGGCACCTTCAATCTTCGCTGCGAGGCAAACAATATTGGCAATCACAATAATGTCAACCCACTGCAGGTAGACGTTGCGAGCTTCGGTGCCGCCTCGCAACTCAATCCCGTTATTGCCCGGACAGGAGCAGGTCGTTCCCTCGTCCTCTACGCCAGGTTGAAGTTCTAACGTGGCGTAACAACTGCTCCAACCAGCTAAACTGGATACAGCAAAAAGCCCCGGACACCCTCCGGGGCTTTTCCTTTGTGACACGAAAGAAGCTGGCCCAGATCGAGCGGCTCGGGCCACCTGGCAAACAGTTCAGGTACGCACCTAAGCTGCTTCGTTCGAATATTTTGCGCATCTTCGGGGGGAGGGGAGGTGTGCTTCACTCACCCCGCTCCGCCTCGCTTGCGCACCAGCGGCAGATGGCTCGGGCATATCTCTCTCGAGAGATGGTAGATTGGCTGACGACGCTCGCGACACGGCTTTTTGTGATCCGGAGCCGAAACGATCGTGAAAGCGATCAACACCTGTCAGCTGTGAAGCCATCCCGAATTCAGAGAGCATCCGCATGCACATGACATCCAGCCTCCTCCGCAGCACGGCCGTCGGAGCCCTCGGGGGACTTCTCTTTGGCTTCGACACGGTTGTAATTGCCGGCACCACGTCGCAGCTAACCCAGGTCTTCCATCTCTCTCCGCGCTCGCTTGGGCTGACCGTCTCGATCGCACTCTGGGGAACCGTGACCGGATGCATCCTCGCCGGCCCCCTGGGTCAGCGGATCGGAGGCCGCAACGCCCTGCGCATCATGGCTGCCCTTTATATCGTCTCCGCGCTCGGCTGTGCCTTCTCGTGGAGCTGGGCCTCGCTGATGGTTTTTCGCTTTATCGGCGGCCTCGGCATCGGTGGCTCCTCCGTGCTCGGCCCGGTCTACATCGCGGAGCTGGCTCCGGCGAGCTGGAGGGGCCGCCTGGTCGGCACTTTCCAGGCCAACATCGTGATTGGCATCCTGGTCGCTTACGTCTCCAACTGGTGGATCGCCCGGCTTGGCCTCGGTCTGGCGGAGTGGCGCTGGCAACTCGGCATCGCCTTCATTCCCGCGCTTCTGTTCTGCATCCTGCTCTACACCATTCCGCAAAGCTCGCGATTCCTCATCACCCAAAACAGCCTGGAGGATGCGCTCTCCGTGCTCCGGATGATGGGAACGGAAGATCCGCAACGCGAGCTGAATGAGATCCGGGCCTCACTGCACACCGAGCGCCTGCAAAAGTCAGAGCCGCTCTTCCAGAAGTCGCTCCGCCTGCCGATCTTTCTTGCCATCAGCATTGGCGTCTTCAACCAGTTCTCCGGCATCAATGCCATCCTGTATTACGCGAACGACATCTTTGCCGCCGCCGGCCTGAGCCGTCTTTCCACCTTCTCGCAGTCCATCTACATCGGTCTCGCCAACCTGGTAGGCACGGTCTTGGGCATGCTGCTCATCGACAAGATCGGCCGTAAGACGCTGCTTTTGATCGGGGCCGTGGGAACCTTCATCTGCCTTCTGATGACAGCCACTATTCTGCGATCCGGCACAAACCAGGGGCGGGTCGTATGGCTATTGGTGGCCTTCATCTGCTTCTTCGCAATGTCTCAGGGCGCGGTCATCTGGGTCTACATCTCCGAGATATTCCCCACACGGGTGCGATCCAAAGGTCAAAGTCTGGGCGGGAGTGCGCACTGGGTGAGCGACGCCCTGATTGCTTCTCTGTTTCCCTTGGCTGTGGCAGAGTTCTCTCGCAGCGCGCCATTTTACTTCTTCGCAGCGATGACAGCGATACAGTTCCTGGTCGTCCTATTTGTCTATCCCGAAACAAAGGGCGCGACGCTGGAACAGCTGCAGGCACGACTGGAGAACTGACACTTGCGCGATGGGGAGGCGTGAAGCTGCTTCGCGCCTGCCCGGGAAACCGGGTTGAGCCAGCGCGCAAGGAGCGCCTTTTCAAAGGCGCACCGCTGCCATCACACTTAGCCATGGATAGCTATGGAATTCCCAGATGCGACAAGCGCTCAAGCTCGACTGAAAGCGGATGCCCGTCGGCTCTTCTCTTCAGCCATGCGCAGAGTGGACGTGTGCGCGGCCGTGCGCAGAAACTTTCGCCTCGTGGGATCGTCTTTGTTCGCTGCCGGTAAACCGTTCGACCTTGGCGAGGTCCACGATGTCCTCGTGATCGCGATCGGCAAGGCCGCGACTCCCATGTACGAGACAGCCATCGAGGTGCTTCAGGCTGCTGACTGGCCCCCGGAACGGCTCACCGGCATCGTCGTCTCACCCCAGCCTGTTCGGAAGAGCTATGGAGCGCTAACCTTCTTTTCAGGCGCGCATCCAACGCCAGATGAGATCTCAAAGCAGGCTGCTATCAGCATCCTCGATGCGCTCCGCTTGGCAAATGCCAGCACCCTCGTCATCTTCCTCGTAAGCGGCGGTTCTTCCGCGATGGTTGAACTGCCCCTCGATCCCGCTATGACGCAGGAAGATGTTGCGATCTTCTATCGCATCCTGGTCGGCTCCGGGCTCTCAATCGCACAGATAAACACACTTCGAAAACACTTCTCGGCTGTTAAGGGAGGCCGGCTTGCGGAGGCGGCGGCTCCGGCTATGCAATGCACCCTCATCGTCTCGGACGTACCCGCGGACTCGTGGGACATTGTCGGATCGGGACCATCGCTGCCCGACCTGAGCTCCGAAGAGGATTGTCGCGCTCTCTATTTGCTATTGCGGTCCAGGCAACGAATGCCGACAACGATCGAACGGTTCTTCGAGTCCGATCAGCGATCTGAGACACCGAAGCCCATCCACAATGCCTTCCTAAGAGCGAACTGGACCTGCATTCTTTCGAGCGATGACCTGAGCATGGGCGCGGCCTCCGAAGCGCAGATCATGGGAATGCATGTGGAGATCGATAATACCTGTGACGACTGGCCTGCCGAAGACGCCGCCTCCTATCTCCTGGATCGAAGCGCACACATGGCCACACGCCAAGGAAGATCCTGCTTGATCTCCATTGGCGAAGTGAGTGTGCGGCTTCCTGAGGCAAGCGGCCGTGGCGGCCGCAACCAGCATCTCGCGCTTCTATGCGCCATAAGCCTGAACAAAAGGAGAACTGGCACCGTGGTTCTCAGCGCCGGCACGGACGGGATTGACGGAAACACTCCTGCTGCCGGGGCGATCGCTGATTGCGATACCTGCCGGCGAGCACTTGAACAGGGAATCGATCCCTTTCAGGCGCTGGAGCACTTCGATAGCTTCCGGGTCTTCGATGCTCTTGCAGACACGATCACGGTTGGACCGACCGGCAACAATCTTCGTGATCTACGTATACTGCTCACCTGAAACGGCTGCCCGTCCGTTGTTGAGGCTGGTGTGCCGCGTCGGTTAGACCGGGCAGCTTTGCAGAAGCCGCTTAAGATTTTTCCGATATCCCCTGCTGAGGGTGAGTTGCTTTTCGCAGAGCATGGTGACCTGGTACTCGCCGGTATACCGTGGGCGCATCTCCTTAATGCGATTCACATTGACGATGACGGAGCGGTGGATGCGAACGAAACGCCGTGGGTCAAGCGACTTTTCGAACCAGGCGAGTGTTTCGCGAACCATGACCCGCTCGCCATGCGGCTGAAGAACGAACTCGACGTAATTGCCGGCGCTTTCGATCCAGTGGATCGACTGAGCTGATACGAAGAGGATGCGGCCATCCGCTTTGAGCGGGATGCGATCGGACGTTGGCTGTATTGCGATGGTGGACATTTGTTTCCCCACTGGATGACAAGGGTTCGTCATCGGTAAGCGATGCGAAGTCGCGGGTACGATCCTCGGCCTTTGGCACTATCGGTGCCATCGGACGACTGCTTCTGCTACTGCGAAGGTAACTGATTGCGGTACACTCGGGCAGAGCCACTTGCGACTTTCCGTGTGGGCCACATTGGTGCGAAGGAGATATGGTTGAGAAGAAAGAAGCAAGCATTCGACCTGATCCTTCCGCCGCGCCGCGACGGTGTTCCTTCCTACCACTGGCTGCGCGACACACTGCGATCCGAGATTCTGCGCGGCGGACTGTTGCCGGGGCAACGCATTCCCGCGACGCGCGATTTTGCCCGTCAATACGGCCTCTCCCGAGGCACAATCCTTTCGGCGATCGATGATCTCCGGTCCGAAGGTTACCTCTATGGTGTCCGAGGCTCCGGTACCTTCGTCAGTAAGGCCCTCCCAGAACGATTCCTTCCACGACCCAAGCTGCATTCTGTGTTCCCGGTTCCCGAGGCGCGTATGCCGCCCCGTATCTCTGAATACGCAAAGCGTGTGAAACCGTTCGAACATTTTTACGATTTTTCGACCCGAGCATTTCGCACCAACCTTCCCGCGCTGGAACTCTTCCCGACAGCGCTCTGGGGGCAGGTGGCTTCCCGCCGGCTGCGCCAGCTAACAAGCCGTCAGCTACTGGGTTGCGGCTCGGCGGGTTACGAGCCACTGCGCCAGGCCGTGGCGCAGTATCTGGTGACCTCGCGCGGTGTCCGGTGTGACATGAGCCAGGTCGTCATCGTCTCGGGAGTGCAGGAGGCGCTCGACATGGTCGCGCGGCTGCTGCTCAACTTCGGCGACCGCGTGCTGATCGAAGATCCCGGATACCAGGTGGCGTATACGGCTTTCAATGCTGTGGGCGCCAGGCTCGTTCCTGTGCCGATCGATGGTGATGGAGCGGCTCCGCGGGAGCGAGACTTCCGTAACGCGCGGCTCATGTACGTCACGCCCGGTCATCAGTTTCCCACCGGCGTCACCATGCCGTTTACGCGGCGCGTCGACATCCTCCACCATGCGCATAAGGCTGGAACGTACATATTTGAAGATGACCACGATAGTGAATACCGATATTCCGGCAGTCCGCTTCCAGCAATGCAGGGACTCGACCGGCATGGAATCGTGATCTTCGCCGGCAGCTTTAACAAGGTACTGTTTCCTTCGCTGCGAATGGGCTACATGGTGCTTCCATCGCAGCTGGTCGACGTCTTCACGCGCACCAAGGCCCTGGTAACGAGGCATCACTCGGTGATCGACCAGGCCGTGCTCTGCGACTTTATTGAACTCGGCCACTTCAGTAGGCATCTGCGGCGGACACGCAAATTGTATTCCGAGCGATTCAGTGCGCTCTCTCACTACTCCCGCAAGCACCTTCCCGAGTTTTTGGATCTATCAAAGATTGAGGCCGGGCTCCAGACCGTGGGGTGGCTCAAGCAGGGCCTCGCGGCGGAAGCTGTGAGCGCGGAGGCGGCGAAACGAAATGTTGACGTGGTTCCGCTGAGCCGATATCTGAACAGCTTTGCCATACGCGAAGGGCTGCAGATAGGCTTTGCTGCCGTAGATGAGGCGGCGATAGAAGCCGGCACAAAGAGCTTGGCCGACGCGTTCCGGGCGGTGCTTTCGCACTCTACCGGAAGAGCGAAGAGCCGCTGATCGGGGCAGCCATCGTCGGAAATGGAGCCGGACTGGCCAGCGATCTTCAACTCGCCGCTCGATCGTGTGATTTCGTCGTTACCCGGGCCCCGGCAAGAACGGTTCGGCGCGGAACAGCTAGATCTTGCTGACAGAAATTCTTCGAGTAGACCTACTGCAGCACTAGTCAACTGCGCCGCGGCTATGCGCTTATCTAAAAATCCAGAATCGGGAGAGTGGTAGCTCCTACTACCCGTTCTACGTGCTGATTGTCACCCTTTCGCGTGTGTTGGTCCCCGGAGCACAACATTTCACCACCGTTTCCCGATTTCGAGATAGGACGGTAGACGATCTCCGCAATTTACAGGGAATTTAAACGTTGCGGCGAATCAAGGAACGTTTACGTGAGCCCAGGGTGTACGCCTGTCACGAAGCGATGTTGCGTTACACCATTTCGATCTGCAGCGAGGTCGATGGTATGCGGGTTGCACTCTGCAGCGCGTTACTGATCGCCCCCGCATGAGCTTTTCTCAGTCGACCTAGCGATTGCTGCTCCGCTTCTTTTACGCATGTGCGCTGCCGTAGATACACAAGGCGGAGATGGAAGGTGATCGCATGCGATGGCACGGGGCCTGGTAGCGAGAAAAGAGCGGAGACGCGATGACCTCTGGAGGTTTCATGAAGACGATCTATGTCCTGATTCTTACGTTGCTATTTGGGTCCCATCTTTCCCTTGGCCAGACGATTTCCGTAAACGGAGGAGCGATCCAAGGCACGATCACGGATCAGACGAATGCAGCCGTTCCCCATGCCACTGTCTCGATCACAAACCCCGACACTGCTTTCTCGAAGACGCTGCAGACGGACTCGAGCGGCTTCTATGGTGTGGGTCCGCTCAATCCTGGAAACTACGCCGTTCATGTAACGGCTGCGGGCTTTGAAGGGTTGACGGTCAACACCGTCGTCCGCACGGGAACGGTCACCAGCGGCACATTCAAGCTGGCGCTCGGCCGATCCAGCGAAACGGTCGAAGTGAGCGCCGGTGCTGTCCAGGTCAACACGGAACAGCCGGGCGTCTCTGACGTCATCACAAAGCAGCAGATCGATAGCCTCCCAGTGAACGGCCGAAACTTTCTGGATCTGGCGCAGATTGAACCGGGAGTGATCCTTCAGAGCGGCGAGTCCTTCGACCCCACCAAGGCGGGCTACTCTGCTGTCTCGATCGGCGGCGTTGCCGGACGAACGACTCGCATCCTGCTCGACGGCCAGGACATTACGGATGAGAACGTCGGTACTACCATCTTCAACGTCTCCCAGGGTGCCATCAACGAGTTCCAACTGAACCGCTCCACGCAGGATGTCTCGGGCGATGTGACCTCCACCGGGCAGGTGCTGGTCTCGACCAACTCTGGAACGAATGCGTTCCACGGTCAGCTCTTCTACTACTTTCAGGACAATCGGGCACTCTTTGCGCGCACTGCGGGAGGCATCGACGTTCCGTTCCAACGGAATCAGTTCGGCGGCAGCATCGGCGGACCGATCCTCAAAGACAAGCTCTTCTTCTTTGCAAACTCGGAACGCATCAAGCAGGACTCCTCGAATTCACTGACGCTTGGTCCGCTGTTCACTACGATTCAGAACACCTACTCCAAGCTGCCCTCGCCTTATCGCGAGACCTACTCCACCGCGCGCGTGGACTACAACGGCTTGTTCGGAGGCCACTATTTCGCCCGCATCAACTACAACGTCAACTCCTCCGTGTCGAATTTCGGAAGCGGATACGAGCTGTATGCGAATCGTGACAACACGCCCGGCATCGCGGCGGGCGCGGATTTCAGCAAAGGGAAATTCACGCACTCTTTTCGTGGGAGCTATGAAAAATTCCACAACCTGCTGAATGACAACACCGCCGGCAATTCAAGCGTTTACACAGGCATTCCGGGCTTCAATTTTCGCTATCAGGCGCAGAACCTGTACTCGGGACCGAACGTTAACGCACCCCAGACGACGTACCAGTCGGACAAGCAGGTGCGGTATGACGGCTCCTGGACCATGGGCTCACACAATGTGCGGTATGGCTTCAGCCTCAATCGCATCCTGAGTGGAGGACTCGCGAACTTCTTCCTGAACGCGCCTCGAGCCACGTTGCTGGCTTCCACTCTGCTGCCGGGCGCTGACCCCACGGATCCTACCCACAGCTATCGGCCATCGCAGATCCGCTTTGGAAATGGGCTTGGTTTCAACACGGAGCAACCCGGCTTCGGATTACCAGGCGGAGGCCTGACGAGCTGGCGAGAGGGAGCCTACATCTCAGACAACTGGAAGATCAATCCTTCGTTCACCTTAACGACAGGTCTGCGCTGGAGCGTCGATACGGACCGTGCAAACCAGGACATCCCGGTGATCCCTTGCTCCGACGCAGTGGCCGGGGTCGGGGCAGCTGCTCCGTGCACGGGGTCGGCTCCACTACTGGACCAGTTCCAGGCTGGCCTCGGAGCTAAGGTGCACCAGCCTTACGCAAACTTTGGTCCGCAGCTCGGGTTTGCGTTCAGTCCGGGAGCGCACAACACCGTCATACGCGCGGGTATCGGTATTTTCTATGAGAGCGATGTCTTCAATAACACGTTGAATGCGCGCGCCAACATCCTGCCGAAGGGTCTCTTCAACGATTCATCGCACCTCTTGTGCCAGGGAACAACGACATTCCTCCTTCCGGATGGAACGCAGCTGACGTCCGTGGATGGCATCGACTTCACTACGCTATGCGGTGAATCGATCGCGCAGAGTGCACCCCACTTCATCAACTTGCAGAAACAGTATCAACAGGCAACCACGGCCGCAGGTACCGCGACGAACGGTTCGTATGTCGGAAACACGTTGCAGATCGGGCAGGCGTACGCAGCTCCGTACCGCACACCTTATTCCATTCAGTACAACGGCGGTGTGCAGCGCGAGGTGTTCAAAGGCGGAGTGCTGAGCGTCGATTACGTGCACAACTCCACGTTGAAGGTGGGCCAGGTGCTCGATGCCAACCACGTCGGTGCGGCTAGAACATTCAGGGCTGATGCCGCGGCTCACGCGATTGCCACAACGACACAGAAGTTCGGATGCGCCGGAGGATCGAGTGCTGCCGCGGTCAACTGCGCGATCGCCGGGGGCGCAACGATCTATGATTTCGCAAAAAATAATCTTGATTCCGGCGTGACATCGCTTGGCGCCGGACCCGCCAGCCTGGTGGGTCTGACACCGGCAACGGGCGCGGCATTTCCCGGAATCAATCCCAACGTCGGCGTGGGCAACTTCATCTTCCCGTCCGGCAAGTCCGGCTACGATGCGCTTCAGGTTCTCTTCCGCGAACAGAAGAACCATCCCGCGCCCGGTTTGAAGGCGACGAACTTTCAGGTCGCGTATTCGTTCTCCCGCAGCGTGTCCAACACAGTCAACACGAACGTCGGCGATCAGTTCTTCTCTTCGACGGCGTTCGACAACGATCGTCCGACACAGTACATCGGGTACTCCGGCCTCGACCGAACGCATGTATTCTCCTTCGGAGGGTCGATTATTCCGAAGTATGGACCGCAGATCGGCCTGATTGGTCATGTCTATTCGGCACTGCCGCTGAACCTCACGCTTCCCAACACTGCAAGAGGTGTGGACGCGGCTGGAATCTTTCAGTCAGACGTGACCGGGGACGGGCTTATCGGCGATCTGGTCCCGGGATCCAATCCTGGAGATTACATGCGGCGCTACAAAGGCAACAATGTGAATCAGCTGATCAGCAGGTACAACGCCCAATACGCTGGCCGGGTCACGCCCGCTGGCCAGGCGCTTGTCAATGCAAACCTTCTTACACCGAGCCAGCTGAATGCGTTGGGTGCGGTGCAGCAGGCCATCGCGCCCGTGCCACAGGCACTTGCGGTTGAGAATCAGTCCTTCCGTACCATCGACCTGAACTTCTCCTATCCGGTCCGCTTGGACCGGTTCCACGAGGGTCTGAGCATTGAACCGGCCATCGCTTTCTACAATGTTGGAAACTTCTCCAACTTCAATTCGCTGCCAGTTGCGAGCGGAGTTCTGGATGGAGGAGGCGTCAATGGTCCCAGCGCGGGCGTGTTGGAATCGCAACGCGTGCAGCGCGGTTCCGGAACCTCGGATCAGGGTGGCCCACGATCGACGGAGTTCCAGCTGAAGCTGAACTTCTGATCCCATGCTCGCGGGGAGGTCCGGAGAAAGCGTTCGGGCCTTCCACCCTCGCAAGCAAACAACGCCTGGCATGCAACCCCGGTTTACCGTTGTTGAGTAAACGGGCTTGGCCCACCTCAAGGAGGACCGCGCCCTAGCCTTCGCACTTCCAGTTCGCATGAAAAGGCCCAAAGGATTCGCAACTCCAATACCATCGGAGGCATGAGTCTCCTCTCCAGGCCTGCGCGCTCCATCGCTCCTGTCAGTTTGAGTCAACAATTGCCGTGGCGTGCGTTCGCGGCCATTCTCTTCATCGCCTCCCCTCTCTTTGCGCAGCAGCCCATTCCTGCGACGCCGGATAGCGCAGCCGCGCAGGGCGCCGCTCAAACTGGCCATTCTGTCGGCGTGGGAAAGGATGCAGGCAAGAGAACACATCAGCTCTCCTCAACCCAGAGTGACGCAAAACCCGCGAGCGGCAACGCTCCGCTCGAGGCGATCGCTCCATCGGTGCCCCCGCCCGGGCCTACCGGTCGCCCCCGCATCGGCCTCGCTCTCGGTGGCGGCGGCGCTCTCGCGCTCTCGGAGATCGGCGTTCTTCAGTGGTTTGAAGAGCACCACATCCCCGTCGACGTCATCGCCGGCACCAGCATGGGCTGCATGGTCAGCGCGCTCTACTCCACCGGAACCCCGGTCGACCGCCTCAAAGTCGTCATGAACGACTCCGTCTTCAACCAGGTCTTCCGCTTCGATTCGAGCTATGAAAGCCGTTCCTTCCGTCGCCGTGAAGACACCCGCGCCCTTCCCAACGGCTTCACCGTCGGCCTGCGGCACGGCGTCTCTTTCCGCAACTCCGTGCTCACCGACCAGGGACTCAACGCCTTTCTCGACCGCCGCTTCTTTCGCTACGACAACCACGTCGACTTCAACACGCTCCCCATCCCGCTTCGCTGCGTCTCCACTGACCTCACCGACGCCAAGGTCGTCACCTTCGCCCGTGGCTCCATCCCGGACGCCGTACGCGCCTCAGTCTCCCTGCCCGCCGTCTACCAGCCCTTCGCCATGAACGGCCACGAGTACGTCGACGGCGGCGTTCTCGACAATCTCCCAACCTCCACCGTCCGCGACATGAACGCCGACGTCATCCTCGCCGTCAGCCTCCCTCTCCAGCCGGTCGCTGGTGGAGATCTCGGCTCGCTTCTGGGCGTTCTGCAGCGCAGCTTCTCCGTTGCCATCGAGGGCGCGGAACGCGAGCAGCGCAAGCTCGCACAGGTCGTCATGATGCCCGATCTCAACGGCTTCACTGCCTTCGACTACCTCAAAACAAACGAGCTGTCAGAACGCGGATACGAGGCCGCCGAACGCCAGAAGTCCGCCCTTCTGCCATACGCCATCTCCGATGAGCAATGGCAGCAGTACCTTGCCACTCGTGTCGCCAAAGAACGCCAGGCGCCCGGCCCCGTTCTGCGCGTGCGGATCGAAGCCCCCAGCGAAGGTGTCACACGAGCTCTCCAGCGCAAGTTCGCTCCTCTCGTCAACCAGCCCGTCGACACCCACTCCATCGAGGCCCTGCTCGATGAGATACGCAGCGACGGCCGCTACGAAGCCGACTACACCGTGGCCTACGAAACGCCATTCTCGCGCTCCGCAAATCACACAGACTCGTCAGATTCCGGAGACTCCAGCTCCACCGCAAAGCCCGACGACCCCGCTGCTGCAACCGGCACCGGCGAGCTCCCCTCCACCAACTCCGCCGGGCGCCGCCCCGTCATCCTCGTCACCGTGCAGGACAAGACAACCGGACCTCCGTTCCTCCTTCTCGGCGCGAACATCCTGGGGGAGACCGGAGAGACCGCGCGAGCCACACTCGAAGGCATCTTTCTCTGGCAGGATCTCGGCGGTTACGGCTCCGAGCTCCGCGCCAACGTCAAAGTAGGTTTCCTCACAGATTTCAACGCCGAGTACTACCGCCGCCTTTACAACACCGGCACCTCCGGCGGCTACTTCCTCGCTCCCCACGGCGGACTTCTTCGTCAGCCGTTCTACATCTTCGAGGACCAGCAGCGTATCGCCGAGCGCCAGCTCCAGCGCACCTCCGCCGGAGCCGACATCGGCTGGTCCGACGCCCGCATCCGCGAGCTGCGCCTCGGCTACGAGGCCGCCAACATCCGCTGGCAGACACAGGTCGGCTCCGGCTCCGACTTCCAGCCGGACATCATCGGCAGCTCGCAACGCGTCCGCGCCCGTTTCGTTTACGACACCCAGGACCGCGCCCTGGTCCCGCAGTTCGGCATCCGCTCCACCACCGAAGTCGGCTATCTCTTTCACGCCGTTGACAGCCCCAACACCCCGCAGTTCACCACTCAGTTCTCGCTCGCGCACCAGATCAGCAAGAACCTGTTCATCTTCTCGAGCGAAGCCGGCACCATGCTCAACCGCGACGTCGCCCAACCCTTCCGCTTCACCCTCGGCGGCCCCCTGCGCCTTACCGCCAGCGCCATCGACGAGTACCGCGGCACCGACTACTTCCTCGTAGAGCCCGCCTTCCTACGACGCGTCGCCAAGCTCCCCGATCCGCTCGGCCAAAGTATCTACATCGGCGCCGGTTACGAGGCCGGCCAGATGCACGCCCCCGGCCTCCGCACCGTCACCCGCCAGGACGTCTACTTCGGCATAATCGCTGAAACCCCTCTCGGCGTCATCACCCTCGCCCCAGCCATCGGCGACGATGGCCACCGTAAATTCGTCTTCACCCTCGGCAAACTCTTCTAGGGTCGCCAAGGGTCAATGGGACCGCCAAATTGATTCGCCATTTACTACTGCTTGTCTTTCCGGACGAAGTCGAGGCACCCGCTTCTCTACCGTGAAGTTCGGTTCGCCACAGTTGCGCCGTTCCGAAGCGAAGGTTCGCTCTCCTCGCGCCTCATAGTTTTGCCTGCGGCTTTCTTCATCAACATTCCTGTGCGCTCGCTGGCCATTCTCGAACAGAAAGATTTCTTTTGACATCGATGTTGCGCAATAGCAACATACCGGAACAGATGAGCAACCCTCTCTATAACCGAATTGCTGTCCTTCGTGCCGAGCGCAACATCTCCCGTCAGGAGCTCGCCGATGCCCTCAGCGTTAACTATCAGACCATCGGCTTCCTCGAACGCGGCGACTACAATCCGTCCCTCACCCTCGCACTCGATCTCAGCGACTTCTTTCACCTGCCCGTCGAAGCCATCTTCTCCCGCAAGCCGCTTAACCCCTTAGCCAGCAGATTTACGGCCACGCATCTGCAAAGGCGAACAGACGATGATCTCCCAATCCAGCTTCGTCGGTATCCCTCTTCGCACTCACCTCCAGCGTCGCGCTCTCGTCGTCGGCTACTATGCTCTGGTCGTCGCCTTTCCCGTGATTGCGATGTTTCGCAGCCACGTCGATCTCGGCATCCTGATCCCACAGACTCTCACCTTGGCCGGCCTGCTCGGCGGCATTCGCTCCGGCGGCCCAGTGAAAGCATATGAGGGACCCACGATACTGAACTCTGACCTCAGCGCCACAACACCCTCATATCCCATTCAGAGCCTGAACCTCAGCGGTACGATGCATCGCGAAACACACCTTCTTCTCGACGAACGCGAACAGGCCGAGCGCGATCATGCCCACTACCGCGCCTACCGGATACTGCGCTGGACTGTCTCAGGAGCCACCCTTCTGCTCATCTTTCTTCAGAGCTTCCACAGCACATGGCTACTCGACCGGCTACCCGTCCTGCTCTGGAGCTTCCTCATCTTCACACTCAGCCTTCCACAATGCGTCATCCTCTGGACCGAGCCCGATCAACCCGGTGCGGGCGACCTCACTCTTGTCTCGGAACGTTAGCTGACACCTCCACCCGCCCGCCATAGCATAATCACCTCATGCCGTCCCTCTGGACCCCCGCCAGCTGGCCCGATCGTCTCGCAGAGCTCGAAGCCACCACTCCCGAGTTGAAATCCGCGCCGCTCCGCCGCGATGTGCGCTCTCTCGGCACGCTTCTCGGAGAGGTCCTCCGCGAGCAGTCCGGCACCGCCCTCTTCGACGCCGTCGAAGCGCTCCGGCGCAGCTCCATCACCCGCCGCGAAGGGGAACTTCCCCTGCTGCCGGACCGGCAACTCACCTGGATCAGGCCCTCACCACCGTCCGTACCCTCTCCGCCGACCTCACCGACCGCCTACCACCTCGCGCGCGCCTTCTCCTTCTACTTCGAGCTCATCAATCTCGCCGAAACCAATCACCGCAAGCGCCGCCGCCTCGCCACCCAGCTCTCGCCGGACGCCATCCCCCAGCGCGGCAGCCTTCGCGGAACCCTGCGCCGCTTGCGCCTCGCCGGCCACCCGCGCTCCGAAGCACTCGCCCTCCTCGGCCGCATCTGCATCACCCCCGTCTTCACCGCGCACCCCACCGAGGTCGCCCGCCGCTCGGTCATGTTCAAACGCCGCCGCATCTCCGACCTCCTCGAGCAGCTCGACCGCATCCCCGTCGCCGCCACCGAGCTCGATTCGCTCGAGCGCGACCTCCTCGCCGAGATCACCGCCCTCTGGCAGACCGACGACGTCCGCACCGCGCGCCCCACCGTCCGCGACGAGATCCGCATGGCCCTCGACTACTACGAGGCCAGCCTCTTCAACACCCTCCCCGTCCTCTACGCCGAGGTTGCCGCCGCCCTCGACGCCGAATACCCCACCCCGGAACCCTCTGGCGGCACGCCTCCTTTGATGTCATCCCGCAGCGAAGCGGAGGGATCTGCTTCTCTACCGAAACTTCGACCAGCCTCGACAGCTCAGACTCAATCACCCTCGCCGCCCTCCCCCAGCTCATCTCCTTCGGCTCCTGGATCGGCGGCGACCGCGACGGCAACCCCTTCGTCGATGCCGCCACCACCCGCGAAGCCCTCACCGCTGCCCGCACGCTCCTCTTCACCCACTACCGCAGCCGCCTCCAGACCATCTACGACCAGCTCGGCTCCTCCACCCAGCAGGTCCCCGTCAGCCCCGCTCTCGAGGCGCTCCTCGACCGTTACACCGCCCAGCTGAGCTGCGCCTCCGCCTCCGCGACGCCCTCGCAGCAACTCATCGACCGCTACCGCCATGAGCAGGTCCGCCTCCTTATCGTCTTGCATCATGGCACGCCTCGGCTTCATCGCCCAGACCTCCGTCCCACTCGCCGCGCCGCCCGCGCTCCCGCCGTACACCCGCGCGTCCGATCTCCTCTCGGATCTCACGATCCTCCGCGAGTCCCTGGTCGAAAACCGTGGCCATCGGCTCGCCGAGCTTCTTCTCGACCCGCTCCTGCTCGAAGTCCGCACCTACGGCCTGCACCTTCAGACCCTCGACATCCGCCAGCACGCCCGCGTCCACGCCGCCGCACTCAAAGAGCTCGCCGCCTTTAGCTCCGCCACTGATTCGGGTGCCCCATCCTCGCGCCCGCCTCTGAGCGCTAAGGCGGGCGAAGCGCCACAAATTCCCCAACTCCCGCCCCCCCTCACCCCGCAATCCGCCGAGGTCCTCGCCACCTTCCGCGCCATCGCCGAACTCAAGCAATCCTTCCCCCCCGAGACCATCCGCCTCTACGTCATCAGCGGAGCCGCATCCGCCGAGGACTGCCTCAACGTCATCGCCTTGGCCCGACTCGGCGGCGTACAGGTCGAGGCCTCCATCGCCACAGAGGACAAACGCCGCCGACCCCGGCCTCCAGCCCGTCCCTCTCTTCGAGTCCATCGAAGACCTGCAAAACGCGCCCGCCATTATGCGCGAGCTCTGGTCCAGCCCCGCCTACCAGCCGCTCCTCGACTCCTGGCACCGCAGTCAGGAGGTCATGCTCGGCTACTCCGACTCCAACAAGGATGGCGGCATGATCACCAGCACCTGGGAGATCTACAAGGCCCACCGCGCCCTTCACCAGGTCGCCCGGGAGTGCGGCGTTCACCTGCGCCTCTTTCACGGCCGCGGCGGCACCGTAGGCCGCGGCGGCGGTCCAACCCACCGCGCCATCTTCGCCCAGCCCGTCGACAGCTTCACCGGCGAACTCCGCCTCACCGAGCAGGGCGAGGTCCTCAACTGGAAATACTGCCGACGTCGTCCTCGCCGAACGCAACCTCGAGCTCATGATCGCCGCCTCGCTCGACGCCCTCGCCCGCCCCGACGCCGCCGCCCAACGAGCCACGCCGTCCATTCCAGTCCCACAAACCTTGTCATCCCGACCGAAGGCGCAAAGCGAAGCAGTGGAGGGACCTGCTTTCCCCACACCCCACCTCACCGGCGAAATCCTCCCCGCCTGGGAGGCCGCCCTCGACGAGCTCTCGCGCACCTCCTTCGCCTTCTACAAACAGCACATCGTCGACAACCCCGAAGTCTTCACCTACTTCGAGCAAGCCACCCCCGTCGCCGAGCTCGAACACGCCCGCATCGGCTCCCGCCCCGCAAAGCGCAACGACGCCAGCGCCACAAAGCAGCGCTCCATGGCCGACCTCCGCGCCATCCCCTGGGTCTTCGGCTGGATGCAGTCCCGCCACCTCGTCCCCGCCTACTTCGGCGTCGGCCACGCGCTTGAAGCCTTCCTCAAGGAAGCGCCCGGCAACCTCGCCCTCCTCCAGGACATGGCGAAGTCCTTCCCCCTCTTTCTCGATATCATCCGCAACGTCGAGCTCGCCCTCGCCAAGGCCGACTTCGGCATCGCCCGCCTCTACGCCTCGCTCGTCCCGGACGGAGCCCTCCGCGACCGCGTCTTCACTACCCTCGAAGCCGAGTTCGATCTCACCACGCGCATGCTCCTCCTCATCACCGGCCAGCACGAGCTCCTCGAAACCAACCCCGTCCTCAATCAGTCCATCCGCCTCCGCAACCCCTATGTCGACCCGCTCTCCCTCCTCCAGGTAGAGCTCCTCCGCCGCAAGCGCTCCGGCGAAGACACACCCGACCTCAACCGGGCGATCACCGCCACCATCAACGGCATCAGCGCCGGCCTCCGCAACACCGGCTGATCAGCTTCGAGCCTTCTTCCAGCCCCAGATTCCCGCAGCCACCCCGATCAGGCCAAACGCCGTCGCCGTCACCGCAGGATGCACATAGGCGGCCGTATAGGTGCTCGGCCGTATAAACTTCTGCCCCCCGCGAACACTGCCGTCTTCCCCCGCCTGCCACAGGTTGTCCCCGTGCGGCTGCTTCGGTTCCGCTTTCAGTTGCGACTTGATCATCATGGATGATCCTAGGTCCACCAGCTTCGGCGTCAGCCGGCTGAAGATCCCCATCACCTTGCCCGCTCCGCCCACATGCAGCGCCCGCCGCGGATGCTCCGCTGCAAACAGAATCGCCTCCGCCACACTCTCCGGTGCATACACCGGAGGCGGCAGCTTCGCCTCCTGATCCGTATAGTTCTTTGCATGCAGCGCAAACGGCGTGCCGATCGCCGCCGGCTGGATCAGCGTCACCGAAATCGGAGCCTCCTCATCCTTCAGCTCACGCCGCAGCGCATCCGTAAACCCCTTGATCGCGTGCTTTGTCGTCGAATACATCCCCTGCAGCGGAAACGCGAAGTCCGAAGCCACGCTGCCCAGGTTGATCAGCGCCCCGCCCTTCGATTTCAAGTGCCTTACCGCCGTAGTCGACCCATACACAATGCCCCAGAAATTGATATCGAAGATCTGGCGATGGTCCTCATCCGAAACCTCCTCCAGGCGCCCCCATAAGCCCAGCCCCGCATTGTTTACCCAAGTGTCGAAGCCACCGAACTGCGAGATCGCCGCCTCCGCCAGCCTCTCAATATCTTCGCGCTTGCTCACGTCCGTCACCACATGGATCGCTTTTCCGCCCCCGGCCACAATCTCGCGAACCGTCTGTTCCAGCACGTCCTCGTTCCGCGCCGCCAGCACCAGCTTCGCTCCACGCTTTGCCGCTGCCTGCGCCGTTGCGAGCCCGATCCCACTCGTGGCTCCCGTGATCACAATTGTCTGTTGCTCAATCGGCTTCAGTGAAATGTTCATAACCGAATAGAGGGAACGGAGCCCCGAAAGGCTGTCTCCGCCATCGCATCGTCATCGTCACCATCAACACCTTTGAAGTAACCGCAAGGCGCGACGCACCACCTGCCTCGTCTGAGAACTGACATCTGACAACCGGGAACTGCGTCACTGGTGCGGCATCACCGCCGTCGCCTTGTTCTTCACAAAGATCACGTCCATCGGGTGTCCCAGGTTCGCAAACATCACCCGGCGGTTGCCATACTCCTGGCTCACGCTGTCGCTCACCTGCCCCAGCGCCATCTGCACCTGCGCCTCGCTCATCCCCACAATCGCCCGGTGCTCATCGATCGCCTTCCACACCTCCGGCCCCCAGTGCTTATACAACTGGTGCGGATCGTCATAAAAGAACAGCTCGTCCGTGTAGAACGTGTAGTCGGGCCCCTGCTTATACCCCACCGGCACCCCGAACACCTTGTCCCCGCCGCCCGGTCCCTGCGCGCTCGCCGGCAGCGTAAACAGCAGCAGCACCTGCTTATCGCCGCCCGGAATCCGAAACGTCGCCGCCTTCGGAGCCACCTGCTCCACCGCATCCTTCACCGCCATCGGCGCAGCTCCCAGCAGTGTCCCCTCTTTCTTCGCATAGTCCACATGCTTTCCGGAGGTCGCGTAATAGTCCATCTGCCCGCCCGCACTCACCCAGATCGTCGTCCCGTACAGATCCTTCAGGTCCGCCATCGATGACGGCCGCTTCTTCTTCAAAAACACATACGCATCATCCGGCAGCTTCTCGCGAACCGCGGCCGCCGGCAGCTTCTCCGGTGCATGCCGCTCCCGGTAGATCATCCCCACACGAATTCCCACCGCCAGCATCGCTACCACCGTTGCCCCAATTGCAATCTTCTTCCCGTCTTCCATGCATCCCCCCAACCTACGCCTAAACACCCAATCTAAATCCTCAACCGTCCCCGCCATCTCTCCGTGCCCAAGCCATTGCTTGCCGTTGCCTTTCTGTCTGTCATTCCCGAAGGGAATCTGCTGTTGCTTTTGCCTTCGCCTGTTCTTTTGCTTGTCATTCAAGAGCGCAGCGTAGGCATTACTGTTGCCGCTTGCTGTTCTTTTGCTTGTCCTTCAATAGCGCAGCGTAGGCATCTACTGTTGCCGCTTGCTGTTCCTTTGCTTGTCATCCTGAGCGAAGCGAAGGATCCCGAAGAACGTTACATTGCCTCAGCCGCTCGTCCCTTTTGGCCAGTCCAGTCCGTCACCCGCCCCGTGGCGTATCGCAAATAGTACGACTGGGTATCCACGCGCTATCATCAGCCCTCATCCCGAAAGCCCAGGAACGCCCATGCGCAAGCGTCAATTCGCCGCCTTTCTCGCACTCACAAACTTCGTATATGCACAGGCTTCGAAGCAGGCGCCCACGCCCGCCCAGATCCCCGCCCCACCCCCCTCCACCGCCGTCTCGCGTTACATCAAAGTTCCCCCCGCCCACATCATCCTCCTCGAGCACGTCCGCATCATCGACGGCACCGGAGCCGCCCCTCTTGAGGATCAGACCCTCACCATCGAAGACGGCAAGATTGCGTCTCTTGCAAGAGCGCCCTCCACCAGTCCCGCTGCCATCCACCTCGATCTCACCGGCCGCACCGTCTTCCCCGGCATCGTCGGCATGCACGACCACATGTACTACATCGCCCGCCCCAACGCCGACGCCGAAGGCCACTCCGAGCCGCCCCTCGTCGTCCCCCAGATGACCTTCACCTCGCCCCACCTCTATCTCGGCGCCGGCGTCACCACCCTCCGCACCACCGGCTCCGTCGAGCCCTACACCGACCTCAACCTCAAGCGCGAGATCGACGCCGGCCGCATCCCCGGCCCGCACCTAGACGTCACCGCGCCCTACCTCGAAGGCGCCAACTCCCCCTTCATCCAGATGCACCAGCTCAAGGACGCCGAAGACGCCCGCGCCACCGTCGACTTCTGGGCCGCCCAGGGAGCCACCAGCTTCAAGGCCTACATGAACATCACCCGCGCCGAGCTCAAGGCCGCCATCGACGAAGCCCACAAGCACGGCCTCAAACTCACCGGCCACCTCTGCTCCGTCACCTACCCCGAAGCCGCCGAGCTCGGCATCGACAATCTCGAGCACGGCTTCTTCGTCAACACGCCAACTCGATCCCGGCAAGCAGCCGGACCTCTGTCCGCCCACTGTAGGCGGTCCCACCCTCGCCCGCATGACAGCCGGCTCGCCCGAAGCCGCCGCCCTCATCAAGCTTCTCGTCGAGCACCACGTCGCCCTCACCAGCACCCTCCCCGTCTTCGAGAGCTCCGATCCCCGCCACCTCCACCTCCAGCCCCGCGTCCTCGACACCATGTCCCCGCCCACGCGCGAGGCCTATCTCAGTACCCGCAACCTTGAACTCACCCGCAATCCACCCGCGGGCTCCGTCGATCGCGCACAGAACTTCCACAACGGCATGGCCCTCGAACGCGAGTTCGTCGCCGCCGGAGGCCTCCTCCTCGCCGGCCCTGACCCCACCGGCGACGGCGGCGTCCTCCCCGGCTTCGGCGACCAGCGCGAAATCGAGCTTCTCGTCGACGCAGGCTTCACCCCCGTCGAAGCCATCAAGATCGCCACCCTCAACGGAGCCACCTACCTTGGCCGCGACAAGACCATCGGCTCCATCGCCCCCGGCAAAAACGCCGACCTCGTCGTCGTCCGAGGCGACCCCAGCCGCCAACATCGCCGACATCGAAAACACCGAAATCGTCTTCAAAGACGGCGTAGGCTACGACTCCGAGAAACTCCTCGACTCCGCCAAAGGCCGCTACGGCCAGTACTAACTCACCCAGCCGCCCACAGTCACCTGCTCACACCGCGGTCATTCCCGGACGAAGTGAAGGAACCCTGTATCTGTACTTGTATTTGTTGTTGTCGTTGCCGGTTGCCGTTGACGCCTGCAGTTGCCTTTGCCTTTGCCGTTGCCGTTGCGTTGTCGTTGCCGTTGCCAGTGGTTTGTTTTACGCCGTCATCCTGAGCGCAGCGAAGGATCCCGAAAAGCGCCACGGCTGCCACAACCGCCTGTTCCTTTCTGCCAATTCGCCTTTGAGGCGTGATCAATCCAGTGTGCGACCGAAACAAGAAACACACCGGGCCGAAAATCGGCTCCCTCGCTCCACCCATCAACGATAGCCAGTACGGCCGCAACAAACGCAAAAAGATGCAAGGGGGCGGCCGGAACCGCCCCTCCCCATCATCCTCTTTATCTCGCCGCTGAAGCCTCAACATTCGCACGATGCGAAATCGTGGTCAGCAACTCATCCGCATGCTTCTCCTCGTCCAGTGTCTTCTGCAACAGCGCGGCGTGCTGCGACAAGCCCAGCGTCTTCGCCCAGTCGCGTGCCGCGCCGTACGACGCCATCTCGTAGTGCTCGATCTTCTGCGCCGTCGCCAACAGGCCCGCGTCACGCACCGGACCTTCGCTCGACTCACGGACAATATTGACCCCGGAGCCGATCAGGGCTGTGATGATCGGATCCTTCTTGTCGTCGTCATCGCCCTGCAGCTCCGAGAGAATGCCCTGCAGGCGCTCTGCCTGGACCCGCGTCTCCTGCTGATGGGACTGGAATGCCTGTTTCAGCTGCTCGTCCTGAGCGTTTTTGATCATGCTGTCGAGCCCGTCCACGATCTGATTCTCGGTGGAAAGCAGGTAACGCAGCTGCCCGGTGTAAAGGGAGCGAAGGTCGTCGTAATCATTCGGTGTAATAAAACCCATGTCAACCTCGAAGGAGTAGTCACTCCAGCCTATGAGAGGGCGCAATGCGAGCAATGCGTTGGCCCGGTGTGCGTCAGCAATCCCGTCCAACGAAGGGAATTGTTCATCTCCTTAACTTTCCCGGTGCTGAAGACCTCTACCCTCACACGAACCCGGAAAAACAATCGCGATCTTGCGTCTCCAGGTCTGGCGCAACTACCCCACCCGAACGCGTAAACTTGATCTAGAACCTCTCGATGGATACTAGCCCTTAAATCTCGGGCGGAAGGTCCGAACCAAGGGCGTACCCACGCGGCTAAACCGAATAGATGCAAGACTTTGACGAAAAGTACCCGGGGGGGGAGGGTACCTAGTCCACCGGCTCCGCCGTAGCCAGTTCTGCATCGGCAGCCCGCAAGCTGCTCTCGGTCAGAGCGTCCGCACGGCGCAGGGCAGGGAACAGCCCAGCCGCGCTCGCCGTCACCACAAGGCTTCCAATCCCGCCCACCACCACCGCCCGCACCGCACCCCACCAGTGCGCCGTCAACCCGCTCTCAAACTCGCCGAACTCATTCGACGCCCCGATAAACAGCCAGTTGACCGCGCTCACCCGACCGCGCATCTCCGGCGGCGTCGCCAGCTGCAGAATGCTCGACCGGATCACTACGCTCACCATATCGCTCGCACCCACCAGCACCAGTGCCAGGAGGCTCACCCAGATACTCTTCGACAACCCGAACACCACGGTCGCCGCCCCAAACACTCCCACGCAGCACATCATCTTCACCCCGGCGCTCCGCTTGATCGGCCACACTGTCAAAGCCAGGCTCACCGTCAACGCCCCCACGCTCGGCATCGCCCGCAACAGCCCCAGCCCCCGGGGCCCCGCATGCAAAACATCCTGCGCAAAGATCGGAAGCAGGGCCACCGCCCCACCTAGCAGCACCGCAAACAGATCCAGAGAGATCGATCCGAGCAGCAGCTTCGTCTCCCACACATAGTGCAGCCCCGCCAGAACCGTCTTTGCACTGAAACCCTTCTTCGCAATCTCGACGTCGATCTCCGGCTTCGACCGCATCATCCCGACCAGCACAAGGAATCCCGCCAGCATCACCAGCGTGAAGCAATAGACGATCGCAGCCCCGTCCCACCGCCGCATCGCTCCCGTCATCTGCAGCGTAAACAGCAGCCCCCCCACCGCCGGACCGGCCATGTTCGCAATCTGGTAGACCGTGGCTCCCCACGTCACCGCATTCACAAACTGCTTCTTCCCCACCAGGCTCGGCAGCAGCGCACTCGACGCCGGCCCACTGAACGCCCGCCCCAGCCCGATCCCCACCAGCACCGCATAGATGGGCCAGATCGGCGCGCGCCCATCCGCCCCCACCCGTCCCGTGCCATACAGCGCAAACCGCAGCAACCCAAGCGTGCACACAAACTGCACCGCATAGCAGACCAGGATGATCTTCCGCCGGTCGTACCGGTCCGCCACATGACCCGCCGCCAGCATAAAAAACAGCCCCGGCAAAAACAGAGCCAGACCCGTATATCCAAGGTCCAGAGCCGAGTGCGTGATCTGATACACCTGCCACGCCACCGCAACCGACTGCGCCTCCGCACCCAGGATGACCAGCAGCCGCGCCGTCTGGTACAGCCGGAAGTCCCGAGAACGGAAGGCGCCCCCAGGCGACTCCGCCACTGTCTCACGCGGCTCCGCTAATGCCGCCGATTCAACCTCAGCCATGCCCTATGCTTTCACATCCGTCTCAATGTCCGAGATAAGCTTTGTACTGCGACTCCACCACGCCCACATTGCGCGCCAGCGCAAGCTTAGCCGCGTTGTACTGATACATCGTGCTGACAACCTGGCTCTGCGATCCCGCAAGCCGCGCCTCCGCCTGCACCAGAGGCAAATTGTCCGTTACACCGGCTAGAAATCTCTGCTGCGCATCGCCCAGCTCCTGCCGCGACAGCTCCACGTTGCTCTGCGCTACTTTTACCAGGTCGTTCGCACTTTGCACATCCAGCATGCTTGACCGGATCTGCTGCTCAATCGTCACGCGCAGGCTGTCGATCTGCCGTCGCAACGCAACGAGTTGCGCGTCGGCAACCTCGCGCTCTCCGCGGAACTCCGCCTCCTTGAAGATGGGAAAGTTCAGACTTCCCTGCGCCGTGAAGACGCCGTGATACAAGCCACGCGTCTCACCCAGCACGCCATAATAGCCGCCAAACGCCACCGTCGGCAGCCGCTGGTACCGGACCGCCTTCTGCGTCTGACTCGCCACCTCCATCTGCGCCTGCAGACTAAGGAGATCCTTCCGCCGCTGAAACGCGAGCGTCATCGCATCCGGCAGCTCCATCCGCGCCAGCTCCACATACGGAACGGTGTCCGTCAACGTCAGCTCCTGGTCGGCTGCGATCCCCATGCGTCGGTTCAGCGCGATCTTGTCCTTCGCGTACTGGTTCTCGGCGCTCACCAGCGTCTGCTGCTCGGCCTGTAGCTGCACCTGCGCGCGCAGCGTGTCCAGATGCGTCCCGACGCCGGCTGTCTGTAGATCACGCGTCTGCTGCAATGCCAGTTCGTCCGCCTTCACCAGCGAGCGCTCATTCTCAATCTGTGCCGCATCCGCGATCACCTGCAAGTAGGCCGTGCCCACAGCAAGCGCTACATTTCCACGCGCGTTCAGCGTCGTCAGATTTGAGGAAGCCACAGCCGTCTTTGCAGCCTTGTACAGAAAGTACGCGGGTACATTGAAGAGCTGCTGGCTCACATTCAACTGCGCCGCCGTCGTATCCACTTTGACGATCGTCTTGAAATTCGCAACCGAGCCCGCCCCGAGAAGTCCACCCAGCGACTGTGGCTTGAAACCCATGGCCGCCAGGTTGATCTCCTGCGTCCGCGTATACGCTTGAGCCTCGATCGTCGGAAGCAGGTTGTTCTCCACTGTGCGCTCAAGCCCCCGGACACGCCGCTCATTCTCGAGGCCCAGCTCAATCTCCAGGTTGTGCTGCAGCCCCGTCGCAATCGCGTCGTCAATACTGAGGGCAAGTGCTCCAGGCGTAGCTCGCTCGATGGTGATGCCATCGGGCCGAAGCGTCTGCGCCGCACTTTGCGTCGGCAGGGGAGCGGAGGGAAGGTCATTTCTTTCCTGCCCTATTGCCTGCCCATGCAGCAGGAAAGAGCTGAGGACTAGCAGTCCTACCCCGGCTGTAACCCTCGGCAGACATTTGTGGTGATTTGAAAGCACTCCCTTTAGAGTGCCACGCGCACCCCGGGGTTGCGAAAATATCCCGGAGCGACAGATATCCATGCCGCGCGACCCACCTTTCTGGTCAATGGGAGACTCCCGGAGCGGCGCCTCAGCTAAAATACGAACGACAACCCTATGCGTCTTATATCCATGAAGCCTGCTCTCTCGCGGACCCTCGCGGTCTCCATTCTCTTCCTGCTCACGCTTCCACTTGCCGCACAGTCCGCCGTTCCCGCAGGCCAGGGCGACATCTTCAAAGACACCTCTCCCATCAAGCCACCCGCCGGAGCAAAGGTAGCAATCTACGAATTCGAAGATCTTGAGTGCCCCGCCTGCTCCCGCGCCTTTCCTATCGTGCACGCCGCCGCGGAGCACTACAAAATTCCGCTCGTTCGCCACGACTTCCCGCTTCGTATGCACATCTGGAGTCTCGACGCGGCCATAATCGCCCGCTATATCCAGGACAAGATCTCGCCGCAGGCCGCCGAAGAGTATCGTCGCGCTGTCTTCGCAAACCAGCAGTCCATCACCAGCAAGGAAGACCTCCAGGCCTTCACACAGAAGTTCTTTCAGTCGCATGGCCGAACCATGCCGTTTGTCGTCGATCCCACAGGCCAGTTCGCCAAAGAGGTCAATGAGGATTACGAGCTCGGTCTCCGAATCGGCCTCAGCCACACCCCCAGCATCTTTATCGCCACCCCGAAGCAGTGGATTCAGGTCGTCGACATCAATCAGCTCTACCAGACTCTGGACACCGTAATTGCGCAGGAGGGCGGGACGAACAACTCCGGCAAATCCACCGCGGCCAACTCAAAGCTTCGTCATCCCGCGACACCGCAGAGATAAGCTGACGGATCGATTCAACCGAAATGCGAGCTCGGTACAGGTATGCTGCTGACCATGTACAGAGCAGTAGCCGTCCTGCTGTTGATCGCCGCCATGCCCTTGCCCGCGCAGCAACCCGCTGCCAATCCCTATCTCGTGCTGATGGAGCACGCGACAGCCCACGCCCGCTCGCATGGTGCGGCGTTGCCGCCCGTTCTATCTCCGGTCGACAGTTCCGTCCTTGACGGCAGCGTTCCCATACAGGCGCTTCACGTGCAGGGCGTTCGCATCGTTCCCTGGACGACCAACGACCCGGCGAAGATGCGCGATCTGGTCCGGATGGAGGTCGACGGCATCATCTCCGACCGGCCCGATCTGCTGCAGCAGGTTGTCGCCGAAACCCGGCGCTCGCGAACCCTCACTCCTGACCAGGCCTCCCGTCTCGCGGCTTTTGATGTCTCCGCCCACCGCGGCGGCCGGGGGCTCCGGCCTGAGAACACCCTTCCGTCCTTCGAGTCTGGGCTCGACAACCTCATCACCTCCATCGAGACCGATACCGGTGTCACCACCGATCACAAGTCCCTTATCTGGCACGATCAGTTCCTCTCGCCCGAGTCGTGCCGCCGCGCCGATGGCAAGCCCTACACCATGGAGAACCGCGTCTACATCCGCGATATTTCGATGGATGAAGCGCAAAAAACCTACATCTGCGACAAACTTCGTCACCCCGCCTTTCCCGATCAGAAGAATGACCTCGCGCTCTCGCCGGTCGCCTCCGCCTTTGCCCGGCAGGAGGGTCTCCGCAGCCCCTATGTTCCCACCCACGCGGCGCAACTCTTCCAGTTCGTTCGGTTCTACTCCGACTTTTACCGCACCGGCCTCGGTCGCACCAACCCCCATGCCACCGAGCGCGCGCTCACCGCCGAGAAGGTTCGCTTCAACCTGGAAACGAAGATTCTCCCTGACCCTCTTCCCCCCGAGGCTCTGACCCACGGCAACCCCGACGTCCACCGGAACCATACCGTCGATCCCCAGACGTTTGTGGATACGCTCACGCATGCCATCACCAGTCAGCACATGGAATCACGCTGCGAGATTCAGAGCTTCGATTACCGCACGCTGATCCTCGTCGAAGCGCAACACCCGCGCATCCCGACGTACTACCTCATCGAAGACCCCCGCCTCCTCTCCACCACCTTCGTTCCCGAGGCGCTTCGTCAAGCAGTTCCCTGATCCCGCTTTGCACCGCTATCGAAGCGGCGCATTGACGGGACATCGCGACCGGAGCCCACCACAGATTGTCATTCCGACCGAAGCGCAAACGGAGGGACCTGCTGTTGAGTCAGCCCTGAACAGCTGGTTGCAACTTAAGCAACGCTCCATTCACAACTCCTTGATCTTCCTGACATAAGGCGCATATAGTTTTGCGCTTATGCGATCACTTTTCCGGCTTCTCGCCACAGCGATGCTGTGCCTGCTCCCTTTGTCCATTCCGGGCTTCGCTCAGTTCGAAAACGGAAGTATCGTCGGCACCGTTCGGGATAGTTCAGGCGCAGTCGTTCCCGACGCAACCGTCACGGTTACAAATATCGCCACCGACGTCGTCAGCACACGCACCTCCAATGCGAGCGGCGAGTACGAGGTCCCCGCACTGCGCGTTGGACAATACAACGTCCTGGTCTCCAAACCCGGCTTCGCCAATGCCACGGCCACCAACATCGGGGTCACCATCTCCAGTCGCCAGCGTGTCGATCTCACCCTGACTGTAGGAGGAGCCACAACGACCGTCGACGTCGTCTCCGGCGTCGCACTCCAGGTAGAGACCGACACCAGCCAGCGTGGACAGATTGTCACGCAATATCAGACCGCCGCGCTTCCCCTCGTCAGCCGCAACTACTCCGACCTGATCGGTCTCACCACCGGCGTTCGTGCCACCGGCAACGCTCTTTCGACTACATCGAACACCGGTCTGCTGCGCGAAGGGTCTTTCAACGTCAACGGAGAGCGCTCCATCTTCAACAACTTTCTCCTTGACGGCATGGACAACAATGCGTACGGCGAGTCCAACCAGGGCTTTTCCAACCAGATCATCCAGCCCGCGCCCGACTCCATCGCCCAGTTTCAGGTGGTCACCAATAACGAGACCGCCGAGTATGGCCGCGCCTCCGGAGCCGTCATCAACGTCGCCTTCGCCCAGGGCACCAACACCTTTCACGGCCGCGTCTACGAGTTCCTTCGCAACACCGACCTGAACGCGACCGGCTTCTTCCGTCCGCCGGGCGGCGTCAAGCCGCAGTTCAATCGTAACCAGTTCGGTGGCAATCTTGGCGGCCCCATCCTCAAGGAGCATCTCTTCTTCTTTGTCGACTACGAGGGCTTCCGGCAGGCGCGCAAGCAGGTCTCCACCGCCACTCTGCCCACGCCGAACCAGCTCAACGGCGTGTTCAGCAGTACTGTCTACGATCCCTACAATGGAAAGGCATACGCGGCCGGCACCTCGATCCTCACCGCCGCGCCAGATATCTCGCCCGCTTCCCGCACCATCGCCGGCCTCATCGGCAAGCTCTCCCCGGGTACTGCCACGTCCAACAACTTCACTACCCTGCAGCGCTCCCAGAACTTCTCCGACAAAGGCGATATCCGTCTCGACTACACCCTCAACCCGCGCAACTCCTTCTTCTTACGCGTCTCCGATCTCAAGCAGAACGCCACCGACTTCCCCATCTTTGGTCTGCCGCTGGACGGCAACTCCAACGGCAAGCAGCGCATTCTCGATCAGCAGGTCGCCGTCGGCTACACCCGGGTGATCGGGTCGAACCAGCTCCTCGACGCGCGTGTTGGCCTATCCCGCACCAAGGCCGGCAAGTTCTCGCTTTCGATCGGCGACACCAGCTCCGGTCTCACCTTTCCCGGTCTGCCCACCGACCCCATCGTGGCCGGCGGCATACCCTCCATCACCTTCAACGGAGGCATCGCCGCGCTCGGGCGTCAGGCCACCAACCCGCAGTTTCAGAATCCCGCCCTGCTCGACCCTAAGATCAACTACTCCTGGGTTCTCCGCAACCACTCGCTCAAAGCCGGCTACGAATATCAGCACGTCTGGATGGCCGTTCAGGACACCAATCCGCTCTACGGCGGCTTCTTCTTCCAGGGAGGCTTCAGCCGGCCCGTCGACGCCACCGGCAAGCTCACCGGCACCGCCACAACGGACAACTACATCGCTGACTTTCTCTGGGGCGCCACCAACCAGTACACCCTCTCGTCGTACTTCGTCGCTCACCTCCGCAACCAGTCCCACTTCGCCTACGTCCAGGACGACTGGAAGGTCTCGCCCAAACTCACTCTCAACATGGGCCTTCGGTACGAGTACACGACGCCCTACTACGAGCAGAAAAATCTCCAATCGAACTTCAATCCCAACACGCTCGCGATCGATACCGTTGCCTCCACCGGCAACAAGTACGTCATCAACCCCGACCGCAACGACTTCGCTCCGCGCTTTGGCTTCGCCTATGCCGTCGACGACAGGACCGCCGTTCGTGGGGGCTACGGCATCAGCTTCTCGCACTACGACCGCGCCGGCTCCGGCAACATCCTCGCCATCAACCCGCCGCAGGCGCTCTTCGTCACCCAGCCGCAGGCTCCCGCGCGCAATGGCATCAACACCGGCTACGTCCCCATCGATCAGGGCTTTCCGCCCGGCACCCTTACCTTCAACAAGCTCACTGACAACGTCACCTACATCGATTCCAACCGCTACCGCGACAGCTACGTCCACAACTACTATCTCGATGTCCAGCGAACATTCGCGAAGAACACGCTTCTCGACGTCGCTTACGTCGGCAATCACGGCCTAAAACTACTCCAGTTCGGCAACTTCAACCAGAAGGACCCGCTCAACAACTTCGCTCGACCCTTTCCCACCTACGGTGATATCACCATCGGCCTGCATGAGGCCTACTCCCACTACGACTCGCTGCAGGTTCGGTATGAGCAGCGCATGGTGGCTGGCCTTACGCTACTCAACTCGTTCACCTGGTCCCATGCCCTCGATAACGCCGGCGCATCGCTCGAATCCAACACGCCGTCCTTCCAGGACTACCGCAATCCCGCCGCCGACTACGGCCAATCCGAGTACAACCAGCCCCTCATCAACACCACGTCACTTGTGTATGAGTTGCCCTTCGGCCGCGATCGCCGCTTCATGAACTCCGGCGGCATCCTCAACGAGGTCCTCGGCCAATGGCAGGTCTCCGCAGTCAACCAGGCCCAGTCGGGCTTCCCTTACCAGATCACCTACAGTCCCGCCGCCGCCAATCTCGTCTCCGGCATCCCTTCCAACCAGAGCTACCGCGGCGCTAATCTCTATCGTCCCAATCGTGTCCCCGGCGTAACGCTCAATCACCTCGACAAATCCACATCCAACGGGACCTCGCTTCAGTACATCAATCTCCGCACTGCCGCGAACCCCACCAACGCCAGTGCTATCGCAATCCCGTCCGGCACTACCGCCGCCGGCGCTCTCGCTAGCCCCTTCGGCAACATCGCTCGCGACCCTGGCCGCAGCCCCATTTACAACTCACTCAATATCGCCTTCAACAAACGCTTCGACACGCCCGTCGAGCCACTAAAAATCGAGTTCCGGGGCGAGCTCTACAACGCCTTCAATCACACCAACTTCACCACACCCGCAGGGGGCATCGCCAACGCCACTGCAACCATCAACGGAGTCTCCACCCCCGTGCAGACCGGTGGTGCAATCACCAGCACATTCGATCCGCGCATCGTTCAGTTCGGCCTCAAGGTGCTGTTCTAAACCGAGCGGTCACATGCAGGCAGCAAAGAAGAGCGGCGCAGCCCGTTGGGGTTGCGCCGCTCTTCGGTTGTACTTCGGTTCATCGTTACGGATTGGAAGGCGTCTGTGGGACACCCGCCGCCGCCGTTCCCGCAGGAGCCTGCAGGAAGTTCAGCCCGCGAATCGATCCCAGCCCCGTCACCTTGTCGTATCCGGGCTTGGTCGAGTAGTACCCGTTGTACCCAACAACATTCTTGCGGAACACATCCGGAAGAATACCCGCGCCCTGCAGCACCGAGTCCACATACAACTCGTAGTTCACATTGCCCTGCCGCGACTGATCCCGCTCGATCTTCAGTCCCAGCAATCCGGCAAAGTCAGGCGCCGAAGCGCTTGTGCCGACCAGACCGTACAAGCCTCCGCCGATATACGCCAGGTCATAGCTGCGATCGGGAGCGCACGGTTGAACCGCGATCCCGGGGCATCCACCCATGTGCAGGGCAACATCCGGTACCGCACGGAAACGCGTTCCCGTGTTCACCAGGTTCTGGTAGTCCGGCTTCTTGAACAATCCACTTTCGCCGCCACCGGATCCCCAGACGCCGCCTGTCGCTGGCGTTCCATAGAAGTCCACTGCCAGAGGATCATCGTCCGCATTCTCCGAAACATACGCGGAGTTCAGCGGAACACTGGGCGTGAACTGTGTCAGGAGGTTGGTACCGCCGACAGCAGTCACGTGAGGGCTGGACGCCGGGAAGCTGACGCCAACAACCTCGGTGCCGCAGCCAGGCTTCGCGCCTGGCAGCACGCACGCCAGAGGCGGAACCAGGGCGCCCGAGTCTCCCGACGAGGCGACAAACGTGATCCCCTGGGCATTGCCCTGAGCGAACAGATCGTCCTGCGCCCGCAGGATCCCGTAGAAGCTCTGCCCGTCGTTGTACTCCGGCGAATACTCATTCTCCGGTCCGCCAAAGGACATGTTCACCACGTCCACAGCATTCTGCTCATCAATCGTGGTGAGGGCGGCCAGAATATAGGAGTCACTCAGACTCGGGACGTTGTACAGCACCAGGCTCGCGCCAGGCGCCATCCCACCAGACTGTTGAAGATCCAGCGACACCTCCCCGGAGGCCTCAGGGTCGAACGGCGCGCCGCCCGCAATCTTCACCTCATACACCGTTGGCGGCGCCAGCTTCTCATGCCCGAAGTACTTGGTCATATCGGAAGGAAGATAATCGTTCGACATAAGAATGCCGATGTAGGAGCCCTTGCCCGTGTACGCCTGGTAGCTGGGAAAGCTGTAGGCCTGCTTCAGATCAGTAAACCAGTAGGGCCCCGTTGCGCCATAGCGATTGTCGGGAACGGCCTCGGCTTTCACCTGCGCCACTCGCACCGAATTCGACCGCATCCGAACGACGCCTGAAAGTCCCGTCACCACGGCGTCCGCCGCACTGATTGAAGATGGAAGAACGACCGCCTTTGAGAACGCCACTGTCTTTCTGCCGTTCGCGAAGCTTCCGTTCTTCAACTCGCTCGAAAACACACTCTCCACACTCTTCGCGGTTCCACTCACGTGCAGCTGCCTGGGCGCGACCGTCGTCACCACGAGACCATGTGACGTGAGCTCGCTCCTGATCGCCGCAAGCTTATTCGCATTCGCCCCGAACCGCGCATTGAACTCGGCCGGTTTCAGCCACTGATGAAACTGCGGTGACTTCGGGTCATGCATCGCATCCAGCAGCTGTTCCAACTCCGCTCGATTCTGGATTGGCAGGAAAACATCAAAGTCGACGGATTGGGCCGCCGCCGCGCGCGCCGTCAAGGTCGCCCGCTCCGCTGCATGCCCCACCGCCGGTGCGGCGACGCCAACTGCGAACAGCGCCACTCCCGACAAAACTCCACTCAAAACTGATCGCATCAAAAACTCCTCTGGCCGTAAGTCTCTCTCCTGCGCGGAACGAGGTCCGCGCTGCGGGTGCTCAAGGGAAGAAAAGAGTGAGCCAAGTATGGACCTCTCAGCAAAAAGCGCAAGTGCATACTTTTGCATAGAGGATCACGTCAAATCATCCACGGACCTCCAACTGCAATTTCTCTCCGCCGCCCTCACTTCGCCACGAACACAAGGAAATAATCCTGGCCGTCTGCCTTGGTGAAGTCGTACCGGCCCTCCACCCTGAAGCCCGCCTCACTCATCTCCCGTTCCACCACCTGGCGGTCCAGCCCGTGGTCCGCGCCGTTGCCGTTTCGGTCGATGATCCCCACCTTCGCTCCCGGCTTCAGCGCCTGCCGAAGCTCCTCTATCACCGGAACTGGATGCGCAATCTCGTGATACACCTTCAGCATCAGAACCGCATCGACGCTCTTTGGGGGCAGCTTCGTGTGGTCCGGCGTCCCCAGTACTGTCCGCACATTGCCCAGCCGCTCCTTCGCCGTCCGCTGCTCGATAAAGTCGATCGCCTTGGGATTGATGTCTTCCGCATACACCGCTCCTGCCGGACCTACCCTTTGCGCCGCGCGAATCGTAAACCAGCCCGAGCCCGCGCCGATGTCCGCCACGCTTCTGCCCGGCTCGATTCCCAGAATGTCCATCACGCGCCCGATCTGCAGCTTCTTATCGCGGTCCGGATACTCAAAGATGTTCAAATCTCCCGCATAGGGCGTGCTGGTCGGGCGTTGTGCCGCCGGCGGCGCTGCCGTCTGTGCCGTAACGCGCGTTCCCCCGCATACGGCAACCAGCAGCATCGCTACCGCCAGCCGTCCCGTCGTCAATCCGATGGTCCTCATCCCACCAGCATCCTCCCTTTCGCTCTGCCTCGCAATCCTCGTCCTTGCATTGTTTGTAGGGCTGAGGCGTACAATTCGGCTCGTCGCAGCAGGCTACCGTTTTCGGCAGGCAACGCTCTCACCTAATACAGCAACGACAGCAAATTGCGTGTCGGAGGAACGATTTATGAAGAAGATCAAGTCGGCTCTCGTCTTTGCATCGGCCACCATCGCGATCCTTACGCTCACCGCCTGCCAGCACGCGGGGGTCTATTACCTGATCTCGAACAATCTCAAGCTCCCTTACTGGAAAACCGTCAACTCTGGCTTCACCAAAGCAGCCCAGGCTTACGGTGTAAATGCACGTCTCGACGGGCCGGACGACTACAACGCCTCCGCCGAACTCGATGCCTTCCGCAAGGCCGTTGCCGCCAAGCCGGCCGGCATTCTTATCTCCGTCGCCGATGCGGTTATCTTCCGCGAGGACATCACCAACGCTGTCGAAGCCGGCATTCCTGTCATCACCGTTGACTCCGACGCGCCCACCAGCGCCCGCCTCTTCTTCATCGGCACCAACAATCTCTCTGCCGGACACCTTGGCGGACAACGACTCGTCCAGAAACTCAACGGCAAGGGCAACGTCGTCTTCTACAGCATCCCCGGTCAGCCCAACCTGGATGAACGTCTCCGCGGCTACAAGGACATAATGGCGGATCACCCACAGATGAAGGTTGTGGACGTCCTAGATGTCAAGGGCGACCCCGGCATCGCCTTCGATCAAACCAAGAAGTACCTCGCCAGGACTGGCCCCGAAAAGATTGACGCCTTTGTGGCCCTTGAGTCCTCCTCCGGGCCCGCCATCGCCGATGTCTTCCGGGATCAGCATGTCACCGATCGGCTCCTCATCGCCATGGACGTTGGACCGGAAACCCTCAGCCGCATAAGCGACGGCAGCATCGATTCCACCGTCTCCCAGAAGCCCTACACAATGGGCTTCGTGGGCCTGGCCCTGCTCGATCAAATCCATCACCACAAACCCGAGAAGTTCCAGAACAACTACGTCGTCGACTCCTTCTCGCGCTATCCAATGTTCGTCGATACCGGCACGGCACTCGTCACCAAGGAGAACGTCGGGGTTTACCAGGAGAGCGCCGACCAGGCCAGCAAATAGAGCACCTCACTCCCACGTCTTGTACTTGTCTGCCCACTCGCTCTTGCCGTACTCCGTTTGCACAACGGTGAAGAGTTGGTGGTTTAACTCCTTCGTCGCATCCGTGCGGCAGCCGTTTCGTACCACGCGCTCGGCAAAGCCCAGCACATCCGGCGTTCGCGCGTCCGCCGGATGTGCTCTCTGCCACTCCAGCGCCCTCTGCGCAAAGTAGTCGGAGGCGCACGGGATCCCCCGCAGGGTTGCAACTTCGTGTTCCGCCTCCGTCCTCTCCGTCTCGGTAAGAAACGGTGGATCGGGCAGCTCCTCACGCGTCGCAGGCAGAGTCCCGAAGAATGTCGGCAGCACTGTTCCGCTCGTACTCCTCGTGCCGTCCGTATTTGTCGGCGGCCCGCCGGCCTTGCTCTCCTGCCACCAGTTATCGCGATAGTTGCTGTACGTAGCAAAGCCCTCAGGACGCTGCTCCCCATCACGCACGATCGGCTCCGTCGAGGCGAAGCGCATCAGCGCCAGCAAGCCTGATACCTGACGGTCCTCCGCATCCTTTGCAGCATCGTACTTCTCCAGCCACGGCCGCCACGCCGGATAACAGCCAATCAGCACCGGCGACATGCGCCGCGCCACCTCGGGCTGCCCCAGCAGAACCGCGCGCGCCCATGTCGCCTGCGCAATCTGAAACCGAAGGTTCTTCTGTAACGTCTGATCGCCCGCCGCCTCCGCCATCAGCCGCAGCGGCATGCGTGTGTTCAGCACCGTCGACGCGTCGTGATCGAAAAGCCGCGTCTCCGCCTCCGAGGTCTGCACGCCGCACAGGCCATTCGGATCGGGCTTGGTCGCTGGCGGATCAGGATCGTCGTCTTCAGACGCAACCGCTGCTGGAAGAGTCCCCGCGTCCCGCAGAAACGCCGCCAGCGTGAGCGACCCACGTTGGCGAACTATCGTGAACAGGTTCACCGTGGACCGCGACTGCTCGCGGGTCAGCATCGGCAGCAGCGTATCCAGCTCCGCGCGCACCTGCGACGCATCTCGATTCAGAACCAGGCGGTAATACGTACTGGCCACCCACGCCGGAGAACTCCGCGGCACAACACTCGCTGCCCGCACCAGATCCGCCACGCCAGAGCTGCCCGGTTCCACCGCTGTCATCGCGGCGATCAGCCAAGGTGTCGTCGGCTTCTTCTGCCATCCGCTCATCGCTGCCCGCGCAGCCCCGGCGCGGCGCTCCGTCTCGTCCCGGACCTCATCGTGCGTCACAAACAGGGACTCCCGCAGTTGACCTCGATCGGCAGCCGCCATCGTGCGCATCCACCGAACCACATCCGGTGCAGTCTCGGAAGCTGCAGTAGGCCCAGCCTGTGCTCCGGGTGGGTACATCAGGTAGGTCATGTCGATCAGAGCCTGCCGAAAGACACCCGGCGTCTGCGGCCGATCCGAGGCCGTAAGCCTTCCTGCGAGGGCCTGGCCCTGCGCACCCGGATCGAGACGCAGCAACAGGTAGTCGAGCAGCCCCTCTGCCGACGTGTGGAACCTCTGCATCATTGGATCCGCCACAATCGCCCGCAGCACATCGCGGGCTTCCGCGAGACGCGCCGGTCGCTTCGCCGTCAGCTGGTCGTTGTACGTCCTCAAGATTTCGGCGCGCTTCTCGCTGTACGGCGCATTGCGCGGAGCCACAGCCTCCGCCGGCACCTCCGTGATCTGCCCGACGCTCGCTCGCCGGATCATCGCCCGCGCCATCACCAGCCTTGCCGTCCCTCGCCATGGCGAGCCCGCGTCCGCGGCAATCCCGCGCAGCAGCGCAATCGCACCGTCGAAGTCCATCGCGTAGAACTTCGCCGCCGCCACCTGGTACACCCGATCCTGCCTCAGCCAAGCCGGGGCGTTCGCCGGCACATCCGCCGGCATCGTGCTTGGCGCGTTTCCGCAGTTGGCAAACACCGCGTCCTGCCCGTGGACCCAGTCCGCCACGCCGGCCGGATCGCTCGCATGCTCCGCTTTGCGCGAGGTCAGCGTCGCAGCCGCCGTCACAAAGGCGTCATCGAGACAATTCGCGAAGCTCTGGTACTCATCCCCGGGCACCGAACGATCCGTCTCGACACTCTGCACCGCTGTTCTTGCCGTCCATGGCTGGTCCGGCTTCGCGGGAACAGCCTGCGGACCCCCGGGTACACCGGACGCCTGCCGCGCTGCTACCCACGCATCTCGTCCAGCATCCGTCTTTGCCTCCGGCGCCGTAGGGTACAGGGAAGGGCTCAGCATCTGGTCAACAGCGATAGCCTGCTGTTGCTCAGCCGCGCTTAGCCCATGCCCGTTCAGCCAGTCGTACGCCACGACGAGGTGTCGCACGCGATATCCCGGCTGCGGTACGCCGATCCGCCCCTTTACATAATCCGCGTAAGCTCCATCAGGCCGCGTTCGCACCACAAACACCGCCTCGGGAAAGAACGGTCCGCAACCGGTTCCGGGCAGGACGAACGCAAAGACGACAACCAGCACGACCGCGATCTGCCGCAGCAATCTCATCGAGCAAACTCCTTTGAAAGCTGGGATAAAGAAGCATTCGCTACCACCCGTAGCTGTGCCTCTTGCCAGGGTCTCGGCGCAAATAAATAAATCCGCGAGGAAGGCTCAATCGCCGCCACATCCACTGGCCAGGGCTCGTCCGTAGCCAGCCCGACACTGGTCCGGCACAGCGGCTCCACCAGGCGATAGTGACCCACCGAACTGATTGACCGCGGTCCACCCATCCGAAAGAACATCGGCACCGCCTCATCGATCGGCATCGCCGCTAGCCAGGAGTGCGGTCCGCACCAGCTCACCAGAGCTGTTACCGAAAGCGGCAGCCCGCTCGGAAGCTGCGGTCGCAGCATTCGAAGCACGCCCCCATAGAACGCAAGCTGCGAAGCCGTAGCGTCAAAATCTACCTGCAGCGCGCGCACTCCCCGGCGGCTTCCCACCTCGGCGATCCGCGCCGCAATCTCCCCACGCAACTCCGGCGTGTCCGCAAATCCGCGTCGTGTCTCCACTCGCACCACCGCCATCATGGGCGCGTTCGCTGCCGGCGCTAACGGCTGCCGTCTCGGCAGGACCGCCGTGCGCTCCCCGATCACCAGCGTCTCCGCAAGGTAGGCCACACCCACGCCCGGAGAAAGCCCGCGCAGATCCTCCGGCTCCTCCCACGCCCACAGCACACGTTGTGGCATCGCATCCGCAAACGCCGCCGGCAAGGAGGGAAGAGTAGTCCGTCGAGCGCGCGCAGCCTTCCATCCAGGCACCGCAATAACGCCGCAAAGTATCGCGATGGGCAGCAGAACGAGAGCCACACGACGTGGCATCTGACGAGCATCCTTGAGACGGGGTCTCACGTGCTCACACAATACCGTGTCCGCGCGGCCGGCGAAACGAAATACTACTGGATCTGCACCAGCCCAGCCGCCGCATCCTGCCCGGCGACTCCATGGCCACCTACCGGCAGCCCACCCGCCGTATCAGGCCGTTGCGGCGCACGCCAATGATCGATATAGCTCACCTGGTGCACGCAGCTGATGGTGCAGTTCGGCGCGCAGCCCTTTTCCGTCAGAAACTCGCGTTTCACGTCCGCCGTCCGGTACCCCGCCAGAGGAACGCCCGGATACCCGCGCTGTTGCGAGCAGTAGTGCACCAGGCCGTGCTCGCAGATATAGAGGTAGCGCGCCCCCGCCCGGCACCGCCAGTCGTTCGGCTGTCCGTTTGCGATTGCCTCCTGAAAGTGGTTGAAACGCGAATAGCTCCGCCGCGTCAGCTTCCTGACCCGATCCCAAACCTCGCGTTCCTCCGCGCCCAGCGGCTTCAACTGCCCGCTCCCATCATGGATAATCCCGATCGTCGACGAAAACCCCAACCCCAGTGCGCGCTGCGAGATCGTGTACGCATCCTCAGGATGCGCGATCCCGCCGCCCACCACGGAGTTGATATTCACGTGAAAGTCCGCGTGCTCCGCCAGCATCTTCAGCTTCGCGTCCAATACCTTCAAGCTCTTCTTCGAGACCTCATCCGGCATCACGTTGTCGATCGAGATCTGCATGTGATCAAGACCGGCCCGGTTCAGCCGCTCGATCCGCTCCGGCATCAGCAGATACCCATTCGTGATCATGCCCGCGATCGCGCCGGTCTTGCGTATTCGCGCAATCACCCGGTCCAGATCCGGATGCAGCAGCGGCTCGCCCCCGGAGATCGTGATCACCGACGTGCCCAGCCGCCCAAGATGGTCGATCCGCCGCTCCATCTCCTCGATATCCACCGGCTTCGACACATCGTCGTACTCGTTGCAGTACGTACACGCCAGGTTGCAGCGCCGCATCGGCACAATATGCGCCATGTACGGGTGCCCCGTCGAAACCAGCGCCGATCCAATCGATCGGAGCTCGCGTAGCTTTCGCGTCACCGCCCGAACCCGGCGCTTTGCCGTCATGCGCCGGCGTCCCGGCTGTGTAATCGCATCCACCATAGTCACTTACAAGTATAGATGCAGCCGTCCCTCATGCGATCACGGCGGACGCGCAGCCCACGAGCTCTCTCCCTGCGCTAACGGCGTACAGAGCTCCGCCCCCGGATCTCGCGTCGTGAGTCTTCCGCGTCACCACCAGCTCCTCCTTCGGCTTCGGCTTGCTCAGGTAATACCCCTGCAGCTCGTCGCATCCCTCTCCACGCAGGTACTCCAGCTGCTCGATCTTCTCCACACCCTCTGCCGTAATCGCCATGTTAAAGCTGGCGCCCAGCGCCGCGATCGCCTGCACGATCGCCCTCGCAGAATGGCTTTCCGGCAGATCCTGGACAAAACTGCGATCGATCTTCAGCTTGTCGAAAGGAAAGCTTCGCAGGTAGCTCAGTGAGGAGTAACCCGTCCCAAAATCGTCGAGCGCAATCTTCACGCCCAGGCCGCGCAACCGGTGCAGCGCCTTCAGGGTCGCCTCGCTGTTCTGCAGCAAAACCGACTCCGTGATCTCCAGCTCCAGCCGGTCCGCGCTCAGGCCGGAAAAGCTCAGGGCCTCCGCGATCATCTCCGGCAAGCGCCCGCTCTTGAACTGCGCCGGTGATAAATTCACGGCCACCTTTACATCGTGAGCCCACGTCGAGGCCTCCTCGCACGCGGTCCTCACCACCCACTCGCCGATCGGCACAATCAGCCCCGACTCCTCGGCCAGCGGAATGAAGTCCGCCGGTGAAATCGTTCCGCGCTCCGGATGCTCCCAGCGAACCAGCGCCTCGTAGCTCATCACCTCCCTGGTGTTCGCATCCACCAGCGGCTGGTAGTGAAGCCGCAGCTCATCACGCAATAACGCCTGCCGCAGATCCCGCTCCAGCGACCTCCGCGTCTCCAGGCGCGTATCCAGCTCCGGTTCAAAGAAGCTGTACTTCAGCACCTCATCCTTCTTCGCGCGGTAAAGCGCCATATCCGCCTTCTTCAGCAGGTCATCGGCTTCCACCCCGTCCCTCGGAGCCATCGTCATCCCCACGCTGCAGCCCGAAAGCACCTGTTGCCCATGGAGCAGATACGGCTGCCCCAGCGCGTGGATCAGCCTCTTTGCCAGCACCACCGCGTCCCCGTCCTCCTTCGGCCCCGTCTGGATCACCGCAAACTCGTCCCCACCCAGCCGTGCTACCGTGTCGCTCTCTCGCACACAAGCCCGCAGCCGCTGCGCCACCGTCTGTAGCAACTCGTCGCCGGCAGCATGTCCCAGAGTGTCGTTCACTCCCTTGAAGCCGTTCATATCCAGGCTCATCAACACAAACGGGACACCCCGCTTTGCCTGCATCGTCGCCTGCTCGAGGCGTTCGTGGAAGAACACCCGGTTCGGCAGACCGGTCAGCGCATCGTGGTGCGCCATAAAGGCCAGCTGCACCTCCGCCCTGCGCCGCTCGGTCACGTCCTCAAACGTCATCACCCAACCGCCGTCGGGCATCGGACGCGTCGCAATCGACACCACATGGGCTTCGCCGATCTCCTCAAAAGTCTGGTCCATGTGGCCATCCGGAGCAATCGAATGAATACGCTGTTCCAACCTCTGCGCCCGCCGCCGCGCAAAGCCGATCGCACCCATTACCTCGGCAATACTCATACCCACCCGCACCTGCTCACAGGAGACGCCGCACATCTCGCACAGCCGCCGGTTCGCCAGGATCAGCACACCCTCCGCGTCATACAGCGCCAGACCCTGGGACATATACGTCAGCGCAATCTTCAGGTTCCGGTGCACCGCCGCGAGCCGCTCATTGGCTTCGCGCTCCGCACTGCAATCGGCCACGCTGTTAGAGGTAAGTTGGTTCTGCTGGTTGTTATCGCCGGAAATCTGCATGGTTCCCCCGCTGAGACAGTCCGCAAGCGTTCAGCCTGCGTCTCTCCTCTCATCGGCAGCCCCGCGCAAAACTTTAGCCCGCTTCTCAGCGGGTACCTCAGACGCAGCAACGGCGGCCGAAAAGGGCCGCCGCTGTCCAGGACTTGGGTCCCTCTACTCCAGCAGGTCGTCCGTCTGCCGCTGCAGATCCTCAACCTTCTTCTGCAACTCCCCCAGCCTCTGCCGGAACTCAGGCGAGGTCGCCTCACCCTCACCCTGCAGCCGTGCATTCCGCATCTCCTCGAGCAGCAGCGGCCGCAACTTCGCCACAATCATCGCAGTATCCGGAAGCTCGGCATCGGCAAATCCCGGCCCGAAATCAGGCCACTCCACCACCGACCGCCGCTTCGGATCCGGGGTCAGCGTCAGCGTCTGCTCCTTTTTCTCGCGCAGTACCGTCACCGGCACCGGCTTTCCCTTGCTGTCACGCACAGTCTTCGACCAGTCGCCTATCCCGGCAACGGCCGTCTGGTTCAGCTTCACCACCACATCACCGGCCTTCAACCCGGCCGTGGCCGCAGGCGAATTTGTCTCGACGCTGCGCACCAAGAGGCCCGCGCCACTCTGCACCCCGAAAAACTCGGCCAGCTGCGGCCCGATCGGCTCCAGCGTCGCTCCCGTGTACGGCAGCCCCATCATGGTTCCCATAAAGCCATGTTCACCACGCAGCGACGGTGAAATCGCCGGTCCGCCACCATGAAAAAAGCCCATTCCACCACGCGGCGCCACTCCGCCTCCACCGCCCGGTGCGCCCCCGGCCGGGGGAGCGGCCAGGCCATTGACACCGTCGGGGTCCGGAACCGTCATGTGCTGCTGCCAGGCCTGCCGCTCCACCTCTTCGCGGTTTGCCATCTTCGCGGTTATCGTCTGCTGCTGGCCATCGCGGCTTATCACCAGGCTCACCGTCCGCCCAGCCGGTGTTTCGCGCAACATGCGCCGCAGCTGCTCCTCACCCTCCACCGTCTGCCCATTCATCTGCACAATCACGTCATGCTCGCGCAGCCCCACCTTTCCCGCCGGACCGTCGTGATCCACCCGCAGAATCTCCGCTCCGCGGCTCTCCTTCAGCTTCAGCGCGCCGATCTGGTCCTCGCTCACGTCGCGTATATCGACGCCCAGGTAGCCCTGCGAACTCCTCGCGGAAGGCCCCGCCGCCATCACGACTCCGCTCTGGCCCAGCAACATGCCCGGAGCCGCAGCCACGCTCGCAGCCAACATCACCGCCGCCGCACACGCCTTTGCCTGCCTTGTCATCCTCATCGCACGCCTCTTCATCGTCTCCTAGGTGTCTCTGCACCGTAAGCCGGCCCGGTCTCTCGTGTACCACAACACGCCCTCAGCACTCCTCGGAGCAGCTGGAAAGCGTTGTGCCTGTTGGACTAACCCATGGCTTCGCCGTGAGCACGCCACCGGTTAATCTTCTAATCGAAAACCTGGAAGTGGGGGGAGGGAACGGACAAACAGCGGAGCCTCAGCCCGAAACCCACTACTGAATGTCATCGGCACTCTGCAGGGCCTCAAAGCTCGCGTTTCGGATATACGGGTTGTCGTCCTGCGTCGACACCGTCCGCAGCACCTGCCGCACGCTCGAGTCCGACTGCACCGGCGTCAACATCCCGATCGCCGCCTCGCGCACACCCGCATTCTTGTCGTGCATCAGCGCCTCAAGGACCGCATCCCGCACCCGCTGGTCCTGGTCCACATACCGCCCCAGGCCGTGGAGCGCCTTCATCCGCACACCCGAATCGCTGTCGTACCGCAGCCGCACCATCAGGGCCTCGCGCACGTCTCTACCTTCATCGCTGCTGGAGCACGCATGGCCGATTCGGCACTCGTTCGCCAGCAGATCTACGGCGTCCGTACGCACAACCTCACTCGTGCCCGCCCGCATCCCCATCATCAGCAATGCGCGGATCTCCGGATCGTCCAGCGATCCCTCCCGCGTCTCCGGGACCACCTTGTTGTACTTCACCTGAACCAGCTCCGAATTGGGCGTCTGCACAATCCCGCTCACATTGGCGATCACGCCCTTGGTCGGCTCCATGATGGTCTTGCCCTGCGGCAGTCTTGGCGCATGCGCGGCCTGGTATCGGTGGGTGAAATCACCCCCAAGGAAACCCACGCCAAGCAGCAGTGTCGCCAAAGCCGGAGCTCCCGTCACAAATCCGGTCCACCTCCAGAAATTGCCCCGCAGCCGCGTCAACAGACCATGCGGAGATTCGTCATCCAGCGCCTCGTCCAACCGCATCCGGCTCTGCGCCAGCAAATTCGGTGAAACCTCCAGCACCGGCAGCAGCGCCAGATCTTCGTCCATCTCGCGAACCGCGCTCAACTCACCCTGGCACGCGTCGCATTCGTCCAGATGTTGCTCTAATCCAATTGCCAGCTCATCCTCGAGCTCGCCATACATCAACATCACGATCTGTTCCTGCGCCACGTCACAGTTCATTGCTCTACTCCACACCAGCCTCAAAGTTCCCTGCTTCCAAATACTTGCGGATCAATCGTCCAAACCTCGGATCGTCGTCCGTCTCGCTACAAAACTCACCAGCCTGATGCCCTACGCCCGCAGCTCCTGCAAGCTCGCCCGCAGCTTCCGGGTCGCGCGAAACAGCGTGTTCTTCGCCGTCTCCTCCGTCGTGCTCAACATCTCCCCGATCGTTCGCAGCTTCAGGCCCTGGTAGTGCTTCAGCTCGAACACCGTACGCTCGCGCGGCGTCAACTTGTCCAGCGCCGCTGCGATCCCTTCAGCCATCGCCTTCCGGTCGAGCTCCCGGCCCGGGTTCGCCATCGATCGGTCGTCCCGGATATTCGCCAGGAGGTCCATCTCTTCGCCGCTTGAGTCCGAAACCGTCGCCGGATCCTCGCGTCGGCTCTTTCGACGCCGCATCTGGTCCAGGCAAAGATTCGTCACAATCCGGTACAGCCACGTGTAAAACGAGCATTCAAACCGGAAGTTCCCAAGATGCCGGTACGCCTTGATAAAGGCCTCCTGGTGAACATCCTGCGCGTCCTGCTCGTTCCCGAGCATGTGCAGCGCCAGCCGCAGCACACTCTGGTCATACCGTCGCACCAGAGCGTCAAAGGAACTCCGCTGACCCCGTTGCGCCTCACGGATCAGTTCGTCGTCCTCCGCCCGCTGCTGTGCCCGCGCCTCCATCTGCGCCGGTGTCAGCTTCGCTCGCGTTCCGGGTTGTGCCGCCGCCTTCGCCATCGCTGGCTTAGATTCTACTGCTCCAGCAACCCGCCCCGTGCGGCTCGCAGCCACGGAAGTACTCTGACGGCTGCGCCCGTTACCGACACCAAACCTCTGCACCAGCTCACCGCCGGCGCCTGCCCTTACAGCCTCAGCACTCATCTTGTTCTCACTCCGGAGTGAGGAAATCGATCTCATCTCAATAGACCCAAACCCGAAAAAAACGTTAGCGTTGCGTCAGCCCCGCGAACCGCGCCGTCCCGTCATTCTGAGCGAGCCTCGTGATCTCGAGAAGCCCGTCCCACCCCAACCGTCCACCCTTTCCGCCACAAAGCAAGCCCCCAGACCTCATCAAGCCACAAAGGTCACCGCCGAGCGTCCCAGCCGGAAACAGACACACAACAGCTCGACGGAGTCAGCCAACCGGTTAAACTGCCGTTATGCCGCCCAGCACCCCCAGCCTCTTTCCCCCCACCTCCACCCCAGGCGGCGCCATCACCGCCCACTGCGACGGCGGAGCCCGCGGCAACCCCGGTCCCGCCGGCTTCGGCGTGGAGATCACCGACAGCAACGGCAACGTCCTCGCCGAGCTCTCCGAGTTCCTCGGCTTCCGCACCAACAACTACGCCGAATACTCCGGCCTCCTCGCCAGCCTCCAGTACGCCCTCGACCACAATCACCGCAGTCTCAAGGTCATCTCCGACTCCGAGCTCATGGTCAAGCAGATCCAGGGCCGCTACAAGGTCAACTCCCCCGACCTTAAGCCGCTCTGGCAGGAGGCCAAAAACCGCATCGCCAAACTCGATCGTTTCGAGATCGCCCACGCCCTCCGTCACAAAAACAAGGAGGCCGACCGCCTCGCCAACGAAGCCATGGACCGCGGCATGAAGCGCGGTCCTGATGCGAACGACCGCGGCATGAAGCGGGGTCCCGATGCGAACGACCGCGGCATGACGCGTGGCACTCCCGCCGAGTCCACACCGATCATCTCCATCCCCGACGGCCGGCTCTCCAGCAAAGCAGGCGTGCAGTCCCTCCCCCTCCGCGCCATCCCCTATCCGGACAAGTCCACCGCGCCACCTCCCCCTGCCATCCTGGACCCCGCCGTCAAACGGCCGCCATCTCGACCGAAGTCTTCGCAACCCGAAGACGCCGCAGAGAGACCCCCGCTTCCCACCCCCACCGAAACTCAACCAAAACCCGCGATGCTTCGTGGCTTTGCCCGCGACGGTGTCATTCACCTCCTTGGCGCCCACACACTCCCCAACGGCACCTTCGTGAAAATCATCCCCGAATAGCTTGCGGTGCCACCCAGGATCTGCGACGGTGACACATCCCGCAAACGAGGTTTTCTCTTGGCCGCGAAACCTGACTACGGCGTCGATGCCCCTGGCGTTATTCGCAACCTCCTCCTCGTCGCCGCCGCCTGCGTGCTCCTCGCACTCTTTCTTCCGCCCGTCATGCACTTCGGGCAGAACACCTTCGCCCTTCGCTCCATCTTCTGGTCCATGGCCCCCGGCTTCGCCCTCGGCGGCCTGTTGATGCTGCTCTACGCCAGGGTCGGCAAACTCCGCCACCGCGACCGCATGCTCGCCCTCCTTCCCTGGCGCGGAGACGAAGCTGTCCTCGACGTCGGCACCGGCCGCGGCCTGCTCCTCGTCGGCGCAGCCCACCGCGCCCCTTCCGGCCATCTCACCGGCATCGACATATGGAACGCCGAAGACCTCACCGGCAACGCCCTCGAAAACACCCGGAAGAATCTCGACCTTGAAGCCGTGGCCGCACGCTGCACTCTCCTCAGCGAAGACGCGCGCCGCATGACCTTCCCACCGGCCAGCTTCGACGTCATCCTCTCCAATCTCTGCCTTCACAACATCCCCGAAGCCGCCGGCCGCACGGAAGCCTGCCGCGAGATCGCACGCGTCCTCCGGCCCGGTGGAGTCGCCATCCTCTCCGATTACAAAAACACCCGCGAATACGTCGCAGCCCTCCGCTCCGCCGGCCTCACCGTCGAACGCAGGTTCCCCAACTTCCTCACCACCTTCCCTCCGCTACGCATTGTCATCGCCCGAAAGCCCCTCGCGGCCACGATCACCTAAACGCAAAACAGGCGAGCCCAAAGGCCCGCCCGTTCCCGAATCCCGGCAATCTCTACGAAAGAACCGGCAGCTGGATCGTCTCCCCAACCTTGATCTTGTCCGCATCGATCCCAAGCTTCTGCGCCACCTGCGTGTACTTGCTCGCAGCCCCGTAAAAAAGCTGGCAGATCGCGCTCAGCGTATCCCCGCCCTTCACCGTATACGGCTGCTCCTGCCCGCCCGTGGTCCCGATCTCGTGATGGAGATCCGAGTACGTCGGGTCCACCTTCTTGATCGCATCCCACACGCGGTTCGCAATCACCGTGCTCGGCACTGTGCCCTTTATGTGCAGCTTGCCGTCCGCGTCCTGATCCACGCCGTCCAGCTTTGCCCCATACTGCTCAAACTTCGGAAACAACTCCAGTACCGTTGCATACTTCTGCTTCAACTGCTCCAGATCCGCCATGCGCCTCTCCTCGTCCTTCGTTATCGTGCTCTTCTTAATGCCATCCCCGAAGGGGATCTGCCCTTACCTCGGCCTGTCCTACAGCATCTTCCCCAGAATCGACTGCAGCATCCCGCCACCCTCCGGTGGTGGAGCGCCCGTAGGCTGGCCGTCCGGCGTCACATGCCCGTTCGCCACAAAGTGATGGATCACCAGCGGAACCGCCACTGCCAGACCCGCCTTCACCACGCCCGGCGAAACTCCCGTTCGCTGCGAGATCCGGTCGATAATCCCCGTCCCGCCCAATCCCTGCTGCACCTGATCCGGAGTCGCCGGCTGCGTCTGTCCCCCGGCCCACTGCTGTACTAGGCCGCCCATCCCGTTCTGCTGAAACGATTGAAACATCCCAGCGACACCGCCCGGCTGCCCCTGCAGCTCCTGCACCAGGCCTCCCGCAACCTTGGCGTGGTCTCCGCCGCCTCCTGCCATCGACTCAACCATATCCAGCAAACCCATACCGTACCTCTTTCCCGATCCATAAAGATCGCCTTGCGCTTGGATGCACACTCCACCCCGTGCAGCTGAGAAATCGCCTCTTCGAGAGAAAAATCATCAGAAATTCAGACTTCTCGACCCGCATGCAGCGACCTGCTCTGTGTTTCAGCGCACATCCGTAGTAAATCGCGCAGGCTTACGGGTGGCCCAGCCTACTTCGCCAGCTCCGCCTTTACCATCGCGCTCACCATCGATCCGTCCGCCCGTATCCCGCTCGCCGCAATCCTCTGCTTCACCACCCGCATCGCCGATCCCATATCCTTCGGACCCGGCCGCACCCCGCCCGCATCCTTCGCCAGGTGCTCGATCGCACCCTGCACAATCGCCAGCACCTCCTCCTCGCTCGCAGACTGCGGCAGATAGCACTCGATCATCTTGATCTCGATCGCCTCCTTCTCCGCCAGCTCCGGCCGGTTGCCCTTGGTAAACTGCTCCACCGAATCCTTCCTCTGCTTGATCAGCGTCGTCAGGATCGCCTGCTCCTCTTCCTCGCCCAGCGGAGCCCGCTTTTCGATCTCCTTGTTTTTCATCGCCGACTTCACCATCCGCAGCGTCGTCAGCTTGTGCTCATCCTTGGCTTTCATCGCCACCACGATGTCTGCCTGGATCCTCTCGGAAATTGCCATTCCCATCACCTCGCACGACTACACCACCATCATAGATCGCGCTCTGTACAGGGACCCTGTAACCCCACAGCGCTGAGGGTCAACCTAATCCACCTTTTGATCGATTGCGATGCGCCCGAGCGGACACTATCCTCGGCAACGACCCACCCGGCTGTATCGCGCTCCAATCCCCGGGGGGAAGCCCTCCGCAGAAGGAACAGAATGGTTCGTCGACGATTTCTTGGATTGGTAACCCTGGCCGGTGCTGGCGGCCTCACAACCCTCTCACGAGCAGGCACGCAGCGGAAGGAAACCGCCCTCTTCCAGGTCGAGGGCTTCACCTGCATCACCTGCGCCGTAGGCCTTGAGACCTTGCTGATGCGCGAAAAGGGCATCGTCGCCGCCAAAGCCACGTACCCGGAAGCTCTGGCGACCATCACCTATCAACCCGTTTCCACGTCGAAGGAGACCATTGCTGCCGTTATCGAAAGCATGGGTTTCCATGCGCGAACCTTGACGCCGCCGGCTCGCTAACGGGTATCAGTTCAACATTCTCCGAAGATCTGTCCCTCTCACCGTCCCCCAGGAAAGGCCCGCACCCGAAATGACAGTCGCTTACATCCTTGCCACCAATATGGCCAGCACAGGGAAGCTCGCCACCATGATCCTGCCGCAGTTGGAGAGGGGAACTCACGGCGCAAAGGTCGCCGGCATCTTCTTCTTTGATGACAACCTCTTCTGTCTTCGAAGCGGCGATCCCGTCGGGGAGCGTTTGGGCAGGATTGCGAGAGAGCAGGGCATTCTTCTGATGGTCTGCGATCAATGTGCCGTGCGACGCAACCTCGCCGATGGCGCCTTGGACCAATGCGGAAACGGCAACGTCACAGCCCGAGGTCTCGTGGATGGCGTAGTCGCCGGCTGCTTTCCTCAGCTCTACGCCGCCTTGGCCGGCAATCCGCCCGATCAGGTAATCACTCTCTAAACTTCAGTCGACCAGCCCAGTCGGTTACAAACATTCGCGCAAAAAGATGCCCTCGATCCATCGAGGGCATCTGCTCGTGTGTGTCACATCGCGCAAGTCTGTCGGCTACGCCTGGCAGGCAATCGATCCGTTCATGCCCTCGGGATAGAAGCCGCCCGAGCACCTGCCGCCCGCGTAAACAATGTTCTGTACCTGCGCGGTCGTCCGGGGAATGCTCAAACCATCGCTATCCACAGCGTAAGGCTTCTGCGGGGTTGGAGGAATGTCGAGCCCGTCGACTGCGGGGCTGGACACGCCGTTCATAATGCAAACGTCCCGGATCGAGCCCGAGTGTTGCGCTTCGGTTCCAAGAATCGCCGCCGCCGCCGGTAGGTACGGGCTCGTTGCAATCAGTGGAGCCGCACCGAGATACGCGCTGACGCCCACATCCTCAAACTGACGCGCAAGTTTCAACCAGCTATTAACGTCTGCGAAACCATAGCCGAGCGCATCGAGGTTGATCGCAGGCTTTTTGACTGCGTACGATCCCAGAGCTTTGCGAAGAAACATCACATGGAGAATCTCGTCCATCCGCAAAGCGCTCGCCAGAAATGCCTCCGGAAGCTTCCCGAAGCCCGGCACCATGTGCCCGCCGGTCGTGGGGCCCGTCTGGTCGGAGCTTGAGATCACGCCCAGTTGAACCAGCGTCGCTCCATAGGTCGCCACAGCGTAAAACTCGGCTTCAAGATATTCGAGGTTCAAGGCAAAATTCAGGACGTCGACGTCGCTGACGGAAGCGGCCTCGACCTTCTGCTCGCTGCTTCCAAGCCTGGTACCAATTACGGCAGCACCCGCGAGACCGATTCCCGTGAGCCCTGCACCTCTAAGAAAACTACGACGGCCTGATGTCAATGTGCCTGTCTCTTCCTGCTTCATTGCGATCTCCATAAAGAGCGTTGTCGTCCGTGTGTGAATGGTGCGGTAAGAAGGAAAAGAGCCTTCAGCGCACAACGTTTTATCTCGTCCTCTGCTCGGCCACAGTTCGTGCCCGGATAGAGACTAGGCTCTGAAGAGGTCGCCTGACAGCAACTTGGCAGCAAGTGGAGACACCCTGTGGTAACAAGCTCAAACACTTGAAGTGCTTACGAAAGACTTGTTCGCGGATGCAAATCCGAAAGACGAAATGGCTCGTAAGTAACGTTCAAGTAAGTTCAAGTAAGGTCGCCGCCCCACATCGACCATGCAGAACAGGGATCCTCTACTCCGGGCACACGAACCCGGTCCTCACCACCAGAGGCATCGTCGTTACCGAACACGCCCCTTGCGATCGCGAACCCCTTTTCAGCCTGCACCCAAATACAATCTTTCCATGATCCGCAAAACCCGCCTCTTCACCCCTGGCCCCACCCCCCTGCTCCCCGCCGCGCAGTTTGCCATGGCTGCCGCCGACATCCACCACCGCACCCCCGAGTTCCGCGCCCTCTACACCCGCGTCCTCGCCCAACTCAAGCAGTTCGTCGGCACTGAGACCGGCGACGTCATCCTCCTCTCCTCCTCCGGCACCGGAGCCATGGAAGCCGCCGTCTCCAACCTCACCTCTCCCGGCGACCGCGTCCTCGTACTCACCGCCGGCAAATTCGGTGAGCGCTGGACGGCTCTCGCAAAGGCGTTCGGCTGCCACGTCGACGTCGTCAGCGCCCCCTACGGCCAGACCTTCTCGCTCGACGAGGTCAAAGCCGCCCTCAAGCTTGAAACCCGCTGCGTCTTCATGCAGGCCACCGAGACCTCCACCGGCGTCCGCCACTGCGTGCCCGCCGTCGCCAAGCTTCTCAAAGACACCCACTCCGAGGCCCTCCTCGTCGTCGACGCCATCACCGGCCTCGGCACCACCCACCTCGACATGGACGGCTGGGGCGTCGACGTCCTCATCGGCGGCTCGCAAAAGGCCGTCATGATCCCGCCCGGCCTCTCCTACCTCGCCATCGGCCCGCGCGCCTGGGATCGCATGGAAGCCACCTACAACCCGCGCTACTACTTCGATCTCCGCAAGGAGCGCAAGAACGCCCGCGCCGGCGAGTCCGCCTACACCCCCGCCGTCGCCCTCATCGCCGCCCTCGGAGCCGCGCTCGACTGGATCGCCGCCCAGGCCGCCACGGCCGAGAATCCCGCCGGCGACCTCGTTGCCGGCCGCAGAAAGCTCGTCGACAACGCCGAAACCGTCGCCGCCATGACCCGCGCCGCCGTCACCGCGCTCGGCATGACCCTCTTCGCGCCCGACGCCCCTTCGGCCGCCGCCACCGCCGTCATCCCTCCCGCCGGCGTCGACTCCGGCCTCATCGTCAAAGAGCTCAAATCCCGCTTCGGAGCCATCATCACCAACGGCCAGGGCGAGATGAAGGGCCAGATCTTCCGCATCGCCCACCTCGGCTTCTTCGACTACATGGACACCATCGCCCTCATCGGCGCGCTCGAACAAGTCGTCCTCAAGAGCATCCCCCAGGCCACCGCAAACGGCCGCACCATCCAGTTCGGCGACGGCCTCATCGCCGCCCAGAAGCTCTTCGCCGAGGCCACCCACCCCCAAGCCGAAAGACGCACCTGCATCTGCGGTCGCCCCGACAGCGCCTGCGCCCTCCAGCACCCCGAAGCCGGCTCCCACACCCAACCCCTCGACACTCACAAAAAACAAGGACCCCCGCACCGAACACACCACCGCCGGCGTCTAGCCGCAACCCGGGTGCCCCACCCTCTCGGCGCACTTGCCGAAAGGGTGGGGTATTCGCGCGGCGCGCGAACCGCTTTCCTCCATCAGCCTTAGACTCATCCTGCGATAGCATTCTCCTCAATCATCTCATGCGCCGTTCCGCACAAGTCGCCGCCCCATTTCTCGCCTCTACTGCGATAGGGCTTCTCTCCGGCTGCAGAACGTCCGAGGTGCGGCGCTGTGTAGACCAGAAAAACGCCATCGTTGAAGACAGCCGTTGCATTGATGAAAATCGAAGCGCAAATTGCTGGTGCTCTGAAGCAGTACCACTACTACTACGGCGGATCGCTGGATTCGTCCAAAACGTTCGTATCAGGTGGTAGTGAGATTCCTCTCCCAGGTCATCATTATGCTTCACGCCACGCAACGCGGCGGATTTGGCGAATACGTTCGGTAGCTGGATTTTGGTAGCAGCCGTTGGGGGAATTATGTTTGCATTCGGAACTGGCGAGTAGACTGTCTCAACGTTACGCATGCGCCGCTCCGCCCAAGTCGCCGCCCCGCTCCTCGCCTCCACCGCCCTCGCCCTCCTCTCCGGCTGCCACCAGCCCGAGATGCAGCGCTGCGTCGACGAAAACAACAAGGTCGTCGACGACAAGCTCTGCGCCAACCAGCCTGGAGACGCCGCCCAGCAACGCCAGCTTCAGGAGCAGCAAACGCCCAGCGCCAGCACAACGGCCTCGGCATCCTCCCCTACGTCACGCTCTACCACTACTACTACGGCGGCTCCGGCGGCCGCGGTCTCGGCTCCGTCGTCTCCGGAGGAACCACCTCCCCCCTCGCCGGCCACAGCTACTCCTCCACCACCCGCGGAGGCTTCGGCCGCTCCTTCTCCTCCGGCGGCTCCCACGCCGGCGGCGGCGGCGAAGGCGGCGCACTACGGCTGGAGGCGCACGGAGAATAATGCAACGCATCTCCCTCACCCCGCGCCCCAACTGGCAGCAGACCGTCGAATCAGCAGGGCCTCACCTTCCACACCCTCGAAACGGCGCGAGCCCTACTGGGACGAGTCCGCCGCCTACGAGTTCACCGCCGCCGAGATCGACACCCTCGAAGCCGCCGCCAACGAGCTCCAGACCATGTGCCTCGCCGCCGCCCAGCACATCATCGACAAGCGCCGCTACGCCGACCTCGACCATCCCCGCCGCCGCGGTCCCCGCCATCGAAGCCGCCTGGAACGCCGAGCCGCCCGCCCTCTACGGCCGCTTCGACGTCATGTGGGCCGGCGCAACCTCAGGCCACCCGCCCAAGCTCCTCGAGTACAACGCCGACACCCCCACCTCCCTCCTCGAAGCCGCCGTCATCCAGTGGAACTGGCTCGAGCATCAAGCCCCCACCCTCACCGGAAGAACCGACCAGTTCAACTCCCTCCACGAGCGCCTGATCGCCAAATGGAAGGACGTCACCCAATACCTGCAGCAAGCCCGTCTACTTCGCGGGCGTCGACACCCCGGAGGACACTCCTCACCCTCGCCTACCTCGAAGACACCGCCCGGCAGGCAGGCCTCCAGACCCGCCGCATCCCCATGCTCGACATCGGCTGGAACGCCGCTCGCCAATGCTTCGTCGACCTCGCAGAAAACCAGATTGAGACCCTCTTCAAGCTCTACCCCTGGGAGACCATGCTCCAGGAGGACTTCGGCCCCAACGCGCTCAAGACCTACGGACAGATAACCCCCACACGCATGACTGGATCGAGCCCATCTGGAAGATGCTCCTCTCCAACAAGGGCATCCTACCCATCCTCTGGGAGCTCTACCCTAACCACCCCCTGCTACTCGAAGCCCACTTCGACAGCCCTCGCAATCTAATCGCCTGCGTCCGTAAGCCGCTCCTCTCTCGCGAGGGCGAAAATATCTCCATCACCTACGCGGATGGCACTACCATCGAAAGCCCCGGCTCCTACGGAAACGCCCGCTTCATCTTTCAGGCCCTCGCCCCGCCCGCCATCTTCCCCGACGCCCGCAACCAGCCGCGCCATCCCGTCCTCGGCCTCTGGATGGTCGACGGGGAGTGCGCCGGCATGGGCATCCGCGAGTCCGCCGGCCCCATAACCGGTAACCTCTCCAGCTTCGTCCCGCACTTCTTCCGCTGAGATCCGTACCGAATTCCGGCGTACAATGTATGTACAAGAGGCTCTATGCGTGCCAGCGACACGACAACCCGCACCAAGCGGATCAATATCCGAGTCACCGAAGCTCAGGCTCATCTCCTTCGACAGGCGGCCCAGCAGGCAAGCTCAAACGTCTCCAGCTTCCTCGTGGAGAGCGCATGCCTCAGAGCGGAAGAGGCGCTCGCTTCCCAGCGATACTTCTTCTACACCGAAGAACAATGGACTGCCTTCGCCAAAGCCCTGGATGCGCCGCCAACGCATAACCCAGAACTTCGCAAGCTCCTGACTGAACCCGGTGTTCTCGATCGGAAGTAGATGCCCCCGCTCTCGCCTGTCGAGTTACTTGCAGCGACCCACGACCTCGGCGCGTTCGATTGTGGGGCGCATGGATCACTCAATCTGTGGCTCAAGCGATATGCGCTTGTAAACCAGTCGAGCGACAGCGCGCGAACCTACGTCGTTCATCGCGCAAACACTGTGGTCGGCTACTATGCACTCTCCGCTGGAAGCATTGCGCGGATCGACGCCACGGCCCGGGTCGCGCATGGCCTCGCCAACCATCCGGTTCCGGTCACCGTCCTTGGGCGTCTCGCCGTAGACAAAAAGGAACAGGGCTCAGGACTGGGGAAGGCGCTCCTCAAGGATGCCCTTCTGCGCATCGCGTCGGCGGCAAATGTTCTCGGCATCCGCGCTGTTCTCGTTCATGCCGTCGACCACTCCGCAAGAGCCTTCTACGAGAAGTTCGGCTTTCAACCCTCGCCGAACGACGATCTCCACCTGATGCTTCTCCTCAAAGATCTCCGCAAGCATCTCGAACGTGAATAGAACCACTCATCGGACACTGCGCGCAAATCGTTCCCAAGACTGATTGGAGCCACATCATGCTTGACGTCCACTCACCTCACGAGCCCATCCATGGCTGGCGCGACTTCCTCCTCCACATCGCCACCATCACCATCGGCCTGCTGATCGCGCTCGGCCTCGAGGCCTCGGTCGAGTGGATACACCACCGTCACCTCGTCGCCGTAGCTCGGGAAAATATTCATCGCGAGGTCGAGGGGAACCAGCAGCTCCTTCCGCAAAACCTCGCCCACCTCCGCGAAGACGCCCTTCGCATGCAGGCGAACATCGTCGTGATCCGGCAGCTCCGCGATCACCCCCGCGCTCCGCATGGAAAACTCTCCTTCACCCTCGACTGGTCGGGATTCGAAAACTCCGCCTGGAGCACCGCCCGCAGTACAGGATCACTCGCCTATATGCGCTACGACGAGCTCCAGAGCCTCTCGGCGATCTACGGCCAGCAGGACTACATCAACTCACTGGGCGCCACCCTCTTCACCAGCCAGGGCAAGGCTCCCAGCATCGTCGCCGCCGAAGTCAACATCGAAGACCTCCAGCTCGACCAGCTCGCGCAGCTGATGGGTAAGACGACCGATCTCCTTGCCCAGCTCGATCAGCTTGAACATCTTCTTCCGGATCTGCAAAACAAGTATCGGTACGCCGCCGAACTCGAAAGCCGCTGAATCTGAGTCCGCCTGGGGACCCCGCTTGTGCGCGTTGGTGAGGGTCTTGACCGGGCGCCCAGTTTTAAACTTTCGGGCGAGCACCTCTGCAGGGAACAGGGCATAAGATCGTACGGTGCGCGGATGGCATCGGAATGCGATGACCAAAGTTTTGATTCCAGGGCAGTAATTGGCAGGCCACTGAATCTGCTGTAGATCGACCGACGTGTTATGCCTAGAGACCCCGACGCGCTAGACGTGTCCACAGCTTCGACGGAATCGGATTCATCGCTCCTCGCTCTCATTCAGCGAGCCGATGAAGACGCCATGGCGTGCCTGTTTGCACGCTATTCGAAGCTCGTGTACTCGGTAGCCTTGCGGGTTCTTCGCGATCCAGCTGCGGCGGAAGACATCCTCCAGGAGATCTTTCTGCAGATCTGGCGCAGTCCCACGAGCTTTATCGCGACACGTGGAAGTCTCGGAGGTTGGTTGGCAGTTGTTGCGCGAAATCGGGCAATCGATCAGCTGCGAAAAAAACGGCCCTCCGAGTCCGTCGATGATCTCCCGTTGGCCTCACCGTTCAACGTCGCCAATGCCGCCGAGCAGAATGTGCTGCTCGAGCGTGTGAAAGTCGTGATCGCGGAGCTGCCCGAAGAACAGCAGAAGACCCTGGAGATGGCCTTCTTTGATGGTTGCACTCACACGGAGATCGCTGAGATGACCGGATCCCCCCTGGGGACCGTGAAGACAAGAATCAGAAGCGCGCTGCAAACGTTGGGAAAGGCTTTTCCGCGATGAACGCGAACCGGTACTTCGAGGACGACGATCTGGCTCTCTACGCGATGCATCTGCTCGCGGAGCCGGAGGCCTCGGCCCTCGCGCGCGAGGTCGCGGAAAACCATGAGACCAGAAGCCGGCTTGCCGAGCTTCAGGCGCGGCTCGGAGCCTATGCTCAAACGACCGTCGACATGCAGCCGCTCCCCGAAGGCAGCACCCAGCGGTTCCTGGAGCGCCTCGCGCGGGAGAGGAAGGCCGTCCCAATCGGCAAGCCTGCCTCCGTAACCGCGCTCCTCCCCGAGACGAGGCGCACACGAGCAACCGGAGCGGTTCTGCCCTGGGTTGGGTGGGCACTGGCCGCCTGTCTTGCCGTTGCCGCCGGAAAGCTCTACCACGATCGCACCGCGCTGCACGCCACCCTCACCGCCCAGACCGGACAGGTCGTGCAGATGTCCTCCGAGACAGCGGACGTATATCACCAGCGCGATGCGCTCACTGGCGAAATCGCGGAGCAGGAAAAGCGCATCGAGCAGTTGAACGCCGCTGTGGAAGCCGCAAAGAGCGAGGGCGAAACACTCAGGAGATCGGCAACGTCGGAGACCGCTCGTCTCGACCAGCTATCTGCAGATCTCAAGCAGCGGACGGCGTCCGTCTCCAACGCCGAACAGGCGCGGGCAAGTGCAGAACGCGAACGCGACACTTTGCGGGCCACCGTCGCCGCGCAGGCCAGCCAGGTCGCCCAACTTACCACCGATGCCGTCAGGGCGCGCGAGGTGCTTGACGCCCTGACCGATCGGTCAGCCCTCCGGGTCACCCTCACCAGGCCAAAGAGTCAGGCCGCTCCCACGGGCCGCGCCACCTATGTTGCCAGCCGCGGAACCCTCGTCTTCCTCGCCAGCAACATGGCGCCGCTCAAACCAGATAAGGTCTATCAGCTATGGATCCTGCCGGCCGATGGATCTAAGCCCGTACCCGCGGGAACCTTCTCGCCGGATGTCCGGGGCGACGCCACCGTCGTCCACGCCCGGTTCCCGCGCGCCGTAGCAGCTTCGGGCTTCGCCGTAACCATCGAAAACGAAGGCGGATCGCAGACACCCACGCTGCCTATCCTGCTGTCCGGCGCTTCTGGAGCATGACCTCGTCTTTTTCCGCGACGCCGTCTTACTCAAATTCCGGTAGCTCAACGGCGGTGCTTTGGCGTAGATGCTGCCTCGGACAGCTAGAATGGAAGTAGGGGCTGCTCTGAAGAAAATTCCAGGTGCTTACCGGAGCCGACTAAGTCTAATGATGTCAGGACTTTGGCGGTAACCCATTTGGATGGAATACTTTGCGTGGGCTTAGTTCTGTATCTCTCTCATTTCAGATACTTTGACGAGGTAGGGAGGGGGGGACCCCTCCGCCTCCGTCTCACGGTAAGATCGAAGCACCAATGAAAATTGTTCTCGCTGAGAAAGTCTCTGCTTCTACCCTTAACGTCCTGCAGCAGGAACCTGGTTGGCAGATCGTCACCGCCGACAAGATCAACGGCACGCTGGCTCAGGAGTTGGCGGACGCCGATGCCCTGGTTGTGCGATCCGCGGTTCAGGCCGACGCCGCCCTGCTGGAGCACGCACCGAAGCTCCGAGTCATCGGCCGCGCCGGTGTCGGCGTCGATAACATCGACACCGATGCCGCTACCCGCCACGGCATCGTGGTCATGAACACCCCGGGCGCCAACGCCGTCGCCGTCGCCGAGCTCACCCTGGGCCTGATGATCGCAATGGGCCGCAAGGTAGCCGCAGGCCAACAGCTCCATGCACGCCGGCAAGTGGGAGAAGAAATCTCTCCAGGGAACCGAGCTGCGCGGAAAGACGCTCGGCATCGTCGGCCTTGGCCGCATCGGCCTGGAAGTGGCCCGCCGCGCCCGCGCCTTCGGCATGACGCTGATCGGCTACGACCCGTTTATCGCGCCGGTGATCGCGCGTGAGAACGACGTGACCCTCGTACCGATTGACGACATCTTCCGTCAGTCGGATTACCTGACGCTCCACGTCGGCCTCACCAGCCAGACCGAGGGCCTGATCAACCGGCAGTCCATCGCCATCATGAAGCCCGGCATCCGCATCGTGAACTGCGCCCGCGGCGAGCTGATCGTCGACGAAGCCTTGGCGGAGGCGCTCCGGTCCGGCAAGGTAGCCGGCGCCGCCCTCGACGTCTTTCCCAAAGAACCGCTCAAAGACTCGCCCTATCTTCGAGCTCGACAACGTCATGCTGTCGCCGCACATCGGCGGCGCGACCGACGAGGCGCAGGAGGCCATCGGCATCCAGCTAGCCATGCAGGTCCGCGACTACCTGAAGCTGGGCGTCGTCCAGAACGCCGTCAACGTCCCCTCACTCTCGCACGAGGAGTACGTCGAGCTCGCGCCCTACATCGAGATGGCCGACCGGCTCGGCCAGTTCCTCTCCCACGCCACTCCCGGCAACCTCGAAAACATTCAGATCACCTACACGGGCCGCATCGCGCAGGGCAAAACAGACCTCATCCGCAACGCCGCGATCAATGGCATCCTCTCCAACACGGACGCCGTGAATCGTATCAACGCCGCAGCCATCGCAGCGGAGCGCGGCATCCGAATCCAGGAGGACAAGCGCGAGTTCGTCTCCGGCGGCGCAGGCTCCGTCCTCAAGCTCACGCTGCACTCCTCCGACGGCGACGCCAGTGCGTCCGCTACCGTCCTGCACGGCGCCTCACCACGCCTGCTCACATACGACGGCATAGACATCGAGGCGCCCCTCCACGGCACCCTGATCGCCATCCGGAACCACGACGTCCCAGGCGTGATTGGCCGCATCGGCACCATTCTTGGCGAGCATTCGCTGAATATCGCCAACTTCGCCCTGGGTCGTGCCTCGGACCCGGCGCGGTCGGTCCGACCGCACAGTGTGCCCCAGGGACAGGCGCTCGCTGTCGTGCAGGTTGACGTGCCCAACGCACAGGCGGCTGCTTCCGCCGTAGGTGCTCTCCGAAGGGTGGAAGCGATCGCCAGCGTGCGTCTTGTCGCACTCGGTAAGCTATAGGTTCGGAAGGAAGAAGAATGCCGCTTTACGAATACAGCTGTCAGCAGTGCCACCGCCATACCGAAAAACGCCAGAAGTTCTCCGACCCGGAGATTACCGAGTGCCCCCACTGCGGCGGACACCTCGAGCGTGTTATCTCTGCACCGAATATCGCCTTCAAAGGCGGCGGCTGGTACAAGGATCTTTACTCCTCACCGAAGCCAGCAGCGGCTGGCGAGAGCAAAGCCGAGTCGAAAGCAGAGAACAAGAGCGAAGGCGGTACACCAGATTCCTCATCGAAGGGCCCCAGCTCTGGTGGAGACGCATCCGGCACCGCAGCCCAGAGTACGCCTGCACCAGCTTCTTCAACGACCACCCCCGCAACAGCATCTGCAGGAGCGGCCACCAAGTCCTGAATGTCGAACTCGCTTCGGCCTGCCGATCTATTTATTTGGATTTGGTGGAACCTTCTTGCCCGCGCGACGAGCCTCCGATAAACCGATCGCGATCGCCTGCTTGGGATTGGTCACCTTTTTACCATTGCCGCCGCTCTTCAGCTTGCCCTGCTTCATCTCGCGCATCTCGCGCTCGACATTCTTACCTGCGGCGGGCGAGTACTTCCTTTCGCTCGTGCTCTTCTTCGAGGAGGTCTTTCCAGCCGGCGACTTCTTTGCGGAAGACTTCGTGGACGCCTTCTCTGCGGAACCCTTGGTTGCTGCCTTCTTCGCTGCGGTCTTCGACGTGCTCTTCTTCGCAGCAGTGTTGGAACTCGCCTTTGATTTACTACTTGCGGATTTCGGTGCCATACATCACCTCGCGACAATAGGACACGTGCAGCGGGTGCAGCGGTTGCACCGAATTCGTGGCAACCGTGATTGCCGGGGGGCTACGGCCCTGCGCATTGCTTCACAGCTTTGAAACGTATCTCCGGCCACGAATCTCATACTGTCCGCAGATGACCTTGGCAATGGCATCGGCGTAAGCGATGTGCTCCTGGTCGAGGATGCGCGCAGATAGAGACTCAGGAGTATCCGCATCCTCCACGGCTACCGAGCGTTGCAGAACGATTGCGCCGTGATCGAGTTCCTCGTCGACAAAATGCACTGTGCATCCGCTTACCTTGGCGCCATACTCCAATGCCTGCCGTTGCGCGTCGAGACCAGGAAAGGCAGGAAGCAGCGATGGGTGCACATTGAGAATGCAGCCAGGAAACGCTTGCACGAAGTGCGGCGATAGCAGACGCATATAACCGGCGAGGCAGACGAGGTCCGCCTGAAATCGCCGCAGAAGAGCGATCATCTCTGCATCGTGTTCCGCGCGTGAACGTCCAGCAGGGGGCACGGCAAACGCCGGAAATCCGAACTCGCGCGCAAGGTTCAGGCCCGGAGCGTCTTCTCGATTCGAGAGCACGGCACAGATCTCAGCGCCTTGTAAACGACCATCACGGATCGCCCGGTCGATGGCGAGGAAGTTAGATCCGCGGCCGGAGAGAAGAATGCCGAGGCGCTTCATCAGGCGATCTCCTCTCTCAGTGGTAAATGACCTTGCGATCGCCCCGTACGATGCGCCCGATGATGCAGTGGCGTTCGTTTGCGCGGTTTAGTACAGCTTTCGCTCTCTTGACCTGCTCTGCGGGGATGACACAGATGAGGCCGATGCCCATGTTGAACGTACGCATCATCTCTTCGGGTTCTACCGAGCCGAGCTGACGGATGTGTTCAAACAAGGGGGGAACCTGCCAGCTGGCAAGGTCGACGATCGCGCTCGTTCCGCGGGGGAGAATGCGCGGCAGATTCTCCGTGATGCCGCCGCCCGTAATGTGTGCCATGCCGACGACAATCTCCGCGCCGTAAAGCTTCTTGATGACGGAGAGATAACTGCGATGTGTACGCATCAGAGCGGCACCGGTCTTGTCTTTGAGCTCGTTCACGTACTGATCGGGTCCGTATCCGGCGACCTCGAAGAGCAGCTTGCGCGCGAGGGAGTAGCCGTTTGTGTGCAGGCCGTTCGAGGGCAGGCCGATGAGAATATCGCCGATCTGTATTCCCTCTCCCGTAACGATCTTGTCGCGATTCACCGCACCCACGATGGTTCCGGCAAGGTCGTACTCGCCATCGGCATAGAAGCCCGGCATCTGCGCCGTCTCTCCGCCGATCAGTGCGCAGCCGTTCATGCGGCACGCCTCGGAGAGTCCGCGCACCACGGTCTCTACGGTAGAGTCGTCGAGCTTCCCCGTGGCAAGGTAGTCGAGAAAGAAGAGTGGTGTCGCGCCCTGAACAGCGATGTCGTTGACGCAGTGATTGACGAGATCCTGTCCGACAGTGTGGTGAATTCCGAGCTCGAACGCGACCTTGAGCTTTGTGCCCACACCGTCGGCGGAAGAGACGAGGACGGGGTTGGGGAACTTGGCGAGATCGAGTGCGAACATCCCTCCGAAACCGCCGATCTCGCTCAGCACCTGCTTGTTGAAGGTCTTGCGTGCGAGCATCTTGATCCGCTGTTTGATGCGATCACCGGAAGAGATATCGACTCCGGCATCGGCATAGCTGACTGGATGACTGGAGGCTATGGAGGCTATGGAGGCCTTTGATGAAGCAGTTGCCTTGCGCGCCGCGCCAGGCTTCTGCATGGTGGGCGGAAGCTCATCGGCGTTTCTGGCCTCGGCGTTGCTGGCCTCGGCGTTTACTTCGGACGCGGGGAGGATATCGTCGTCGGGCAAGTGATGCACCATCCTTCTGCTCAGGAAAGAAGTTCAGTCTAGCAGCACGATTGTCACAGGCTCGTGACTGCCATACGGCACACCGCCCCACTTCTATACTCGAAGAATGCCAAGGACCATGCGACGTTCTCGCGAGTTGCAGCAGCGAGCTGAATCTCTTCTACCTGGAGGGGTGGACTCGCCGGTCCGGGCTTTTCGTGCTGTTGGGGGAGACCCACCCTTTGTCGACCGGGCGGAGGGAGCGCATCTGTGGGATGTTGATGGCAATCGGTATGTCGATCTGTTTGGGTCGTGGGGGCCGATGATCCTAGGTCATGCACATCCGGCGCTGGTGGAAGCTGTGCGGGAAGCTGCCGGAAAGAGCGCCAGCTTCGGCGCGTCCACTGCTGCTGAGGCAAATCTGGCGGAGTTGGTCACACGTTGTATGCCGTCAATTGAGAGGCTGCGTTTCACCAGTTCCGGCACGGAGGCTTGTATGTCGGCGGTTCGCCTGGCGCGTGGATTCACGGGCCGGGATATCGTCGTGAAGTTCGAGGGCTGCTATCACGGGCACTCGGACCCAATGCTGGTGAAGGCAGGGTCAGGTGTGGCGACGCTCGGCATTCCCGGTTCAGCCGGTGTTCCTGAAGGCACCGCGAAGGATACGCTTGCGCTGCCCTATAACGATGTCGCCGCCGTTTCGGCTGCGTTCGATACCTATGCGGGAAAGATTGCTTGCGTCATAGTTGAGCCGGTGGTGGGGAACGCAGGGACGATCGTGCCTGCGTCCGGTTATCTCGAAGGGCTGCGTGCGCTGACGGAGAAGCATGGAGCATTGCTGATTCTTGACGAGGTGATGACGGGCTTTCGGCTCTCGCTTGGCGGTGCGCAGCAACTCTACGGTATACGTCCCGATCTGACTACTATCGGCAAAATTCTGGGGGGCGGGCTGCCTTGCGGAGCCTTTGGTGGCAGGGCGGATGTGATGGCTTCGCTGGCGCCACTGGGGCCGGTCTACCAGGCGGGTACGCTGAGCGGCAACCCGCTGGCGATGGCCGCCGGAATTGCTACTTTGAGTGAGTTGATCGCGCGTGAGGACGAGGTGTACGCCGGGCTAGAACGCACGACGAGGGCGATTGCGGAGGGTGTGGCCGCGATTGCTCGCGAACGGGGCGTCGGGTTGACGACGAACCAGGTAGGGTCGATGTTTACATGGTTCTTTACGCCGCACGCCGTGACGGATTTTGCGAGTGCTTCGACCAGCGACACGGCCGCGTTTGGGCGGTTTCACCGGGGCATGATGGAGGCGGGGGTGTGGCTTCCGCCGAGTCAGTTTGAGGCGGCGTTTGTCTCTGCAGCCCACGGAGCCGATGAGGTCCAGGCGACGATCGAGGCGGCCCGGGAGACGCTTCGAGCTTAGCGGGGATTTATCGCCATGCGTCCACGGTAACGAAGTTGGCCGCGGCGTGGTGGACGAGGACGCGCTCCGTGGATTCTATGGTGGCTTGACGGTCGGCGTCCTGGTTTTTGTGGCTTCCGTCGTGGAGCAGAATGTTCGATCCACGGCTGCGGCCCTGGTTGCGAAGGATGCCACGCTCCACATTTCTGGTGATGGCATCGGTGCCGATGGGGTTCCAGTCCGCAGCGGTCACGTTCCAGAGGACTGTGCACAAGCCGAGTTCGCCGGCCGCTCGCATGACATAGGGCCGGCGTGAGCCGTGCGGCGGCCGGAAGTAACGGACGGGCGCGCCGACGATGTCTTCGATGAGGCGGCTCCCGTCATGGAGCTCCTGCCGAATTCGTTCGGAGCTCTGCCAGGCGAGCTTGGGGTGAGTCAGCGTGTGATTGCCGATGAGGTGGCCAGCGGTGGCGATCTCCCGGGCGAGCGCCGGTTGCTGGCGTGCGAAGCTCCCGATCAGGAAGAAGGTCGCTCGGACCTGATGTTGGGCGAGCAGGTCGAGCAGACGTGGTGTCACGGCCGGGTTGGGACCGTCGTCGTAAGTAAGGGCAAGCTGCCGCGGATCTCGGCCCGCGATGAGGACGCGGCCGAAGATCTGAGAGGTCGGGTAGAGGGATGCGTAGGCGATTCCGCCGGCCAGCAGACCGGCGGTTGCGGTAATCGCGACGGCGGTGGTGAGCGGTGTGGGCACGGACGTCAGCGCGGTTTCTGCAAAAGGGCGAGGACCTCTTCGGGGTGCCCTTCGGGCTTGACCTTTTCGAAGACGTGCAGGATGCGCTGTTTGCCCCCGGCATCGGCGGGCGCGATCACGAAGGTCGTACGTTCAATGCCGCTGACGAGCTTGCCGTACATGCTTTTGGGCTTGATGACGCCGAAGTAGCGGCAGACCTTTTCGTCGGGGTCGGCGAGCAGCGGATAGTTGAGATCGAACTTCTCCTCGAACTTCTTCTGGGCCTTGACGGTGTCGCGCGAGATGCCGAGTATGACCGCCCCGGCAGCCTTCAGCTTTTCGAAGCTGTCGCGAAAGCCGCAAGCCTCAACCGTGCAGCCAGGGGTATCGGCGCGCGGGTAGAAGAAGAGGACGACGGGACTTGCTGCGAAGTCGGAGAGCGAGACGTAGTGGCCGTCCTGGTCCTGAAGGGTGAAGCTATCGACAACGTCGTTGGTCTGCATGGGTGTCTCCTGTGGCGGGGGGGTACCCCCCCCGGATCGTCGCGCAAAATAGCCAGAATGAGGCACTTACAAAATCGGATACCCCTAAAATCGTCAGAATAAAAGGTTTACAGGCAAAATCCTCATAACAAAGCGCTTAGGCAATTTCCGGAAAAAACTCGTTGACCGCGCGCCCCCAGGCCCGGTCCATGGCTCTCCGACCGTTCCAGAAGCGCCTTATTCCATTGTATGCAGTTGGCTGAGAGTTTGCGCCACGGGGCGTACCGAATTGTGTTTTCAAGACGCAGAAGAGTTCCAGGGAGGCGTATCGATCGGGCTTCGATCCCCCTGTTCGACTCACGCGGCTGTGGCCTGGGCCGCGCAAGCCTCCTACCCTCTGTTTGAGGAACTCTGCAGGTTCGCGGTAAGTGCGTTAGTAATCGAGAATGTGGGGCGCGGGATAGGTCAGCGTCCCGTCTTTGCGCTCGTACCACATGAACATCTTGTGATCGCCATTGACCCTGACCGCAACGATGATCCCGGTTCCGAAGGCTCCGGTTCCATCGGTTTTGGAGATGTCGACGTGGTGCGAGGTGATCGGCCCCACATCGCTGGCGGTGGTCCAATCTTCGGTGAAGCGCTTTAGGGTGTAGTCAAACTTCTGCGGATGCTGCTGCCAGTTGGCATCGTTCATCCAGATTCCGTAGGCCTTGCCGTAATCTTTCGCTTCGAGCGCGGTGAAGAATTTGTCGACCCGATGCTCCGCGGGCAGGTCCGAGAAGAACCAGCCATGGCCGAGCAGAAATCCGCCGATTCCGGTGATGGCGAGCACGGCGATCAGCACACCCGTTCCGATGACGAGTCCCAGCTTTCGTGTTTCGCCCTTTTCGTCATACTTTGGTGCATTCAGCAGCGTCATCGTTCGGCAACCTCACCTGTATTAGACACCCGGAAAGCCGCTCCGGTATGCGTCCTCTTGCCATCCGAAGGCTCCTCGAAAGAGGTTAAACTCCGCCGCCCGTCCACTTCCATACACTGCGACGACGTCGAAGCGGACCGGTATCTCGCGGCGCTTTCCTTCCGGAAAACCTCGCAGATACGCCTGCGCCATACGCCGCAGCATCTTCTGCTTCTCCTGATCGACGGCCGTCTCCGCGGGTGTCATGGGGTCGCGCTCCGATCGGGTCTTCACCTCGATGAAGCATAGCCAGCCACTGTCCCAGCCGACCAGGTCCACGTCACCCCGGAGCTTGGCGCTGGTCCATCTCCTCGCTACGATCACGTAGCCCTGCCGCCGCAGCTCAAACAGCGCATCACGTTCGCCCCGCAGACCCACCGCGAGATGCTGTGGGAGGCGATTGGAGAACGGCAGCTTCGCCGCCAGCCGATCGAGGCGATCGATCGTCCACTGCTGTGTGTCGATGAAGACCGTGCTCGCCATCCGACCTCCGCCCACACTACACAGTAGCGGACTTCCGGAACATCTCCGATAGTCCTTTTCGGCCACGGCAATCCTTCCGCTGAGGCGCCCGCGCATCTCTGTACAATACTTGCCAACGTGAGCTTCAGCCCCGCCAATATCGTTGCGCTAGTCACCGCAGCCAGCTTTGCCGCGGGGCTCAACCTCTACGCCACCATCCTGACACTCGGTCTTCTGGCGCGTACCCACTGGGTGGAGCTGCCTCCCGGACTCGACTCGCTCGGCCACACCTGGGTGATCGCCGCCTGCGCGGTCATGTTTCTGGCCGAGTTCGTTGCCGACAAGATCCCCGGTTTCGATCTTCTCTGGAACGCACTCCACACCTTTGTACGTGTACCGATTGCCGCTCTCGTGGCGTACCACGCGAGTTCGCAGCTCTCGCCGCAGATGCAGATCCTCGCTACTGCCCTCGGAGCCGCCATGGCGCTGGCCGCTCACAGCTCGAAGACGGCCGTTCGGGCGGCCGTCACCCCCAGCCCGGAGCCAGTCTCCAACATCGCTCTCAGCAGCGCCGAGGACGTGGTCGCCGTCGCCCTGACCTGGGTAGCGACCCACCACCCCATCGCCGCGGCCTCCGCGGCTCTGATCCTGTTAGCCGCCGCCATCCTGGCAGCACGATATCTGTACCGAACGATTCACGGCCTGTTTGCAAGAATCCGGCCGGCAGCCACTACAGCGGCGCTCTCACCGCCGCAATAACCTTCGTGGGCAAAACCCATTGCCTCCATCCCCATCCCCTGCGATACTTAACCGTGCACCCAACGCACGGCCAATCAAAACAACTGAATAATTGGAGGCGGAGATGTCAGCAAAATACATCTTTGTAACGGGCGGCGTCGTGTCTTCCCTGGGCAAGGGTCTAGCCGCAGCCTCCATCGGCTGTCTCCTTGAGGCTCGCGGTCTTCGCGTCAACCTGATGAAGTTCGACCCCTACCTTAACGTCGACCCCGGAACCATGTCGCCCTTCCAGCACGGCGAGGTCTTCGTCACGGACGACGGCGCCGAAACCGACCTCGACCTCGGCCACTACGAGCGCTTCACCCACGCCCACCTCAGCCGCGACAACAACCTGACCACGGGCCGCATCTACGAACAGATCATCACGAAGGAGCGCCGCGGCGACTACCTCGGCAAGACCGTCCAGGTCATCCCGCATGTTACGAACGAGATCAAGAACGCCATGCGCAAGGTCTCGGCCGACGTGGACGTCGCCATTGTCGAGATCGGCGGCACGGTGGGCGACATCGAGAGCCTTCCATTCCTTGAAGCGATCCGACAGATGCGCCAGGATCTCGGCCGCGACAACACCCTCTTCGTCCATGTCACCCTGATCCCCTGGATCGCTGCCGCGCAGGAGCTCAAAACCAAGCCCACCCAGCACTCCGTGAAGGAGATGCTCTCGATCGGCATCCAGCCCGACATCCTGCTTTGCCGCACCGACCGCAACGTCCCGCGCGAGATGCGCAACAAGATCGCCGCCTTCTGCAACGTCGAAGAGCAGGCCGTTATCGCCGCCAAGGACGTCGCCAGCATCTACGAGGTGCCCATTAACTTCGCGCAGGAGGGCGTGGACACCCTGGCCCTCAAGTACCTCCGCATGGACGCTCCCGAGCCCGACCTTTCCCGCTGGCGCGATCTCGTCCACCGCGCCTACAACCCGGAGGCCGAGGTCTCCATCGGCATCGTGGGCAAGTACGTCGAGTATGAAGACAGCTACAAGTCCCTCAAAGAAGCCCTCGTCCACGGCGCGCTCGCTCACAACCTCAAGCTCCGCGTGACCTGGATCGAAGCCGAGGGGCTCGAGACCACCGACGACGCCGGTCTCCCCACACGAGACTACGAGCGCCAGCTGGAGATGCTTCGACGGCATCCTCGTCCCGGGCGGCTTTGGGAAGCGCGGCATCGAGGGCATGCTCAACGCCATCCGCTACGCCCGCGAGAGCGGCACGCCCTACTTCGGCATATGCCTGGGCATGCAGACCGCCTGCATCGAGTATGCGCGGAATGTGTGTGGCCTGGCGCGAGCCAACTCCGGCGAGTTCGACCCAGCGACCCCCCACCGGATTATCTACAAGCTCCGAGAGCTCACCGGCGTGGAAGAGATGGGCGGCACCATGCGTCTTGGCGCCTGGGACTGCGTGATGCTGCCCGACTCCCTCGCCGCCCACGCTTACGGCGCGACCGAGATCTCCGAGCGCCATCGTCATCGCTACGAGTTCAACCGGGAGTACGAGCCGATCCTTACCGGCGCCGGCCTCCGCCTCACCGGCACTACCCCCGACGCCACCTACGTCGAGATCGTCGAGATCCCCACCCACCCATTCTTTCTCGGCTGCCAGTTCCACCCTGAATTCAAATCCAAACCACTGGAACCGCACCCGCTTTTCCGCGAGTTCGTCGGCGCCAGCTACCGCAATCGAACCACACGTTCCTCGCTACATGCTGCTGATCAGGTGCGTTTCGAGCAGACCATTTAGAGTGCGATGGCACACATCGGAAGCCTCCTACGGAGACTTCACATCAAGCTCCTGCGGTCAAGGCTCCACGATCCGCTCTGAAAGATCCGGCGCAATCGCACGAAAGTGTCGAACATCCCACGTATAAATCCGGTCCGCACTGCTCTTCCGTGCAGCGGCAAGCAGCAGGGCGTCATACATCTGTCCACCACCGAGCCGCTGCTCCGCGAACTCCTCGACTGCACGCGGGTACTCCTCGGCATCGAGCGCTACAAGCCGCAACCGGCGGCAGGCGCCGTCGATCACCAGCATGGCCTCCTCCGGCCGAAACCGCACCGCGCCGGGCAGGCGTGTCAGCGTCGCGTACAACTCCGCGATCGTATGCGCCGCGCACCCGTCCTCCTGGCGATCCAGACTTCGATACAGTGGCAAGCTGCGCTCGTGATGAGGGTGAGACCGAATGGAAGCAGCCACCAGCACTGAAGTGTCCACAAACCGTCTCAATGCCGCTCGTCTCCACTCTCCGGAGCGGCACCTAAAATTCGCAGCTCTCGCTCGTCGTAACCCCCGCGGATCAACTCCTCTATCGGCGTTTGGATTGGTGCCCCCCCGCTCATCATCCAGATTCCGTCCTCCTGGATCATGCGGGGTCTCTCCTCCGGCCTAATCAGAAGCCCGTTCTCGCGCTCCTCGATCTGTAGCCGGTCTCCAGCCCGAAGATGCAAGGCCTCCCGCAAACGCTTCGGGATCACGACTCGACCCGCTTTGTCGATCTCGCAAATGGCATTCATAATGGCAATATACCATTTACAATGTCATTCTATGACGACCCAGTACACCTCAGGCCGCCGCTCTTCGTTCTCTGGCCCGCTTCTCGCCGTGATCCTCTCCATTCTCCTCGGCGCCGTCGGTGTCATACTTTTCGTTCGCCATGCGACCTCCGGCATTCCCGCGCGGCTGGCTACCCTGATCACCGGCCGCACCACTACCTTCGACACCTCGGTACCGGTCGTGGTCCAGAAGATTCAGCGGCTCAACCGGCTCGAGACGGTCGTCTACTCGCTTGACACGGTTGTGGAAGGCTCCCACTCCAGCCCGGTGCTGCCCGATCTCCTCGCCGGAGACCGCCTCCTTCTGGTAGTCCACGGGCAGTCCGTCGCGGGCATTGACCTCTCCAAGCTCCGCCCCGAAGACGTCCACATCGACTCCGCCGCACACGCCATCCGCATCACCATCCCGCCGTCGCAGCTCTTCGCGACCACGATCGATAACCAGCACACCCGCGTCTACGCCCGATCCACGGGACTTCTCGTTCCCGTCGATCAGAACCTCGAGACGGAGACCCGCGCCAAAGCCGAGGATCAGCTCCAGAAGGCGGCTCTTGAAGACGGAATTCTTGACGTGGCCCGCAAAAACGCCCGCGCGACCGTGACCACGCTGCTCTACAGCCTGGGCTTCCAGCAGGTCGATGTTACTTAGCCGGCGCGTCCTATGGGATCGCAGGTTACGCTTCGAAACCGGCCTGCGTTATCATCCTTAGTCATGGATTCCTTGTTCAAATTTCGCGTGTTTGGCAAAGATCTCGCGGACGTTCCTGCCTTGACCACCGACCTGCTCACGGACGCCGAGCCTCACCATGAAACGGCCCTGCTTCGAACGATCGGCTGGATCTCCGCCGGTGCCGGCGCCCTTGCGCTCGGTCTTTTCGTGGGCCGGGAGCTCCGTTCGCGTTACAAATTCAACCGTCGCACCCCATATGACTTTTACGCCCACTCCGGCGATGCCCAGGAGATGGAGTTCGGCGTCGGCATTAAGCCCCTGCTCGATACATGGACATTCATCCGCCCGAAGCGCCTATCCACTCCCTTCGTGATGCTCTCTCGCATATCGGCATCGTGACTGTCGGCATCATCATCGCCCTCTCTCTGGAGGGTGCGCTCGAGTGGGTCCACCATCGTCACCTTGTCCATGAAGCGCGTGCCAACATCGAAGCCGAACTCACGGACAATCAAACGAAACTGGAAAACGCTCTGCGGGATGTCATTTCCGAAAAGAGCGACATGGAGGACGCTCTCAGGATCCTCGGGACCTTCACCCCGGACAAGCCCTGGCGCGGCACGCTCCACGTCTCCTACAACGATGCTGACCTCAACGACTCCAGTTGGACAACGGCGGAGAGCACCGGAGCGCTCGGCTATATGAGCTACTCCGAGGTCAAGCGGTACTCCGAACTCTACAAGCTCCAGGCATCGTTCCTGAATACGCAGCAGAAGCTCGTCGATCGCCTTCTTGAGACCGTTATTGAACCAAACAACGTCAAGGGGGTCGCCGATGCGGTCGCGGAGATCACGGCAGACCGCCGTAGCCTCCTGGCCGTCCAGCAGGTCGGACACGCGCTTGAAGACGTTTATAAGAAGCGCGCCCGGGAATAGCCGTTCAAGACGCAAGCGAAGGCAGGCTGCGTTACCCTAGACCCGATGAACAAGCCAGCCTTTCTCTTTCCCGGCCAGGGCTCCCAGTCGGTCGGCATGGGACGCGATCTCTACGACCATTTCCCGACCGCGCGGGCTGTCTTTGAAGAAGCGGATGAAGCCCTGGGGTTCCCGCTCTCGAAGCTTATCTTCGAGGGCCCGGACGACCAGCTGAAGCTCACCGAGCATACCCAGCCCGCAATCCTGACCGTCTCCGTTGCGGCCGCACGCGTTCTCCTCGAACAGGCTCCCTCGCTGAAGGCCTGCTTCGTCGCCGGCCACTCCCTGGGCGAGTACTCCGCCCACGTTGTGGCGGGCACCCTCGCCTTTGCCGACGCGGTCCGCACCGTGCGCAACCGGGGCCGCTACATGCAGGAGGCGGTTCCCGCAGGCGAGGGAGCCATGGCCGCCATTCTTGGACTTCCTGTCGAGAAGATCAACGATATCTGCGCAGAGGTCTCGGACGAACTCACGCAGACCTCTGACAATCCGGCTACCACGATCAACCCGAGCGACTCCGCCGAGCATCGCGCCTCCACCGCCGCAGCCATCGTCTCTCCTGCTAACCTCAACTCCCCCGACCAGACCGTCATCTCCGGCTCGGCCGCCGCGGTAGCCCTCGCCGCAGACCGCTGCAAGGAGGCGGGAGCGAAACGCGCCATCATGCTCCCGGTCAGCGCACCTTTCCACTGCGCCCTGATGCACCCTGCCCAGGAGCTGCTCGCAACCGATCTCGAAAGCCTCGTTTTCAACGACCCCGCCATGCCCGTCGTCGCTAACGTTGATGCCCGCGCCATCACCCGCCGGTCCGACGCCCGCGACTGTCTTATTCGTCAGGTCACCGCACCGGTCCGCTGGGTGGAATGCATGCAGCTGCTCATCACCGAAGGCGCAACCCAATTCATCGAGGTCGGTCCCGGCAAGGTCCTCAGCGGTCTGCTTCGTCAGATAGACCGCACCCAGACAGCGCTGAACGTGGAAGATAGGGCATCGCTCGAAAAGACAGTGACAGCCCTTAGTTCCTGAGAGCCTGAGGGAAGCCGGTCTCTTCAGTTCGCTGCGCTCCAGGCGAGGTGAAAGACACCGAATGGTCAGTGTCAGTCGAACCGGGTGGACCCGGGGTTATGACGCCATTTCTCTATTTCCCGTGCTTATGGTTGGGCTCGCATTCGAGACCAAGGTCTTCTCCCACGTTCTTGTCCAGCTTTCGGAGTTCCGCGAGCAGGCCTTTGTCGCTGAGGTCGAGGGGGCGCGAGTTTTCCCAGTCGTGGGTGACGACTTTATAGAGGCGGTCGAGGACGTGGTTCTCGCGGACTTCGATGGCCAGTTCGCGGCGGCTGTCGAAGCTGCCGGGAGCGAGGTTGATGGAACCGACGATGGCGCGTTCGCCGTCGGCGAGCAGGAGTTTGGCGTGGAGTTTGAGGTGCTTGAGCTTGTGGACCTTAACGCCGACATCGTGGAGTATGCGGAGGCCGCTGACACCCTCGCTGAGCTTGGCTTTATTGAGCTTGTGGGCCGGCCTTGCCATGATGTGGACCTTTACGCCGCGGCGCTGCGCACGCACGAGGTGCTCGATGATCACGGGATCCTGATAGCGCTCGTTCTGGAGCCAGAGCGTGTGATGTGCTGAGTCGATGAGCTCGCCGAGGCGCTGACGTCCGTTGCCGACGCACCAGATCAGATGAGAGTGATCTCCGGGTGTGAACGGGGTGCGGCGCCAGTCGGCTTCGAAGCACTCGATGATCTCGTCGACCTCGTGCTTGTTGGAGGTGACGACGGCATAGTCGCGCGTCTCGGTGAGGTTTTTCGTCTCCCAGTTGAGGGATTTGATGTAGGCGGTGTTGTCGTCAACCACCATCGACTTCTCGTGGGTGAGGTCGAAGGCCGGATTGCTGTCGAGGACCTCGACGCCCGCGTCGACCAGCAGTTTGCGGGAGGCGTCGTTCTCCTGTTTGCCGCTGCGCCGAGCTGGGTTAAGCATGACGCGGGTTTCGACGCCACGCTTGTGTGCGGCGACAACTTCGTTGAGGAGAGAGGGATCGGAGAAGACGAACATTTTGACGCGGAGCGAACGCTTCGCTCCACGGAGGGCATCGACGATGGGCTGCGCGGAGTCGTCCGGCAAAACGATGATGGAACGTGACATGGAAGTCCTTGTGCGAGTGTCTTGAACGTGTGGTGAGGGGCGAAGAAACGGCTCAGCCGATCAGGCCCCGACCGGCACGGTGGAGGGTGCGGAATCGAATTGCGTGTGATGAAGCGCGGCGTAGATTCCGTTGGCGGCGAGCAGTTGGTCGTGGGTTCCGTTTTCGGCGACGACGCCGCCACTGATGACGATGATCTGGTCGGCGTCGCGGATAGTGCTGAGACGGTGGGCGATGGTGATGACGGTTCGACCTTTCATGAGGCTCTCCAGGGCGTCGATGACCAGTTTCTCTGATTCACTGTCGAGCGCGGCGGTGGGCTCGTCGAGCAGAAGGATGGGGCTGTTGCGGACCATAACGCGAGCGATACCGATGCGCTGGCGCTGACCTCCGGAGAGGGTGGAGCCGCGTTCGCCGACGGGGGTGTCGTAGCCGAGAGGCATCCGCGCGATGAACTCGTCGGCGTTGGCGAGTTTGGCGGCTTCGATGACGTCTTCGCGGGTTGCGTCGGGTCGGCCGAAGGCGATGTTGTCGAGGATGGTGCCGCGAAAGAGGACGGTGTCCTGGAGAACGTATCCGATCTGATCGCGCAGGGGTTTGAGGCCATAGTCACCGATGCTGCGGCCGTCGATCCGTACCTCTCCGGAGACGGCGTCGTAGAAGCGCGGGATGAGGCTGACGACGGTGGATTTGCCGCTGCCGGTGGGACCGACGATGCCGACGAACTGACCGGGCTCGATCTTGAAGCAGATGTCTTTGAGGACGGGGGCCGCGGGATCGTAGCCAAAGGCCACGTGATCGAATTCGATGCTGCCGGTGAGGGTTCCGGGATCGATGGCGTCCGGCTTTTCGGGGATGATGGTGACGGTATCGAGGATGTCGCGAACGCGTTCCGCGCCGACGGCCGCCTGGGCGATGGCGTTGGTCGTGGTGGCGAGATCCTTGACGGGCTTGAAGAATTTGGTGAGGTAGGCCAGGTAGACGGTGAGGGAGCCGATGGTCATGGCACCGGCGAGGATGAGCGCCGCTCCGCGCCAGAGGACGATGGCGGTGCAGGCGGCGACGGTGATGGAGACGACGGGAGAGAGGAGGGATTTGACGCTGCGGGCCTTGAGGGCGGCAGAGACGGTTGCCTCGCTGACGACGCCCAGGAGGTCTTCCTCGGTCTTCTCCTGACCGAAGGCCATGATGACCTGCATGGACTCCAGACCCTGCTGGACGACGGCGACGATCTCGCTCTGCTGCTTCCGCACCTCGCGCGTGGCGGATTTGACGCACTTCTTGAAGCGGGAGACGAAGAGCAGGAGGAAGGGTGTGACAGCGACGGCGATAAGGGTGAAGTCCCAGTTGAGCCAGAGCATGAGGCCGAGCATGCAGAGGATCGTGAGCAGGTCGACGAGGATGCTGAGGGTGGAGGAGGAGGCGAAGCCCTCGATGGTCTGGATATCGGCGGTAAGTGTGCTGAGAATGGCGCCGGTCTGGTGCGTGTTGTAGTAGCTGAGGGAGAGGCGTTGGAGGTGGTGATAGGTGCGCATGCGGAGATCGTGGGCGACCCATTGGCCGACGCTCTCGGTGTAGTAGCTGTCGATGTAGGAAGCGATGGAACCGATGATTGCGATCAGGACGAGCATCCCGGCCGCTACGGCGGCGATGTGGAGACGGTCGCCGTTGACCAGCATCGGGGCGACGAGGCGATGAAGCCATGGAGTCATCTTGTGGTTGCCGATGACGCTGTCGAGGATGATCTTCAATGGCCAGGGCGCGGCGAGGCTCATGCCGGTCTCGACGAGCATCGCCAGGAGGACGACCATGAGCTTGCCGCGATAGGGGCGAACAAGACTTTCGACAAAGGACAGCATAGGAGTGAGGGAAGCATACCTGCCGCACAGCTTTGAGGGAAGAGTCCAGAGATGGCGGGGATGCTACCCGAGGCTTCCGCAGCTATAGATGAGGAAGGATCAGGATTATGGTGGGCCGGAGGGATTTGAACCCCCATGTGCCAGAGGACAGATCAAAGAGGGATGGTGGGCCCGGAGGGATTTGAACCCCCATGTGCCAGAGGACAGATCAAAGAGGGATGGTGGGCCCGGAGGGATTTGAACCCCCAACCAAGGGATTATGAGTCCCCTGCTCTAACCGTTGAGCTACAGGCCCATCAATGACTTACGGCTACCGCATCAGCGAACGTAGCGGATACTGTAGCGGGTGGCAGTCGCGCGGGTTGAGTTTCGGGACCCGTACGCCCGCGCGAGAGTTGAAAACGCTCGAAGGCACGTTCGACCGCTTCTGGCGTCGGGTGGATGTAGCGCTGCGAAACGACGATGCTACTGTGCCCAGCAATCCGCATGATCGTAAACGCATCCACTCCCGATTCTCCCAACCTTGTCAACATTGTATGGCGCAAGGAGTGAAGTACGAAGTCTCCGGGAAAGATCGGGATTCGCTTGCCCTTAATCTTCGGTGCGACGGCAGCCCTGTGGAGATGATTGATCGAAGTGGAAACGTACCGCTTTCCGTCTCGATTACCGAAGACGAATTCGCTGGGCTGATGCGCTAAGCGAGTGCCGAGCATCTCTGCCACGCGATCCGTAAGGGGAATGATCCTGCGGGCGTTCTTGCTTTTACCCTCGCGCACGCGAAGATACCCGAACCTTGCTTCGTTGACGGGTTCAAGCACGACATCCGCCCTCTCCAGGCTGAGGGCTTCCCCTATTCTCAATCCAGTTTCGAGCATGAGTATCGCTATGTCCTGAAGGGGCTGAGGGCAAACCCCCAGGTAGATGTCCTCTTGCTTAGGTGAGAGCACGAAATCTCGGGTGCGTTCGCCCGAGAGAAGCCGGATGCGCGGCACGCGCTGTATCTCCTTCCACTCATGCGCGAGTCTGAGCATTCGTCGAAGCGTGGCAAGCTCCCGGTTGACGGTTGCAGGCCTTACAGTGGACCGCCTTGCTACCACGTAGGCTTCGATGACACCTTCGTCTATCCGATCCACGCGGACGCTGGCGATAGCCGGGAATGCGAGCAAGCGCTTGAGTTTGGCGGCGTAGAACAAAACCGTCTGTGGCTTGTTCTCGTGCCGGGCTTGGACGTGCGCTATGAAGCGCTTGGAGAGATCTGAGAAGTGCGGGGCAACTTTGGGGGACGTAATTCCCACCTCGCCTTTCGCGAGGGCCGTCCTTTGCGCGGCCTCTATCTGCCGCGCTGTACGCGGATTTCCCTGCTTTGTGCTCTTTTGAATGTGTTCGCCGTTGAAAAGGAAGTGGTACCAGTACACAGATCCACGTTTGAAAATTGACATCGCTTCACTTCACCTTTCCTGACTTCTTCAACTGGTAAAGCTTGCGTGCGTATTCGTTGCGCTTCTTTCGTGCATCATCGCTGTCCCTAGAATCCGCAAGTCTGCATTTTGTGCTGCAGAAACGTTGATGACTGAATCGCCTGAAATAAAACTTCTCGCACCGACACCGACTCACCTTCCAAATCAGACCTGTCTGCATCAGATCGAGTGCGACTCTGATGGCCCCGCTTTCTGCCATCTGAACGCCGGGGAGGTCGAACTCATCCTTCCATTCAGCAGTCTCGTCGAATCGGAGCTGTTGCTTGTCCAGCTTCGATCCTGGGGCTGGCTTCCAGAAGATGAAATATGGCATCGTCACTGGGGCAGATCCCGTGTAACTAGGGAAAGTGATTGACGGGACGACCGTGTAGTAGCTGAGCAGGATTTCGAGCCTCTTATTCAAGTCCTCACGACTCGCAGTGATGTCCGTCTCAACCTGATAAAAGCTGCCATCCCTTTCGACAATGGCGTCCTCTGGAACGGATACACCGAGTACACAGCGGCGCATGAATGTCCCAATGACCTCAATAATGCGCGCTCGTCCCGGCGTGTCTTGCGTGAAGTTCAGCCAATTGATCAAGCTCTCAGCTGCCTCCTCCCCGAGATAGGTGCGAGTGTCTTCGAGGATATGGCTTTCGAGTGTAGGCATGCATAGGAAAGTACTACCTGATTGGTCATAAGTCAAGGCAAGATGGCTTCATTGCAGCTGATCCGCAGGAGGACACAAATGGACAGACTTCTTTCCGTTGAAGAGGCCGCTAGTTGGTTGGGCGGTCTAAGCAAATACACGATTCACGCATGGCTGAGTTCGGGCAAGCTCCGGCGCACCAAGATTGGGAGCCGAACGATGATTCGAGAATCTGAACTGCAACGTTTTGTGGACGAGCAGAATAAGCCGCTGACGGCAGCGTCAGGAGAGGACACCCATGCTGCCTAAACGCATACCAGAGGGCGAAGAGATGGAAGGATTGGAGGAGACGAGAAGTACCGACCACTCCCCTCGCTCTCCCTCAAATCTCGTGAGCATCGATCGACAGTCTGGGCTCGTATGGAGGGGCCCGGAATATCCGGTGTTGGATTCAGGCCGCTACACGGTTCGAGCGGTGACATTCCAAGGACCTCAATGGGTACGTTCCTACATGAGGTGGTCTCTGCGCTTGGAGTTCTCACTCGTGACCGAACCGGGATCTATTTCCGCGTTCTTCAATTTCGGGAACGATCCACATCAGCCCCGGATCGGTCGCCGGTCGCGTTATTACAAGGCTTGGGTGCTTGCTAACGGCGAGCACCCTCGAAAGCGGCAGGTGATGAGTCCCGAAACCTTCTTAGATGGACAGTTCTTTGAAGTCGATGTCGAGAGCTGCAATCGTGACGAGCATGGCCAACAGAAGCCGGAGGCTGAGCTTTACTCGCGAGTGACGCACATTTTCTCTGCGACTTGGCCGTGAGCCCAATCTTTCAATCTTCTAATCAGCAATCAAGAATCACCCAAACAAGCAATCAACCAATCAAGTTCGCCGTAACAGGATTCGCCTCAAGCCAGGCGATGGTCGCACAACCCAAAGCAAACCTAAAGGGGGAGACTTCGGTCTCCCTCAGGCCGAAGCACCTTGGGGGTGGGAAGAATCTCTGGGTGAAATTCCTCGATAGACCATTGTCTAGTCGCATTCACGCATCCGCAAAATGAAACTTTTGCCCGCCCTGAAACAGGGAGAAGTTTCCAAATGATTTCGAAGAATCTGGAGGTGGGATTTGGGCGGGTACGGAAGCGGAAGGCGAAACGGGAAGGACACGACAGAAGGTTATCGTGCGCTCGACATCCGCCGGTTGCACAGGAGGAGCGTCTTAGAACCCGGCACCACTTTTACGTGGCACTGGACGCTGAACGATGAGGCGGTAGCAGACATCAACATCCGGGTGCAAGCAGACTGCCTCAATCTCTCGTATCGGCACAGCAGCGGAGGCAGTAGCTGGGTCAGCGAGAGCTACCTCGTGTTCCTAGACCGCACAGGCTGCCACTACGGAGGCCAGAGAACTTGGTTCTTATGTCCTGCACGCGGGTGTGGACGACGGGTGGCCGTGCTCTATGGTGGACGCGTCTTCGCTTGTCGGAACTGTAATCAGCTCTCCTATCCAAGTCAGGGTGAATCGCCCGCATATCGTGCCTTGAGGAAAGCACAAGCTATACGGCAGCGTCTTGGGGGCTCAGGGAGCATGGACGAGGCATTCCCCGAGAAGCCGAAAGGCATGCATTGGAGGACGTACCGGCGTCTGTCCTGTCGTGAGCTTTGGCTCGATCGCAGAGCAGACTCCTTTGCTTTTCAGCAGTTCGGCCTCTGTTGACTCACTCTAAGGGATTTCTGATCGCCTCACCCCTTGCGCCTCTCTGGGAGCCTGAGAGTATGGCTGAGGCGTGGGTGTGGCGAAATTGGAAGACGCAGCAACGCCCAAAACGGTTGCCGGTTGCAACTCTAGCTCGTGGAGGTTCAAATCCTCTCGCTCGCGCCGATTACAACCTGCACCACTACCGAAGGTTCAGGCGCTGTTCAGCATCTCCGGCCCATTATTCCTAACGTTCCCCACCGCCGGATTGCACGCGTTAGCGTTCATATCGTCTGCTTCGTAGGGACGTAGGAGGTCAACCGGCAACTGTTCCGCCTGCCCCCTTTCCAACCAGCGATCATAGTCTTTGGGGTGGAGAATGACGGGCATGCGGTCATGGACCTTGGAAGCTAGTTCGTTTGCATCCGTGGTGATGATGGCGAAGGTCTGTAACCATTCTCCATTGGCCGGATCTTTCCACGCGTCCCACAGCCCAGCGAAAGCAAAGGGTTCACCGTTGCTCAGCGTGTAGGCGAACGGCTTCTTTGTCTTCGGGTCGAGCTTCTGCCATTCGTAAAAGCCGTCTGCCGGCACGAGGCACCGGCGCTTCTCGAACGGCCTGCGCCACATCGACCCCTTGAGGACGGTCTCCGACCTCGCATTGATCGTGGAAAACCCCTTGAAGTCGGCGGCCGCTTTTGCAAAGTAGGGGATAAGGCCCCAGCGCATGAGGACCATCTCCCGCTCGCCTGTATCTCTGTTCAGCCGGATTATGGGCTGCATCGATGTAGGCGCAACGTTGTAATCGGGCGGCAGGATGAAAGAATCGGGCAGCGTACCCAGGCGGAAAGCCTCAGCAATCCGTTGCTTGTCTGACCGGCGAAGATAACGCCCACACATGATTCCAGTTTATGGAAACCTTGTGATCCAGTTGAATCAAGAGGATGTGAATCGAAGCGCCCTGTTCGCTCCGTAACGAAGGTTTGAAGTGAATAACGCTTATGATGACATTTCGATCGTTCGAAATTGCAGGGACGAAGGGTTCAACGTGCAAATTTCCGAGACCAAGACAGCCATTGAAGTGCTCTCCAATCTTGCTTATCTGATACGACACGACCGTTCCGAACAAGGTTCTCTCAATGAGCATCTAGACGCTCTCGATGAGGTAGTTCGCTACCTAGCATCCGCATATTTAGGTTCGCAAGACAGGGCAGATCGTTCGGAGTCACGGCATTGGCTCGTGCAGCCCGATTCTCGGCAGAACTGATGGGCTCAGACTTTGGTAACCTTTTCGCCCTGAATCCGCCTGCTAAACTCTAGTTTGGTCAGATCGGGACGTGTGGCCTATCCCATTAGGAGCACAACCGCGATGGAGATCGTCTACGGTCAGGTGTTCGAGCACGAATGCGTAAGTCTCGATAACAAGCAGTTCATTAGCTGCACCTTCACAGGCTGCATCCTTGAGTACCGCGGTGGAGAAGTGATCCTCGACCAAACTCTCATCAGCCAATGTCGGCATGTCTTCTACGGTCGTGCCAGACGTACACTGCACTATCTGCAAGGGGTGGGCCTGATGGATTACAGGCCCTCTGATTGGGGTGAGTTTGACGATCAAGTTCACTAGCCGGTGGGACGTACTTTATCGGCTTGCGGACCCTTCGTGCCCTGAACGATGTCGAACTCTACCGTCGCCCCTTCCTGTAGGCTCTTGTAGCCATCACCTTCAATGGCGGTGAAATGACAGAACACATCTGCTCCGCCGTCGCGTGCGATGAACCCAAATCCCTTCGCGCTGTTGAACCAACTTACCGTGCCGCGATACTGAGCCAAGAGCTTGTCTCCTATGAGCGTTTTAGACGCGAGAAGATCCCATATTGACGCGCGCTTGGTCAGTAAATGTATTTACGTCTTTACACCACCGGGTGGGCTTTGCAGCTAAGCACTGTTCAGCATCTCCGGCCCGTTATTCCTCACAGAGCATCAACACGATCTCGCGCTCACCGGTGTCCAGATTCAAACGGATGACAGGCTGCATCGATGTGGGCGCAACGTTGTAATCAGGAGGCAGGATGAAGGAACCAGGCAGGTGCCCAGCCGGAAGGCTTCTGCAATGCGCTGCTTACCGGAACGGCGAAGGTAACGACCGCACATGTTAGTCACTCGACGGCGGAACCGTGTCAACTGGATCGCGTACCAACGGGACGAGCCGAAGCATACATTTGTCTGCAGTATCCAGGAGATCGTTCACCGCCGCAGGATCACCGGCACTCACTCTCAGAAGATACAAGACGTTTGACAGCGCCTCGATAACGTTCTGTCTCTCATCACCCACTTGGCCTTACCCTCGCTGGATAAACCGTTTTCGCCTCTGGCCATGTGATGCAGACTACGTTCAGGGGGATGGGAGTATCCTTGTGCCTGGGTTGCTAGCGCGTACTGGCATTGACCTCGTACAGTTTCAATTCGATATGACAGCAAATGTTGTGCAGTTCGCCCTGGATCCAACGCTCGCAGAGACCCGCAGCGCCTTGCTGACCTCTGGAGGCTGCAGCACAGCTACGGTTTACAACTTGAAGACCTTTGGCGACGCGATCAGGGCAAACCATCTGAGCTTGGTCATACTTTGTCATACCTTAGATTCGGGAACGCGCGAACAAGCCGTGCGAGTAGTCCGCCAAGGTCAGGTACTCCCAAAAATCCTCGTGCTTACCGCTTTTGGCAGTTCGCCCGTGCCAACTGGATGCTTCGAGGTCGACTCACTTCACCCAAGTAGCCTGCTACGTTCCGTGCAAAGTCTCATTGCTGATTCGTGAGAGGCCGCGATCACCATTGTCTCGACTCAGGCGGATTACAGGCTGCAGTTCGCACGACTCGCCTTGACGCATTGGGTACGTTGGTCTGTGTTCTGCGGATCCGCTTGTACTTAACGAAGATCGCGCGTATTACGCTCGCCTGTAGATCACCCGTGGAACGCTCAACGGATACATGCCTGCTGTTCTTCATCGCTACCTCCGTGTACTGCTCTGCCGGAATCGCAATCAGGGGCTTGTGATCGAATACGCACGAGACACACGCTCGGATTGCTCTCCGCCGCTGGGGTAGGTCAATTCAGTGTCCACGGCGGCAGAGGATGACGTACTCGAGTCCCGCTAACCCAGCTCAGGCCCCGCGCCTTAGATAGGGCCGAGCAGTGATTGAAAACGGACCTTCTTCCTTTTCGGGGGGGGGCAGGCCGCAGACTGGAGTCGTTCGGCTCAGTTGGTTTATTCTTCTCGGGCTTATTGCGCTTTCTCATGGCGAGTTGCAGGATAGTGATTTCGTACCGCGAATGACACTCCCTCTATCGGGGTAGATCAGACGCCACACTCCCGAATGGTCCGCAGCGCCGTCCTAAGAGGTTACTAAGGATTAGAGACGGTGCGAGGAGATCTGACGGTAGACTTTGCCCGTACCTCGACTATTCAGGAGTGCGAAGACTATGAGAAGCGTTCGTTGTGTGCTCACTTTGGCAGCACTGATACTGGTTCCCACACTTATGAGGGCTCAAGCTCCGGCTGGCTCCACAGGTCAATGCAAAGACGGCACGTACACGAACGCAGCCAGCAAGTCAGGAGCCTGTCGTGGGCACAAGGGGATTCAGGCATGGTTCGCAGCCACAGCTGTAACGCCATCGAACCCGGCTGCTAAGGCCCAGACAGCTACCGCCCCGTCTGCTGCCCCCGCTGCGCCAGTACCGGCGTCTCCTGCGACACCTGCGACCTCACCTGCAAAGAAGGGTCCTGCGGCGGCCGCAGCATCCCGTCCACAGGCTCCGGGTGGCGGGCCTGGAATGGTTTGGGTGAACACCTCGACAAAGGTCTATCACTGCTCAGGAACGGAGTTCTACGGGAAGACGAAGGACGGCAAGTATATGTCCGAGGCAGACGCCAAAGCGATGGGAGCCCATGCGGATCACAACAAGGCTTGTTCCAAGTAGCCCAGAGTTTTCAGTGTATGGGCCATATGCGGATGCTTGGCTTGTCGTTTGCCTTATCCTCATCCACTGACGCGACTTGAATCGTTGCGCTGCGGAGACTGCGGTTCAACCGGAGCTCATTGATCTTGGCGTTTAGTAGGGCGAGGAACTCTTCGCGCTGCTCTTCATGCACGACCACTTCGAGCTCGATGAGGCTCTCCCTCTTACCATCTTTCATTCCCGCAGAATACAAATGCGGGCAGCGGAGGCAATTACCCGAAGTGCGTACATGGCACTCCCGCCGCTTGCAGTGAGCGAAAAGGATAATGACTTACGAGAGAAGCGCCACCCCGCAAGGAGCGGCGCTCTCCGCAGCGTAGGAGCCAATATGTACGTTTGGGCTGCTATTCCTCGTTGTCCTCTTCAGACGGCGGCGGTGAGGTGCTTATTTGCGCGTTGGCGGGGGGGTGGAAACGACTGCCTTGTTATCCTTACGTGTGGCCATTGGGAGTTCTCCCTGGAACCGCTCTGGTTACGAACGTCACGTTACTTTGAGCTACAGCCTCTGGAGAACTATCCTTGTGTCTCTACGATTGACCCAATGCCTTTTACCCTCACGGCTGCGCCATTGATTCTGAGAGAAGAATTTCCCAGAAATCTTGGCTACGTGACCTTCACAGCACGCGGTGAGGGCCAAAATCGAAGATGTTCCTTTGAGAACACCGGCAGGTTCGTTCAGATGTTGAGGAAGCTCGTCTCACGCGAGGAAGCCGAGTCGATTCTATTGTCTCTAGAGGCAGGATCGTCAGTGGATTTCCAGCGTCAGTATGGGCGTGATGAGCTCGCACAGCTCGGTTTGAAGCTCTAGTGCCCTATCACTTCGGCCATTTCTTCTCGATCACCTCAGGCACCATGCGGAAGACCTTGCAGTAGACCTCGTGCGCCAATTCAATCGATTCGTCAATCGCATGAATGGTCGGTAGCACGCGCGTGTTGACCTGTTTTTCTCTGGCCAGCCGTATGCCTGCGATCAGGCAGGCTCCCAGGTAAACCATGTGGCGGTTGATCGGCGGAAGATTGCGGTTGGGATCGAACACTCCCGCAGTATATAGGCGAAACAAAAGCGAAGACGATCTGTGAATATGATGCGACCCTGGTCCTCTCCCAGCGCGAACCGGATCACTTCAGATCATGCGGGTTGGTCGTTGCAGGGCCTGACGGCTCTGAGATTCCTCGGTGGCCCTCCCTAAGCAGGGCACAAGCCACAAAGATCACCACAACAAAGAGGATGAGTGTGAGGATGAACATCGGATTGTGCCGACGCTGCGCTTCGGGGTTTGAGGGGGGGTGCAGACTGCCGAGGTGGAAGCATTCTCGTTTGAGACGCCTTGGATCTCGCATGCCCGCGCGACCTTCTCTGAGCGGACCTTCACGCCATCAACCATTGAACATCGCCCAGTCATAGCCATCCTTGTCCACCTAGGTTGGATGTGTTACATTTACTTCAACGTTGGTAGAGGCATATGTAACGAGGAGCGGAAGCAATGGCAAACGGCAAATTCATCTCCTATCTCAGGGTTTCGACGGCGCGGCAAGGGGCTAGCGGCTTGGGGCTGGAAGGGCAACGGGAGGCGGTTCGGCGCTACCTGAATGGGGGGAAGTGGACGCTGGTGCAGGAACTATTGGAAGTCGAGAGCGGAAAGCGGAATGATCGTCCGCAGATCGGCGAAGCGCTCCGGCTCTGCCGTCTTCACAAGGCCACGCTAATAATTGCTAAGCTAGACCGCCTGGCGCGGAACGTGCATTTCATTTCGTCGCTTATGGAGGCGGGGGTGGATTTTGTCGCTTGTGACTTTCCGGAAGCGAATCGACTGACCGTGCATATATTGGCCGCCGTCGCTGAGCATGAAGCAGCGATGATCTCAGCCAGGACCAAAGCGGCCCTGACGGCGGCTAAGACACGAGGCGTGACGCTGGGTGGCCAACGGGGGTCGGTAGAGCGCATGTCAAGCATGGCAGCTAAGGGCACGCGACTGAGCGCCGTCGTGCGCCATGCGGCTGCGGCGAAGCGTAATCGTGATCTTCTGCCGTTGATAGAGGAGTTGCGCGCTAAAGGAGCGGTGTCCCTCCGCGCGATCGCCAACGGGCTGAACACTGCAGGGCTAACGACCGCCCGGGGGGGCCGCTGGACCGCGACACAGGTGATGCGGGTTTCTTCCGCATCCTAGGTATCGCCAGTAGGTGACGTTTGAAGAAGGATAAGAGTTCAGGGAGCGGGTCAGTTTGAATCAAGGTTGTGAGCGCGCTGGTAGTCGCGTCTAAATCCTTCGATCTCTCGGAGGAGATCGTATAGCCCGTAGACCACGTATCCGGCAGCGAAAAAGAAGATCACAAGGGCGAGCATAGCTATGTCGTGCATTGGCATGCCAGCCATGCTCTCAGGCCCTTATAGAGCACGCAAGGACAATAGAAACGCTGGTTTGACCGCAATGACACGCTATACATGACCACCGCTAATCCCCCTTGCGCCTCTCCTGAGAGCCTGAGAGCATGGCTGGCATGAGCACGGCTTATGTTGGACTCATCTGCCCTCAATGCGATAAGCGGTACCCGATGATGGAAGATCGCTCCACCCCAACTCGGCCCTTGTTCGTCTTTGGGCCGTTCGAACTGGCGTGCCCCATCTGCCACGTGACAACTGTTCACGACCACCTAACAAAGTGGAGCCAAGATGTGCCGTACTCCGGAGACGAACTGGAAGCAGGCTCCGCCATAATCTCAGATCACGATACGGGAGCCTGAGGGCGCACCGCTCTGAATTTCAAACTGCAAAATTACCGAGAGTTGAGGTAGTGGTGCAGTTTGAAATGCGCAGGGCTGGCGCTTCGGATCGCACGGTGGAATGATTGAAGCCATGAAGACCTCCGATAAGAAACCTGTTGCATCTGCGAAGCCGAAGCCATCCCCTAAAAAGACACCGCGCGAAGACCTGAATCAGGCCGCCGCGCGGATCATTCGCGAGGCAACGGAGCATGGCGACTAGAACATACAGTCGGACTTCTCTTTAAGAAATTTCACCGCTTGCTGCTTGTCCTCTTGGTTTCCGTGCTGAGCTATTGCGCTTAGCGTAGCTGTCTCGGACATCCTCCTGAGGTAAAGAGCTATGTCGCTTAGGTGGTCTGCCACAGTATCCAAATGCTGTAGATTCTGCAGTCCGCCTCCGATGAAGTCGAGCTCCCCCGCTAGGGGAACCGTCTTTTCGTCATTCGCCACTGGATTCCTCCTGAGTTCGGGCGGGAACCGCGCGAGACACCTTACGTTCGAGAATTATCAGCCAATCTTTGAGGTCAGCTATGCTATCGGCGCACAGAGGCGTCGGCCACTGAAACGTCACGTTTCCTTCGGCAAGTGAAAATACGTCTTCGCGCATATTGGCTCTTGGGGGAGCCGAATCAGGCGGGTTGCGGGTCGGGGGCGGCGCAACGGCTGGTTGCGCCAGTTTTGTTAGTTCGCGGATCGGCAAGCCGGTTGCGCTACCGTCCACAAACGCAAATTGCCCGTCTGACGAAAGTCGCTGGATTCGCTTGGGCTCCCTAAATTGCAAAATGCCCCCCGGCTCCCATTGCACATGATCCCCGACTTTGGGCATATATTCCACGTCTTCCGACCCATCGCCTGTTCCGTCTTCCTTACCTTGTTCCTCCACCGACATAGTATCAGATTCAGTGAGCTTAGCGAACGAAATTGTATCCCTATACTCCCTGATAAACCCGTCAACAGAGTTTTCGTTGAAAGGTGGATTCCACTCGAACGTGAGGGCGTTTTTCATGGACAAGTCTGACGGCTGTGCGCTTCCCCACTTCTTCCAGAGTTCCTGGTGAATTTTGGGCGCCAACGCGCTCGTCTTGATAGCCTCCACTTTCTCTTTAGAGTTCGGATCGGCGTCCAACAGAATTCTTATGGCCGTTGGCGTCAACTGGACCTTCCGTTTGTCCCCTGTGCCCTCGTCACGCAGTAGACCAAAGCTAATCAGTGCAGCCGCAGTCTGAAGGCCCGAGCTGCTCTTCTCTTCATAGCCCCAGTGTTTGACCGCGACTCGGACATTCGCAGCGTTCCGGCCCTCGCGATCATAAAACTCCTTTGCCCGCTTGATCGCGGTTTCAAGATTGACATACGGGTATGCGGGGCTCCGCATCCGCTTCTTCTTTTCGGAATCGTCGATCATTGTCCCATCCATCGAAGTACCACCTTTCTGCCTGTCGCAAGACTATCAGGTATGGCGCCGACATAGCAACGTCAAATTTATCAAATTTACCTTGACTCCTTGCCGTAGGGATGAGAAGCTGTATTCATGAACCGCCTCAGCACAGGAAAGCGCGTACAAGTCGCCTCCGCTCTCGTTGAAGGAAACAGTATCAACGCAATCGTTCGTATGACGGGCGTGGCGAAGCACACAGTGCTAAAGCTGATCGAAGACATGGGTTGCACTTGCGCCGAATACCACCACCGCAACGTGCGGAGCCTCAAGGTCCGCCGTCTCCAGTGCGACGAAATATGGGCTTTCGTTGGCGCGAAGGCGAAGAATGTCACCCTGGAGCAGAAGCAAGCGGGTTGGGGCGATGCTTGGACCTGGACGGCAATCGACGCCGACACAAAGCTCTGTGTCTCCTACCTTGTTGGCGGTCGCACAACGGGCTGGGCGATGGACTTCATGCAGGATTGCCGAGATCGCATCGTCGGAAATCCGCAGATCACAACGGACGCACACAAGCCTTATCTCAAGGCCGTAGAAGAGGCCTTTGGCGGCGATGCGAACTACGCGATGCTCCACAAGGTCTACGGCTATGAGGCGCACGATACGCGCTATAGCCCCGCTACCTGCATCGGGTGCGACATGAAGACCGTGAGCGGCGTCCCTGATCCCAAGCACGTCTCTACGAGCTTCGTTGAGCGTCAGAACCTCACGATGCGGATGAGCATGAGGCGCTTCACCCGATTGACGAATGGCTTCTCAAAGAAGATAGAGAATCACGGTCACGCCGTTGCGCTGCACTTCATGCACTACAACTTCGTTCGGGTGCATAGAACACTAAGGGTCACCCCTGCTATGGAGGCAGGGCTTGCGCATCGTGTCTGGACTATGGAAGAGTTGGTGAGCTTGATCGACACCAGAAAGGCGAAAGCCGCCTGATTTAGGCGGCTTTCGCGCGTTACCCACAGGCACATGCGTAGCTTTTGGCTTGCAGGGGTGACACCGGGGCTTACGGAGAATGAGACTAGAGATGTCGGCTACGGGTTGTCAACAACCGTTTGGGTATGAGCATAACGAAGTTGAGGCATTGCGAAGAACTCTTTCTTCAGAACGAATGTCCACGTACCTTCGACGCTGCAACGGCGATATGATCACAGCAATCAAGCTGTACGAACATAATACCAAGGTTTCAGAGTCGCTCTTTGGCGTTATCAGAGGTTTTGAAGTGGCAGTACGCAACTCGATGCATACTGCGATGACAAACGCTATCGGCAGAGAAGACTGGTACGACAACCTCCCCTTTCAGCTGCTCAAGGATGAGAAGCGTTCAATTCGTACAGCGAAGCTAAAGATTCGCCAGCGACAGAAGCCCGTGGTCCCTGGCAGAGTTGTTGCGGAACTCATGTTCGGATTTTGGACCGGGTTGACCTCCAAGTCGTACGCCGCTCAGCTGTGGGTGCCTCATCTTCACAAAGCTTTTCCTTGCAAGAGGTTGGGGCGCAGGGAAGCGAATGATCGACTTAATAAACATCGTCTTCTTCGCAACCGTATTGCGCATCATGAGTGCATACTCCACCTCAACCTGCTCGATGAGCATGAAAGCCTCTTACAAACCCTTGGGTGGATTTGCCCGGTGACCTCTGATTGGGTTCGTTCCACCAGCTCCTTCAATCAAAAGTGAAACTGCACCACTACCAGAGTTGATGTTTTTTGGCAATCAATCCAGTTTGAATGTATGCTGGGTAGACCTCTAACGGAGGTAAGGATTCGTTTCCCGAAACTAGCGCACGCAACCAGCATTGAAGTCTGATACATAATCGATCGATCGAGTCTAAAGAAGATTGACTCGATCGATGTCGTGCGTCCATCTAAGTCATTAGATGCAAACCGTTTAGCAAAAGTGCCATGTATGTTTTCTATACATATCGTTACCAAGTGTCGAAATTTTCTTCCTTTTTAGACACGTCGTCAGAATCTGTCCCAAAAAGCATGGCATCAATGAGAGTCTTTGGAGCTTAGAGCATTCAGAAGTGGGTCATTTATGTAATAGACTTCTCGGCCGACTCTCAATGACCGTAAAACATTGATTTCGGACAGTTTCTTGAGGTATGTGGTGGCTGTTTGGCGGGTTCCAGAGTCCTGATTGCTCTAGAAACTTGATCTTGCAATAGGGGTTCGCATAAATCACTTCGATAAGGTCTTTGCTGTACACCTTGGGAAGTTCCGCTCTGACCTTGGCCGCAGTTGCTTCCATCAGGTCAACTATGCGACTCACCCTCTCGAACATCTGCTGAGCTGTCTGCTCTACTGCCTTCAGCATGAACAGAATCCAAGGCTCCCACTCCTGTCTTTCGGTCACTGCACGCAAACCCGCATAGTACTGCGCTTTGTTCGACAGGATGTATTCGGATAAATACAGCACTGGCCACTCAAGAAGCCCTCTTTCAACAAGATACAAGATGTTCACTATCCGACCCGTGCGCCCGTTACCGTCGGTAAACGGGTGAATAGCTTCGAACTGGTAATGCATGACCGCGAGCCGGATCAAGGGGTCCACCCCATCATCCCCGTGGATGTAGTCTTCGAGGTTATGGAGCCTTTCTCTGATCAGATCTTCGCCTAAAGGAGGTGTATATACGATTTCACCAGCCTGATTTTTCAGAGTTGTTCCAGCAACGCGCCGAACTTCCATTTCCACACCTCGAATTTCGCTAACGATTTCGAGGAACAGATTTGTACACAAAGGGCGCTGCTTTATACGTTGAAAGCCTTGCCAAAGTGCTTCGCGGTACCGAAGCACCTCTTTCGTCTGAGGGTCTGTAAGCTCCTCTGGGCTGGCCGCGGCACGATAGAGTTCATCCGTTGTGGTGACAATGTTCTCTATTTCAGAAGACAGCCGGGCTTCCTGAAGAACGATCCCGTTCACCAAAATACGCTGGTTGGGCATTCTAGCCGCTGTGCCCTTGAGATTCGCAAGGGCGCGGGCCGATCTCACCGTCTGACGTAAGATTTCTTTCGTTTCAGTGTCTGACGTAGGGGGAAGCGGGGGAAGCTCGTTGTACGGCTCAGATCGGCAGAAAGGCATATGGACTCATCCAAGCGATTGTATCTGGCCCCACTGGTGTAGCGGATAGTGTAGCGAGTGCTCGCTTAGATGGGCTTGCTCCCTCTTGTTCGTTTGCGCCACAAAACGCTGAAACTACTAACGAATGCGAGAGGCTGCAAACGCAGACAAAACCCTTTCCAGAGATTATGAGTCCCCTGCTCTAACCGTTGAGCTACAGGCCCTTGTGGATCGGCTTATCCGTGGCTTTGGAGGTTGCTGATCGCGAGAGGGTACGTTCTGGGTACGGCTTCTATGATACGGTTGCCGTTGCTCTTTCTGGAAGGAAGTGTGCCGATGCGTTCCCTTTTCCGCTGTGCCGTCACCGTGCTGGCTCTTGTGCAACCTGTTGTATTGCAGGCGAGCCCCGCTCCAAGCCTGGCAGCAACTCCGCCGATGGGTTGGAATTCTTGGAACTGGTTTGCCGGAAAGGTGACGGACAAGGATATTCGTCAGGCCGCGGACCTCCTGGTCAGCTCGGGGATGCGTGATGCGGGGTATGTGTATGTGAATATCGACGACACGTGGGAAGGGAAGCGCGACGAAAGGGGAGTTCTTCACACGAACGAGAAGTTTCCGGACATGAAGGCGCTGGCGGAGTATGTCCACAGCAAAGGTCTGAAGTTAGGCATTTACAGCTCGCCGGGACCGCAGACCTGTGCCCACTACGAGGGAAGCTACGGTCACGAGCAGCAGGACGCGGATCTGTATGCGTCGTGGGGGATCGACTATCTGAAATACGATCTGTGCGGCTTCCGGCGGATCATGGACGAGGCCGCGCCGGGCGACAAGCTGAAGCAGAACGAGATGATGCGCGCGGCTTACGAGAAGATGCACCAGGCGATTCTGAAGACGGGCAGGCCGATGGTTTACAGCCTGTGCCAGTACGGCTTCGATGCGGTGTGGCAATGGGCGCCGCAGGTCGGCGGAAACCTGTGGAGGACGACAGGCGACATCAATCCGAGCTTTGACCGTATGAGCCTGATCGGACGGGAGCAGGCCGGCCTGGGCAAGTATGCGGGAGCGGGTCACTGGAACGACCCCGACATGCTGGAGGTCGGGAACGGAAAGCTGACGGCCGACGAGAACCGTACGCACATGGGTATGTGGGCCATGCTTGCGGCTCCTCTGCTGGCGGGCAACAACCTGAGCCAGCTCACGCCGGAGGTCAACGCGATTCTGATGAATCGCGAGGTGATTGCGATCGATCAGGATCCGTTGGGGAAGCAGGCGGAGCGCATTTTCGCGGAGGGTCCGATTGAGATCTGGTCGCGTCCGCTGGCCGACGGCAGCCGGGCAGTGGCGATCTTCAACTTTGGGGAGGACGAGTCTTACCTGCGCGGCATCAACCTCCATTTGAAGGAGGCCGGTGCGGGGCCGGGATGGAAGGCGCACGACGTGTGGGCATCCAGGGATCTTGGCGTTATCGGCGACGCACCTAAGTTCACGCTGAAGCGGCATGCTTCGTTGCTGCTGCGGCTGACGCGCTAATGGCCGATTGAGTACCTTTCGCTGAAGCAGCTCGGGCATGACCTGCCGTTTCGATTCGCGCGGATGGTAGCGAAACTGTGCGAGGGGCTCCAGGCCGTTTTTGGATAGGATGGTGCGCATGCTTAGCTTGCGTCTTCTTGTGCTGCTTCTTTGTGCGGTGTTTGCTGCTTCGATTGATGGGTTCGGGCAGAGTGCCGATGCGGTGGGGGCTACGCAACCGGCAGTCCGGGCCCTATCTGGGGGTGTGGAGGTGGTGGCAGATGGTGTGACGCTGCGGGTCACGGCGCTGCGGGACGATGTTCTGCGCGTGCGCATGTGGCGGGGTGGGTCTGTGCCGGAGGACGCATCCTGGGCGGTGCTGCCGGCATCTCGAACGGCTTCGGTGAAGGTGACGGCAGAGGCGGACGGGTTCCAGACGGGATCGCTCCGGGTGAGCGTGGGGGCCAGGCTCAGGGTTACCGTGGCCGACCTCGCGGGGAATGTGCTGCAGCAGGATGCGGAGCCGGTGGCGTGGCGGGGGAACGACTTCAGGGTCTACAAGCAGATGAGTTCGGCCGATCACTTTTTTGGGCTGGGGGACAAGCCGGGGCCGCTGGACCGGGCGGGCGAGGCGTTTGTGATGTGGAACACGGATCACTTCGGGTGGCAGGAGTCGACGGATCCGATCTACAAGGACATACCGTTCTTTCTCAACATTCGGGGTGGGCGTGCGCTGGGGGTGCTGTTCGACAACACGTGGAGGACGTTCTTCGACTTCGGGCGGGAGTTCGAGCGGGAGTACAGCTTTGGCGCGCCGGATGGGCCGGTGGACTACTACCTGATGTACGGGCCGGAGCCGAAGAAGGTGGTGGAGACGTATGCGTGGCTGACGGGACCGACGCCTCTGCCGCCGCTTTGGTCGCTGGGATTCCAGCAATCGCGCTACAGCTACTACCCGCAGGCGAAGGTGATGGAGATCGCGGACCGGCTGAGGGCGGATCGGATTCCGGCGGATGCGCTGTATCTCGACATCGATTACCAGAAGGACAACCGGCCGTTCACGGTAGACGCGGTGAAGTTTCCGGATTTTTCGGGGATGTTGAAGGAGTTGGCGGCGAAGGAGTTCCATGTGGTGGCGATCACGGACCTCCATATAGCGAAGCTGCCGAACGCTGGGTATGCGCCCTATGACTCAGGCCTGGCGGGGGATCACTTTGTCAAGAACCCGGACGGTACGGTGTATTCGGGGAGGGTGTGGCCGGGAGCTTCGGTGTTTCCGGATTTCACGCAGGCAAGTACGCGCGAGTGGTGGGGGACGCTGTACGCGGATTTTGTGAAGCAGGGTGTGGCGGGATTCTGGAACGACATGAACGAGCCGGCGGTGTTTGATGTGCCGACCAAGACGATGCCGGACGATGTGCAGCACCGGATCGACGAGCCGGGTTTTCGGAAGAGGACGGCGAATCACCTGGAGATCCATAACGTGTTTGGGATGGAGAACTCGCGAGGAACTTACGAAGGTCTGCTGAAGCTCGAGCCGAACGTGCGGCCGTTTGTGCTGACGCGCGCGAGCTATGCGGGCGGGCAGAGATATGCGGCAACGTGGACGGGCGATAACAGCTCAACGTGGAACCATCTGCGGCAGACGACGCCGCAGATCCTGAACCTGGGGCTGAGCGGCTTTGGGATGACGGGCGCGGATGTGGGTGGGTTTGCGGGATCCCCCTCGCCGGAGCTGCTCACGAAGTGGCTGGAGTTGGCCGCGTTTCAGCCGATCGACCGTGACCACGCGGCGAAGGGAACGCGCGACCACGAGCCCTGGGTGGATGGTCCGGAGCAGGAGGCGATCCGCCGCCGGTACATCGAGGAGCGTTACCGGTTGATGCCGTACCTGTACACGGCGGCGGAAGAGATGTCGCGGACGGGCGTGCCGATTATGCGGCCGCTTTTTCTGGAGTTCCCGCATGCAACGAAGGATGGGACTCCGATCGATCTCGAGGCGGGCGGAGCGGAGTTTCTGTTTGGGCGTGACCTGCTGGTGGCGCCAAATCCATCGCCCGAGGAAGTGGCGCCGTACGAGATTGCGCTGCCGCCAGGGGTCTGGTACGACTACTGGACGGGTGAGCGGCTGGACCGTCGCGCGAGTACGGGGCCCCGGGACCTGGAGCAGAGAGACGCGGTGCTGGCGCTGAAGCCGCTGATGCGGACGCCAAAGCTCCAAGAACTGCCGGTGTATGTGCGCGAGGGGGCGATTGTGCCGATGCAGCCTCTGGTACAGAGCACGGAAGAGACGCCGAGAGGTGCGCTGACGGTGCGTGTGTATCCGGCGGCTTCGGCGGGCGCGGAGTGCCGCGGCGAGGTGTACGCGGATGACGGGAAGAGCTTCGCATTCCGCAAGGGCGCGTTTGTACGGGAGAGCTTTACGTGTTCGATGGGAGCGAATGGAGCGGTCACGGTGGAGCTGGGGAAGCGGGAGGGGAGCTTCAAGCCGTGGTGGAGTGCGGTGCAGGTGGAGGTGGTAGGTTGGACGCCGGTGAAACGAGAGGCGCGGACGGGGAAGGGTTCGGCGAAGCTGCAGGAGGGGGCTGGTGGGGTGTGGTGGGCTGTGTTGCCGGACACCGGTGGCGGAGAGCGTGTGGTGTTTGAGTAGAGCTCTTCCGTAAACGGGGCGTGGCTATTTGTCGGAGCCCGAGCCGGGCGTGATGTTGGCGTCTTCGGGAGCGGACGGGTTCAGGTGGCCGGCGCTGTTCTCCGGGGTTGCGGATTGGACGGCCGAGTTTCCCGGGCCTGCAGTGGAGGGGTTAGTGCCGGTATATCCGGAGGGCTCGACGGCCGCTTGTTTCGGGGTCGGGGATGGCTGCGTATCTTTGCTTTCCAGTTCGTTCTTGTCGGACGGCATGGCTCACCTGTTGTGTGGTTTGAGAATCGCGGAGCAGGTTCAGTTGCCCCGGTTGAGTCCTGAATCGTGGAGGTTTCACCTGGATTCGTCAGGGGCGGGCAAGTTCGTTAGACTGTTGCTTACCCAGCCAAGGCGCGCTTATCTGTAGGGTGACCTGGCCGGGGTGTAAGTGGAGAATGGGAATTTCGCGGGCGTGAGACAAGCACACAGTAGCTTTTCGACGATGCACGTGAGGCAGTCTCTGGCGGTCGCCGCGGTGCTCTTCCTGATGGGTGCTGCCCCTGAGATGAGGGCGCAGCTTCCCGTGACCGTGCCTCAGCAGCAGACGAATCCCGCACCACAGAATTCGCCGGCCCAGACCGGCCAGTACCAGTCCAACGTACCCACGTCTACTTCCTCCACCGCGACGATGACTTTGCGGACGACGACGGATGGAACTCAGGAGATTGTGGATACGACGTCCACGCCCTCTCAGGGAGGCCGGGACAACCCGAATGCGGGCACCCGACCGGAGGAACGCGACAGGCAGACGCAGTTCCAGCAGATGGTGCAGGTGACAACCGGGCAGAGATTGCCGATTTTCGGTGCGTCGCTCTTTTCGCAGGTGCCTTCGACGTTTGCGCCAATCGGCGACGTCCCCGTGACGCCGGATTATGTGATTGGGCCGGGAGACCAGCTGCGGGTGCAGGTATGGGGGCAGGTAAACCAGCAGGGCTCGTACATTGTGGACCGGACGGGCTCCATCTCGATTCCGCAGGTGGGCACCGTTCACGTAGCGGGGTTGCGGTTCTCCGACATTACGAGTTTTCTGCGGGCGCAGCTGGGTCGCGTGTACCGTAACTTCGACCTGAATGTAAATCTGGGGCAGCTGCGATCGATCCAGGTGTTTGTGGTGGGGCAGGCGCGCCGGCCGGGGAGCTACACCATCGGCTCCCTGAGCACGCTGCTGAACGCGCTGTTCGCCTCGGGTGGGCCGAAGCCGGAGGGCAGCCTGCGCGATATCCAGGTGCGGCGCGGCAGTGAAGTCGTGACGCATTTCGATCTCTACGACCTGCTGCTGCACGGCGACAAGACGAAGGATGTCGCGCTCCAATCGGGCGACGTCATCTATATCCCGACGGTCGGGCCGCAGGTGGCGTTGGTGGGAAGCGTGAGCAACCCAGGGATCTACGAGCTGCACGGCGATACGAAGATCGAGCAGTTGCTGGAGCTTGGGGGCGGCAGGACGAGCGTTGCTGCCGGATCGTCGGTTCGATTGGAGCGCATCTTCGAGCACACGGTGCGCAGCATCCTGAATGTGGATCTCGCGACATCTCCGGATATATCGCTGCAGAATGGCGACGTGGTCACGGTGACATCGATTGTGGACCGTTTCAAAGATGCGGTGACGCTGCGGGGCAATGTCGCCAATCCGGGCCGCTATGTATGGCATCCGGGGATGCGGGTGAGCGATCTGATTCCGAACCGAGATGCCCTGATAACGCGGAACTACTGGCAGAAGCGCAATGAGCTGGGGCAGATGCAGCCGGAGTACACGCCGCTGCCCGACAATCAGAATCGTGAGCGGACGACGCCAACCCGGAGCGGAAACGAATACGGAGCTCAACGGGGCGATGAGAACGGGCGAACCAGCAATCCCGGTCTGGTGAACCGGGACGGCACGACGACAGCCGCGGCGGGCGCCACCGGCTCCAACGGGTATGGCCAGAGCGGCAGCGTCTCGAATGGAAGAGCTTCGGTGCAGAACGACAACACGGGCCAGCGAGGTTCGATATCGGACCAAGGTGGAAGTTCGGTGGGTGTGGCGCTTACAGGAAGCAATGGGAGGTTTGCCCCGCAGAGCGATGTCGTTCTGAGCGCGCCGGATATCGACTGGAGCTACGCAGTGATAGAGCGCCTGAGCTCGGTCGACCTGACGACCTCGCTTTTGAGCTTCAACCTAGGCAAAGTTGTTCTGGACGGCGATCCGACCCAGAATCTCGAGCTTCTGCCCGGTGACGTGGTCACGATCTTCTCAACAGCCGATCTTCGTGTGCCAACATCGCAGCAGACTCGGTTTGTGCGGCTCGAAGGCGAGTTCAATGGGGCGGGCGTCTACAGCGTACGTCCGGGAGAGACGCTGCGACAGCTGCTGGTGCGCGCGGGCGGATTCACACCGGATGCGTACCTTTACGCGTCGGAGTTCACGCGCGAGTCGACCAGACGGGTGGAGCGGCAGAGGCTGCAAGAGTATGCCGATCAGCTGGAGGCTCAGGTCTCCTCGGCGGTGTCGGGAGCGGCCTCGCGTGCGGTGAGCGGGCAGGACGCGGCAGCGGCAGCGGCTTCCGCGGATGAGGCGCGCGCGGCGGTGGCGCGGCTGCGACGGCGTGAGCCGGTGGGAAGGATCGTGCTGGATCTGAAGCCGGACAGCCGTGGGCCGGAGAGCGTGCCGGATCTTGCGCTTGAGGACGGCGATCGGTTTGTGGTGCCGCGCGTGCCGTCGAACGTGAATGTGGAAGGGCAGGTCTACAGCGCCAACGCCTTTGTCTACCAGCCGCACCGGCGCGTGAAGGACTACCTGCGCCAGGCCGGAGGTCCGGATCGGCAAGCCGACCGGAAGAGGTCGTTTGTGCTTCGCGCAGATGGCTCGGTGTTCAGCAGGCAGTACGGCAACTTTGAGCGCGCGCAGATGTTTCCGGGGGATACGATCGTAGTGCCGCCTGTGCTGGACCGACGGTCGGTGTTGCGGACTATTGTGGATCTTGCGACGATCGCAGGGCAGATCGGGTTCGCGGCGGCTGCGATCAACATCGTGAGGTAGCGTACGTGAGTGGACAGCTGATCGAAGACGTACATCTCGGCGAACCGGCATCTGTGCCGGGGCGGCGTGGTGTGTCGGACGAGGTCACGATCAGCCTGATCGCTCTTGTGCGGCGGGTTGCGGCTGGAAAGAGGCTGCTCCTTCTCTGCACGTTAGCCGGTTTTCTTCTGGGGCTTGGCATGGCCCTTCTGGCTCATCCCTGGTACCAGGCGGAGGCGGTGTTTTTGCCTCCGGAGAAGCCGGACCTGAGCTCGGGCTCGTCGGCGACGGCGGCGCTTCTGATGAGCCAAGACTCTACGGACACCTACCTGGGACTGCTGGGAAGCCGATCGGTTGCGGACGACGTGATTGATCGCACGGGTCTGATGAAGGTCTTTCACGCGAAGTTCAAGGTGGATGCGCGCGTGGCGCTGGCGGCTATTTCAAAGTTTACGGTGAACAAGAATCAATTGATCTCCGTGCAGGTGAAGTCGGGTGATCCTGCGTTGGCGGCATCGATCGCCAATGCATATCTTGAGGCGTTGTACCGGTTGAACGGACAGATGGTTTCCTCTTCCTCATCTCACCGGGAGGGCTTCTTCGAGGGCCAGATTACCGAACAGAAGGAGGCCCTGGCGAAGGCAGAGACGGATCTGAAGACGACGGAGGAGCAGATCGGGATTGTCTCTCCCGAGGGTGAAGCGCAGGCGGGCTTGTCGGCAACGGCGCAGTTGCAGGCGCAGATCGGAGCAGCGCAGACGCGGCTTGCAGGCCTGCGGGCTGGAGCGACGGAGCAGAATCCGGAGGTGGTGGAGGCGCGAACGCAACTGGGAGAACTACAGGCGCAGTTGTCTCGCATGCAGGCGAGCTCTGGCGCGCGTAGACCCGGCGGAGGACTGGCGTCGACGCGTGAACTTCCGGGGCTGTCGCTGGAATACGCTCGCAAACTGCGTGAGTTGAAGCTGCGAGAGTCGGTATTCAACAGCCTGACGCAGCAATATGAAAAGGCGAGGCTGGCGGCCATCGATCCGGGACCTCAGTTGCAGATTGTGGACCGGGCGATTGCCCCTGAGCGGAAAGCGGGTCCGTCCCGTCGTCTTTTTGTCGCGCTCGGCCTGGTGCTGGGATTCCTCGGCGGTCTGGGATATCTGCTGCTCTCGAGGCCCATTCGTGGACTGTATCGCGCCTATCAGCAGACACCTGGCTCAGCGGGAGGGGTTTAGCCGGTGCCTTTCGTCGACTCGGATTACGGCTCGGCCACCAGCCTAAGCGCTCGCTGGAACACGCTTTTTATCCTGCTGAGCTGCAGCCTGGCATCCACCATCCTTCTGAAGGTTGGCCAGATTCAATACCTGGAGCTCCTCTACGGGCTCCAGATGCTCTTGCTCTTCGCCGCGTTTACAAGACATGGATGGCAGGTCACTTTATTGCGGCCTGTCGGGCGCCTGCTGTTGTTGTACGGTGTCTTTCTGATCGCTTCTCTGACTTTGTCGGTGGCCGCTCTGAAGCGCGACTTCTACCTTCCTGAAGATCTCAGTGTATTCAAGCTTCCGGTCACGATCAGCATTGTCCGAGGCGTGGAGCTGCTGGCTTCACTCACCGCCCTCGCTTATCTCGCCCACGTATTTTCCCGCGCGGAATCAAAGGCACGGTTTGCGATGCGTGTGTACTTCCGCGCGGGTGTGCTGAGCGCGCTCTATGGGATCGTGTCCTTGCCGCTCGCGTGGCTGAAGATTGCGGATCTGGGCGTTGCTCAAGGGCGCATCCGGGGCTTCTACAACGAGGGTGGGCCCTATGGTCTCTACGTGCTGAGCGTTGTGTTCGTTGGTCTCAGTCTTCACCAGCTCCGGTGGGAACGGAAGAAGATCCTGTATGCGGGATTCGCTCTGTTGGCGGTTGCGTTTGTCGGCAGCCAGTCCAAGGCTGCGGTCGCCGCGCTGCTGGCCGTCGGCATCGTGAACCTGCTTCTGCTGCGCAGTGTTGCCCAGCGGTTGGCCGTCGTCGCTGTCATTGTGGCCGCCCTCGTTGCCGTGTCGCAGTTTCTCGACATCACCCGGAGTCTCCGGGTCTATCGCGAGTTGGGCCTGGCGTACGAACGCGGGTCGCACCAGCACAAGAACGATCCGAACTTTGTTCTTGGCCGGGTTGCCGGCGCGTTTATCGTTCCGCGCATGATTGCGGAGCATCCGCTCACAGGTGTGGGCTGGGGCAACTATGGACTGGTGCGCAATGCTCCGGAGTACAGGGGAGCATCGGCCTGGGTGGACCTCAACGACGAACCCGCGCTCGGGGTCGCAGGTCTCGCGGCAGAACTCGGCCTCCCTTTGACCGCGCTGCTTCTCCTCTGTCTGCTGTATCCTGCTATTCTGCTGCGGCGCAGGCGCGCTCCAGCCCACCTCGTCAACCTGGCACTGGTGCAGCCGGTCGTTCACATTTTTGGCGCGCAGTTGAACTTAACGTATCCGTGGATCGTCACCGCGTTCGCGCTGGGACTGGCATTTCGCACGTTCCCGGCCGAGGAGCCTTGGAGATCGGCTGCAATGCAGCCAAACCTGGCATACGGCCAGTGAGTTAGAAGCAAGAGGGCGATATGAACGGCTGCATCCTGGTAACTGGCGGAGCTGGATTTATTGGGTCCAACTTTGTTCTGGACTGGCTTGGGAACGATGGCGGGCCTGTAGTGAATCTCGACAAGTTGACCTATGCGGGTAACCCTGCAAATCTTGCCGCGGTGGCGCAGCGAGGCGATTACAGCTTCGTTCATGGCGATATCTGCGATGCGGAGTTGGTTGGGCGATTGCTTGGGGAGCATCGTCCTCGGGCCATCGTTCACTTTGCGGCGGAGAGCCATGTAGACCGGTCGATCCTGGGGCCGGAGGCGTTCCTGCGAACTAACATCGACGGAACGTTCACCTTGCTGCAGGCTGCTCGTGCGTATTTCTCAGGTCTCACGGGCGAGGCGAAGGAGCGATTCCGCTTTTTGCATGTGTCGACCGACGAGGTGTACGGGACGCTCGCTCCAGAGGATCCAGCGTTTCACGAGGACACGCCATACTCTCCGAACTCGCCTTACGCAGCCAGCAAGGCGGCCAGCGATCACCTGGTGCGGGCGTGGGTGCACACGTATGGGCTGCCGGCGATTGTGACGAACTGCTCGAACAACTACGGCCCGTTTCAGTTTCCGGAGAAGTTGATTCCGCTGATGATTACGCATGCGCTGAGCGGAAAGGCGCTGCCGGTGTACGGCGACGGCCAGCAGGTGCGGGACTGGCTGTATGTCGGCGATCATGCGAGCGCGTTGCGTACGGTGCTGCAGGATGGGCGCGTGGGCGAGACCTACAACATCGGAGGCGACAACCAGAGGAGCAACCTCCAAGTGGTGAGGACACTATGCGCGTTGCTGGACGAGATGGTGCCGGAGTCGAAATTTCGGCCGCATGAGCGACTGATTCAGTATGTGCAGGACCGTCCCGGACACGACCGCCGCTATGCTATCGATGCGCGAAAGATAGAAGGCGAGCTGAAGTGGCGGCCGAAAGAGAGCTTCGAGACCGGCCTGCGGCGGACGGTGGAGTGGTATCTCAACAACTCCGCGTGGGTGGAGGGTGTGACGAGCGGAGCGTATCAGCAGTGGGTGGATACGAACTATGGCGGTCGGAGTTCCGAGCAACGAGCCATGCAGCCGGCCGGGGAGATATCACGGTGAAGGGAATTATTCTGGCTGGTGGTTCCGGGACGCGGCTGCATCCCGTGACGCAGGCGGTCAGCAAGCAGCTGCTGCCGGTGTATGACAAGCCGATGATCTACTATCCGCTGTCGGCGCTGATGCTGGCCGGCATCCGGGAGATCCTGGTGATCTCGACACCGGAGGATACACCGCGGTTCGAGCAGTTGCTGGGGGCAGGAAGCCAGTGGGGTTTGCGGCTGCAGTATGCCGTACAGCCCTCGCCGGATGGGTTGGCGCAGGCGTTTCTGATCGGGCGCGAGTTTCTTGCCGGGCAAGGCTGCTGCCTTGTGCTGGGCGACAATATCTTTTATGGTCACGACTTTCAGAAGACGCTGCGGGACGCGGCGGAGAGTGGGCCGGGCGCGACGGTATTTGCGTACCCGGTGCTCGATCCGGAGCGGTATGGCGTGGTTGAGTTCGATGAGCGGCGCAGAGCCGTGTCGATCGAGGAGAAGCCGGAGCAGCCCAAGAGTCGCGGTATGCAGTGACCGGTATCTACTTTTATGACGAGCAGGTCGTGGGCGTTGCAGAGAGCCTGAAGCCGTCTCCCCGCGGGAGAGCTGGAGATCACGGATGTGAACCGGTGGTATCTGGAACGCAACCAGTTACGTGTTGAGCTGCTCGGGCGAGGCATGGCGTGGCTGGACACGGGAACGCACGACTCGCTGCTGGAGGCTTCGACGTTTATTCACACGATCGAGCAGCGGCAGGGGCTCAAGGTTGCCTGCCCGGAGGAGATTGCGTACCGGATGGGTTACATATCGCCGGAAGAGCTGCAGGGTGCTGGCAGCGAAGATTCGGAAGAGCAGCTACGGAAAGTACCTTGAGCGACTTCTTGAAGAGACGGTCTATTGAACTCCGAAGAGGGGGTGAAATCTCCGAGGATTCTGCTGACGGGAGCCGGCGGGCAGGTTGGACGCGAGCTGCTGCCGCTGTTGGCTGCGATGGGCGAAGTGATCGCTCCTCCCCGCGCGGAGATGGATCTCTCCAATGCGCACTCGGTGCGGGCCATGATTCGTGAGGTGCGGCCGCGATGGATCGTCAACCCCGGAGCGTACACCGCGGTTGACAAGGCGGAGAGTGAGCCGGAGCTGGCTAATGCCGTGAACGCAGAGGCAGTGGCGGCAATGGCGGAGGAGGCGTGCTCGCTTGGAGCGGGTGTGCTTCATTTTTCGACGGACTACGTCTTTGATGGGTTGAAACAGCAAGCCTACACGGAGACGGATGCGACGTCGCCGAAGAGTGTGTATGGGCGAACGAAACTCGCAGGCGAAACGGCTTTGCAGGAGAGCGGGGCGCCCCATGCGATCTTCCGGACGAGCTGGGTGTACGGGACGCACGGCAAGAACTTTCTATTAACCATGCTGCGACTGGCGCGCGAGCGGGAGGTGCTGCGCGTGGTGGCGGACCAGTACGGCTCACCGACGTGGAGTCGCGACCTGGCGCGGATGGCTGCGGGGTTCATCCGCGCTGCTGAAGCTCGATCCGCTGGTGATGAACTGCATCAGACGATGAGCAAGATGGGTGGTCTGTTCCACGCGGCGGGTGCGGGGTATACGACGTGGCACGGTTTTGCGAGCGAGATTGTGTCGCAGGCCCGGAAGCGCGAACCGAATGTGCGGTTCGCCGACGTGCAAGCCATAACGACGGCGGAGTATCCGACACCCGCGCGCCGGCCGCAGAACTCGCGGCTGGACTGCACGAAGCTGGAGCAGGAGCTTGGGTGGAAGATGACGGATTGGAAGACTTCGCTCGGTCAGGTGGTAGCGGAGATCGGCCGGAGCGCAGGATATTGATTTTGAGAGCAGCTTGCACCATCGTGTCACCCAACTATCTTCCCTACGCGCGAACACTCGCTGCGTCCTACCTCGCGGTTCATCCGGGACACAGATTTTTTGTCCTGATCGTTGCGGATCTGACCGACCGCACCGTATTGGGCACGGAGCCGTTTGAGATCGTGACGCTGCCGGAGATCGGCCTCAAAGATCTGCGGGCAGAGGCGATGAAATATGACATCCTGGAATTGAACACGAACGTAAAGCCGACATTTCTCAAACATCTGTTGGAACGGCACGGGCTGGATCAGGTGGTGTATCTCGATCCTGACATTTATGTCTATCGCGATCTCCGTCCGGTCTTTGACGCGCTTGATAACGGTGCAACGGCGGTGCTCACGCCGCATCTCACGACTCCCATTGCGGACGACCTTTTGCCCTCCGAACAGGACATCCTCTACAACGGGACCTATAATCTCGGCTTCTTCGCCGTGCGGCAATGTGCTGAAGTAAATCGGCTGCTGAGCTGGTGGGAAGATCGCTGTTTGCGGCTGGGATACAGCGAAGGCCGTACGGGTCTCTTTGTCGATCAGAAATGGATGAATCTTGCGCCCGGCTTTTTCGACGGGGTCGCCGTCCTGCGGGATGCAGGATGCAACATGGCGTACTGGAACCTCCATGAACGTAAGCTGGAAAAAGGGAGCAACGGCTACAACGTGCGAAGCAACGGGATGCCCGAGGCGCCGCTGAGTTTTTTCCATTTCAGCGGGGTCGTCTTAGATGACGCGGAGATGCTTTCGAAAAATACGAACAGGTTTACGCTGGCGGATAGGCCAGACCTGCGCCCGCTGTTCGCTGATTACAAAGAGCAGGTGCGGGCGAACAGAAGAGCGGCTGTGGATGAGTTGCCGTATGGGTTCGACCGGTTGAGCGATGGGACTGCCGTGACTCGCCTAGCGCGACGTATCTATGGAGCACACGCAACACGATGGGCCGGTCAGGATCCTTTCAACGCTGCGGGCGAGTTTGCGGGCTTCGCGAAGAGGCTGGGGTTGGTTGCGGGAAAGCAGGCAGCGGCCAAGTCGACATGGAAGGAGTTCAACCCGAGAGACCGACGCGTGGAGTTTGTGCATCGCGTCCTGCGGTCTGCCCTTAGAGTGCTGGGACCTAATCGCTATGAGCTTCTGATGCGCTATCTCGCGCATATCTCAGTGTTGAGAAATCAGAGCGTCTTTCTCGATGAGTGAATTCGCACGGCAACCTGGCGAGATGCTTAGCTGCACCAGTGATTGCATAAGGATTTCATGAAACGTCGGCTGACGGCAGATCTGCGCATGTACAGGCATTCGGGCATTGGGCGCTACTTGCGCAACCTCTTTCCTTTGCTGCTGCCGAAGCTCGATGCGGAACGGGTGCGTGTGCTGGGGTCACGTGAAGTCTTTGGAGAAGCGGCTTGGTTGAGGGATGAGCGAATCGAGTTAAGGGAGGAGCCTGCCGCGATCTACAGCGTGCGAGAGCAGACGATGCGCCTGCGGAGGGACTACCACACGACGGATCTGTTGTGGGTGCCGCACTACAACGTTCCGCTGTGGGCCGGCGCCAGAATGGCCGTCACGATTCACGACATTGCTCCTGTGGCTGTGCCGTCCATCTTGTCGAGTGCATTGAAGCGTGGGTACGCAAAGTTGCTGATCGAGCGTGCTGTGAGTCAGGCCCAGGAGATCCTATGTGTCTCGAAGTTCACCGCGAGCGAGCTGCAGGGGAGACTTGGTGTCGCGCCGGAGAAGATAACGGTAACGTATCCCGGTCTGGAGAGCGAGTGGCCGGAACGGGCGAAGCCGCATGTGGAAGATGACGGCGCGCCGTATGTCCTGTTCGTCGGGAACGTGAAGCCGAATAAGAATCTGTCCGTGCTCCTTCGCGCCTTTGAGCGGGTTCTGCATGCGATTCCCCACCGCCTGCTGATTGCGGGAAGGACGCATGGGTTGGGGACTGCGGACGAGGCTGTTTTACGGGACGCGGGGTCGCTTGGCGGCAGGATCAGGTTTGCTGGAGAGGTGACTGACGATGAGTTGGCATCGCTTTATGCAGGGGCGAGTGCGTTCTGTATGCCGTCGATCTACGAGGGGTTTGGCTTGCCTGTGTTGGAGGCGATGGCGAGTGGATGTCCGGTGTTGTGCTCGCGGGCTGGATCGCTGCCTGAAGTTGCGGGTGAGGTTGCGATGTACTTCGACCCGTTCGATGCGGCAGAGCTGAGTGAGTGCCTGTTGCGGATACAGGATGTGAATCTGCTGGAACGGCTGCGCGCAGCTGGGTTGCTGAGGGCAAAGATGTTTCGCTTCGAGGACTGCGCGCGCTCTACGGCAGCGGTGTTGAACGGTTTGATGGAGAGCAGCCAATGAGTAGCCCCGCTCTGTTTCTGGATCGCGATGGCGTGATCAACGAGGAGGTCGGCTATCTCTCGCAGGTAGCGGACGTGCGTTTTATGCGCGGCGTGTTTTCGCTCTGCCGTGCAGCGCGGCGGCTTGGATACCGAATCGTCGTGGTGACGAACCAGTCGGGTATAGCTCGCGGCCTGTATTCGGAAGCCGAGTTTCAGGCTCTGATGACGTGGATGCGTGCCGAGTTTCTGAACGAAGGTGTGCAGCTGGATGCGGTGTACCACTGCCCATACCACCCGGAGCATGGTGTCGGTGAGTACAGGCGAGAGCACGAGGATCGAAAGCCTGGGCCGGGAATGCTGCTGCGTGCCGCACGCGAGCTGGGCGTCGATTTGCCGCAGAGCGTGATGGTGGGAGACCGATGCAGCGATATTGCGGCGGCCACAACCGCAGGTCTTAGGCAGGCATTTCTAGTGAGGGGAACGGAGGCGCAGGGCTGTCCCGGATATTATTCTGCGGTGAACGACCTTGCGGAGGTCGAGGCTTGGCTGGTTGCGAACCCGAGTTTCGATACTCTCGTGGAAGAGAAAGCCCGGTGAGTTCGAGGTTCAATCCGCTGGCGGGAGATCGGCGTCGGCGAACAGGCTTCCGGCAGCGTCCTTTGTGCTGACGGAGGGTTCCATTCCGTCGAGTTCGCCGAGAGGCCACGCGATCGCGAGCTGCGGGTCGCTCCAAAGGATAGAGCGCTCTCCGGCGGGGTGGTAGAGGTTCGTCGTCTTGTAGAGGACCTCGGCGGTCTCGGAGAGGACGAGAAACCCGTGCGCGAAGCCTTCGGGGATCCACAAGAACTGGAGGTCGCCGGCGTCGGTGAGGGGCTTTAGGTGGAAGCCTGCCCACTGGCCGAACTGCGGGGAACTCCGGCGAAGATCGACGGCTACGTCCCAGATGTGTCCGAACAATACGCGGACGAGCTTTCCCTGGGGCTTTCCGAGCTGGTAATGGAGACCCCGGAGAACACCTTTCCGAGAGAAGGACTGATTGTCCTGAACGAAGTGAGTCGGTAGCCCTGCGGTGGCAAAGGTGCTCGTATCGAAGACTTCCGCGAACCAGCCTCGATCGTCTCCGAACCGCTGCGGTTGCAGCAATTTAACATCCCGTAACGATGTGTCAAGAATCTGCATAACTACAGTCTATCTTCAGCCAATACCCGCAAAGTCGATCGTTGCCAAGGAGAGCACCGCGACGCAAGTTGGTCCTTTGCGGGGCGATAGACCAGCCTGTAGACTGAATGCACTTTGCTGCACTCCCCAGAGACGGATCCCGCCTCCTTTCATCCTGTGGTCGATTGAGTTTCACGCAAGTCAAGAGACAGAGACACCGCGAACGACGCGGCGCTGGACAGTCGACTGAAAGCAGGGACACGCCAAGTGCAACACCCAGCAACGCATAGGTTTTACGGGGCCGCGAAAGAATTCAAGGCACGACTTTCGATGAGAGGCGCGATGGGCCTGATGGGGATCGTGCGGATACAGGATTGCTATGCAGGATGAATATCAATCCACCCAGCCACGAGCCGCGGCCATTGAGGATTCGTATTCCTATATAGACCCATCGGTACCGGCACGAGCGAGATCGCCGGAAGCGGTGAGCGCGCCGATAGACAGCCTGCGCTACCGCGTCCTAAAGCGGGCGTTTGATATAGCGCTCATCGTCCTGTCCACGCCTGTACTGCTGCTGGTGGTGGCGCTTGTGGCGGTACTCGTAAGATGGGGTTCCCATGGCCCTGTCTTCTACTCGCATCGGCGAATACGGCAGAACGGCGCCTTCTTTTCGATGTGGAAATTTCGAACGATGTGCGTGAACTCGGCTGAGGTGCTCGAGGAGTACCTGACCACTCACCCGAAGGCGAGATCCGAGTGGAATCGGACGCACAAGCTGAAATGCGATCCGCGCGTGACGCCGGTCGGGCGGTTTCTACGGAAATACAGCATTGATGAGCTACCGCAGATCTGGAATGTGCTCCGAGGACAGATGACGCTGGTGGGTCCGCGGCCGATTGTCGCGGCCGAGGTGGAGAAGTACGGAGAAGGCTTTTATTCCTACTGCCGTGTGAAGCCGGGTCTGACCGGCTTGTGGCAAGTTTCGGGCCGAAGCGAATTGAGCTACCCCCAGCGGGTCGCGCTCGACTGCGCGTACGTAAAGCACTGGTCGTTGCGCCGGGATGTTTTCATCCTGCTTCGGACTTTTCTATCCGTCGCAAATAAGGACGGAGCCTACTAGCCTGAGTGCGAATCGTACTTGGAGTAGCGCCGTTAGAATGGAGTGATGCGACGAGGAAGCAGGAAGAATCGGCTGCTCGACTATTGGGCCGGAATTCCTCTGCTAAACACGTTGGCGACCGTGCGGAGGAGGCGAAAATGGCCGAGGCAGATAGAGCGAATTGGTCTGATCTGCTCTCCGGCTCTAGGCGATACGCTGCTGTTTTCTGCGGTGGCAACGGATGTGCGTCGATACTTTTCGGCTCCGGAGTTGATCCATTTTTGTATGCCGCAGAATCTTGCGGCGGCAGAGTTGATTGCGGGCATCGATCGGCGTGTTGTCATCGAGCTTACGAATCCGGCGGATACGATTCGGAGAATGCGGGCAGAGCGGCTCGATTTGATCCTGGACTTCTCGTCATGGCAGAGGTTGACCGCGTTTTATTCGATGATGTCGGGAGCACGCTTTTCAGCGGGCTTCAGCACAAAAGGGCAGTATCGCGGTCGAGGTTACGATGTGAACGTAGAGCATCGGAACGACCGGCATGAGGTGGAGAACTTCCGAGCTTTGTTGAGGGCGTTAGATCTGCCAGCAGGTGCGGAGCCTCAGGTTGTGATACCAGAGCTAAAGCATGAGCCGCTCGCAGGCGAGATGGATGTGGTCATCTTTCATCCATGGGCATCGGGGCAGAGGAGCTGGCTGCGAGAGTGGCCGGAGAAGCGGTGGGTGGAGTTGGCCCATGCCATAGTTAGGCCCGGGACGCTGCTGGTCATAACGGGAGCTCCGGGTGATGTGGAGCGAAGCGAGCGTCTTATGGATCGGATGGGGGCGGAGGGTGTCCGAGCAGTCTGTTTTATCAGTCCGGATGGATTTGTCTCCTTGGCGCATCTGCTGATTCGTGCGAGGGTTGTGATAAGTGTGAATACAGGCGTAATGCATTTAGCTGCCATTGTGGGAGCAGCGACGGTTTCGATCAATGGACCAAACAGGAACAGTCGATGGGGCCCGATCGGACCGTTTGCGCAAGGGGTAGAGGCACCGGGAGAGGGCTGCGGGTATCTGCACCTCGGATTCAATTTCGATGGACAGGCGACCGATTGCATGGAGCGCACGGGCGTGGAGATGGTCGCACTTGCGGCTGAAGATGTGGAGCGGCAGCGTCTAGCCTCCTATTGCGAGGTGCAGATGTGAGAGAGATGGAGGGTATGCGAGAGACGCTGCGACGGTCACTGTCGAGGAGCCTGGGATCTTTAGCGGAGGAGGATCGGCTTGCGGCCGCCTGGACAGTCGTGTGTGGGCGCGTGTTGAGCGGACGGGGCTCGATTGCAGGGTATTCCGAGGGCGTGGTCCGGGTGGAGGTGGTGGACGCGGTGTGGATGCAGCAGATGATGAGAATCGGGAAGCAGTTGATGCGAGAGCTTGGGGCGACTGCAAATGTCCCTGTGCGCGAGCTGCGGTTTACCTTACAAGGCCGCGTGATTGCCGCGACTGATGAATCAGGTGCGAACAAGAGAATCACTCGGCATAAGGAGATTTCTGGTGAGTAGCGATCGAGGCGTGTCGGTTGAGGATGTGCGCTATGTAGCGCAGTTAGCGAATCTGGAGCTGACCGCGGAGGAAGAGCCGCGGATGCAGCGCGATCTGAATGCGATTCTGGGACACATCGCGCAGCTGAATGAGGTCAACACGACGGGTGTTCCCGCGATGGCGCAGGTGAGCGAGTTATTAGCAAGGGAAGCTGGACGACAGCGGTCGAGGAACTGCGAACGGACATAGTGGCACCTTCGCTCGATCGGGGGGCTGTGATGGCTGCGGCTCCCGAGACAGATGGGCGTTTCTTCAAGGTTCCGAAGGTAATCGAGCGATAGCTGAGTGCGAGTTGTCGGAGCTCGAGTTGTTAGTTGTTTAGTAGGGAACTGGGGAATTCTTCTTGGACGGGACGATTTGAGTATGTTGACGATTGCAGAGGCGCGCGTTTCTGTGGTGGAGGGCCGCACCTCTGCGGTCGAGTTGGCGGAGGCCGCATTACGGGCGGATCGCTGCGGAGGATGAGCCATCCGGTAAGGGCATCCATAGCTTCCTGGCGCTCAGCCGTGAGCGGGCATTCATGCAGGCGGAGCGGATCGATGCGATGGTGAAGGCTGGGTCGGAGCTGCCGCCGCTGGCCGGAGTCCCGATCGGCATCAAGGATGTGCTGGCGATGAAGGGGTCGCCGGCAACCGCCGGCTCGCAGGATTCTTGAGGGTTATCGGCCGCCGTACGATGCGACGGTGGTGGCGAAGCTGGAAGCAGCGGGCGCGGTGCTGCTAGGCAAGCTGAACTGTGATGAGTTCGCGATGGGATCGTCGAACGAAAACTCGGCGTATGGGCCGGTGCGGAATCCACGGGCGTTGGACCGGGTGCCCGGGGGGTCGAGCGGGGGGTCGGCGGCAGCGGTGGCGGCTGGGTTCTGCGTCGCGTCGCTGGGGACGGATACCGGCGGGTCGGTGCGGCAGCCCGCGGCCTTCTGCGGTGTCGTGGGCGTGCTGCCGACGTATGGGCGGGTGAGCCGGTATGGGCTGATCGCGTTTGCGTCGTCGCTGGATAGGGTGGGGCCGTTTGCGCGGACCGTGGAGGATGCGGCGGTAATGCTGGAGGTGCTTGCTGGGCAGGATGCGATTGGATGCGACGAGTTCGGACCGGCCGGTTGGGCGAGTACACGGCCGAGTTGACGAAGCCGGTCGAGGGGCTGCGGGTGGGGGTGCCGGAGGAGTACTTCGGCGAGGGGCTGGACCCGGAGATACGGGCGGCGGTGGAGCGGGCGATCGATGGGTTGAAGGCGGCCGGGTGCGTGGTGAAGCCGGTGCGGCTCCCGCATACGAAGTACGCGATTCCGACGTATTACGTGATTGCGACGGCGGAGGCTTCGTCAAACCTGTCGCGCTTCGATGGCGTCCGGTTCGGCTTCCGGGAGACCGGCGCGAAGACGCTGGGCAGCATGTTTCGAGAGACGCGCGAGGAGGGGTTCGGCGCCGAGGTGAAGCGGCGAATCCTGCTGGGGACTTATGCTCTGAGCGCGGGGTACTACGACGCGTACTACCGCAAGGCGCAGCAGATACGGACGCTGCTGGCGCGGGACTTCATGGCGGCGTTCACGGAGGTGGACGTGATCGTCGGACCGATGACGCCGACGCCGGCGTTCAAGCTGGGCGAGAAGACGGACGATCCTGTGGCGATGTACCTGGCTGACATTTATTCGGTAGCGGCGAGCCTGGCAGGGATCTGCGGGGTGAGCGTACCGTGCGGGGAGACCAAGGAAGGGCTGCCGATCGGGGCGCAGGTGATGGCCGCCCACTTTGATGAGGGGACGATGCTGCGGGTGGCGAAGGCGATTGAGGGGCAGACGAGGTAAGGGTCCCCCCTCCCCCGGACTTTGGTCCTAAAGTCTTCGAAGAACTAGGGTTAAGTCCGGACCTGTACCGAACCCGTGTTGGATCGGGCAGGCGCACCTATATCCACTTTCCGACTTCTATCTACGATTATAGTTGCCCGCCCCTGTCGCTACGCCAACGTATGGAGGCGAAAGACGAACGCGCGAGTTCTTTCCTGAAGCTGGACAGAGATTTGCGAAGCGGCTTTGCCCGCTTCGGCGAACAGACACCTTGGCGTGCATGAAGGCACCTTGCGGAATGCGATTCGCTGAAACAAGACCGGGTCTAGTACCAGGAGCAAGTGAGACGCCAGGGGTTCAGCGCAGGAGGGCGGCGGCGGCCCACATGACGGGGGCCTGGCCGTGGAAGTCTCCGGTGCGGCGTTTGCGGAGAAGGTAGTACTCGAGGTCGTTCTTTTTGCCGGTGCCTTCGCAGACCTGGGTGACGTCGGCGTTCTGGTCGACGTAGCCGACGAGGGCGATCCAGCCGCGGCGGGCGGCGGGGCCGTAGGTGGCGGGGTCGAGCCAGCCGTTGCGGACGCCGGTGATGAGGGCGAAGGTGAACATGCCGGTGGAGGAGGATTCGGGCCAGGCTTGTTCCTTGTCGATGAGCTCGCGCCAGGCGCCATCTTTGCCCTGGTACTTGAGGAGCGCGGCCATCATGGCGCGATAGCCGGCGAGGATGCGCGGGCGCTGCGGGTGGTTGGCGGGCATGGAGCGGAGGAGCTCGGACATGCCGGCGGCCATCCAGCCGTCGCCGCGGCCCCAGAAGAAGGGGACGTCGGGGGCGTGGAAGAAGAGGCCGTTGGGCTGCTGGAGCTTGTCGAGGTAGGCGACCATCTCGGTGGCGGCGCGGTCGAGGTACTTGGGGTCCTTGGTGGCGCGGAAGGCCTGCAGCTGGAGGAGGGTGATCATGTACATGTCGTCGATCCAGAAGCGGGTCTCGCCGGAGAGGCCGGCGGGGTCGGGCGTGGCCCACTGGCGATCGGCGAAGCCCTGACCGAGGGTGAGGTACTCGGGCTTGTGGGTGACGAGATAGAGCTCGAGGGGAGCGGCGCCGAAGACGGAGTTGTCGACGTGGCCGCTGGAGGGGACGCGGGTGGGGTCGGAGCCGCCGGGCATGAGGGGATCGAAGCGTTTGGCGAGGGCGTCGATGAGGGCCTGGTCGTGGGTGAGCTGCGCGATCTCGAGCGCGCCGTACCAGCTGACGGTCTCGGAGTAGTGGATGGTGGCGGTGTACTGGTGGGGGCTGGAGACGAAGTGTTTTGCGAGGAGGGGGCCGACTTCCTGTGGGCTGAGGCCGACGGGCCAGTTGGAGAAGTACGCGTTGCCGGCAGCAGATTGTGCGGGCAAGGGCAGGCAGGCGAGGAGTGTGGCTGCGAGTGCGACGGCCGGGAGCTTGAATGACATCGTTTGGACGTACCTCCGAACGCTGGCGATTTTACAGGTTGATCCGAAGGCCGACCACCCATTGTGCGCACTCGACGGTTGAGCATCAACGTCTCTGTGACTGAGAGAAAGAAATAAAGGAATGTACGAAGATCTTCGTTGACAAGTACGAATTTGTTCGTATATGGTCGCGAACATGATCAGGCAAGCAGATATTCCGAAGCCGACCGAAGGTGAGCTGGAGTTGCTCACGATTTTGTGGGATCGCGAACAGGCGACCGTGCGCGAGGTGTTCGACGCAGTGAATGCGAAGCGCCCCGTGGTTTATACGGGGGTGTTGAAGCTGCTGCAGATTATGGCCGAGAAGGGCCTGGTGCGGCGGGACGAGAGGGAGCGCGCTCACGTGTACAGCGCAGCCGTGGCGCGGGAGGAGACGGAGCGGCAGTTTATGCGGGAGCTGAGCAACCGTTTTTTTCGAGGCAGTGCCGGTCAACTGGCGCTTCGAGCGCTGGAGATGGAACCGGCCAGCGAAGAAGAGCTGGATGAGATCCGGAAGCTGCTGCGCCGCAGGAAGTAATCGCAAGCGAGGAGACGAGCATGGGAACCCTTGGCTGGAGGCAGGACGGAGAGATGGTGGCGCTGGGATGGACGCTGCTGCATTTCTGCTGGCAGGGAACGGTGATCGCGTTGCTCTATGCTGTGCTCGACCGTGCCACTACAGGTGCAAGTGCGAAGGTCCGATACGGCATTGCGGTTTTGGCGCTGGCCCTGATGCCGATTGCGGCGGCGGTTACGTTTAGCGAACAGCAGCGGCTGGTGGTACATGTGCCTCGCGACGGCCGGGAGGCGATCGTCTCACAGGTGGGTGCGATGCACGCCGCCGTGATCCGGGACCTGCCGGCCGCGGCGCCTTTTGCGGTGAGCAGCGAGATGTGGATTGCGGGCCATGCCAGCCGTTTGCTTCCGTGGATCGATGCGCTGTGGCTGGCCGGAGTTCTTCTGCTCGCGCTGCGAGCGGCGGGCGGCTGGTGGCAGCTCGAGAGTCTGCGCCGGCGAGCCGCAGACTGCCATTCCACCCGAGGTCGGTGCAAGTTTTCGGCGGGTCTCGCAGAGGTTGCGGATGGGCGGCGAGATTGCGCTGCGGATCTCCGATGAGGCGATCTCTCCCCTGGCGATGGGGGTGTGGCGCTCGGCGGTGATTCTTCCGGTGTCCGCGATCCTGCTGCTTTCGCCTGCGCAGCTGGAGGCGGTGCTGGCGCATGAACTGGCGCACATCCGCCGGTGGGATTACCTCTGCAACCTCCTGCAGACGACGGCGGAGTGCCTTTTGTTTTTTCATCCCGCGGTGTGGTGGGTGAGCCGATGCACGCGCGAGCTGCGTGAAGTCTGCTGCGATGAGGTTGCGGCGCGGAGCTGTGCGGATCCGATCATCTATGCGGAGGCTCTGCTGCACCTGGAGGAGCATCGGTCGGAAAATCTACAACTCGCCATGGCTTTGAAGGGCCACGACGGAAGCCTGCTGCTGCGGGTAAGACAGATTCTTGGAGAAGGAATGATGATGGAGCGGACTATGTCGAGCGGTGTTCGTGTGGCGGTGGTGGGAGCGGTAGTTCTCGGCCTGTTTGCGGGCTCTCGCGCAGCGAAGGGATTTCAACCCAAGGACTTCGAAGCACCCGCGGCGGCCATGCAGCAAAGAGCGGCCGTCGCCCCTGCTCCGCCGTCCGCGACGCGCGCCCCTGTAGTCGCGCAACCCAGGCCGGCGGCTCCCGTTCGCGGCGCCCGTTGCCCGTGCGTTGGCTGTGCCAGAGCCGGCTGGCCCTCCCTCCGCGGAGGCTCAGAAGCCGGAGGTTTCCGATGCTGCGAATGAGGAGGGCAAGGGCTCGGGAGCGAAGTACCTCGAGAGAATGCGCGAGGCAGGCTATCCGCTCGACCTGAACAAAGACCTCAACCAGGTGATTGCGCTGCGATCGGTAGGGGTGACGCCGGAGTATGCCAAGGCTATGGCCCAGACCGGCATGGGAACGCCGACGCTCGAGGACTTGATAAGCCTGAAGGCTGTAGGTGTGACGCCGGAGTACGTCGCCGGCCTCCACGGCTCCGGCATTGCGCCGACGAACTTTCACGAGGTGATCTCGGAGAAGAGCGTTGGCGTCACTCCGGAGTATGCGAGATCGATTGCTTCCATCGGCATAGGATCGCCGACCACGCACGACCTGATCGGGCTGAAGGCTCAGGGCATTACGCCGGAGTATGCAGCAGAGCTGAAGGCCTCGGGTATCGCGCCGAAGGACTTGCATGAGCTGTCGAGCATGAAGGCTGTCGGGGTAACGCCGGAGTACGCGAAGTCGATGGCTGCGGCGGGTATGCCTGCTCTCGATTCCCATGATCTGGTCTCGCTGCGTGCGCAGGGCGTAACGCCGGAGTACGCACGCTGGCTGAAGCAGACGTTTCCTGATGCAGGGATGCATGGTTTACGTGAAGGTGCGGTGTTCCATATCGATGCGGATTTTGTTGCGCGCGCCAAGGCGCATGGCTTCAACGACATGAGTTTCGACAAGCTGGTGAAGCTGAAGATGTCCGGCCTGATCGACTAAGTAGCTGGCAGGCGAAGAGGGAGGAAAACAGATGAAACGAATGGTTATCGCACTCCTGCTGGCGGGCGTTCCGGCAATTGGTCACGCGGAGACGCTGTCCGGTTTGTGCATGGTGTCGGCAGCGCATAACAGCTCGCCTGAAAGAGAGACTGCCGATGTGGTGTTGCGGGGCTCCGGATGTGCCGATGAAGAGCACGACTGCGGCACGTCCGAGAACTCTAACATCGCCTGGGCACGCTGGTCGGGTGTTTCGCCGCAGGCTCTTGAGCAGGAGGGCTCTCAGGTGACGGGCGAGATGAAGGGCGATGCGGGTGTGCTGCGGTGCTCGGGGACGGTGCACGACGGGGTGCTGGCGGGACGCTACCAGTTCACACCCGATGCGGGGTTCGTTGAGAAGATGAGCTCGATGGGCTTTGGCGGGATCACGCCGCGTAAGCAGGAGGGATTTCTGATGCTCGACGTCAGCACGGCGTGGGTGCAGCAGATGCGAGACGCGGGGGTGACGGAGCTGACCACCGAAAAGCTGATGGGACTGCGAGCGCTGCGGGTGGACGTGGATTACGTGCGCGGCATGGCAGCCGCGGGCTACCCGGAGCTGCGCGCGAACAAACTTACAGAGATGAAGGCAGTGGGCGTGACTCCGGAGAAAGCCAGAGAGGCACGGGCGCTGGGCTTCCAACCGACGGAAGGGGAGCTTGTGCAGATGAGCATCTTCAAGATCGACCGGCCGTTTGTGGAACGGATGCGGGCCAGGGGTTTGAAAGACCTGACGCTTGCGAAGCTGATTCAGGTCAAGATCTTCAAGCTGGATGACTGAGGCGGTGCCATGCGGCGATCAGATCAACTCTTCTTCGCGTTCGTTGCGCTTACCGCATTTGTGACGGTGGCGGATGCGGTCAAACCTGTCGTCGCGCATGCGACACGGCATCCCATCGCTTTCGCCGTGCAGTGCAGGTTCGGCGAGCATGCCATTACGATCCGCTATACCTCGCTTCCGGGAGATTAGGGGTGCGTTCTTTCCGCTTTGTCGCCGGGCTGGTGCCCCGGCGGACTTCGAGGTGGGACTTGCTGGCGGGGTACACTGAACACGTATGAAGATTCAGAAATCCCTTTCCTTGTTAGCCCTTGCTGTTCTGGGGTCGTCGGTGGCCGCCTCGGCGCAGCTTGCAGCTTATGGAACGATTTCCGTGGAGCATGTGACCGGGCTGACGTGCCTGGATGTGACCTGCGGGAATAACAACGGGACGGTGTCTCCGGTGGGTGGAGGGGGCGGGGTTTTCTACGACTGGCGGACACTGGGGCCGGTTCGGGTGGGCTTCGATGTTCGGGCGAGCAGCACTTCCTCGAGCAAGAATGCGGTGCAGTATGGGGCGTCGCCGGGGCCGCGGATCTTTTCCGTGCTGGGTGGCGTGCGGGGGTCGATCAAGGTGCCGTTGCTAGGGATGCGGCCGTATGCGCAGGGTTCGGTTGGGTGGGATCGGACGAATGCGACGGGGCACCAGTTTGACGCGAATGGGAAGGAGATCTACTCGAGCGGGTTGCAGTTCCGGGGGTTTGTGGGCGTGGATCTGCCCATCCTGCCGGTGATGGATTTCCGGGTGGTGGAGCTGGGGGCGGGATCGCTGCACGGGGCGGGGGGAGCTTTCCCGTGGAGAGTATCAGCACCGGGCTGGTGTTTCACCGGCCGCGTCAGGACTAAGGGCGAGGTCCGGCGCGCGCTTTTGGCGAGCACCGGAAGCCGGGGAGATCAGGAGCGGGCGTTGATGCGGAGGCTGAGTTCGCGGAGCTGCTGGTCGCTGACCGGGGTGGGGGCGTCGACCATCAGGTCGATGGCTTTGGCGGTCTTGGGGAAGGCGATGACTTCGCGCAGGCTGGTGGCGCCGGCGAGGATCATGACGATGCGGTCGAGGCCGAGGGCGATGCCGCCGTGGGGCGGGGTGCCGTACTCGAGGGCGTCGAGGAAGAAGCCGAAGCGCGCCTTGGCTTCTTCATCGGACATGCCGAGCGAGCGGAAGATCTCCTGCTGCACGTCCTGGCGGTGGATACGGATGGAGCCGGAGCCGAGCTCGGTGCCGTTGAGGACGATGTCGTAGGCGAGCGCGCGGACGGCGCCTTTGTCGTGGACGAGGCGGCCGGAGGTGATGTCGTCCTCGTGCGGCGAGGTGAAGGGGTGGTGCGCGGCGTCCCAGGTGCTTGCGTCTCCTCGTTCCACTCGTACATGGGGAAGTCGGTGACCCAGAGGAATTTGTAATCGGCTGCGGTGCCTGTTTTGTTCGAAGAGCTTGTGCTTGTCGGCGAACTTGCTGGGCGAGCTCGAGGCGGAGGGCTCCGACGCGCTTGTAGATCCACTGCGGGTCGTGGTTCCACCTGGCGGGGGTGCCGAGCTTGGGGGTGATGACGACGGCGAGGTCGTCGGTGGTGAAGTTCTCGCCACAGAAGACGATCTGCTCGGCGTTGAGTTTCGCGCCGATGGCTTCGGCGAGCGGGTGCGAAGTCGGGGTTGGTGCGTGAGGCGGGCGGTGTCGAGGAAGTCGAGGCCGGAGTCGCCGAAGACGGTGCGGATCTCGTCGGCGAGGGCGCGGCGCTGCGGTGCCGGAGAGCGTCGCCTACGCGGGGGATGGTGAAGCCGAGGACGGGCAGAGCCTGCTCGATCTTGAGCGTGGTGCGCAGCTCGGGCGTGAGGGTCGTCGGTGAGGTCGACCATGGCGGGCAGGCGCATGTCGGGCTTGTCGATGCCGTAGTTGCCGGATGGCCTCGTCGTAGGTCATCTGGACGAAGGGCGCTGGAGAGCGTAACTGCCGGCGGCTGCAAATGCGGCGGTGAGGAAGCCCTCGACGATGCGGAAGATGGTGTCCTGCTGGGGGAAGGTGATCTCGAGGTCGATCTGGGTGAACTCGGGCTGGCGGTCGGCGCGGAGGTCTTCGTCGCGGAAGCAGCGGGCGATCTGGAAGTAGCGGTCGAAGCCGGAGATCATGAGGATCTGCTTGAAGATCTGCGGCGACTGCGGCAGGGCGTAGAACTGGCCGGGGTGGACGCGGCTGGGGACGAGGTAGTCGCGCGCGCCCTCGGGGGTGGAGCGCGTCATGAAGGGCGTTTCGATCTCGAGGAAGCCCTCGCCGACGAGGTAGTTGCGGATGGCCATGGCGACGCGGCTGCGCAGGGCGAAGTTCGTCTGCATCTCGGTCGCGGCGAAGGTCGAGGTAGCGGTACTTGAGGCGGACTTCCTCGTTGGCGATGGCGTCTTCGGCGGGCGAGAAGGGCGGTGTCTTCGCGTCGTTGAGGAGGAGGAGCTCGGTGGCGACGACCTCGATTTCGCCGGTGGGCATGTTGGGGTTTTCGAGCCCGGCGGCGCGGCGGCGGACCTTGCCCTTGACGGCGACGACGAACTCGGGGCGGGCGGCCTCGGCGCTGGCGATGCGCGTTGCCGGAGAGCTCCTTATCGAGCACGACCTGGGTGATGCCGGTGCGGTCGCGGAGGTCGAGGAAGATGAGGTTGCCGTGGTCGCGGCGGCGGTTGACCCAGCCCATGAGGACGACGTCTTCGCCGGCCTGTTCGGCGCGGAGATCTCCGCACATGTGGGTGCGGGTGAGGTTGCCAAGGAAGTCTAAGTGCATGATTGCTATCCAGTATCGCCTATCGTCGAAAAGGCGGGACTGGCATCTCCGGTTCGCTTCATGCTTTTTCTGGAGTCGTATCTACGAGGTGGTGCGCTTGGGCGCGGGATGGGCTTCCGGAGCCCCATCCCGCTCGCCCATTGCGGCGTCTGGCTATGGGTACCAGAAGTATTGCTCTCCCGGGCCCAGAGTGCGGACCAGGAAGGTAAAGGCGTTTCCGTTCACCAGGGTATTGAAGGTTCCGCTGTAGACGTTCAGTCGCAGGTAGGTTCCTGAGCTTGGGGTGCTGGTCCAGATGGTGCCGACGGGACAGATGAACTGGGGGCCGAAGCCGGGGTTGTTGGGGACGATGCCAAATCCGGGGCTGACGGGGCTGTCTGGAGAGACGGCCTCCGTTTGCTGCTTGAGCCAGGTTGTCGGATTTGCGCCGGTCCAGCCGCTGATGAGGTTCTGGGCCTGCGTCTGCGTCGGTGACAGCCAGCCGCCGACGCCGAACAGATTAACGGGGGAGAGGAGGGGGGCGTAGTCCCAGACGCGGGGCGGAGGGACTTTGGCGTTGTCGTCAGAGAAGAGGCAAGAGGAGGTATCGGGGAAGCCGGTTGACCACATGGTGCGGTCCTTGGTGTTGATGACGGTGCCGACGGGGACTGGCGCGAAGATCAGCTTCTGCGAAGCGTCGTGGGTATTGCCGAAGACGCCTTGCGTGGGCGGATTGGCGTTGATATCGCCGAGGAAAGCGAGGAGGCCCGCGCTGCCGCCACCGGTGGGGCTGGGTGCGCCGTTCAGGTGCTGGAGCTCGACCTTGAGGGCGGCGGCCTGGGTTTCGGCGGCGTCGAAGTAGTCGAAGAGCGTCTGGATCTTGTTGGAGTCGGCGGGACGGAAGAAGCGGACCGACTGGCCGAGTGCCTGGCTGAGGAGATGCAGCATGCCTTTGAAGGAGGCGGCAGGATTGTCCTGGAGGTAGGTGGCGAGCGTTTCAAAGGAGTGATTGATGGTGACGTCGTTGAGCTCTGCCTTGATGGTTCCGCTCTGATTGGTGCAGTAGGCATCCGGGGGGCCTGGCGCGACTCCCTCCGGCAGGGGCGGGCAGTCGTCCGCGTAAAAGGTCAGGTCGCTGGAGACACCGTCGACCTGAGCTGCGAGCGGCAGCGCGAGTACGGCGATGGAGTTGTACTGGGTCTGGGTGAGCTGGGCGGACAGGTCGTTCTGCAGCTGCAGCAGCTGGTCTTTGAGATCGGCGACGCTGCTTTGGAGATCGTCGAGGCCGGCCTGGAGGTTGGCGACGGCGGCGGCGGTGGCTCCGGGAGTGGTGAGCCCGGCGCTGCGCGCTACCCATCCGGCACCCTGTCCGCCAGCCCAGGAGAGGGCTCCGGAGACCAGGTTTCTGGCGATAAAGGTAGCGACACCTCCGAGGAGGTTCGGGTTGGGCGCGAAGAGGGCGGTCTGCTGCCGGGCTTCCGCTTGAGTGACGAGACGGTTGATCAGGGCATCGATGCCGCCGCGCTGGTTCGCGAGAGCAACGAAGGCGGTCTCCGAGAAGTAGCGGGGATGGTACTGCACGCCTTCACGAAGCGCCGCTCCGAAGCTGGAGTTGGCGGGCATGCCAAGGAGACGGCGGACGAGCGCCTCCGATTGATCGAGATCGAGGCGGGGGAAGCGCTCGATGAGGCGGCTGACGATGGTGGTGGCGGGGTTGACGAAGACGATGCCGTGAACGGGATCGAAGTTGCGAACGTCGGCGGAGAGCTTGAAGGCGCGTTCGTCGGTCTCGCGGCCGGAGATGATGGTGACGCGGAAGTCGCGGGGCAGGTCTGTGACCAGGGCGGGATAGACGCCCTGGATGTTGGTCGCGTCTTGTTTATGAAAGAGAACGCGACCGTAGAGGTCGGTGACGCGGACGGTCGCTCCGGTTACGGGGACATTGGTGAACGCGGAGATGCGGACCCAGGTCTGGTCAGGTTGCCCGGGTTGGAAGATGGAGGGCGGGGGCGGGGCGGAGGGGGGAAGGCTCTGCGCCTGCGTGAATGCGGAGAGAAAAGAGAGGGCGAGGACAGCGGCAGTGGAGCGCGCGAGATCTCGGATGCGCATGGTTTTTTTCCTCAGAGGAAACTGGGCCGATTACCGGGAAGGGGCCGAGAGCGACGTCCACGCTTCTGGGGGAAGTGTGCCAACACTGTAACCCCGAGATTGAGGGATGGCAAGCGGGGTCGGTTCCCGGGAGTGAGTTTCGGAGGGGGCACCCGGAAGCGGGGAGGTCCGCTGGGTTACTTCGGAAGGAAGCTGTTTGGCTCAACCAGGGTAAAGCCGGGCGTTTCAGCGATGCATTGGCGCAGAAGGAAGGCATGGCCTGAACCGTAGAAGACGACCACGCGATCGCCTGGGTGGGTCGCCTGGAGGATGTTTGCGCAGATGAGGAAGTTGCGGCGGTACCAGGCGGTCAGGAGGTCGGCTCCGGGCTGCTGCTGTGCGCCTCCGACAAGGAGCATCTGGCGGTAGAAGTTGTTGTCGGTGCTGATGCGGGCGGGATCGTTGAGAAAGCGGAGGGTGGCGACGATGCCTTGCGTCTGCAGAAGGGAGGTCTGTTTCCTCACAAGAGCTTCGACCTCCGAACCTGCGTTTTTGAGCAAGTCAGATTGGCCGTGCGCCAAGGCATAGGTCTGTACCGCCTCGAAGGGGAAGTCGCCGTCGACATCGACTCCTCCGAAGGTTTGGAGGCCGGCTGTTTTTGCGAGACGGAAGCCGAGCTGCACAACTTCGTTGCCACTGGGTGGGAGGGTTCCGGCGAGGTACTGGGTGTAGCGCTGGGTGGCCACATCGGCGGGCCACTCGGCCATGACGGCTGTGGGGTGAAAGGTTGAGAGGGCAGCGGTGACTTTTGCGATCTCGGCTTGCCGGGGCGGCGAGAGGATGTCGTCCACGGTGACGTTGTGGAGGTCTCGACCTGGGTTGGCCATGTGGAAGTTGGCCACGATCATGACGGAGACGGGCGCGTCTGCGTTGGGGGTTTGAGCCGAGGCGTTGGTTGCGAGGACAAAAGCACAAAGAAGCCGAGCGAGTGGCAAGGGGGAACACCTCGTTGTCGGGATGACCCCGAGGAATACGGCGGCTCGCGGGCTCCGGTTCCCCCAGGTGCGAGGAACCGGGTTTGCGCGAGCCGCTGGGACGAGGTGTGTCAACCCTGGGGGACGGGGAAGGGGTTGCGTTCTGAGAACTGGACCTGGTGCCAGTAGGGGTAGGCGAGGGGGACTTTGCTGGCTTCGTCGAGTTTGGCGATCTGTTCCGGGGTGAGCTGCCAGCCGGTGGAGCCGAGGTTGGCGCGGAGCTGATCTTCGTTGCGGGCGCCGATGATGAGGGTGGAGACCGTGGGGCGGCGGAGGAGCCAGTTGAGGGCGATCTGGGGGACCGTCTTGCCGGTCTCCTTGGCGACGAGGTCGAGAGCGTCGACGACCTTGTAGAGGTACTCCTGATCGGGCTGGGGGCCGGCATCGATGACGGACTGGTTTTTGAGGCGGCTGTTCTCGGGAAGGGGGTGGCCGCGGCGGATCTTGCCGGTGAGGCGTCCCCAGCCGAGGGGGCTCCAGACGAGGGCGCCGACGCCCTGGTCGGCGGCGAGCGGCATGAGCTCCCACTCGTAATCGCGGCCGACGAGCGAGTAGTAGACCTGGTGGCCGACGTAGCGGGCCCAGCCGTAGCGCTCGGAGACGGAGAGCGACTTCATGAGGTGCCAGCCGGAGAAGTTGGAGCAGGCGATGTAGCGGATCTTGCCCTCGCGGACGAACTTGTCGAGGGTGTTGAGGGTCTCTTCGACGGGGGTGAGGGCGTCGAAGGCGTGGAGGTGGTAGATGTCGATGTAATCGGTGTTGAGGCGCTGCAGCGAGCCGTGGAGGGCTTCGGTGAGGTGATAGCGGGAGGAGCCGACGTGGTTGGGGCCTTCGCCGAAGCGGAAGGTGGCCTTGGTGGAGAGGAGGATGTCTTCGCGTTTGAGGTGGGAGACGGCTTTGCCGAGCATGGTCTCGCTCGCGCCGTTGGAGTAGATGTCGGCGGTGTCGAAGAGGTTGACGCCGGCTTCCATGCAGATGTCGATGAGCTTGCGAGCTTCGTCCTGCGAGGTTTCGCCCCAGGCTTTGAAGAATTCGTCGCCAGCGCCGAACGTGCCTGCGCCGAAGCAGAGCTCGGGGACTTTGAGGCCGGATCGGCCAAGTTGTCTGTAATCCATGGTGATGGGATGCCTCCTGGGGGGTTCCGATCCTGTGGCTTTCCTGTTTTGGGATCGGATAATGCGCCGAACTGGAAGGTTCGTGTTCGGGGTTTTCTGTCGCATGCAATACTTTGCACATTGAGTCCGATACAGACGGACAGACCTACGCCTTCAGGTAAACCTTTCGATGAAAAAGCTGCATTTCCTGCTTCTCTTTGTGCTTTCGGTTCTCAGCGTTCCGGTAATGAGGGCCGACAGCATTGCGTTTGATTCGCAAACCGGCAACACCTACAGCTACGACTTTGTGGCAGCTCCGGGGACGCTATCGTTCCAGACCGGAGATACCGTGACGGTGACGGGACTGTCAGGGGTGACGGGCGCTGCCGACCTTACAGGCTGGGGGCTGCCGGTGAGCTTCACTCCAACTTCGGTGACGCTGACCATTCCCTGGGACATGACGTTCAATATCGCTTCGATGTCGAGTCAGCTACTTTTCTCGGTGACCGCGAACACGATTCCTGAGCAGCCCTACTTTGTCATCCAGGAGGCGGGCGGAAACGTGACCGGGACGGCGGTGGGCGCGACGCCCGAGCCTGCGACGCTGGTGCTGCTGCTGACGGGAGTGGTGGGTATCGTGATGGTCCAACGCCGCCGGTCGGCTCAGGCGGAGTTGTTGAGCTGAGTTTCCCTCATGGGCGGAGGCTATCCTCGGAATGTGCAGCCGCGGATCCGGTTTCCTGACCAGATAGAACTGACGCCCGAGATCCCGCCGACGTGGTCCGAGGAGAGCGATGTGTATCACACGACGGAGCGCTGCACGCGGTTGCAGGCGATTCCGAGGAACAGGCGGGAGCGCGGGAAGCCGGGAGTTGGGCGGCGGCTTTGCTTCAACTGCGAGGATATCCTGCGGACGAAGCGGTCGGGGTAGGGTCCTGCGATGGAGGCGGCCCGGGGTGTGAGTGCTTCCTCACGGGGGATCACACGCTGCCGAAGCTTATCTGGCGAGAGTTATTGGCCGAGGCTGGCGAAGAAGGTTGTGTCGTCCGCCGCGTTTACGTCTACCCATTGTTCATCCGTCATCTGCTTACGCCAGGCGATGAGCGGAACGGCGTCAGGCCCGACGGGGTGGCGAAGTTGCCATGTTCCGCTGGCGACGACCTCGAGTATCTTTGCCGCGACCAAGGAAGGCGGCACCGGTTGTTGCAGCGAGTTGGTGAAGAGCGCGGAGAAGCGGGCGCTTTGCCGGTAGGATGACTCGCCGTGCGGGCTTCCGATGCGTTGGGCCATGGCGGTATCGATGATGCCGGGCTCGACGAGAAGGACGCGAACGTTGAAGGTCTTCATCTCGCCGGCGAGAGCTTCGCTCATGGCTTCGAGTGCCCACTTGGAGGCGCAGTAGGACGCGAAAGGAGAGCTGGAGAAGCGACCGGCCACGGAGCTCACGTTGACGACGCAGCCGGTTTGGCGGAGGCGCATCTGCGGAAGGAGCGCCTGGATGCAGCGAAGCGCACCGAAGAAGTTGGTCTCCATGACAGCGCGGAATTTGGAGAGAGGCTGCTCTTCGACCGAGCCGACGCATTCGACTCCGGCGTTGTTGATCAGCACATCGATCGTCCCCTGAGCGAGTAGAGCGGCGATGCCTTCGTGAACGGATTCGTCTGAGTCGACGTCCATCTGAGAGATTGCGATGGGAAGAGCTTCACGTGCGGCTATCTCGGCCAGCGCAGGCGACTGGGACGGGTTACGCATGGTGGCGACGACTTTGTGTCCGGCTCTCCCGAAGGCCAGTGCGGTTTCAAAGCCGATGCCTTTGCTGGTGCCAGTGATCAGGATCGTGGCCATAGGTCTCCTCGCTATAACGAAGGATGGCCGCAGCTTCTGCGGTCTCTGGAACATGGCCCGTTGTGATTGGGATCAGCATACGCCGGTGGACGACAGGCCGGTGGGGAATTGTGTCTGGGTTTTGCGCTGGGAAGCGAGCCGCCGGGCCGCTTCAGGACGGAGCGCGAAAGACGGCGGGGCGACGTATTAAGTCTCGCGCTCGTCAGCATCTGTCGCGACGGGCTTGTCGACCTGCGACTGGTAGACCTCTTCGACGCGTTCTACGGTGTCGATCTCGGCGACGGGCTTATCGGGGCGAAGTCGAATGATGCGGGGGAAGCGCAGGGCGAAGCCGCTGGCGTGGCGGTCGGAGCGCATGATGTTGTTGAAGGCGACTTCGAGGACGATCTGCGGCTCGACGGTGCGGAAGTGGCCGTGGTCTTCGAGGGTGTGGGCCTTGAGCCATTCGGTGAGCTCGACGATCTCCGGGTCGGTGACGCCGCTGTAGGCTTTGCCGACGTTGAGGAGTTCGCCTCCGTGGCCGCGCACGGCAAAGGTGTAATCGGAGAGGAAGGGGGCGCGGCGGCCGTTGCCGAACTCGGCTCCGGTGATGACGACGTCGAGGGTGGCGAGCTCGCGCTTGAGCTTGACCCAGGCGAGACCGCGGCGGCCGGGCAGATAGGCGGAGGCTGCGGCCTTGATCATGACGCCCTCGTTGGCGCGGGCGCGGGCGTCGGCGTAGGCGCGATCGATGTCTTCGGCGCTTTCGACGAGGCGGCTGGGGGAGAGGTGGAGGCGCAGAACGCCGGTGGCGTCGGGCTGCGCCTGAAAATCGACGGCGTCGTCGAGGAAGAGCGCGGTCTGAGGTTGACTTGAGGATGTGCTGGGCTGTTTTGGCGCGTCAATTGGAGAGCAGACGACCTCGACCATCTCTTCGACGAGGCGTTCGAGCATGTTGCGGCGGTCGGTCAAGGGCTGGTGCAACTGGAGTTCGCCGTTGGCGAACATGACGTCGAAGGCCATAAAGATGACGGGGATCTGCCGGCGGATCTCGTCGGAGACGCGTTTGCGGCCGATGCGCTGACCGAGGATGGCGAAGGGGAGGGCGCGGGCTTGATCGAAGTCCCAGCCGAGGATCTCGCCGTCGAAGATGAGTGCGCCGACTCCGGTCTCGCTGACGCGAGCGAAGGCTTCGGAGAGTTCGGGGAAGCTTTCGGTGATGTCTTCGCGGTTGCGGGAGTAGATGGCGACGCGGCCAGGCTCCATGATGTCGCCGCAGTGGATCTGCGCGCGCATGCCGTCGTATTTGTCTTCCAGAAAGGCGTGAACACCGAGTTGCCCTGGGGATGTTGCCTCGGGTGGATCTCCGTCGATTTCCGTGGGCAGAGCCGCTGCAAGGAGATCTGTCGGCGTGGCGTCGGGAAACTGCTCGGGGTCTTCCGTATTGCTGGTCGCGTTTGAGGATGCCGATTCGGCAGCGGCTTCGCCCTTCTTCCTGCGTGGCTTCTTTGCCGGCTTCGCTTTGGCTGCGTTAGGCGGCTTCGCGGTGAAGCGTTCGATAGCCTCTTCGGGTGTTTCGACGGGGCTGGCAAGCATGAAGCCGAGGGGATGAAAGAGCCGCATGCGCGCGTCACTGAGCGTGCCCTCGAAGGCACGGCGCACAGCGAAGGAGAGGTCAGCTTCGAGCATGACGGCGTGGCGTACGGCTTCGACCGGTACGGCTGCGGGAGAGTTCGAGGCGGCGATGGCGATGGCCTCTTCGACGAGGCTCTGCTTTACGCCGATGCGCATGTCGCCGAGCATGAGCTTGAGCAGGTACTTGGCTTCAATCGCGGTAGAGCGGCGAAGGAGGCCTTCGACGAGAGAGGCGCGTATGGCGGTAGTCCTGGCGGCGGCCATTGCGGCAAAGGCTTCGGCAACTTCGGAGAGACTGAGGGTGGGTTCTGTGGGCGCCTTGCGCTCGAGGAGGTCGAAGGCGGCGGCGCCCAGGTCGCCGTGACGACGGTAGGCGGCGGTGAGTGCGGCGCCAGTCGCGCCGCTGACCGCCAGGAGTGTTTTGGTGAGGAGCGAACCGCCGGCGTTGAGCTTGCGCTGGTCTGCCTCGGGAAACGGGGTGCCGGCGAGATAGAGGGCAAAGAGGCCAGCGTCATCGAGGGATTCGGACGCGATCGTGCGGATGGTGTCGGCGATCGCGGCGCGTTTTTTGAGGCGACTGCCCTCCCCGGCGAGCGCGCCGGCTAGACTGGCGACCTGGATGAAACCTGCCATAAATTGCTTCCTCAGGAAGAAGGATGCATGCCGGAGGCGGGAGGGGTTTTGGGTAGCGGCGAGGTCGTGGTGAGGGGTTAAAGGAGGCGGGTTCTGCGAGCTAGCCACCTCCTCCGTTGATCCTGTCGAGCATGGGATGTGTTGGCGCTATCCCCGTTCAGGGCTGCCGCCGACCTCGTTGAGGTCAGCCACGATCTTCGGCGGAAGCGGCAACGTTGCGGCAGAGAGATTTTCGTGGAGGTGTTCTACGGAGGAGGTGCCGGGAATAAGCAGGATGTTGGGCGAGCGCTGTAGCAACCAGGCGAGCGCAACCTGCATGGGCGTCGTCTGCAGGGCGGCCGCAGCACTGTTCAGCGCTGAAGACTGCAGAGGACTGAAGCCTCCGAGCGGAAAGAAGGGGACGTAGGCGACGCCCTCCGCTGCGAGGTCGTCGATGAAGCCGTCATCGGTGCGATGGGCGATGTTGTAGAAGTTCTGAATGCAGACGATGTCGGTGATCTTCCTTCCCGCGGCGAACTGCTTCGGCGAGACGTTGCTGAGACCGAGATGCTGAATGAGGCCCTGCTGTTTGAGCTCGGCGAGCACCGTCAAGGGCTCTTCGATGGATTCGTCCGAGGGCGCGCTGATTCCGCCGACGCGGAGATTGACAACGTCAAGGGTGTCGAGTCCGAGATTGCGCAAGTTGTCGTGAACGGCGTCTGTGAGCTCCTGGCGGGAGAGTGCGTGAATCCAGGATTTGTCGTCGCCGCGGCGTGCGCCCACCTTGGTGACGATCACCAGTCCATCCGGATAGGGATGCAGCGCTTCCTTGATGATCTGGTTGGTCACGTGCGGGCCGTAGAAGTCGCTGGTATCGATGTGGTCGACACCGGCCGCGACGGCCTCGCGAAGCACGGCGACAGCAGCGTCGGGATCGCGCGGCGGACCCCACACCTGCGGACCGGCGAGTTGCATGGCTCCGTAGCCCATGCGATTCAGGGTGATCGAGGTACCGGGGAGAGCAAAGCTGCCACCAAGGTCTGTCCGTAGCGTCATTCGTGTCGTCTCCTCTGCTTTGCGGTCTATTGTTGAACGCTCGTTCCGGTGATTGGATGAGGCTAAGTCGCATTGGGAGCACGGATTTCCGAAGCTGCCTGCGACCGGCTGGCAATGCCTGTCGCTGAAGCGGTCGGGGTCCGGTCGCATCCTTGACCTTCGGGGTACCATCTAAAGTGATGATGAAGCGATCCGTGACGCGGGTGGTTGGTTTGGATGTGATGGGTCTGGCGAGTGCCGGCCGTCATGATTTTGCCTAGCTGCGCCCCGCTCTGTTGCCTTCTCCCCTTTAGATTTGAGACTTCGAGATTGAGAGACGTGCCCTGCGCAGATGTGCAGGAGGAGACCGACTATGTTTGAACGATTGGACCAGATGGAAGCGCGATATGAGGAGCTGGGGCGGCAGCTTTCGGATCCATCGCTGGTGAACGACCAAAAGAAGTTTCAGGCTACGGCGAAGGCGCACCGCGACCTGGAACCCACCGTGGAGAAGTTCCGGCAGTACCGGTCGGTCAAGCAGGCAGTCGCCGACGCAAAGGCTATGCTGACGGAGACAGATGCGGAGATTCGCGCGATGGCGAGCGAGGAGCTTCTGACGCTCGAGCCCCGGCTGGCTGAGGTCGAAGAGGAGCTCAAGGTGCTGCTGCTGCCGAAGGATCCGAACGATGACAAGAACATCATCATCGAACTGCGGGCAGGAACGGGCGGCGATGAGGCGGCGCTGTTTGTGGCGGAGATGTTTCGCATGTACCTGCGATTTGCGGAGCAGCACCGGTGGAAGGTGGAGGTGCTGTCGCAGTCGGAGAGCGGGATCGGGAATGGATTGAAGGAAGTGAGTGCGATCTTTGAGGGTGACAAGGTGTACTCGCAGATGAAGTTCGAGTCGGGCGTGCACCGTGTGCAGCGGGTTCCGGCGACAGAGACGCAAGGGCGGGTGCATACGTCGGCGATCACCGTCGCCGTGCTGCCCGAAGCGGAGGAGGTCGATATCAAGATCGAGGCCAAGGATCTGCGGATCGATACGTTCTGCTCTTCCGGGCCGGGCGGGCAGTCTGTGAATACGACGTACTCGGCGATACGGATCACGCATATTCCGACGCAGACGGTGGTGAGCTGCCAGGACGAGAAGTCGCAGATCAAGAATCGCGAAAAGGCGATGCGGGTGCTGCGGGCGCGGCTGTATGAGGTAGAGGCGGAGCGGATTCACCAGATCCAGGCGAAGGACCGGAAGCAGCAGGTGGGGACTGGGGACCGATCGGAGAAGATCCGGACGTATAACTTTCCGCAGAACCGGATGACGGACCACCGGATCGGGCTGACGAATCATCAGCTGGCGATGGTGATGGAAGGGCAGCTGCAGCCGACTGTGGATGCTCTGATCGCGCATGATGTGGCGGAGAAGATGAAGGGCGAGACGGCCGTGGCCTAAGTCGGCGTGATAGTTCGTTGGGAAGATAGTTCCGCAGGAAAGGTCATGGTCGTTTCCCCCTTGCCGCGGTACCAGCGCAGATTCCTTGGTAAATGGGAGTGCCAGCGATTGGACACGTAATTGCACGTGCTAACGTCGATGACTCTTCGGCAGGCAGTATCCGCCGCGACGGAAAGACTTCGCGGCAACAAAGATCTCGAACCCATGGCTGCGCGCGATGCGGAGCTGCTGCTGCTGCATGCGCTGGGTCTGCCGCGCAGCACGCTTTATGCGTACCCGGGGCGGCTGCTGAATGCGAACGAGCAGCAGATGTTTGCCAACGCGGTAGAGCGGCGTCTGCGTCTGGAACCGATTCAATACATCACGGGAAGACAGGAGTTTTTCGGGTTGGAATTTGAGGTTGGGCCGGGTGTTCTGATCCCGCGGCCTGAGACGGAGCTGCTGGTGGAGGCGGTGTTGGACCGGCTGCCGCACGACAAGCCGGTGAGCCTACTTGACGTGGGGACGGGGTCGGGAGCCATAGCGGTTGCGATTGCGTCGCGTCTGCCGGAGGCTCAGGTGACGTGCGGTGGACGTGTCGGCTGCCGCGCTCGAGGTTGCGAGGCGGAACGTGCGGCGGCATAGGTTGGAAGGGCGTGTCGAATTGGGCCTATCGGATTTGCTGGAGGGGGTGCCCGAAACGGCCGGACAGTTTGATGCGATCGTGTCGAATCCGCCGTATGTTCCCGAGCCGGAGCGCGAGGGGATGCACCCGCAGGTGCGCGAGTTTGAGCCTGCGGAGGCGCTGTTTGCCGGAGAGGACGGCCTGGACATCTACCGGCGCTTGATTCCTGAGGCGCGGGCGGCCCTGCGGCCGCAGGGCCTGCTGGTGATGGAGATGGGCTTCGGTCAGAAGGAGGCAGTGGAGCGTCTGCTGACGGGGTGGCGGGCAGTGCAGATTCTCGATGATCTACAGGGGATTGCACGGGTGATAGTGGCGCGAAGGGCGTAGCGCAAGGCAATCGGGTAGCTTCGTGCTCTGGCCCAGGCCTTCTGTGGATGCTCAGAGCCCCACACCTGGTGCTCGGGATCTAGGCAGGAGTCCTCGTACCAATCTGGGGTTTGATTGCCACGCTGCTTACGATGGCGGCAAAGCACTACCTCGGCTGGTAGCAACTTACCTTGTGATCGCTTTGCGGCACCTCGCTCTGCTAGGCTTGCACGCACATGCCTACTTCTACACGCACGACCGTGCTCGCCGCTCTCTGCCTGTTTGCTGTGCCAGCCCTCCATGCCTGGCCCGCTGCTTCAGTGTCCGATCGCGTTTCTGCTCAGAACGCGCTGTTTGAAGAGCAGTGGGAGTCGGATCTTCGCTTTGCGCCCGAGCGCGCGACGGCAGTTGGCGACTACCGGTACAACGACAAGCTGAGCGACCGCTCCCTGGCTTCGATTGCACAGCGGCATGGTGTGGACGAAGGCTTTCTCCAGAAGCTGAAGGCGATCCCGACGGACGGGTTCACGGAGCAGGACCAGCTCTCGCATGACCTGCTGCTGCGCAGCCTGCAGCAGCGGATCGATGACTACGACCTGAAGGACTATGAGATGCCGGTGGACCAGATGAGCGGCCCGCATACGGGTCTGGCCGACCTGCCGCTGTCGGTGCCGCTGGACTCGGTAAAGCACTACGAGGACTATATTGCGCGGCTGCACCAGATTCCGCGGGTGTTTACGCAGACCGAAGAGGTGATGCGCGCGGGGATGAAGGACAACCTGATGCCGGTAAAGTTTCTGCTGGAAAAGGTGCCGGCGCAGTGCCAGGGCGTGATCTCGGCCGACCCGTTCCTGGCACCCACAAAGAAGTATCCGGCGAGCATTCCGGCGGGCAGATCAGGAGCGGCTGACGAAAGAGATCACGGACGCCATCAACACAGAGGTCCTGCCGGCGTACAAGAGCTTCAGCGTCTTTGTCTCGACCGAGTACGCGCCTCATGGACGGACGACGCTGTCGATCGAGTCGTTGCCGGGCGGGGCGAAGCGGTATCAGAACGCGATCAAGGGCCGCACGACGACGGAGATGAAGCCCGAAGAGATCCACGAGATCGGGCTGCGCGAGATTGAGCGAATCGAGGCGGAGATGACGGCGATCGCGCAGAAGGAAGGGTTCGCGGATCTTGCGTCCTTTCGGGCTTCCCTGAAAACAAATCCGAAGTACATCCCGACCTCGTCGGAGCAGATCCTGGATGAGTTTCGCAAGTACATCGCGCAGATGGAGCCGAAGCTGCCGCAGCTGTTTACGCTGCTGCCGAAGTCGCCCGGTGACGGTGGAGGCGATCCCCGCGTTTCAGTCGGCGATGGCGACGCATTACCAGACGGGAACTCCGGACGGGAAGCGGCCCGGCCGGGTGGTGGTGGCGACTTCCGACTTCGCGAAACGGAGCCTGATCGACGACGAGGCGATTGCGTACCACGAGGGCATCCCCGGGCACCACATGCAGCTTTCCATCCAGCAGCAGTTGACGGGACTGCCGAAGTTTCGGCTGCATGGGGGCAACTCCGCCTATGTCGAGGGCTGGGCGCTGTATGCCGAGCAGCTGGGCAAGGAGGTGGGTTTCTACCAGGATCCGGTGAGCGACTATGGGCGGCTTTCGAGCGAACTGTTCCGGGCGGTGCGGCTGGTAGTGGATACGGGCATTCACTCGGAGGGATGGAGCCGCGAGCAGGTTGTCGACTTCTTTCGCAAGTCGGGCGCCGTGGATGAGCCGACGATCCAGTCGGAGACTGACCGGTATATCGCGTGGCCGGCGCAGGCACTGAGCTACAAGCTGGGGCAGCTGAAGATTCGCGAGCTGCGGGAGCGGGCGCAGAAGGAGTTGGGAGCGAAGTTCGATATCCGGACGTTCCATGACGAGGTCCTCGATGGTGGGGCGCTGCCGCTTGATGTTCTGGATGCGCGGGTGACGCGGTGGATCGCGACGCAGAAGGGTGGGGCGTAGGGGGCAAAAGTCCGGCCTGCGGATGGGCGTACATAGCGTGTGGAAGGGCGGCCATACGGTTGGTAATCCGGCTATTCTGGCGATAGATGCTAGAGGAGGAGTGCGTGATGTCCGAGGACGAAGCCTGGATCGCTCATAAGGGCAACCGGTTCACGGTAGATCCTGCGGAGGATGCAACTCGCGTCAGCCCAATAACCAAGCTGGACGTGATGAGCCCCGGCGCGCCGATTTCTGCAGAGCATCTGCTGCTTGATGAGATGACACGAGCGTGGGAGCGCGACTGGTCGGATCTATGATCGCCTATCCCTGTACGAGTGTGTTGCGCGATACTGTGTGCGATGGCGACTAACGAGACGGGTTCAACGACGCTGGCCGATTTTTTCGCCGTGTTCGGGATGCCGCAGAAGCTGAGGCTGGATACGGCTGCGCTGGAGAAGCAGTTTTATGCGATGTCGCGGCGCCTGCATCCGGACCGGTTTGTGAGCAGGCCGGCGGAGGAGCAGGAGGAGGCCCTGCGGCAGAGCTCGCTGCTGAACGATGCGTATCGTACGCTCAAGGAGCCGGTAGGACGGACGCAGCATCTGCTGGCACTGCAGGGGATTGAGCTTGAGGAGCAGTCCAAGGCTGCTACGGATGCGGCGCGGGCGACGGGCGGGGAGAAGAAGCAGGCCGTTCCCCCGGAGCTGCTGGAAGAGGTGTTCGAACTGAACATGCAGTTGACGGAGATGCGCGCGGCGAAGCAGATGGGGGAGGACGATCCACAGCTGCGCAAAGATCTGGCGGCGGCAAAGAGCAGCTTCGACGCGAAGATGGAGGAGACGCAGCGGGAGCTCGAGCAGAGGTGGGGCGAGTGGGACGTGGCGTTTGACGCGGGGGATGAGGGTGCGAAGGCGCGGGCGAAGGAAGGGATGGTTGCGCTGCTGAACCGGCGGAGGTATCTGCGCAATCTGGTTCGCGATGTCGATGAGGCGCTGGAGGGGTGAGGCTACTTGCCTAGTTTACAGCGGCTCAGAAGCGAAATACAGGGGTGTCTCCACTACGCTGCGCTCCGATCAAGATGACGAGTGTTGGGGTTGCAGATGGTAGCCAGCAAGATTGTGGACGCCGTTAGGATCGCTATCAGCCGCGGCCGAGAGCGATGGCTTCCAGTTGATTTAGATGGTTGATATCGTGTCCCGCCATGGTTTCGACAATGGTCCATAGGGTCATGGTTCCGCGCTCGGGGTGAGTCACTTTTAGCTTGCGTTCGGCTGGTGTGGTTGCGTGCAGCAGCTTCAGGTTCCAGGTACGCGCGGCACTGAAGAGGGCTATGGCTGCAGGCAGGTCATAGGCTTTGTAGCGCTCGGCCCAGACGCCCTGATCGAAGGGCTGTACGGTGGGGTGATCTTCGCTGAGCGTCTGCCGCAGCCGGAAGCCGAAGACGATCTCGCAGTCGGCCAGATGCGCGATGATCTCGCGGACGCTCCATTTGCCCGGTGCGGGCGAGCGGTCGCAGACATCGGGACCAAGCCCGGAGGTCAGCCGGTGGAGGCGGTCTGCGGTGGTCGCGATGACCTCTACCGGATCGCCGTCGCCGAGGTGCATCGCGTATGGGTTGAGGTCCATGCGAAGACGGTAACACGGGTCCGTTACCTCCGTGCGGCGAAATCGCCAGGTAAGGGCTATGTCCGTGCGATCTGCCGATTGTAGGAGAATGGGAGTTGACGCTCGTGCCCCGGGTTGAACTGACCGGGCAGGGCGGACCCTTTCAGGGATAGGCGGCGCATGGCAGACGAACGCGTTGTAGGCATCGATCTTGGGACGACCAACTCGCTGGTGGCCTTCATGGATGGCGACACGCCGACGGTGATCCCGGGCGAAGATGGCGACCGGCTGGTGCCGAGCGTGGTGGCGTTCGCGGGCGAGTCGGTGCTGGTCGGCAACGCGGCGCGGGGAACGCTGTTGGGATCGCCCGGCGACGCGGTGTACTCGGCCAAGCGGCTGATGGGTCGCGGAATGGCCGAGGTGCAGGAGGAGCTGAAACTCTTTCCGTTCCACCTGGTTCAGGGAGAAGGCGCAGCGGATGTGATCCGGTTGCAGGTCGGCGCTAAGACGCTGACTCCGCCGGAGGTTTCAGCCTATGTGCTGCAGCAGTTGAAGCGGAACGCGGAGCGATTTTTTGGGGGGCCGGTGCGGAAGGCGGTGATTACGGTGCCGGCGTACTTCAACGACTCGCAGCGGCAGGCGACGAAGGATGCCGGACGAATCGCGGGTCTGGACGTGCTGCGGCTGGTGAACGAACCGACGGCGGCGGCGCTGGCGTATGGTCTGGACCGGAAAAAAGACGGCGTGATCGCGGTGTATGACTTCGGTGGCGGGACGTTTGACATTTCGATCTTGAAGCTGCACGAGGGCATCTTTGAGGTGATCGCGACGGGTGGCGACACGCACCTGGGCGGCGACGATATCGACAACCTGCTGATTGCAATTGCGCTGGACGATATTGCGGGCGATCTGGGCGAGGATGTTCGCGCGAGCGCGGAGGCGGTGCAGGCGATTCGGAAGGCGGTGATTGAGGCGAAGATACGGCTTTCGACGGAGAGCTCGGCGAAGCTCGATGTGCAGCTGCCGAACGGGAAGCGGTATGCGCGGGAGATTACGCGGGCGCAGTTTGAGGGGCTGGCGGCGGGGGTGATTGAGCGGACGGCGGCGCCGTGCCGGCAGGCTTTGAAGGATGCGGGATTTGACGCCGGCACAGATTGACGAGGTGGTGCTGGTGGGCGGATCCACGCGGATTCCTGCGGTGCAGGCGCTGGTGGATGAGGTGTTTGAGCTGGCGGCGCGTGGGAAGAAGCCGCATACGGAGCTGAATCCGGATGAGGTGGTGGCGCTGGGGGCGGCGGTGCAGGCGCAGATCCTGGCGGGCGGGTCGGCGGCGACTGAGGAGCTGCTGCTGCTGGATGTGACTCCGTTGAGCCTGGGGATTGAGGCGCTGGGCGGCGTGGTGGCGAAGATCATCGAGCGCAACTCGACGATCCCGGCGTCGGCGACGGAGCACTTTACGACGGGGGTGGACGGGCAGACGAATGTGGCGATCCACGTGGTGCAGGGGGAGCGGGAGCTGGCGAAGGACTGCCGGTCGCTGGCGCGGTTCGACCTGAAGGGGATACCGCCGATGGTGGCCGGCCTGCCGCGGATCGAGGTGAAGTTTCTGATTGATGCGAATGGAATTCTGAAGGTTTCGGCGCGGGAGCAGCGGAGCGGCAAAATCGCGGAGATCGACGTCAAACCAACCTATGGGCTGACCGACGAGCAGGTGGAGACGATGATTCTTGCGTCGTTCGACAACGCGGAAGCCGACATACGGGAGCGACAGGTGATTGAAGCGAAGAATGAGGCGGAGACGATTCTGGCGGCGGTGAAGAAGGGCAAGGATCACGAGGCGTGGCAGCTGCTCTCCGGGGACGAGATTGAAAAGATCGAGCAGGGCGAGAACGAGCTGAAGGCGTCGATCCAGGGTGGCGATCACCAGATCATCCGGCAGGCGATCGAGCGGCTGGACAAGTCGACGCGGCGGTTTGCGGAGTTGATGATGGATACGGCGGTGGGCGGCGCGATGCGCGGTAAGACGATGGAGTCGGCGGGCGAGGGGATGGGCGACGGGCCGACGGCGCCGCATCCGTTTGCGAAGGCGGAGATCAGCTCGCCTGCGGCCGAGCTGCCTGCGATCGAGGCAGCCGATGTGGAACACGGAACCCCGACCTCCGGGAACGAAGCGAAAAAGTAAGAGAAGATAGAGCTATGTCTGAAAACAGCAAGGTAAGTGAGGCGGTCGATTTGGCCGAGCCTGTGGGTGAGGGAATGGTCCGCGTCACGTTTCTGCCGGAGGGCCGGACGGTCGAGTTCGCGTTCGACTCGCTGCCGTATGAGGGGCACGGGCAACCGATGTCGTTTCTGGATGTGGCGGAGAACTATGGGATCTTTCTGGATCACGCGTGCGGCGGCGTTTGCGCGTGCACGACCTGCCACCTGTGGGTGAAGGAAGGCGACAGCGGTATCAGCGAGCCCGAGGACCTGGAGCTCGACCGCATGGAGACGGCGGCGGATCTGCAGCTGAACTCGCGGCTGGGATGCCAGGCGGTGATTGAGAAGCCGGGGGCGTATGTGGTGGAGATTCCGAAGTGGAACCGGAATTATGTGCAGGAAGGGAAGCCTGCGCATGGGCCGGGAAGTTAGCTTGCTGTGAGCTAGAGCCCATCAACTCCGCAGGCGGAAAGGTAATCCGCAGTAGCGTCAAGTTCACCAGGATTCCGAGTGGAATCTGCCGCGTCGCCCGAAGGGACAAAGAGAACCATGCCTTGGCGAGCTCTGGTCAGCAGAACTCTGTAGGCGTTTATGCGGTAAGTCTTTCTCTCAGTCGATTTGACCGGGCTCCAGCGTGTTTGTGCGGTATAGCGCAACTCGCGTGGCAGCCAGCGGGTGCCGGTCCAGATCAAGTCTCCACCCCAGCAGAGTCCGATCCAGTCGAGTTCCAGTCCTTGAATCTCGAACTCTGTGGCGTGAACCTCGCATGCGTAGCTGGAGCGAATGTCCTCGCGGGGAGCAAGATACCAGTGGTGCCAAGGATAAGCAGCGTGAAAGTCAGAGGAAGGCTCAAGGCCTTCAGCACGAAGACGTGTCGCGGCGGAAGATGCTACCAGGCCGAAGCGGCTCTGAGCAAGAGCTTCCGAGCGGAGTTTCCTTCGTGTGTCGTCGAGACTACGCGTGAGAAAGACAGGGAAGCGGCTTGTAATCTTCAGGTTCTTCGCGGCCGAGTGGTTTCCCTCCAGGACAAGGTTGACCCAATGGGAGAGTGTTTCAGCGCGGAGGCTGCGGTTGGATGTGCGGAGGTGGAGCTTGTCTTCGGAATGAACTGGTCGTGAGGTGGTCTGTGAGTCGAAGAGCTGATGACCGGCGGTGGAGGTGCCACCGAGAAGCACCTCCGGCGAGGCGTGAATTTCCCAATTGCAGGTGCTTGCGCTCAGCGCTCGTCCCCACTCTTCGAGACCGGCTTCACCGTTGTTGATTTCCTGTCCGCCACCGACGAGAGCTATGACTACTGCCCAGTCGGAGTGTCGTTGCATTATGCTGAGCAACATCTCGGGTTCGGAGTAGTTACGACCGAACTTGCTCCGATTTTGTCGAAGGTTCCAGGCCCGCTGTGCTTCATCAAAGATGATCACGTGGTTCGAGGGTGCGCGGTCGGGATCGTCGTCGGTGTAGGTCTTTGCAAAGACGTGCACGTTTTCGATGAGCGTCTTTGCCTGGATGAGAGCTTGGTTTGCGGGTACGCCATCGCGCATAGCTTGTCGTCGAAAGAGTTCCTGCAGGACCTTTACGAGTGGACCGTTACCGCTCATGAAGTGTATGGCGTTCGCGCGATCTTCACTGAGGTGAGCCAGGCTAAGGCCGACGAGCGTTTTGCCCGAGCCTGGGACGCCAGTGAGGAAGCAGATGACGTGTTGCTGGTGTGCCTGTGCGCTCGCGACAATCGCCGCAATAGTATCGGTGACGGAGGCGATGTCGTGCTCTGCAGCTTCGGACTGCGCAATCTCTCGGATGTGGAGGCCGGTTCGAAGTGCTTGAGCGGCTTCGATGATGGTAGGCGTTGGACAGTAGCGTCCGTTTAACCATGTGTGAGCGTCGATTTGAGGCGCGTGGATCTCTGGGAGAGAGGTAAGGCACGTGGGGAGTGAAGACCAATGAAGCACTTGCGTGGGAGCGATCCAGAAGGACGGAAGAGTGGTGTAGGGCAGACTTGATTGCAGGAGACTGCGCTCGAGAGGGGCGGACGTTGCAGGTTCGGGCGAGAGAACAATTGGATAGATGTGCTGCTGGTCTGAAGGTTTGTGGAAGTAATGGAGTAGAAGAGCATACTGCTCGACCTGATGGAGTGCGTCAGAGGAAGGAGCGCCGCGTTTGAGTTCGAGAAGGACGATAGCGCCGCCGGCGAGGAGAACGACGTCGATGCGGTGTTCTTTGCGCGGAATGGAAAGCTCAAATAGAACCTGCCAGGCGCTGGCCTGTGGGTGAGCTGTCAAGGTAAGTGACAATTGTTGCTGCAGGTCCGTCAGATCAGCCGACCAGGTGAGTGCCTGATCCGTGTGCATCTCACTGAAACCGGAACGAGCATAGGCAAGAGTGAGTTCTGCGAGGAGGGTTGAAATGGCGGAAGATAGGAAGTCGGGTAGTGAATAGTGGGAGAAGGCCGGCATGGGGAAGTCGCCGCCAGGATACCAGGCGAGTTGCGGGAACGTTGCGAGAGATGACTACCAGAAGTAGAAGTAACGAGGGAGATCAGCATGGCGCGGGAGATTGACTGGACGGATACGGAAGAGATTGGGATCCAGCTGCAGGAGAAGTTTCCGGAGGTTGATCCTTATACGGTTCGGTTTACGGACCTGCATCGATACGTGACGGAGTTGGCGGGGTTTACCGGGGATCGCGCGAAGTCGAACGAGGGTTTGCTGGAGGCGATCCAGACGGCGTGGCACGAGGAGTACGAGGACGCGAAGGGCTAGTTGCTAGCCCAGGTCTGTTTGGTACGCGGAGAACTTGCGGACCCCGTGATTGGATCTCGTGTGTGAGTCAGACTCTTCGCCTTCGGATTTGCGCGGGGAGGCTCGATCCGGAGAGATGGAGCGAGAGGAACGCAAGGAGAGCCCACGCCGCGCCTCCGGCGAGTAGGAGGATGAGGGCTCCCCAGTGACCTCCTGGCACTGGGAGCAGGCGCACGACGAAGTGGACGCCCACGAAGCTGATGGCTGCTGCGAGCAGGCTGCGGAGGAGTTCGGGGCCGTCGAGTCCTGAGAGGCGGACGAGGCGGCGGTGGTGGGCCATGGTGGCGAGCATGACGGTTTGGGCGAGGATGGCGAGGTTGGAGGCCCAGGCGAGGCCGATGACGCCGAAGCGGCGGTTCATGCCCCAGTAGATCGGAAGCGAGGCGATGGTGATGACGGTGCCCCAGACCATAGGTGCACGGGTTTCGCCGGCCGCGTAGAAGGCGCGCGAGTAGATGGACTGCGAGGCCCAGAGCGGGAGCGAAAGGGTGAAGATGGCGAAGTAGATGGCGGTCAGGAGGGCGTCGCTGTGGCTGAACTTGCCGCCGGCGATGACGAACTCGACCAGGGGGCGCGCGAGGGCGAACATGGCTGCGCTGAGGAGCAGGGAGACGGCGATGATGCGGGAGACGGAGCGGTTGACGGCGGAAGCGTAGTCCAGCGAGGAGATTGCGGGAGTAGAGCGAGGCGAAGAAGGGCAGGGAGGCGGCTCCGGCAGCCTGGCCGATGATGGCCATGGGAGCGGTGAAGAGGCGTTTCGCGACCATGAGCCGGGAGATGTCGCCGACGGAGTATTTGGCGAACCAGGTCAGGATGATGTTGTCCATGAAGACGACCGTGACGCCCAGCATGAGCGGCAAGGACATGCGCACCCAAGCGCGGAGGCCGGGGTCGTGGAAGTCGAGTATGGGCTGGTAGCGGACGCCGGTGCGCCAGGCGGCGTAGCCGTTGACGAGGAAGGGGCCGGCGAAGGAGCCGGCGAGGGCTCCCCAGGCGAGCGACGGGATGCCGAGGGTGCGGGCGAAGAGCAGGCCGCTGAAGATGATGCCGAGCGTGTAGACCAGCGGGGAGATGCCCTGGTAGGTGAACTGCTTGCGAACGAGAGCGACGGAGGCGAGGACACCGCCGGCGAAGAAGAAGATCTGGCCGGGGAGGAGGATGCGGGTCATCTCCGTGCAGAGCGCGGCTTGCTCGGAGCCGGGGGCGAAGAAGCGCTGGGTGTAGACGGGCGCCAGGAACTCGGTGAGCAGGATGACGGCGCCGAGCACGAGCAGCATGGTGTTGAGGATGACGGAGAGGGCGCGGTCGCCGGCCTCGTGCTCGCCGCTCTCGCGGTAGCGGCTGAGGATGGTGACGAAGCTGATGGAGGCGGCGCCTCCGACGAGGAGGTAGGCGATCAGGTCAGGGAGCTGGAAGGCGACATTGTAGGCGTCGGTGCCAGGACCTGCGCCGAAGGTGTGGGCGATGTATTTGTCGCGGACGAGACCGATGACGCGGGAGAGGAGGGCGAAGCCGCCGAGGAGTACGGCTGCGGAGCTTGCCGTGTGCTGGTGCGAGGGCCGGAAAAAGCTGAAGCGCCGCGTGGGCGAAGGGTTTGCGGCGGGAACCGGGATGGGGGTTGAGGGTGTGGACACGCGTGATCGGACGGGCAGAGGAACAGCTTTCGCCAGGCTTCATTCTAGCTTCGCTCGGTCCGGCTGCTTCGATCGGAATGATGCGCGATGGAGAACACAGACGAGAGAAAGTGCGTGGACAGCGGTGCGGTCGCGGGGCATTCTAGAAGGTAGATGGTACGGAATCTCTTTTACATTGGCATCATCCTTTCGGCGAGCGGGCTTATCTCGCCACCGATTGCCTTGGCTGCGGGGCTCGTTTTCGGGTTGACGACGGTGCATCACTTCCATGTGGAGAGCCGGGCGCTCTCGAAGTTTCTACTTCAGGCGGCGGTCGTCTGTCTCGGCTTTGGGATGAACCTGCAGCAGGTGGTGCATGCGGGGCGTTCGGGGTTTGTGTATACGGCTATCAGCATCACGTTTGCTCTGGGGCTCGGCGTGTTGCTGGGGAAGCTGCTTCGGGTGGGGTCGACGCAATCGTTGCTGATCAGCTTTGGAACGGCGATCTGCGGAGGCAGCGCGATTGCGGCGATGGGGCCGATTCTGCAGGCGAGCGAAGAGGAGATGGCGGTGTCGCTGGGCACGGTGTTTGTGCTGAACTCGGTGGCATTGCTGCTGTTTCCGGCGATCGGATGGGCGATGCATCTGTCGCAGACGCAGTTTGGGCTGTGGGCGGCGCTGGCGATCCATGACACGAGTTCGGTAGTAGGCGCGGGCGCGAAGTATGGGCCGGTGGCGCTGGCGGTGGGGACGACGGTGAAGCTGGCACGGGCGCTGTGGATTGTGCCGCTGGCGATTGGCACGTCGACCCTGCTGAAGAGCAAGACCAAGGTGAAGTGGCCGTGGTTTATTGCTTATTTCTGCGTGGCGGCGGTGCTGGCGACGTATGTGCCACCGGTTCTGCCGGCGTCCAAGCCGTTGTTTGCGGCTCTGTCGCAGCTGGGGAAGGCGGCGCTGACCGTGGTGCTGTTTCTGATTGGGACGGGGATTACGCGATCGACGCTGAAAGAGGTGGGGGTGCGGCCGCTGATGCAAGGTGTGGGGTTGTGGCTGGTGGTGGGGTCGCTTTCACTTTGGGCGATCTATGTGGGGTGGATTGCGCTGTGAGGTGAGGCCGCCGGGGGATATTGCTTCCAGAGTTCGGCCTTTCCGTAGTTCGCCAGCGGCACCTTCCTCTTCCACTCGTCTTTGAGCGGCAACCTCTATGCAGCAGACCGAGTCTATAGCCATATACTTCGTACTACGAAAGGAATACCAGGATGACCATGCCGAAGTTTTATTCAGTCGAAGAAGCGATCAAGGCGCAGACGTCGTTGCGTGAGGCAGCCGGACTCGGGCCTGAGCAGTTTCCCATCCGGGCATTTGTGGGAATGATCAGCGACGAGATTGAGTCTTTGCGCAAGCGCGGCAAAAGCGATGACGAGATCGCTTCCATCATCAAACGAAACAGCGCCATTGAAATTACCGCGGCCGAGATCGCGGAGAACTACGCTTCCCCGGAACAGCGCCGGCAACACGAGGGTTAGGCGCGGAACCTTGCTGGCTCTCCTGGTTGAACTCGACCATCTGCTCGAGGCCAGTCAGAAGTCCTTCGCGTGTTGTGCTGCTCATTTGTTCGAAGAGGCTAGACATGAAGGTGCGGAACTCCTCTGATGCGGAGTTCTGCATCTCCTCTCCTTGTTTGGTTGCGCAGATGTTGACCTTGCGCGCGTCGCTGGGATGGCGCGTGCGGCGAAGCATGCCTCGTTCCTCGAGAGAGTTGACGGTCTGATTGAGGGTTGCCGCGCTGAGGTTTAGCTTTCGAGCGAGTTCGGAGAGTGTCATGCCTTCCGCTGGCACTACATTCAAGGTCATAAACTGCGTCGCGCTGAGTCCGGCGCGTTGAAATCGGTTGAAATTGGCGGCTTGGACGATCTGGCGAACCTGCATCCACGCAGCAAGAAATCGCGTTGTCTCCCCTTGAAACGGCGGCATGGAATCATTCTCCATGATTTCTGCCCGGAGGCTTGAGAAGGGTGAGCGCCGGCAGGATCTTCCCCTCTGGGAAGCAGTAGAGGTCAGAGCCGGCGGTGCGGGCGTCCAGCAATCGCTTGAGGCGGATGCCAGCCTAGAATGGTTTCATGGCGACGCGGGTTCGATCGTTTTCGAAGGTGAACCTCGGGCTGCGGATCGGGCCGGTGCGGGCGGACGGGTTTCATGAGCTGAGGACGCTGTATCAGACGCTGGCCTTGCATGATGTGGTGACGGTTTCGGCAAGGCGCGCCTCGGCTACCGCGATTGTGCTGACGACGGATCATCCGAGAGTGCCGGTGGATGGAAGAAACACGGTGTGGCAGATGGTGGAGATGGCGCTTGGTGCGATGGGAATTGCGGCCGAGGTGAAGGTTCACATCGAAAAACGGTTACCGGTACAGGGTGGGATGGGGGCGGGAAGTGCGAATGCAGCGGCGGCTCTGCTGGGGTTGGAAAGGGAGATGGCGGGCTGGACGGAGCCGGGTCCGGAGTTGGGGGAGCCGGAGCGGCTGCGGGTGGCAGGGGAGGTGGGGTCGGATGTGCCGCTGTTTCTGGTGGGTGGGGCGGTGCTCGGGAGTGGGCGCGGGGAGTTAGTGGAGGCGAAGCCGGACGTCATGCTGGGGGGAGGGGTGGGGGTGCCGTGTGTGGTTGCATTGCCGCCGGTGGGGGTGTCGACGCCGGCGGCGTTTCGGGAGTGGGATGCGCGGCATGCTGCGAGGTTGACTCCAGACCCCTCGCACGATACTCTAGAGGAGTTGAGTCTCGCTTATTCCTCTGCCTTTGCGCATTCCGCGGGTGGAGGGTCGAAGCCGGGCACTTCCGGTATCGTCAGCCGCCCTGGCCCTGAGGGGTCTCTTGCAAGTGAGCAGGGGAGCGCGCTGGACGATCTGGCGGAGAATACCCTTCTCGCGCTTGTCCGCACCGGGATTGAAAACGACTTTGAAGAGGTCGTCTTTCCGTACCATCCCTCCTTGCGTTCAACCAAGCGTTTATTGATGGGTGAAGACTCGGGTCAGCCTGCGATGTATGCGGCTCTCTCGGGTTCCGGCTCGGCGCTCTTTGGGCTTTATCGGTCCAGGGAGGATGCTCGGGCGGCTCAACAGCGTGTCCTGGGTTCGGGGACTGAGGCCATCCTTACGGAGACCTTGACTCGAGCGGAGTACTGGGCGCAGATGTTCGCTGATGTAGGCTAAAGGTATTGCGGCTTCAGCCGATATGGCTAGAAGCCAGCTTACTGGGCGATCGACTAATGGTAGGTCAAGTGCCTTTGACGCACTTTGTCTAGGTTCGAATCCTAGTCGCCCAACCAGAACGTCGGATCGCTTTGCAGCAGAGAGGCCGAAGGGCCGGATGGACGAAGGATCTTTGGCGGCAGCAACGTGCCGCGGAAGTTTGATTTGTGTTCGATCCGCTGAACAAGAGCGGACGGGCAGGAAGTTTGAAAGAACGAAGTCGATTTACTGATGTGCATTTTTGCAGTTGATTCGCAACAAGGATTGATGAGATTGGTGCAGAAGAGGTAGACGGGGCCGCAACAAGGTCTCGGCAAGACAGCAGTATGAATTCCCAAGGTCAACCAGCCTGGAGGGTTTCAAGACGTGAGCAAACAAGACACGACTGCAGTTCTTTCCCGAAGTTCAGAAGGTTCAGAAGGTTTAGAGGTTTCCGAGAAATCGGCGCAGGTGGATGGCACCCAAACGGGCCATCAGCCTGCCCAGGCAGCTCAGGGAACCGGTCAGTCGAATGGCGGCCAGATGCCCGGCGGGCAGGCCCCTGGAGTGAACGCAAAGACGGCGCCGGAGAGGAAGCGCTCCGGCCGTCTGAGTGAGGACAAGCGCTTCAAGATCTTCTCCGGAACGGCAAACCGGCCGTTATGCGAGGAGATCTGCAAGTTCGTCGGCGTGCCGATGGGCGAGACGCGGATGCAGCGTTTTTCAGACGGCGAGATTTACTTCCAGCTGCTGGAGAATGTTCGCGGAGCGGATGTGTTTGTGGTGCAGCCCACGTGCTTTCCCGTGGACCAGCACCTGTTGGAGTTGTTGATTATGGTCGATGCGCTGAAGCGGGCATCCGCAGGGCGCATTACGGTTGTGGTTCCGTACTACGGCTACGCGCGGCAGGACAGAAAAGACCGTCCGCGCGTGGCGATCAGCTCGAAGCTGGTGGCGGATCTGTTGACGACAGCGGGAGCGAATCGTGCCCTGCTGGTGGATCTCCATGCGGCGCAGATACAAGGGTTTTTTAATATCCCCGTGGATCATCTGTTCGCGAGTCCGGTGCTGGTGACTTACTTTCGCGACCTGAACCTGCCGGATCTGACGGTGGTTTCGCCGGATGCGGGAGGGGTGGAGCGGGCGAGGTTCTTTGCAAAGAAGCTCGATGCTCCACTGGCGATTGTGGATAAGCGGAGGACGGACATCAACGTGACCGAGGTGATGAACGTGATCGGCGATGTGAGGGGGCGAACCTGCCTGATCCTCGACGACATCATCGACACGGCGGGTACGCTGGTGAGAACGGTGGACGCGCTGCTGGAACAGGGCGCGAAAGAGGTTTACGCGTGCGCTTCGCATGCCGTGCTCAGTGGCACGGCGGTGGAGCGGATTGCGACGTCGAGGCTGAAAGAGCTCGTCGTGACGAATACGATTCCGCTGCGTGAAGAGGCGCGCGGAGTGGAGAAGATCAAGGTGCTATCGATCGCGGGGCTCCTGGGCCGGGCGATCGAGAGCATTCACATGGAGACCAGCGTGAGTACGCTGTTCAATTGAGAAGCAGCTTCTAGCTGTTGGCTTCTAGCCCTTAGCTAAGGAGTTGGCGGTGCTGGAGCCGTGGTAGACGCGGGAGATAGTGGCAGGACAAATCAGCGGCGCAAGTCGCAAACGGAGCGGAGAAGGTTTTGGCTAAGAGCTAGAAGCTGAAAGCTTACCCCGTGCCCGAAAGGATGAAAGACGATGGCAGCAGGAACAGTGGAAGCGGTTGTAGCAAAGCCCCGTGAGGGCAGGTTTAACAAGAATGCAGCGCGTCGTGTGCGGGTTGCGGGTCTGATTCCGGCCGTGGTGTATGGCGCTGGGCTGGAGTCGATCGCGGTTACGGTGGATCCGAAAGCGATTACCAAGATTCTGCACTCGGAGTCCGGCCATAACACGATCTTTGACCTGAATATTGAGGGCGGTGCGGCCGCCAAGGCGATGATCGTCGACTGGCAAAATGAGCCGATCAAGGGCAAGCTGCTGCACATTGACATGAAGCGAATCGCAATGGACAAGGCGATGCGCGTTTCGGTGCCGGTGCAGCTGGTTGGCGTTCCTGTGGGTGTCAAGACGCAGGGCGGAATTCTGGATCACGTTCTGCGTGAGGTCGAAATTGAGTGCCTGCCGAACGATATTCCGAGCCACATCGATGTCGACGTTTCGAACCTGGAGATGGGTCAGGCGGTTCACATCTCCGACCTTCCGCACTCGGGCAAGCTGAAGTTCCTGGGCGAGGAGGATGCGACGGTTGCGCACGTGACGGTGATCAAGGAGACCGTGGAGGACGTGGCGGCGGCAGCTGCTGCTGTGGCGGAGCCTGAGGTTGCGAAGAAGGGCAAGACGGACGAGGCTGCTCCGGCTGCCGACGCAAAGGGCGCAAAGAAGTAGCTTTGCTGTTCTGGTTGAAGATTGTGAGCGAGGTGTGGCGGCGTGAAGCTGGTGGTCGGTCTGGGCAACCCTGGTATCGAGTATCAGTTCACGCCGCATAATGCCGGGTTTCTGGCGATCGACCGCATAGCAGAGGGTTGCGGTGTGGCGCTGAGCAACCGGCGAGGACGGGCGCTGACGGCGAGGGCGAAGGTGGCGGGACAGGATGTTCTGCTGGCAAAGCCGGAGACGTTTATGAATCTGAGCGGGCTTTCGGTGGCCGCGCTGGTTCGGGAGCTGGAAATTGCGATTCCGTCGGATGGCCTGATCGTGCTGTATGACGAACTGGCGTTTCCGCTGGGCGAGCTTCGGATCAAGGAGCGCGGATCGGCGAACGGGCACAACGGGGTAAAGTCGATCTCCGGAGCGCTTGGGACGGAGGAGTGGATTCGGGTTCGGATCGGTGTCGGCAAGCCGACCCTCTCCGATGGCCGTGAGATCAAGGCGGGTGGCAGGGATTACCTGCTGACGCCGATGAGGAAGCAGGAGTTGACGGTGATGGACGAGGTGCTCGACCGGGCGCGGAATGCGGTCGAAGCTGTTCTGATGAAGGGTGTCGGAGCGGCGATGAACGAGTTCAACAGAAGTGGTGAGCAGGGAGCAGGCAGCAATAAGTCGGTTTAAGTCGCAGTAAGAATTGTGAGCGACGAAGCGGTTAAATTTCCAGACCGGACTCGCAGAACAGAGGCGCGGGTACGGTGCGAAGCAGAACTTCGCAGAAAGCAGAGCGGATGAGTCAGACAGGAACACGTACTTACGAAGTGATGTTTATTGTTCGGCCGGATGTAGAAGAAGCCGATCTTGACAAGCTGATCGAGGGTTTTTCGGCGAATGTCACCAACGGCGGCGGCGAGATCAAGGCAGTCGAGAAGATGGGCCGAAGACGGCTGGCCTACACGGTTCGCAAGTTCAACGACGGCTTTTATGTGCTGCTGACGATTGCAGCGGCGGGGTCGCTGGTCGGCGAGATCGAGCGCAGGTTGCGCGTTTCGGAGCCGGTGATCAAGTTCATCACGGTGCGCACGGACGAGGAAGATAAGCGGCTGGCGAAGGTGAAGGCGATTCGCGACACCAAGGTGAAGCGCAGCGCGATTCCGGCACCCGTGCAGCAGGCTCCCCCCGCGGCGGCGGAGGTTTCATCGCCGGAGAAGGCTGAGGAGACACCTGCAGAAGCGGAAGAAGCGAAGGAGGCGGTGGCGCCGACGGCTGCGGTGCCTTCTGACGCTCCTCCCGAGACAGTGCCGGCGGAGGTTTAATCTCGAGTTTTCATGTGATCTGTGACGCGGCTCAAGCGCGCGTTGCGAGAAGCAGCAATCTGCCGAAGTTCGCTTCTGCCTGCCAGACCGGCCGGTATTCAGAGACACCATAGCGTGCCTGGAGCGTACCGAAGCCCAACGTACTGAAAGGAAATTGAGATGGCTGACGAGACAAGCAGCACAGGATCAAACACACCGGAGCAGGGCGCCAGCGCACCTGCGACGGGCGCTTCCACACCTCCATCGAGCGGCAGTTCAGGATCAGGATTCAGCTCCGGACCGCGCAGCTCCGGCCCTGGCGGCCCGGGCGGAGCTCGCCCACCGCGTCCCGGAGGAGCGGGTGGACCTGGCGGGCGGAAGTTCTTCCGCCGCAAGAAGGTCTGCAAGTTCTGCACGGAGAAGATCGACGCGATCAGCTACCGCGACGTGCGTCTGCTGCAGGGTTTTGTGGCGGAGCGCGGGAAGATTGTGCCGCGCCGCCTGTCGGGCGTCTGCACACGTCATCAGCGCAAGCTGTCGCTCGCCATCAAGCAGTCGCGCAACATCGCCCTGCTGGCGTTTGCGGCGCGCTTCTAACCACTGACTTTATTGACGGCGAGTCCGGTCTGCGGACCGGACTCCAGAGATCTGGAGATCTGCGATGGAAGTGATTCTGAAAGAGGATGTGAACAAGCTCGGACACCGAGGCGACGTGGTCAAGGTCGCGGACGGCTACGGGCGCAACTACCTGCTGCCGGGCAAGCTGGCGATCGAGGCGACTGCCGCGAACAAAGCGGTCATCGAGCAGATGAAGGGCTCGGCGGTTCGCAAGTCGGCCAAGGAGAAGGGCGAGGCGGAGCAGTTGGCCACGCAGCTTACCGCTGTGGAACTGGTGTTCGAGCGCAAGGTGGGCGAGAACGAGCACCTGTTCGGATCGGTGACCTCCGGCGACATTGCGCATCAGCTCGAGGCGCAGGGGTACACGATCGACCGCCGCAAGATCTCGCTTGAAGATCCGCTGAAGAGCCTCGGCGAGTACCATGTGCCGGTGAAGCTGCACCGCGAGGTGACGGCGCATGTGAAGGTGACGGTCAAGGGCGATCAGCCGGAAGAGGCTGAAGCCACGGCATAGCACCAGCCTCAAAAAAAAACTGGCGCATCTGTCCCCTTTCGGGAGCGGATGCGCCTTTCTAGTTATAGGTATCAGGGCGGAGTAGCTCACGGCCCGCTGTTGGATGGCATGAGGTGGGCTGCTCGCGACGTTCCAGAGCTTATAGAGGAGTGCTGTATGCCAAACGAAAAGCAGTCTCTTTCGGGTTCGCCGTCTGCGGCCCATCCTTGTGCGCCTAGCGGCGTTTCCGATCCAAGAGCTCTGGCCAGCTTCAAGGTGCGCTTCGATGCCGCGAGAAAAGAAGCTGAGGTAGCGATTCCGCCCCACACGACCAATGGGGATGAGGCGCTTTATCCGGACAAGTGCGGCACGTATACCAAGGCGTTGAAGCAGGACGGTCCGGGACGCGTCAACCTCGCTGCGTTCAAAACATTTCGCGATGCGCTGGACAGCGGCAAGCCGGCGGATTTCGAGAAGATCGTGGTTGGAGGAACGAGGACGCTGAATGGACCTCAGGGCTCGTACGCGTTTACGCTCGCGGGTACGGACGCGGCGCAGTTCGGCGATGCCCCGACGCCTGAGAACCAAGAGACTTTACCCGTGGTGCCGGCTCCTCCGGCACTGGCGAGTGAGGCGTATGGGACGGAGTTGACGGAGCTTTACTGGTGCTCTCTGCTGCGAGATGTGGCGTTTACGGAGTATGCGACGAGTCCGATCGCAGCGGCTGCGGCTGCGGAACTCTCGGGGATGCCGAAGTATGCGGGACCACGGGACGGCAGTGGGAACGTGACGCCAAACCTGCTGTTCCGGGGAGCGTATCCCGGCGAGATTGTTGGACCGTACCTGTCGCAGTTCTATGTCCGACCCACCAACCTGGGTGCGCAGGCGATTGATCAGAGGATGATTACCTATCTGCCGGGAATCGACTACATGACGGATCTGACGACGTGGCAGGAGGTGCAAAATGGCACTGATACGGGGCTGGTGAACCAGCTCGATCCCACTCCACGTTATTTGCATAACGGGCGGGGACTGGCGGCGTTTACGCATGTAGACGAGTTGTTTCAGGCTTATTTCACGGCTTATCTGCTGTTGCGATCGCTGAGGATCCGTGCGAATCTCGGAAATCCTTATGCGGCGTCGAAGACGCAGAACGGGTTTGGAACGTTTGGGCCTCCGGACTTTGCGTCGACCCTGGCAACGGTGGCGAAGATTGCGCTGAATACGGTGTGGTATCAGAAGTGGCTGGTGCATCTGCGGCATCGGCCGGAGTCCGGCGGGGGCATCGTTCACCTGATCAAGACGGGACAGGGTGGGACGCTGGACGGTGGAGTACATGCGAACGTGCTGAATTCGGAAGCTGTGCAGCAGAGCTTCAGTCGCTACGGGAGCTACCTTCTGTCGCAGCCATTTCCGGAAGGATCACCGGCGCATCCTGCCTATCCGACGGGTCACGGAACGGTGGGTGGTGCGTGCATTACGGTGTTGAAGTTCTTCTTCGACGACAGTGCCGTGATTCCGGATCCGCAGGTACCTGCGGGGGATGGCTTGTCGCTGACGCCGTACAGCTACTCGAGTACGGACGCTGGTTTGATGACGGTAGGGGGCGAGTTGAATAAGCTGGCGCACAACGTGACGTTCGGGCATGGGCTGCATGGCGGCATTCACTGGAGAAGCGATAGTGACGATTCCATGCTGCTGGGCGAGGCGGTTGCGATCAGCGTGCTTCAGGATCTGGCGCACACGTACAACGAGAAGTTCAAGGTGAGCTTTACGAAGCTGGATGGAGGGCAGGCGACGATTCAGAATTAGCCTCCCGCGAGAGGCTGGCGTTGACGAGTAGCTTCCCCTGGCGATCTCCGTCTTTCCTAGAACTTGTTTCAAGAGAGACAAAGTGGTCTGAACTCTGTACACTTCGATTCGCTGGAAGGGCTCACTTCAGGCACTTCTGAGGTGAGCCCGGTCCGGCGACCGGAGGGTGTGCATGGAGTTACGGGATACGAATCGGCGGGAGTTTGTGAAGCTGGGGGCGGCAGCGATGGCAGCGGCCACCGTGGGTATGAGCGCGAAGAGCTATGCGGCTGTTGCCGGGTGCGAACGACCGTGTGCGGGTGGGGATCGTGGGTTGCGGCGACCGGATGAAGCAGGCGTTGATTCCCGCGTTCCAGCAGCATGCGAAGGAGATGAACTTCGAGTTTGTGGCGGTTTCGATATCTGGAACCGGCGGCGGGATGAGGGTGTGGCTTACGTCCAGAAGGTGTGCGGGACGAAGATCGAGACCGCTCGTAATAATGATGAGTTGTACGGGCGCAAGGATGTGGATGCGGTGCTGGTTGCGACCGCGGACTTTCAGCACGCGCTGCATGGGACCGAAGCGGTGAAGGCTGGGCGCGACGCGTACGTGGAGAAGCCGACGGCCGACAGGATGGCGGACGCGGTGACCTTTCGCGATGCGGTGCGGTCGACGGGAAAGATTGTGCAGGTAGGAACGCAGCGCCGGAGTACGCCGAGCTATCAGCGGGCGTACGAGTACATCAAGTCAGGCAAGTTCGGCGAGATCAACATGGTGGAGATGACCTGGAATGTGAACCAGCCGGGGCGGTGGCGGCGGCCGGATGTGGTTCCGCTCTTGAAGGAACAGGATACGGACTGGAAGCGATACCTGCTGAACCGACCGTATGAGCCGTTCGACGCGCGCAAGTACCTGGAGTTCCGGCTGTTCTGGCCGTTCTCGTCGGGCATTCCGGACCAGTGGCTGGTTCACCAGATCGATACGGTGCACTGGTTCAGCGGGTATCCGCATCCACGCAGTGTGGTGGCGAATGGCGGGATCTACCAGTGGCACGACGGCCGGCGGAACTGGGATACGCTGACGGCGGTGTTCGACTACGGTCCGCTCGATGATATGTCGAAGGGGTTCCAGGTGATGTACTCGTCGCGGCAGACGAACTCGGCGGGCGGGGTGAAGGAGCTGTACTACTCGAACGGCGGCATGCTGGACATGGACAAGCAGAGGGTGACGCCGGAGGGCGGCCTGACAGCGAAGTCGGCGGCGGAGATGAAGATGAAGCCGGATCTGCTGCCGGAGCTTTTCGCTGGGCGAGGCGCAGAAGGCGGAGACCTCGGCGAACACGGGCGCGACCCGCATGACTTCGGCGAACATGCGGAACTGGATGGAGTGCGTGCGCTCGCGCAAGACGCCGAATGCGAGCATCGACGCGGGCTACAGCCACTCGGTGGCGCTGTGCATGTGCATCGCGGCGATGCAGACGGGGCAGAAGGTGACGTTTGACGACAAGGCGCAGGAGGTGATGGCGGGAGGAAAGAGCATTTGTATAGGTGCTTGGTTTTCGGTTTGCTGGCGGGGTTGAGCCTGAGTGGCCTGGCGGCGGCCCCGAACTCGCGGCGTCGAGGTGAAGGAAGATGCTGCGGCGAAGCGCGTCGATGTCACTGTCGATGGCACGCCGTTCACATCTTTTCTATGGGGTACGGCGCAGAAGAAGCCGGTACTGGATCCGATCGTAGCGGCGGATGGGATCGAGGTGACGCGCGGATATCCGCTGACACCGCATGCGGGGGAGCGCACGGATCATCCGCACCATGCCGGGATGTGGTTCAACTACGGCAATGTGAACGGGTTTGATTTCTGGAACAACTCGGATGCGATCAAGCCGGAGGACCGGCACAAGATGGGCACGGTCGGGGACGTGCGTATCGTGTCGACGAAGAGCGGCTCCGATCAGTGGAGAGCTGGTGTACGAGGACACGTGGACGACGGGCGAGGGTAAACCGATCCTGAAGGAGCGGACGCGGCTGGTGTTTTCGCACCATGGTGAAGAGCGGACGATCGATCGGTCACGACGCTGGAGGCGCTGGACCGGACAGTGTTTCATGACGACAAGGAGGGCCTGCTGGGAATGCGGGTGGCGCGTTGGCTGGAGTCGCCGAATGAGAAGGGCGGCATCTTCACCGACGCGGATGGGCGCACGACCAAGGTAGAGGGTGCGTCCGGAGCGGGTGCGACGGGCGTCTACCTGACGAGCGAGGGCAAGAAGGGCGATGCGGCGTGGGGAACGCGCGGGCGCTGGTGCACGCTGACCGGGACGAAAGATGGGAAGACCGTCGCGATTGCCATGTTCGATCACACCGGCAACCCGGGGTATCCGACATACTGGCATGCGCGTGGGTATGGGCTGTTTGCGGCGAATCCGCTGGGACGGCACATCTTCGATCCGAAGGCTGCGCCCTTTGATTTCACGCTGGAGAAGGGACAGAGTGCGACGTTCAAGTACCGAGTCAGTTTTTATCCGCGCGTGGTGAGTGTGGACGACATGAATCGGGCTGCGACGGCATTCGATGGGGAGTACCGGTAGAAAACCTTATCGGCGGAGGACGGACCATGCCGCGCCGAGTGCGGCGATTGCGAGTGCGGCAGCGGTGGCGATCTTCGGTGCGGCGGACGCCGTTGGCTGTGGTTGTTTTGGTGCGTAGACGAAGTAGTCCTCGAGATCGGAGCGCCCGGCGATGCCATCCTTTGCCAGCTGCTCGCGCGGGGCCTCCGGATAAGCCACCAGAGCGGTGGCGTCGAGATTTTTCGGGGTGTAATTGTGTGCGAGCCAGTGTTTGACGCTGGGGTGAATGAGAGAGCCATAAGGGATCTCTCGGCGATGCGGCCAAGGCTCGATCTGCAGGTGCTTTCTCCCGTACGCATCGAAGTAGAGATGCGGCAGCAGTTCGAGGGGCCACCACTTCCAGGTGAGCGACTCGTTCAGCCTTGTAAACGGCGGCGGTGCCACATAGTACTTCGCGAGGTCCTCGAACGGGTGAGAGGGGATGCCGAAGACGGCGTTGCGCTTCTCCGGATAGGTGGACAAGCCGGCAGCTTCGGCCTCGGCAAGAATCCATTTGAGCGCGTCGATTGAGGGCGCGCACTCGGACTGTGCGTAACCGCCGCCGACATCAGAGTGAACGCCGGAAAACCAGGCCTGCACGATGTCCTGCCCAGGGAGCGGCTCGCCCCAGAGATTGTTCTGGAAATAGCAGCGGCGCTCGCTTATGGAGACGGCGTGACGACCGGTGCGATAGATGGGGTTCTTAGCGTCGAAGAGTAGCTTTACTGGATCGTAGACCCATCCGACGGAGGATACAGCGTCCCAGATGCCAGCGAAGTGGATTGCAACTTCGCGAGAGAAGGTTGCCTTGAAGGCGTCGGCGTCGTCGTTCTGCGGCATCTGTTTGAGGTTGCGGCGGAACGCATCTTTGCTCTTCTCGGAGTAACTGCGAAGGGCATAGGGCAGGTGGCCCTCGTTGCCCTGGCAGAGGAGACCGTACATATTGAGCAGACCAGCTAGGGCGCGTACGGTGTAACCGCCGCGCGAGAATCCGAAGAGGAAGATGTGATCGCCATCGGCATAGTTGCCCATCAGGAAGCGGTAGGCGTCGGCTATGTTGTCATTGAACCCGCTGCCGAAAGCGAGCCCTTTGACCTGCGACCATGCGCGCCCGAGCTTTGTTGTGCGGTTGGGAGCGCCCATAGTGCCGACACCGGGATGGTAGTAGGCGACCTGCTCCTTGAGGAGCTTTCCGTGATGTTCGCGTTCTCCGCCGACGTGCAGGCAGGTATAGATCTTGACGACGTTGGAGTTGGCGGTTCCGAACTGGTTGCCGGTGCCATCGCAGCAGATAACGATGTTTTTAGGTTTCTTCTCGCTCATGACGGGTACTCCTCAGAGATACTGGGCCCGGGAAGAGTCGCAACTATACCGCACAAGGGTGTGGGTGTCATCCAGTTTGCAATACGGGTAGGTGGCTACTCGTACTTGAGCGTCTCGACGGGATCGAGGCGAGCGGCGCGGTTTGCGGGAAGCGTTCCGAAGAGCACACCGACGAGCACGGACGTGCTGAGGGCGATAACGGCGGACCAGCCGGAGACTGGAATTTTGTACGGGGTCAGCAGGGCGACCGAGAGCGGAAGCGCGAGGCCGAGTGCCGTTCCGAGGATACCTCCGGAGAGGGAGAGGAACACAGCCTCTGTCAGAAACTGCAGACGTATCTCTTTACTGGTTGCCCCGAGCGCTTTGCGGATACCGATCTCGCGAACGCGGGCCTGCACGTTGGCCAGCATGGAGTTCATGATGCCGACCCCGGAGACGATGAGGGTGATGGCGGCGGCGAGGGTCAGGACGATGGTGAGCATGTTTGCGATCTGCGCCATGACGTTAAGCACTTCGCTGAGAGTAAAGGCGGTGTACACGCTGGTGGCGCGGTGCCGCGACCTGATGACTTCGAGGATCTCTTTTGCGGCGGGCTTTACAGTCGAGGCGTCGCGCATGGTGAAGAAGATCTGCTTTACGGTGTCTGTGCCGGTGAAGTAGCGGGCGACGGGATAGGGTACGAGGATGGTCTGGTCGGAGATCTCGGACTGGCCGAAGGTCTCCATCGCGCTCGTGAAAGACACCGATGATGACGAAGGGAATGCCCTGAACGGTGATGGAGTGGTCGATGGCGTTGTTGGCGGAGCCGAAGAGGGCCGTGGCGAAGGGTTTGACGATGACGGCGACCTTGGTGTGGGAGGCGGCGTCCTGGTCGTCGAAGAAGCGGCCGGCGTCGATGGCGAGGTTGCGGACGTCTTTGTATTGCGGCGAGACACCGAGAAGCATCGTGTCTTTCGTGATGCCGCCACCCATGGAGATGCGGTCATGGAACTCGAGCATTGGCGAGCTGGCGATGATGCCGGGGACCGATTCTGTGACGGCGCTCATGTCTTCGCGAGTCATGTAGTCGGGCGTGCTGAGGTATTTTCCGGACCGGGGATGGAGCCACCGTTGAACTGCAGCTCGATCATGTTGGGGCCGATCGACTGGATCAGCGAGAGAGCATACTGCTTGCCCGTAAGACCCAGCGTGACGACCAGGATGATTGAGGCCGAGCCGATCACCATGCCGAGCATGGTCAGCAGAAAGCGGACCTTGGACGCGCGGAAGCTGTCGATGGCGAGACGCGTGATCTCGCTGAAGACCATGGTGGTCCGCGCGGCTGCCAGCGTGGCATCGAAGGTGCCCGGTTTTTGGATGCTCGTGGTGGGCATACCTGTAGCCATTGGACGTCAACCAGTATCGCAGCGGTGCGGAATTTCCTGCTAACCTTATCCGGAGGGTGCCCGTCGCCGGTACCCATGACCGCGGAGGGATGTGTGAGCGGTTGAAACAGGCGGTCTTGAAAACCGCTTTACCTTAACGGGTAACGGGGGTTCGAATCCCTCTCCCTCCGCCATTGACTCATCCAGTATCGTCCGACAACATCCAGAAAAACTAAAAGAGCCCTGCACTAGCAGGATTTTTGTTCTTTTACGATCCGGTGACGTGCGAGACAATCTGGTGTTGATCAGGGGTACATCCGGGGGTGTCCTAATTTTGCGAGGGGGTACATTCGCAAAAAGGGGAGCTCTGCCCGATTCGCCGCTGACGGATGTCGAGGTGTGTCGGGTGAGGGCGAGACCGAAGGTCTACCGGCTGCCGGACATGCTCGGGACCTTCAGGACTCAGATTTTAGCCATCGGTTGGGCAAAGAAGGAAGGTCATTACCGGTGGCGCGAGTGCGGCACCTGAACGACAATAAGAATCCCGACCACTGGCGTTCCGCTTGACGCTCACGTTGCGCACGGACTCATGGTGGTCTGGATCATTGACTGGCTATCAGCCGGACGCTCGTTTGCTGTACTCGACCATCATCAGCATATATATCTGGCGTCAGGACACGAAGGCACCACTTTGGGGACAGCGCAGACTCGGACGCACGCATTGAACAATACGCTCCGGCTTGACCTGAGTTCATACCAAGGCGCCACTACGTCGGGCGCTTCTCAGCGAATCTGATGCCTGAGGAGGCGATCTTTTTCTGTACGCCCCCGGCGCCACCTGCACTCGCTCCAGTTTGTTGGCATTTATCTGACCGCTCGACCCCCGGAGTTCCCGAACTACAATATCTAGGGCCGTTGAACGGCGCTCTTCATCGCTTCAGACAGGCCCGCAGCAATCACGCGATGGACGTGGAGGCAACGGCCCGGGCGGCACGTGACCAGGAGTGAACATGGATCGATCTACCTCGCGGGAAGCTGACTATCAGAAGCTAAACTTCGCTTTCCGGAACATAGCTCAGGAGGTCTACCTTTCTCTGGTCATTAGTTCCTCACAACTGTCCTATGAGGTTGACGTCCTTATGAGAAAGCATGGGATCACTCAGCCGCAGTACAACGTGCTGAGAATTCTCCGGGGGGCAGGGCGAGATGGACTTGGCCGGAATGAGATCCGGCAGCGCCTTGTCACGTCCATGCCAGACGTCACTCGATTGCTGGACCGAATGGAAGCGGCAGGGTTGATCCTACGCAAGCAGTGCGAAGTAGACCGCCGCCAGACGAAGACTACCCTAACCGAGCCGGGCAGTACATTAGCAAGGAAACTGGATACGCCCCTTGACAAGCTTCACCAGAAGCATACGGCTGGCATCGAAGAATCAGAACTGAAGCGCATGTTGGTTGTGCTGTCGAGGCTGAGAGCGAACGCTGAGCCTATGTAGGTGTGGTAACATCCATTTGCCAGGCAAGGAGAGCAAATGGAATCCCAGTGGTCTTCTCCGTTCACCAAGGCAACGAGCGGTATCCAGCCTTCCGGGTACCGGTTACCTGCGCAGACCCGAATCGGCCGGGTTCGGATTGCTGTATCTGACCTCATAAAATCCCTTGAGTTCTATACGAGGGTCATCGGGCTCACTGTCAGACCGGGGCATGACGACGATGATGCGAGTCTCGCTCACCTTGGGATAAAGGGAGACGATACGGTCCTGTTGGAACTTCAGTCCGTTCCGGCCGATGCGGCCGGGAGGCACGAGAGGCGGCTTGGGCTATACCACGTGGCATACCTGCTGCCTTCTCGCGACGCTCTTAGCAGCTTCATTCAGCACCTGAACGCCCAAGCTGTTCCGTTTGGCGCCAGCGACCATCTCTATAGTGAAGCTCTATACCTTACCGACCCTGACGGGTTCGCCGTTGAGGTCTACGCCGACCGTCCGCGGGAGGAGTGGCAATTCAACAACGGAGAACTGCAAAGCGGGGTGTTTCCCCTTCAGTTATCAAAGATGCCATATGCCGCTCCCGGAAATTGGAAGGGAGCCCCGCAAGGAACGAAGATTGGGCACGTCCACTTCTTCGTCGGCGATCTGGAAAAGGCCAGAGTGTTCTACCACCGCGGTATGGGAATGGATGTGATGACATGGAGTCATCCGGGAGCGCTCTTCACCTCCGCAGGTGGTTACCATCATCACGTGGCAGTGAATACTTGGGCGGCCGATGCACCGGGACCGACGGGAACTCAAGCGCGCCTGCTGTTCTGGGAACTCGTGTTGCCATGTGCCGAAGACATCGATGAAGTTCTGGCAAGCCTGGAGCGTGAAGGGTACGCCGGTGTGTATTCTCCTGCCGGCATTGCCAGAGTCACGGATCCTTGGGGAATCCACGTGCATTTAGTAACGTTGCCTTAGGTGGGGCGCCCGCCACCCGGGTTCGCCCATGAGTTTTGAAGGTATCCCAGGCTACACCGAATAATCCCAAAGCGACATTTGCACGACACGCGTTGACAGCTCGTCAGGGCTGTGTGCTATAGTCCAGTATGAAAAGGGTGTGGTAACACCTACCCGCAGTACTTGATAGGTGGTACCACACCCGTTGAGTAACAGCCCATACATCTCGTTAGATGAGGTGCTTTCAACGATTCACAAAGAGGAGCAAGCTCATGTCTATAAAGACTCGCATTTCCTGCATTTGCTTCGCAGCATCACTCGTGTTGGCTCTCCCGAAGGCCGGAAGGGCGCAAGTGAGCCCGACTCCGAACGAAAAGTTAGTGCAGAAGTTGATGACCGAGCTGTTCATCAATCGGGATGTCGCGGCTGCCACACCCTACTTCGGCGAGCCCTACATCCAACACAATCCGACGATTGGCGACGGTCACGGCTCGCTCGGCGGCATCATTAAAGGGCTCACCGCCAACTTCAAATATGAGCCGGGCCTGATTGTTGGGCATGGTGACATCGTCATGATCCACGGCCGTTATACCGGTTGGGGTCCAAAGCCCATGGACGTGGTCGACATCTTCCGCGTAAAGAACGGGAAAGTGGTCGAGCACTGGGACGTGATGCAGGACGAGGTCCCAGCCGATCAAATAAAAAGCGGGCATCCGATGTTTACACCTGGAGAGCGCTGAGCAGATAACGAGGGGCTCGGGTAGCCGGGCCCCGGCTGTTGCCTTCAGGCGAGAACTGTTTGCAACAACTTCTCATCTACTTCGGTTCACCAAGGATGGTACTTCCCTGCGAACCAGACATTTGCCTTCTGCAATCTTGGGTTCGAGGTCACAAACGGTTTATCTAACGGCCTAGCGTAAAGGTGAGCACACCAAATCATGCCGGATTCTCTCTCGCGCTCCCGAATGGATTCGTTCTCCGACGGCGTCTTGGCCGTCATCATCACCGTCATGGTCCTAGAACTGAAGGTGCCCGCTCCACATGAGATGAGCGATCGAGCCGCGTTGCTGTCCGACGCCAGATCCTATCGATTTATCTCCTGAGCTTTGTTCAGGTCGGTATCTACTGGGTCAATCATCACTACCTCTTGGACGATCTAGAAACCGTCTCCCATGGCGTGCTGTGGGCGAACCTTGGCCTTCTGTTCGGCCTATCCCTGATCCCTTTCGGCCTTGAGTGGATTGGGGCGCGAGGTATCACTCCAGTGGCAGTCGCAGTATATTCCGGTTGCTATCTCTTGCCAGCCTGGGCATGGGTTGCACTCGCAAAAGCTGTGCAAGCTCGCACAGGTGTCACGGCCGCCGCGGGCATGACAATATGATCCGGTTAGAATTGTCGGCGCTCTCTGAGCCTGGGAGACCGGGCATGCACCGCCGCCCATATCCGCTCGACCCTGAGGCCGGACGGAGCCTGAATGATCGATTCTCGAAGCCCATCTCTGCCTTGCCGCTGATAGGTGATCAAGCGCGCTTGAACAAAGTCGCTGACGCCACGGCCGCATGAGTACTACCAAGGACTGTAGGGGCCGGGCTCCCACACTGTCTGAACGAGCCGAGCCTGAACAGTGCGGAGCCTCAACGATCTTGTCTCTCGTTGTCGAGAGCGAGATTCAGTTGGAGCACGTTAACGCGAGGCTCTCCAAGCAGACCGAACTGCCGCGGCTTCGTTTGCTGCGCGATGATCTGTTGGAGCGCTGCGGCGCTGATGTGGCGCTCCTTTGCCATCCGGTCCACCTGATAGAGCGCAGCGGCTGGCGTGATGTCCGGGTCGAGCCCCGACCCGGAGGCTGTCACGAGGTCGACCGGGACCGCAGACCCGTTCGCCTCCGCTTTGGCCTTAGCGGCCACGCGTTCAGCGAGATCCTTGTTGGTGGGGCCGTAATTAGAGCCGGATGACGCGGAGGCGTCGTATCCGGTTCCCGCTGCGGAGGGCCTGCTGTGAAAATAGCCAGGGCCGGTGAAGGGCTGGCCGATCAGTGCCGATCCTACGGTCTCACCGTTGCGGTGGAGCAGTTGGCCGTTTGCGTTGGCACGCATGGCGAGCTGCGCGATGCCAGTGATGGCGAGAGGATAACCGATGCCCAGGATTAGTGCGGTGATGACGGTATAGAGACAGGCTGTAGCGATGAGCTTTTTCATGAGAGAGACTCCAGCGTTCGAGGCGCCTATGCAAGGTGAAGCGTGACCAGCAGCATGTCGAGTAGCTTGATGCCGACGAATGGGATGATGATGCCGCCCAGGCCGTAGACGAGCAGGTTGCGCTGCAGCAGAGCGGCTGCAGACCTCGGCTTGTAGGCGACGCCGCGAAGGGCGAGCGGGATAAGGCCGACGATGATGAGCGCGTTGAAGATGACCGCGGAGAGCACCGCCGACTCTGCATTGTGCAGGTGCATGATGTTGAGGGCGTTGAGCACGGGAAAGACGCCCGCAAACATGGCAGGGATGATGGCGAAGTACTTGGCCACGTCATTCGAAATGGAGAACGTGGTGAGTGCGCCGCGGGTCATGAGCAGTTGCTTGCCGATGGCGACGATCTCGATGAGCTTAGTGGGGTTGGAGTCGAGATCGACCATGTTGCCGGCCTCCTTTGCCGCCTGCGTACCGCTGTTCATGGCGACGCCTACATCCGCCTGCGCCAGAGCGGGTGCGTCGTTGGTGCCGTCACCCGTCATGGCGACTAGCTTGCCTTCGGCCTGCTCGCGCTTGATCAGGTCCATTTTGTCCTTGGGCTTTGCCTCGGCGAGGAAGTCGTCCACGCCGGCTTCGCGGGCGATGGCGGCGGCGGTGAGTGGGTTATCCCCGGTGATCATAACGGTGCGGATGCCCATGGCGCGCAACTGATCGAAGCGTTCCTTCATGCCGCCCTTCACCACATCTTTCAGGTAAATCACGCCCATGGCGCGGCCGTTCTCTGCTACGACGAGCGGAGTGCCACCCTTGCGTGAAATTTCCTCTACAGCGGCGCGGACTTCGTTGGGCATGGGATTACCGAACTGCTGCAGGTAGTTGGCGATGGCGTCGACGGCGCCTTTGCGGATACTGCGGCCGTCGACCTCGATACCGCTCATGCGCGTGTTGGCGGAGAAGGGGATGAACTCAGCTTTCAATTGGCCAAGTTCGCGACCGCGCAGGTTGTACTGTTCCTTCGCCAGGACGACGATGCTGCGGCCCTCGGGCGTTTCATCCGAGAGCGACGACAACTGTGACGCATCCGCCAGTTCGGCCGCGCTCACGGCAGGCGCCGGCACGAACTCCGCCGCCTGCCGGTTTCCGATCGTGATCGTTCCGGTTTTGTCCAGCAGCAGCGTATTGACGTCGCCCGCAGCTTCTACCGCGCGGCCGGAGGTGGCAAGCACGTTGTGCTGTACGAGGCGGTCCATGCCGGCGATGCCAATCGCCGAGAGCAGTCCGCCGATGGTCGTTGGAATCAGACAGACCAGCAGCGATATGAGAACGAACACCGTCTGCGGCGCACCGCTGTACAGCGCGAAAGGCTGCAGTGTGACCACCGCCAGCAGGAAGATGATTGTCAGTCCGGCGAGCAGGATGTTGAGCGCGATTTCATTGGGCGTCTTCTGTCGCTCCGCACCTTCGACCAGCGCGATCATCCGGTCGAGGAACGTCTCGCCGGGGTTGGAGGTGATTTGGATCGTGAGCACGTCGGACAGGACGCGCGTTCCGCCGGTGACAGCGCTTCGGTCGCCGCCGGCTTCACGAATGACCGGGGCAGATTCGCCGGTGATTGCGGATTCGTCGACGGACGCGACGCCCTCGGTGACCTCGCCGTCACCGGGGATCATCTGGCCGGCGACGACGCGAACGAGGTCGTTCTTCCGGAGTTGGGAGCTGGGAACTTCTTGCACATTGCCATTGCGAACGACGTAGGCCGTAGTCTCGGATTTTGCCAGGCGCAGAGCGTCGGCCTGCGCCTTGCCCCGGCCCTCTGCCATGGCCTCGGCGAAGTTGGCGAACAGCACGGTGAACCATAGCCACAACGTGACCTGCAGGTCGAAGCGGAAATGGCCATGATGCGTCATGAGATTGCTGAACAGCAACACGGTGGTCAACACGCTGCCGAGTTCCACCACGAACATGACGGGGTTCTTCATCATGATGCGGGGACTAAGTTTGGCGAGCGCATCGACCGAGGCACGCCTCATGATCTGCGGGTCGAACAGGGAGCGCCGTTTGGTCTGACTGGACATGATCGTTCCTCTTCTGGGAAGCCGTTTCGGTTAGAACAGGTGGCCGGCACGCATCAGAAGGTGCTCCAGCACCGGACCGAGCGACAGCACAGGAAAAAAGGTAAGCGCGCCTACGATGACGATAACGCCGGTGAGCAGCACCGTGAAGAGCGGCGTGGTCACCGGAAAAGTACCCGCGGTCGCGGGGGCGATCTTCTTGCCCGCGAGGTTGCCCGCAAGGGCCAGCATCGGGATGATCATCATGAAGCGGCCAAAGAACATGGCAATGGCGAGCGAGTAGTTGTACCAGGGCGTATTGGCGTTGAGCCCGGCGTAGGCGGAACCGTTGTTGCCGGTGGCGGAAGCGTAGGCGTACAGGATTTCGCTGAGTCCATGCGGACCATGATTTGCAAGGCTGCTGAGACCTAGGTTCGGCATGAGAACCGCGAAAGCGGCGAAACCGAGAATCAGCAGCGGGAAGATGAGCAGGTACAGCATGGCCATCTGAACGTCAAAGGACTCTATCTTTTTGCCGAGGTACTCGGGCGTGCGGCCTACCATGAGGCCAGCAATGAACACAGCGACGACGACAAAGACAAGCATGCCGTACAGGCCCGCCCCCACACCGCCGAAAACGACCTCGCCCAGCAGGATGTTGACCATCGGCACCATGCCGCCAAGCGGTGTGAAGCTGTCGTGCATGGCGTTCACTGCGCCGCAGCTTGCATCTGTGGTCACGGTGGCGAAGAGTGCCGAGTTGGCGATCCCAAAGCGGACCTCCTTGCCCTCCATGTTGCCGCCAGCCTGCTCCCGCGACGGAGTCTGCGACACAGCTGCATCTACGTTGTGAAACGCGGGATTGCTGTGCGACTCCGCCCAATACGAGGTTAAGGTCCCGGCAAACCACAGCACCACCATGGCCGCCAGTACCGCCCATCCATGCCTGGGTGACTTCACCATGTGGCCCAGCATGATGCACAGACCGGCGGGAATGAGAAAGATCGACAGCATCTGCAGGAAGTTTGTCAGCGGCGTGGGGTTCTCGAAAGGGTGCGAGCTGTTTGCGTTGAAGAAGCCGCCACCGTTCGTGCCCAGCATCTTGATGGCTTCCTGCGAAGCGACCGGCCCCTGCGCGATGGTCTGCGTGGTCAACGTCGTCATTTTGCCGTCGGCGCCGGTCACGGTTTGCGGCTCCACGAGCTTGACCGTGTCGTAGGGCCGCAGGTTTTGCACTACGCCCTGCGATACCAGCACCAGAGCGAAGATGACGGAGATGGGTAGCAGGACCCACAGGGTGCCGCGCGTGAGGTCGACCCAGAAGTTGCCGAGCGTCTTCATCTCCCGCCGCGCAATGCCGCGCACGAAGGCGACAGCAAGCGCGAGGCCGACCCCGGCGGACCAGAAGTTATGCGTGGCCAAGCCAAGCATCTGGGTCAAGTAACTCATCGTCGTTTCCGGTACATAGGACTGCCAGTTCGTATTAGTGGTGAACGAGATGGCCGTGTTCAGCGCCAATGCCGACTCCACACCAGGGAGGTGCTGTGGATTCAGCGGCAGCAGGTGTTGCAACCGTTCCACCACGTACGTCAGCAGCAGCGTGGCCGCGCTGAAGACCAGCATCGCTACGGCATACTGCGACCAGCGCATCTCGTGGTCGGGATTCACTCCGGTCAACCGATAGAGGAGCCGTTCACAGGGACCGAGCACCGGATCGAGAAAGGTCTTGCGACCCTCAAAGACCGCCGCCATGTACGTGCCCATCGGTTTCGCGAGCAAAAGCACCGCGGCGATGAACAGAGTGATCTGTAGCCAACCGTTCAGGGTCATGACTTAGAATTTCTCCGGCCGTAAGAGGGCATAGACGAGGTAAACCATCAGCAGCGCCGACAGCACCAGAAGAATTGCGTTGAGAATCATGGGCGTGGTCCTTTCAGATGGTCGCAGCCGCGGATATACAGCACAGAGAGACCGAAGAACAAACCGAGTGAAACGATAGCGACGAGATCGAGCATAAGTATGTTCTCCGGAGTTACCAGCTAAGCTGCAACATGCCCCATCCGTAAGTCAGGCGAAAGGTGGCGGTAGTCTGAGCCGACCGGCGCAAGATAGCTACCGTATGCCTCCTCGACCCGACCACCAAAGCGGCTCTCGGTGGAGGCAGATGCTCGAGGATCAAGTCCACCTGGTTCAGGTTGGAGCTGTTGCTGGTCACGTCATACCCGCGCAGCAGGTGAACCCGGCCGATGGGTGTATTGAAGTCGGAGCCGTAGTAGCCGTCGAGGGTGAAGTTCAGCGTCGTCCCGTGCAAGGACGAGAGCGCCGGCGTGTCTGCACTGGTAAGTACAGCTGGCAGCTCGGCGATACACGGTAGCCCAGGTGCGCCTGAGCTGGATGCGGTAACCGCAGGAGTAAGAGGGGAGTTGCTCGAAGCCGGCGCCGATCCTTCTGCGTCCATCTCTTTGAGCGAGTCGGAGATCAGTCTTAGTTCCTGATGTAGTTCACGAATCTCTCGATTGCGCCGGGTAGGTGCATCGATGGTCGGATCTGCGGGAGTCTCTGCTGCAAGATTTGCGGCGACGCACAATATCACCAGGCCTGGCAAGCATGGCCGTCCAAGGTTCATGACTGCCTCCTGATCTATTCAACGATCAGGGGCCGTAAGTATCCCGTAGTGTTTCCGTAAAGAAGTTGTAAAGTCCGCGCCAGGTCTAAACGGCAGGGAACCCCTCGGGTACGAGTCGGTAGCCGATCCACGGCTCACTCTGGATGTATCGCACGCCGTCACCCTGGTCCAGCTTTTTCCGCAATTGCCCGACAAGGACACGCAGGTACTCGGGCTGCGACTCGCCTGCGCGTCCCCACACAGAACGCAGCAGCACCTTGTGCGTCATCGCCTTACCCGCGTGCTGCAGAAGCAAGAGCAGCAGGTCGAACTCCTTGGGAGTCAGATGAAGCTCCTGCCCGCGCAGCAGCGCCCGGTGCGCAACGGGGTCAACGAGAAGATTCCCCAGGCTTAGCGTCGCCCCTTCCGGAAGGGTGGGGCTGCGGCGCAAGTGGACCCGTACCCGTGCTTGCAACTCCAGCATGCTGAAGGGCTTTGTGAGATAGTCGTCCGCCCCGTCGTCCAGCGCCGCCACCTTCATCGCATCGGCATCCCGCACGCTGAGCACGATAATCGGCGTTTGGGCCACGCGGCGAATCGCCCGCGTCAACTCCAGACCATCCATCTCCGGCATCGCCAGATCTGTGATCACCAGGTCCGGCGGCTGCGCCTCGAACTTCTGCAGGGCTTCCACCCCATCGCACGCGGTTTCCACGGCATACCCTGCGCTCTGCAAAGCCATGCGGAGCATGCGGGTAATCTGGCGCTCATCGTCCACCACCAGCAGGCGCTTCACGCGCTCTCCTGGGTCACAATATGCAAATCGACGTGTGGCGCTTCCGCCATGAACTTCTGCAATGAAAAGTAGTACAGGTAGCTCTTGAGACCATGTGTTGCCGACCGCCCCACGATCGCCTGTGTGATGCGGTTCTCGCGAATGTATTTGGCCGTGACGCGTGGCACGTCCGTTCCCGTTAGCGGTACGATGTGTGCGCCCAGGTGCGTTGCAAAGGCGATACTGCTCTCCAGCGTACGCCTGCGTTCCGCGTCTTCATCGCCGCCTGCCCTTACATGGAGGACGTAGAGTTCTGCGCCCAGTGCTTCCGCGAGCCGCGCCCCACGTGCGACTAGGTCCCGCGCCTGCGCATTTGCGCTGATGCACACGCCTACCTTCTCCGCCACGGCCCAGTGCGGACCCAAGTTCTTCCGCTTCACATACTCATCCAGTGTGCGATCCACGGCACGCGTAACCCGTTGCAACGCGAGCTCTCGCAATGCGATGAGGTTGCCGCGGCGAAAGAAATTAGTCAAGGATCTTTCCACACGCTCGGCGGGGTAAATATCGCCTCGTCGCATGCGTGTGACCAGCGCTTCCGGTGTCACATCGCTGATCACGATCTCATCTGCGCGGTCAAGCACCCAGTCCGGCACCTGCTCTCGAACGGCGATGCCCGTCAGTGCCTGCACCCGCGGTGTCAAGCTCTCCACGTGCTGAATATTGATCGTGCTGAGCACGTCGATGCGCCGATCCAGCAGCAGCAGCACATCCTCATACCGCTTCGGAAACCGACTGCCCTCGATGTTGGTATGCGCAAGCTCGTCCACAAGGACGACCTGGGGTGCCCGCTCGAGAATAGCGTCCACATCCATCTCACTGAACAGCGTGCCCTTGTACTCCACCGCACGCCGCGGTACCTGCTCCAGCTCTTCGGCCAGCTCCGCCGTTCCGGCGCGGCCGTGGGTCTCCACGACGCCAATCACGACATCCTCGCCACGTTTGCGGCGGCGAATGCCTTCGCTCAACATGCTGAACGTCTTGCCGACACCCGGCGCATAGCCAAGGAACACCTTGAAGAGCCCACGCTCCTTCTCCGTGGCGCTGCTCTTCAGCCAGTCCTCGGGTGACTTCCGCGTCGGTGCGTCTCGTTGGGTCACGCTTAGAATGACTCCCATGAACTCGCGTCAGGTGGTACTTGCCGCACGCTGGCTTTCGACAGGTGCAGCCCTCGCCAGCATCATCCTAATCTACCGCCGCTGGCTCCACGTCAACCCCACGACCGTCGCGTTGACGCTTGTTCTCTTCGTATTGCTGCTCGCAGCCCGGCTTGGCCTCCGTTACGCAGTGGTCGGCTCCGTGGCCGCAGCTGTCTGCTACAACTTCTACTTTCTGCCGCCCGTCGGCACCTTTGTCATCTCCGACCCGCAAAACTGGCTCGCCCTGCTTACCTTTCTCGCCACGGGCGTTGTCGGCAGCCGCCTCTCGCAGAACGCGCGCGATGAAGCTGCCCGTGCCCTACTCAAACAACGCGAACTCGAAGTTCTCTTCGCCCTCAGCCGTGATCTCTTGCAGACGGAAAATGTAGCCGAACTGGTCAACACGCTTCCCACACTCGTGAACGCAGCAACGCGGGCCGATACCTCGACGCTGTATCTGTTGGATGGAGACAGGATCTACCAGTCAGGCCGTCAACTCATTACCCCTATAGAGATCCCGCACCTGCGTCAGCTTGCTTTGACGCTTTCCACACCGGAGGCCTTGCCCTGTGCCGAGGTGAACATACCGTTGCGGGCCGGAGTCCGGCCGCGCGGCCTGCTGCGGCTGAACCATGCACGTCTCTCCACAGACACAGCACAGGCAATCGGGGGTCTGGCCTCCATCGCCCTGGATCGCGCGCAGGCCCTGGAGGACGTGGCCCGCAGTGAAGCAAACAAAGAGGGCGAGCGCTTACGTGCGCTCATCCTGGACTCCATCACGCATGAACTGAGAACGCCGCTCACTTCGATCAAGGGAGCGACAGAGACACTTCTCAGCGAAGAGGCAATCGACAGGGATGGTCGACGGGAACTTCTCACCATCGTCGACGAGGAGACGAATCGTCTCAACCGTTTGATCGGTCATGCCGTGGAGATGGCCCAGATCGAATCGCAGGAAATCCACATGGACCTCTCTTTTGTGGCCCTTGTGGATGTCATCGCGGTAGCACAGGAGAGCTGTTCAGGTGTGAGCAGTACGCACCCCGTTAGCATTCGGGTGCAACCCTCAACACGCGTGTACGCCGATCGCGAGATGATCGCAAAGGTCTTCTGCAATCTCCTGGAGAATGCTGCAAAGTATTCCGCCCCTGGTTCCCCGATTTTTATCTCAGCTGAGGAACACGACGGAACGGTTATCACCAGCGTGGCCGACCGCGGCATTGGAATTGATCCCTCAGAGCAGGAATTGATTTTCGATCGCCTGTATCGATCGAAACTGCAGAATCGTCAGGTCTCCGGCTCCGGAATGGGATTGGCGATCAGTCGTGCGATCGTCGAGGCGCATGGAGGCAACATCAGTGTCACAAGCCAGATCGGTCATGGGTCAGTATTTAGCTTCAGACTCCCGAAAACTCGGTGACGGTTCTTTGCTCTCTTGCCGGCTCTCTGGAGCGAGATCGACCTAACCAGTGTCTCGATCGTCTTTTGCGGTAGATCAGCACCGTTCCTGGCCCCCAGCTCGGCTTCATCATTTCTAAGCCAAGGCCCTAATGGTCCATTCGCTTCGGCTTCGGAGATGTCACCTTCACAGGGTCTGACGGTGCGCTGACGCCGTCAGGTCCGACGGCCAGGATTTGGTACGACGCCGTTTCACCCCGGTCAGGCTCAGGATCTGTGAATGCGGCGGTCGTGAGCCCCATCGCAACTGTCGTTGCTTCCGGCTCCAGCGTGCTGCTTCGGACAACACGATAGAAACGTGCTCCGGAGACAGAATCCCAGGTTAGCCTTACGTGACCAACCTGAACTGAGGACGTCACGCCACTCGGCGCCTTTATCTTTGCGCCACCCTCTGTCGGCAACAGCCCGTAGACACAGAACTGACCCGTTCCAACATTCTCTGAGCCGAAGCTTGCCAGATACACCCGTCCATTTGCGACGGTGGGTGGCGCCATCTTGGAGTACTCGCCACAATCGTCCCGTGATGGAAGCTGCAGCGAGTTCCATAACTCGCGACGAATGTCGTCCGCGTCATAGGCGTGGAGCACTCCTGGCCGCGACTCATGCCACGAATCGCCTGTCGCATGAATCGCTGCCCACAAGATTCCGTCCTTGTTCCCGTTTGCGGAGAGCGACAACATCGCTCCTGGATGTCCCTGGTTCGGCATATCCCGACTGATGAGAGGGGTCTCACCTAGTTTGTCTCCTTCGAGCTTGTATACCTTCGCCATGATCCTTCTGCCCCCAGACGTACAGCAGATCTCCGGCCTTGGCGCTCTGCCAATAAACCAAGCTATGCAGATGCGAGACCGTTGCCTGAAAATGCTGTACCGCGTGCTCGTCACCCAGGTGTCCGAGATTACGCGTATCCAGGGTGTAAAGAACGCCTTCCTTCCCACCGCCGAGAACGAGATGCGTTCCGGGGATCAATGTCGCACCAGAAGAGTCGAGGTCGGTATCTCGCTTGTCCAAGGTGAAATGGTTTGTCGGCGTGAACCAGTCGAGCAGCTTGAGTCGCGGCGTCAGCTTCAGAAAGCTCTCGCTGAAGTTCCTCACGCCGTCCCAGCTTCCGTTTCCGGTCACCACATACACATTGCCTTCCGCGTCGGCGGCGGGGCCCTGCCCGGATTGCCAGATACTCGCCTCCGAGCCCGTGGGTGATGTATTCAGAACGCTCACCAGCGCCAGACGTCCTGGCGTCATAGGCCATTAAGAAACCGTGGTAGGGCTCTTTATCGCAATGGGATGCATATCCCACATACACCATACCGTTCGCCAGCATGAGGGCGGGGCGCTGGTTCTGCATGAGCGCGTTGAAATTCTCGGCCTTGATTACGACCGGGCTCTCGGGCAAATCCGCTCCCGTAGTGAGATCCAGGGCATGGAGTCTTTGTGTAAACCCTGTCAGTGGTCCGGTCTGAGCACCTGCCCGGGTCAGCGCGACGACGTATAAAACACCGCGGTCTTTGTCGATAACGGGTGTACCGATGATCCCCATCTGACCATTGATATCCAGGCATCCGAAATCAGCGCTGTTCAGGTTTGCCGGAGTTCCGAAGTTCACATGCCAAATCGGCGCCCGAGCTTCACCGTCATTCGCATCGAAGGCGTAGACGCTGTTATTGACTGTGGTCACATAGACCACGTCCCGAACTCCGCCACCTACAGAAACGCCCGTCACCACGAGCGGTTGTGTATAGAGTTGGTCATCCAAGACTCGCTTGAATAACATCCCGAACTGGGTTGGATTCACTTTGTCCGGTGTCAGCACAGTTTCCCGGGAGTTTACGCCCGTCCGCATGTTGTTGTTGTGTTGCGTAAGCACATCTACCTGCCCGTAGGAGTGCACGCACGGAAAGGCAAACTGAAAGAGGCAAGCGGCGGAAAGAGTGGCGGCTATCTTCAAAGATGATCTTTCACTTCTGTTCTGAGGCAATTGCAAATTCAGCAGAATCGGTCAGAGCGTGAGGTTTGCTGCCATGTGAGTAAGCCTATTCCTATTCACAACGGGTCTAACTACCACCCTTGACCTTTTAGGGAAGTGTGAACTGCGGCGGCACCAATGAGGGCATCCAGCGCAGAACTTTGGCTCGCCGCGTTGCCGGAGATAAAGGGCCCTGACCAGCGTTCGCCGAGCTGAAAGTTCGGTCCTTGCGCATCACTCCACAGGGTGTCAGCATTCCTGTTGATAAACGAAACATACGACGCTCGCGGATTATACTTATTCAGCAAAACCAGGTTCCGAACAAAAATTCCTTTGAACTGCACACCGTCGGCGCCACACTTGGGTTCACAAGGATCGTGCAGAATGCCCTTGTCGTCGACCAGCCGGGTAATAGCAGCGGTCGCGATCTTACCGGCAGCCTCGGTCAGAGTCGCATCCCGGCTCGCTGCAGAGAGTTCCGCGAGGCCGCCCAGAATCACACCCTGGTTGTAGGTCCATGTGGTTCGACCGTTGTTGACGCAAGCCCCTCCCGCAAGCTGTCCCGGGCCTTTCCTGAGCCCGTCATTGATTAGACTTTCCGAATTGATCATTCCGGAGCCCTGGAACCATCTCCATTCTTTGCTCCCCCACTTCAGGTATTTGCGCTGAGTGGCACGCGATGTCCTGTTTGCGAGGTGAGCAGCAACGGAAAGGAACAATTCGTTGGCGATCGCATTCTTGTAGTTCCTGTCCTTGCTCCACCAGATGCCTCCGCCGCAGTTGTCATCCCAAGCGTCGGCCATGTCGTTGAATATGGATTCAGCCATCTCAAGGTAATTCGGATCGCGGGTAAGGTCATAGGCCTCGATCCACGCCAAGGCCCACCAGCCCTCATCATCGTAGAAGTTGTTGAGGAACGCCGGACTGGTCTTCTGCGCCGCACGGAACGTGTTCGCAAACACCGGATGGAATTGCATCGAGTTGCTGACGCGTTCGTAGTCGGCGAGTACCGTGATTGCATTCGCTGAATTCCACCAACCCGTAGTTCGGTAAAGACCTGTCGATGGCGTGTACCACGTTTGTAAAGTTTGAACCGCCGATGTCGCATGTTCGAGATAAACGTTGGGGGGAGCGGCCGAATTTAGTGCGCTGTGTTGCCTCTTCGCGGACAATCCGGCACAGCCGGACAGGAGACTTGCCGCAAGGAGAAGAAATAGCAGGACATGGGCGTTTCTCAAAGGTTTCCCTCTCCCGTCGAGGCGCTAACGATCCAGACCAGCTGCAATGGAATGCTGCCCCCAGATCCTCGGTCCAGTTGCCGGTCTCGCGCAAAATCCTGTGCGACTTTGCAGTTCGAACTTCAAGCCGCTTGCGCTTGATGACGACGTTGTTCAATCCGCCTCGAAACTAATATGATTCGATCCTTCCGTCAACATTGCCTGTGGCGCATGTCGTCCAGCAAGCTATTGGGAGCACCGTCGCCGCATGTCAGTTCGCTCTACTCCTGATCTTCTGCCGTACCCCGTCGGAGGCACATGGCATAATTGTTCGCTTCAAGACTATGGTGTTCGGGGGCTCTTCATGTGTTCGCCAGCTCGCTATGCTGCTTATTGCTCCTTCTTCTGGCTTCAGTAGCGAGAGCTGCGGAGACGGAAACTCAGTATCTCATCCGGCCGGGGCAAGGACGACCCGGTCAAGTGGGAGTTCATGTGCGACAAGGGCCAGAACGCCAATAAGTGGTCCACCATCGGTGTCCCGTCCAACTGGGAGCTGCAAGGCTTCGGCATCTACAACTACGGCCGAGTCACTCCGGCCGGCGGTTGGCCTCGCGTTCACGGCATCTACAAGCGCACCTTTACTACGCCTGCGAACTGGCGAGACAAGACCGTCTTCGTCAACTTCGAAGGCGTCATGACCGATACCCGGGTCACCATCAACGGTCAATCCGCTGGCCCCCTTCACCAGGGCGGCTATTACGCCTTCAAGTACGACATCACGAGCCTCCTCAAGCCCGCCGGTCAGAAGAATGAGATCCAGGTGGACGTCGATGATGACTCGTGAACGAGTCCGTCAATCACGCCGAACGGCGCGGCGACTTCTGGAACTACGGCGGCATCTTCCGGCCCGTCTATCTCGAGGCCGTCCCCAGGACGTTTGTCGATCACCTGGCCATCAACGCGACCGCGGCGGGCTCGCTCGATGTCGATGTCACGCTCTCCGATACGCGCGCAGCAGCCGCCGGCGGCCCCACAGCCTCCGTGGAGATGCGGGTGCTCGATCTAAACGGCAAGCCTGTCGGGCGATCCGATCATCGTGAAGGATGTCGCCTTCAACGCAACCGCCCATCTCTCCGGAAAGGTCGCCAATCCGCGGCTCTGGACCGCCGAGACGCCGAATCTCTACCAGCTCGAAGTGCGGCTGAAGTTAGGCAATGCCGTCGTGCACACAGTGCATCAGAGGTTCGGATTCCGCACCATTGAGCTGCGGCCCGGACAGGGCATGTTCGTCAACGGCAACCGCGTCTTCCTCAAGGGCTTTGCCCGCCACTCCTTCTGGCCCGACTCCGGCCGCACCACTGTCCGAGCAGATCTCCAGAGACGACATCAACCTCATCAAGGAGATGAACGGCAACGCCGTCCGTTCCAGCCACTATCCGCCGGACCGCCACTTCCTCGATGCCTGCGACGAACTTGGCCTCTATGTGCTCGATGAACTCACCGGCTGGCAGGCGCATTACGACACCGACATCGGCCAGAAGCTGGTGAAGGAGATGGTGGAGCATGACGTGAACCATCCGTCGATCCTCTTCTGGGACAACGGCAACGAAGGCGGGTTCAACTTCGATCTCGACGGCGACTTCGCAAAGTACGACCCGCGAGAAGCGCATGGTCCTGCACCCGTGGGCGGCCTATCCCCCGGGCATCGCCGATACCAAGCACTACCCGAACTATGAGACTGTTGACAGCAGAAGCTCGCCGCCGATCCCGTCTTCTTCCCCACCGAGATGCTGCACGGCCTCTATGACGGCGGCGCCGGCGCGGGAATGCAGGACTACTGGGACGCCATTCTCAAGAGCAAGGCCGGCGCCGGCGGATTCATCTGGTCGTTTGTGGATGAAGATGTGAAGCGCACGGACAAGGGCGGCATTCTCGACTCCCAGGGCAACATGGCCCCCGATGGCATCGTCGGCCCGTATCGCGAGCGGGAAGGCAAGCTTCTACACCGTCAAACAGCTCTGGTCGCCGATCATCGTGACGCCGCCTGACGCCGCGCTCGCATTCCTTCACCGTTACAAACCGCTACGCCTTCCTCAACGCCGACCAATGCACCTTCGAATGGCAGACGATCGCCTTCCGCAAACCCGACGACGCAGCTTCCGGTTCAGTGGTGCTGGCATCGCGGACCGATCACGGCCGTTCGCTCGCGCCAGGCGCCTCGGCAAGCTGGGACGGCTGGGGACCGCCTGCTGCTACTCGGCCGCAACGCGAAGAAGACACCCGATGCCACTCGACTTATCATCAAGGATGCCACGGGCCGCGTGATCCAGACCTATGTCTGGCCTACCGACGATCTCGAGCAGCCGATTGGACCAGGCGCAGCAGTCCGCTGGCTAGCGCAAAGCCTACTGCCACCGAGATCCGGCGACACGCTCACTGCGACTGCGGGCGACCTGTCGCTGCAGATCAGCAAGACCACCGGCCTGCTGGTCTCTGCCTCTCGGCAGGGCAAGTCCTTCTCTCTGGCCAACGGCCCTCGCGTAGTGGCGATGGGTCCCAGGCTCGCTCCTCCGCGCGCAGGCAGAACCGTCGGACCCGCCGCCTCCGCCGCCCCCGCCGCCCGCCTTGGCACCGGACTCCAAGCTGACGTCCTTGACCCATGCAAGCCGACGGCAACGATCTGGTCATCTCTGCGGCCTTCGATGGCCCGATGAAGTCGCTCACCTACCGCCTCAAGCCCAACGGCTGGCTCTCCATCGACTACGTCTACGCCATCAGCGGCCCGCAGGAATACTTCGGCGTCGGATTCGACTATCCCGAAGCCGACGTCAAAGGCATGCGATTCCTCGGCGAAGGACCCGCCCCGGTCTATCAGAATCGCCTCGCCGGCGGTACTCTCGACGTCTGGAACAGGCCCTACAACAACACCATGGTCGGCGATCCGGACGACCTCAAGCCGGGAGAGCACTTCGACTATCCACTCTTCAAAGGGTTCTACTCAGGCGTGCGCTGGCTGCAGCTCAATACCTCTGAAGGCCCGATCACCGCGATGGTGGACCAGCATCCCGACTCACCGATCTATGTGCAGATCTTTACTCCGAAGACCCCGCCCGCCAAACCTGGTAGGGCAGACTGGCGTGCCGTTCCCGAATGCCGGAATCTCCTTCCTGCACGCCATCCCGGCAATCGGCAGCAAGTTCGGAGGCCCGCAATCCAGTGGCCCCATGGGCCAGCCGGCGATCGCCAAAGGGGAGTACAAGGGCCACATCAGCCTGTACTTTGGAATGATCCGGTGAGAGGTGCTGCCCACTTAGTCGCATTCTTCACCGATGCGCAGGGCTGGAGTCTCGCAGAGGAGCACAGCACGGGGGAAGACGGCGACAGCAGATGTCGCTGAGATCGCAAGCATCTATTCACACCCGGACCACGTCTATTAGTGAAACCGGAGCGAACGATGGGAAACTTTGTCCTGCGCTCTCCGGGGAGATGTACGTCTCTGCTTCGATTGACAGGACCCGTTCTGTTCGTGATTCTTATGAGCGGCTGCCAGAAGCAGGCTCAGCAGGTGCAGCTACCTGCCTCTACTGGGGGCGAATCACATCCATATTCGGGCAAGATGGAGCCGGATGACGGGCAGTGGATCCGGGCGACTAAGGACTACGCAAACACCCGCTACAGCTCGCTGGACCAGATCAATACAGGCAATGTAGCTGCGCTCAAAGTGCCTGGACCTTCAATACGGTGTGCGCGCGCGGGCAGGAAGCAGCGCCGATCGTCGCGAACAACACGATGTATGTCGTCGCGCCGTGGCCGAACACTTTGTTTGCTCTGGACCTGACGAAACCGGGCGCACCGTTGAAATGGAAGTTTGAACCCAATCCATCGCCCGCGGCGAAGGGCGAGGCTTGCTGCGACTGGGTGAATCGCGGCGCAGTGTTCGACGGAGGCAAGATCTTCTACAACACGCTGGACGGCTACACGGTCGCTGTGGATGCGAACACAGGCAAGCTGGCTGTGGCGCACGCACCTGGCGGACATCAGCAAGGGCGAGACCATGACGATGGCGCCGATGGTGGTTCAGGACAAGGTCTAGTCGGCGACAGCGGTGGCGAATTCGGCGTGCGAGGATGGCTTACGGCGCTGGATACGGAAACGCGGCAAGGTTCTCTGGCAGGCGTACAACACCGGGCCGGACAAGGATGTGCTGATCGGCGACCGGTTCAAGCCGTTCTATGCCAGTGACAAGGGAACTGACCTCGGGGTGAAGACCTGGCCGCCGGACGCGTGGCGCGTGGCGGCGGAACGGTGTGGGGATTTGTGGCCTACGATCCTGTCGAGCAACCTGATCTATTACGGCACGGCGAACCCTGGTCCGTGGAATGCGGATGCGCGGCCTGGAGATAACAAGTGGACGAGCGGAATGTGGGCGCGGGATGCGGACACGGGACAGGCGGTGTGGTTCTACCAGATGTCGCCGCATGACCTGTTCGACTGGGACGGCATTAACGAAGACATACTGCTCGATCTTCCGTGGCAGGGTTCACGCGCAAGGTGCTCGTGCGCCCCGACCGCAATGGCTACATCTACGTGATCGACCGGACGACAGGACAGGTGCTTTCGGCGACGCCTTATGTCTACACCACGACGACCAAGGGGGTGGACCTGAAGACCGGGCAGCTGATCCATGTCGACGAGAAGAAGCCGGAGATCGGGCAAGGAATCGGTGAACATCTGCCCGATGGCTCCGGGGTCGAAGGACTGGCAGCCCTCGTCGTTTTCCCCACGCACCGGACTGGTCTATATTCCGCACGAAAACATGTGCATGGACGAGCAGGACAACGGAGCCGAACTACATTGCCGGAACACCTTATATTGGAGCGACGGTGAAGTACTATGCCGGGCCTGGCGGCAATGAAGGCGAACTGATGGCGTGGGATCCGATACAGCGGGAAGAAGGTCTGGACGATCCCGGACAAGTACCCGACATGGAGCGGCACGGTAGCAACGGCGGGAGACCTTGTCTTCTATGGAACGCATGGATGGCTGGTTCAAGGCGGTGGACGCACGGAATGGGCAAGATCCTGTGGCAGTTCAAGACGGGCTCGGGGATTATCGGGCAGCCGATTACGTATCGTGGACCTGACGGAAAGCAGTATGTCGCAATTCTCTCCGGCATAGGAGGCTGGCCGGGATCGATCGTCTCCGGCAATCTGGACACGCGGGATGATTCGGCAGCGAACGGATGGGGCAGCGCCCTGCACGACCTGAAGAGTGTGACGCAACCAGGGGAACTCTGTATGTCTTCGCCCTTCCGTAGATCATCGCCGGCCGTTCCGCGCTTCCCCGTGGCTCTTGAGCTACGCGTTGGCTGCGGCAGTCTCAACGATGGCCTTTGCGGCTGCCCCTGCGCCAAACAGACCGGAGCTTCGGATCTGCGCGGATCCCGACAATCTGCCGTTCTCTGATCGGGCGATGCATGGCTTCGACGACCGCGTCGCAGCCTTGTGGTTCGTGATGCTGGACTCAAACTGGTCTTTGTATGGGCGCGGAGCCGACGCGGGTTTCTGAGGGAGCAGTTCAGCAAGAACGTCTGCGACGTGCTGGTCGGTGTCCCGGTAGGCATGCGCGGCGTGCTCACCACCAAGCCGTATTACCGATCGAGCTACGTCTTCGTAACGCGAACCCGGGACGGCCTGCAGATCGCAACCTTCACGGACCCGCGCCTGAATGGCCGCCGCATTGGTCTGCAGATCCTCGAGGAGAATCTGTCGCCGCCATCGCTTCCGCTCATCCGGTACGGGCATGCGGGAGACCTGGTCGGCTTTGGATCCTTCGGATCGCAGACAGGCGAGGTGGTCCGCGCTGTCTCGGATGGTCGAGTCGGGGTGGCCGTGGTCTGGGGGCCCATAGCCGGATACTTTGCGGCGCTCGGCCACCCTTCGCTGACGGTGACACCGCTGCGAGCCGCCGCCGACACGGCCGGCATACCGATGTTGTACTCCATCGCACTCGGTGTGCATGGCAAGGATATCGCGCTCCGGGACGCGCTGAGCGCTTCTATCGAGAAGAACCGGGCCGAGATCCTGCGGTTATTGGCGGAGTATCATGTGCCGACGATTCCGTTGCAGGAGGGCGGACTGTGATGCGCGCAATCTTTCTCTCCATGATGGCGGCGATGCCTGCTGGGCTTCTCCGGCTGTAAACGCGAGGCGCGTGTCTTTGATCCTGGAGCGACGGGTGCGCAGCTGGCAAACGGCGTAAGCGTAGCGGAGGTGCACGCAGGCGGAACCCTGACGTCGCCGCCGAACTCCAAGTACGAGGACAGCGCCTATGCCGTTTCGGAGGGAAAGCGGTTGTATAGCGCCTACAACTGCGTGGGTTGCCACCAGCAGGGCGGCGGAGGAATAGGGCCGGCGCTGATGGATTCCGTTTGGATTTACGGCAGCCGCCCCGAGCAGATCTACGCAGACATCGTCCAGGGCCGGCCGAACGGGATGCCAAGCTTCGCCGGAAAGATACCGGAGTACCAGGTCTGGGAGCTGGCGGCGTACGTACGCTCGCTGAGCGGGCAACTCCCCAGTGATGTCGCGCCTTCGCGCAGCGACACCATGCCCGTAGCCAAGGCTGAACAGGCGCGCAAGAAGGAGCATCCCGAAGACGAAATCACATCGCCGATCCAGCATCCCGGGCAGAAGGTGGGCCCGTGACCATGCTGCTCGCCCTACCCGGCTTTGGAGGAAACCAGAGCTCGCTCAATCCGGTGGGTCCAGCTGCCGCGCATATCGAGCACACGTTTGCCGTGATCTTCTTCATCACGGCGACCGTGTACTGCCTGGTCATGGCGGTGCTGGTGATCTCGGTATGGCGAAGGCGCCATGGCTTGGGCGATATGCCCCAACCGCAGCCCACATCGGAGGCAAGCGACAGGGTCGCGTCGCGAGCCGTCGGAGCTGCCATGGCAGTCACGCTCCTGCTGCTCTTCACCATGCTGGTCAGCAGCTTCAGAACGAGCAGGGCTCTAGGAAAGATGAATGGACTGACGGCGAGAACGATCGAGGTCTATGGCCATCAGTGGTGGTGGGAGGTGCGCTATCCCAACGCAGAGGCGGATCACATCGTTGTGACTGCGAATGAGATTCACCTGCCCGTGGGCACTCCGATCCGGATTCACGGCACATCCCGCGATGTGATCCATAGCTTCTGGGCTCCAAACGTACAGGGAAAGCGAGACTTCCTACCCGGGTATGACACCGACATTCTGATGGAGGTTGATCGTGCCGGGCGATGGCGAGGACAGTGCGCGGAGTACTGCGGAGAGCAGCATGCGCACATGTCCTTTTACATGGTCGCAGAGCCGCAGGCCGACTTCGATAAGTGGCTGGGTGCCCAGGCGATGAGCTCCGCCGACGCCGGCAAACGCGCAGACAGCGCACGGGCAGCAGGTGTTTCTAACTCATGCCTGCGTAATGTGTCATAGCATCCGTGGGACGTCGGCGGGCTCCCGCGTCGGCCCTGACCTGACGCATCTTGCAAGCAGATCCACCATCGCTGCGGGTATGCTGCCGAACACGATCGGAAACCTTGGCGGATGGATTCTGAATCCGCAGAGTCTTAAGCCGGGGTCCCGCATGCCACCGAACGAGATCCCGGGCCCTGATCTACAGGATCTCCTGGCCTACCTGGAGACACTGCGATGACGCCAGTGACGACACTCTCGGTTGAAAGCGCACTGACAGAAACCGAGCGAAGGCAGGCGGCACAGCTGGAGCGTGTCTGGCGCGAGCCCTCGGGATTTGCGGGCTGGTTCAGAGTGGTGCACCACACGACGATTGGAAAGCGCTATGTCGTAACCGCGTTCGGGTTCTTCCTGCTCGCCGGTTTGCTGGCCGGTGTCATGCGGCTGCAACTGGCGTTTCCCGAGGCGCACTTCCTCTCGAACGACAAGTACAACCAGGTCTTCACCATGCATGGCAGCACGATGATGTTCCTGTTTGCCGTGCCGATGATGTTTGAGGCGTTGAGTGTCTACCTGGTTCCGCTGATGGTTGGCACGCGGAACATCGCATTCCCCAGGCTCAACGCTTACAGCTACTACCTGTATCTGTTTGGCGGAATCATGTTTTACGTCGCGTTCGCATGCAACACGGGTGCGGACAGGGGATGGTTCTCGTATGTACCGCTGGCAGGCCCGGACTTTGCACCGGGCAAGCGGGCTGATTTCTGGGCGCAGCTGATCACGTTCACTGAGGTCTCGGGCTTGGCGGTTGCCGTTGAGGTGATCGTGACCGTCTTCCGCCTGCGCGCGCCTGGAATGTCATTAAACCGTATCCCGCTGTTTGTGTGGGGCCAGGTAGTTGTCGCCTTCATGGTGATCTTCTCCCTTCCGGCCGTCATGCTCTCAAGCACGATGCTTCTGCTCGACAGGACGGGAGGAACCCAGTTCTTCAACCCGGCAGCGGGTGGCGATGTTCTGCTGTATCAGCACCTGTTCTGGTGGTTCGGACATCCGGAGGTGTACCTCATCTTCATTCCGGGGACCGCGATCGTGTCGACGATCGTAACTACATTCAGTAGACGGCATGCCTTTGGCTACCTTGTGTTGGTTCTATCTCTCGTCGCGACCGGCTTCCTGGCGTTCGGGCTGTGGGTCCATCACATGTTCGCCACCGGCATTCCGCAGATCGCAGAGAGCTACTTCACTGCCGCCAGCATGATGATTGCGATCCCGAGCGGGGCGCAGATCTTCTGCTGGATCGCAACAATGGCAACGGGCAAGGTCGTCTTGAAGACACCGATGTGGTGGGTGCTGGGCTTCTTCTTCGTCTTTGTGATGGGCGGTATGACGGGGATCTTTGTCGCTTCGGTTCCGGTCGATCTGCAGGTTCACGACACATACTTTGTCGTGGCTCACTTCCATTACGTCCTGATCGGAGGAGCCGTGTTTCCCCTGTTCGGAGCGTTAACGTACTGGTTCCCGAAGGTTACGGGCAGGCTCCTCAATGAGAAGCTCGGACAGGTCAGCTTCTGGCTCTTCTTCATCGGCTTCAACGTGACGTTCTTTCCGATGCATCTGGTTGGAATCCGCGGCATGCCGAGACGTGTTTACACGTATCCGGCCAACATGGGGTGGACGGCGTTGAACCAGGTGGAGTCACTGGGATACGTCCTGCTGTTCGTGTCGGTGCTGCTGTTTCTCTTCAACGTCTTCCGGTCGATGCGACGCGGCGTGCTCTCGGGCGCTAACCCTTGGAACGCGGGGACGCTCGAGTGGGCGACCACCTCGCCGCCACCGAGCTACAATTTTCTGCATCTGCCTACAGTGAATGGCCGTGAGGCGCTGTGGGATGCTGCGCCGAATCAGCCGGTAGTCGTGGGCCTCGACGAGGACGTGAGATCCGTTCTGACCACGCGCACGCTCGATGCGGAGCCGGACGGCAAAGATGAATTTCCGTCGCCGAGCGTTTGGCCGTTCCTGGCGGCGGTTGCGACCACACTTGCCTTCGTTGCCAGCGTATTCACGCCATGGGGGATCACCATCGGGGCTGTGCCTATAGCCGTCACCATGATCGGTTGGTTCTGGCCCAGTCGACAGGAGGCGGAGCGCCGCCGATCGAGGGAGATATGGAGCAAGTAGAGCGATCGGTTCTCGATGTGTCAAAGCTGCCGACCGTGCTGTTCGGGACACGGAGCATGACTTGGTGCGGGATCATCGGCATGATGGCCATTGAAGGAATGGTCTTCGCGCTGATGATCGCGTCGTATTTCTATCTGCACTCGCGCTCCGTCGAGTGGCCTCCACATGAGAACCCACCGGATCTGCTGTGGGGAACGATCAACCTGGCAATCTTTCTGCTTAGCGTGATCCCAAACGAGTGGTATCGCCGCCGAGCGCGCAAAGGCGACTTGAGCGCGGTGCGCATCGGTCTGGTCACCTTGAGCGTGATAGGTGTGATGAACGTGGTCGTACGGTACTTCGAACTGCGCCACCTTAACTGCAACTGGAGCACGGACGCCTACGGCTCGGCCATCTGGATGCTGATGGGGCTGCACATCACACATCTGCTGACGGATCTGGTCGATACGGTTGTGCTTACGATCCTGTTCTTCACGCCGCATGGTTGAAGGGAAACGCTTTCAGGACGCGTCGGAGAACGCGGACTACTGGTACTTTGTCGTTGCTTCCTGGATCCCGATCTACCTCGTCATCTACTGGTCGCCGCGGTGGCTCCATGCCTGAGCTCGCACAGCCCGCATCCCCTCCGAAAGCCGAGCGGAGGCTCGATCAGCAGTTGCTCGGGAGCATTCTGCTCTCTCCCCTTGCGGCCATGATCAACACGATTGTGGGCTACACCGTCGCGCACTGGGTATGCGATGTGAACCGGAAGACCGACGCTTTCATCGTTACGTCTGTCGATCTCGCGTTCTGCGTGCTCGCGGCGGTGCTGGCGGACTCCGCACGGCGGAAGCTCGGTGAAGGAGACGACACGAGCCCTGAGGCGGCGCGACGACGGTTTATGGCGAAGATGGGCCTGATCCTCTCGTGCTTTGCCGCTGCCGTGGTACTTGCCGGGACCCTTGCCGTGGTGACGCTGGACCCATGCGATTAGAGATGCTCCACCTCCTTGCCGTTGCTGTGGGTGCCTCCGGAGCCACGGCTGGCGAGGGCGCGTCTCTCTCTGTCTGGAGCGAGCCTTGGAGCTGGGAGCCGACGATCGTAGCTCCTCTCGTTCTGCTACTGGGAATGTATGGCATGGGGGCGATTCGGCGTGGGCACCTGATGGTGCTGCGATGGAGGCACCTGAGCTTTCTGACTGGATGGGGCACGCTGGCATTTGCCCTGACTTCGCCGATCCATGAGCTTGGGGAACAGCTCTTCAGCGCCCACATGCTGCAACACGAGATTCTGATCCTGATCTCGGCGCCGCTAGTCTCGGCGGCTCATCCAGGGGCGACATGCCTGTGGGCGTTTGCGCCGAAGCATCGATCGGACCTGGGCGGATGGGTTCACCGGATGGAGCGGACGGAGGCGGTTCAGTTTCTGAGCCGGCCGCTGGTGGCGTGGATCCTGGAGGCGGCCGCGCTCTGGATCTGGCATATCCCCTCGCTGTATCAGGCGACCTTGCGCTCCGACTGGGTGCATGCCGCGCAGCATCTGAGCTTTTTCCTGACCGCAGTGCTCTTCTGGTCCGCGCTGTACGGCGTCAGCCGATCCGCGATGAGTTACGGGTCGGCGACGATCTATGTCTTTGGGACGGCTGTGCACTGCAGCGCTCTCGGGGCGCTTCTGACTTTCTCGACTGTGCTTTGGTATCCGGCATACATGGCCACCACGGCCCGATGGGGCCTCAGCCCGCTTCAAGATCAACAACTCGGCGGCGTGATCATGTGGGTGCCTTCTGGGGTCGTCTTCATCGTCATCGGACTTTCGCTGTTTGCAAAGTGGATCTTCGAATCCGACCGACGGCTCAAGCTGGGGAGTCTCTACGCCGCCATGCACGATGGAGGATCGCAGCCATGAAGATATCTCGAGTACTTCTTTGCTGTGCCGCGGCCGCATGTGTCGGGTGCAGCGGAGCATCCCAGAGAGGCAGGCTCCTAAGCGGGGAGCAACCGCCTGCGTCACGGATGATGATTCAATACGGATGCCCGACCTGCCATGTCATTCCGGGTGTCCCGGGTGCAGTCGGCAAAGTCGGACCCTCCCTGCAATGGCTGGGCCAGCGAACCTATTTAGCCGGCGTGCTGCCGAACTCACCCACGAATCTCGAGAAGTGGCTGATGCACCCGCAAGCAATTCATCCTGGAAGCGCGATGCCGGAGATGGGTGTCACCACGGCAGATGCGAACGAGATTGCGTTATACCTCGAAGGAGGCCACTGAGCCAGGGGTCCGGGTGCTGGCAGGTTCTTGCAAGAGATCTTTGACAGGGATGTGGCTGAGCGCTCTTCCCTGGCTCTGTCCCGCATCTAAGAGGTACCTGCTCGTCAAGGTCGCCACGAGTCTGCAGAGAGCATGCAGCTCAACCTTTAATCCATGTACGACGACCAACACCTCCTAGTGCTGACCGCACAGCATGAATCGGAGCAGGGAGATTCCCATGTCCATTGCTTTATCCGCGCTTGTTCAAGCAGAAAAACGCCTCCCCAAGGTGATCAGTCCGCGGGTTCACGGCTTTATTGATTACGCGCACGCCACCTTCTTCTTTGGCATGGCACTGGCCTGTCGAAAGCAAAATCCCCGTGCTGCCGCAGCGGCCCTTGGTACGGCGGCATTTGTTCTAGTTGAATCGCTGCTGACGGACTACCCGCTGGGGGTGAAGCGGTTGATTCCGTTTCAGACGCACGGGAAGATGGACGCGGCTTTCGCGGCAAGCTCTTTTGGAGTGCCAAGCCTGTTCGGCTTCGACGACACGGGAGCAGCTGCCATCTTCAAGATGAACACGCTTGTCGAGAGCACAGTCGTCGCGTTGACGGACTTCAGCCGTGAAGAGATTTAGAACCCTGTGGACAGGACCAGTGCTGCCCCAGAAAGATCTTCGACTGTACAAACTTAGATCGTCGCCATCAGCATTCCTCTTCGCGTGGCGTGGTGAGGTGCGCCGCTGAAAGCGCACTAGACTCAGGCGGTTTTAGTTACGACGGCGGTAGGTTCGAAAGAGAGGGGGTTCGCCTGTTGAGTGTGACGCTCCACGCGAAGAACGAGGATATCGTCCTCCTGGCCGAAGTTCTGCGCGGCAGCGGCGACTTCAGCGGCGGAAATCGGATGGCGCAGCAATTCGTTGATGCGATCGAAGCCAAAGAGCTGGCCCGATTCGTTCTGCGCTTCGGCAATACCATCCGACATCAGCATCAGGGTGTCGCCATCCGCAAGTTTGAAGCGGAGAGTTGCATATTCAACCCACACTATAGTTCCAAGTGGAAGGGCGCCTTCTGTATGGACCTCTTTTCCATTCCAATAAGGCGGCAGCTGGCCGGCATTGGCGAGCGTGACTGCGCCATCGCGATCGATATGCATGACCAGACACGTAGCCCCGGCTCCGGAGCGTTCGCAGAGTTGTTCGTTGATCGCCGAGAGAATGGACGCCGGATCGGAGCTGGCCTTGGCCGCAGTGTGAATGACGCCTACAATCAGCGCGACCAGCATACCGGCGCATAGTCCCTTGCCCGTTACATCTCCAAAGACGAGGATGACGCTGCCGTCTCTGTCGTCGGGAATGATCTGGAAGAAGTCACCGCCTACCTCGCGCGCAGGTCTGTACTCGCTCTCGATCGAAAGCCCCGGCACCTGAGGAAGCTTGGATGGGATGAGCACATGCTGCACCTCGCGCGCCTGTTCGACCTCCCATCCCCACCGTACCTGACGCCTCTGTGACTCCAGGAAGCGCCGGGAGAGCATAAGAATGACGAGGAGGAGAGACAACATGGTGGAGGCGACACCAAGTGAGATCTGGAAGCCAAGCAGGGAGAACGCTGCGCGAATATGTATGAGGCGAAGTTCGTGCTGGTAATTAGCGCCGATGGCCAGGAGCACGGCTGGAAGCGCCACCCAGCCCTCAGCCCGGTTGGTGCGGATTCCCCTGTAAGTGATCCAGATCAAGAGGGCGGCTAAGGCCAGCTTGGCGGCGAGCAGAATGGGCGACAGCAAGGTGGCGGCGTGTACGGGAACGACTGGCCCATAGAGTGGTGGGCGAAGCAGGAGGTACCCGATGGACATAAGAAGCACCAGACCCCACACCGCGCGTTGCAGCCAAGCGGCAGGACCTACGCGGAACCAGTAGGCCCAGAAGAGTACCCATAGACCAATCCGCAGCGGCGTAACAATCACGTCGGTAAGGATCACCTCTGGAACCTGGGGAATCCAGGTGGTGAAATTCACGATGAGAATAATGGCGTTGCCTACGAGGGTTGCGAGCGAGACCAGGCATAGCCAGAGATACGCTTTGTCAGTGCGATCCATCCAGAAGTGGGTGAGCGAAACCGCCAATGCCAGCAGAAGCACCAGCATTTCAAGAAACCCACTGCCGACACCGTGGGCAGTGTCGTCCCAGTCCAGCTGAACCTCCGAGTTGATGATGGAAGCATGCCCTAAAACTGGAGCGCTGTGCATCCCGCCGGCATCGGCGCTGTTGAACGGGGTTGCGCTATCCATCCACATGCGCACCGCGATCGTCATGGGGCCGCCGCGAAGATCCTTCGGGAGCGGAAACGCTCGTGGCAGAGCGCTGTAGGCGGTAACGCCACGGTCTGTGAAACGGCCAAACTGACCGATGCGCTGGCCGTTCACAAACACCTGGTAGGCGTCATCGAAGATGTCCGGCATCTTTAAAGCGAGCCGTGCGTGTCCATCTTGCACGTTCACATGCAGCCGGTACCATGCGTAACCGGAGTACCCCGCATGGCCCTGCGCTGTCCATCCCGGGGTGAAGCTGGGATCGGCTGATCCGGGTGGCGGCGTCAGATCAATCCTGGACCAGCCCGAGTCATCGAGGTCTGGCTTCGCCCAAGCGGGGTCATCGCCCAGGTGAAACTTCCACACACCGGCTAGCTCCGCGGTGGAGTTGCCCAGAGTGATCTGAACCGCGGGGTCGCCAAGCGCGGCTGTTTTGGCAGGGAGGCTGGGCTGCGCACAAGCCAATGTTGCAGTCAGCAAAACGAGGCAGGATAGAAAAGCCAATGATCGATGCATCGTTCGCTGATCCGGGGAACTTAGCGAGGGAGCAGGTGACGTTGTGACTGAGTTATGAGCGATAGAGCTTCCCGGTAAACAGAGCCATTCCGAGCCCGGTGGCGAGAAGAAGCAACGACGCCGGTTCTGGTGTTGCTGTAGTGCTAAGCACGGTAGCCGTCCCATGCGGGAACAGTTCGGCTGGAACACCCGTCTCGGTGATGAAGAAGAAGTCATTATTTCCGAGGACGCCATTGGTGTAGGTCAGCGTGTAGTCGTTCGCGTCGAAACCGCAGGTCGGGCTGAAGAATATGTTGTCCGACGGTGCGAGCGAGCAGTCGACGGGCTGGCTGTTGAGCACAGCGTCGTTTGGAAACACGAGTTCGAGACTGGTCCAGTCCAAGCCTGTTCTGTTAACCCCCGCGAAACAGCCATCTGCGGTCAACCCGTTTGGCAGTTCGCCAGCCACGCAAGTTGAGAACACGACGTCAAACGGACTGGCCGTAATGATGAATGTGGGGAACGTCGGTGCGGCAGGCGCCGGCGGATCGAGGATGTTCGCCTTAAAGTCCAAAGGCGACGCATTCCCGAGAACTGTGCATGCAGAGAATAACAACACCATAGAAGTGAGACGGGAGAAGAGCTTCATGTCATATCCTCGAGCGCTAGGATGTAGAACTGCTTACGGAGAACGGGGCCTGCGAATCGCGGGGAGTGTCAGACAGATTATCCCAACGCAATTCGAGCGTCAACGATCTCTGCTCCTGTGCAGCAGTATCGCGCGAATCCTGCTGCAGCGGGCGTGAGAGTCGCGCGCAATCAGAGCCCGGCCAGTGCTGCCGGTTCATCAACGTAGAGCGTGGCGTATTTGGTAATGCCGACCATCGTGAAGACCTTGGTGAAGTGCGGCGTGAGGCCGCAGATGGCGATCTTCTGGCCGGACTTGCTGGCCGCAATGAGAACCTGAATCACCAGCGCTATGCCGGAGGAATTGAGGTACTCCACACCTTTGAAGTCGAGCAGGATCTGCTTATGGGCGACCTTGTCGAGTGCCTCATACGTGCCTATAACCGCATCCTTCGAAGCCGATGAGATATCTCCGGTGAAGAGGAGAGCGGTGACCGGCCGGCCGCTTGCGCCTGTGGACTGTTGCTGCGAAACCTTGTTTTGAGGCTGCACTTACTCACTCTCCTTGTCCATGCGGATCACTAACCTCACGAAGCTCTGTCCTTCAATGCCGGGTACCCATTCGACCTCATCGACCAGGGATTGGATGAGAAACATGCCCATTCCGCGCGCGGTCTCTTCGCCGGTCATCTTGCGGTCGATGTCCGGCTTCGGAGCCGGTGTATTCATGCCGTTGCCATCGTCCAACACCTTCACCTCAAGCTCGCCGGGGTGAGGCATGGAGAGAATAACGCCGACAGGGACAGAGGCATTCATCTTGTTGCCGTGCTCGATAGCGTTAACGCAGGCCTCGGCGACGGCGGTTTTGAGATCCTGGATACGGTCTTCGCTGAAGCCCATCAGCTTGGCCATACTGGCGGCTGTGCCCATGGCGATTCTCTCGTAGCCCAGACGCGATGGAAGTCGCACCTCGACGCTGTTCTCGTTGATCATGGTCATGCCTTCTCCTGAGACGTGCTGGTGAGGCGGCAAAGTGCAATAGCGGTCATGTCGTCCTGCTGGGGCGCATTGCTGGTGAACTTCTTGAGGCTATTCCAGATGCTGTCGAGTGCGGCCTCTGCGGAGGAGGGCTTCGCCGCGCAAAAGGACTCTATCAAACGATCACTGCCAAACTCCTCGTCGCCCTCAAAAAACTCGGTGAGGCCGTCGGTGTAGAGCAGGAGGCGAGCCCCAGGTGGGAAGCTGGCGCGCTGCACAGTGTAGGTCGACCCGGGGAGTAGGCCGAGTGGCGTTCCGCTGGCTTCGATCACAGTTGCAGCCGCTCCATCTGAGGGAAAGAGGAAGGGGGGATTGTGTCCGGCGTTCACGAATTCGAGATCTCCGGTGATCGGATCGAACCGGACAAAGACAGCCGTAACATAGCGCCGTCGAGCCTCGGGTCCTTCCTCCCAGTGCTGTTGGGAAAGGCTGGCTGCGAGCTCTTCAAGAGGAGGGAATTGATGTGCGAGCACACGAAACGCAGATCGGAATGCGGTCGAGACAAGAGCGGATGCCAGTCCTTTGCCGGCCACATCCGCGACAACGATGAGATGGGAGCCGCTCGGCTCGGTAACGATGTCGAGGTAGTCGCCGCCAACCTGGTAGCAGGCGCTGGACCGTGCGGCCAGAGAGTAGCCAGGAACCAAAGGCATGGTCTGCGGTATCAGGCTCTGCTGGATAGCTCGCGCCGCATCAAGATCCTGGGAAACACGAGCGTACTCGATGAGGCGCTTATGGTTGGCCGCGTTCTCCGCGGCCAGCGCGGTCTGCAGGACTAAACCTTCCAGAAAATCGGTCTCATATAGGGAGAGCTCACGGCCATCCGGAGGAACCACGACGAGTTCCGAAAGTAGGGTTCCATCTCTGGCAAGAAGCGGGAACGTTGGGAAGGGCTCTTGCGGCTCAACGTCAGAATCGGGAAGTTGGCCAAAACTGATGCGGGGCTCCGTGAAGAAGGCGCCGTCCATCTCGAGTTCGAGCACAGCGATGCGGACCGCTTCATGGAGAACACGCCCGAGGTCGATGGTGGAGTGAACGAGGCGAGACGCTTCGAGAAGCGCTTGCAGGCGGACGATCTGCTCCTCCAGCGGGAGCGTGCTTCTGTCCGGCGGACTTGGTTCGGAGAGCAGGGCCATTGGGCAGTTGGGATCGCTGCTCATTGTACGGGTTCTTTGGGGAACCGCACAGAACCAACTCGCCGGACGGTCGACGTGCGAGTTGGATCGCATGGCTTGACTTCACCCGGATTCGATATCGTCGCAACGCGGATGATCGGTTCACGTCAGCCTCTCAAGCCCAGGCCCGGAGCTGCCGAATCATCTTCCATCCGATCGAGCGACTGCTGCTGCTCACTCCATCGGCGATCACGGAACCGCAACATGAAAATGTGCGCCAGGACCAGCCCCAGTGATGCGCCCGACAAAGTAACCCAGCGCACCTCCATCCTCATCTCACAACTCACCGCCAACAGCATCAGCGCTGGAAAGGCGAAGAGGTATCTCACGAAAATCAGAGGCAGCTCCATCGTGGTGCTCACCCTGAGCCCTGTAAACGGAATATCCGCAAAATCCCGAAAGAAGAAATCGGTGAGCAGGATGCACAGAGCGACGTCCACCAGCAGTTGTGCAGAGAGCGCCCGAGCACTCCGAAGCACGGCCGGGCCGATCGTGGATGCCACGGCCTGCGTGGTCAAGGTGAGTGCCAGAGTCGTGAGCAGCACCCACAGCTTCGCAGCTCCTACATGCTCTTGCTTGGGCCTTCCGCCGATCACGCCGAAGACCCACCTGCCCGCGCGCCCTACGGGAGACGTGAGCGCGGTGCGCAGGCCCAGAACAGTCCAGAACGCTACGACGGGTGCGGCGGAGCGCAGTCCCCAAAGCGAGAGACTCAGCCGCACAGGCCCATCCCCCACTCGGAACAGCATCATTCCGGAGACAACGAGCGCCAGGCCAACTCCGCCGTACATTGCGAGATACAGCTGCAGCCGTTGCGATCGCGCCAGCGTAAGGCTGATGAGGTGATACACGCCGCGCGCCTCCGGACTTCGCAGGATGGACCGATGCAGGAGCGTCCGGCTGACTTGCGATCCTATTGCCATACTGGTGGCCAGCTCTCCTCCCTCGATCAACTGCCGTACTCGGCGCGCATACGCGAGGGGGTAGGCTGCCGCTGCGATAACAATCGCAATTCCAGTGGTCAGCAGACCTCGCTTTGCCAGATCCCCAAACAACGGCAGAGCGGCACTTCCCCATAGCGTCCGCTCGTAGATTCCTAAAAACCAGAACGGTGGAAACCACATCACCTGACAAGATCCGGATGAGATCAGGGTCTTTAAAAAGTGCGCCAACACCGGAAAGAGAAAGAAGACCATCAGCAACACTGCCAGAGCAACCGCCTGCACCATCGCGGAGATTCGCCGAAAGACACGCGTCCCCAGAGTGCACACCAGCAATGCCTGCATAGCGACAAACAGCGCCGCTGCGAAGACTCCGCAAGACGTGACCGCGACACAGTGCGCGGTCAGGTGACGCCACCACATCCATCTCAGGTCCGCCACTGCCGGAAAGAACAGCGCTCCAAGAAAGTTCGTTCCGACCAGAATCGCTCCCAGAAACAACATCAAGGCCGCGGCCCGCCCCATCAGCTGCTCGCCCTTGTGCAGTGGCAAGCTCGTCAGCACATACATGTCTGTGACGTCCGGGAACAGGAGTTCCCACTGGAAAAGCGTCACGACGCCCATCACCATCAGTGCGTACATCACGTAAAACAGGTGATCGCTCGCCTGCGACCAGTACGCTCTTGGGCCGGGCGGAATCCCGTGGTACGCCGGAAACAAAAACATTGCGACAATCAGACCGGGCAGCGCAATCGCGTAGCCGAGCTGCGTGATGCGCAACGCCGTATCTTCTCCAAGTGCCTCATTCGTCAGCACGCGATCCAGAAAGTGCCGCACCAGCACCTCGAAGGTGCCGCGCTGCCTCGGAGTCCGCAGCTCTGCCAATCGCACCTGCTCTGAAAGTGAAAGCACCGTCACATCCGATCGCAGCTTAATCACACATCGCCTCCACTAACTGTGCTGCCACCGCCCGGGTATCCTGCTGCTCCACCAGCTGTGCGAACACGCTCTCAAGATCTCCAAGCTGCATCCGTCGCGTCAGCTCCGCAGGGGAGGCGTCCGCCAGAATGCGCCCCTTGGCGATCACGACAACACGGTCACACACCTGCTCAACAACCTCCAGCACATGCGAGATATAGAGAACCGCCTTGCCTTCGGCCTTAAGCGCCACCAGCAGGTCCTTGAACAGTCGCGCCGAGACCACGTCCAGACCGGAGAGAGGCTCGTCGAAGATCAACAGCCGAGGATTGTGCATCAACGCCGATGACAGCAGCACCCTCTGCTTCATTCCCTTTGAGTACACAGAGATTGGCGAGTGCCGCCAGGACGCCAGACCCAGCAACTGCAGCAACCGCGTCGCTTTCTTCTCCAGCGCTCTCTCCTGCATCCCGCGCAGGCGGCCAACGAGCTGCAGGTATTCGAGCCCGGACAGGTGCGTGTACACCTGAGCCTCTTCCGGCACATATCCCAGCGCCGCCCGAAAGCCTCTTAGATCTTCCCGAATGTCTCTACCTTCAAAGAAAACCCAGCCCTCGTTCGCCTGAAGTATGCCTGTGACGATCTTCACTGTGGTCGACTTGCCGGATCCGTTCGGTCCCAGATACCCCACCACCTCGCCTTTTGCGATCCCGAAGCTGACATGATCAATGGCGGCAATTCCGCGGTATCGCTTTGACAGCTCCTTGACTTCAAGCATCATGGGCATGCGCGTAACCTCATGCTACCTATGTAGCAAACTACTTTAGCGTAGTCAAGTAGCCTGCTACATAGGTACAATTCCGCCATGGCCGCCGACGTCAAGCTCTCCCATACCGCCGCCATCATCCTTCAGGCCATCCACGCCGGCTGCATCTACGGCTTCAGCATCATGGAGCAGACGGGGCTTCCGAGTGGAACCGTTTATCCTGCACTCCGTCGCCTGGACCGCGATCTCCTCATCCGCTCCGAGTGGGAGAAGCAGGCGATCGCTGATAGGGAACTGCGGCCGCCACGCAAGTACTACAAGCTCAGCCGCCTCGGAAAGACGACTCTGGAAGCCGCGCAGAAACGATATCCACTGCTGACCCGACTACTTCCGGTACATGTGGAGGAGCCTGCGTGAGATTGCATTCACTCCACCGTGTCACCCTCCTCTGCGCCGCGATGCTGGCGCCACAGGCCCAACGGTCAGAGTGGCTGGCCGGCTGGGTCTCCGAGCTCTGGTACGTCACTCAGGCCGCGACCTCCGCCGATCATCTTGATCACGAACAAACCGGTTCCGCGTGCACAGCCCTACTCGCATGGCTGCGTTTTCGGTACTGCCGTCTTCGTTTTCTGTGCCGGATCGTTTCGCGACGCCCTGAGCCTGCGCCGTGAAGCCCGGACCGCTCGCCCTAAAGCTGTGCCGGTTCCAGATGCGGCTCGCTGCGCTCTTATTCTCACTCTGATCGGAACCGCAAGCTGTGGCCTCGCTCTCCTCATCCCTCAAGTTCGGCGGGCGCTCGAAACGCCGTACCCACTTCCGCGAAATCTCTTCCTCATCACGCCTAGTGGTCAAACCGAAAGCGCCTCGCCCGCCATTCGGCTCTCCGACTTCCGCCTCTGGCGCGCTCGGCGGCAACACCTCTTTTCGGACTTCGCGTTCTATCAATTGGCTCTCAAGCCCGTACACATCACGCCGCATGGAATCACCGAGCTGTCCATCGCACGCTCCACGCCCAACCTCTTCGATCTTCTCGGGGTACAGGTGGATCTCGCGCCCGACGCCTCTCCGGCCAACCAGCCACGTCTCATCCTCAGCGAGCATCTCTGGCGCTCCGGTTTCAATGGCGACCCACACGTCGTCGGCCACTCCATCAAGGTTGCTCTTCGGACCGTTCTCGTCGCCGGCATCCTTCCGGATGCGGCATGGCGCCTCCCGGGCCGCATCGACGCATGGCTTCTCGAGCCCGATCTCGACGCGCTCTCTCCGAACACTCGAGGCTTCGTGCTCACCCGCCTTGTTCCCACCGACGAACACGCCAGTCTTGGAGAACAGTGGGGCTTCTCTGTCCCTCAGCCCGACGGCAGCTCTTCCTTCTACGAGTGCATCTCGCCTCCGCGTCTCGCTCCGCAGCCCTTTCGTATCTTCCTCTTCACGGCGTTTCTCGCGCTGCTCTCCCTCCCTGCCATCACCTCGCTTTCCCTTGGGGAGTACTCCACCCACGCTCATCGGCTCACGACGCGCGCTCGCCTGCGCCGCTGGCTGTTTCTTGCTGCCAAGCTCGCGCTTATCTTTCCCGCCGTCTACTTCGTATCCGTTGACCTTGCCTATCTTGTACCTGGGCTTAACCCGGTTCGAAGCGAGTACATCCAGAGTGTGGCATCCTTTGCTCTCGGTCTATTCGCTCTCCATTGGGCCGTCCGCGATCAGCGCCGCCGCTGTCCCGTCTGCCTGTCAACTCTGAGCAGTCCGGCGCGAGTCGGTCAGGCGTCCCGCACCTTTCTCGACTGGAACGGAACCGAACTCATCTGCGCTGGCGGCCATGGACTTCTGCATGTGCCCGAGCTTCCCACTAGCTGGTTCCACACGCAACGCTGGCTCTATCTCGATTCCTCCTGGAGCTCGCTATTCTCGCCTCGGGCCTAAGACACTTCCGTAGGCTCTCGAGTGAAGCCCGCATGGCGCGCACCTTCGTTAAGTCTCAGTTCGCAAAGCCCAAGATTGTCTCGCAAGGAGAAGCAATCATGATGTCAGATCCCGGACGACGTAGCTTCAGGACATTCACAAACGCCTTGACACACAAGCTCGGTCGCAGCAGCAAGCTGTCTTCAAGGATTGGCGGAGCTGTCGTGCTCGCGATGCCAATCTGGCTCGGCCTGGCACCTGTCACGGCCGCCGGCGCGCAGTCCACGACGGCAAATCCAAGCCAGACCATCGCGGACACATGGCAGGGCACGCTCCACGCCGGCAAAGACCTGCGCACCGTCGTGAAGATCACAAAGGCCGTTGACGGCGGATACAAAGCACTGTTCTACAGCATCGACCAGGGTGGAGACGGCATCCCAGTCACAAAGGTCACGCTGGACGGCACGTCCGTGAAGTTGACGCTGACCGCCATTGGCGGAACGTACGACGGCAAGCTCAGCCCAGACGGCAAGTCGATCGTCGGCAGCTGGAGTCAGGGAGGCAATCCCTTACCTCTCACTCTAGCGCGGGCGACGCCGGAAACAGAATGGACCATTCCTCCGCCAACACCCAGGCTGCCGCCAATGGACGCGAACGCGTCGCCCACGTTTGAGGTGGCCACGATCAAGCCGAGCAGGCCCGATGAGCAGGGCAAAGCGTTCCTCGTCCAGGGTCGCCGCTTCAAGACCATCAACACCACGCTGAGTGAGATTCTTTCGTTCGCCTATGGCGTTCATGCCAAGCAAATCATCGGTGCTCCGGCGTGGGTCGATACAGATAAATTCGACATCGATGCGCAGCCCGACGGCGAGGGCGCGCCCAGCGACAGGCAATGGAAAAGCATGTTGCAGAAGCTCATTGTCGAGCGCTTCAAGCTCACCTTCCATCGCGAGAAGAGAGAGCTTTCGGTCTACGTCCTATCCGTCGCAAAAACAGGGCCTAAGCTGACAAAAAGTCAAGGCGATCCGAACGGGCTTCCGGGCCTGTTCTTCCGCGCTCTGGGGGCATTGAACGTCACCAACGCAAACATGGCCGACTTCGCCGGCCTGATGCAGAATGCCGTACTCGATCGACCGGTCGTCGATCAGACCGGACTCACGGGGCGTTGGGACTTCACGCTCAACTGGACCCCCGACGACTCACAGTTCGGCGGCATGGGAGCCAGGATTCCTCCTTCGACCGACGCTGCCAACGCTCCCCCGGCTCTCTACACTGCCATTCAGGAGCAGATCGGCCTCAAGCTCGACGCCACCAGGGCGCCCGCCGATGTTCTCGTCATTGACCATGTCGAGAAACCCTCGGACAACTAGACAAGCGAGCAAACGATAACCTTCGCGAAAGCTCTTCGTCCGATGTGTATCGAATAGAGGTAGGGTCATCCGCATGACGAGCGAACAGCTTGCACGCAGCCTGGGTTTCGCCGGACGCGCCTGTTTCGCAGTGCTAGCGTCGGCTCTTGCCGTCCCGGGTGCTTGCGGTCAGGCAACCGCCAGCCAGACCGCAGAGGCAAAGCTGCCCGCCTACGATGTCGTCTCCGTCAAGGTGAACAAATCCGGGAGCGGTAACGTCGACACAACAACCAAATTAGCTACCTACTCCGCGACCAACGTCTCCTTGAAAGATCTCCTGCTGCACGCATATGCCACCAGGGAAGACCTCATCTTCGGAGGCCCAAAGTGGGTCAATTCAGCTCGCTTCGATGTCGAGGCGAAGATCGTCGATCCGGATCTCGAAGTGTTGAGGAACTTAACTCCTGAGCAGAACCGGGCTCTCCTGCGACCGATGTTGGCAAACCGTTTTCAGCTGAAAGTTCATCCGGAGATCAAAGTTCTTCCCGTCTACGAGATGGTTCTCGCGAAGAGCGGCCCGAAGTTTAAGGAGGCCTCACCGCGAGAGAGAGAGGGCACGCATATTCAGGATTCAGTGCTCACCGCGCACGCTGTCACCCTCGCGTCGCTGGCCAGTACGTTGTCCAATCAACTGCACCAGACCGTGATCGACAAAACCGGTCTTCCCGAGAAGTTCGACCTGGCGCTGAGTTGGACCCCAGAATACGGTCCTGAAGCGTCCCGCGAGTCTTCCGCGGCTTCCATTTTCACGGCTCTCCAGGAGCAGCTCGGCCTGAAGCTGCGATCCTCAAAGGGACCGATAGAGACTCTGGTAATCGATCACGTTGAAATGCCTTCGGAGAACTAGCAGCGAATGATGCGTTCAGCAGCGTGGCGATGGATCAGAAAGAATCTTTGTCTGACTTGCGCGCTCGCATGTTTCGCTGCCCCTCGCCTTGCGGACGCCTCGACGTATCACGGCCAGATCACCTCCGGCGGGTTGCCTGTTCCCGGAGCGACGATCACCGCGACACAGGGCGACAAGAAGGTTTCTACCGTCTCCGACCAGGGTGGCCTCTTCAACTTACCCGGTCTGCCGGACGGACCATGGAAGATTAAGATCGAGATGCAGTGTTTCTCGACCATCGACTCCGACGTGACTATTGCGCCGAACACACCGGCTGCGACCTGGCAATTAAAGATGCTCCCGGTCGATCAGATTCTCGCGCTCACAAAGCTGAAGAGAATCCCAATTGCCCCCCACGTTACCTGCCGCTCCGACTGTGGCGACGGCAAGCAAACCGCACCCATCGAACTCGACTAACGCCGGTGCTCCCGAGATCCCCAAGCCTCAGAGCGACACGAGTCAGCGCCCGGACGACGGCTTCCTCGTCAACGGCAGCACGAACAACGCAGCAACTTCGAAGTTCTCGCTCGATCAGGCCTTCGGCAACCGCCGCTCCGGCAGCAAGAGCCTCTACACCGGCGGCCTCGCCGCCATCCTCGATAACTCCGCCTTGGACGCGCGCCCGTACTCGCTCAGCGGTCTCCAGACTCCGAAGACCTCTTACAACCGCGTCACCGGCGTCGCTCACCCTCGGCGGCCCGCTCAAGATCCCGCACCTCCTGCCGCACGGACCCAACTTCTTCGTCGCCTATGAGTGGACGCGCGACCGCATCGCCACAGCCGAAGCCGGCCTCGTCCCTACCGCAGCCGAGCGCACCGGCGACCTTTCGGGTGTGCTCAACTCGCAAGCGGTCAGCCGGTCACCATCTTCAATCCCGCGACCGGCCAGCCCTTTCCCGGCAACGTCGTCCCCGTCAGCCCACAGGCGCAGTCGCTGCTGCAGCTCTATCCGCTGCCCAACATCGCCGGCAACACCAGGCTACAACTACCAGATCCCGGTGCTCAACAGCAGTCATCAGGACGCGCTCCTGTCCCGGCTCGACAAGACACTCGGCCGCAAGGATCAGCTTTACGGCGGCTTCAGCTTCGCAAAGCACCCGCGCCAGCAACGCCAACCTCTTCGGCTTTACCGACACGTACCGACACCCTCGGCATCAACACCAACATCAACTGGTCGCACCGCTTCAGCCAGCATCTGTTTCTCTACAGTGGCTACCGCTTCAGCCGTCTCCGAACAGACGCACGCCGTACTTCGCAGGATCGCGCAACGTCTCCGGCGACGCGGGCATCGCTGGCAACAATCAGGAGCCCGACCGACTGGGGACCGCCGACGCTCGAACTTCTCGAGCGGCATCGCCTCGCTCACGAGACGCGCAGAGCGCGTTCAATCGCAGCCGCACCGACGCCCTCTCCGCATCCGATCGCCGTCTATCGCGGCCACCACAACGTCACCATCGGCGGCGACCTCCGCAAGCAGCAGTTCAACGACCTCTTTCAGCAGGACCCGCGCGGCACCTTCACCTTCACCGGCGCCGCCACACAGAGCGCGGCAACAAAGCAACCGTGACCGGCTCCGATCTCGCCGACTTCCTCCTCGGTGTACCCGACACCAGCTCCATCGCGTTCGGCAACGCCGATAAGTATCTCCGCCAACCCGTCTACGACGCCTATGCCACCGACGACTGGCGCGTCCGGCCCACCCTCACCATCAACGCCGGCGTTCGCTGGGAGTACGGCGCCCCGATCACCGAGCTTCGACAACCGGCTCGTCAACCTGGACGTCGCTCCAGGCTTCACCGCCGCCGCTCCCGTCCTCGCCAGCGATCCGCTCGGCCCACTTACCGGCAGCCGCTATCCCACTTCGCTCCTCCGTCCCGACCGGCTCGGCTTCGAGCCGCGCATCGGCGTCTCCTGGCGGCCCATCCCCGCGTCCACTGTTGTCGTTCGCGCCGGCTACGGCATCTATCACGACACCTCGGTCTACCAGTCGCCAGTGCTCCAGCTCGCGCAGCAAGCCCCACTCTCGAAGAGCCTCAGCGTGCAGAACAGCGCCGCCTGCCCGCTCACGCTCGCCAACGGCTTCGACCCATGCGCCACGACGACGTCGAACACCTTTGCCGTCGATCCGAACTTCCGCGTCGGCTACGCGCAGACCTGGCAGCTCGCCGTGCAGCGCGACCTCCCCTGCGCGCTCCAGCTCACCGCCACCTACCTCGGCGTCAAAGGCACGCACGGCGTGCAGCAGTTTCTGCCGAACACCTACCCCATCGGCGCCGACGAACCCCTGCCCGTCCTGCCCGTCCGGCTTCGTCTATCGAACCTCGAGCGGCAACTCCACGCGCCAGGCCGGCCTGCTTCAGCTGCGCCGCCGGCTGCGCAGCGGCTTCACCGCCACTCTGCTCTACACCTACTCCAAATCCATCGACGACGACGCCATGCTCGGCGGCCAGGGCCACGTCGCAACCTCGCGCAAGGCAGAGTTCGAGCGCACGACATACCGCGGCCACCCAGACCTCACCGGCATGCCCACCATCGCGCAGAACTGGCTCGACCTTCGCGCCGAGCGAGCCGTTCCACCTTCGATCAGCGCCATCTGCTCAACCTGCAGCTCCAGTACACCAGCGGCCTGGGTCTCGGCGGCGGAACCCTGATGGGCGGCTGGCGCGGCAGGCTGCTCAAGGAATGGACCGTCCTCACCCAAATCATCGCCGGCACCGGCCTGCCGGAGACCCCCATCTATCTCGCCGCAGTTCCCGGCACGGGCTTCACCGGCACCATCCGTCCCGACCTGACCGGCGCCGGCATCTACGTCGCCCGCACGAACAGCACCTCAACGCCGCAGCGTACACGCGCCCCTGCGCCGGGCCAATGGGGAACCGCGGGCCGGAACTCGATCAACGGACCCGGCCAGTTCACCCTCAACGCCTCGCTCGCCCGCACCTTCCGCCCGCACAATCGCTTCAACCTCGACGTGCGCGTGGACGCGACCAACCTCCTGAACCATGTCGTCTTCACCGGCTGGAACACGACCGTGAACAGCACGCAGTTCGGCCTCCCCTCTGCCGCCAATCCCATGCGCAGCCTTGCAAACCACGCTGCGGCTGAGGTTCTGATCCATGCGAATCGCTGCTCGCGATCTCGCTGCTCGTCGCCGCCGCCGTCCCCGCAGGCGCGCAGCAGATCGGCCAGAACAAGGCCGCCCGGCGCAGTCCGAGACCTACACCCTCTCGGTCAAGGCGCAACTCGTCGTCGAGACCGTCGTCGTCAAAGACAAGCAAGGCAATCCCATCCAGGGCCTCACCGCCAAGGACTTCACCCTGACCGAAGACGGCGTACCCCAGAAAATCCGCTTCTGCGAGCACCAGGACCTCGCCACTAGCGCGACACCCCTGCCCGCCGCCCCAGCCCGGCACCGAAGAGATCAAAGCTCTACAAACGGCTCACTCGCAGCCAGGTCTCGCCCGAGAGACCCGGCAGCGATCGCTACAGAGAATCGCCGCCTCCTTGCCCTCTACTTCGACATGACCGCCATGCGCCCGGCCGACCAGCTTCGCGCGCTCTCGGCCGCGGAGAAGTTCCTTCGCACGCAAATGACCACTGTCGATCTCGTCTCCATCCTGCGCTATCAGGGCGGCTCCGTGGATGTCCTGCAGGACTTCACCGCAGACCGCAACAAGCTGCTCAGCATCCTCGAGACCCTCATCGTCGGCGAAGGCCAGGGATCCGCCGAGACGATCGACGACGCCAGCAGCGCCGACACCGGCGCCGCGTTCGGACAGGACGACAGCGAGTTCAACGTCTTCAACACCGACCGCCAGCTCTCCGCCCTGCAGACCGCAGCCACGATGCTCGGTCAGTTGAACGAGAAGAAATCCCTGATCTACTTCGCCAGCGGCCTTCGCCTGAACGGCATCGACAACCAGGCCCAGCTTCACGCCACCGTCGATGCCGCCATCCGGGCCGGCGTCTCCTTCTGGCCGATCGATGCCCGCGGCCTCGTCGCCGAAGCGCCGCTCGGCGATGCCACCCAGGGCTCCCCAGGCAATGCCGGCATGTACACCGGCGCCGCCGCGCTGGCCACCACCAGACACCTTCCAGCAGTCGCAGGACACGCTCTTCGCGCTGGCCGGCGACACCGGCGGCAAGGCCCTCTTCGACAACAACGACCTCACCCGCGGCATCGTTCAGGCACAGCAGGCCATCTCCGACTACTACATCCTCGGCTACTACACCACCAACACCGCGCAGAACGGCCGCTTCCGCCGCGTCAAGATCACTCTCAACCAGACGGCTGCGGCAAAGCTCGACTACCGCCAGGGCTACTACGCGGACAAACAGTTCAGCCACTTCACCGCCGCCGACAAAGAGCGCCAGCTTGAAGACGCCCTGATGCTCGAAGACCCCATCACCGAGCTCACCATCGCCATGGAGATCGATTACTTCCAGCTCAACCGCGCCGAATACTTCGTCCCGATCGTCGTAAAAATCCCCGGGCGCGAACTCGCTCTCGCCAAACGTGGCGGCGCCGAACACACCCTCATCGACTTCGTCGGCGAGATCAAGGACCTGGTCGGCGGCACCACCGTCACGAACGTTCGCGACAACGTCAACATCAAGCTCACCGATGCGACTGCCGCCGAGCTCGCCCACCGCCCCATCGAGTACGACGCCGGCTTCACCCTCCTGCCCGGCAAGTACATGATCAAGTTCCTCGCCCGCGACGACGAGACCGGCCGCATCGGCACCTACCAGACCACCTTCGTCATCCCAAATCTCAACAAGGAAGAGCAAGCGCATTCCCATCAGCTCTGTTGTGCTCAGCAGCCAGCGCGTCGACCTCAAGGACGCGCTCTACGACGCCGCGAAAGCAAAGGACCAGGCGAAAGAGGCAGCAGTCAACCCTCTCGTGCAGGATGGCAAGAAGCTCATCCCCAGCGTCACCCGCGTCTTCAGCACAACTCACGAAATGTACGTCTTCTTGGAGGCTTATAAGCCGACGCCGGCAGCTGCCAACCAGCCCCTCTTCGCGTTCGTCAGCCTGTACCGCGCCAGCGTGAAGGCCTTCGAGACCCCACCGATCGCGGTCGTACCCAATGCCGCGAGCCGTCTCGGAAAGGTCCCTCTGAGCTTCAGCCTGGGCATGGATGGCCTCGCACCCGGAGAGTATGACTGCCAGGTCACGGTGCTTGATCCATCAACCCTGAAGCAAACCTTCTGGCGAGCTCCGATCCTGCTTGTGCAATGATGCGACGCTACTTCTCGCTGCTCGGCGGCACGAGACCTTTCAAGCGCAGATACAGAGCCAGTGTGGCGTACTGCTCATTGTCGTGCGAAACATTTCCCCAGGCCAGACCGATGCGGGACCTCTTGCCTTGTCCCACCGGCAGCAGCTCCATCGGATCTGCCGTCGACAGTGAGGCATAGGCCTTGTCGCACTCTGCGAAGGAAGCCTTCAGCGCATCCACGATCGCCGTTTTATCCGCTGTCTCGGCCGGGACCTTCGCCGCATCACTCGGACCCGTGTGGCCATTGATCGCACCGCAACTGCGCATCTGCGCTTCGGTGATGTGGTTGACCACCCGCGCAAAGGTCCTTACCTCGGGCGTCGGTTTGAAGCTGAAGTCGGCCGCGGGCATCTTGTCCGCTGCCTTCAGCACATTGCCTTTGAGCTGACCGTAGCTCGCCTGCACTTCGCTTGCAGGTCCCGGCGTGACGCCCGGCGCCTGGGCCAGAGACACGCCCGACATCACAAGACCTGCCATCGCACTCGCCATCCAACTCTGTCGCAATCCATCACCTCGCACACTGCCACAGACAGCCTACGCGTGCCGCGCCGACATCACAATCCCGATTGCGCAGTTCCGTCAACGCATCATCGCCGCTTTTCTCTGCACACCAGATAACCGCGGAGAAGAAGACCTCCTGCTAGAACGGGGCGCGAGTACCATTTGCAGTGAGATGAGGCGAAGAGATTTTCTCCGTAGCTGTTCCGCAGCAGCTGTCGGCCTGGCAGCGTACGCCTCTGCCCCGGCCGAGAAGGAAATTCATGGCACCGGGGAGCCGCCGTTTTTTAGGACCGCTAACGTCCGCTGGCAGACTGCGTATGACCGCGCTCTCGCCGTCCTCGCAGGCAACGTCCAGGTGTTGCCAAAATACGACAAACCGGTACTGATCGAGGGTGCCGAGTATCCGGGCGTGTGGCAGGAGTGCGCGCCTCAGGAGTCGCTTGTCTATTCCCGGTTTCGACCGGACGTCGCGCGCAACACACATATGACCTTCTTCGAGCTGCAGCGTCCCGACGGGCAACTGCCGGCCAACAATAAACGATCCGAGACCGGCTTCGGGCAGATTCAGATGGTTGTGCCGATTGCAGCGACAGCATGGGAGTTGGCGGAGGCAACCCGGGACAACGAATTGCTGGAGAAGAGCTATCAAGCGTGTTCACGCTGGGACGCTTGGCTGATGAAGTATCGCAATACCCGCGGAACGGGCCTGGTCGAGGGGTTTTGCACCTACGATACCGGGCACGACAACAGCCCGCGCTGGCAGGGAATCCCGCCGCAGTGTCCTGGCAAAGATGCAAGGCAGTGCCCACCGATTCCGACGCTGCCGCGTTTATGCCCGGATCTCTCATCGACAGTTTACGGCGGCCGTATGGCGCTCTCCGCCATGGCACTTGCGCTGGGCAAAACGGGGGAGAGCGAGAGGTGGGCCGAGGCAGCTGAACGAATCCGCAGCCTCATCCTTGAAAGACTCTACGTCGCAGATGAGGCAGCGTTCTACGACCTTGATGCTCAGGGCCAGTTCGTCAGGGTGAGATCCGACGTGCTTAGCAGAGCCTGCGGCGAGCACGTGCCAGACGCGAAGATGTTCGATAATCTTTGGCAGCGACAGATCCATAACGCACACGCATTTTGGGCTCCGTATCCGCTGCCGTCCATTGCTCTGGATGACGCGGCGTTCGTCCGGCCCATCCTGCGCAATTCGTGGGGCGGTCCCTCGCAGGCGCTTACGGCTCTTCGCGCAGGCCGTTGGTTCGATCACTACAACAGAGCGACGGAATTCAGCACAATGATGAACAGATGGTGCGAGGCGCTGATATCGGACATGAGCTTTCGTCAGCAGATGGATCCGGTCACAGGAGAATTCACGCAGGCGGCCAAGTCAGGCTATTCGCCCGCGGCTCTGGTCATGGTGGACTACACCTGGCGGCTGGCCGGCGTGCGCCATGTAGGTGAGAAGCTGGAATGGAACGTACGTCCGGGCCATGCCGCTTCCGGCGCTGCAATCTTTCGTATACGCCTCGATGCCTTGCGCACTGCGGAGCTGCGCTATGTAGGGAACGGTGCGGAGTTGCGCCTCAACGCAAAGCTGCTCGCCTCGGCCTCCGGCGGGGCGGTCAGGCTGACCTCCGATTTGCACGGGCGAATCGAATCGGCGCTGGGAATCGGAGAAGCACTACAGGATATCTCCCTGGATCTGCCGGCCAGGCCACAACACCGGCTCAAGCTCCGCGCCAACGAAAAAATTGCTATCGCATAGTGAGGAGCATTCGCTCCGTGCTGTAGAGTACCTGCCCTGCGAACGTTACGCGAGGTGCGCCACACATTCCACATCGCGTAGCATCGTCCTTAAGGAGGAAGTTACAAGTGCAACGCATGGAGTCGTCCTGGTTTCTACGCATGCGCCTGACCAGGACCTTTGCATGTGCTTGGCTGGCCTTCTCACTAGTTGCAGGCACCGGCAGGGCACCGGGGCAGACACTGGCGAGACCCGGTTGGGCCGGCTCCGGCATGACTGTCGAGAAGTGGTGGCCGCACGCTGTCCTGTGCGAGGTCGAGCCCGACAGCACTCTGGCAGGGTCAGGCGAGGATGCAACGCTGCACCGTCTCGCATCGCGTCTCGATGACCTGCAGACCCTTGGCATCGATGCGGTGCTCCTCCGTGGTCTGGAGATGGAATCGCAGCCCACCGCGTCCAATCGCATCGGCGCCCAACCTGGAACCGCTGCGATCGATCCACGATACGGAACTCTGGAAGACCTCGATAGCTTCGTCAGAGACGCGGTGCATCACGGAATCCGGGTCCTGGTCGCGCTGCGTCCGGGTATCCAAGGGCAGCTTTTAGCGGATGACGCGCGCTTCTGGCTTAACCGTGGCGTTACCGGGCTTGCTCTCGCTACCGATGAGACTGCGGAAGTTCGTTCTCTAAGAGCAGTTCTGCACGGCTACATAGGAGAACGCGTGCTGATCGCGCAAAGCAGCAGCATGGAACTTGTGAGCACCTCGCGCGATCAGGTCGTCTCGCGACCCGGCAATCGAGGCGCTACGCGGCACAACGGCGCACCCTCCGCCATGCATGGAGATCAGCCGGACCTGGTGCGCGTCACACTCCCCCCAATCGACAAAGGAGTCGCCGCAATGCGCTCGGCTCTCGACCAGGCGCGAGGGATACACGCCTCCGTGCCACTGCTGAACTCAGGCGAACAGAAGGGCGGCACCGCATCTGCGCGTCCCCTTGCAACCCTGCTGCTCGGCTCAGGCGGAGCTGTTCTGCTCCGCATCGACGACCTCGATCTGTCGCAAGCAGCCGATACAGCGGGGAACTCCCTCTTCGCCTGGTACCGGCAATGGAGCGGCTTGCACCGCGGCAACGCCGTCATGCGGTCCGGAGACGACACACTTCTGGATCACGACACCGATGGAGCTCTGGTCTGGGTACGGCAGCTGAACGGCCGCGCCGCGCCGGTGGTCGCCATCTGCAATCTCACCGACAAGCCTTCGCGGCTCTCGCTCACCAGCGACATGCAGAAGCTTCACCTGCGTGGATCCTTTCTCCGTACCGTCGCGCGATCCGACGGTGGAATGGGCGCGATGCCCCTCCGTGAGGTGGTCCTCCCACCCTTCGGCGTGTATGTCGGCGAACTGAGCAGATAACCTAAACCCGCTCCGAACTCGCAGGCACGGATATCGCTCCCAGCCCCTCGTAGCCGCGATAGACCTTCTCGAACACAGCATCCCAGCTGCAACTAAGAGCGTACTCGCGCGCCGCCACACTCATGCCGCGGCGCAGCTCCGTGTCCCTGATCAGCGCAGCCACCGCATCGGCAAAAGCGTCTTCCTCCGGCACCAGAGGTCCGCCTTCCGGCGGCGCAACCAATCCTGTCCGCCCGTGCTGAACGATGTGCCTTGGTCCACCATCCGGTGTCACGACGGCCGGCACGCCGCTCGCAAGCGCCTCCAAAACGACGTTACCGAAGGTATCTGTGTGCGAAGGAAAGACCAGCAGATCCATGTCGGCGTAGGCGAGCGCGAGATCCTCTCCGCGAAGCACACCGGCAAACTCCGCCGACCGCAGACCTGCTCGCAGGCTCTCCTCCTCGCTTCCATGGCCGACGATGAGGAATCGGACGTGTCCGATGCCCAGAGCAAGCAGCCGCTGCTCCAGCAGAGGCAGCAAGGCGACATTCTTCTCGATTGAAAGCCGTCCCACATAGCCGAGCACAAAGACGTCGTCGGAAATCGCCCGGCGCCGCTTCGCCGGCGAAAACAGCTGCGTGTCGACACCGCGCTGCATCAGATGACACGGCCTGCCAGTCTTCGCTTCAAGCAGCTCACAAAGCTCCGGGTTCGGCGCATACAGAACGCGGGCCAGACGATAGAACCGGGTGCTAGCGAATAGCGAGCCCGACTGCACAGCCCGCTCAAACGCAGCTCCCACGCTCCGCGGTAGATGTCGTGTCAGCCAATCCATTCTCCGCCCGGCATACTCGTGGACATTGGTGTGCCACGAGGCGGCCAGCGGCACGCCCATGCGCCAGGCGAAGTACGCGCCAAAGATCCCAAGTTCGCTCGGACCCGTGATATGGATCACATCCGGCCGAAAGCTCTCAAGCGCGCGCGCAACTGTCTTCGCATGCCGAAAAAACAACGGGTCAAACTCCAGGTCCTTCTCGAGGCGCACCGCGGCTCGGCTGCGCGGCAGCTCCAGCGTAGAGAGCTGGCCTGAGACCGTCGACACTCCATTGCCAGCCCGAACACACAGGAACGGCAGCTCGTGATGTTCGGCAAATGCCGTGAAGTTGCGGCTCGTATGCGCGACCCCATTCACCTCGTGGAAAGAGTCCGGGAAGAAGGCGACGCGCGGTGTGCCCATAGCTTTAGACTACTGCGCCGCGAAGACATCTTGTCCGAAGCTATTCAGCGTGTCCGTGCAATATCCGGACCCAGAATCTCTTCCGCGCTCGGCGCAGGATGCGACGGCACAGCTTCTCCCTCTCCGGGAGCGTGTAGATCGATCGGAGTTTGTTGCAGATGGTGCTCGGTCAACCCGGCTTGGAGAATCGCAAACGCCTCTTCGGGCGTGTCCGCGAACTGAAATAAATCGAGGTCTTTCGCGGCGATTGCGCCACGATCAGCCATTGCATCGAAGTTGATCACACTCTTCCAATAGGCCGACCCATAAATCACGACCGTGATCTGCTTGGCCAGCTTATGCGTCTGCGCCAGCGTCAGCAATTCGAACATCTCGTCCAGCGTTCCAAAGCCGCCAGGGAAGACCACCAGCGCCTTGGCCAGATAGGCGAACCAGAACTTTCGCATGAAGAAGTAATGAAACGTGAAACTCAATCCTGGCGTTATGTACGGGTTTGGCTGTTGCTCAAACGGCAGCCGGATATTAAGCCCGATCGACTTGCCGCCCGCCTCCGAGGCTCCACGGTTCGCCGCCTCCATAATGCCTGGGCCACCACCCGACGTAACCACAAAGCGGTGTCTACGGCCGGGCAGCGACTTCGCCCACCTCGCCAGCATTCCCGCCAGGGTGCGGGCATCTTCGTAGTAGGCCGCCATGTCGACGGCGGCTTCCGCCAACCGGAGTTTCCGCGCCGATACCGCGCCGCTCGCCAACTCCTCCGGCCATGCCGGCTGCTCCTGTTCGGGTGCGGGTTGGGAAGATCCAGTGTTCTCCAGCAGCTGCAGATCGCTGGTCGCCACATCGAGCGCCCGGAAGCGCGCGGACCCGAAGAAGACCACAGTATCCTGGATACGTTCGCGCCGAAACCGCGCCATCGGCTCCTGGTACTCCGCCATGATGCGAAACAGCCGCCCGTCCGGCGAATTGAGGAACTCAGGGTTCTCATAGGCGAAAGGAGCTTCCGTTAGCTCATCGCTGTGCGTCTCCGGCTCTTCCGGTTTATCTGTCATAACGATGTCGCTATCAGCCCCGATAATCCCGGTAATTTACCGCTTCAGAGATCCCGACCCAAATATCCAGGAGCCCTAGCCCGGAGATAACGCCGCGCACCGCTCCGTTGTGAAGAACCTTGGCGAGCATCGGCCGCGCCTGAATAAAGGCATTGTGATCCCAGATGCGCGTCCACCACGGCAGCACCATCACCAGCACGCCCAGATACACACAGAACAGCACCAGCACGAACAAGGATAGGCGCTGCAGCCACACCGGAGCCGCGCGAGCACCGGGCCGGTCCGTCAAAGGCGTACCCAGGGTATCGCTGCTCACAACCGTCTGCGGTCCGGCGGCCGGTGTGTCGGTTCGGGGCTCGGGAAACAACTGTGGCTGGCCAGACATCAAGCTCTCATCTCTGACCTTAGCAGAGAGGGTAGGCGTTGTCCTCTGGCACGGAGGTTGCAGCCTGGCAACAAGGGGCCGCGCACTGCGGGAATCCCGCCGCAGATGAGAAAATTGATGCATGCTCCAACTCTCCTCCGCGGGAAAGCGCTTCGGCCAGAAGCTGCTCTTCGAAGACGCCAACTGGCTCATCACTCCCGACGAACGCACCGGTCTCGTCGGCGGCAACGGCACCGGCAAATCGACGCTTCTGAAGGTCTTGGCCGGTCTCGAATCGCTCGACTATGGAACGATCTCACGCGCGAAAAACATGACCCTCGGCTACCTCCCGCAGGATGGCCTCGTGATGCGCGGAAAAACCGTCTTTGAAGAGTGCCTGTCCGTCTTCGACGACCTGCGTGGCCTCGAGCAGGAGGCCGAGATGCTGTCCGCCAAGCTCTCCGAACACGCTACCGACAGCCCCGAGTACGCCGCCGCCGCCGACCGCTACTCCCACATCACCGACCTCATGCACGCCAATGACATCTACACGCTGGATTACCAGGTCGGCACCGTCCTCGGAGGCCTCGGCTTTCCCAAGGAAGACTGGGAGCGCCCAACCGAAGAGTTCTCGGGCGGATGGCAGATGCGCATCGCTCTCGCCAAACTGCTTCTGCAAAAACCATCTCTGCTCCTTCTCGATGAGCCCACGAACCATCTCGACCTGGAAACCCGCAACTGGCTCGAGGACTACCTCCGCAACTATCCCAACGGCTTCGTCCTTATCTCACACGACCGCTATTTTCTCGACGTCACCGTCAACAAAACGGTCGAGCTATGGAACAAGCGCGCACACTTCTACCACGGAAACTACGAGAAGTACCTCCGGGAAAAAGAGGAGCGCCGAACCCAGCTTCTAAGCGCGTACAAGAACCAGCGCGACCGCATCGAAGATCTCGAAGCCTTCATCAACCGCTTCCGCTACCAGGCCACCAAGGCCAAGCAGGTCCAGTCCCGCATCAAAGAGCTCGAAAAGATCGAGCGCATCGAAATCCCCGAAGAAGAAGCCACCATCCACTTCGCCATCCCACAGCCGCCGGCCAGTGGCCGCACTGTTATCCAGGTAGCGAACCTCACCAAGGTTTACCCGAAGCCGGACGGCGGCGCCAAAACGATCCTCGAAGACGTGAGCTTCACCATAGAGCGCGGTGACCGCATCGCACTCGTCGGCGCAAATGGAGCGGGTAAATCAACCCTGATTCGTATGCTCAGCGGCCAGGAAGACCCTACCTCCGGCTTGGTCAAGCTTGGCCACAATGCGCTGGTCGACTTCTTCGCCCAGGACCAGTACAAGGTTCTGGACCCCGCCGCCGGCATGCTCGACGACATCAGCGGCGCCGCTCCCAAGGTTCCCGTCGTCGAGCTCCGCTCGCTCCTGGGCTGCTTCATGTTCTCGGGCGAGGACGTCTTTAAGAAGCTCGGTGTCCTCTCCGGTGGCGAACGCAACCGCTACGCCATGGCCAAGATGCTCGTCTCTCCCTCCAACATGCTCCTTCTCGACGAGCCGACGAACCACCTCGACCTCCGCGCCAAGGACGTCCTTCTAGACGCAATCCGCAACTTCTCCGGCACCGTCCTATTCGTCTCACACGATCGCTACTTCATCGACGGCCTCGCCACCCGCGTCTTCGAGGTCGAAGACCGCCGCGTCCACATCTACCCCGGAAACTATGAAGACTACCTCTGGCGCAAACAGGGTGGACCTGAGAGCGTAATCGCCTCCATCACACATCCCTCACCCCTGGTCAGCGCCACCACCGTCGATACGCCGGACACAGCACCCGAGGAGCCGCCGAAGCCGCAGATCAAGCGGCTGAACCCCATCAAACTCAAGCAGCTCGAAGACCGCGTTCAGTTCGCCGAAACTGAAGTCCTCCGCCTCGAAGAAGCCCTCAACACCGCGGAAGAAAAGCTTGGCATCTTCTCCTCAGCCGAGGAGTCGCAACGACTCTCCGCCGAGATCGAAACGATTCGTGAGCAGCAGTCCGCACTACTCACACAGTGGGAAGAGCTCACCGGCACCCTTGAAGAGCAGAAGTCCGCCTAACGCCCCTCGCGCAGCCGCGCAGCCAACCGCTCCGGCAGCCCCGCCATCAGAATCCGTCCTTGCGATGCCGTCAAATCATACGGCACGCGATGATACGTGATGGTCGCTGCATCGACGTCGTAGATGGCATAGGCGGCTCTCCAGTCACAATCCCGGGGCTGCCCGATAGACCCCGGGTTGACCAGGTGCCTCGTGCCTTCGGTCAGCTGTAGCGTCCACGATTCAGCCTCGTTATATGTCTGGTAGCGAGGCCGCACCTCCTGCCATTCGTGTCCCTTTTGGCAAAACCCCCCCTGGATATGCGTATGCCCGACAAAGGTCACAACCGTATCCATCTGCTGCAGTGGCGCCCACGCGTCGCGCATATTCAGGATGTAATGATCCTCGTTCAGCGGCGATCCGTGAGCGCAGGTAATCGAGACCATCTCGACGCCCTTCACAATCGGATGCAGCGGCCCTTGCGGCATCTCACGCAGCCATCTCAGGTTCTCTGGTCTCAATTCCTTCTCGGTCCAGTTCGCAGCCAGGCGAGCCGTTGGGTTGAAGCTCAAAGCGGACGACAGCCCGCAACACACACGATCGTGATTGCCCCGTACCGACAGCTGCGCCAGCGGTCTCACCCGATCGATCACCTCGTTCGGGCTTCCTCCGTACCCCACCGTGTCGCCAAGATTCCACAGCACATCGAAGCTTCCCTCGACCGCACGCAGCACTGCCTCGAGACCTTCGAGGTTCGCGTGGATATCGGAGACGATAAGAGCTCGCATTCAGGAATGGCGGTGAGCGTTCACCAATTATTTAGAATATCTGGTTCGAGCTCCGGAGGGTAGCCCTCCGCTAAACCAAAGTCGCTAACGGCTTGGAACGATCCGTTCGCATCGTGGGCGCCGAGGCCAGCAGCCGCCGCGTATACGGGTGCGTCGGGCTGCGAAAGATATCGCCCGCGAGGCCCTGCTCAACGATCAGCCCATGCTGCATAACTGCCACGCGATCGGCCACCTTGCTCACCACCGCAAGATCGTGCGAGATAAACAGCATCGCCAGCGAATGCGTCTGCCGCAGCTCCATCAGAAGATCCAGAATCTGCGCCTGCACGGTCACGTCGAGCGCCGTGGTGGGCTCGTCTGCGATCAGCAACCGCGGCCGATGCACGATCGCCATGGCGATCAGAAGCCGCTGCCTCTGCCCACCCGAAAATTGGTGTGGATAGTCGCGCAGCCGGCGCTCCGGCTCCGGCAGCGCCACCTCGCGCATCGCTTCGATCACACGGTCCCTCACCTCGGACCGGCGCAGTCCGGGCCGATGCACCCGAACCGCCTCCGCAATCTGCTCGCCCACGCGCATTACCGGGTTCAGCGCCGTCATCGGCTCCTGAAAGATCATCGCGATCTCCCGCCCACGCCGCCTTCGCATCTCGCTCTCGGAAAGCGTGCGCAGATCCTCGCCCGCAAATCTGATCCCGCCGCTCACCTCCGCCTGCTCCGGCAGCAAACGGAGCAGCGCCAGAGACGTCGCGGACTTACCCGATCCCGACTCCCCCACCAGTCCAAGCGTCTCCGCCTCCCCAACCTCAAAGCTCACACTGTCGACGGCGACGTGCGCACCAAACCGTATGCGGAGATCGGATACCTGGAGCAGGGGCGTAAGCACAACGTCCATCTTAAAGCGTCGACCCCCGAACCGCCTCAATAGAGCTTTGAACGCCTCGTCAGCGTCTAATCTGAGACGATATGAGGCGAACTCTCCTTCCTGCCCTTCTGATTGGCTCCGCCCTGCACGGTCCCCCAGCCACCGCACAGATGCACAAGGTCTCCCGGCCGGAGCAGGTGGTGCGCGCCGTCGGTGTCTATGAGTGGACGGGTGACCTCAAAAAGCCCGACGCGAGCCGCCTGGTTCCCATCACGGTCTTCATCGACGGTGCTCTCGAGGACGCGGGCGTCTATCTTCCCCGGCCCATCCCGTTCGCGCTCACCCCCGGCAACGAATACATCCTCCAGCAGGCGGGCATCGACCGGGGCTCCCTCGACCTCGCCTACGCGCGTCATCTCCAAACCACCGACTCCGCCTATGAGGACGGCTGGTTTGGATACGGCAGCTACAAAGCTCCGCCCGCGCCAAAGAAAGAGACAGCTCTGCACGCCTCGCGCAGCCCGGCTGTCCTCACCAGCTCCAAAGACGATGCACGTCCCCACCTCACCACCAGGGGCGACAGCTCCAAGCCAGGAGCCGCGGATTCGGCGAAAGACCCACAACCCGCCACACCCGACCAGACGGACACACCTCAGAAGAAGACCCCCGGCGACTCTCCCGCCGACGACCCCGATCGTCCCACCATGCGTCGGCGCAGCGGCTCTTCGACGCCCCCATCCGACACCTCTACAACCACCAGCCCTGACTCCACTCCCGCGAACGATCCGGACCGCCCCACGCTGCGCCGGCGCTCACCCGAAGATGCCAAGAAGAAGCCCGCCAACGACGTCGCCAGCGTCACCGGCACCTCCCGCTCGCTGAACGACGACCCAGATCGTCCGAAGCTGCAGCACGGGGCACGCTCCTCAACCAACGACACAGATATACCAAAGCTCATCGGCGTGCCGAAAAATCTCAAGCAGATGGTCGCAGTCTCCGATCCGGCAAACCGGTCGCCGCACGACTTCGCACGTCCATGGCAGGACGAAAACGAGCACACCGCGGTGCTGGCGAAGATGCGTTCGCTCGCCCGCGCGCAGCTCCAGGCCTACGCCGCGGACCCGCTAAACAAACCACAAAGCTCCGCTTCGCCTCAAGCCACTGCGAAAAGCGCGCCATCGCACGCCCCCGCTACCCGCCCCAAGAGATCCTCTACAAAGCCCGCGCCCAAGCCGGCATCTACGCCCGAAGCTCCTCTATTGGAGGAGGAGCTCAAGGCATACACCTTGAGCTACGGCGGCGCACCCACTTACGTCTATACCGCCCATACGGCAGGCGTCGGGCCCGACCTGCGCTACGTCACCGTCGTCGCACAAGCAGATGTGAATGGCGAGCTGCGACCCGCCGTAAAGAGCGCAACCGACGAAGCGCATCTCGATCGCACCCCGAGGATGCGCTTCGTCGATGTCGTCGACGTCGAGGCATCCAACCGAGCAAGTCTCCTCTTCGAGCTGCGAGCCCAGTCCGCACGGCAGTTCGCTCTCTACCGCGTCATCGGCTCCCGCGCAGACACCCTCTTCACCACCGGAACCACCCAGTAGGCGCCTTGAAGCCCAAGAGCAGCGACGTCAGGCGTCGCTGCTCTTGCCTTTTACCCCTCTACCCTTCGAGCGACGGGTAGTCCACATACCCTTCAGGCCCATGCGAGTAGAACGTCTCCGGCACGGGCTCGTTCAGGGGCGCATCTTCAGCAAAGCGTTTCGGCAGGTCCGGGTTCGCGATAAACAGCTTGCCGAACGCCACCGCGTCCGCCTCACCGTTGCGGATCACCGCTTCCGCACTCTCCTTTGAGAACCTCTCGTTCGCGATGTACACGCCCCCAAAAGCCTTCTTCAGCTGCGGCCCCAGTCTCCGTTCACCGACATACTCTCGTGCGGCAATAAACGCGATCCTGCGCCGGCCCAGCTCCGTTGCAACATAACAAAACGTCGCCTCGGGATTCGAATCCGAGATCCCATGAGTGTCGCTGCGGGGAGCCAGGTGCATGCCGACCCGGTTCGGTCCCCATACCGAAACCACCGCATCCGTGACCTCCAGCATCAGGCGCGCCCGATTCTCCAGCGTGCCGCCATATCGGTCCGTCCGCTGATTCGTCCCATCCTGAAGAAACTGGTCCAGCAAATAGCCGTTCGCCCCATGCATCTCCACGCCGTCGAATCCTGCCGCCTTGGCGTTCTCCGCGCCCCGGCGATAGTCCTCGATAATGCTCGGAATCTCCTCGGTACGCAGCTCCCGCGGCGTCTCAAACGCCTTCATGGGCCGCAAAAGCGAGACATGCCCCGTCGCCGCGATCGGACTCGGCCCGACCGGCTGCTCCCCATTCAGAAACGCCGGATCCGAGATACGCCCAACATGCCAGATCTGCGAGAAGATCCTTCCTCCCGCCGCATGAACCGCTGCCGTAACCGGCTTCCACGCCTCGATCTGCTGGTGCGACCAGAGCCCCGGAACCTGCGCGTACCCGACGCCCTGCGGCGATATCGGCGTGCCCTCCGAGATGATCAGTCCCGCCGACGCACGCTGCCGGTAATAGTCCACCATAACCGGCGTCGGAATGTGATCCTTCGTTCCGCGGAGACGCGTCAGAGGCGCCATAACAATGCGATTCGGAAGCTGCAGATCGCCAACAAGCAACGGATCAAATAACGACGGCAAGGGGGACACCTCTTCTGAAACCTACACAGATAAGATGTCTCACTGCGCCGGAAGTTTCGAGGCCGTTCGCGAGCTGAACAGAACCGGGAGTGCTACACAGGAAAGCTTCGCAGCCACTCCCTGAAGGCAGGCCCAAGGTCCTCACGTTTCAGCGCAAACTCTACCGTCGCCTTCAGAAATCCAAGCTTGTCGCCCGCATCGTGGCGCTTGCCCTCATAGCTGAACCCGTAGACCTTCTCGTACTGCAACAACGCCTTGATACCATCCGTCAGCTGCAGCTCGCCGCCCGCTCCCGGTGTAATCGTCTCCAGCATCTCGAAGATCCGCGGCGTCAGAATGTAACGTCCGATAATCGCGTTCTGCGACGGAGCCTCCGCCGGCTTCGGCTTCTCCACCATGTTCTTCACGTCCAGCAGCCTGGGATTCTTCGGGTCCGGCGTGCAGTCCAGGCACCCATAGTTCTGGATCGCCGCTCCCTCCACCACCTCCGAGCCCAGAATGCTCGCCTGCGTCTCCTCGAACGCCTCCACCATCTGCTTCATGCACGGCACCGTCGCATCCACGATGTCGTCCGGCAGCAGCACGGCAAACGGCTCGTCGCCAACCATTCCTTGGCCATCAGCACCGCATGCCCCAGTCCCAGCGCTTCCGGCTGACGCGTATACGTGATCTTCGCCAGCTTCGAGACGGATCGCGCAATCTCAAGCAGCGCCGTCTTTCCCCGCGCTTCAAGCGTCGCCTCAAGCTCGAACGACTTGTCGAAGTGATCCTCCATCGTGGATTTGCCGCGTCCCGTCACGATGATGATCTCCGTGCATCCGGCGGCCACCGCCTCCTCAACGCCATACTGGATCAGCGGCTTATCCACCAGCGGCAGCATCTCCTTCGGCATCGCCTTGGTAGCGGGAAGAAAGCGTGTGCCCATGCCTGCGGCTGGAAAAACTGCTTTGCGGACCTTCTGGTATGCCATTGTTGTTTCGTGTTCCTTTAAGTATCGATCTCATCCACACTAGCAAGCGGAAGTAAGGCCAGGTATAGCACTTACGGGTAGCAGCGTTCGAGCGCTGCTACATAATAAGCAACTTGTATCGTTACAAAACCGGGGAGTCGTCGTGCAGCATCGCCTTGCGAATCACCTTCATCGGAGCAGGTCCCTGCCGCATAAACGCATCATGAAAGCTCTGGAGGTTGAACGCCGCCCCCTGCTTCTTCTTCAGATCCTCGCGCAGCTTCATGATCTCAAGCTTCCCCAGCGTGTAGTAGAGATACGTCGCGTCCGAGGTTCCACGCTTCGTCTCCACCAGGCCAACTGCGTGCGACTGGTATCCCTCCTGCACAAACAAGTCGACCGCCTGGTCTATCGTCCACTGGCCGCTGGCCTCGCCCTGTGCCGTATGCAGCTTGATAGAGTTCACAAAGCGCGCATCCCGCAGCAGCGCATCCTGCAGCTGTCCCAGCCGGATGAGCTTCGCCTCCCGCTGCATCCGTCGCGCCCGCGCCCGGCTGCCCGTAGCCCTCATCCAGCATCATCTGCTCGCAGTAATGCGCCCAGCCTTCAATATTGGTGCTCGCTCCAACCAGCTTGCGCACCTTGGAAGGGAACTGGCTTTGCCACAGAAACTGCACGTAGTGCCCGGGATACGCCTCATGCACGCTGGTTGAAATGATCGTGCCCACGTTGAAGCTCGCCATATGCTCCGCAATGTGCGCCGCCGTCCAGTCCTTCTCCGGCAGCGTCACGTTGAAGTACGCCTTTGTCGAGTGCGTCTCGAACGGCCCCGGAGGATCCATCGAAGCAAGCGTCGTGGCCCGCATAAACGGCGGCGTCTCTTCGAGCGTCGGCTCCACCTCGCTCGGAATCGTGATGATGTGATGCTCCTCGATAAAGGCTATCAGCCCCGAAAATGTGTTCTGAAATGCGGGCAGCAGCTTGTCCGGCGCAGGATGAATCGTCGCCAGCTCCGCTAGCACCTGCTCGGGCGTCTTCGACGCATCCAGCTCATGGGCGATCCGCTTGAACTCCGCCTGATTCTTATGCAGATCCGCATACGCAATCGTCAGCAGCCGGTCCAGCGGTATATCCACCATCTCGTCGTACTGCGAGCTTCTTGCGGAACGTCTCTGCGCCCAGCCGGTAGTCGCCGTTCGAGCGCGGCAGCAGATCGGATCTCATCCACGCGCCGTACTCTTTCAGCGCCGCGATCACCGCCGCGTTCGACCGCGCGAAGTCCGCCTGCGTCTTGGCATCGTCGGCATCTTTGAAGGCAGACGGAACATCGTTCTGAAAAAAGCTCACCAGCCCGTCGATCTGCTCCAGCGCAATCTCGGTATAGATGTGCGGCGGGTTCTTCAGATTCTTCCGCGCCTCCGCGAACACCTGCGGCATCTGCCGTTCGCGCTCCACTACCGCGCGCAGCCGCGTGTTCGCCGGCGCGAAATTCCGGCTCATCATCACGAAGACCGAGCCGGTAATGCCCGAAGAATAGTTGTCCGGATTCTTCTCCCAGTTGCGAATCACCTCGAGCGACAGCAGCTGCGATCGAATGCTGTTCAGCAGAATCTCGCGATCGCCGGCCACAGACGCGTCGAGCGCCGACGGGTCGATGGCCGCGATCTTCTGTCTCGTAGCTGTGCAGCGCCGCAATCTGCTTCTGTACCGTCGTCAGCCGAGTAGTCCTCCAGCTTCGTGTCGTACTGGTGCAGGCCCGCCGCGGTCCCGCTCGTAGGCGAGATAGCGGAAATAAACGTCGTCGAAATACTGGTCGGACAAGAAGCGGAACGTCTGCATGGCTCCATCGGCAGACGGATGCTGCGCCTGCACTGCGGTTGTCATCAACGCTCCAAAGACCATCAAGGTGCAAGCTGCGCGAATCGATCGATGCACGAATACTCCTCTGTCGCTGCGAATCATTGTATTACCGGTCACGTCGGTCACTGGCCGTTCCACGTCGAGCGAATCCAGCAGCGCCCGCGTCTCGCGCGAGAACATCCTCCGCCTTGCGCCGACGTCAGCGGCCATCGCAGCACGCCCTGCGGCGTAAACTGCGCCCCGTTCTTCGCGTTGCGGCTCACCAGCTTCATCAGCATCCCCGGATCGACGCCCATCTCGCCCCGGCTCGCACCCGCATTTGCAAAGCTCTCGTCGGCACTCCGGTCGACAAACTTGATGTGCAGCATGTCGCGCATCGCCTTATCTTTCCCGCCTGCGCCATTGCCGCACTCGCCGGTCGCACTCCAACCGTCGCCCGCGCCGCCAGCGTCGCGTTCGTCACCTGCCGCTGCGAGACCGCGTTGAAACTGTGCTGCAGCGGCCGTGCCGCGGGCGCAGGCCGCGCAATCTGGCCCGGCCGCAACGGCTGCAGCGGCGCGCCCACTGCTGTCCGTTGGGAGCGGGCTTCGGCGCCGCCGGCAGCCTCTTCGATCGCCGTCCGCTTGCGCTCCAGCTGCGCGATGCCAAGCCGCTCGCACTGCAGCCGGATCTCTCCCGCCGCCAGCAGATTCAGCACCCTCTCCGGCGGCTCGCCATACCGGTCCTCCAGCTCCGCCCGCACATCGGTCAGCGCTGCGTAGTCCGCCGCCCCGGCAATCGCGCTTGTACATGCGCAGCCGCTGGTTCTCCTCCGGGATGTAACTGTCGTCGATGCGCACGGAGATGCCCAGATTGATGCACCGTGTTCGCATGCGCCGGCTTCTCGCTCTCGCCCTTCATCTTGCGCACGGCCTCTTCCAGCATCGTCGTGTACATCTCAAAGCCGATCGCCTCGATGTGCCCGCTCTGCTCGCCGCCCAGCATGTTGCCCGCGCCGCGCAGCTCCAGATCGAGCGCCGCGATCTTGAAGCCCGCGCCCAGATCGGAGAACTCCTTCAGCGCCGCCAGCCGCCGCCGCGCAATCTCCGTCAGCTCCTGCTCCGGCGGAATCAGCAGATACGCATACGCGCGCCGGTTCGAGCGCCCCACGCGCCCGCGCAGCTGGTACAGCTCGCTCAACCCATGCCGGTCCGCGCGGTTGATGATGATCGTGTTCGCCAGCGGAATATCCAGCCCGTTCTCGATGATCGAGGTCGCGCACAGCACGTCGTACTCGTGGTTCATAAACGCCAGCATCACCCGCTCCAGCTCCGCCTCCGGCAGCTGCCCATGCCCCACCACGACGCGCGCCTGCGGCACCAGCTCGCGGATCTTCGCCGCCAGCTCGTAGATCGTCTCCACGCGGTTGTGCACGAAGTAAGTCTGCCCGCCGCGCTCCAGCTCCATCTCCATCGCCGTCCGCACCAGCTTCTCGTCGAACTTCGCCACGATCGTCTGGATCGCCATGCGGTCCTTCGGCGGCGTCTCGATCACGCTCATATCGCGCAGCCCGATCAGCGACATATGCAGCGTGCGCGGAATCGGCGTCGCCGACATCGCCAGCACATCGATTGCCGCGCGCATCTGCTTCAGCCGCTCCTTGTGCCGCACGCCGAAGCGCTGCTCCTCATCCACCACCAGCAGCCCGAGATCCTGAAACTTCAGATCCTTCGACAGAATCCGGTGCGTGCCGATCAGGATGTCGACCTTGCCCTGCTCCGCCTTCTCCAGAATGATCTTCTGCTCCTTCGCCGTGCGGAAGCGCGAGATCATCTCCACGTTCACCGGGAAAGTTCGCGAACCGCCTCTTGAAGCTCTCGTAGTGCTGGAAGCTCAGCACCGTCGTCGGCGTCAGCACCGCCACCTGCTTGCCAGTCCTGCACCGCCTTGAACGCCGCGCGCATCGCGACCTCCGTCTTGCCGTAGCCCACGTCGCCGCACAGCAGCCGGTCCATCGGCTGCGTGCGACTCCATGTCGCGCTTGATGTCCGCAATCGCCGTCGAGCTGGTCGTCCGTCTCGTTGAAGTCGAAGGCATCCTCAAACTCGCGCTGCATATTGTTGTCCGGAGAAAACGCCGTGCCCTCCGCCGCCTTCGCGCTGCGCATACAGCTTCAACAGCTCGCGGCCATATCCTGCCATGGCCTTCTTCACGCGCGCCTTGGTCTTCTGCCCATCGCCTGCGTGCCCAGCTTGTTCAGCTGCGGCGCAGGCCCGGTGTCGGTCGAGCGGTACTTCTGGATCAGATCCAGCCGCGTCAGCGGAACATACAGCTTCGCCTCGTCCGCAAACTCCAGGATCATCAGCTCCAGCGGCGGCGCATCGTTCTCTTCAATCACCCGCAGCCCGCAGTACTGCGCGATCCCATGCTCCACATGCACCACGTAATCGCCCACCGCAAGGTCGCGGAAGTCCGAGATGAAACGCCGCCGTCTTCGACTTCTTGCGCGGCGCCGGCCGCGCCGTCACATCCGCGTCGTCGCTCAGATCCTGCGCCCCGAAGATCACGATCTGCCGCGCCGTCGCCCGATCGCAGATCAGCACCTGCACGCCCGCTCGCAATCGCCGTCCGCACAATCACCGGCGTGCGCAGATCCCCCGCCAGGTAGCTCGACTCCGAATACACCGTCGCGCTGCCTGCCTGCTGCGTGCGCGATCCCAGCCGGTACGGCACCCGTACTCCTGCAGCAGCCCCGCCAGCCGCTCCACCTCGCCCTGGTTCGGCGCCGCCAGCAGCACCCGCGCATCCTGCGTCATCAGCGACTTCAGCTGATCGATCAGCGCCGGAATCGATGCCATGAAACCGCAGCGTCGGCCGCGTTGCAAAATCCACCTCGCTCAGCTCGCTGCGGTCCGCATCCAGCACATCCACCGCGCCCAGCTGGTCCAGGTCGCATCCCGTAAACAGCGCGCAGCCGTCCTCAAGATCCCACGGCGAAAGATACATATCCTCCGGCCGCACCAGGTTCCCGATCCCCGCGCGCTCATGCCTCTGCTCCACCTTGTTCCACCAGCGCTCGCCCTGGTTCTTCACCATCGCCGGCTCTTCCACAAACACGCGCGTCGAGCGGCCCATCAGGTCCAGCAGCGTCAGCGGCGCACCCGCCACCGGCGCAAAAAACTCCCACCCCGGAAACACCGTTGCGTCGCCGGTGCGCGTCGCCACATGCGTCTGCAACTCGCCCGGCGTCTCTCCGCCTTCCATCGCCGCGCCCGCCGCAGACCCCGCCGCGTCAGCCGCGCATTGATCGCCTGCAGCAATCGCTCGGTCACCGGCGTCTCGGTCAGCGGCAGCAGCAGCGCCTCGTCCAGCGTCGAGCTCGACCGCTGCGTCTCCGGATCGAACTTCCGGATCGACTCGATCTCATCGCCGAAAAAGTCGATGCGCACCGGCCGGTCCATCTCCGGCGAGTACACATCGATAATGCCGCCGCGCATCGTCACCTGCCCCGGCATCTCCACCACGTCCACCTTCGTGTAGCCAACCGAAAGCAGATGCTCGATCAGCATCTCCGGCATATACTCCTCGCCGCCGCAGCTGCAGCGCCAGCCCGGTGTAGTAGTCGCGCGAGAACAGCCGCATGCACGCCGCTTCCACCGGCGCAATCACCAGCCGCGCCCGCCCGCAGCCTTTCGCAGATCTTCCACAGCGTCGCCGCGCGCGTCTCCTGGATCTCCGGATGCGGCGACAGATTCTCAAACGGCAGCACATCGTGCGCCGGCAGCCGCAGCACCTGCGCGCATCCAGCGCGCCAGTCAGCTCGCACGCCGAGAGCACCGCCGCATGCAGCGCCTCCGCCGCCTTGTTGTCCGCCACGATCATCAGGCACGGAGCATTCGCCGCGCGCACAAACAGCGGCAGATACAGCGCCCGCGCCGTCGCCGTCAGGCCGGACACACGCCTTCGCCCCGTACCTGCGCTCAGGTGGCGGCGCACACGCTCAAACGCATCAGAGTGCTCAAGGTCCGCAAGCAGCTCGCGGACAAAGGGAAGAATCATGCTCCTCCCATTGTACCGAGCTACTACCTCCCCCAACGCCGGCAAGCTACACCGTCACCACGATCTTTCCGATCTGCTGGTTCGACTCCATGTACCGGTGCGCCTCGACGATCTCTGCCAGGGGAAACGTCTTCGCAATCCGCGGCTTGAACGCCCCCGCCTCAACCTTGTCGAAGACATACCTCTCGCCCTGTGCCCGCACCTCCGGCAAGGCGACGACCTCGAACAGCGTGTACCCCCGAAACGTCAGCCCCTTCGACAGCGCCGTAAACAACGGCAACGGCGTCTTTCCCCCGACAGCGCGCCGTACTCGAAGATGATCCCCTGGTACGCCGCCGCCTCCGCCAGCTGCGACACAATGGGTCCTCCAATCGGGTCAAAGATCAGTCGCGCGCCCTTGCCTCCGGTGATCTCTTTCACACGCTTCACTAGATCTTCCTCGTCCGACACAATCACGTGGTCCGCCCCCAGGCCGTCAGCTCCGCCTTCTTTCGCCTGCGTTCGCGTCACCGCGATGCTCGTCGCACCCTCCGCCTTCGCCATCTCGATCGCCGCAATCCCCACCGAGCTCGACGCCGCCGTGATCAGCACAAAGTCGCCCTTCGCCAGCTTCCCGAAGTGCATCAGCGCCCCCCACGCGGTCAGGTACTGCATCCAGATGCTTGTGCCCTCCTCGTACGAAAGCGACTTCGGATACTCCGCCAGCGCCGTCGCCGGCACAATGGCGACCTCGCCGTACACACCGTATTTGTTCACCGGAAACGCCGGTACCGTGCTCACCGTCTTCCCCACCCAGCTCTTGTCGACACCTTCGCCGACCGCCTCCACCGTTCCCGACGCCTCATATCCCAGCTTCGAGGGCAGCTCCGGCTGCATCAGGTACTTGCCCATCCGAAACATCACCTCAGCCCGGTTCAGCCCAATCGCCTTCACCCGCAGCCGCACTTCACCCTTGCCCGGCTCCGGTAGAGGCAGCTCGTCGATCTTCAAAACCTCAGCCCCACCCGTCTCGTGGAACCGCACGATCTTTACCGTCTCAGCCACCATCGCATCCTCCTCGTTCGATTCAACTCATCCTTACTGTGCCTTGCCCTTGCCCTTGCAGTTGTCGCTGCCCTTGCCGTTGTCTGTTCTTTTGCTTGTCATTCAGGAGCGAAGCGGAGGAATCTGCTGTTGCCCTTCCCTCGCCCACCGCTCCCAAAACACGACCGGCACTCATCTAAGCCGCATTCTCCTCCGCCTTCGCCGCACCCGAAGGATCCTCGCGAAGCGTCGGCTCCCCCAGATCTCCGTAAACCACCTGCCCATATTCCAGCAGCGTCACCATGCCCACGCCGCCGCAGATGTTGCCCGCCACCGCCAGCCCCAGCCACCACAGGTAAGTCGTCCAACGCGTCTGCCCTGTCAGCACCGCCGTCAGAGATCTCCCGCTCGCCGCAATGCAATGCGCAAAGTTGCCCAGACCGACCACGAAACGTCAGCATCCAGATAATCATCACCGACCCCGTGATCGAGTGCGACCCCGAGACCAGCCACGCCGCCGTCGCAATGATCCACCCGCCCATCACCCCGCTCCAGAAGATCGTCGCCCGGGCTCCGGTGAACCGCCTCCATTCCCAGCTGCGTGAGCGCATGCACCACGTCGGGATGCAGCGCACTCGTTCGTCCGGCAAGCGCCGCAAACGCCAGCGCTCCCAGCACATTTGAAGGCAGCACCGTGAACCACAGCCGCATCGTGTTCCAGAAGTGCTTCTTCTCCGCCAGCACCAGCGCCACCGGGTACAGCGTGTTCTCGGTAAACAGCTGCGCCCGTCCCAGAATCACCACAATAAAACCCAGCGGATAAAACATCTTCGCAAAAAACTGCGATCTTGCTCGGTCGTCCCCAGCATCGCCAGCGCGCAATCGCCGTTACCCAGCGCCGACAGTCCCATAAAAATGCCGCCGGCAAAACCCGAAATACGCCAGCGCCCACGTCGACCGCTTCAGCTCCTGCCGGGCGTTGTTCGCAACCTGCTCATAGATCTCCTGCGCGCTCGGCCGTTCCAGATTCTTCTGCGCGTCCTGCGGTGCTGCCTTCTGTGCCGTTCGTCGTGCTCGGAGCCGAAACGCCATCGTCATCCTTCCTGATACAGCGGAGTCTAGGTCTCAGATGCGTCCAACCTCCGGCCGGAGCGCGCTTGGTAAAATCAACCTCACGATGTCCACAGCTACCGCCGTCTCGCCAGAAGTCCTCGCCAAATACCAGCCCGTCATCGGCCTCGAGGTCCACGTCCAGCTCCTCACCGAGACCAAGGCCTTCTGCGGCTGCGCTCAACCAGTACGGCGGCGAGCCCAACACCCACGTCTGCCCCACCTGCCTCGGCCTCCCCGGCGCCCTGCCCGTCCTCAACCGCCGCGCCGTCGAGTTCGCCGTCCTCGCCGCCAGCGCCATCGACTGCGAGATCCGCGAGACCAGCATCTTCTCCCGCAAAAACTACTTCTACCCCGACTCCCCCAAGGGCTACCAGATCTCGCAGTTCGACAAGCCCATCGCCGAGCACGGCTGCCATCGACGTCCCCGACGCCCACGGCAACGCCAAACGCATCGGCATCACCCGCCTCCACATGGAAGAAGACGCCGGCAAGAGCATCCACGACGGCTTCGCCGACTCCGTCCTCCCGCACCTACATCGACCTCAACCGCTGCGGCACGCCGCTCGTCGAGATCGTCAGCGAGCCCGACCTCCGCACCCCCGACGAGGCCTTCGAATACCTCACCCGCCTCAAGGAAATCCTCCTCTACACCGGCGTCAGCGACTGCAACATGGAAGAAGGCTCCCTCCGCTGCGACGCCAACGTCAGCGTCATGCTCAAAGGAGCAGACAAGTTCGGCACCAAGGCCGAAGTCAAAAACGTCAACAGCTTCCGCTACATCCGCGCCGCCCTCGAGTACGAGATCGAGCGCCAGATCGGCGTCCTCGAAGACGGCGGCCGCGTCGTCCAGGAGTCGCGCCTCTGGAACAACGCCGAAGGCCGCACCTTCTCCATGCGCTCCAAAGAAGCAGGCCCACGACTACCGCTACTTCCCCGAACCCGACCTCCCGCCGCTCATCGTCGGCGCCGAGTGGCAGGCCGAGATCCTCAAGTCCCTGCCCGAGCTCCCCGAAGCCCGCCGCGCCCGCATGATCGCGCGAGTACGGCCTCACCGACCAGGACGCCGCCACCCTCACCGCCACGCGCGCCTTCGCCGATCAGTTCGAGGCCGCCGCCAAGGTCGCCAAAAATCCCCGCCGCGTCGCCGCCATCCTCACCAGCGAGCTCACCATGCGCCTCCGCGCCGCCAACCTCGAGCTCGACGCAGTCCCCCGTCTCCATCGCCGGCATCGTCATGGCCGCCGACCTCGCCGAAGCCGGCGAGCTCTCCAGCAAACAGCTCAAGCAGCTCCTCGACTCCGCCTTCAGCTCAACGAGGACTTTCCCGCCGTCTACGAGCGCGAAAAGCCGCAGCAGATCTCCGACACCTCCGCCATCGAAGCCATCGATCGACGAGGTCATCGCCGCCAACCCCAAGCAGGTCGAGCAGTACCGCGGCGGCAAAAAGACCGTCGCCGCCTTCTTCGTCGGCCAGGCCATGCGCCTCTCCAAAGGCCAGGCCAACCCCGCGCTGCTCAACGAGCTCGTCGCCAAAAAACTCGACGCCCTCGGCCCCCTCTAACCCGCTCCCCCCAACTATCGCCAACTAAAAAAGCAGGTGTCTGCGCCTCCCCGTTTGCGCTATCATCCCCCAGCAAGGGCCCCCACCCCCAGGACGCGCAGTTGAACAAGCCTCTCACCGCCGTAGCCCTCCTGATCCTCTCCGCAGCAGTCTGTGCCCAGACCACGACCCCCACTCAATCTCCGACCCCCGATTCCCCCATCACCACCCTCAAAGTAGCCACCCGCATCGTCGCCATCTCCGCCGTCGTCACCGGCAAAAACGGCCAGATCACCGGCGGCCTCACCAAAGACGACTTCCTCCTCAAGCAGGACGGCAGGGAAGAGCCCATCCGCTACTTCTCCCAGGGCTCCGACCTCCCCCTCACCATCGCCCTCATGGTCGACACCAGCGCCAGCCAGCGCACCCTTATCAGCGACGAGACCCTCGCCAGCGACATCTTCTTCGAAACCATGCTCGGCCGCAAACAAGATCGCGCCCTCCTCGTGGAGGTCGACTCCCATGTACGTCAGCTGCGCGGCCTCACCAACTCGCCCGATGCCCTCCACCTCGCGCTCCTCAGCCTCGGCCCCGATCCCACCGTCCCCGGCGGCACCCTCCTCCAGGACGCCATCTACGCCGTCGCAAAAAACATCCTCAGCAAAGAAACCGGCCGCAAAGCCATGGTCATCCTCACCGACGGCGGCGACAACGGCAGCCACAAATCCCTCGCCGAAGCCATCGAGCAGGCACAGCGCGCCGACGTCCAGATCTACTCCATCCTCTACAGCGCCGGCGGCCTCTACGCCCCCTCTCCTGGCGGCCCGGCCGTCCTCTTCCCCGGCGGCTCCGACTCCGGTCTCAAGCTCCTCCAGCACCTCTCCGAAACCACCGGCGGCCGCGTCTTCACCGTCTCTCGCACCCTTGGCCTGCGCCAGATCTACGCGGAGATCGCGGAGGACCTGCGCCTCCAATACCTCCTCGGATACACACCCCCAGCCGACATGGCGCCAAACAGCTACCACAAGCTCGATCTGCGAGCCAAAGACAAAAAGCTCGCCGTCCAGGCCCGCCACGGCTTCTTCGCGCAACCCTGAACCCGGGGGACTCTGCTGCTCGCTCACACCGGTGGAAAACAAGGCCGGAAGAGTATCGCCGGACGTACCCCTTCTGCGCTATCATTCCCGCCAGCAATCGCTCCACTCACAGGTAAGTCGTCGATCCGTCCCACGATCCGAGTAACCCGAAGGTTAGGACACACGATCTTTCCGTACTTCGCGTGTCTGAGGAGAGGCCCCATGAAGCGCTTTCTTGCCACCCTGCTGCTACTCTGCCCCGTTTCGCTCGCCGCACGCGCAGAGCAGCTCATCCCCGCCGGTTCGGTCCTGCGCTGCATGGTCTCCGAGCCAAATCTCTCATCCAAAACAATGCACCTCGGCGACCCGGTCCTCTGCCAGGTAAGCCGCACCGAGCTCTACGGCCGCTCCGTCTTCCCCTACGGCAGCTATCTCGTCGGGCACTTCGAAGACTACAAAGATCCAGGCCACTTCGTTGGCAAGGGTTGGATGGAGCTCAAGTTCGACCGCATCGTCGTCGGCAATGACACCGTCATCCCCATTCAGGGTCGCGTCATCGCAACCTCCGGCAAAAATCCCGTCGACCGCGACGGAAAAATCCTCGGAACCGGCCACGCCGTCCGCGACACCGTCGAGTGGTTGATCCCCGTCCTCTGGCCCATCGATCTCATCAACCTCCCGCGCCGCGGCCCACGCCCCGTGCTCAAAGCCGAGACCCTCCTCACCATCAAGCTCCTCGACGATCTCGGCATCCCAACCAAATCCGAGGTGCAGCACCAGCCGCAGATGATCTCCCGATTCAACTACTCCGAGCCCGATCCCGCTCCCGAGCCCGCACCCATCCAGCGCGCCTACGCTCAACAGCAGCAACCCGCACCCGTGCAGCAGGCCTACGCACAACCCGCACCCATCCAGCAGGCCTACGCCCAGCCGAGCCCCACCGTCGTCGTCGTCCAGGCCCCGTCCCCCACCATCATCCAGCAGACTGCGGCCCCTGTCGTCATGCAGCAGCCCCGGCCCCAGGTGGTCTACAACTATCCTCCCGGCCCCTATGGCTACCCACCCCCACCCTACGGATACGCCTACCCGCCCATCGCCTACCGCGGCGTCTACCGCGCCTATTAGGAGCAACGATCCACCCGCGTTACGGAGAGGGTTCCCGGAGTTCAGCTCCCGGAACCCTTCCTTTTGTCCTCGGGCCGCAGCAGGCATCTCTCTATAGCAGGTGAGGTGACGACGCATGAGCACAACAAAGGCCGCGGCAACCGCAGCAAAGAAATCCCCTCCGAAGAAGACCGCGACAAAGGCAGCAGGCAAGAAGTCGGCCAGCAGCAGCGCCGGTGATTACACCAAACCAGAGCTGCGCGACAAGATCAAGGCAGAGGTGATGGCAGGCGACAAGGGCGGCCGCGCCGGCCAGTGGAGCGCTCGCAAAGCCCAACTCGTCGCCCACGAGTACGAGGCTGAAGGCGGCGGCTACAAGCACCCTCGCAACGCCGCACAGGAATCCCTGAAGCAATGGGGCGACGAGCACTGGCACACCGCCGACGGCAAACCCGCAGTCCAGGGCGGCGAAACCCACCGCTACCTCCCCGACGCCGCCTGGAAGGAGCTCTCACCGGAGGAGCGCAAAGCGACAGACCGCAAAAAGGTCGTCGCCTCCAAGACCGGAAAACAGTTCGTCCCCAACTCGCCCGCCGCCGCCAAAGCCCGCAAACACGCAACCGAACACAAGGGATGACACCAGAGGCTCACACCGCACAGACTCGCCTCAAATCGTGGCGATATCTCATCTATTCCGAAAACGCCGTTTCTGGGACCCCTGGATTGGCTGGCCAGGTTGCTGGTTACGCATCACCGTGCGAAGACGCGTGAAACTAGTAGCGTTGCAGCCGTGATCTCTGCGAGGAGACCGTAGAAGAGTAGTCCACCCATCGAGGTGTAGTGAAAATTCGGCTCAGTTCCGTTGAGGGCCAGCAGCGCTCCTACAAGAAACGGCGAGGAAGCAAGCCCAAAAACAGCAAACCCACTGTCTGCTGAAGCGGCTCTCCAGAACGAGCGAAACGCAAAAATGTTGTGACAACTGTCCCCGCAGCAGAAGCAACGGTAAGCGCCTCCACAGCAGTCTCCAGACGTGATCCTCCGTAGTCAGCTGAGCCCGCAGCGAAGAGTAGAGCCGCTGTCCCAAGCCAGGCAATCACAAACACCTTTTGGTTATTCACCATCTCTCAGATTATGGGTGCTTGTTGAACCGCCTGCAAAGTCAGGGTTTTCGGAAACTGAGGACTGAGCCCGTCAGCACGTCACGAGAAATTAGTCACGCTAAGTCGCATTCTCGTCAGCTACCCCGATGTAGGACCTATAGCGGAGCTTTGGTCCAGTATGAAGCACTTTCACGGTAAGCTGTCGGCATGGAGGCGGTCAGGATGCGGATGGCAAATGGGTCGCAGTCGTTGGAATAGCGTTGGTGCTCGGTTCACCTGAGAAAAAGCGTCGCACAAAGCTCCATTCCTGCAAACGATGCCGCGGAGATCCATGCGGCGCTCGATGGATTGGAGGCGGCGTGGAATCACCATGATATGAAGGCGTTCGTGAGCTACATGACGGATGATGTGGAGTGGGTGAACATTGTGGGCATGCGCTGGCGTGGAAAAGCGCAGGTGTTTCTGGCCCATGACCGCATGCACAGATCGACATTCAAAGACCGGCAGATGCACGACGCGGAGACGACGGAGCTGCGGCAGGTCGCTCCAGGCGTAGTGATCGTCACACAGGCCATTCCGATGGACGGGTTCCCATCCCCGAATGGATCCATCGCACCGCCGAACAGAAACATGTTGACGCTGGTGTTTGTGCATCGTGATAAGCGCTGGCTCGTCGCGGAAGGGCATAACACCGTAATTGACCCGCAGGCTGCAGCGCACGATCCGGGAAAGTAGACCAACCAACCGCAAGCCGGACCGTGGGCCAACGAAGGGCTACCCGGAAATCATCTCTCGTCAGTTGGAAAGCGCCGTCCTCGAAGAATAAAACCGTGGACCGGCGCCTCTAAACCGCGGCTCAACCCCAAGGCTCGAGGTATCCCGCCGCCTCGCCCCCGCACCCAATCGGTTACAACTACTCATGCGCTCGTCCGTCCGCGTCCCCGCTCCCAAAGCCCGCTGGTTCCTCATCGGCGCCATCGCCGGAGCTGTCGCCACCGCGCTCGCCGGCTGCAGCGGCCGCGCACGCTACACCCCGCCCACCGGCCCCATGCCTCCCAACACCATCCTCCTCTCCGAGATGATGCAGCATCTCTCCACCAAACCTGGCTTCACCGAAGCCGTCCTCTCCGAGATCGACAAAGGCAGCAAGAACGGTCCCGCCCTCCTCACCCCAAAGCTCGCCGACACCATGCGCAAACTCATCCTCGGAAAGGACTGGGAGGGCCTCAACCGCTTCCCCGGCTGGACCATGCGCGAGATCAATCCCACCGTCCGCGTAGCCGGCCACATCGTCGGCAAAGACTCTCAGGCCGAAAGCCTCGCCAATCCCGGAAACCCCGGCGGGTGCCCCACCCTCTCGCAGTCTCATCGCGAAAGGGTGGGGTCTGATGCGCCACCGGAGTCGCAGGAACCCACAACTGCTCCAGACAACTGCCCAACACCCTCCATCGCCACCTGGATCGACCTCGGCCCCTATACGCTTGCCCACCCCGAAACCATAGACCTCAACCAGCCCTCCACACTTCCCGGCTTCACCACTGAGGGAATCGTCACTGCCCTCGGCGACGGCGTCACCCGCGGCGACGGCCCCGACCCCGCCATCGCTCCCACGCACCCCGAAAGCGCCCGCCTCGCCTACGTCCTCAACCGTCTCTCCCTCAACCCCCTCGACAACAACCCCAAAGCAACGGCCACCATCGCCGGCCATACCGCGGACTCCCCCGAACATCTGATCGAGGCCCTCACCGCCACAGGCCACACCGTGGCCGTCGCCGACGCACGCTACTTCGCCAACTTCGGCCACTTTCACTTCAATGGCGAAGACGTCATGATGCCCTTCTGGGTCAACTCCGCAGATCCTTGTCCCCGGCACCAGCCGTCCCCTCCTCGTCCCCGTCACCCACACCGAGTACGAGTGGTTCATCCGCGGCCCCCGCATCAACGCCGACGTCGCCTTCTACTTCGGCATCGACGGCAAAGCCGAGTTCCGCACCATGGACGAGCTCAACCAGCCCTGGGTTCTCGGCCGCCACGCTCACACCTATACCGGCGCGGACGCCGTCGAGGTCACCCGCCTCACCGGTCTCATGGCCGTGGCCTACATCCACCAGCACCTCGCCCGCCCCGCTCTTCCCTTTGGCGGCTACTACGCCCTCGGCGTCTGCCAGGATGCCGTCGCCGCCATCGAAAACAAGCTGACTGGCCACGCAACCCTCTTCCCCAATACCGCCGACTCCGCCCTCTTCAACGACCCCCGCGACGCGGAGGTCAACGCCCTCATCGCCGCCATTCCCAAAGATCGCAACGGCGCCCGCCCCACCCCCGACCGCATCTTCGGTTCACTCCCCACCACAGACCTCCACAGCATCACCATCCCCGGCCTCGCCGAAGACCTCATCGCCACCAGGAACGCATGGCAAAGCGGCTCCCTCCACCACACCCACGGCGCGCGCTACTGGACCGTCCGCGGTCTCGAAGCCTTCGGCATAGCCCTCGCCGCATTCGTCGTCTACCGCCTTCGCCGCCCCGCCACCCCCACGGTCCCCTGAAAGCACCCTGGATCTACCCGACAGCGGAGAGACCTGCGTTTCGTTGCCCTCGCTCCAGCCCTCCAAAACCTCATACCCAACACCCGATACCCAATACCCGATACCCGAATACCCAACACACTTACCCGATCAACTCAGCGAATCACAAACTCCAACAGTTCTAACCACAGTTGGGACAGCCGAAGCGTCAAGCGGGATCCCGGGCGAGCCACCTGTCCCGCGGAGGATTAACTTCAATAGCCAAACCACACCGTCAAGTCACCTGGCCTGTACAAACCCAGCTGTTACAGCGATTTAGCTATGGCGTACATCTCCGATCACCTGATTAGAATGAAAGTACGGACGAACCTAGGGATACGGGATCGAAACCAGCCGCCTATCCAATATCAGCGGCAACCCTTCTCCTTTGTTATGAGGAATTTACCCATAAACCTAATGGATGGAGGATTTTGCAGGCGCCCCGTTTTGTATGTCATTGATTCTGGCTATTTTACAAGTTGATCCGGGGGGGGGGTACCCCCAGGACAGCATCGGCCTAAAACATCCGCTGCCCCCGCACCGTCCCCGGCGGCACAATAAACAGAAACGCCCCCAGCGCAGAACAGCAGCAGGAGGTAATACACCATCGTCTTCGCCGACCCCTCGGCCGGCTCGTCCTTCGTAAACATCCGCCACGTCATGCCCGCGGCCAGAAACAGAAACACACCCTCCTTCATCAGCCCAAACAGCACAATCGTGCTCAGAAGGAGAAGACCGCGCTGCAGCCGGTTCAAGGCATAGGTCGCCTGCGCCCCGTCCAGCCCCACCACCGGAATCAGGTTCAGCAGGTTGATAAACGCCCCCGTATGCGCCAGCGCCAGGTACACCTGCTGGTGTGTCCAGGCAAACAGCCCCAGGCAGATCAGCGCCGCGCCCAACCCGAACAGCGGCCCCGCCAGCGCGATCCCCGCCAGCCCGTCCAACGGTATGCCCATCGCATACCACCGCACATACGCCCCCAGCCCCGGCATAAACACCGGCAAATCCGCCTTCAAACCACGCCGCTTCACCGCCCAGTAGTGCCCCATCTCATGCACCAGGATCGAGAGCGTAAATCCCAGCCCGAACTTCCACCCGAACAAAGCCCAGTACAGCCCGAAGAACGCAAAAAAGCTGAACAGAAACTTCATCTTGAACAGCACAAAAAGAATGCCCTTCAACTTGCCCAGAAACAGCAGGATCGGGGCCAGCGGACCCAGCCGCTTGGTCCACTTCGCCATCCTCTCCTGGTCCGCCCGCGCGTGGGAGTCGATCGCCGCCACCCGCGACTGCACCGCACCAGCCTGCGTCGTCCCCTCCGGCAGCCACGTCAGAGCCTCACCCCACGCCGCCCGCGCCTCGTCCCACCGCTTCTCGCCCTCCATCGTCTGCGCCACATGGGCCAGCCCGGCCACGTACTGACCATAGATCAGCGTCCCACACTCCGGACACACCAGCGTCCCTTCGTGGATGTAGTGGCTGCACTGCGGACAGTTGTAGACCGCCGGTGGAGGGGGCGGCAGTTGAACGGGTTCCATACCTATTCGATTCTAAGTCGCCGCAAAAGAAGCGGCCTGCTCCGCTACGTCGTCTGCCCCGGTCCCTGGTCCTTCGCGTCGCTCAGCGTGACCTTCACATCCATACGCCGCCGCCCGCGAAAGATCGTCAGCGTCACCACGTCACCCGCCTTGTGAGCATTCATGGCCGCCGACAGATCCTGCACCGTCGCGATCTCCTGCCCGTCCAGCGCCACAATCAGGTCGCCCCCCAGCATCACTGGCTGGTTGCCGTTGTACATCCGCTGCGTGCCGCCCTTCAGACCGGCCCGTTCCGCCGCCCCACCCGGAATCACGCGGTCAATCAGGATGCCATAGTCCGCCGGCAGCCCGATCTGCTCCGCAATATCCGGCGACACCGGAAGCGTCACAATGTCGAGCGATGGCCGCCGGGAGTGCCCATACTTCGCAAAATCGTCCAGCACCGCCTTTGCCGTGTTGATCGGAATCGCAAACCCGATGCCCGAGCTCTGGTCCGCTCCATTGCTCGCGATCAGCGTCGTGATCCCGATCACCTCACCGCGCGAGTTCAGCAGCGGACCACCCGAGTTGCCCGGATTCACCGCTGCGTCCGTCTGAATCGCGTCCTCGATCGGGTTATTGTTTGGCCCGCGGATCGACCGGATAGACGAGATGATGCCCCGCGTCATCGTGCCGTTCAGCCCAAACGGATTTCCGATCGCGTACACCTTCTGTCCCACCGTCAGGCCATTCGAATCCGACAGCGTCGCCGGTTGGAGGTTCGGCGCCTGAATCTTGATCAGTGCCAGGTCGTGGTTCTTGTCGATCCCGATCACCTGCGCCTTGTACTTGTGCTTATCGCTCAGCGTCACCTCGACCCGCTGCGCGTTGTCGATCACATGGTTGTTCGTCAGGATCAGCCCCTGCTTGTCCAGGATGAACCCCGATCCCTGCCCCTGCTGCGGCACTGGACCGTAGAAGAAGTCGAACTGCACCGCCGTCGACGTGATATTCACGACCGACGGCAGCGCCTTCTTGTACACACCCATGTTCTGCTGTTCTTCCGTGTCAAACGCCGGAGCTGCCGACGCCTCCGTCAGGTCAAACGCCCCCATCGGCCCCTTCACCGTCTGGAGACTCGTCCCGGCAACATCCGCCTGCGGTCCCAGCAGGGCGCGGCGCACCATCGGCGCCATTGCCCCCGTCGACGCAAGGTGCGTCGTCAGATAGTAAAAGCCGGTGAGTAACAGCAGGACAAGCAATACAGGACGCAGCTTCATCAATAGAACCATTCCTTAAGAGTGACCAATACCAGTCTCACTTCCGTACCGTCCTTACCGCTCCCGCTACCTGCAGCGCCAAAGCCAGCCCGATCTCTAAGTATAGAACCGCTCGCCACGGGAGATGTCGCGTCTCCACACTCTGGAAGATCACCGCATGCACCACCGTCAGGGCAGCCGCCGCATACGCCCACCGCTGCCAGCTCTTCCATCGCCGCGCCCCCATCGATCGCAACGACGCGTCATTCGAGATCGCCAGCAGCATAACAAACAGCAGCGCCGCAAGGAGACCCGTGTAGTTCGCCGCACCGAAAGCATTGTTCTGAATGTGCAACGGATGCAGCCGCTTGAAGAAGTACATCCACATCCGTCCACGCAGGTGAACCGTCAGGCCGACGCCCGTGTGCACAACCGCCAGCAAGCCAGCCCAGATGCTTACATCCCGTCTGAGATCCGAACTCACCGGGTTAGCCCGGCCTCGCAGCACATTCCAGGGGCCGATCAGCAGCGACCACAGGAGAAATCCCAGTCCCGCGTACGCCGTTCCCATGCTTAGCTGGTGACGCCAGTCCCGCTGCGGCAGTATGCGGTACACCAGCCCTGTCATCCCAGCTGCCAGCACCGCGAACAGCAGATGCCGCACCACCCGGCGGCGCGAGAATCTCCTCGATCCGCTCACAGCCTCGCCCCTGCTGCAGCCGCCAGCAGCGCACGCCAGAGCGCATTCACCTCCGTCTCGAGCTCGAGCAGTGTTCCTTCATTCCGCAGAACGTACTCGCACGCGATTTCCTTCTCGCTATCCGGCATCTGCCGCCGGAGCCGGCGGCACGCCTCCTCCCGCGCAGCCGCAACTTCGCTGTCACTCCCACCGGTCCCCACCAACCTCTTTACGAAGCGGTCGATTCGCAACTCCTCGCTTGCTGTCACCAGCACCAGCAAGTCGAAGCGCCTCCTCCACCCGCCTTCCCCACCGTGCTGAGTCTCGAAGATCAGCGCCGACTCCACCACAATCACCGGCTCCGGGTCCAGACGTCCAATCTCCTCCGCCATCTCCGCCTGCCGCGCAATCACCGCCGGGTGCACAATCGCATTCAGCTCCTCCAGCCTGTCGCCGTCGAACGCTAGTCGAGCAAGCTTTGCCCGTTCGAGCTCGCCGCCGGCACCCACGACGTCAGGCCCAAAGCGTTCCACAATTGCCGCATACACCGCCTGCCCGGGCCGCATCATCTCCCGCGCAACCTCATCCGCCTGGATGACGTGCGCGCCGCGCTCGGCCAGCATCGCCGCCACAGTCGACTTCCCGCTGCCTAGTCCTCCCGTAAGCCCAACCCGCAGCATCGCCGCCTACAGGACCGCCGGCAGACCGCGTCGCAGCTTCGCCGCCGTCACCGTGTTCTGCATCAGCATCGCGATCGTCAGCGCTCCCACGCCTCCGGGAACAGGCGTGTACGCACCCGCTAACGCAAACGCAGCCGGATCGATATCACCGACCACCGTCGACCCGCGCTTCGCAAATCCAGCTGCGCGAGCCCCGTCGCCCGGAAAGAACCTCTCGACCTCCGCCGCATCCGTCACCCGGTTGATCCCCACATCGATCAGCACTGCTCCCGGCCTCACCATCTCCGCCGTCACAAACCCCGGCCGCCCGATCGCTGCAACCAGGATCTCCGCATCACGCGTATACCTCGGCAGATCTCTCGTCCGGCTGTGACACACAGTCACCGTCGCCGACGCGTTCAGCAGCATCATCGCCGCCGGCTTGCCGACGATATCGCTTCGCCCCACCACCACCGCGTTCTTTCCCGCCACTTCGATGCCGCTGCGCCGCAGAATCTCCATGATTCCTGCCGGGGTGCACGGTGAAAGACCCGGCTGTCCAGCCTGCAAGCGCCCCGCATTCACCGGGTGAAACCCGTCCACATCCTTGTCCGGAGCCACCGCCTCCAACAGCCGCTTGGTGTCCACATGCTTCGGCAACGGCAGCTGGATCAGAATCCCGTCGATGTCGTCGCGCGCATTCAGCGCGGCAACGATCCCCAGCATCTCCTCCGTCGTCACGGTTTCCGGTGGAGTCAGCATCTCGCTGAAAATCCCAAGCTCTCCACACGTCTTCACCTTGCTGCGCACATAGATCGCCGAAGCCGGCACCTCGCCAACAAGCACCACGGCCAATCCCGGCACGACGCCCGCCCTTTTCAGCGCCTCGACCTCGCGCGCCACCTCCGCCTTGATCTCGGCTGCGATCGCAACGCCGTCCAGCACCCGCCCGGTTCTCGTCTCCGCCACGTTCATACGTTTATGCTATCGCGCCAGCTCGGAATGCCGGAACGGCGCAGCTCCCAATCCGGGGGCTTCATTGGCTTTATCACGCGAACAAAATACTTCGCAATCTGCTGGTCGGCCCTGACACGTACCTATTCCGTGACGCGTCGACACAACAGACTGCGTCCTACTCTGCAGTGCCGAAGACAGCGGCAGGATTCGAGGACGACTTGCAACCTAGCTCCGACACCTTTACTCAGGCAGATCTATTCAACCTTCGCGAGGAGCTCCAGCAGGCGGGCATCGATTCCTGGCAGGCTGGCGAACTCATCAGTTCCTTTCTCAGTGGAAGGGGTTACGGTGTTTCAAACACCGAAGCTCGCACCGCCGCCAGCCGCATCGAGTCCCTCGGCTGCAATCTCCAGTGTATGAAGGAAGAGCTTTCCCGCCTCGCCCTGATCATGTAACGGCAGACGGTGCTGAAGAGGGTGGGAGGACGAGTATTCGTGAGAGCGAAGCACTTGGTACGCGTGGTACACACAAGTCGCGACACACCGACCATCGAGAATCGTTATCTCATTCACCTGCCGCTGTAGAGCAGTGATTCCCCTCCTTGCCTGGCGGAAAGGCCATCATTCGGATAAAAGAGGTTGGCGTTTTCCGGCGTAATGAGTTGATGCTTGACGAAGGTCGAAGGTGGAGGTCGGTGACCTTCGAGGGCACGGATGGCGAGCAGCACAACGGTTTCGCCGTATTGCTCAGGGAAGTAGCCGACCGACCCGGCAAATCGGGAGCCGGGTCGGCGCATCTCTTGCCGAACCTCCAAGCTGGCATTCTGGCCTACGACGATGCAATTCTCAGCACGACCGGCTTCGGAGAACGCGGCTAGGGCACCTCGGCAGCACTCGTCATTCACGCCGGAGATAAGAACGCGCTGAACGGCGGATCGCGTGAGATGGCGCCGAACAGCCTCCCAGCTGTTCACGAACCGACCCTGTCCATCGATAAGTTTAATGTTCTTCTCGGATACCTGTGGCAGGACCTCGCGCAGACCGGCGATGGTGCCGGTAAGGCGCGTCTGGGGCAGGGCTCCAGCCGCGAGTTGTTCGAGAAGAAGCACTTCGTCGTATTGACCTTGCCACTGTTGTTGGCAGGCCTGGCCGAGAGCTCGGCCGCCCATAATGCCGGCGCGGTAATTATTTGCTCCGAAGTAGAAAGCCTGCGGGTGCGGGACTTCAATGGCAACGCATGGGATGCCGGCCTCGCGTAGACGAGATGAGATCACGGTCGCAGCCTTTTCAACGGTCTGGAATTCGATAACAAAGTCGACGCGCTCGTGAATAAAGGTGTTGACGTTACGAAGCGCGGTCTTCGCGCTGAGATGGTTGTTGAGAACGAGGAGCTCGACACCTGCAGAGTAGGCTGCGCTGCGCATACCGTCGGAAACGAGGCGGGCGAAGGAGGAGACGTCGCTCTGGGCGGCATAACCAAAGCGGTAACGGGTGCGCCGCGCGGAACTTCCGGCGAGCCGATAGCGGTTCCGCTCGGGTCTATGCAGCATCTCGCAGGCGACAAGGGTCGTGAGAAGACGATATGCGGTCGGTTTTGGCAGAGCGCAGCGTGCAGCGATCTCGTGAAGCTGAAGTGTTTCGGTGCTGTTGCAAAAGCATTTCAAGATGCTGCATGCGCGTACTACGGCCTGGACAGAGGAGCCGCTGACCACACGTTGAGCTTCTTCGGCCAGAGGAAGTTGAGCCTTGTTTTCCGCAGGTTTGCTGAGTAGCTTCTTCATCTCACTGCGTAAATTGTTTCACACCGCGAAATGTGAGCTTTCGCTCGTGACGGCAGCATATCTGGTGAATTGAGAAATTTGCGCCCAAAACTGTCTAAAAGCATTTCGCAATGTGAAACGCAGTACTTTCAGGTCTTTCAGATTGGCATGAGTCTCTGAACGGGCCTATGCTCCCCCTGATTTCAGATTCTCAGGACGGGAAGGATCGGATGGTTGCCGGAGGACATGATGTGCGAATAGGTCTGGTGGGTCTCGGGCTCAACGCTTACTGGGAACAATTCGAGGGGCTGCGCGCCCGATTAGACGGCTATCTCGGCGATGTGGAGCGGAAGATCGAGGGGAATGGCCGAACCGTCGTAAATCTGGGCATGGTGGACAATACGGCTGGGGCAATCAAAGCGGGACACGAGTGCCGGAAGCACGATATCGACATCCTGCTGATTTATGTGACGACTTACGCGCTGTCTTCGACGGTGCTGCCGATTGTGCAGCGGGCAAAAGTGCCGGTCATCTTGCTAAATCTCCAGCCAGAGCTGGCTTTGGATTACGAGCGTTTCAACGAGCTTGCGGATCGTACAGCGATGACGGGCGAGTGGCTTGCCTGGTGCAGTGCGTGTCCGGTACCGGAGATCGCAAATGTGCTGAAGCGGCTTGACACTCCTTTCTTCCAGGTGACTGGATCGCTGGAGGGCGACCCGGGTTGCTGGGCAGAGGTGGATGCCTTGCTTCTTGCAGCGCGTGTGGTGAAGACGCTATCCCACAGCACGCTCGGGCTGATGGGACATTACTACACGGGCATGCTGGATATAGCCACGGATCTCGTGCAGGTGAGTGGGCGGTTCGGCTTGCTGATCGACCAGATGGAGGTAGATACGTTTTCGGCACGAAGGCGTGAGGTGAGCGAAACTGAGGCAGAACAGCGGGCGGAGGCATTCGCGGAGCAGTTCGATCTGGATCTGGACTGCTCACGGAGCGAGTTGCTTCGGGCTGCACGAACCGCGGTAGCGCTTGACAGGTTGATCGCCGAGAACGGGATTGATCTGCTGGCTTACTACTACAAGGGCAGTGGAATTCCCGAGAACGAAGACACAATGAGCTCCATCATTCTGGGGACCTCGCAGTTGACGGCTCGCGGTATTCCCGTCGCCGGAGAATACGAGGTGAAGAACGCGATCGCGATGAAGGTGCTCAGCGAGTTGGGCGCGGGCGGCTCCTTTAGCGAAATCTATGCTCTTGATTTGAAAGAAAATGTCGTGCTCATGGGGCATGACGGTCCCGCGCACCCTCTGATTGCAAAGGATCGTGTCAAGGTTCGCCCCCTCGAGGTGTACCACGGCAAGGTGGGCCGTGGTCTGTCGGTCGAGATGTCGGTCGAGCATGGGCCGGTCACGCTGCTTTCGATCGTAGAACATCGGGAGGCTGGATTTCAGTTCCTTATCGCGGAAGGGACGAGCGTTGCGGGAAGAATTCTCAAGATCGGTAATACGAATAGCCGGTACATGTTCGCTCTCCCGGCTCGCGAGTTCGTTGAACGATGGAATGCGCAGGGGCCTGCACATCACTGTGCCATTGGCGTCGGGCACCTGGCGGACACACTCAAGAAGACGGCCGCTCTGCTGCAGATGCCTGCGGTGCAGGTCTGCTGAACCGAACTGATACTGAACCACGTTTCTGGAGGGAGTCTTATGCAATCACGACCTGCACCTGCACACCGACGCGGAAGCTGTCTGAGCCTCTTCCTGCTCGTCTCTTTTTCTCTTTGTATCTGCGGATCCGCGCGGGCTCAACTCTACCTGGGAACGATACGGGGAGAGGTGGTCGATGTCACGGGAGCGCAGGTACCAAAGGCGAACGTGTCCGTGACGGAACAGTCAACCAAGTTCGCGACCGACGTGCAGAGTAGCGGTTCCGGCTCTTTCAACGTGCCGTCGCTACAGCCCGGTACTTATACGGTGACGATCTCGGCGGCGGGTTTCAGGCCGGAGACGCGCACTAACATCATCTTGACGGCTGGGCAGAACCAGCAAGTGGACTTCAAGCTCCAAGCGGGCGCTGCAACGGAGACGGTGACCGTGACGTCGGACACGGCTCTTCTCGATACAGGCTCGGCGAACCTAAGCACGACCTTGAGCAACAAAGAGGTGACCGATCTTCCCAACATCGGGCGCAACCCGTTTGTGCTGGCGACACTTGCTGCCGGGGTAACGACGGGGGCTTACACGCAGAGCAAGGCGAGCAGCTTCACCAATCCGTTCAGTGGGACGGCGGTTCAGATTACTGCGGATGGAAGCGCTGGCCACAACCGGCTGACGCTGGATGGTATCCCTGACGATCCGGCGGAGCGCTTCTCCGGGGCGAGCTACACGGGATTTGTGCCTTCTCCGGAGGCCGTGCAGGAGGTCAAGGTGCAGACGGCGATCTTCGATGCACAGTATGGACACGGCAATGGAACCATCACAAACACGGTTGTTCGGACGGGAACAAACGCACTGCACGGCGCGGGGTACTACGTATTCCAGAACACGTACATGAATGCCAACACGCATGAAAAGGTGCCGAACCAGAACAGCAGCAATCCGTTGCTTCGAACGCCGCGCGGAAACGACCAGTTAAGTCAGACGGGGCTCGTCGTGGATGGCCCGGTCATCCTTCCGAAGGTCTACAACGGCCGCGATAAGACGTTCTTCATGGTTTCCTTCGAACGCTATCAATCGCATGTTTCCCTGCCGTACAGCACGCATGTTCCCACAGTTGCAGAACGTGCCGGCGACTTCTCCGACCTGTGTTCGAACTTTGTGAGCGGCGTGTGCGCTACGGGCGCGGGCATCCAGCTTTACGATCCGCTCACGCTCGATGCGTCGAACAATCGCACGCCATTCCCTAACAACAATCTAAAGGGCCGCATCAACGCCGCGGGACAGGCACTACTGAACCTGTATCCTTTGCCGAATGCCTCTGTCGGCAACGTGAACTACATCTCTAACCAGACCTCTTACCGAAGCTCGTATCCCTCCTTTATTGTGAGGGTCGACCAGTCGTTTGGAACCAGGAACAAGCTGAATGCTGTGTTCTTCCAGTCCGGTCTGACGCAAGCGTACCCGTTCGAGGGGTACACAGGCGGGGTGGGACCGGCGAGCAGCGCGACCGGATACGGGTATACGGTATACCGGGATAACAAAGGTGGAAGCCTCGATGACGTGCATGTGTTCTCGCCATCGCTTGTCCTCGATGCACGTGTCGGCGTTCTGTATCATCCGTTTGGCTTGACCTACCCCGGCAATCAGGGCTTCAACTTGAGCAGCATTGGCATCACGGGAACGAACCTTCCGTTTCAGACCTTTCCGGGTCTGACGGCGATTGATGCCGGCACCAACACGGATCAGTATGGAGGGCTTGCTGCTGGTGCAGGTGGACAAATCAGTGAAAACACCACAGGCTCGATGAACGTGGTGCTGACAAAAACGCTGGGCACGCACTCGATTCGATTCGGCTTCGACGGCAACCTGATCCGCTATAACGTCCAGAACCCGCAATCGGGCTTCGGAAGCTTTACGTTTAACCGTCAGTTCACGCAGAAAAATTCCATCAACACGCCCGTTGGCGGAGACCTCGCATCCGGCAATCCGTATGCCTCGGTTCTGCTGGGATATCCTTCGTCCGAGACCTATAACAACCAGATTGCCTTTGCACTGCAGCAAATTTACACTGCGCCGTTCGTGCAGGATGACTGGCGCGCAACAAGCAAGCTGACGTTGAACCTGGGATTGCGCTGGGATTACGAATCTCCCTTCACGGACCGCTATAACCGCTTGAATTCGAGCTTCTGCCTGACCTGCCCTAACCCACTGCAAACATCGGTTCCGGGCTTGGCGCTGAACGGCGGTTTGCAGTTTGTGAACAGCAGCAATCGTTTTGAGTACCCGCGCGATCTGAACAACTTTCAGCCGCGCGTCGGCCTCGCTTACCAGGCGAGCCCTTCAACGGTCCTGCGAGCTGGCTTCGGGGTGATCTACTTCAATACGCTTGAGACACCATTTGGGCAGGGGTTCAGCGCATCGACGAACTATGTCGCGGCAATCGACGGAACGCATCCCGTAAACACGCTCAGCAATCCCTTCCCCACGGGTGTGAACGCACCGAGCGGAAGTGCCCTGGGGCTCTCGACGCAGCTTGGGCAGAGTGTGAGTTTTGTCGATCCGAATCACGTTCAGCCGAAGAGCGCGCAATATTCCGTGAGCACGCAGACGCAGTTCCCGGGAAACATGGTCCTGCAGCTTGCCTATCTGGGTACGCGGCCTACGCGGCTGGAAGTAAACCACAACATCAACGTGCTTCCAGCGTCGTACTACAATCTTGGCGCGGCGGAGGTGAGTTATCTCAATGCCACAGTGCCAAATCCGATGGCGGGCAAGATTCCGAACTCCTCTCTGAACGCCGCGAATATTGCGAGAAACCAGCTCCTTCTTCCTTTTCCCGAGTTCGGATCGGTTACAGAGAACTACTCATCCATTGGAAGCGCACCGTATAACTCGCTACAGATCACTGTGAGCAAGCCGCTGAGCCACCACTTCTCGCTCCAGGGCAACTTCACCTGGTCGAAGACGATGGTGCATACCAGCTTTCTTAATCCTTTCGATACGCGCCTCGCGTCAAACCAGGATCCTGGACCGACACTCGTGGGCAACATCTTCGGGCTGTATCAGTTTCCGAAATTTGAAGGCCGTCCGGCATACCAGAAAGTCCTTCTGGGCGGGTGGCAGCTCAACTCCGTGCTGCGCGCGCAGAACGGAAGTCTGATTTCGGCGCCGGGCAATGTCACGATCCTGCAGAATCCTAGCATCGCAAATCCTACCTACAACCAGTACTTCAATACTTGCTACCTCGACGCGACGGGCCTGCAGCATGGCTGCTCGACTAATGCAACACCGGCGTTTCAACAGAGGCTGAGTTATACGTCACAGGTGAACACGGCTTACCTCAATATCCGGCAGCGGGTTCATCCGCTGATGGACGCTTCGCTCTTCAAGCAATTTCTGCTTCACGAGGGCGTCAATTTCGAGATCCGTGGCGAGTTCTTCAACGTCCTGAACACACCGAACTTTGGCGGTCCGGGAACCTCGATTGGCAGTTCGACGTTTGGTGTGGTCACGTTGACGCAGGCAAACGATCCTCGAATCGGTCAACTCACGGCCCGGGTCAACTTCTAGCGGAGCCAAAGCACGAGCCCTTCTTCGGGTTCTCCGTTGCTGTTTTGGAAAGGAGACGCATGGCTGGGTCGTTCCGGTTTGATCGTGTCTGCTGGCTTGCATTTGTAGCTTGCGCTTGGACGCTGGTGCCGTGTTCGATAGCAGCACAGCAGGAAGCGCAAGGCACGAGCACCTCGCCGTCGCTCCCTGCGTTGCGCGAGGGATTTCTGCATCCACCGGCGGAGGCGAGGCTTCGCTGCTACTGGTGGTGGCTGAATGGAAACACCGATAAGGCGACCATCTCGCACGATCTCGAGGAGATGAAGGCCAAGGGCTTCGGTGGAGCGCTTCTGGTCGACGCCAACGGGTCAAACCAGGCGGGAAACAGGGAGGTGCCGGCCGGCCCAACATTTGGTAGCCCGGCATGGGTTGCGCTGTTCACGCATGCCTTGAAGGAAGCGGACCGGCTCGGCCTGGAAATCACGCTAAACATTACGAGCGGATGGAATCTCGGAGGACCGGATGTCACGCCAGAACAAGCTTCGAAGCTGCTGACATGGAGCCGCACAGCGGTGAACGGCGGCTCCAAGGAAGTGATCCATCTGGCTGCGCCCCCGGTGAAGAACGGATTTTATCGCCAGATCGCCGTGCTGGCCTACCCGTTATAACATGGAAGGGCGCTTGCGGCACAGCCAGACGATCAGGAGGGAGACCGGCATACGGCCGAACAGCGGGGATCGCGTGCCGGCAGGATGAGGGAGATCGTGCCGGGACGCGTGCGTTACAGACGTTGCGCTTCCGATCGGCAGCAGCTGAGAGCGGGTTTAGCATGCCGGAAAGTTCGGCGCTTCTGAATGACGGGCTCAGCCAGCAGTTCGCAGGGGATCGGGGATTTGCCGACACGCCCTCGGATAGGTGTCGGACATCACGGCGCAGACGAGCGCGGACGGGACGATGATGTGGAAGGCGCCAGCGGGCCAGTGGGAGGTTCTCCGGATCGGATATACGGATTCCGATGCACGGGTGTCCACGAGCAGTGGAGCGTGGCAGGGTCTCGCGATCGACTACCTGAGCCGCGAAGCCTTTGGACAGTACTGGAATCGCACGGTTGAGCCTCTGCTTCGGGCCGCGAAGCCATATAAAAGCCTGAGATATCTGGCCACAGATAGCTGGGAGCTTGGTGGAACGAACTGGACACCGAAATTTCGCGAGGAGTTCAAGGTGAGACGCGGGTACGATCCTGTGCCGTGGCTCCCTGTAGTGGCGGGACGCATTGTGGGGGATAGGTCGCAAAGTACGCGATTTCTGACCGATCTGCGACGCACAGTGGCGGACCTCATCGTCAGCGAGCATTATGATGTTTTCGCGGAGAAGGCTCGCGCGCATGGGATGGGTGTGCAGGCTGAGAGTGGTGGACCGCATGGCGCGCCGATCGACGCTCTGGAGACCTTTCGCCATGCCGCTGTGCCACAGACGGAATTCTGGTCCCAGAACGCCCATCGCAATAAAGATGCCGAGCGATTTTTCACGAAGGAGGCAGCCAGCGCGGCGAACATCTACGGCCAAAGTTTTGTAGCACAGGAGGGCGAGACGTCCATTGGACCGCAATGGTCAGAGAGCCTGGCAACAGATCTGAAGCCGGCCTTCGATATGGCGATCACGGAGGGAATGAACCGGCTCGTGTGGCATGAGTTCACATCAAGTCCGGAGTCGACGGGTCTTCCGGGGCAGGAATACTTCGCCGGCACGCACCTGAATCCGAAGGTGACGTGGTGGAACGCGGGCAGAGCCTTCTTTACCTACCTGAATCGTGCGCAATACATGATGCAGCAAGGTGTCGCCGTGAACGATGTTCTGTACTTTTACGGGGACAACGTACCAAACTTCGTTCGGCTGAAAGCGGATGATCCGGCACACGTGCTTCCGGGGTATGACTACGACGTCACGGACGAGGACGCGCTTCTGCGAACGATTCGCTTGGACGGGCGCTACCTGGTGGGACCGGGCGGAGTGCGATGGAGCGTGCTGGCGATGCCGCGAACACGGCGAGCTTCGGCGGAGGTGCTGGAGTTAGCTTTGCGGTTTGTACGAGGTGGTGGCGCGGTCACAGGAATGCCCGTGCAGGCTTCGACGGGAAGGCTGTCGGCGACAGACGAGGCGCGTGTTGCTAGCTTGAGTCACACTCTCTGGGATGGCTGCTCCAAAGCAGCATCGCATGCTCTTGGAAAAGGAATAGTGTTCTGCACGGAGGACACGCGGGCGGCGCTCCAGGCGCTCAAGACTCCTCCGGACTTCAGTCCGGAGCTGGGCGTGCGCGAGGCTGGGCCGGCGTCTGCCTCGAGCTCGGAAGGCATCGACTTTGTGCATCGGCGTATTGGGAGCACCGAGGTGTACTTCCTTCGAAATGCGTCTAGCAAGGAGGCTGGATTCGAGGGCTTGTTTCGCGTGAAGCAGCGAACGGCCGAGGTGTGGGACGGAGTGAGCGGGCAGATGCAGCCCGTGGCAGGGCGATCCGAGGCAGACGGACGGACGAGGTTGCCTCTGTCCCTTCCCGCGTTTGGGTCTGCTTTTGTCATCTTCGATGACGGTATGCGCGGTGAGAGAGGCCCCGACGTGTATGAGCAACACGCTACAGCGCCGATCTACACACCGCTATTTGCGAACTGGTCGGTCAGCTTCGAGAGGGATCGCGGTGCTCCTTCGGGCAGCATCCCGCTGCCTGAACTGAAGAGTTGGACGGAGTCACCGGATCTTGGAATTCGCTATTTCTCGGGAACAGCGGTATATCGCGCTGACGTGCTCGCGCCTCTGTGGAAGCCAGGCGAAAAGGTGTCGCTCCACTTCGATGATGTTCGGGAAATCGCACGGGTCTTTATCAATGGCAAGGATGCAGGAACGGTTTGGGCGAGGCCCTATGAGCTTCGCGTTGACCCGCTGCTGCGCCCGGGTGAAAACCACATCTCCATCGAGGTGACCAATCTGTGGGCGAATCGGCTGATCGGCGATTTACAGCCCGGGGTCTCGAAGACCTATACGAAAACGAATATCACGAGCTACAAGAGTAGTTCGCCCGTTCTGCCTTCAGGCCTGATCGGGCCTTTGAACTGGATCGTAGAGCACTAGGCACACCTCCAACCAAGCCATGCCTGCCGTCCAAGATCTGCGAGCCATCGACGATTTCCAGGTTCTCCTGTTAGCCCATGTCCAGTGAGGTGGGGCAACAACTCCGGAACAACTGACACCGGAATCAATGCAATCAGCTTCGATCTAGATCCACACCTTGGATTCCACTCTTGTCGCGGATCTGTTGCGACGCTTGTCGGCCGGAGTTGTATCCCCGGCTCCGGCCGTAGCGCTGACGATAGCCGGTGTCGCCGGAGCAGCCTTTGGTGAGCCGCTCCGTGCTGTGGTCCCAGTGCTGGTCGTCGTACCCGGCGCATAATTCACCCGGGGCTCCTCCAGATACTCGTGAGGAGGTCCTACACGGTTCATACGCGCATAGTTCGGAACAGCAAGCATAGGCGAGCCATCCTTCCATCTGCCCGTGATGACCATCACACCTCCAAGGAGATCGGGCCTCCATTCCGCTTTTAGCGGAGCGTCGCTGAGTTGTTGCGCGATATGCTCCTGATCCGCATTCTCCACGTTGTAGACAAGTGGTCCGTACCGCAAGGCTACAGAACCTAGATCTGCCTTCACTCGATCGTCCGCGATCACCCGCTGTGGCTCCATCGGCAGCTCCAGCTCGATACGGTCGCCCCTCTTCCACTCGCGAGTGACCACAGCATAGCCCTTCACAATACTCGGCGTAATCTGCTTGCCATTCACGGCGAACTGCTTGAGGCCACTGATCGCCGGAGACTCCGTGTAGAGCTTGCTGAAGCTTCGGTTGGGGATACGGACATACACCGAGAAGGTACTGGCCTGCTCCGGATTGACGGTAATTGTGATCGCGCCATTCCACGGATACTCGGTCTTCTGGACCATCTCGACATTCGTACCGGCGACCCGTCCCACATGGATGCGACTGCCTACAAACATGTTTACGTACACGCCGGTTTTGTCCTTAACATAGGCCCAAGTCGGCATCATCAACAGCGTACGTGGGATGTTCCCCACGCAACAGGGGCACACATGCCAAAGCGTTCGCTGCGTATTGACGAGTGGATTGGTGTAGCAGAAGCTCTTACCTCCGAGGTCAACCGCGCCAAGCAGGGCGTTATACATAGTCTGCTCGTAAAGGTCGGCGTACTTCGCGTCGTGGTAAGCGAGGTTCAGCTTGTACTGGAAGAAGACCAGGCCGCAGCTTGAGCAGGACTCGCAATAGGCGTTATTGCGAAGGGAATAGTTCGGCCCGAAACCTTCCGAGGTCTCGCCACTGCCGATGCCGCCGGTCAGGTAGTACTTTCTATTCACCATATTGTCCCAAAGCGACAACACGGCGCTTTGGTAGTCATGATCCCCGGTCTCGGCTGCGATGTCCGCCATACCCGAGTAGAAGTAGGTTGCTCGCACGGCGTGCCCCACCGCCTCGTACTGCTGTCCGGGGGGCAGATGGCTCTGGTCGTACTCCGATCCGCCGCGGCGCGAGTCCAGGAGGAACTTGGCCAAAACTATGTAAGCGTCTCCTCGACCGTTGCCCTCCTGGTCGTTTACAAAGCGGCCAAATCGCACAAGCGCCTGCTCCATCTCTTGGTGCCCGTCAAACCAGTCCTTCTTCCCGGGACCGAGGTTTGCAACCCAGCAGTCGGCCAGCCTCTTGGCCGCGTCATACAGGCGCAGATCCTGACCGTCGGTAAGCGTGTAGTGATTGATCGCGGACTCAATGAAGTAGCCAGAAACATAGCCCTCGTGGTTGCCGCGGTGCTCGGGCGACCAACGCTCTGGCCACTGCGCGCGGTCAGCAAGGATATAGGCCGTCTGCAGGTAGCCATCTGGCATCTGCGCCGCGAGAATGAATCGGAATCCACCTGTCCAGCGTTGCATGCATGTGCTGCTGGGCGTACATGATCTCCTGATCATCCTGCGGGATCGACCATCAACGCGATGCACATGGACTCAACAGTCTGGTGAACCCACGCGTTCGAGAACACAAACCCCTTGTGACGTCCATGCGGTTCGCCGCGGTTCGCCTTTCCCGCTTCAATGAAGTTGTCGATGCCACCGTCACCTTCATCCGGAGCAATATCCGTGCGCTCGCAATACGCAATGCAGTGAGGGATCCAATCGACGATAAGAGCCTTGGCACGCGCATTCCAGAGCGGGCTATCGATGGAGTACTTCTTGGTGTAAACGACGTCGAGACGCTGTTTTGGGGGAGCCGCTTCGGCGTGAACATGTATCGTCGACGTCGTCTCGTGGCCAACCCCGGAGGCGGTAAGTTTGAGAACATAGTCTCCCGGAGCAGAAAACGCCGCGGTCGTCACTGGCGACGCCGCATTAGCAAACACAACGGAACCGGGGCCCGAAGCCTTCGCCCACGTCGTGAAATTTGACGGGAGGTCCTCGAGCCAGATCGACCTGCCGGCAAGATAGGTCCTGCCGCCCATCACGACCGAGCGATCGATGCCCGCGTTCACAACCGGTGGCAGCGACGGAACCGGACCTGAGCTGTATACCTTCCATTCGAGGATGCCGGCTGGATGAATTCCGTCCGGCACAACTTCGAGGCGCAGCTTGTCCGTCACCACCTCATCGAAGCTGGTCGCGTTGAAGGTGTCTGCCGTGGCTCCAAACCCGCGGGCTCTGGAGACCGGGACGAAGTCGCTTCCGTTCCAGAAAAGAATTCGGTAGGACACAGGCGCAACCATGTGTGCATATCCGCTGCCGGGAGGGCCATTCGGGCGAGGTGCATCGATCCCCCAATAAATATCGACCTTGTTGAAGGCAACCGGCTTGCTCCACGAATACTGAACCCACTCGGCCACGGAGTTCTCAGATTCAAAACCTTGCCGGACCGCGTAAGAGCCATTCTGACGGTCGCGAGAACTGGACGGGGTGAAGCCGTCGTTAAGCGCACCGATCTTGTTCTCGCTCGTCGTCGTAAGGCTGGAGGGCACTGCCACCTTCGCAAGGTTCAGGGTAGCGCCGGCGGTCTGGGCAAACGCCCCCGACGGATTGCACACGGCAACCGCAGCCGTTGCGCCAATCCGAGCGAGAAAGCCTCTCCGGTTTAGCGAGCCGTTTCGCTGAGTACCCTCAGCCTGTGCGACCAGATCTTTCAGCTTCTCGCCGGGTAAATGCCTGCTCATCAGTCCCTACTCCCTCAGAAAGCACAAAGGTAAGGCAGGCTTTATGACCTTCCATACCGGTCAAGCCGTGGCCACTTCACCTTACCTCCATGGAAGTCCTTGCTGTGGTCTTCCGTCAAGAGGCGAGTAAACCGACACCTCCGCTCAGAATGTCCTGATGGTCGACTACAAGCATGGAATGACCAGGGCAACTAGCACCTCGTCGGGCTCAGGCTCAGGACCTGGGGTTCATCACCGGGCCGCTGAACCAGCACTCTGCTCTCAAAGGTACGACGGAGCATCATGCGGTCTCCACCAACGGCGCCGGTACTTTAAGTCGTCTGCCGAAAGTCTCAGGAGCGAGGCCTAGAGATCGTTAAGCACGGTGAAGCGATGCTAGCCCGAGGCGACGGATGTAAATGTGCGAGCCGCTGCTTTTGATCTCTATGGGTACTGGGTGAGGCGGGGATCGACTCGGGGGTGATGGGTGGTGGCAGCTGCGCCGATATCGTTAATGATGTGCGTGATCTGGCCGAGGTTGTCGAGCGCAACGGTGACCATATGCTCGAACTGAACGGTCGGGCGCTCGGGGGCGGCGATGGCCTGGCTAAGGATCACGTCGGGGTGGCGGAAGACACTATAGATGCCCAGGCCGAAGGCCTGGTGGGTCTGGACCGAGTCGGCTACCTTGTACGACGCGTACCCGTTGGTGTGGGCTTGGCGATCCGTCCAGGCGGCCTGGGTAGGCGGGTCGTAGGGGATCTCGGACTGGTAAAAGTAGGTGCGTCCGCGCTCGCCCTTCCAAAGCACCTGATACTGCTGGTGATGCTCGACAAAAAGGCCATAGATTGTGGCGTCGCTGCCATTAACGATTAGGCCGTTATCGCTGGTATTCGAGGTCCAGCCCACCCCCGCGCCGTGGTCGGCCCGCCAGATCCAGGTGTGGTCGACGATGACGTCATTGGAGTTGATCGTTAGGTTCGCGAGAGTTTTGCCGACGGCGGCACCGCCGACGCGAAAGAAAATATCGTGGAGGGAGATAGGATCGGTGAGGTGGCGGGTGGCGGAGGTGTGGTCGCCGACCTGCAGGAGAACTGGAGACTCCATCTCACCGGCGTCGAAGAGGAGGCCAGCGACGATGATGCCGTCGGCATCCGCGAGCGTGAGGGCAGCATTGCCGTGAGTGGGGTGGAGGGTTGCGTAGCCGAGGCCGAGGATGACGGTGTCCTTGTGCGTCACGCGAAGGGGCTGGTCGAGGTCATAGGTGCCCGGTGTGAGCAGAAGGTGCTTGCCGGCGGCGAGCGCCGCATTGATAGTGATCGAGGAGTCTCTGACCGGGTGCGCGATGTAGAAGCGGGTAAGAGGGATGTCGTGCCCGGGGGTGCTGCCGCCACGCCAAGTGATTCCGGACGTGTTGTGTGCAAGGGCGGGGACGCGCACACTGAGTTTGCCTCCGGAGTTCGAGATAAGGAAGGGCTTCTCCCGGATGACGGGGGTGGCGCCGATCTTCGTGTACGCGGGTTTTGGCCACTCCCCGGACGGTGGATTCTGAACGCCCAGGAAGACCATGTTCCAATTCGAGCCGGTCCAGCTCTTCCACTCGGCGTTACGGGAGATCCACTGCTGCTGCGGACCCGAGTCGACGTTGCCGTCGATCAATGAGTCGGAGATCCAACCGCCACTGGCCCAGCCCTTCTGGTGCAGAACCATGTTGCCGAGGACGTGCATGCGGCGAAACGAGACGGCCTGCGAGGTGGCCCAGCGGAGGGTGCCGTTGTCGGTCGGGCTGACGGAGAAACTTTCGGCCGCGCGCCAGAAAGTAGTGGTGGCGTTGTTCTTGCTTGAAGCAGCATCGACGTGGACATTACCGGTAACGTGAGTGTCATTGGGGCTAGCGCCGAGGCCGGCCACCTCGGTGTAAAAACCGATCGGAATATCCAGTTTGTACTCGCCGGGCATAAGGAGAAAGGCGTAGCGGCCGGGGCCGAACTCGCTGTGCTGTTGCTGCGCGTAGATGCCGTCGATGGTGGCCTGCATCTGCGCGGTGGAAAGTTTGGGATTCAGAAGGAAGACGTTGGGGCCGAAGTCAGGCTGGGCGGCGGCAAGGGCCGGAAGGAAGAATGTGGCTAAGAGGGTGCGGAGGAGCATGAGGAGAGGGTAGTGCTTTGTGAAGTTCCAGACAAACGTTTGCTTGCAAGTTTTCTGTTTAGACTGAGCCGAGCTCCTGCGCCACCGCCCATCACCTCTGGGTGGTGGGAGCGGCGCCTTCCTTGACGCGGTAAAACCGGTTTGCGGGAAGGTTGGGGAAGGTTTGCTGCCTGCCGTCGGGCCACAAAATGCGGACCTCGTCGATCTGGGTGGCGGCGGCCAGGCCGAAGTGGAGGCGGAGGTCGCTTTGCGAGAGATAGCTGCCGCCACTGAGGACCTCGGCGGACTGCGTGATGGTACCGGTGCGGACGAAAACTCGGGCGTTGAGCGCGAGGCGGTTGGAGGGGTCGCCCTCAAGCTGAAAACTGATCCAGTGGTTGGCGGGGTCAGGCCGAGTCTGCAGGATCATCGGCTCTCCAGTAAGGTTTTCGATGACAACGTTCAGGGCGCCGGTGTTGAAGAGATCGCCGACGGCCAAGCCACGGCTGACCTGAGGGATGGCGAGCGCGGGGCCGGCTTGTTTGCTGACGTCGGTGAAGGTGCCGTCGCCGTTGTTCCAGAAGAGAAGTTTGGGTTCTTTGTAGCTGGTTCCAAGTTTGGCGTTGTCGACCTGCGGGTACACGTGGCCGTTGACGAGGATGAGATCGAGCAAACCACGGTTGGCGGTGTCGAGGAAGGCGTCGCCCCAGCCGACGTAGGTCAGGGTGGAGGAGGCGATCTTCGCGGCGTGGGCGACATCGGTGAAGCTAAGCCCGCCGTCGTTGCGGTAGAGAATGGCATAGTCCTCGCTGAAGTGTGAAATGGCGATGCTCTGGCGTCCGGTGCGGTTATAGTCGCCGAGCGCGACGCCCATGTTGGCCTGTTCCTCTCCGTTCTCGCTGAGGGCGACTCCCGCGTCATTAGCGATCTCTTTGAAGTGACCATTGCCTTCGTTGTGATACAGGAAGTTCGGTTCGCCGTCGTTCGCGACGAAGAGATCGAGCTTGCCGTCGCCGTCCAAGTCTGACCAGACTGCCTGCAGGCCGAAGAAGCCCTGGGGATCGTTGACGCCGGAGGCGCGGCTCACCTCGGTGAAGGTGCCGTCGTGGTTGTTGTGGTAGAGGGCATCGGGTGAGCCCTTGAGGCCGCGGGGGCCGCACTGCACCTGGACTTCGTGGTATGTGCAGGTCTTTTCCGAACCGAAGGTGGGGAGGTGTTGGAGATCGAGTGCGACGTAGTGGGGAACGAAGAGATCGGCGTAGCCGTCGCCATCGTAGTCGCCGAAGGCAAGTCCGGTGGCCCATCCTTTGTCGGCGGCTAGACCGGAGGACTTGCTGACGTCCGTGAAGGTGCCGTCATGGTTGTTGCGGTAAAGGACGACTCCACCGAAGCATGAGACCGCGAGGTCGGGCCAGCCATCGTTGTCAATGTCGCCAACGGCGACGCCCATCGCCCAGCAGGGCGCGGCGATTCCGGCTTTCTGGCTGACGTCTGTGAAGGTGCCGTCGTGGTTGTTGTGGTAAAGGGCGCCGTGGGCCTTCTGGCCTGGCGGGCCGCCGCTCTGGGCCATGCTGACGCTAGGGGCGTTGGTGAAATAGATATCCAGCCAGCCATCGTTATCGAAGTCGATGAGGGCGACGCCTCCGGACATAGATTCGACGATGAACTTCTGTTCAGGGCTGGCGAGATGGTTGAAGTGGATGCCGGTGGAGGAGGTGATGTCGACGAGCTGGGGGAATTTTTGTGCGACGGCCGCACCGGACAGCATGAGGAGAAGTGCGGCGAGGCTACTTGCGGGCTTCATCTGGGAGTGGGGAGTTGGCGCGAAGGGCAGCGTACACGCCGCGGAGCTTCTCGCGGGTGGCCTTAAGACGTTCGTACTCGGCAACCTCGCGTTTGGCGTCTTCGGGGCGGTGGAGGCGGCGGTATAGGGCGGCGAGGCGGAAGTGGGCTAGGAGGTTGGAGGGGTCGGACTTGATGGCCGCCAGGAGCAGGGGGAGCGCGGCTTCGGGCTGATTGGTTTCGACGAGCTCATGCGCGAGCCCGATGGCGGCGTCGACGCTGTCGGGCTGCAGAGCGAGGGCCTCGCGGTAGCGGGCGATGGCGGCGGGGTGGTCCGCGGAGGCGGCCCCGAGGTCGCCAAGACGGGTGAGGGCTTTGTCGTCGCGCGGGTTATCGGCTAGGGCGGCCAGGTATTGCTTGGGTGCCTCGGCTTTGAGGTCGGGTGCGGAGGAGGCGGCGAGGAGTTCGGCGAGCTCAAAGTGAGCACCGGGGAGATGGGGATCGGCCGCCAGGGCCTCGCGGAGATTGGCGAGGGCGGCGGTGTTGTCGCGCGCCTTGACGAGCTCGTGGGCGATGGCCTGGTGCATCTGGGGGGAAGCAGGGTGGGTGAGGGAGAGATCGAGGAGAGATTCGCCGGCAAGGTCGGTGAAGGTCCGGTAGGCGGCGTAGAGGACCTCGGGGTCAGTGGGGAGAAGGGCTTTGAGGATGTTGACCGTGGCGGAGGCGGCGGGGAGGTCGTTGGCTGCGGTCTGGAGCTCGACCAGCTCGAGGCCGGCCTGTTTGCGGACGTTGTCCTCGGTGAGGTGGGGGAGTGCGGCCTGGAGATCGGAGCGGGCGGCGGAGAGATTGCCGTCGCGGCGCTCGGAGAAGCCGAGGAGGGCCTGCAGTTTGGCTTGCGAGGGATCGAGCGCGAGGGCCGAGCGGAGGTGGGGTTCGGCCGCGCGGATGTCGCCGGCGAAGTAGAGCAAGACGCCGAGGTTAGCCTGGGCGTCAAGGTTGGCGGGGTCGATGGCGACGGCGGCAGCGAACTCGGCGCGGGCGAGGTCAGGCTGTCGGGACTGGAGGTACTGGTGAGCTTTTTCGAGGTGCCCCGCAGCGTTGGGGGACTGGGCACTGAGCTGAGCCGGGAGCAAGCTGCAGAGGCACAGGAGCCCCGGTCTGAGAGTGCGGAGGAAAGACATTTCAGGCTTCATGATAGTGCCTGGCGAGGAGGTTCGGCTAAGACATCTCGTCGGTCCGGCAGCTTTGGGCGAGGTACCCTCCCCTCCCCTCCAAAGTTGCGCAAAGTCTTCGAAGTAGGGGAGTTAGGTCCGGACTTGTATGTGCGCAGTGTCGCCGATCGGAAGGGGCGTCGGGCCTTTTCTGGTGACTGTGTTCAGGATACCTGGTGGAGGGGGTGCGCTATGCCAGGAGAATGATGTTTCTCATGAGCAACTTGTGGGCTGCGGGCTCTTGACAGGGTGATGTGGAAGAGCGGAATCGGCGGCCGAGGCCGCCGATTCCACCTGTGGGGTGACAAGGTTAGAAGTCCAGGTGGGCGGCGAGTTGTAAAGAACGCCCGCCGTTGGTGGTGCCGGTGATCTGGTTTGTGTTTTCGTTGACGCGGTATGCCTGTCCAGGCTGTTGACCGCTGTAGGCGGTGAGGCCGTAGATGCCGCCGCCGGGAAGGCCGAAGTTGGCGTGGTTGAAGGCGTTCGCGGCATCAGCACGGATCTGGAGCTTGACCGCTTCGTGGATGTCGAACGTCTTTCCGACAGAGATGTTGACCAACTCCGCTCCCGGACCGTAGAGCGAGTTGCGGCGAACGTTTCCAAACTGGCCAGGTGCGACCAGGCTGAAGGCTGCGGGGTTGAACCATACGGTGTGGTTCTTGCCTCCGAGGTAGAGGGGCGCGCCGGTGTAGTTGGGGAACTGCGTTCCGGCGTGCTGGTAGGTGTCGCCATTGTTGACAGAGACGCTGAAGGGATTGCCGCTCTGGAAGATGTTGGTGGTGGAAGCCTGCCAGCCGCCAAGGACTTCGTCGAGGAGGAAGCTCTTGTTCATGAACTGGCGGCCCCTGCCGAACGGCAGCTGATAGACGAGCCGGCTCTTGAAGGCATTGTGGATGTCGAAGTTGGAGTTGGAGTAGTTAGCTGGGGCGTTGTTGGCGTACTGGTAGTTCTGGTTGCCGGAACGATTGCCCCAACCGGACGAGTCCTGCGAGTCCGTGAAGTGCGCCCAGGTGTAGTTGGCGTCGAAGCTGAGCCCATGACTGAGGCGGCGGCGAACGGAGGCCTGGAGGGAGTTGTAGTTGGAAATAGCATCGTTGCTCCAACCGCCGATGCCCTGGAACAGGTTGTAGGGACGGAACTGGGTGTTGTTGGTGCTGAGATGGTTGAGCGGAACGGCGTTGATGTCCGTGGGGAACTTGAGATTGTGCGCATGGCTGCCGACATAGGCGAGCTCGAAGACCATGTTAGTGCCAAGCGCGTTCTGCATGGCGAGGTTGTACTGGTAGATCTGCGGCGTGGGGTTGTGGTAGGGGGTATAGCTGGTTCCCTGCCCATTGAAGCGTGCCGGGTCCGTGGAGGCGCTGGTATAGACCAGCGGCTTGCCGGTTTGCAGATTCATGCCGGTGCCGCTGAATGTGGTGACCGGGGTGATGCCATTGGTCTGGTCCGCGTACCCGCCGGTGGAGGCGAAGAGGCTTCCCATGTCGCCGCCATAGTTATCGAGCGAAAGGTTGTAGGCGTAGATACCGAAGCCGCCCCGGATTGTGGCGGAAGGACGCGGCAGCCAGGAGAAGCCGACGCGGGGCAGGAAGGTCTTGTACTCGTCCTCCTGCAGTGAGGTCCTTCCGTTGGCCTTGGTGGTTCCGTACCACTCGGCTCCAAGGGACCCGTTGGCCGGATTCGTGATCGTGGGATCGAAGGTAGCCTCGTTGCCATGGATCTCGGACCAGCCGTGGCGGATCTGGTACCGCAGGCCGATGTTGACGGTCAGATTGGGACGGAGCTTGTAGTCGTCCTGGACAAAGACCTGCGGGCTCTTGAGGCGGGCACCGTACTCGGGCTTTACCTGGGCGGACCAGTTATCCGCCTGCCCCAGCAGGAAGTCAGCGTAATCGAGACCTGTGCTGGTATCCGGGCTCGCAATGCCGGCAGCGTTGACCGTCCAGTTGCGTGTATACGAGCCGTTGAACTGGAGAGTGCCTGCGTTGGTGTTGCCCCACGCGGTGGAGTTGTCCTGGTAGATCAGGAACTCGCCGCCAAAGTGGAGAACGTGCCTGCCATGAATCATCGTCACGACGTCGGACGGATCGAAGACATGCTCTTTGTAGACAGCGTTAGAGCTGGGATTGATCCAAGCGTAGGGGTAGGAGCCGTTGAATTGAACGGCAGGAAGGCTGTCGGCCTTGGCGAACTGCCAGCCCAGCTGGGTGGGGTACCCGGCGCCGAGGGTCTTGTCGGCGAAGAAGTTGCCCTGATAGGTGTAGCCGAAGCGGGCCTCGTTGATGGTATTGGTGGAGAGATTGGTGACAAGGGTGATCTGGGCGTTGTTGCTGTCGACGTCACCGCTCTGGCAGCCGACGGGGCAAGCGCTGACCGAATTCGGGTACTGGACCGGGGTATCGCGCTGCTGGTCCGTCATGGAGATCCGGTTGCGGGCGTTGAGGTTGTAGTCAAAACGGCCGAAGTAGCGGCGGTAGGGCGTGGACTGAGGCAGGCTGGAGTACCAGTTGTTCTGCAAGAGGCCCGCTCCGTTGAGCTGGCCGGCGAGGAACTTGCCGCCGGAGATGTGGTTGTCAGGGGTGGGGTAGAGCTTCTGGAAGGCGCTCGAGACCTTGTCGAAGAGGGCGGTGGGGACAGCGTTGGTGCCGTACTCACTCAGGAAGCTCTGGCGGATGGGATAGGGGTTGCCGGCAGCATCGTGCGCGATGACCTGGGTGGTGGGGTCGTAGATGAGATGCTGGCCGCTGAAGTCACCCGCCTTGACGTTCTCGGTCGGGACAGTCTGGGTGGAGTTGCTGGCGGAGCCGTGGCTCACGATCTGGTCATAGTTGAAGTAGAAGAAGGCCTTGTCGCGGCCGTTGAAGATGTGCGGGACGAGAACGGGGCCGCCGATGGAACCACCGAAGTCGTTGTAGCGCAGAAAGGGAACGGTCGGCTTGCTGTTGAAGCCGTACTGGGCCGCGTTGAGAGCGTTGTTCTGGAAATACTCGTATGCGGAGCCGTGGAACTGGTTGGTGCCGCCTTTACTGATCTGGTTAAACACCACGCCGCCGATGCCGTACTGGGCGGAGAAGGCGGAGGTGTTGACCTGGAGCTCAGCGACCGTCTCGAAGGTGTTGACGTCGGAGTTCTGAGAGTGGGAAAGGGTGGTGGAGGCGCCATCGGCGAGGACGTTGTTGTAAGGGAGGTTGCCGTTGATGGCGGCGACCTGGCCGGGGTTGGTGGCGCTGTTGGATTGCTGCGGAGTTCCGGCGCTGCCGGGGAGAAGGACGACGAAGTTCTGCCAGTCAGGGCCGGTTCCGCCGCCGACGTTGGGTAGCTGGGCCATGGACTTGGCTTCAAAGGTGGTGGACTGTTCGCCGCTCTCGGTGGTAAGTAGGGGGATGTCGGTCGAGACGACGACCTCCTGCGAGACGGAGCCGACCTTCATGCTGGCGTTGACGGTGGAGAAGCCGACGTTGATGGTGACGCCGGAGCGCTCGAAGCTCTGGAAGCCGTCTTTGGAGAACTTGATGCTGTAGGTGCCGGGGACGATGGAAGAGGTGTCGTAGAGACCGTCACGATTGGTGACCAGATTGGTGATCACGCCGGTGTTTACGTTGGTGACGACGACGTTGACGCCTGGGAGCAGGGCGCCGCTCGAGTCTGTGGCGGTGCCGCGGATATCTCCGGAGTTGATGGCCTGACCGGGCAGGACAGCGGCCGAAGCGCAGAGAATAGCCGCATAGACGACTGGTTTGAGCAGGGATTTCATGGTGTCACTTCCTCCTGAAAAGAGTCTGGTCCGGGCTTGCGGACGGACTCACAAAAAATAAATGGATAAACGTTTGTCTAATCTCGTGCCGCATCATTCAAGCGGATCGTGGATATGTCTGTCAAGCCCCCTGTTTTCCGGGGAGGGCCATCGGGTGAATACGGCGATCTCCATAAGACAAAGGTTTATCCTCCATCGGCCGGATGTGGGTTTAGGATGGCAACGGTCTAAGGGGGTTGTTTTATGGGGAGTTGCTTTCTCAAAATGCGGACGGCGGCCGTGTCGGGATGGTTGCTGGTGAGTGTGAGTGCGGCCGTGGCGCAGGGGCAGGCCGGGGTGGATGTTTGGCGGACCAATGCCGACCGGACGAAGCTGCTGGCACACGAGCGGCTGGGGACGGGTGCGGCTGAGGCAGAGACGGGCCGAGCTATGGGCGGCAGCGCGGAGACGATTGCCGTGGATGCGGCACAGCGGTTCCAGGGCGTGGATGGGTTCGGCTTTGCGATGACGGGTGGGAGCGCGCAGCTGCTGCACCGGATGCCTGCGGCGAAACGGCATGCGCTGCTGAAAGAGCTGTTCGGGCGCGGCGCCGGGGAGCTGGGCGTGAGCTACCTGCGGGTGAGCCTTGGCGCGAGTGACATGAACGAGCGGGTCTACACGTATGACGATCAGCCAGCGGGTGGGGCGGACAGGGCGCTTGCGCACTTTACGCTGGCGGAGGATGAGAAGGACGTAATCCCGGTGTTGAAGGAGGTGCTGGAAATCGCGCCGCGGATGGAGATACTGGCGTCGCCGTGGACGGCACCGGCGTGGATGAAGACCAATGACGCGGTCAAGGGCGGGACGCTGAAGCCGGAGATCTACGGTGTGTATGCGGCGTACCTGGTGAAATATCTGCGGGGCATGGCTGCGGAGGGAGTGCCGATTGCGGCGCTAACGATTCAGAATGAGCCGTTGAACCCGAAGAATACGCCGAGCATGGTGCTGGAAGCGTCGCAGGAGGAGGCGTTTTTGCGCGATGCGCTGGGGCCGGCGCTGCGGGCGGCGGGGCTGAAGACCAAGGTGGTGCTGTACGACCACAACTGCGACCGGCCGGATTATCCGGAGACGATTCTGAAGGACGCGCAGGCGGCGCAGTATGCGGACGGGTCGGGGTTCCACCTTTATGGGGGGGAGATCTCTGCGATGTCGCAGGTGCATGATGCGTTTCCGGCAAAGAATCTCTACTTCACTGAGCAGATGGTGGTGGAGCGTGCCGTGCTCAACAAGGAGGCGGATGGTGTGCTCGAGCCGGTGGCCAGGCCGGTGGCCGCGATCGTGATTGGGGCGATGCGGAACTGGAGCCGGACGGTGCTGCTCTGGAACCTGGCGGCGAACGCGGAGTTTGGACCGCATACGGGCGACGGCGGATGCCCGGTGTGCCAGGGGGCGATTACGATCGATGGGGACGTGGTGACGCGCAATATCGCGTTGTATACGGTGGCGCATGCGTCGAAGTTTGTGCCGCCGGGTTCGTCGCGGATCGGATCGACGGCGACCGGGACCGGGTTGAGCAATGTGGCGTGGGTGACGCCGGAGGGCAGGTATGTGCTGCTGGTGGCGAACACGGGTGGGGAGAGCAGAGACATTAGCGTGGAGGCGAAGGGACGCCGGTTCAGGGCTTCGGTGGCGAAAGGGGAAGTCGCGACGTTTGTGTGGTGAACGCCGGCGCGCGGCCGCGGTTGGGCATAAGTGCGGCACTATACTGAACGGAATCTCATGCCTCGTTCTGTATTCAAGCAAGGCCGGCCTGTCAGCCTGAAGATGCTCGCGGAGCATTTGGACCTGAGCCCGGCAACGGTGTCGTTTGTGCTGAACAATGCACCGAACCGTTCCATCCCGGAGGCGACGCGGGAGCGGGTGCGTGCTGCGGCGAAGCAGTTTCACTACCAGCCGAGCATGGTGGCGCGGCTGCTGCAGGGCAAACCCTCGCGAACGATCGGGCTGTTGCTGCCGGAGCTTGGCGAGGGGTATCACGCGCAGGTGCTGGCGGGTGCGGCGGATGTGTTCATGCGCGAAGGATATTTCTTCTTCACGGCGCATCATCGCCACCGGGCGGACCTGGTGGAGGAGTATCCGCGGCTGCTGAGCCAGCGCGGCGTGGAGGGGATCCTGGCGATCGACACGCACCTGGAAACGGCGCTGAGGATTCCAACGGTGACCGTGGCGAGTCACAAGACGCTACGGGGTACGACGAACATTCTGCTGGACCACGACCGGGCGGCGGAGCTGGCGCTGGGGCATCTGGTGCGGCTGGGGCACAGGAAGATCGTGTTCATGCGGGGGCCCACGTTTTCGTCGGATACAAACACGCGTTGGCGTGCCATGGTGCGGATGGCGCAGGTATTTGGTCTACAGGTTCCGGAGACTCACATCATCCGGCTGGATCGGGACCTGAACACACCGGAGCTGGGGTATCCGGCGATGGCGCAACTGCTGATGCGGCAACGGGATTTCTCCGCGGTGCTTTGCTTCAACGACGTGTCAGCGATCGGGTGCGTGCGGGCTTTGCACGATGCGGGACTGAAGGTTCCGGGTCAGGTGTCGGTGGTGGGGTTCGACGATATTCAGAGCGCCTCATTTTATGTGCCGAGCCTGACGACCATCCGTCAGCCACTGGAGCAGATGGGCGCGATGGGCGCGACGCTGCTGCTCAAGAGGTTGCGGGGCGAGCATACGGAGAGCCAGGTGAAGATTGAGCCGGAGCTGATTGCGCGGGAGAGCACGGCGAAGCTGGCGGTGGCGAAGACGGTGAAGGCAAAGCCAAGGAAAATGCGCGCACGCGGATGACGCTCGCGCGTTCGGCCGAGGTGGATGGCGGGTGCGTCACTTGGTCAGGGGGCGGTTACCTGAAAGGTGGAGTGGAGGGTTGCGGTGGAGTCGGTGCCGACCCAAAGGTCAAAGGCGCCGGGCTCAAGCACCCGCTTGTGCAGGGCGGGGCTCCAGAAAGAGAGATCGTCGGCTTTGAGCGAGAGTTGGACGGTCTCCGAGCTGTTGGCGGGGACGGTGATCTTCTGGAATGCTTTGAGCTCGCGGATGGGGCGGGAGGCGCTTCCGGCGCGCTGGTGGGTGTAGAGCTGGAGGACCTCCGTACCAGCGCGTGAGGAGGTGTTGGCCACGAGGATGCTGACCTGCAGGGTGCCTCCGGCATGGATGCTGGTGGAGCTGAGCTGGGGCGTGCCGAGCGCGAACGTGGAGTAGCTGAGGCCAAAGCCGAAGGGGTAGAGCGGGGTGCTGGGGAGGTCCCAGTATCGGCCCGAGACGTCGTCAGGAATCTGGGTGAGATTGGTGTCGTAGTAGAGCGGCTCCTGCCCGGCAGAGCGCGGCCAGGTGACGGTGAGGTGGCCGCCGGGATTTTTGTCGCCGAAGAGCAGACTGGCGATGGCATGGCCACCCTCGGAGCCGGGGTACCAGACGTTGAGGATGGCGGGAATGTGGGTAGAGGCCCAGGTGATATCGAGGGGACGGCCGGTCATCAGAAGAAGGACGACGGGTTTCCCGAGGGCGGCGACGGCTTCGAGGAGGCGCTGCTGCTCGCCGGGAAGGGAAAGCGAGGCGCGCGAGGCGCGTTCGCCGTTCATGTTCTGGGCTTCGCCGAGGACGAGGACGGTGGTATCCGCGTTTCGAGCGAGCGAGAGGGCATGCTGGAACTCGTGCTCACGCGCTTCCGGAGTGAGGAGCGTGGATCTGGTGGGAGGTACCTGGCTATCGAAGATGCTGGGATTGCCGCGGGAGATCTCGACGCCGGTGGTGACCGTAACGGCGGCCTTGGGCACACGCTCCCGGATGCCCTGCGCGATGGTGACGACGTGTTCGCGATCGGCGTGAATAGCCCAGGAGCCGAGGGTATCGAGCTTGGAGTCGGCGAGCGGGCCGATGACGGCGATGGAACGGAGGTCGGCGCGCAGTGGCAGGGCCTCCCCCTGATTGCGAAGCAGTATGGCGGTCTGCTCGGCGGCTTCGCGGACAGCGGCGCGCTGGGCAGGTGAGCCGGTGACCTGGCGGTAATGGCCGAGATCCACGTAGGGATGCTCAAACAGGCCCATGCGATATTTCACCTCGAGGATAGGCCGGATAAGCGCATCGATGGTGGATTCGGCGACGAGACCGGATTTGACGGCGGCCGGGAGGTTCTCGCGGTAAAAGGAGCTGGTCATCTCCATGTTGACGCCGGCATTGGCGGCGCGGACGGCGGCGTCCTGGGGGTTGGCGGCGAAGCCCTGGGTTACGAGCGAGCGGACGGTCTCCCAGTCGCTGATCACGAATCCGTGAAAGCCCCACTCCCTGCGCAGGACGTCCTGGAGCAGCCAGGTGTTGGCGGATGCGGGAACGCTGTTGAGATCCATGTAAGCCGCCATGATGGTGGCGGCGCCTGCGTCCACGCCGGCCTTGTAGGGCAGCAGAAAGACGTTCTGAAGTTGTTCGTCGGAGATATCGGAGGAGTCATAGTCGCGGCCCCCGACAGCGGCGCCGTAGCCGGCGAAGTGCTTGACCGAGGCAAGGAGGTGGTTGGGGCTGCCGATGTAGTCACCCTGGAAGCCATGGACCTGGGCAGCGGCAATAGCGCACCCGAGGAAGGGATCTTCGCCGGCTCCTTCCATGATGCGTCCCCAGCGGGCGTCGCGGGCGATATCGACCATCGGGGCGAAGGCCCAGTGGATGCCAGCGGCGCGGGCCTCTTCGGCGGCCATGGCCTGGGTGCGCGTGACGAGCGCGGGATCCCAGGAGGAGGCCATCGCGAGGGGGATGGGAGCTATGGTGCTGAAGCCGTGGATGACGTCGTATCCGAAGAGCAGGGGAATGTGGAGGCGGGACTGCTCGACCGCGGTGTGCTGGAGCTGGTTGATGCGGACGGGATCGGTAAAGAAGAGGAAGCTGCCGGTGTTGCCGGTGCGGGCGAGTTCGTCCGAGGTGCTGGCGGGCGTGTACTCGGGCTGGCCGGCGGTCTGTTCCATCTGGCCGATTTTCTCGGCGAGGGTCATGCGCGCGATGAGGGAGTCGACAAACCGGTGGACCTCTGCTTCACTGCGCGGCGGAGCTTGTTGCGCGGTGGCAGTGGGGCCTAGGCCTCCGAGCAGGCATGTGGTAAGCAGCAGGAGGGTGTATGCAGGAAAGTATGTAAACAATCGTTTGCTTTGGCACATTTGTATGTTTTTCGAAACCGTCAAACACTGTACCTGCGTGCCCGCATGCTTGGCAAAAGGTTGTGTGGTCTCGAAATGCGGCGATGCCTCCTCGTGCCTTCGGTCTTCGCAAACAAATCTTCGCAGCGTGTGTTGCGTGCATCTTCCGGTGCCAATCCGGGGCACCATCGATCCACCGGACCGCGCTCGCCATGTCATCCTGAGGCTTGGCCGAAATGGTCCAGCAACTGTTCGCGAGCTTTGAACTTTGCAGAAAACCGAACACTTCAACTTCGCTTCAAATGAACGAGACCGAGTCGGCCCCGTCCAGTCGTTTAGTTCTGCCCGGAGGACGGATCATACGCTTTGCGGGTTTGGCGATCGAAGGTTCGGCTGATGCAGACAATCACGAGTTAGGGCAGGGTAAACGCGACGTAGGCAGCTCCCTGTTTCCCCTTGGGATTGCGTGCGTTACTTGTGGCGATGACCACGTACTGCTTACCGTCGATCATATAAATCGCTGGAGTCGCGTTGCCGGCGTACGGAAGATCTCCCTGCCAGAGCAACACACCCGTCTTACTGTCGAAGGCGCGCAAGGTGTGATCGAAATTCGTCGCGCCGATAAACACAACGTTGCCGGCGGTAACGACAGGGCCGCCATAGTTTTCAGAGCCCGTGTCCGGAAGTCCTTTGGCGGCCAACTCCGGGTAGTTGCCCAGCGGCACCTTCCAAAGGTATTTGCCGGTGTTTAGGTCGATTGCGTTCAGCGTTCCCCACGGAGGCACGACCGCCGGATAGCCATCCAAATCGAGGAACTTACGATAGCCCGTAAAACGATACTTCGACACGCCACCCGGTGGCGCCATTGCGGATTCGACCTCCCGTTTGCTGCTGTTTCCGGAAGCCACGGCGGCTTCGGTGAGCGGAGCCTGGGTGGTGCCCAGGAAGCGCAGCAAAGCAGTGACATCAGCTCCGCTTAGCTTGGCGAAGGCCGGCATACGCCCTTTGCCCTGGTGAATGTTGCTAAGAATCTGTGCGTCCGTGAGCCTGGCGCGTACACCCACAAGACCGGGGTAGTTCGAGGGGGCACCTAGCAGGTCATCGCCGTGACAGATCGCGCAGTTCTTCGCGTATACCGCGGCGCCGGCGATCTCCTTGAGGTTGGGCGAGGCGACCGCGGCGGTGGGCAGAAAGCCACCCTCGTCCGTGCCGGTCTTCAGGTACTCGAGCACAGCCGCCAACCGCGCGTCCGCAACGTTTGGAAAGGACGGCATGCGACCCTTCCCGTTGTGGATGATGTTGCTGACCTCAGCGTCGGTGAGGTGCTTCTGGTAATCGATGAGTGAGGGGAACGCGGGTGGTGCTCCCTTGCGATCGCCGCCGTGACAGATGGCACACTGACTCTGGTACACGGTTGCGCCCAGGCTGCCTCCGGGTCGGTTCTCTGTGAGCCCACCGGTCCAGGGTAGGTCGTTCGCATTGATGTAGATCACACCGGTGCGGGTGTCCACGGCCGAGCCACCCCATTCCGCGCCCCCATCAAAGCCCGGGAAGACGACCGTCTGCCGATCAAGACTGAGCGGAACAAACTGGCCTCCGCTACGGTAGGTGCGGAACTGCTGCACCGCATACGCGTGAGCCTCGGGCGTGCGGGTGGTCAGCATGTTCTCGGTGAGGCGCTGGCGAGCGAACGGCGCGGGAATCTGCGGTACGGGCTGGGTCGGAGAGACCTTCTCTCCGGGCACGGTGGACTCAGGGAACGCGGTCTCCCTGATGGGAAAGAGCGATTTGCCCGTGGTGCGATCGAACAGGTAAAGGAAACCCTGCTTGGTCGCCTGGGCTACGGCGTCCACCTGCTTGCCGCCCGAGCGCACGGTGACAAGCGAGGGCGGCGACGGGAAATCGCGGTCCCAGATATCGTGATGCACACCTTGGAAGTCCCAGATACGCTTGCCGGTGTTTGCGTCGAGCGCGAGCAGCGTATTGGCGAACCGATCATCGCCAAGGCGATCGCCGCCGTAGAAGTCGTCGACCGCGGAACCGGTCGGGACATAAACGATGCCGCGCTTCGCGTCGAGCGCCATGCCGCTCCAGTTATTGGCCGCGCCGGTGTACTTCCAAGCATCTTTGGGCCAGGTGTCATAGCCTTCTTCGCCGGGCCGAGCAATTGTGTGAAAGATCCAGCGCAGCGTCCCGGTGCGGACGTCGTAAGCGCGAATGTCTCCATGGAGGGCTGGTTTAGTCTCCGGCGCGCGGAAGCCTACGATGATCATGTTCTTGTAGATGATGCCGGGCGACGTCATTGCCGCGAAGCTTTCGTTTATGTTCGGCTCGTCTAGGTCTTTGCGCAGATCGATGCGCCCACTTTCGCCAAAGGTCTCCACGGGCTTGCCCGTGGAGGGATCCAGAGCATAGAGATAGCTCAGCAGGCCCGCAAACAGAATGCGATGCGTTCCATCGGTCCAGTAGCTGAGGCCGCGTGTAGGCTGTAGCCCCGGTGTGCCGGTATTGAAGGTCCAGAGCTTCTTGCCCGTCGCACCGTCGAGCGCAATCACCTTCTGTGTGGGCGTGAATCCATAGAGCGTCCGGCCGATAACCAGCGGGTTAGTTTGTAGACCTCCGGCTTCGCCGGTGTCGAAGGTCCACGCCACCTTAAGCTGACGGACGTTGTCGCGATTGATTTGACTGAGCGGTGAAAAACGGTCGTCTGCCGGGCCCCCTCCATAGGCCGGCCAGTCTTGTTGATCCCCGGCAACTGACCTTCCCGCGGCGGCGGAGGCCCGCACGCACTGAACACCGATCCAGGCGCGGCCTTCAACCCTCAAGCCCGCGAGCAGAAGCGTGCCTGATGCAGCGGCCAACCAGAGATATGTAGTGACGCTCGGGCTAACCCTCATATTTCACTATCTGCATGAAGCCGTAGTCCATATGCAGTTGCTGGTGGCAATGGAGGAGGGAGTCCCCGGGATTGTCAGCAACGAAGTCGACAGCAACGCTTTCGAGCGGCATGACGTTGACGCAGTCCTTGAAAAGACCGCTCATAGGCACGTCGCCTATCCGTGTGATCTCAAAGCTGTGGCGATGGAGATGCATCGGGTGCTGGTCCCCGCTGGCATTGCGAAAAAGCAGGCGGTAACGACGTCCGGCTTTAACCATCAGGGGCTTCACATTGGGCCAGGCGTCTCCGTTCATGGTCCATGTGTCGAACCTGGAGCGGTTGAGAGCGCCGGCATCGCGGATGGTGAGTGTAAATGTCTTCTCCGGCTCGGGTGCAGACGTTTTGGCAGCGAAAGCGCTGTAATCCCAGGCATCGCTCGCGGGGTCGCGCCACGTTGGCTGGCCGGAGTTGCCGCGGTACTCAACCACTACACCGAGGCCCATATCACGCGCAGCTTTGAGGGTCGAGCCCAGCACCCAAACGCCCGGGGCATTCATCTCGACGATCGCATCCACGCGTTCGGCCACCGCCAGCGAGATCGTCTCGACTGTCTGCGGGTTGGGTACGGGGTTGCCATCCATCGCGAGCACGCGGAAGCGATGCCCCGGCAGGGAGAGGATTACGTTCTCCGTAGCGCTGGCGTTGAGCAAGCGGAAAAGCACACGCTGGCCGGGGCGGACACGGATCGGTTCCCCAAAACCCAACATGTGCGCGTTCATCGTGGCATACGTGTAACCCACATCCGAGCCCGTCGTTTGCGGTACGTTCTGCGAGTGCTCGCGCATCGTCTCCACCATGGGAACGAAGTGCGGACCCCAGTGATGAATGGCGAGGTTTACCTCCTGGTCATAATGGCCGGGATCCGGTGCGCCGTCGACCAGCAAAAAACCAAACTGGCCCGAGTATCCGGAAGCTGTCAGGTCGTCCATTGCCATGGCGTGACTGTGATACCAACGCGTGCCCGAGATCTCCGGTGTGAGGGTATAGCGAAGTGTTTGGCCCTGCTTGATGAGCGGTGACCCTTCCTCAACAGCTCCATCGTTGAGAGTGTCTGTTCGCAACCCATGCCAATGCACAAGGTCTTCCCGGGCGCTCGCATTCGTGACATCGATGTGAACCGTCTTTCCGCGACGGAAGCGCAGCATAGGTCCTGGGACCTGCCCGTTATAGGCCGTTGTTGGAATGATTACGCCTTTGCCAATCTCGAGGTTGCATGTTTCCAAACGCAATTTCAGATCTGGGGCAGGTGCCTGTCCCTCGGCCTGGAGAGCCATGCCCGCGAACGGAAGGGTCTTCGAAGCGGCGGTAGCGGATACGAGTTGGAGGAAAGTACGCCTGTTGATTGTCATCAAACACTTCACGCCTGAAGATCTACAAATGTTCGAACCGACTTAACAGATGAGCTCTCAACAGGCTCCTTACGATATGGCTTCATGCTTTCCAAAGCAATCCACATACATCGGCACCAAGCAGGCGACGTCTCAAGCCGTAAGGAATACTGGACTTGTCCCCGTTGTGTCACTACACCCAGTCATAGTAGTTTTCCGATTTGGTAGTGCAGTAAGGCCGGCGCGTCACCGGACCTTAAAAGAACAAAGCCCAGCATTGCTGAGCTCTGTGAGGTTTTGTGGATGTTGTCCGAACGGTGCCGAATGAGGTCCATGGCGGAGAGTGGGGGATTCGAACCCCCGATAGAACTTTTGGTCCTATAACGGTTTAGCAAACCGCCGCCTTCAGCCACTCGGCCAACTCTCCACGGTACTCCGGCTGGGCTGATTATAGCGTGATCCCGACGGGAGATATCCGCATCTTCGCGTAGATTACCTTCAGTTCTATCGAGGGATCGCGCGGATTGGCAAAACCGGCCGGCAAACTAGGCATGCTCCCGCTCATCGCGGCGACCTACTTCATGGTCTCCGGCGGCCCCTACGGCCTTGAAGACATCATCGGCGATGCCGGCTATCTGCGAGCCGTCACGCTGCTCCTCCTGGTCCCCGTCTTCTGGAGCATCCCCACCTCCCTTATGATCGGCGAACTCGCCACCGCCATACCCTGCGACGGCGGCTTCTACCATTGGGTCCGCCGCGCTATGGGCCCGTTCTGGGGTTTTCAGGAGGCCTGGCTCTCGCTTGCCGCCAGCGTCTTCGACATGGCCATCTACCCGACCACCTTTGTCCTCTATCTCTCCCGCATCGCCCCGCAACTCACCTCCGGCCACCGCGGTCTTTTGATAAAGCTCTCCATCGTCACCATCGCTGCGCTCTGGAATCTCCGCGGCGCCGTCTCCGTTGGCCGTGGCTCCGTGCGCCTGATGCTCATCTCCCTCTCACCCTTCCTCATCCTTGTCGGCATCGTCAGCTGGCGTCTGCTCAGTCACCATCTCCCAGCCGCCGCTGCCGGAGGCCCACCCGCCCACCTCGACCTTTCCGGTGCGCTCCTCATCGCGCTCTGGAACTACATGGGCTGGGACAACGCCTCCACCATCGCGCAGGAGGTCGAAGACCCGCAGCGCACCTATCCCCGCGCCATGTTCTCGTCCGCCGCCCTTGTCACGTGCGTTTATCTGCTCCCGCTCACCGCCGTCTGGCTCGCCGGCATCCCTGCCGAACGCTTCTCGACCGGAGCCTGGGTGGACGCGGCCACATCGCTCGCCGGTCCCGCACTGGCCACCATGGTGGTCGTCGCCGGTTCGCTCGACGGCCTCGGCACCTTCAACGCACTTGTACTATCCCTCACACGTCTCCCTCCCGCGATGGCAGAAGACGGCCTCATGCCGCGCGCTCTCGCCCGCCGCTCGTCGAACGGCGTTCCCTGGGTCAGCGTCATCGCGTGCAGCATCGGCTGGGCGCTCGCCCTCAGCTTCACCTTCGAGCGTCTCATCTCCATCGACCTCGTACTCTACGGCGGAGCGCTTCTGCTGGAGTTCGCCGCTCTCGTCGTCCTGCGCGTGCGCGAGCCAGGGATGCCCCGCCCCTTCCGCGTCCCCGGCGGCGTCGGAGCGATGGTCACCCTTGGCGCCGGCCCAGCGGCTCTCATCGCGTTCGCGCTCTGGGCGGCCCGATCCGAGCGCGTCGCCGGCATCCCCGCACTCGCCTTCGCGGCAATCGTCGCTGCCACCGGTCCCATCTTTTACTGGATCGCCGTTCGCAGATCGCCGCAGACGGTATCGCGAGTCTCCTGACCTGCCCCAAACACATCACCAGCTTGGCAAGATGCGGGTGCCCCATGTCTGAGACCTTTCCACCGTCATCTCGACGGGAGCGCGGAGCGCCAGTGGAGAGACCCCTGTATTTCGCCTCCGACCTCCATGTCTGAGGCGGAACTGCCCCCAGATATGGGTAGGAGACCGCCAACACCCGAGGGGCAGCCCTACGCCTTCACCGGATCTCCGGCGCCCTGCTTCTTGTTATCCATAAAGCGCTGCTGCGACTCGACCACCTTGCTCCGCGCATACGAGGCATCGCGCCAGCCCTTCACCTCCACCCGCTTGCCTTCGAGATCCTTGTAAATCGCAAAGAAATGGGTGATCTCCTTCAGCATGTGCGGGTAGATCTCCGAGAAGTTCCACACATCCTTGTATCGCGGATTGCCCTTGCCCACACACAGCACCTTCTCGTCCGCGACCCCCTGATCCAGCATCTCCAGCAGACCGATCGGGCGCACCTCCATCACGCACCCAGGAAAGCTCGCCGCGTCCACCAGCACCAGCACATCCAGCGGGTCGCCGTCGTCCGCCAGCGTGCTCGGCACAAATCCGTAGTCCCCCGGGTAGTGCACCGGCGAGTAAAGATTCCGATCCAGCCGGAACACATGCAGCTGCTTGTCGTACTCGTACTTGTTGATTCCTTCAAGCGGAATCTCGATCACCGCGTTGATGACCTCCGGCGACTTCGGCCCGACGGGCAGTTCCAGATAGTTCGTCATAGATGGTGTGGGTGTCGTCTCGTTTCCAGAAGATTGGGGCTGCCATCGCAACAGCGAGGCTTTCGCGCCAGACGCCGTGCAATCGATCGCGCTCCGACCGCATCTGGCAAAGCAACCGCATGTCTATAATCAGACACGATGAAGGCTCATGTCTATGTCACGCTCAAGCGCACGGTGCTCGACGCCCAGGGTAAAACCGTGGCCGACGCACTCCGGCGCATGTCCTACCAGGGTGTGGCCGACGTCCGCCAGGGCAAGTACTTCGTCCTCACACTCGAGGATGGAATCGAATCTTCCGCCGCGCAGGCCGAGGTCGAACGGATCGCGCGCGAAGTGCTGACAAACCCCGTCATCGAAGAGTTCACCTTCGACCTCGAAGCCTGAACTGCTCTTCTCCTGAACGGTTTAGCGACGTCAACAGAACACTGCCGTCAATGCGTCGGGGCTCAAGGCCGGTGCTACGCTCAAAGAGAAGCCTGCGTCCCTTCGAGCCACCCATTTTGAGCCATCCATTTTGAGCCACACATCCACAGCAGAAAATTCACCCACGCCTGAGCTCTCCGCCGAAGCTCCAAACGGCGCCGGCAGCCGCTTCGTTCGCGCCTGCCTCCGCCAGCCCGTCGATCGCACTCCCGTCTGGTTTCTGCGCCAGGCCGGCCGCTACATGCCGGAGTACATGGCCGTCCGCAAGCACCATTCGCTGCTCGACATCTGCCGCACCCCCGAAATCGCCGCAGAGGTCACCATCACCGCTGCCGAGCGTCTCGGTGTCGACGCCGCCATCATCTTCGCCGACCTCCTCCTCCCGTTCACACCCATGGGGGTCGACTTCGAGTTCCTCGCCGGCGAAGGCCCCGTCGTCCATCAGCCCATCCGCACCGCTCGAGCAGGTCGCCGGCTCTCCGCACCGATCGCATCGAGGACCTCAGCTACGTCGCTCGCGCAATTGAAAAAGTCGCCGCCCATTTCAACACTCGCCCGCGCACCGACCCGGGATCTTCGCAAAAAGACCAGCTTGGCATCATCGGCTTCTGCGGCGCACCTTTCACCCTCGCCAGCTACATGATCGAGGGCGGCAGCTCCCGCAACTACATCGAAACCAAGCGCCTCATGTACGCCAGCGGCGAACTCAACTCACAACAGGCAACGGACAACTCACAACTGCCTTCAGCCTGGCCCATGCTGATGGAGAAGCTCATCACCGTCCTCACCGGCTACGCCCAGCAGCAGGTCGAAGCCGGCGCCGACGTCATCCAGGTCTTCGACTCCTGGGCCGGAGCCCTCTCCGTCACCGATTACACGCAGTATTGCCTCGCCCCCACCACCGAGCTCATCCGCCGCATCCAGGCGTTCGGCGTCCCGGTCATCTACTTCGGCGTCGATACCGCATCGCTCCTCCCCACCATGCGGTCAGACCGGCGCCGATGTCATCGGTCTCGACTGGCGCGTGCCCCTCGACATGGGCTGGCAGTCGCTCGGCCACGGCTGCGCCGTCCAGGGCAACCTCGACCCCATCACCCTCTTCGCCCCGGCCGGCATCCTCAAGGCCCGCGTCGACGAGATTCTGCACCTCGCCGCCGGCCGCCCCGGCCACATCTTCAATCTCGGCCACGGCATCGTCCCCGGAACCCCCGTGGAAAATGTCATCGACGTCGTCCGCTGGGTCAAGGAGTTCTCGCTCTGATGTCCATCGCACTCCTCCAGGATGAATCGGCTGCAATCCTCCTCCTCGCCCATGGCACCCCCGACGTTCTTGGCGAGATGGCCGAGTACCTCAAGCAGCGTCACCGGCGGCCGCCCCCTTCCGGACGACGTCGTCAAAGAGCTTCAGCACCGGTACGCCGAGATCGGCCTCGCCGAGACTCCCGGCAAGGAGCCGCCGCCGCTCACCCGCTGGACCATGATCCAGGGCCGCCTCCTCGAAGGCGCTCTCTGCGGCCCACGCGTCTACGTCGGCATGCGCAACTGGCACCCGTACATCGCCGATGTCATCGCCCAGATGCGCCGCGACGGCGTCACCCGCTTCAAAGCCATCTGCCTCGCCCCGCAAAACTCCCGCACCAGCGTCGGTCTCTACCGCGGTGCCGTCCTGAAAGCCTCCGAAGGCATGGAGGTCGAGTTCGTCGCCGGCTGGGCCGAGCACCCGCTTCTCGCTCAGGCCTTTGCCGAGCGCCTCTGGCCCGTCTGGGCCGAAGCCTGTGCCTCGACCGGCCGGCGCATCCCCGTGCTCTTCACCGCGCACTCCGTCCCCTGCCGCACCATCTCAACCGGCACCGCGTCGGTCATCGGCGCGCGTCCCGGAACTCCCGAGCAAGCCACCCCCGACCCCTACCCCGTCGAAGCGAAGCGAACCGCGCAGCTCGTCGCCGAACGCCTCGCCGTCGTCGGCATGCGTGACAGCGACTGGTACTTCGCCTTCCAGAGCCAGGGGGTCAGCGGCGGTCCATGGATCGGTCCCACCGTGGAGGACACCTTCCGGGCCATAGCCGCCGAGGGCCTTCCCGGAGTCGTCATGCAGCCCGTCGGCTTCCTCTGCGATCACGTCGAAATCCTCTATGACATCGACATCGCCTTCCGTGAGACCGCGCGCTCGCTAGGCCTGGAGCTCTGGCGCGCCGAAAGCCTCAACGACTCCCACACCCTTATCCGCGCCATCGCCGAAGTCGCGACCGGCGCCTACCAGGCCGACCTCTTCGAAACCGACTCCCCCATAGCCATCCAGGCATAGGGAATCGCCAGCTGCTATATGCAGCAGCCCGGCTGTGGCGCAATCAACGCCCCGAATGTTTACAATAGAAATAGAGCTCTCCCGCAATAGGTATGCTCCGGCACGTCCTGCCTGGCCGTTCAGGTCGGATACCTCCGCCAGAGGTCCGGACCTAAGTTTTTTGATTCGAAGACTTTGCGCAATATAGGGGGAGGGTGCCTGGTGCCGCTCTCCACCTGCCTCGTCGGGAGCTCTCACCCAAACCGGCGTTGCATCGGTATAGGTGCAGCCGTATGCTGCTCATGCATGCATACCGTCAAGGCCATCTATCCGGGAACCTTCGATCCGCTGACCAACGGTCACCTCGATCTGATCGCCCGCGGCGCCAAGATCGTCGATGAACTCGTCGTCGCCATCCTCCGCAACAGCGACAAGGCCGCCCCCCTGTTCACCGTCGAGGAGCGCCGCGAGATGATCTCCGAGGCCACGCAGCGACTTCGCCAAACGTCTCCGTCGCCGTCTTCGACGGCCTCCTGGTCGACTTCGCCCGCGAGTGCAGCGCCAAGGCGGTGCTTCGCGGCATCCGCGCCATCAGCGACTACGAGTACGAGTTCCAGATGGCCATGATGAACCGCAAGCTCGACCCTGAGCTCGAAACGCTTTTCATGATGCCCGCCGAAAAGTACACCTACGTCAGCTCGCGTCTGATCAAGGGCGTCTTCCAGCTGGGCGGCGACGTCTCGGCCCTGGTCCCCCCGCTGGTGGTCGAGCGCCTCCGCTCCAAGGTCCCCTCAAAGTTGTAAATGGGGCGATCAACGCTTTATCTCATCTGCGGAATCTGAAACACTAGCGGCATGAGCATCGCCGCAACCAAGATCTTCGCCGACCGCATCGGCCGCATCGAAGTCTCCGCCACCATGGCCATCACCGCCGAGGCCCTGAAGCTGAAGGCCCAGGGAGTCGATCTCGCCGACTTCGGTGCCGGGGAACCGCACTTCGCCACCCCTCGCCATATCAAAGACGCCGCCATCAAGGCCATCGAAAAGAACTTCACGCGCTACACCAACGTAGCCGGAGTTCCCGAAGTCCGAAAGGCGATTGTCGACCGTCACGCCTGCGACTTCGGCTCGAACTACACCCCGGAAGAGTGCGTCTTCACCACCGGCGGAAAGCTCGCCCTCTTCAACGCGGTGCAGGTGCTCGTCGATCACGGCGACGAGGTCATCCTACCCGTCCCCTACTGGGTCTCCTTCAAAGACATCATCCAGTACGCCGGCGGCAAGCCCGTGTGCGTGGAGAGCAGAGAAGAAGAAAACTTCCGTATCACCGCGAAGATGATCGAGGCGGCAATTACGCCCAAGACTCGCGCGATCATCCTCAACTCGCCATCAAATCCGTCCGGTGCGGTCGTCGCGCCGGAAGACCTTGAGGCCATCGTTCGCCTCGCAGATAAGTGCGGAATCTACGTTCTTCTCGATGAGTGTTACGTCTACCTGAACTACACCGGCGAGATCGTAAGCGGCGGCTCGTTCACGGACTGCAAGGAACACATCATCATCCTGGGATCCCTGTCGAAGACCTACGCGATGACCGGCTGGCGCGCAGGATTTGCGCTCGGCCCCAAGCCCGTCATAGCAGCGATGAGCAAGCTTCAGTCGCAGAGCACGTCGAATGCGGCCAGCATGGTGCAGCAGGCCGCCATTGCCGCCGTAAGTGGATCGCAGGAGTGTGTCGCCGAGATGCGCGCGGATTACGTCAAGCTTCGTGACGCCGTGCTCGAGGGCTTCCGGTCCATTCCCGGTCTGACCTGCACGATCCCCGAGGGTGCCTTCTACGTGTACCCGAACGTGCGCAACTTTATCGGCAAAGGATCGATTCGCTCCGGATCCGATCTGGCGGCGAAGCTGCTCAGTGAGGCCCATGTGGTCGTGGTGCCGGGCGAGGCGTTCGGTACGTCGGAGCACATTCGGCTCTCCTACGCCGTCTCGCACGACGTCATCGAAAAGGGCATCACGCGCATCCGTCAGTACCTGTCCACTCTGAGCTAAGCCGGTGCCTTCCCATAGGATTGAATTCATGCCTCAAGCTGATCGTCTTGCGGAGCCTCGCTTTGCTCCGGTGATTCTGGCGGGCGGAAGTGGAACCCGCTTCTGGCCGCGCAGTCGCAGAGCCCGCGCGAAACAGGTGCTGGCTCTCGACGGGGAGCGCACCATGATCCAGCAAACGGTCGCTCGCATGGGCGGACTCGCCGGTGCCGGCGAGGTTTGGGTGATCACCAACGATCTGCTCAAGGCCCAGATTGTGCAGCAACTCCCAGAGCTTGCAGAGCAGCACGTGCTTTGCGAGCCGGCAGCGCGAAACACCGCTCCAGCGTGTGCTCTCGCGGCATTCCTGCTCGAGCGGAGCGAGCCCGACACGGTAATCGGCATCTTCCCGTCCGATCACGTGGTGAAGGATGTTCGGCGATTCACCGAGGTGATCCGGGCCGGCGTGGCACTAGCATCCCAAGGAGAACGTATCGTTGTCTTGGGCGTTCCCCCAACGCGCCCGGAGACCGGATATGGCTATATCGAACGGGGAAATCAAGTCGATCTGCCCTCCGGAGACATGCCCGTCCACCGGGTCACGCGTTTCACTGAGAAACCGAACACCGCGAGGGCAAAGGAATTTCTCGAATCCGGCAAGTACGCCTGGAATAGCGGCATATTTCTTTGGAAAGCCGGCACGTTGGCGAACGCAATTCGCGAACATCGACCGGAGCTCGCACCACTGCTCGAAGAGATCGCCGCGGCTTATGGAACGGCCGAGTTCGCGCAGGTCTTCGCCGAACTCTACCCGAAGTGCGAGAACATCAGTATCGATTACGCTGTGCTTGAGCCGCGTTCTGCGAAGGGTGAGGCAGCCTCGGAGATCTATTGCCTGCCGGCGGACTTCGACTGGAACGATCTTGGTTCGTGGGACGCTCTCTACGAGCACTCGAGCGGGGACAACAATCACGGGTCAGAGCAGGTAAACGTGATTGAGTCCGGCTCTCATGTCGCTATCGAGTCGCAGGGCACTTACGTGTACGCGCCCGGGAGGACAGTGGCTCTCCTCGGTGTGCAGGATCTTGTTGTCGTCGTGACGGACGATGCGGTGCTGGTGACGACGCGGGAGAGATCCCAGGACGTCAGTAAGGTGACCAGAGCGTTGGCGGACACGGCTCGGGAAGACTGTCTCTAAGATCGGAAGTGGGATGGCAGCAAACACAGGTGAAGTAAAGTTCGGGACCGACGGTTGGCGTGGCATCATCGCGGATGACTTCACCTACGCCAACGTCCGGGTTGCTGCTAGAGCGATCGCGCACTATGTACTTGCTCACGAAGATGCTGCCTCGGGGGTGTGCATCGGCTACGACACGCGTTTCGGATCGCGATCGTTCGCCGGAGTAGTTGCGGAGGTTCTGGCCGACGCCGGGATTCCGGTGGCGCTCGCGAGTGGCATCACTCCTACGCCGGCACTCTCCTATGCTGTGCGGGAGCGGAAGGCTGCTGGCGGTGTGATGATCACGTCCAGCCACAATCCGGCCGAGTGGAACGGCGTGAAGTACAAGGCCAGCTACGGCGGATCGGGGAAGCCCTCCATCATCTCTTCGATCGAAGGTTATCTGCATGAGCCGCTGCCACCGGGCACCGAATAAGGCCCACGATCGAAGAGATCGACTTTCTCCCGGACTACATCGCTGCTATCGAGCGTTTCGTCGATCTTCGCCGCGATTCGGGCCTCTGGGTATAAGTTCCTCATCGACTGCATGTATGGGGCCGGCCGGGGTGTCATTGCGGGCATCTTCGAGCGGGCCGGGTGCCGTTCGTCGAGATCCGGAGCGAGCTGAACCCGGCGTTTCCGGGGATCAACCCGGAGCCGATTCTGCCGCACATCGCTGCTGCCCAGGCCGCGGTGGTGGCGGAGCATTGCGATGCGGGACTGATTACGGATGGTGACGCGGATCGCATTGGCGCCGTGGACGAGCATGGGCGTGTTGTGGATGCGCACAAGATCTTTGCGGTGTTGCTGAAGTGGTTGCTGGAGCGTAAGGGGTGGCCGGGGGATGTGACCCGCGCGTTCAACACGACCAAGATGCTGGACCGCATCGCGGCGAAGTATGGTCGCCGTCTGCATGAGCACGGGATCGGGTTCAAGTATGTGTGCGACCTGATGCTGCAGCAGGAGATCCTGATCGGCGGCGAGGAGTCGGGTGGGATCGGGATCAGCCGGCATCTGCCGGAGCGCGATGGGCTGCTGAACTCACTGCTGCTGGCGAACGTGATGGCGGACGAGCGGAAGACGCTGGGCGAGCTCGTAAAGGCGCTGCAGGAGGAGTTTGGCGAGCATCAGTACGGCCGCGTCGATATGCACATCGATGAGGAGCTGAAGCAGTCGGCGATTGCTCGGGCGAAGGCCGGGGTGAGCGAGTTTGCGGGCATGAAGGTGCTGCGCGTCGAGACGCTGGACGGAATCAAGTTTTTTCTGGAGAACAGTGAGTGCGAGGGGCGGCCCCGGGCGGCGGAGACGTGGCTGCTGCTGCGGGCGTCGGGGACGGAGCCTTTGCTACGGGTGTACTGCGAGAGCTGTTCGGAGGGGTCGGTGGCGCGGGTTCTGGCGGCGGCGCAGGCGTTTGTGCTCCAGGGTGGCGGGGGTTGAGCCGCGTTGTGGAGATCCGGACGAAGGGGCTTCTGTTCGACATGGACGGGGTTCTGGTGAGCTCGATCGGGTCGGTGAACCGGTGCTGGCGGCGTTGGGCGGCCCTCTACGGCGTGCCGGGGCGGAGAGCTATGAGGTGCCGCACGGGATGCGGGCCATTGAGATTGTGAAGCAGCTGCGGCCGGACATCGATGCGGTCGAGGGGCTCCGGGTGATCGAGGATATGGAGCTTGAGGACACGGCGGATCTCGTCGTGCTGCCCGGGGCACGGGAGCTGCTGGCGAGTCTTCCGCCGGAGCGCTGGGCGATTGTGACGTCGGCGACACGGCGTTTGCTGCTGGGCCGGCTGAATGCGGCGGGGCTGCCGGTTCCGGAGCGCCTGATCTCGGCCGATGAGGTGGAGCGGGGCAAGCCCGATCCGGAGCCTTACCGGCGCGGTGCTGAGCTCCTGGGTTTCCGTCCGGAGGAGTGCGTTGTGGTGGAAGATGCTCCAGCCGGTGTGGAGGCGGGGAGGTTGGCCGGTGGACGCGTGCTGGCTGTTCTGGGCACCCATGCTGCTGCGGAACTGGTTGGGGCGGAGTGGATTACGCCTTCCCTGACCGAAGTTGTGGTTAAGGCGGCAGGGGCTGAACTGGTCCTTTTGCTGCCGGCTCTCCCCTAGTCTCGATACGGGTGTGCTTTCGGACGATCCCCCGGGGGGGGTACCCCCCCCCGGATCGTCCCGTAAATTCGCCATTTTGTTGCACTTACGATTTGCGGTCTCCGCAAAATCGTCAAAGCAAAGGAGTTGGAGCCAAATTCCTCAAAACGAATGACTTAGCTGGCCCCTACACATTCGAAAGGTTTTTGTGAGATCAGCTATTTCCAGTGTAGCCATTTCGATGGGGTAGTTACGCCAACTCCGGTGAGATTTATTCCGGAAACGTCTGAGGCAGGGCTGCCAGGGAGCGCCCTACCGCAGAACGGTGGCGGACAGGGCCTTTTCCATGACGGCGTAGCCGGCGGAGTTGGGATGGATGCCGTCCGGGAAGTATTCGGGGTGTCCAAGGAGTGGGGTGTAGAAGTCCACGACGAGGTCCCCGTGTTCGGCTGCCAGACTGACGATCGCGGCGTTTACGGTTGCGATGGTCGGGCTGAGGTCGACTCCGCCTGAGGTGGCCGGGGGGAGTTGGCTGAGGACGACTTCGATGCCGGCATCGGCGGCGATTTGACGCATCGATCTGAGGTTTGCGGTGATCTCAGCGACGAGGTTGGGTTTGTTCTGAAGAATGTCGTTGGTTCCGCACAGGACGATGACGCGGAGGTAGCCGTGTCCTACGACGGCTGTTTTGAAGCGCGTCAGGACCTCGGATGTGGTCTCGCCCGCGATGCCGGCGTTATGGATGGGAAGCGGCCAGTACTGGATGATGGACGCGCCGCTGAAGACGGAGGTGCTGTTGAGTTCGCGGCTGAAGGTCTCCGGGGGTGTGCCTGTGGGGGTATTTGTGGGCTCGTTGGACGCGTTGCCGGGACTGCCCGACGAAGGTGCGGTGGAGGAATGGCACGCGGAGATGCCGGTAAGCAACAAGGCCGCGAGCGCCAGGCGTTGGACGCGCAGCGACGCCCGTAGAGCTTTGCGCTGGAGATAGATCTCCTTCTTCAAAGGGCAACCATGATGTTCCAAAAGCTCCGGTTCTGATCGGACGAGTGTGTCTCTACGTTAATTATGCTGTTGGTCCGGCGGATACGCTGCGCTCAGGATGGCCGCGTAAACGGATATTGGCAAGAGCAGATACAGGGATCCATCTCCCCTTCGACTCCGCTCAGGGTCGAAGTCACGGCCTGGGGATATCTCCTGGTGTGGGTGGCGCGACGGGGCGAGGCAGCGTGAACCAGAGCGCGTGAGGCTTGAGCGTTTCAGCAGTTTCTCAAGCCGGCAGTTCCAGCGCTGTGGCGAGGCGCGGCGAAGTCTGGGCCCCTCGCTTCGGGGCGCTCGAACCGATCAGCCATCGCAGCCCGGGTTGAGAGTCAACTGCTTTCGTGATCAGGAGGCAGATTGAATAGGTAACGACCACTGCTGTAATCCACAGAGCTATCAGGCCTCCATTGCTGTTTTGAAGCCAGATGTCTGGTGAGCGCGAGAGAAGATGCACAGCTGTTTTGAGGACGATGGACAGGATCATGGTGTGCGTGAGGTAGAGGCCGAAGGTATTGTTTCTTACGTTGACAAAACGCGGCCAGGTTGGGCGGCGGAGTTTCAGGAGCATGAGGACGACGGCTACCGAGAAGATCTGGTTACTGAGGCGGAGCGTGTTCATTGAATCTGGCGATCCCAGACGGGAGAGCAGGTGGGCTTCGAGCCACGCGATCGAGGCAGCAAACATCGTGAATGCAAGCAGCGTGGCGAGCGACACCCGAGAGATCCAGTTGGTGAGCCGGCCGAAGTGACGGGCGCCATAGGTTCCAAGCCAAAGATAGAAGACGAAGCCGAGCATCGCCTCGGTATGGGAGCTTGGGAACCAGCGCGTGTAGATGTTGACGACATAGAACAGATTGATGGCCAAGAGAGCTGCACCGAAGCGCGGATCTGCAAGACGCTTGCGGAAGAGGAGAAGGATGCAGAGCGACAACAGAAGATTGGGCACGAACCAGAAGGCCGAGGTGAACAGGCAGCTGACGAACTTACGGCCGATGATTCCGAGAGTATCGAGGCTGAAGGAGAGCGTGACCTGATGGTGGATGACCTCGGCAGTCAGGAAGAAGGCGACGGCGAGAGTGAACCAGAAGAGCCACGGAAGAAAGACTTTTTTCAGGCGTTTGCGCAGGTAGGCCAAGGGCCGGCAGTTTTCGAGGCGTTCTCCGAGGAGGAATCCCGAGGCGAGGAAAAAGGCGATGGTTCCGAATTTGAATGGGGTGGCGACGGCGTGAGCGAGATGCGGCGATCCTTTCCCCAGCATGGCGAAGAGCCCGGTGGAGTGGAGGGCGACGATCGCCAGCGTGGACCAGAAGCGCACAGTGTCGACGAAGAGGTGATTCTGGTTGTTGGCTGAGGCGGCGCCGATGGACACGCGAGCGGGAGGCCGTTGAAGGAGGGTGAGGCGACCTCTTTGCGGTTGAACGCCTGCGATGCTGCGAATGGCCTTGCTGTGCAAGCGAACCCCCCTCACCTTTCCAAGGCCGAGAGTAGTTCGGCGGGGGCGCCTGGCCTATACAACTTCCGGTGTATGAGGGGCGGGCGAAGTGCTTGGATTTCCGCGTCTTCGGCTCGGAATGAAAGCCTGGCGAGGGCTGGGCGGGGGCCTGGTGGGGAGACGTTACCAACCGTTGATTTTCTTTCGCGGTCCCTGCTGACAGCCTCCTACGGAAGTTGTATTTTTCTTGGGAGGAGCTGGAGCGGCCATCCGGGAACCAAGGGATGGATGCCTGGCACCTGCTTCATCGGGCCTGCTGTTTCGTTTGGGAATAGGAGGTCGGATGGCTCCCACCGCTCGATACCTGACGTTGATCTCCGGATGCGCGCTGCTGGCGCTCGCTCCGTCTCTCCGTGTGTCCGCTTCGCAAGCGGACAGAAACACACAGGCAGCTTGCGAAGCGCTTCCTCCAGCGAGCTCGGCCGGTTTTGAAGCCAAACTAGAGACGTTTATGGCTGGTTACTGCTACCGAGCCCAGGGGTGGATGCACGATGGGAGCATCCGGTCTTCGGATGGCGTGCACCCGTTCATCAAGATCTACTATTCGCCGCAGATGTGGCGGTGGATGACGGTGAACCACCGGCAGGGGCAGCCACCGGATGGATCGATGCTGGTGAAGGAGCAGTACCCGGAGCCGACGGCGCCGCTTGATGAATGGACGATCATGGTGAAGGACGCCAAGGGGTCGCACGACGGGTGGTACTGGGCGGACCTGAGTTCCCCGACGTCTTCCGCGCCGTCGACGACAACGGCAGAGGGGACCGGCTCCACAAAAAGTTGTCCTGAGGCGGTATTTCCGAGCATCGGGTTTGGGCAGTACTGCCTGAACTGCCATGCGTCGGCGGCGAGCGGCCAGAGCACCTATGCGAGCCCGAACCATCTGGCGCCCGTGGCTGTGCCGCCTCCAAGTACGTCGACTCCTCCGGACGACAACATCCACCATCGGCTGGCGCGCAAGCTGTTTCAGCAGGATACTTTTGGACCGCGGCGATGCATGGTTCCGGAGTCGTTCGACCATGTGGTGCCGCGCGCGGCGAACGATGCGCCGACGCACTTCATTACCTCGGATCAATGTACGGGCTGCCACAATGCGACCGGAACACTGTCGCCGACGCGCGCGGACCTGCCGAGCATGCTGTGGCCGAACGCGCTGGCGGACCCGATCACGAATGTGTCAATGAACGGCGAGTGGCGATTTTCGATGATGGGCCTGTCGGGGCGGGACCCGATCTTTTTTTCGCAGCTGAACTCCGAGAACGCGCTGCACCCGGAGCTTGAAGACCATGTGAAGGATGCCAAGCCGTTTGTTCAGGATCTGTGCCTGAGCTGTCACGGCGTGATGGGACAGCGGCAGCACAAGCTGGACACGGGCGGCTTTCTGGAGCGCGCGGAGCTTCTGGATCCGCACTCGACCTATGGGGCGCTGGCGCGCGATGGCGTGTCGTGCGCCGCGTGCCACCACATTGCGGCGGATGGGCTGGGCAAGCCGGAGACGTTTACGGCGAAGTTCAAGCTGGGCCCGGTGGACGAGGTCTATGGGCCGTATCAGCATGACGTGGCGGTCCTGCCGATGAAGAACGCGCTGGGCATTACGCCGAAGAGTACGGAGAAGAACCAGATCGAGGCGGCGAATCTTTGCGGCTCGTGCCACACGATTGTGCTGCCGGTGTATGAGAGCTCCGGCAAACGGTACATGCGGGACGGCAAGCCCGCGGACTTCTACGAGCAGACGACGTACCTGGAGTGGCTGAACAGCAGCTTCCTGAACCAGAGCTGCCAGAGCTGCCATATGCAGAAGGATTTCAAGGGCAATCCGCTGTCGTACAAGATCGCGAATATTGAGGACAATACGTTTCCGCCGGTGGAGTTCCGGGCGCCTGATGCGGATATCACGTTGGTGAAACGCGATGAGTATCACCGGCATACCTTGCTTGGGATCAACATCTTTGCGCTGGAGATGTTCAAGCAGTTCCGGACGGAGCTGGGGCTGTATAAGGATGATCCGATGCTGCGAAGTCCGGGTACGACGACGCCGGGGATCGACAACGCGATTGCCACGAGCTTCGAGAGCGCTTCGCAGAAGAGCGCCGAGGTGGAGGTGCAGACGTTCGGACGAGCCAATGACCGGTTTGTCGCGGATGTGAAGGTGACCAACCTTGCCGGGCACAGCTTTCCGTCGGGTGTGGGATTTCGGCGTGCCTTTATCGATCTGCAGGTCCTGGATGAGGACAATCGCGTGGTTTGGGAGTCAGGCAGGACGAACGATGACGGCGTAATCGTGGATGGCAATGGGAGCGCGTTGAGGACGGAGTTCTTCTCGCCGCATCAGCAGGAGGTCCAAAGGCACCACTGGGCGAAGGATCCGATTCGTCGCCAGGACGAGGTGCAGATCTATGAGGAGCTGGTCAGAGATCCTGAGGGCTTCCTGACGACGAGCTTTATCAGCCTGGCAAACAAGGCGAAGGACAATCGGCTGCAGCCGCGGGGATGGAGCTCGTCGGGGCCGTTCGCCAGTGAGACGGGCCCGGTTGGGACCTGCGTGACGCGGCGGGAGGAGCAGGCGTGCGATCCCTCGTACGGGGACGGCAGCGGGAGCAGCGTGGTGCGGTACGAGATCAGGATGAGCCCGAGGACCGCCAGGGCGACGCATGTGCGGGCGACGCTGTATTACCAGTCGATTCCGCCTTACTACCTGCGGCAGCGGGCTACGGATGCGAGCGGTGTGGATACGGATCGGCTGATCCGGTTTACGCAGCAGCTCCATGTCTCGGGGACACCGGTGACGGACTGGAAGCTGCCGATTGCGACGGCGGAGAGGGTTTTGGAGGGGCCGATTGGGCCGCCGAGTCAGCTAAGTGCGATGCGGTAGGTGCGGGGTTGCGCCGGGCTGGCTGAGGAGGCGCTCGACGATCTGGAGGTCTGCTTCGGTGTCGACGCCGATGGTGTCGTGGTGTGTGGTCTCGACGTAGATGGGGATGTTGTTTTCGAGGAAGCGGAGTTGCTCGAGGCGTTCGGTCTGCTCGAGGGGCGCGCGGGGAGGGTAGGGAAGCGGTGGAGGGCGGCGTGCCGGTAGGCGTACAGGCCGATGTGCTTCCAGTACTAGCGTGTCGTGGGTTGTGTCGCGGTCGTAGGGGATGGTGGCGCGGGAGAAGTAGAGGGCGCGGCCGTCCGGCGGCGGTGACTACTTTGACGGCGTTGGGATTGCGCGATGTTTTCGGGGGTGCAGAGCGACTCTGAGGGTGGTGACCTCGACTTGCGGAACGCGGAAACGGGCGAGGAGCGCGGTGAGGTGTTCGGGGCTTGAGGAGGGGTTCGTCGCCCTGGATGTTGACGTAGATGTCGGCGTGGATCGAGCTGGGCGACGGCGTGGACGCGGTCGGTGCCGCTGGGGAGGTCGGGGGAGGTGAGTCGGAAGGGCCAGCCGTTGCGCTCGGCAGAGGTCGGCGACCTCGTTCGGAGTCGGTGGCGATGATGAGGTCGTCGAGCTGGGGGCAGGCGTTGGCGGCGTCGTAGACCCAGGCGAGCATGGGCTCGCCGGCGATGGTGCGGAGGACCTTGCGGGGAAGGCGGGTGGAGGCCAGGCGTGCGGGGATGACGCCGAGGACGCGTCCGCGCGAGCTTTCCGCTGGGGGCGAATCCAGTATGATTGGATCTGGCTGTGCCACCGGCGATCGGTTCCTTTGCCGTTGAAACTGACTCGTCAGCGCCGATCTTCGCGGGTGCTGCGGATTCGCAGGACGCTTGTACACCTTAAGGCGGTGTAGCTCAGATGGTTAGAGCGACGGACTCATAACCCGTAGGTCGGCAGTTCGATTCTGCCCACCGCCACCAATGTGTATTAGCCTGCCGCGTATCGCGCAATTCTGAGTACGAGAGTATCATTTCGGGAGTCGGGGAACGTCTAACCTGTCCCTGGGCGGATGTGCTGTCAGGATGCCCGCTGGAGAGTCGCTCTCGCATTATGCCTAAGATTTCGAAGATCCTGCTGCTCGCTGTCTCGGTGGTTCTGGTGCTGACGGTCTTTCTGGGTGTGAACTCGAGCGGCGTGAGCGCGGCATCGAGACCAGGACGGCGCATACCAGCCAGATCAATGTGTACAGCGAGGTGCTGCGGCACATCCAGACGGACTACGTGGAAGAGCCGAATATCGGCAATCGGTGACCAACGGCGCGCTGCGCGGTCTGCTGGAGTCGCTGGATGCGGACTCGAGCTACCTGACGCCGGCGGACTACAAGATCTACAAGGCCGAAAGGGCGGGCAAGGCGCAGGTGGGCATCAACGTGTCGAAGCGGTTTGGCTATGCGACGGTCGTATCGGTGGTTCCGGGCAGCCCGGCGGACAAGGCCAACCTGAATGACGGCGACATCATCGAGGCGATCGGCGCCGCAGGACACGCGCGATCTTTCGCTGGCGATGATCCAGCTGCTGCTGGAAGGGCAGCCGGGCAGCGAGTTGACGCTGTCGGTGGTGCGGCCGCGCAAGGCGGCTCCGGACAAGGTGGTGCTGACGCGGGCGGTGGTGAGCGCAGCCGCCGGTGACGGAGACGATGTATGAGAACTCGTCGATTCTTTACCTGAAGCCGGACGTTCTGGATCACGAGCATGTGCAGCAGATGGAAGCGAAGCTGAAAGGCATGCAGAAGGCCGGGAACAAGAAGATACTGCTCGACCTGCGCGATGTTGCCGCGGGAGATATGAGCGGAGGCGACGCGGCTGGCGAACTTCTTGCTGCCGAGTCGGAACGATTGCGATCGCTTGAGGGGCAGAAGGTGCGAGAAGCAGACGTTTACAGCGGATCCCGTCGAAGACCATGAATGCAACGTGCGCCGGTGGTGGTTCTGGTGAATCGCGGAACGGCGGGGCCGGGGAGCTCGTGGCAGCCGCGCTGCATGACAACAAGCGCGCCGAGCTGGTGGGCGAGAAGACGTTTGGCGAGGGCGCGCAGCAGAAGACGTTTGAGCTGCCGGATGGCGCGGCGCTGATTCTGTCGGTCGCGAAGTACGAGTCGCCTTCGGGAAGAAGCTGCAGGATGACGGCGTGACGCCGGAGGTGCTGGTGGCTTCGGAGGATGAGGCGCGTCGACGAAGACGACGATGACGACTCCGGCAGCGGGGACGACAGCCGTCCCAGAAGCCGGGTGTGACAGTAGATGAGCAGCTGACGAAGGCGCTGGATTTGCTGAAGGCAAAGGCAGCTTAGGGCGGTTCGCTGGAAGCGGTTGTGATGGTCCGTGTGCCAGTTGCTGATCGGTTGCGGGTTAGCCGATGAGGTCAGGGGCTGTTGGCTCGTGCTATGGTGAAGGGCCGTGCGGAGCCTATCCAGACCGGAGACGCAGGAGCCCGAGGACGAAGACTGGACCGTTCTGGCAGCGGCTGAACGGCCGCGCTACGGCTTGAGTGGTCCTGCTGTCCGAGCAAGCGGATAGCCGGCGCGGTTGACGTTTCTCGTGCTGCTGGGGTTGTCGGCGGTCTTCGGCGCGCTGTGCGGTCTGATGCTGGTCTACTCGATCGACCTGCCGCAGATGGACGACCTGGCGCGGTATCGCCCCAACACGACGACCGAGCTGCTGGATGTGCATGGCAAGGTGTTCGGATCGTTTGCGCTGGAGCGGCGGGTGGTGGTGCCGTATGCGGATTTTCCGCCGGTGCTGCGCGAGGCGATCATCTCGATTGAAGACAAGAGCTTTGAGAGCAACTGGGGGGTGAACCTGGTGCGCGCGGTGGGCGCGGCGTAGCGCGATCTGCATTCGAGCGGGCGGGCGCAGGGAGCGTCCACGCTGACGATGCAGCTGGCGCGCAACCTGTTCCTTTCGTCGCGAGAAGACGTATGGCCGCAAGATCCAGGAGATCTTTCTGTCCATGCAGATCGAGCGGCGGTTTACCAAGCAGCAGATCTTCAGCTGTATGCGAACCAGATTTACCTGGGGCATGGGACGTATGGGTTCGAGGCGGGGTCGGAGTTCTTTCTTCAGCAAGCATGTGCGCGATCTGACGCTGCCGGAGGCGGCGCTGCTGGCGGCGCTGCCGAAGGGACCGGAGGCTTACTCGCCGCTGAAATATCCGGATCGTGCGCTGCGGCGGCGGAACCTGGTGCTGAGCGAGATGCTGGAGGACCGGCAAGATCACGCGAAGCGCAGGCGAGTGCGGCGAAGGCTGCGCCGCTGGGACTGCAGATCGAGACTCCGGCGAACAGCATTGCGCCGTACTTCGTGGAGGAGGTGCGGCGGCAGCTGGAGAAGGAGTACGGCGTGGAAGAGGTGCACGGCGCCGGTCTGCGGGTGTATACGACGCTTGATCTCGATCTGCAGATCGTCGCAAACAAGGCGGTGCTGGACGGGGCGGCAGCGTATGAGCGGCGGCATAAGTGGAAGGGCCATCTGCAGAACGTGGTGGACAGCGCGGGCGGATATGGAGAGCGTACCGGCATCCGGACTGGGCGCAGACGCTGGTGCACGGCGGCTATGCGCATGGCGCTGGTGACGGAGGTTGCGACGAAGCACGGCGATGGTGCAAGTTGGGTCGCAGACAGGCGGTGATGACGCCGGAGGATTGCGCGTGGACGCAGATTCACGCGGGCGGACAGCCTTCCTGCGGACGGGCGATGTGGTGTACGTGCGGATGGAGGCGAACCGTCCCGATGGAGCTTGCGCGCCTGCGTTGCAGCAGGATTCCGGCGCGCAGGCATCGCTGATGGCGGTGGACAACTCGAACGGCGAGGTGCTGGCGATGGTGGGGGGCCGGGACTTTGCGCTGTCGCAGTTCAACCGGGCGACGCAGGCGCACGCGGCAGGTGGGGTCATCGTTCAAGCCGTATGTGTATACGACGGCCATCGAGGATGGGGCCAAGCCGACGGACATCGTCGTGGATGGGCCGACCAGCTTTCCGACGCCGAGCGGGCCGTACACGCCGCACAACTACGAGGGTGACTACAAGGGCGCGATGACGCTGCTGAACGCGTTTGCCGAGTCGCGGAACATTCCGGCGCTGAAGCTGGCGCAGACAGGCCGGCATCCGGAAGGTGATTGAGACGGCGCACCGGTTTGGGATTACGAGCAATCTGCCGGCCTTTCTGCCGGTGGCGATTGGCGCGGCGGACATTACGCTGGCCGAGCAGGTGGGCGCTTACAGCGTGTTTCCGAACGACGGCATCCGCATTGAGCCGCACTACATTCGCAAGGTGACGCAGGCGGATGGGCTGCCGCTGGATGAGAAGGCTCCGCAGGTGACGGAGGTGATCTCGGTGGAGACGGCGCGGACGATGATGCAACTGCTGCAGGCGGTGACGCGCTTTGGAACGGGCGCGGCGGCGGCGCAGCTGAATCATCCGCTGGGGGGAAAGACGGGCACGACGAACAACTACACGGACGCGTGGTTTATCGGGTTTTCGCCATCGGTGACGTGCGGGACGTGGATTGGCTTTGATAACCGCGCAGTCGCTGGGAGAGAAGGAGACGGGCGCGCGCGCGGCGCTGCCGATTTGGATGGACTTTATGCGGGCGGCGATTGCGGGCAAACCGAAGGAGACATTTGCGTCGGCGGGTGCTCCGAAGAAGGTGCTGGATGTGCCGGCGGCTCCGGCGGAGAGCGATGAGGCTCCTGTGGTGAGGAAGCCGGCGGAGCCGAGCGATGAGAGCGACCCGGACAACCCGGCGACGCAGCCTGCCGCGCCGGTCGAGCGCAGGCCGCCGGCAGAGGTCCCGCCTACTGCTCCGCAGCCCTGATCGCATACGCTCGAGTGTCTGGTGGGTCGCCGCTGCTAGACTTTAGCTCTATGGAATACAGGTCGGGAAGCCAGATTCGCGAAGATTTTCTGCGGTTTTTTGAGACAAAAGGGCACCGGCGCGTCCATTCGTCGTCGCTGGTTCCGGCGAACGATCCGACGCTGCTGTTTACCAATGCGGGGATGAACCAGTTCAAGGATGTGTTCCTTGGGCTCGAAAAGCGGGAGTACACGCGGGCTGCGACGTCGCAGAAGTGTGTGCGTGCGGGTGGGAAGCACAACGACCTTGAGAACGTCGGGTTTACGCGGCGTCACCATACGTTTTTCGAGATGCTGGGGAACTTCTCGTTTGGCGATTACTTCAAGCGGGAGGCGATTGCATATGCGTGGGAGCTGCTGACCTCGCCGCAGTGGTTCGGGATCTCGCCGGACAAGCTGTACGTGACGATCTTCGAGGGTGAGGGCAACGTGCCTCGGGACGATGAGGCGTTCGGGTACTGGGTGGAGGTGGGGGTTCCGGCGGAGCGGATCTTTGCGATGCCGGGGAAGGATAACTTCTGGGCGATGGGGGATACGGGGCCGTGCGGTCCTTGTTCGGAGATCTTCTACGACCTCGGTATTGAGGCGGCGGAGACGCCGGGAGTGGACCTGCCGTTTCCGCAGGACGAACAAAGGTATGTGGAGGTTTGGAACCTGGTGTTTATGCAGTTCGATCGGGGCGCGGATGGGGTGCTGACGCCGCTGCCGAAGCCTTCGATCGATACGGGAATGGGGCTGGAGCGGATTGCGGCGGTGCTGCAGGGGAAGCTGTCGAACTATGAGACGGATCTGTTTACGCCGTTGATTGCGCGGGCGGCAGAGTTGACGGGTTCTCCAGTTGTCAGGATGTCAGTTCGTCGAGTTGGGCGACGGAGGAGGAGAGGTGCGGCTTCGCTTCGGATCATTGCGGATCATGCGCGGGCGGCGACGTTTCTGATCTCGGATGGGGTGGTGCCGGCGAATGAGGGGCGTGGGTATGTGCTGCGGAAGATCATGCGGCGAGGGATTCGGCATGGGCGGCTGCTGGGGCAGGAGAAGCCGTTTCTGTTTGAGATGGTGCGGGCGGTTCGGGATGAGATGAAGGTGGCGTATCCGGAGCTTGTGGAGCACTCGGAGCGGGTGAGTAAGGTGGTGCTGGCGGAGGAAGAGCAGTTTGCGCGGGTGATGGAGAGCGGACTGCGAGTTGAACCATGTTCTAGAGCCCAGCTCGCGATGCGCGTACTGTTCGGCTCTAGACATTGCAAAAGAAAATGAGAAGTTCTGGAGTGAGAACGAGTATCACGAGAGTCGTGGGCATTCAGAGGTTGATAGTCGCAGCTTCGAAACATGTCAGGTCCGATCGAAGTCTATTCGAGCCTGGTCGAGGCTGCGCAGCCGAAAGTTCATCGCGGGAAGACGCTTTTCGTCTCTACGAGACATACGGTTTGCCGCTCGACTTTATGGTCGATGCGGCGCGCGATGCGGGCATTGCGTTTGACATGGCAGGCTTCGAAGCGGCCAAGGAAGAGGAGCAGGCGCGCGCTCGTGCTTCCTGGAAGGGTGGGTCGCAGAAGTCGGCGGCGCCGGTGTATCGGGAGTTGGCGAAGACGGAGTTTGAGGGGTACTCGGCGTTGCGGGTGGATGGGGCGCGGGTGCTGGCGCTGGTGCGGGATGGGGTGGGGGTGAACGAGCTGGCGGCGGGAGAGGCGGGTGAGGTGGTGCTCGACGCGACGAGTTTTTATGCGGACTCGGGCGGGCAGGTGGGGGATGTGGGGTGGCTGTACTCGGCGGACCACAATACGGTGGTGGCGGATGTGAGCGGGTGCTCGAAGCCGGTGCAGGGAGTGTTTGCGCACCGGGTGGTGGTGCGGGAGCGGATCGCGGTGGGCGATGCCGTCGATACGGTGGTCGATGGCGAGGTGCGGCGGGCGACGATGCGCAACCATACCGGAACGCATCTGCTGCATGCGGCTCTGCGCGAGGTGTTGGGCAAGCATGTGAAGCAGGCGGGGTCGCTGGTGGACCGGTCGCGGCTGCGGTTCGATTTTTCGCACTTTGCGGGTGTGGCGGAGGAGGAGCTGCAGCAGATCGAAGATATTGTGAACGCGCAGGTGCTCGGCAACGCCAAGGTGGAGACGCTGGTGGATGTGCCGATCGATGTGGCGGTGAACGAGCTGGGCGCGATGGCGCTGTTTGGCGAGAAGTATGGCGACCGCGTGCGGGTGGTGACGATCGGCGGGCCGCACGGGTTTTCGACGGAGCTGTGCGGCGGGACGCACGTGGGGGCGACGGGCGAGATCGGGCTGATCAAGCTGGTCGGCGAAGGGTCGGTCTCTTCGGGTGTGCGGCGGGTGGAGGCAGTAACGGGCGCGGGGTCGCTCGAGGCTTTTCGGCGAGACGCGGATGTGGCTCGCGTGGCGACGCAGTTTGCCGGCGGCGGAGGTGAAGGCGCACCGGCAGAGGCGCTGCGGGCGAGGTTTGCCGCGCAGGAGGACGAGCTCAAGCGGCTGCGGCGGGAGCTGGAGCAGGCGCGGATGAAGTCGGCCTCGGCGGCGACGGCGGGGGCGGCTTCGGCTGCGGTCGAGGTCAAGGGCATCAAGGTGCTGGCGCAACGGGTCGACGCTCTGGACAAGGCGCAGATGCGCAACCTGGTTGACGAGCTGCGAGGCAAGATTGGCTCGGGCGTGGTGGTGCTGGGCGCGGCGACGGAGGGTCGCGTGTCGCTGATCGCCGGCGTGACCAAGGATGTGACGGGCCGGGTGCAGGCGGGCAAGATCGTGTCTCAGCTGGCCGCGATGGTCGGCGGCAAAGGCGGGGGGCGGCCGGATCTCGCGGAGGCCGGTGGGACGGATGTTGGGGCGCTGGACGGGGCTCTGGCGAAGGCGGCTGGCGTGGTGGAGGGGCTGCTGTAAGGCGGCGGCTGCTTGTGACGCTCGGTTCGAGGCGGCCGGCGGCGTGGGCTGCTTGCGGCTTCGGGGCGTCACGGGCGGAACGCAGGGGTTCTTCGCCTTCGGTTCCGAAGGACAACTTATGAGGGTGGCTCAGAGCGGTGACGCTGGGTTGGGGGTATCGGGGGGAGTACGGGCGTCTTTTCCGGTCGGCGGGGGTGGGACCGGGCTCTTAAACTAAGGCGCAGATGGGATTTGCCAGGATAGTTCGCCGGTGTTCGCACGCGTGTGTGTGCGGGGCGTGGCTTGCGGGCTGCGGAGCGGCGGCGTGGGCGGCGAATGGGGCGGCAGGGAAGGGCTCCGGGCAGAGACACGGAGTGGAGATCTCGCCGTGGGAGCAGGCGGAGCGGGCGCGCGACGCGTTTGAGTCAGAGCCGGAGAACCGCCGGACCAGGGCCGAATACACACGGGTGATGGATGGGTTCCGGGCGGTCTACCACGATGCTCCGCAGGACCTCCATGCCGCGGAGTCGGTGAACGCGGTAGCCGAGCTGCTGGCGGAGGAGGGCCGCGGCGAGCGCAACGCGAAGCTATTGAAGGCGGCGGTCGGGCAGTACGAGTTTCTGCGTACGCAATATCCCGGGAGTTCTCTGCGGGTAGGTGCTCTGCTGGCGCAGGGTCAGATCGAGGAGAACGACCTCCATGATGCAGCAGCGGCGCGGGAGCGATACCAGATGCTGCTGAAGCTGTATCCGCGTAGCGCGCTGGCGGAGGAGGCACGGGCGGGTGTGGCTTCGGTGGACGCCGGGCGAGGTGCGCAACCGGAGACAGGGAGGGAGCAGGGAGCAGGGAACAGGGAACAGCTTGCGCGAGGGCTACACGGCGCGGGGGCTGTTGCTGGCGGTCGGGAAGAGAACTCCGCTCGTCGCGATGGTGCTGCGATGAATGGGGCACCCGACGGGCGAAGTGGGAGCTCCGGGGTTGTGGCGAAGGGTGTTCGTGACGGTGGGTCTGCCGGGCACCCTCGCGGCTCGGACCCAATCCTTTCTGACGGAAAGGCTGTCGGAGAGGTTGGGGCATCGGGACTTGTCCCGCGGCCATCGATCGAGGCTGCGGCCGCTCCGGTGGCGAAGCCGGTTGTGCGCCGGACCGGGCCGCCGGCGGCGGTCACAGGAATCCGGCACTGGTCGACGCCGAGTTACACGCGAGTGGCGATCGATCTTGGCGGTGAGGTGGAGTATGAGGCGGCGCGGGTGCCCGCGCCGGACCGCATCTACTTCGATCTCCATGGAGCGCGTCTGGCGCCGGAGCTGGTGGGCAAGAGCTTCGCTGTGACCGACGACGGGTTCCTGAAGAAGATCCGGGTGGCGCAGAGCTCCGGCGATGTGGCGCGGGTGGTGCTCGACGTCAATGATGTTACGGAGTATTCGGCATTTCTGCTGCCGAATCCTTACCGGCTGATTATCGACATCCACGGGGGGTCGAAGGGCAGGGAACAGGCCACAGGGGTCAGGGAGCAGGCTGCGACCGACGACCGCACAGGGCAGCGTGAGGGGGTAGCCGACGCGCCGTCGCCGCGGACGGCCCCCATTGTGAACGTGACAGCGGCCAAGCCGGTACCCAATACGGTGACGCAGCCCTCGACGAGCACGACCGCCGATGTGGCGCGGTTGAGCAATCAGCCGGGCAAGGTGGAGGCGACCAGCGTACCGACCTCGCAGCCGATCTCGGCGGTGGTTCCGGGGCGAAGCCGGGAACAGGGATCGGGGAGCAGGGAACAGCCCGCGGCGGGCCAGCGCCGGGCGATAGTGGAAGAGGGTTCTCAGGGATCAGTCGTCAGTTCTCAGACGGCTGCGGACAGGGGCGTCTTGGCACCCCAAGTCGCTGATGGGGGAAGAGGTTCGACCCAGGGGGGCGAGACGAGAGCAGGGACAACACGGCGGGGAAAGAAGGCGAAGGCCTCGGACGCGAAGGTGGTGGGCGATCCGGCGATGCCGGCGCGGGCAGCGGTGCCGACCGCCGATGGCCAGACGAGCCTGGTGCGGGCGCTGGGGCTGAAGATCGGGCGCATTGTCATCGACGCGGGACATGGCGGACATGACTCTGGAACGATCGGGGCGGATGGCATCGAGGAGAAGGACGTTGTGCTCGACGTGGCGCTGCGGGTCGGCAAGCTGCTGCATGAGCGGCTGGGCGCGGAGGTGATCTACACGCGGTCGGACGACACGTTTATCCCGCTCGAGACGCGCACGGCGATCGCCAATAAGGCGCAGGCGGACCTGTTTCTTTCGATTCACGCCAACTCGTCCGCAGACGCGAGCGCGCGCGGCGTGGAGACGTATTACCTGAACTTTACGCAGCAGGCCGATGCTCTGGCCGTGGCGGCGCGCGAGAACGCAGTCAGCAACCAGTCGATCTATCAACTGAGCGATCTGGTGAAGAAGATCGCGCTCAAGGACAAGATCGCCGAGAGCCGGGAGTTTGCGGTGGATGTGGAAGCGAGCCTTTACAGCGGCCTGGCGAAGGGGAACGTGGGCCTGAAGAATCGCGGCGTCAAGAAGGCTCCGTTTGTGGTGCTGATCGGAGCGAATATGCCGTCGATCCTGGCGGAGATCTCGTTTGTGACGAACCCCACAGACGCGAGCCAGTTGCGCGAACCGGAGTATCGCGAGCGTGTGGCGGAGAGCCTTTACCGAGGCGTGGCGCGGTATGCGGGTGGGTTGAGCGGAACTCGACCGGCGACGGTCGCAGTAGCCCAGCGCACCGGGGGGCAGTAGTCGTTTTCAGCTGGCCGCATTGCCTGAGTTGGGAACGTGCTCACGAAAGGGCTGCGGTGGTAGTCTCCCCGTAATGGGGCTTTTCGGCATGAAAACGACGGAAACGGGGCGGTGGCTCCGGATGAGCTTCGCATTGACCACATTGAGCGGAAGTCTCGCGCTCGGGCAGGCGACCACGACGCTTGTGATTCCGCAGGGACCTCTCTTACCGGTTCAGTTCGGCACCTGGCATATCGAGCCGACCGGGAGAGCCGATGCGACACCGTCGCCGTTGGTGAACGGCAAAAGCGCCGAGGTGCTGAAGGAAGATGGTCTGACGCGCAGCTCGGAGGAGACCTACTCCCAAAACTCCAGGCCGGGTTCGATCAAGCTGGACGCCTTTCAATTCGACGATGCGACGGGGGCGGTGGCCGCGTTTACTTATCTCCAGTCACCGGAGATGAAGGAGGTCCCCCGGGGCTCGCGCGTGGGCAGGGATGAGGTGACGGCGGGCGGCCGGTATCTGATTCGTGACGGTGCGACGGTGGTTCTTGCCGAGGTGAACTCGCCCACAGGGAGCACGGTAGATGACCTGCGGACGATGGCGGCGACGCTGCCGAAGATCGGCGGACCAAAGGGCGCTTCCCCGCTGCTGCCGACCTTGCTGCCGGAGGCGGGGCGGATCTCCGGGAGTACGCGCTATGCGGTGGGTCCTATCGGATATGCGGCTACCGGCGGCACGCTACCGGGTGCGATCCTCGGCTTTGAAAAGAGTGCCGAGGCCGCGACCGCGGAGTACAGCGTGCATGGCGGCAAGGGCGTGTTAACGCTGCTGCTGTTTCCAACGCCGCAGATCGCTGGGGATCGTGGCCGTGCCCTGGAAGCGGCGCTCAACGCGGCGGGCGAACGTGCCGGCACGGCGAAGCTGCGGCGCGAAGGTCCCATGCTGATCCTCGCCAAGGATGGATTCACACCCGAAGAGGCGCAGGCGCTGGTGGACAGCGTGCACCTGCGGCAGGAGGTGACGTGGAATAAGCCGGTCCCGCCGGAGTTTCACACGGAGGTTCGGAAGACTGCCAGCCTGCTTGTCAGCATTGCGATTTTTAGCGGTGTGCTCGGCCTGGCCGCGGTCCTGCTGGGGCTTTTTCTGGGTTTCGGGCGAGCCTGGGTTCGCGTTCTGATGGGCAAGCCGGCGGCGACGGAGCCCGAGTTTCTCCGATTGAATCTTTCGAACCGCGCGGCGGACGGGGGAGCGGGCCGGAAGACGGCCGGAGTCTGATGCTGCAGTTCTGCACCATGCCTGGTGCAAGGGTGAACGTAAGCCATTCATTCTGCGGGGCAGAAGCTCGTGCAGCGGGTGATTGCAGGCGAAGCTGAGGCGAAGATAACTATTCCGTAAACATCTTCTGACCCTCTGCTAACCGGCCTTGAATGAGGTGTTTGCATAGCGGGTGTTTTGGCCTTGACACCGTATTTTTGCAAACTTAGTATTTCGCCAGAAAGTTCTGATGGCTTTGCCTCCGTTGGAACTATTCTCCCTAGCGAGAAGACCGCCCTGTTGCCGGGCGGTTTTCTCTTTTATGCGCCCCAGTTTTTGTGGCCGGAGGGCTTGTCGCGCTCATGTTCCTGCGCAATCGGCCGATAGGGAGGTAGGGGAGCAAGAAGAGCTCTCAACGGAGGATGTATGTGGGAGTTGGGGATGGTTCTGATCTTTGCAGTGATCTTTCTGGGTCCCTGCATCGTGGCTACACGCGGTGTGACTGAAGAAGAAGAAGACGGAGTTTGAGGCTGATTGGTTCGGAGACGGAGAGTGTACGTCTGTGCTAGTTTGGCTGGACTGGAGGTCGGACCAATGTTTGCAGTTCCCCCGGTGGAGTCAGTAAGGCGAGCACTCGCGACCTCGGCGCTTGCAGCCGGTCTGTGTCACGTGGCTCTCGCACAGGACACGCGCGAGGTGACGGAGCCCAGGGTGCCGCCCACGTGCGCTCCGTTGACCGCGCGGATCCAGGCGGTCGCGAACAAGATTCGCGGTTGCAGACGAGGGCAAGCTCGATACGGAGCGGATCCAGAGTGCGCTTGATCGATGCAAGCCGGGCACTGCCGTCGAGCTTCGGCCCCAGGGCCTCGACAATGCCTTTCTTACCGGGCCGCTGGAGATGCGGGCCGGTGTGACGCTGATGGTCGACGAGGGCGTCACGTTGTACGGCTCGCGCGACCCGAAGGTCTATGAGATCCAGGGCGAAGGGGTCACGCCGGGGCTGTGCGGGACGATCGCGCCCGGAGCTCCGGCGGCCTTTCCTGCGCCGCAGAAACCTGTGCCGTTGAAGGGAGGATGCAGACCGTTGATCAGCGTCAAGGACACGGCGAACGTCGGCATCATGGGTGACGGTGTGATCGACGGCCGCGGATATGCGAAGCTCATCGGTAAGGACTACAGCTGGTGGGAGCTGTCGCGCAGAGCGGAGCCGAAGAACGAGCGGTATTTCACGCCGCGGATGATCGTCGCGAACCACGCCGACGGCCTGGTGCTTTATCGCATCACGCTGCACAACTCCACGAACTTTCATGTGAGTGTGAGCAATTCGAACGGGTTTACCGCATGGGGCGTACACCTGCTGACGCCAACCGAGAAAGGTATGGACGCGCGCAACACGGACGGGATCGATCCAGGCAGTTCCACCAACGTGACGGTAGCGCATAGCTGGATCGACAACGGCGACGACAACATCGCGATCAAGACCGGCGTGACGCACATGAGCGTGCTCGACAACCATTTCTACAGCGGACATGGCATGTCGATCGGAAGCGAGACCTACACGGGACAGAGCTTTCTGCTGGTCGACGGGCTGACCGAAGATCATACGACCAGCGGCATCCGCATCAAGAGCAACGTGACGCGCGGCGGGCCGGTGCACGACCTCCTGTACCGGAACATCTGCATGCGGGATGTGAAGATTCCGATCGCGATCAGCCCGTACTACACCAACCAGACGACCGAGCCTTACGAGGACCCGAAGTACACGGGCGACCGCATACCCGACTACAGGCGAATAACGCTGCAGAATGTGGTATCTACGACACCGGGCGACGTGCTGATCGCCGGTTTGAACGACGCGCATCGGACCGAGGTGCTGTTGGACGGCGTCACCATCGCGGGCATCACGCCGGCGGAGGTCCATGGCCACTTCGCGGCTGTGACGGTCGGGCCCGGCGGCACAAACATCGACTTCGGGGGGACGGATGTGAGGGTCGTGCGAGATGCTTCGAGCAGCGGCAGCCCGAGCGCCGCGGGCTGCGCCGGGAAGTTCGTCCCGATGCAGTGAGGGAGAGCGGGCGTTTTGCGCGATGGGAAGCGAGCCGTTAGAATGGCGAAGGAGTTCGCCGACGTAGCTCAGTTGGTAGAGCAGCTGATTCGTAATCAGCAGGTCAACGGTTCAAGTCCGTTCGTCGGCTCCAGCCTTTCAACAACCTACGAGTTCAGCCCAGGCCACTATGACGGAAGGTGTGTCTATCCGAAGCCGGATAGCACTCTCGTTTGCGGTGATGAACTCGTACCCGCCACAACAAAGCCCCCGCAGATTGTGCGGAGGCTTTTTGTTTTGGAAATCGATGCGGTTATCGGGCGAGCTTGCGGCGAGCCACTCCTAGAAGCCCCAGCGCTCCTGTTCCCATCAGAGCCAGGGTGGCCGGCTCGGGTACGGACGAGGGGTTAAGGTCAAAGGTCTGGATGGAGAACGGGGTAATGTCGCCGGGATCGCGAGGATCGAAGACGTCGACCTGGTAGCCGCTGGCGCTGTCATAGACGTGCGCGAGGCTGGTACCGGCGGGGCTGTTCAGAAAAAGGAGCACACCGGAGCTGTCTACATGCCGGGCACCTGAGTCGGTGAAGAGCAGGTTGTCGAAGCCGAAGCCCGTGGCGGTGCTGAGCGGGGCTATCCCGGTGAAGGCGTACCCCTGTGCGAACCCAGTGACTCCGCTGAGCAACAAGGTGGGGGGAGTAATTGTATTAACCGACCCGGTCAGGGTGCCGGAGGCGGTAAAGGCGGTCGGGTTGACCCCGTCGGAAGACGTTCCGGTGCTGATGTTGAACGTGTAAGTGTCGGCGAAGGCGGCGAGGGGTGCGGACAGAGCGACGAAGGCAATGAGGGCCAGACGAGATTTACGCATGGGAAGGGTCCTGGAGCGTTTCGATGGGTTTGCCTGATGTCCGGCTATGGAGCCGGATCGATCGGCGCTGGGGAGGTTGCCTGAGAGTCCAGATAGTTACTCGACTATTGTGATGCAGGCCGGATCGGATCGGAGGTACGAAGCGGCGCGAGAACCTGATTTGGTACCCGTTATCCACGGATATCTGCGGACAGGGCTGGGTTTGGACTTGATCCGAGGGGAGCCGTCCAGCCATACTCGCCGCAGAGGCGTTGGCGGACGGTGCCGACCCAGGATCGACGCGTGACACGATACAGCCGTCAGGACGCAATCCGCATCTTGCATCTGGAGACCCGGCAGTTGGTGGGCTGGGAGCGTGCGGGCCTGCTGACGGCGAAATCCGAGTACGGGTTTGAGGATCTCGGGCAGCTGCGGACGCTCCGCGACCTGCGGGCGAGGCGCATCTCGGCCAGGAGCATACGTGCCTCGCTTGAGGCGATGCAGCGCGTCTCAGGGCTTTGTAATGCTTTGCTCGAGGCAAGTGCCGCCGGCCGTGGGTCGAGGCTTCGGTTCCGGCATGCGGGCGGTCTGGTGGATCCGCTGACCCAGCAGATGGCATTTGACTTCGACGTCCAACCGGAGCAGCGGCTCCAAGTCGCGGGGACTGCAGGACAGATGCTCGGCCGTCAGACCGCCAGAGTGCAGGAGATGTTCCTGCAAGCGGTGCGGTTAGAAGAGGATCCGGCCAAGTTGCCGGATGCGATCGACACGTATGAGAGGATTCTTCGCATTCGCCCAGACCATGCGCCGGCCCTGATCAACCTGGGGACGATCCACTACAACGCGCGGTCCTACGGCCTGGCCGAGAAGATGTACCGGCAGGCGACCGAGGCCGATCCCGAGTACGCGCTGGCCTTCTTCGACCTGGGTAATGTTCTCGATGAGATGAAGCGTCTGCCGGAAGCGACCGAGGCGTACCAGAGAGCGGTCGGCCTGGTTCCGCACTACGCGGACGCGCACTACAACCTGGCTCTCTCCTACGAGCGGCAGGGCCAGCGGCGGCGGGCTTTGCGGCACTGGCTGGCGTATGCGCGGCTGGACCCGGTGGGTCCTTGGTCGGCCCACGCCAAGGGGCAGGCGCGCAAGATACTGAAGCTGGAGAAGCTTTCGATCGTCTCGCGCCGGGGCCGCCTGGTGGCGACGGCGAGTTGAAGGGGAGCAGCAGCGCTCGCGACTCACATCGCTGCGTTAACCTCGTCCTGCGGTCATAATGGAGCTATGACTTCGGCGAACGAGAACCCCACCGGCGAGCGTCTCCAGAAGATCCTCGCGCAGGCGGGCATAGCGTCCCGCCGCAAGGCCGAGCAGATCATCCTCGACGGCCGCGTCCAGGTCAACGGCCAGACCGTGACCGAGCTGGGGACCAAGGCCGATCCGCACAAGGACCACATCCGGGTGGACGGCAAGCTGCTCCACGGGCCGGAGCAGCACCGTTATTTCATGCTGAATAAGCCGCGGGGCTATGTTACGACGCTGGTGGATCCGCAGAAACGTCCGACTGTGGCCGACCTGCTGGCGCAGGCGAGTGCAGGCCCTCGAATCAAACTCCCCCGCATGTATCCGGTTGGGCGGCTGGACTACCTCTCCGAGGGGCTGCTGCTGATGACCAACGATGGCGATCTGGCGAACTCGCTATCGAAGGCGTCGGCCGGTGTGCAGAAGACGTACCTGGTGAAGGTCTCCGGTGTGCCGACACCTGAGGCGATCGACCAGCTTCGCCGCGGTGTGATGATCGATCGCGGCCGGTTGGACGAGATCCGCGCCGGCCGCCGCGACCGCATCGTGACCGCGCCGGCGCAGATCGAGCAGGTGCGCGGGGGTGACAACCCCTGGTTCCAGGTCACGCTGACCGAAGGCCGGAACCGGCAGCTGCGCAAGATGTTCGAGGAGATCGGGCACCACGTCGAGAAGATCCGGCGCATCGCCTACGGTGCGTTGCAGCTCGACGTCGAGCCGGGCAGCTTTCGCGAGCTCACTCCCGGTGAGGTGACCGCGCTCGACCGCGCGGCGAAGGGCCGCAAGGTCGAACGCAAGCGCCAGCTTCCCGAAGCCGCGCAGCTCAAGAAGCCCGTTCCGCCGAAGGCGAACCGCCGCCGCCCGAATATGCGGCGTCCGTCGTGATCTTATGAGTCAGCTGTTCCCCTGTTGGCTGTCACCGAGCCAGCCGGAGCAGTGATAGCGCACGCACACTCCCCTGAGAAGCCTTGTTCCGGCATAGCTGAACCAGCTCGCAAAGACGTGTGAACTAATCACTCGGTAAAGCCCGCCTGGCTTCGATGTCAAGGGAGAGGGTCGAGATACGGGTGTTGCCTCGCGGTCAGAGGTATGTCGATGGCATATCACTCGAAGGTAGCAGTGCTCCAGGGTTCCCGAAACGGCACTGGCGTTTTCTCCGAAGTCGTTGTCCTCTCCGAGGTTAGCTCAGCGGAGGCAAAGCTCCTGGATCCACGTTTCCGGCTGCGGCGCGTCCCTTTTTGGGAAGGCTGGCCTGTTCGGGGTATAGCTGCCTCCATAAGCCTTATCTAACTTGGCTTTACGAGCACCCAGGAAATATCGGATCTGTGCCGCCAAGGAGAAATTGATGTTCAAGACCACACTTAGCGTACTCATGTTTGCCACTGCGGTTGCGGGTGCGCAGACGGTTACCGTCGGCAGCACCACCTCGACCACGAACGGCGCGACGACAACCATTACCGTGCCCGTCTCGGTCGCCGTTCCACCAGCATCGGGCGGCACCTCCGGATCACCGATGGCGTCTCTGCGCGTTGAAGCCGGCGCTTCGCTGGGCGCAGCCATCAGCGAGACCTTCAGCAAGGCCGATACTTTCAAGACCGTGGCGCTTTCACACGTCGTCACCGATACGGCAAGCGGCTGGAACTCCACGACCAACAGCTACACCATCCCGGTTAGCGGAACATATCTGATCATCAGCAACATTCGCCTGGCAGACTTTGCGCCCCCGGGCGTCAGCTACGGCCAGGGAGTCGATACGACCAACGTGGACACCTTCTCCTTTCTTTGGAGCACGACCGGCACGGCTCCCCGAAACGGCTTCGTCAACTCCCGTGTGATGCAGCTCTCGGCCGGCCAGACTGTATCGCTCTTCGCGTATGTCGATTCGGCTTCGCCGATTCATCTCAGCAGCGCCATTCTCAACATCCAGCAGCTCCCATAAGAGGCCGACTATGAAGCTTGCTTTGGCGTTGCTTCTTTTCGCTGCGCCGCTAATTGCCCAGACGCCAACGGATCAGAAGATTGTCTTCAATGTAGTCGTCACTCTGGTTCGGCCTGGTGATCCCTCGATCACACCTCCTCCGGTTGTCACGCCTCCTCCAACGCCAACCCCAACGCCAACTCCCACCCCAACCCCAACGCCAACGCCAACCCCTGATCCCACGCCAACGCCAGGACCAGGATGTATCGACGGATATCCTGACGCGGTAAATGCCTTGAACGATGTTTCAACGGGCCTGCTCACAGTGCAATCGCTTTACTCGACGGCGATGTCTCAGAACCTGATCAGCGCAGCGACCTACAACGCCGGCATCAACAGCCTGGCGATTGTGAGAAGCGATGCTGGTGACTTGCGCGATCTGATACGGATTGCAGGTCCATCGAACATGATCGCGCAGAACGTCACCTTTGTTTCTGCGGAGATCGCCACCTTGCCCGGCCTGCTCGGCGCCACGGCGCAGATCAAGGGCAGCATGGACCCGGTGGCCGCTTCGATGCAGAAAAGCCTCGGGGTCGCTGGCGCTCTGGTTGCGGGTAGCACGTGCCCCCAAACCTCGCCGTAGGCCGTTTGGTTGTACCAGCAAAACGAAGAAGCACAGGTCTGGGTCCCCGAACTCCGGGGATCCAGACCTGGTGTTTTAACGGTGTCTCGCGAGGTTGTCTCGGGGTCGTGAAGGGCGCGTCAGAACCGGTGGCTCCACAGTTCCGAATCGTATTCCGGGCCCTTGACGGGCTGCCCTCCCGACGCTCAGAATTACTCCCGCTATTCATAGAACCGCGATGACATAGGTCTGCCTCGCGCATCCAATACAGGTACGCAACACGCAGCGAAGGAGTACCGCAAAGTGGCAACGGAAAAGGCAACATTTGGAGCAGGATGTTTCTGGGGCGTAGAAGCCCGATTTGCAGAGATGAACGGTGTTCTCGATACAGCAGTGGGATACGAGGGAGGCAAGCTCGATCACCCAACCTACAAGGAAGTGTGTACGGACCGTACTGGCCATGCGGAAGTGGTGCAGGTAACGTTCGATCCTCGCCGTGTCTCCTACGAGACTCTCCTGGATACCTTCTTCGCCCTCCACGATCCCACCCAGGTGAATCGCCAGGGACCGGACTGGGGTACGCAGTACCGGTCGGTGGTGTTCGCGGAGAGCGACGAGCAAGCCGCGATGGCCAACGCGAAGATCGCCGAGCTGAACGCGTCAGGAACCTTCCGCAAACCGATTGCAACGCAGGTCGTTGCCGCAGAGACCTTCTGGAAGGCGGAGGAGTATCACCAGAAATATCTTGAGAAACGCGGTATGGTGAGCTGTCATATCTAGCGAATGGGCAGGGATTCCCGGTGAGGATGCGCAGCCACGCTTGGTAGAATAGTCGAACTGCGGGAGCGGACGACGAGCTGTCGATGATCGCCCCAGAACATGCGGGGAGAGCTGATTCGGATGATAGTGGAGCACGGTGCGATCGCAGAGCAGAGCACCTCGGTAAGGAAGCGTCAGCGGGTCACATGTCCTCAGTGCCAGAACGCCGCCGACCTGCTGGTGACATCGACAGACCGGAACCGCCGAACAACTGATCAGAGCTTTGACTACTTCCGGTGCGAGGGTTGCGGTCTCGTGTTTATGGATCCTGTTCCGCAAGACATGCGGAGATATTACGAGGGAGGGTATCAGGAGATCCCGGCCACACTGGCAGAGTTGCGAGAGATCGCGACAACTGAGCGGTACCGCCTGGAGCCAATGCTTCGCTACAAGCAATCGGGAAAGTTGCTGGAGATCGGGCCCTGGATGGGGATCTTCAGCTCCAATGCCAAAGACGCCGGTTTTGAGGTAAACGCTCTCGAGATCGATCAGCAATGCGTGGATTTTTTGAACGATGTCGTTGGGGTTCGGGCAACTCAGTCAGCGGACCCGGCTACGGCGATTGAACGGCTGGGTGAGTTTGACGTGATCGCCCTTTGGCATTGCCTGGAGCATCTCCCGGAGCCCTGGCGCATGCTGCAGAATGCAGCCGCGCATCTCGCGCCTGGAGGCATTCTGCTTGTTGCCATTCCAAATATAGAGAGCTATGAGTTCCGGCTGCTGAAAGGGCGTTGGAGAAACCTCGATGCACCGCGACACCTGACCTTTTATCCGATGAGTACCTTGATCTCTCTGTGCGAGGGTGCGGGATTGAGGACGCTTGAAGCCACGACGACGGATGAGCTGAGTGACCGGTTCAGCACCGAGACCTGGCAGATTGTGGCCTCTTCAGCACCACCCCTGCCGTACGTTCGCCGGGGAGTTGCGCGCGCGCTGAAGACCTGGGCGAATCGGAAGGAGCGCCTCGAAGACTCCGGCCCGGGGATCACTGCGGTGTTCCAGCGTGCTCTCGATTCATCAAATGCTGACGCTGTTGTCAGGTAAGTGCGCCGGCCCGGTGCAGCTTCATCCGTACGAGATCCCTGTCGCCCGATGTGATGCTGGCATACCACAGCAAAAGAAGGGTTGACGTTCCCCAGAGAAGCCACATCGCCGCGCCCATGCGGGGAGCGCCCCGTAACCACCAGAGCGGCAGCAGCAGAGCGGTGGGGATCGCCATGGCGAACGGACGTACGACTCCTTTCAGGAAAAGCTGTGCCCGTGTGACGGCAAGATGCCTGCTGTAGTGCATGCTCACGAAAAAGTGCATGGCCACGCTTGAAAGTGCTCCGATCAGTGTGCCGCCCGCAACTCCCATTGCGCCGAAATGCCGTGCCAGAAGGATGCTGGCCGCGAGGTTGACGACCCCCTCCGTCACCGCTGCCGCCGTCGCGATTCCCTGTCTCGCAGTGGCCACGATCATCGTGGCGTACGGTGCGCAGAGCTGTCGGATGATGTTTGCCAACAGAAGCACACGGAGGAGCTGCACGCTGTTTGCGGCGAATGTTTGGCCCACCCATAGCCGAAGCGCCAGAAACCCCGCAAGCATCAGGGGCAGGCCGGTCAGCAAAAGCGCAGTGGTGGCGTAGCGGGTCGATCGCAACAGAAGTGTGCCCATCTCCTGCGACGTGCGTTCCGTACTGAGCGCGGATGTGGCGGGCAATAGCGGACCGAGCAGAGCTCCGACTACCATCAGAACGAAATTCGTCGGTGCCGTCGCGATGGAGTAGAACGCAACCTGGGAAAAGGCGAAATGGCCCACGATCGTGACGTCCAGACCCGTGATGAAGAGCATGCAGGCCGACCAGATTGTGAGCACAAAACAATATCTCGTCATCCTTCGCAGCATGCCGGAGTCGATGGGCAGCAGGCTTATGCCAATGTGTCCGGCAAGCTTCTTCCAGGCGACGATCTGCAGCACTGCCCCGAGAACATTTGCCACCGCCACTGCGATGCCCATTGTGATCAGGTCGCCATGGAAGAACACCGCACCGCAAAGCGCGGCGGCGTAGAGCAGGCGTCCGGCTACGTTGGTGACCATCGGAACCTGATAGCGTTGCAGCCCCACGAAGATCGTAGAGAACACAGAACCGGGCAGACTGATCGACAGTGAGATCCCGACGAAAAGAACGCTGATGCGGACGTCCCGGTAAAGCGTCGCAGGCATATTTCGGAAGAGTTCCGGAACGTACCAGGCGAGCGCAATTGTGAGCAGGATGCCGAGGCCTCCGGCAATGAGCAAAATGAGCAGCCCGATGCTGACGCACCGCCGGCAACCCTCCACGTCCCCGACGGCCTCGAACTCGGAGATGTATTTGGCGACTGCGGTCTGGACCCCGAAATCCAGGTAGCCCACGTAAGCCGCGAGATTGAGGATCAGAACCCAGGCGCCATAGACCTGAACCGACAGGTGGTGGACGAGATAAGCAGGTAGCAGGATGGCGACCAGCGACGTGATGCCCAAACGTGCAACGTTGGCCGCCGAGTTCTTGACAAAGCTACGCGCGGCCCGGTCCGGCTCAGGCCTCCGAAGTTCTGCTGCAACGCCCTGCATAGGGGGATTGTCGCATCGTTGGCTACCTTCGCGCGATGGCCACAGCCCGCTCAGGCGATCGGACCATTGCGGTAAAATCACGACAGAGAAGCAGATATGCCAGATGCGGTGTGCGGTGTGGTAGTCACCTACCATCCAGATTCTGAAGTCCTCGAAAACCTGCAACATCTTCGTCCGGAGGTTGAACACCTCATCGTGGTGGACAACGGGTCTTCCGAAGCAGAGCTCGCACCTCTTCGCATGGCCGCCGGCTCCATGAACTTCGAACTTGTCGAGGTCGCGAAGAACCTGGGCATCGCAACCGCCTTGAATATCGGGATCTCCCGGGCCGAAGCGTTAGGCACTGAGTGGGTGCTTCTGTTCGATCAGGACAGCCAGGTGACGGATGGCTTTACCGCGACCCTCCTCAACGCATTCAAGAGCACGCCGGACGAAGACCGCCTCGCGATTCTTATCCCGCGATACGTCGACAAGCGGCTGGGTACCCCGATGAAGGCGATTCTCGAGGCCGATGGAACGATTGAGACCGCCATGACCTCCGGAACATTGATGCGGCTCAAGACCTTTCAGGAGCATGGGCTGTTTCTCGACTCCCTGTTCATCGACGGCGTCGACCATGAATACAGTTTGCGTGCGAGGGCGGCAGGGCTGAGCATCAAGGAGTGTCCGGAGGCTGTTCTGCTCCACTCCCCGGGAACACCGTCCGTCCATCGATCTCGTCTGCGCAAAAAGCCATTCTTATCTTCGAACTACAGTCCCATTCGACGCTACTACCAGGAACGCAACAAGATCTGGCTGGTGCGGCGCTATTGGCGAACGTTTCCCGCCTTCAGCAAACGACAGTTCACGGTCAGCCTCAAGGACCTGATCAAGATCGTCCTGTTTGAGGAGCAGAAGTTCACGAAATGCCGATTCTTCGTTCGCGGCCTGTGGCACGGGCTCCTCGGACGGACGGGCAAGCTCACAACCGATCACTGATGGCAGTAACATACGTGTTACACTAGATTTGCGCGGAAGCGTAGGGGACTTCGGGGAAAGATCGGTTGAACCGATCTGGCCAGAGACCGCAGTCGAACCCTCTCCATCGCACTACCTTTCCTTCGGCTCGCAGCCGTGGATCACCGGAAAGAGACAGCGCTGGTTGCTCTGGCTGAAGGCCCGTCAACGGACGGTTGCCTCGCCTCGCAGCAGCAGAGCTTCGCCACCAACGACAGCAATGCTGACCGGATCTATGACGTCCCGCACCGTGTGGGATCATCGGCGCCGCTGCATCACGCCCTCGTACGACTCTACCCATCTAAAGGAACATACTTGACCTCCGCAACGCTTGAACAGCAGGCCCCTGCTTCCAACCAGGAAGGCCGCAGCGCATCGACTGAAATGACCTCCACCACCAATCTCCCCCTCGCCGAGGGCGTTCGTTTTGCCGACTTCAACGTCTCCGATTCGCTCAAGAACCGGCTCACCAATGCAGGATTTCTGATTCCCACGCCCGTGCAGGCCAAGGCCATTCCGCCGGCGCTCGAGCTGAAGGACATCCTTGCCACCGCCTCGACCGGCACCGGCAAGACCCTGTCGTTTCTGATCCCCATGATCGAGCGGCTCGAGGCCACATCGGTTCCGTCAAATCGCGGCAAGCGCGGTCCCGTTCGTGCCCTGATCCTTCTGCCCACGCGCGAACTCGCCATGCAGGTCCTTGAGGCGTACGCGAAGCTGGTTCCGCAGGCGCGGCATGACTCCGTGCTTGTCTGCGGCGGCCTTTCTGAAAACACGCAGCTCGATCACCTCGATCGCGGACCACGACTCGTCGTCGCTACCCCCGGCCGTCTTGAGGACTTCCTTCGCCGCCGCGAGATCAACCTCGGTTCCGTCGACATGCTCGTCCTCGACGAGGTCGACCGCATGCTCGACATGGGCTTCCTCCCAGCCATTCGCCGTATCGTGGGCGCCCTGCCCAAGACGCGCCAGACCATGTGCTACTCCGCCACGCTCGACGCCAACATCTCCGAGATCGTGAAGGATTACGTTCGCCAGCCCGTGCGCATCGAGATCGGCTCGGCCTCCAAGCCCTCCGATCAGGTCGAACTCCGCGTCTACACGGTAATGCAGGATCAGAAGCTCGGTCTGCTGAACCAGATGCTCACCGAAGAGCAGGGGACGTTTCTCGTCTTCTCGCGCACCAAGCATGGCGCGGACCGAATCGCCAAAAAGCTGGAGCGGCTCGGCCACGATGCCGATGCCATCCACGGCGACCGCTCGCAGTCGCAGCGGACAGCCGCCCTCAAGGGCTTCTCGACCGGCAAGCACCGGATTCTCGTTGCGACCGACGTCGCGGCCCGTGGCATCGACGTCCAGGACATCGCGCACGTGGTCAACTACGACATGCCCAATGCCTCGGACGACTTTGTCCACCGCATCGGCCGCACCGGCCGGGCCGGCGCCAAGGGTGTCGCAACCACGTTTGTCATGCCGCAGGAGCGCTCCGATGCACGCAAGCTTGAGCGCGAGCTCAAGATCAAATTCGACTGGCGCGAGGCCGACAAGAACCTCGAAAAGGAAGAGCGCAACAAGCCCGTCGATACCAATACGGCAGGTCTAAATGACCTCATGTCCCTGGAGACGCGCTCCTGGAAGTCGGCGGACTCCGCCGGCGGCCAGAGCTCCGGCCCCAACGGCAACCAGAACGGCTCCGGCGAGCGCCCGCGGTCCAGCCGTCCGGCCGGCGGCGGTCGCGGCTTTCGCGGTGCAGCCTCGAATGGCCGCTCCGGCCCTGGTGGTGGCAGCAGCTCCAGCCGTGGCCCTGCGGGTCGCTCGTCCGGTCCGCGCGGCAACTCCGGTGCTCGCCCGACCCGCGGCAATCGCGGTCGCTAGGCAGCGAGCGGGGCTGCCAGATCGGTAGCCCCGCTTTCCTTGTCTCCATCTAACAGGTACATGACGGCCCCGTCCAAACTCGCTCCCACACAACCCTCAGACCCTGCCGACTCTCCCGCCGGAACCTGTGGGGAATCTGTCCACCTGGCGCCTGAGCAGATCCAGGCGATCGCCCGTGCGCTGGCCGAACCTCGCCGGTTCGCCATCCTCCAGCAGATCGCCGCGCGGGATAGCCTTCTCTGCGGCCAACTCGACGTGCAGGAGTGCATCACCCCCGCTACCATCTCGCATCACCTCAAGGAACTGCAGGAGGCCGGTCTCATTGAAGTCCGACGCCAAGGCCGCCAGATGTGCCTCACGTTGCGCCGCGCGGTCTGGAACGCCTACATCCTGCACCTGCAGCAGCTCTGACAGCGCCGGAAAACTCCTGCATCCTTCTCTTCCCACCCACATCCTTTAGATGGGCGTCGAACTGTTCGACGAACATCACAGTATCGAAGGAGAATGCAGATGGGAAAGCTCACGGGTAAGGTCGCCGTCGTCACTGGCGCTTCAAAGGGTATCGGCGCAGGCATTGCCAAGGCACTCGGCGCGGCCGGCGCCAGCGTCGTCGTCAACTACTCATCCGACAAGGCCGGCGCGGACAGGGTTGTCGCCGAGATCACCGGCAACGGCAGCAAAGCCGTCGCGGTCGGCGCCAGCGTGACCAAGCAGGCCGAGATCGACCGGCTCTTTGCCGAGGCAAAGAAGTCCTTCGGCAAGGTCGACATCCTCGTCAACAACGCCGGCGTCTACGCCTTCTCGCCTCTCGAATCCGTCACGGAGGAAGAGATCACGCGCATGTTCTCAACCAACGTCACCGGCCTCCTGCTCACCACCAAGGCAGCTGCTGCGCAGTTTGGACCCGAGGGCGGCAGCGTCATCAACATCGGCTCCGTGGTCTCGGAGTCCACGCCGCCCATGTCCTCGATCTATAGCGGTACCAAGGGCGCGGTAGATGTCATCACCCGCGTGCTCGCGAAGGAGCTTGGCCCGAAGAACGTTCGCGTCAACGCCGTCAACCCCGGTCTCACCGCGACCGAAGGAAACGCCGCCTTCCGCGGTGCCGACAATCCCTTCGAAAAGGAGGCGATCGCCGGCACACCGCTCGGCCGCGTCGGTAATCCGGACGACATCGCCGACGTCGTCACCTTTATCGCCTCCGACGACGCCCGCTGGATTACCGGCTCGTTGCTCCAGGCTGGCGGCGGTCTCCGCTAAGCGGGGATGCCCTCAGATGCGCCGCTACCCGACTTGTGCTCGTACCCGCCGGGTAGCGGCAAGACTGTCACACTCTTCACCCAAGCTGAAACCGGGAGTGCACCCAATGAATCTCTTCTTCTTTTTCTGCCCACATTGCTGGTAGCCGCTGAGTACCTGTTCAAGAAGCGGCCTGGGTCCGTATCAGAGGACGCCTGCTGCGCCTGAGGCGCACGGGGGCGCCACACCCCAAGTCCGCTCCTGTCCAGCCTTTGCGCATATCGTGAGAAAATAGTACTGATGATTTCTGTCTCCAATGTCACCATGCGCTACGGCTCGAAGCTCCTCTTCGAGGATGTCTCCGTCACCTTCACCACTGGCCGCCGCTACGGCCTCACCGGCCCCAACGGCGCCGGCAAATCCACCTTCATGAAGGTCCTCACCGGCGAGATCGACGCCCAGAAGGGCAACGTCGTCCGCCCCAAAAAGATCGGCGTCCTCAAGCAGGACCAGTACGAGTTCGACGCCTACCGCGTCATCGACACCGTCATCATGGGCAACGACGCCCTCTGGGCCGCGCTCGAAGAGCGCGAAGTGCATCTACGACAAGCCCGAGATGACCGACGAAGACGGCTCCCGCCTCGGCGAGCTCGAAGGCATCGTCGGCGACGAAGACGGCTACGAGGCCGAGTCCAACGCCGCCGTCCTGCTCCAGGGCCTCGACATCCCCGACGAGCTCCACGAGCGCAAGATGTCCGAGCTCCAGGGCGGCCAGAAGGTCCGCGTCCTGCTCGCGCAGGCGCTCTTCGGCAACCCCGAGGCCCTGCTCCTCGACGAGCCCACCAACTACCTCGACCTCGAATCCATCCACTGGCTCGAAGACTTCCTCATCCGCTACAACGGCACGGTCATCACCATCTCGCACGATCGCCACTTCCTCAACAATGTCTGCACCCACATCGCCGACATCGACTACGAGACCATCATCACCTACACCGGCGGCTACGACGACATGGTCCTGCAGAAGACCTGCATCCGCACCCGCATCGAAAGCCAGAACGAGCAGCGCGAAAAGAAGATCGCCCAGCTCAACGACTTCATCGCCCGCTTCTCCGCCGGCACGCGCTCCTCGCAGGTCAACTCGCGCAAGAAGGAAGTCGAGCGCCTCGCCACCAGCGAGCTCGCCCGCTCCAACATCGCGCGCCCCTTCATCCGCTTCGAGATGGATGCGCCCCTCCGGCAAGCACGTGCTCGAGTTCGAGAAGCGTCAACAAGTCCTACGAGCAGAAGGACGGCAAGACCGAGCACGTCATCAACAACTTCTCCGCCTCCGTCACTGCGCGGCGACAAGGTCATCCTCATCGGCCGCAACGGGCAGGGCAAGACCACCCTGCTCAAGGCCCTGCTCGCCAACGGCCCCGGCGTCGAAGAGACCGACGTCTCCATCGACTCCGGCACCGTCAAGTGGGGACACGAGGCGCAGATCGGCTACTTCGCGCAGGACCACACCGGCTCCATCCCCAGCGGCACCACCGTCGCCGACTGGCTCCACAACTTCGACCCCCAGGCCACCAAGGAAGACATCCGCGGCATCCTCGGCCAGATGCTCTTCCGCGGCGAAGAGGGCATGAAGAAGACCGACGCCCTCTCCGGAGGCGAAGCCGCCCGCCTGCTCTTCTGCAAGATCATGCTGCAGAAGCCCAACATCCTCGTCCTCGACGAGCCCACCAACCACCTCGACCTCGAGAGCATCAACGCGCTCAACCAGGCCATCCAGAAGTACGAGGGCACGGTCTTCCTCGTCACCCACGACCAGGACCTGATCGAAGAGGCCGGCACCCGCATCTGGCACTTCGAAGGCGGCCCCGACCGACTTCCACATCACCGACCACAAGGGCCCCTACGAGGAGTACCAGCAGCAGCTTCAGCTCACCGCGAAGTAGTGCAGCTCCCCAATGCAGAGAAGCCGCCTCACGAAGGCGGCTTCTCTGCGTTACATCATCTTTCTGTCAGAAGCGGAGCCGACGTCGGATCACGCCCATCAATCCCAAGGAGCCAGTTCCCAGCAGAGCGAGCGTGCCGGGTTCAGGTACAGGCGAGGTCTGCGGTGTGATGCTCACGTTCGCGGTCTGTCCCTCACTGATGAGGCCACCGGCAAAGCCGAACAACGTCTCCTGGTATTGCGCCGGAATACCGTAAAACAAATTGGCATCCACCCCGTTCGCAAGCTGGTAGGAAACGCCGCTGTTGTCGAGCGAGGCGAAGGTATCACCAGGATTGAAGAACAGGAAGTTATCGTTGAACCCATAGCTGCCGGGAGAGAGAATGTTCGCGATCGTCTGACCGTCCGTGGTGCCGGTAACTCCAACGATCCTGTATTTGCCTGCGGTGTTCGTCGTCTTCGCATCAAAAACACCGCTGCCGGAGAACGGTGTCCCGGGACTTCCGCTGACGCTGTTGTTGCCCGTGAAGTTGAAGTCGAAAAACGTATCGGCAAAGATGGGGGTGGTGGATAGCATCGCTAACGCGAGGCCGCAAAACAGCAAGCCAGTCTTCTTCATACATCTCCTGTAAAAGCTTTGGGATTGTAACGGTACAAACCTCATACGACTTAGCTCCACGGAGAGGATTCATCGGAACTGACGAATAAAAGAAAATTCAAAACTACTTCACAGAAACACCTTTGTACTCGCATCAAATTGCTGCTTATAAGAGTTTCTTTTCCCTTTCCTGCGCCGCCAGCACAAAAAGCCCCTAAGTTCGCACGAAAATAGTCATCATTTCTTCTCCGCCCGTCCAGCAGTAAGTTACCCGTACTGATCCGGACGTGGCTCTGTGTGACCGGAGCTCCCTCATGTCTCTCCCGCCGCTGCTGTCTCACGCCTCTACCCTGGTCGCAAGTCGTGCGGAGGCAAACGGCCGTTCGCAAGCTGCACCGCGCTGTCTGGTCTAGTCTGGATACAGCGACTTCAACACGGGAGCCCACACATGCCATCCATCGAACCCCAGAGAGCGCCCGGCAAGAACGTCCTTGGCCAGCCTCTCTCGACCTGCGGCTGCGAGCCCATGACCGGCTTCTTCCGCGACGGCTGCTGCAACACCGGCCCCGACGATCTCGGCGTTCACACCGTCTGCTGCATCGTCTCGGCCGAGTTCCTGGCCACATCCAAACGCCTGGGCAACGATCTCTCGACCCCCATGCCGCAGTTCGGCTTCGAGGGTCTCAAGCCCGGCGATCGGTGGTGTGTCTGCGCCGCCCGCTGGCTGCAGTGCGTCGACGCGGGCGCCCCCTGCCCCGTCGTGCTCGAAGCCACCCACGAGAACACGCTCCGGATCGTTCCTTTTGAACTCCTCGTTCAGCACTCCGTCATTCCCGACCGGCTGCATTGATCTGTCGAGGAAAAGTTCCCCAGGGATTGCGCGTACCCGTCCCCGAACAGAAACTTCAGCTTTCTGTGCGCAGCTTTTCCATTTGACACATACACCCCGCCTGCCACACCCTAGAAGTAATACAAAAATTCAGCAGTCCGACATCCCTGAAGCGCTTCGCCGCGGCTGCGGCAGTCCCCTAAATCGAATGCGCGCCCGTCCCTCATCGCCTGCCTCTCTCGTCCCTGAGCCTACGGCCATCCGCAAGGAGCTTGTCTACACCATGTTGACCTATCGCCACCGCCTCCTCACCCTAGCCGCCTGTTGTCTCTTCTCCGCGTCCGCGTTCGCCCCTGCTTTCGGACAGAATGCCGCTCTGGGCAACATCTCCGGAATCGTCCGGGACGCGTCCGGGGCCGTCATTCCCGGTGCCAGCGTCGTCGTCACCAATCTCGGCACAGGCGCCTCGCGCAATCTCACGACCGACTCCGAAGGCCACTACGTCGCGACCTTCCTTCAGCCAGGACAGTACGAGGTCGTTCTCGGCGGTGGTGCCTTTGGAAAGGTGGATCGCAAGAACGTCGGTGTCACTGTTGGCAACACTGTCACCGTCGATGCCGATCTCCCCGCCGCCAGCGTCTCAACAGACGTCGTCGTCACCAGCCAGGCTCCCCTCATCGATACCGACAAGGTTGAGAATTCGCAGACCGTCTCCCAGACGCTTGTCTCCAATCTCCCGGTCAACGGACGCCGCTGGGATAACTTCGTCCTGCTCACGCCCAACGTTGCCCCTGACGGCAACACCGGCCTGATCTCGTATCGCGGCATCTCCGGCCTGTACAACACCAATCTTGTCGACGGCGCGAACAATCAGCAGGCCTTCTTCTCCGAGGCGCGCGGACGGTCCATCGGCTCCCCCTACGTCTACCCTCTCGACTCCATCCAGGAGTTCGAGTCTTCCGTGACAGGCTATTCGGCGGAGCTGGGCCAGGCCGCCGGCGGCATCATCAATGCCATCACCAAGTCGGGAACCAACAAGATTCACGGCGACGCCTTCGAGTACTACCGCACACCCGGCTTCAACGCGCTCGATCCCCTGGCCAAGTTCAACAGGATCTTCTTCCAGCCGGTCAAGGTGCAGCACCAGTTCGGCGGTCTCGATCGGCGGCCCCATCATCCAGGACAAGCTCTTCTATCACTTCACCTACGACGGCTACCGCCGCGTCAACCCGATCAGCTATCTCTCCACCTACAACACGGCAACCAGTTCCATCGCCGGTCTGGCGGGTCTCTGCGATCGGCGGACCAGCAACTTCTACTCCCCGGATGGCGGAAAGACGATCTATCCCAGCACCATCACAAGCATCACGCCAGCCCAGTGCACACAGGCCGTCAACTTCGCACAGACCAAGCTGCTGGGGGCATTTCCGCGCAATACCAAGCAGGACATCTACTTCCCCCGGCTGGACTACCAGCTGAACGAGAAGACGCATCTTTCCGCCAGCTTCCTGTTCGAGAACTTCAACCAGCCCAACGGCTACAACGGATCGACCACGGTTAACAACGGCTCGGTCACCCAGAACGGCACATCTTCCTTTCACGAGCGCTTCCTTGTCGTCAATGCCGAGACCGCTCTCAGCACGCGCAGCTCCAACGTCGTCCACTTCCAGTGGTCTCGCGATCTTGAGACAGCCAGCACCAACACCGGTGGACCCGCGCTCAACCTGACCGGCCTCTTCTCCTACGGCGAAACCTCCGCCCTTCCACGCGGCGCCTTCCCCGATGAGCACCGCTGGCAGATCACGGACATCTACTCCACCACGCGCGGCAAGCACGCGTTCAAGGCCGGCGTGGACGTCAACCTCATCCACGAAAACATCGCCAACCTCTTCGGCGGAGACGGCAGCTTCAGCTACTCGTCGTCTGTGGCGGAGGTCAACTTCGCTAACTGGATCCAGGATGTCTACCAGGTCAACGGCGGCCGCCACTACAACGGCTTCTCCCAAACCACTGATCCCATCACCGGTGTCGGCGCGGACGACTTCTGGAACAAGGATCTCGACGTCTTCCTCGAAGACGCCTGGAAGATCACGCCCCGCCTTCTGCTCTCGCTCGGTGCCCGTTACGATGTCCAACTCGTTCCTCAGCCCGACCGACCCAACACTTCCAGCGCCCCCGCGTTTGCGGCCACCAGCATCATCAACACCGACTACCACATGGCCGCGCCCCGCGTTGGCTTCTCCTGGAACCCCTACGAGGGCACCGTCGTCCGTGGCGGATACGGCATCTTCTACGGCCTGACGTCGAACTCCAGCTGGTACACGCTGCGTCGCGAGAACGGCGTCTACCAGCAGCAGTACAGCTTCTTCGCGCTCTCCGCCCCGAACAACACCTACGTTTCGACAGGTGCGACCTGCACACCCACAGCCGGAACCAACCGGTGCTTCACCCAGTCCGGCACCTATCAGAGTTATGCCCCGCTGGGTGGCTTCCCGGCGTTTACGCCGCCCGGCCCCGCATCCGTCAACCAGGTCACGGGAACCCCTACCCCTGCCACGAACCCCGGCCTGCCCGCGCTGACGCTCAACGTCCGCGGCGCCAGCCCGGACTTCCTCAATCCCTTCACCCACTCCATGGATCTTGCGGTCGAGCAGCAGCTTCCACTGCACGCAACCCTCACCCTCGGTTACGTAGGCACCCGTGGCATGCGTCTGCCCATCTTCGTCGATTCCAACGTCGACCCGGCTTCGGTTGTGACCAACGATCCGTATTACTACTTCGCGTCGGGTTCGGCGGGCGGATCGCAGCAGATCTCCGTGCCCATCTACACACGGCGTCTCTCCAACAACACCGGTTCGGTGCTCACCGGCTACTCCGACGTCAACAGCTGGTACAACGCACTCGCCGTCTCCGTTCGCAAGCCTCTGAGCTACGGCATTGAGGTGCTCGCCAACTACACCTGGGCCAAGACCATGGACTCCGGTCAGGCCTCGGGCACAAACGGCACCTTCAACGGCACCGACGCCCCTCTGATCCCGTTCGCCCAGGGACACCGTCAGGGCCGCGGAGCCGAGTACTCCCGCTCCGATCTCGACCAGCGCGGACGCTTCGTCGGCAGTATCGTAGCCACCTCGAAGCTGCCCATCGCGAACCGCTTCGCTGCCTACGCCGCCAACGGCTGGCAGGTCTCCGGAACCCTCACCGCACAAACCGGCTTCCCGGTCACGGCGTTCTTCCAGAACACCATCACCCTTACCCCCAGCGCGCTCCTGCCGACAACGATCAACGGCGACGGCGGCATCACCGGCGCGGTCGTCACCTCCGGCACAGGAACTCGCGTGCCGGACCAGGTCGCCCGCCGCAACTCCTTCAAAGGTCCCGGCGTACACAACGTAGACGCTCGCATCTCACGTCAGTTCCACCTTCCCCGCGAGGGCATGTACTTCGAGGTCGCCGCCGAGGCCTTCAACGTCGCGAACCATCGCAACATCCTGGCGGTCAACAACGCCGCTTACTCCTTCATCTCGCCCGGAGCATCCTCGGCCGGCGTTAGCTGTCCCGCGTCCTCTCAGGGTGCCGGCTGCATTATCCCCTACACCGCAACTCCCTTCGGGTCGCCGGCCAGCACCTCCAACACGCTGTACGGTCCGCGTCAGCTCCAGCTGCTCGGGAAGTTTTACTTCTAGCTCTTGCCCTCCGTACAGACGGCTCCGGTCCATTGGATCGGAGCCGCTGCCGCTTAAGCGCTGTAAACCCGCCAACTCCCGCACTCCCCCAAAAGTCGAACCCCAAACGGAGCCGCACCCTCTAAACTGGATCAATGTGCGGAATCGTCGGATACATTGGCCCTAAGCCCCTCGTCCCCGTCATCATCGAAGGCCTGCGCGCCTCGAATACCGCGGCTATGACTCCGCCGGCATCGCCGTCGCCGGATCGCCCGCACGGCTCCGGCCCGCACGGCCTGTCGAAGACGGGCCTCCAGCTCCGCCGCGCCCCCGGCAAACTCCGCAACCTCGAAGCCGTCCTCGCCACAAGCCCCGTCTCCGGCTCGCTTCGGCATCGGCCACACCCGCTGGGCCACCCACGGCCGCCCCACCGAAGAGAACGCCCACCCCCACCGCGACGGCTCCGGCACCCTCGTCGTCGTCCACAACGGCATCGTCGAAAACTACCTCGCCCTCAAGCAGGAGCTCATCGCCAAGGGCCACAAGTTCCAGTCCGAAACCGACACCGAGATCATCGCCCACGTCATCGAAGACGAGCTCAAACTCGCCGCCGCCACAAACCCGGGTGCCCCATCCTCTTCGGCAGTCTCATCGCCGAAAAGGGTGGGCTCCGCCACTACCGACGCGACACGACCCCAACGAGTCCCAGGCCGTCCTCGACGCTCCCGCACACCCCCAGCCATCCCGCTCGAAGAAGCCGTCCGCCGCGCCGTCAAGCGCCTCACCGGAGCCTTCGCCATCGGCGTCCTCTCCGCCAACGAGCCCAACAAGCTCGTCGCCGCCCGCCTCGGCCCACCCGCCGTCCTCGGCATCGGCGAAGGCGAATACTTCCTCGCCTCCGACGTCCCCGGCATCCTCCACCACACCCGCAACATCCACTTCCTCGCCGACGGCGAAATCGCCATCCTCACCCCCGAAGGCATCACCCTCACCGACTTCGACGCCGAGCCCCGCATCCCCTCAAAGCCCAGCGCATCGCCTGGGACCCCATCCAGGCCGAAAAGGCCGGCTACAAGCACTTCATGCTCAAAGAAATCTACGAGCAGCCCCGCGCCATCCGCGACACCATCCTCGGCCGCATCTCGCCCGACACCGGCCGCGTCTTCCTCCCCGACATGTCCATCCACCGAGGCCGACCTCATCGCCGCCACGCAGATCACCATCGCCGCCTGCGGCACCTCCTGGCACTCCGGCCTCGCCGGCAAGTTCATGATCGAGCGCCTCGCCCGCCTCCGCACCGAAGTCGACTACGCCTCCGAATTCCGCTACCGCAACCCCATCGCCGACCCCGCCTCCATCGGCCTCCTCATCACCCAGTCCGGCGAAACCGCCGACACCCTCGCCGCCCAGCGCGAACTCATCGCCCTCGGCTCCAAGACCCTCGCCATCTGCAACGTAGTCGGCGCCGCCGTCTCCCGCGAAGCCCAGGGCACCATCACCACCAACGCCGGCCCCGAGATCGGCGTCGCCTCCACCAAGGCCTTCACCGCCCAGCTCACCGCCCTCTTCCTGCTCGCCCTCAAACTCGGCCAGGTCCGCGGCACCGTCTCCGACGCCGAGTCCCTCCACCTCGCCACCGAACTCGGCAAGATCCCCGCCAAGCTCGAAGCTCATGCTCAACATCAACTCCAACGTCTCCACCGGCATGAGCCGAAGGCGTAGCCGCCCCCCAGCCCATCACCGCCAACCGCATCTGCACAAGCCACAGAACCGGGTGCCCCACATCTCGCTTCTGAGACGTGGGCCGCAGAGCCACAGGACTCCGCCCCCTACCCCGGCCCCGACCGCCGCAAACCCCCCGCCTCTCCCTCACCGACCAGTGCTGCGAGCTCGCCAAAATCTACTCCACCGCCAACGACTTCCTCTTCCTCGGCCGCGGCATCCACTACCCCATCGCCCTCGAAGGCGCGCTCAAGCTCAAGGAGATCTCCTACATCCACGCCGAAGGCTACCCCGCCGGCGAGATGAAGCACGGCCCCAACGCCCTCATCGACGAGACCCTCCCCGTAGTCTGCATCGCCACCCAGGACCCCACCGACCCCACCAGCGTCCTCAAGTACGAAAAAACCCTCTCCAACATTCAGGAGGTCACCGCCCGCTCCGGCCGCGTCATCGCCATCGCCATCGAAGGCGACCAGACCATCGCCCAGCTCGTCGACCACGTCATCTACATCCCGCAGTCCCCCGAGCTACTCCTCCCCATCCTCGAAGTAGTCCCCCTCCAGCTCCTCGCCTACCACATAGCCGTCCGCCGCGGCTGCGACGTAGACCAACCCAGAAACCTAGCCAAGAGCGTTACGGTGGAGTAGCGCTCGCGCTTCACAATGAATTCACAATCATAAGAATAAAGTTCTTGCTTTGCGCCGCACCTGCATGTGAGTATTCCCCACAAGAAAATAAACTTCATATCGGGGTCTGAGCATGCTGAGTAGCAAATCGCCAAAGATCTCTCGCCTTCCTTTATTAGTGGCTTGTATAGGACTATTTGCCAATCTGTGTTTGGCTCAAGGAGTGCCCGCAAACGGCAGCAAAATGCCTCTCCTCAAGCCCGGTGAAAAAGTTAGCGGAAGAGATCATCCTGAATTGTTCAATAGGCGAGTAGCTTTTGAAATGTTACTCACTTTACTCTCAGTTCAGCCCACAGATGCTCCGTACAGGCAGCAGCGTGCTAGAACTGTCGAAATAAAGCGTATCGGTTTGACCCTCGACGATGCCACTCAACTGGAGCAAATCGTTGAAACTTACCGCATTCAAGAGAGTGCCGTGAACAAGAGGGTGACGGAACTTCAACAGACAACAACGGCAACCCATCAAGACTTTCTCCTTGAAGGTCGAGCACATGTGGGACTCATGCGGCAAGCAAATGCGGCGATTAATGGCCAACTGAGTACGGCGGGTCGAGCCAGTCTGAACAAGTATCTAAATGAAATTATTTCGAAATCGGAAATTCATAGCGCCGCACCCCAAGTAGATGCCGCAGCTGGACCAGACGCCGGAGGACAGCGGAGATGAAGATTAAGAACAGGTCAGTATTCTCAATTATCCTGACGATAATAATGAGCCTGCTATCACTGCGCACCTTAGCACAGAACAACATAGAGTGTGGCCCCGACAATTTGGATGGCGGCTTCTGCGGATGCGACTATGGCTACTACACGGATGGATCTTGTTTGCCTCCTCCCGACGGTGGTGGCGGCACAACCTCCTGCAATATGAATAACTTTTACTACACGTACACTGATGGAGCAGCAAACGATGACGGAAGCTTCAGTGCTTGGACAATTACCCAAAATACCGATGGGAATCAGGGTGAAGGTACACTCTACGCTGCAATAAGTATTACATTTCCGGATGGAACCGTAATGCCGAACGTGACTGCCACCTCCACCAGTTCATCATCAGTTGAAGCCTACCTCCAGACACCTGTCGTTCCGGACTCCGAATTCGGTTCAGGTCAGATTAGTACAGGAAGCTATATCAGTTGGTACTGTGGTACGAGTGCAATGTCTTACGCCACAGTGGCTTTAACCCTTAGCTCTGATTCGCAAGTCTATGATTGCAGCAGCAGCGGCGGATCAACCCCTTACATTGGAACATGTTCGTATCGGTGTGGCAGTCCACAAAAGAGTGGTACTTTTGAATTTCCTCTTTACAGAATTCAAAAAGCCTGCCCGCCCCCTCGAAGTACTTGTCCTACAACCCTCCGTGCATCGATCACTGAAATCCAGTTCTTTGGAATCGATTTCGGAATCCCGCATGTTATTGGGAACTCTTGTATATATACACCTGTGCAGTGAGGAGCAATGTATGCCTTTCTTCCGGTTTGCATGCGTAATAGCGTTCATTGGCATTACATTGGCGGTGGTCGTTGATTTTGCATTCCTCTATTTGGCACGGAAGTTAGGTGGTTTCGGTTTTGCGGCTAAACCCTGGCAGTGGGTGCTCATTCTTGGTCTGTGGTGGGTAACATCGATCTTGACCGCCTCTTATGTGTCGGGGAAGGCCCATATTCGACCATTCTAGGAGGTGGATGGGTCTTCAAATCAAGCTCACCACTATTCGGGTGAAGCGGGCGGCATCATAACCCCACCATTCTGGGTGCCGGGTACCCCATTCATGCGCAGTCCCATCGCGCATGGGTGGGGTGCGGACGACGGTCTGATCCCACGTCCAGCGGCCTCAAGCGCTTCATCCGGGGCTTACCTCAATATGCCGTTAGATCGGTCACCGGGGTACGACAGCAAACCTCGTGCAGCGCGCGAAACGCCTCTCGTTGGGACTCCAGAAGATGATTCCACTTCCGCACCGATGTGTCATCCTCGCTTCGAAGATCGAAGTAGTCCACGGCTCTTGAGGCGTCATAAGCTTCGTAGAGAGCACGTATGAAGGTCTGCAGGTTTGTTTCTGAGGTGTTCTCGTCCATCACTCAATATTGGCTTGATCCCGTGTAGATTTGTCAACGGCGTTTCCCTTGGGTGGGTGGCCCACTAATCAAAACCCACCCGTTCGGGTGGTGGCCCACTAATCAAAACTCACCCCATCGGGTGCCCATTCATGCGTAGTCTCATCGCGCATGAGTGAATGCTTCAAGTCGTGCGAGCTCGTCCGAATCAGTAACCACGATTGGCTCTTGAGCGCGACTATGCCGAATCTCCTCCGGCATTACCGCGGACCAAGACCAGCCTTGATGCGCGCATAGGCATCGTCGACCATCTCCCACGTAATACGGTCATTCTCGATCTTTGCGTTTCCATAGGCAAAGCTGCGTCGCTGCGCCTCACGCTCCGCCTCAGAGACTGGCCGCATCCGGGCCGCCTCGATGAGCTGTTCTAATTCTTCTGCCATATGTGCCCTCATCACGCATGTTCGCATCCTTTATAGACTTTATCTTTCTTCCTTGTGGAGCGGAAAGTTTCGCAGTCGCCTAGTTTGTTAATTGCCGATTCGGCCCAGGTCGCTTACGGAATGCCTCCCGGCAGGCGCATAATGATCCCCTCCCCCGGCCCAGCCCCACACATCCCACCGAATTCCCAGGAGACCCCATGCTTCGATCCTCCCGTCTTGCGTCCGCCGTCCTGCTCCCGTCCCTGCTGACGTCCTTCGTCCTCGCCGCGCACACCCACCTTCCCACACCCAGCACCTGGACCCTCAACCTCGGCGAGTCCGACTTCGGCTCCGGTCCCGCCATGAAGAGCGACGTCTTTGTCATGATCACCGACACCGAAAAGCAGGCCAAATTCACCGACTCCATGGTCGACGGTGACGGTAAAACCTGGAACTCCTCCTGGAGCGGCCCGGCCGACGGCACCACTCACCCCATGACGGGCATGGCCGGCGCCACCTACAGCACGGACGTGGCCACCGACCGCAGCGTCCTAACCCTCCCCGACGGCACCACCATTGCTTGCGACTTCTCCGTATCGCCAGACAAGAAGAAGTTCATCAACAAGTGCGTCGCCAAAACCAAGGATGGCAAGCAGGCGAACCAGACCATGGTGTACGACCGCACCAGGTAATTGCCAATGCGCAGCTACCCACGCACCGCCTCCGACCGAGCCAGGTCTCATTCATGACAGCACCACCGTCATGAGTGGGACATTCGGCGCGGAAGTGACGAACTGCTTCGCCCCGCATACCCAAAGGGCCCGCTCACAGCCGCCCTTCTTCCGTCCCGGTTCAACCACCCGGCCAGCACCATCCCAAACAACATATCCATCATGGGAGGCCGCCCCGACATCCCTGTTCCCACGAACCACACCCCCAACCTCCGCAACGCCACCGCACCTGCTGACCCGCCCATCCATAGCGCCACGCTCGCCTCATACATCAGTAGCACCAGCACCGCCGCCATCGCCTGCACCGCCAACCCGCCTCGCCGTCGCGATCCCACGCGCACGGCCATCCCCACCAGCACCGCCGCTCCCATGGCCACCGCAACCTGCAGATACCCGCGCACAACCCACGCACCTATCCCCGCGCCGATCCTCCCCGTCAGCGCCCACGCAATCGCCTGTCCGAACGCCGTCACCACTGCCGCGATCCACCCAAAGACCATTCCTCGCTCCAGGCACCCTCGCCCGACGGCCGCATCTCTCTCCCGCCGCTCCTCCGCGCACGCCGCGCATACCACATCGCCATCCACCCGCCAGTAGCTGCGCGGCAGCACCTCCCCGCATCCCCGGCAGACCTCCACTGTCTCCCGCCCCAGGAACTCCACAGCTCACCTCCGGCACCACAGCACTCACTTATACGACGAAAGGAACATTCCCTCCACTCCGCCATATCCAACTGCAGGTTAGATTTCAAAGCGTTCACGTCAGAATCGTCACTTCTGATAGGTCGTCGTCGCCGCGAGCCTTATAAAGGCGATCAGCGACATAAATCGAAGGTCCCCAGCGGCTTGGGAGATGTGCTTTCAACCCGAGCCTGGGAGCAATGAACTCAACACCCCAACTTCCATCTACAAGGGGTAAGCGCTCCCATCCCAGCCCTCGACGCCACTCGAATCCGCAGCCGTCTCTGCTATAGTTGCCCCCACCCGGCTACCCAGCTCACTTCGATCCCTCTACCGGATGACGCGGGCCCACACCCATCCACACCCTTCCGCAGCCCTCACCCTCACGCACCCGGAGACCCAATCCATGCCCACACAGGAAGCCATCAGCAGCAAGCAACTCGTCCAGGAGTACTTCGGCGAAATATCCGGCAAACCCAAGACCGACGCACTCAACGACCGCTACATCTCCGACCCGCACCTCAAAGAGCACATACGCCAGTTCGAGGCCGCCTTCCCCGAGTACCAGCTCGTCCCCGAACAGTTCGTCGGCGAAGGCGATACTGTCGCCGTCCGTGCCACCTTTCACGGCACCCACCGCGGAGAGTTCGCCGGAATCCCGCCCACCGGACGCACCGCCTCCACCCCGGTCATGCTCTTCTATCGCGTCGCAGACAACCGCATTGCGCAGTTCTGGATGCAGGCCGACGTCCCCAACCTCATAGCGCAGCTCACCTGAGCTCGCGCAAACATCGCCCTATCGGTCGAACACGACCCGGTGCCGCACGACCCACCAGCACGCCCGCATCCCGCCTTCGGGCAGCATCGATCGCGAGCACCGCTCCTCCTGCGTGCCGTCATAGTAGTACTCCTCCCGCCCACCCTTCAGCGGAGCCACCACCTCGCGGCTCACCGTCACCGAACCGGTGGCGCCCCGCCGCGACACCCGCCATACCACCCAGTCCAGCGCATAGAGGAGCAGACACAGAACGACTGACCCCGCCACTACCCTCATCGCCCATCGCACCATGCCAAGAGCATACTCGGCACGCAACTCCGCATCAGTGTGGCGCAATCACCTGGGTCAAACCACTACACTGGAAGTAGCGGCACAACCCACTCACGCGCGACGCCATCTATCGACTCAGGTGCTTGGGACGAAGGCGGACATCAAAGTCCGAACCTAACTCTAGTTGATTGAAGACTTTGACGCAGAAGTGACGGGAGGTGGGGTACCCTCTCCGAAAGTCTCTCGTCGCAGCGTGTCCCTATGCTAGCCTCTCACCGGGCCCCGAATCGCACAGGAGACGCATATGAACCGACTGCTCCGCCGCCTCGCCACTCCCTTCCTCGCCACATTGCTCGTGCTTCCCGCCGCTGCTCAAAACAACCAGCAGGCCGACCCCGAGCACGGCGACAACCCCAATACCTATGCCCAGCAGGACATGCTCCGCATCGCAAAAGAAGTGCAGCGCAAGCTTCGTGGGCTGACGAACTACTCCGTCTTCGACTCCCTGTCCTTCGGCATCCGCGGAAAGACCGTCATCCTCGAAGGCTACGCCTCCCGCCCCATCCTCAAATCCGACGCCGAATCCGCCGTCAAATCCATTCAAGGCATCGACAGTGTCGAGAACCAGATCAAGGTGCTGCCCAACTCACCGTTCGACGACCGTATCCGCGCCGCCGTCTACCGCCGCATCTACACCCAGCCTGCCCTGCGCAAGTACACCGGCAGCCCCGTAGGGTTCGGCCGCTTCCCATCAGTGGCCCGCGCCGCTGGCGGCATCACCCAGGACCCACCCCTGGGCTACCACGCCATCCACATCATCGTGGACAACGGTCACGTCACCCTGACCGGCGTCGTGAACAACGAGAGTGATGCCACGATCGCCTACATGCAGGCCAACTCGACACCGGGCACCTTCTCCGTGGATAACGCCCTTCAGATAGCAGGGAAGCCGTCTGCGGCCAAGTAGATAGATAGAGTCATAATCGTTCTGTTGTAGGCTCCCGAATAAACTTTCCCAAGTAACGTGACCGGGCGCACACAACCCTAGAGCCCCCCACCCCCTCTGATAGAGAGTATTGAGCAAAGCAGCCGCAGGTGTTTGATCCGAAAGCTGTTCTGCCCGGCCCCCTCCCAGCCGCAACCGAAGCTGCCACCGTTGTGGCCGAACCGCATCGCGTCCAGACGCGCAACGAATACAGGAGAACGAGAAATGTTCATCATTTGGTGGATCATCGTAGGTCTGATCGCCGGCTTCATCACCGGAAAGCTTATGAAGGGCTCCGGATTCGGCACGATTGGAGACATTGTGGTTGGCATCGTTGGAGCAATCATCGGTGGCTTCATCATGCGCTCGCTCGGATACAGCGGTCAGGGTGGAATGCTCTACACCATCATCGTTGCTATCGTCGGTGCCGTGATTCTGACTCTCCTGCTTCGCCTCGTCACCGGAAATCGAAGCCGCAATCTCTAGTTTCCGTGGCCGGGTGGCTCGGGTGGTCTTCAACACCCGAGCAACCCAGCCGTCTCTTAAAGGTCGCCAGGCTATTTGGCGTTTCGTCGGTGTAGCGCTAGCAGGGAAGTGCTCCAGCCAGTCCTAGACAACGAAACACGGCAGGCTAGCAGGTCCACAGCCACAACCGCACAAAACCATCGCACTCACCTTCTGCAGCGCTCATAAAGCGAACGGTCTCTGAAGGCGGCATGCGCAAGCAGAATAAACTTGCGCAAGATAGCCGAAGCCTGTTGTAAGCACGCCTAAATCTGCACAATCCGCGCCCAACGCATAGACCCGGGTATTCCAAACCCGTTACCTTTATCTTGTGCACAGAAAGATCGTTATCACAGGGGCCGCTGGTCTCGTCGGGCAGAACCTACTGCCGCGCCTGAAAGCGAGGGAGCTTGGCGAGATTGTTGCCATCGACAAACACGTCGCAAATATCGAGATCCTTCGCCGCCACCATCCGGAGATGCGCGTTCTAACCGAGGATCTCGCAACTTCGGACGAATGGCAGAAGGAGCTCGAAGGCTGCTCCCATCTTGTCATCCTTCATGCCCAGATTGGCGGCTTGTATGCGGAGGAGTTTGTACGCAATAACGTTCTCGCGACAGAGCGCGTCCTTGAGGCGGCAGTGCGTTACCGGGTGCCGTACGCCGTCAACATCTCGTCTTCCGTCGTCAACTCCATGGCTATCGATAACTACACCGAGACCAAGAAAGTCCAGGAAGCGCTGATCGCAAAATCCGGCATCAAGCAGGTTGTGCTGCGCCCAACACTGATGTTCGGCTGGTTCGATCGCAAGCACGTCGGCTGGCTGGCACGGTTTATGCAGCGCGTTCCAGTCTTTCCGATCCCAGGCAACGGTCGTTATCTCCGGCAGCCTCTCTATGCAGGCGACTTCTGCGACATCATTGCCTCTGCAATCGAGACAGAAAAGACGGGCGCTTACAACATCACCGGGCAGGAGCGGATCGATTACATCGACCTCATCCGCCAGGTTAAAGCCGCCACCGGCGCGCGCGCCCGCATTCAGAAGGTGCCGTACTCTCTGTTCTGGGCTCTCCTCAAAGCGAACGCGCTTTTCGATAAAAACCCTGCGTTCACTACAAGCCAACTCGAGGCACTCGTCACTCCAGACATCTTTGAGGTCATCGACTGGCCCGGGATATTCAACGTGCGCGCGACACCTTTACAAGAAGCTCTGGAAGCGACTTTCCGCGATCCCGTCTACTCCCAGGTGGCTTTGGATTTCTGACGCCGGTGGGTACAAACGTAGAATTGAGCCGAAGCTACCTGAAGACTGTGACCAACAAATTATCTGTCGCCATTGTTGCCCACAACGAGGCCGAGAACCTCGCCCGCACCCTGGCCAGCGTTACCTGGGCAGACGAAACTGTGCTGGTCGACTCCGGTTCCACAGATGGCACGCTGGAGATAGCCGGAGAGTATGGCGCTATCGTCTATCAGGAGTCTTGGAAGGGCTACGGTGGACAGGTGAACTCCGCGCTCGACAAGTGCACTCATCCCTGGATTCTGAATCTGGATGCAGACGAAGTTATAAGTCCGGATCTTGCGCTGCGAATCCGAGACCTTCTGACGGGAACGCCCGAGTTCGACGGGTACACCATCGCGCGGCTGAACCTGATCTTCGGGCGCTGGATGCGGCACGGGGGACTCTATCCTGACCGCAAGCTTCGGCTTTTCCGACGCGGTTTCGCCCGCTTACGCGAGGACACGGAGCCGCACGCGACACCCAAGCCCAATGGTCCTGTTGGTCACCTGGATGGAGGCGATCTGCTCCACTATCAATACCCCACGCTCGACGCTTACATCGAGCACATGCACCGGTACAGCACAGCAAGTATTCCGCTGATGGTGTCACGGGGAAAGACGAGTCGGACGACGGTCGCATTTGTGCGAAATACAGTCGTCAACCCAGCTCTCACGTTTCTGTATAACTACTTCTTTCGATTGGGTTTTCTGGATGGTAGGGAGGGGCTGACGTTTCATCTGAACCATGCTCTCTATGTGAACTGGAAGTACGTCAAAGCAGGAGCTTGGGTGGACACGCATCGCAAACCCGACGCGCACCAGAGCATCTAATCGACAAGGCTTTTGCCGTAAGCAGCGATCCCGGAGCATTTCAAAGAGAAGAGGGTACAAACCCGCATGAAGCGAATTCAGGTAGCACTGTTGTCCGGTCTTGTGATGTGTTTCCCTATGCAGACGAAAAGAGCAGACGCCCAGGCTGCGGCGACGGCTACCGCAACGCAACCGCTGGCGCTCTCAGCCTTCGGCGGAGGCACCGGCACCTATACGGACCTGCTCGGCGGAAGAAACCTTGGGATCACGGCGGGTGCAGACCTTGCGTTCATGAGCTTTCACCGGTACCGGCCGGTCCTGGAAGTGCGCGGCACTTACCCGTTTCACGCCGGAACGATCGATGCGCAGAAGAGCTTCATGGGCGGCCTTAAGGTGGAGCGTCAGTTCGGGCGCTTACACCCGTATGTTGACTTCCTCGTCGGCCGGGGGCAGATCGACTACCAGCGAGGAGGCCTTCAGGTCGGAACCATCCTGTTTCTGTCCTCCACCTCAACAGTGTTCTCGCCGGGGGTCGGCCTGGACTATGATCTGACGCCACACTGGGCCGTAAAGGGCGATTTCCAATATCAGCATTGGGACGTCCCGTTCGCCACGGTAAACGGCGCCCCGGCGCCTCCGACGTTTGTGAGCACACCGGCTGGCCTCATTCAGATTCCAACGACCGGCACGCTGAGTCCAAAGGTAATCACGCTTGGGGCGGTGTACCGGTTCGACTTCAACCACTACTACCATCGGCCGCGTCATGAAAGGTGAGGGGCCGTCGCGAGCTACAGGTTGAACAGCTCTCGCAATCGCTTCGTCTGCGATCGACTCACGGGAATCTCTGTTTTCTTCGGATCGTCCATACGCAACTGGTAACTCGACTTGAACCACGGCACAACCTCTCGGATGTGCTGAATATTGACGACGAAAGACCGATGAGCGCGCCAGAAGGCCTCTGGATCGAGCTGATCCATCAACTCCTCAAGCGTTCTGCAGTTAGAGAGACCCTCTACCGCAGAGCCGACAACGCTGATCGCTCCGCCCTCGATAGAAGCAAAACAGATCTCTTTCTGGTCAACCAGCATGAGCCGGCTCTGGGAGCGCACGACCACCTTTCCCGTTTGCGCCGGACGTCCTTGTGCCTGCTCGCCCATCAGGCGCAGCAACGCGTCGAGCTTGGCCTCGGTGCCGCCCTCCGGGCCTGACGCGGAGAGATCGACGGCGGCAGCAAGACGCGCTTTTGCCTTTTCGATCGTTCTCCGGACTCTGCTCTTTTCGAAAGGCTTCAGGAGGTAGTCGACGGCATTGACTTCGAAGGCACGAACGGCGTATCGATCGTAAGCTGTCGCAAAGACGACCTGGGGCAGCTTGACCTTTCTGTCCAAGAGTTTCTTGAGCACAGCAAAGCCATCGAGACCCGGCATCTGTACATCGAGGAAGACCACGTCGGGACTGTGGGAGCGGATGAGTTCCACCGCCTCGATTCCGTTCGAGCCCTGCGCAAGTATGTGGACGTCGCCGCTGTCTTCCAGGAGAAATTGAAGCTCCTGTCGCGCAAGCGGTTCGTCATCGATGATCAGGGCAGTGAGCGGCATGGACGGCAGCTAGTCACTATACGCCCGGAGGCGTGCCGGAGCCCCGTCCTCGGCGAGATCATGGCCGCAACGAGTGCAATAGACGTCGGTGATCTGCACTCCACGGAAGCACTGGCCGCAGACCGGAGCCATCTGGAACTGACACTGCGGACAGAAGTGAAAGCTGGAGTTGATCTCCGTGCTGCAATGCGGGCAACGCGAGAGCAGCGGTTGCCGCATCAGGAAATACACCACAGCGCCGATGCCGCCGGGCATGAGGACGACGATCAGCATCCAGATTCCGGCCGACATATTGCGGCGCTTCACATCACGGCTGACATAGCCGACAAGCAGCGGATAGCTCGCAAAAAGAGTGCCCCAGGAGTAGCCCATCAGAAGGCGAAGCGGCAGCATCTCGTGCTTGTGATGAGGCATTACAGCGTGAAAGAGATACTGGACGGCGCAGAAGACGATGATCGAGAGAATGACCGACCACATTGGAATGACGCTGAGGTCGTCTGTGCCGCCGCGCTCCGTCTCGCGGCCTTCCGTCGTTTTGGGCCAAAGTGTGCTCATTGCGGGGACTCACTGCCGGTCGCAGTTTGTGACTTCCGGAACCACACTCCCGCCAGAAGAGCCCCGGAGACGGGAAGGAACCAAAGAAAAAAGACCAGCATCTGCGCACTGGCGTCTGGGACGTCCGTGGGCGTCAGATCATTCTGCGCGAGAATCGTCCACCCGGCGACCGCAAGAACGATCAGCAGAGCGCAGCAGACAGCCAATGGAATCCAGAGGCTCTTCAGCCGCCGTCGCCAATCGGACTGCGATCGGGCACGTTCCCGCACAACGCGGTGGGTGCGGTTGACAAGGGAAGCCCGCGCGGCGGAACTGGCGTTGCGATTCACATGTGGCGCAGAGAGCATATCGCTTCCGTGCGAACTCTCTGAATGACCTGTCATACGGTCACCTCCGTGCGTCGTGTAGTCCGAAGCCTCTCGATCTCGGGCTTAAGCGCTGCCAGGCCGCGATAAAGTCTCGACTTCACCGTCGAGAGCGGAGCCTTGGTGACGCCGGCGATCTCTTCAAGTGAAAGCTCCTCGTAAAAGCGCAGAACCAGCACCTCCCGGGAGTTGGACTCCAGCTTGTGCAGTACCTCCTTGACCTCGGCCCGATCTTCCCCGGTCTGAATCTGGTCGAGGGGCGAAGGATCATGGATAGGAAACTCCATCGGACGTTCATCGTCGGAGTTATCGCTCAGCTCATCGAGGCTCACGGTGGTTCGCTTGCGGGAAAGATCGATCACCAGGTTTCGTGCGATCGTGAACAGCCAGGTGTCGAAGCGAGCCTTGCCGTTGTATTGTGCACCGCGCAACAGGACACGCATCCAGGTCTCCTGAAAAAGATCTTCGGAGATCTCACGATTGCCGGTCAGGAAGAGTAAGTAGCGCAGAAGGCGGTGCTGGTACTGCTCGATCAGCTTATCCAGAAGATCGGGGTCCTGGCGCTTCAATCCACGGGCAATTACGGCATTCTCCGTGTGCCCCTGTGCCGCCGACAAGATGGCTGAAGCTGTCATCGAAACGCCGCGCATGGTTGTAGAGACGCTCCTTTGAAACGAAAAGACGCTGTGCGGGGAGGCAAAATATTCACTGGAGCCGGCATTTACCCACCTGAAAACTCGCTACGCTGCGGGCTTTCCCATTGTACCGGCTGGCAGGGCGACCGGTACTGGTTGGCGTCTTCACCGTAGACTTGATCTATGGAAGTTCTGTATGGCCTTCATCCGGTCGAGGAGGCGGTTCGGTCCGGTTCACGCGGGCTCGATCATGTAATCGTGGCCCGGGAGCGCAGGGATGAGCGTCTGGAGCGGGTGCTGCAGTTATGCCACGATGCCGGTGTTCGGGTTTCTATCCAGCCGCGCGATCAACTGACGCGGCTGGCCAAGACCGACGCGCACCAGGGTGTCCTGGCGATGGTGCAACAGCGCAAACTTCTGACGCTTGAAGATCTTTTGCACTCTACCGCCGAGGATCGCCATCAGTTTCTGCTCGCCCTGGATGGAGTCGAAGATCCCCACAACCTGGGCGCGATCCTCCGAACCTGCGATGCAGCCGGCGTGGACGGCGTCCTCCTTCCGGAGCGGCGCGCCGCACCCTTGAACGCCACGGTTGCCAAAACCTCCGCTGGAGCGTCGGAGCACGTCCGCATCGCAAAGGTCACCAACATCGTCCGCTCGCTGGAGCAGGCCAAGCAGCGAAACTTCTGGGTCGTCGGTCTTGATGAACGCGGCACACTGGACTACAGCGACTTTGATTTCCGGGTCAATGTAGTGCTTGTTCTCGGGCGGGAGGGCGCGGGTATGCACGATCTGGTCAAGCGCACGTGTGATCACCTGCTTCGCATTCCGATGGCGGGTAGCGTCTCTTCCTTGAACGTCTCCGTTGCGGGCGCTGTTGTGATGTATGAGGCGATGCGGCAGCGCCGGGGTGCTCCGCAGACCACGGTGACAACTCGGGCTGCAAAGCCACGCAAAGGACTGGGAAGTTGATGCCTGTCTCTCAGCTATTCGTGTTCGGAGTTCTCGGTCTCGTGCTGGCTGGCAATGGATATTCAGCGGCGCAGAGTAAGACGACTGAGCACACACCACCCAGAGCCTCACAGCAGGCGACGGAGCAGAACTCTGCCGGCGAGGTTGCGGCTATCGGAGATAAAGAGAGATCTGCTATCGCCTTCACCGGCTACGATCTGACGGTCCATCTGCAACCGCAGGAGGCGAAGTTCTCGGCCGTAGCTCGAGTCGTCGTTCGAAACGACAGTCACGAGCCGCTGTCGCAGATCGCTCTTCAGATCTCGTCGTCGCTGCACTGGGACGCCGTCGCTCAGATGCAGTCTGGACGCACTGAAAAGCTGGCCTTCAACCAGCACCATCTGCAGACAGATGCAGATCATAGCGGAGAGACCACAGAAGTGGTCATGCGCCTGAATACACCCCTGGAGCCCCGGAGTTCAGCGGAGCTCACTCTACTTTATTCGGGCGTGGCACGCACCTCCAGCGCGCACGGGGGTGCTCTGTCGTCGAGATCTGCGGGGAGCGATGAAGATCTCCCGGCTTCCGAAGCAACGCTCTTCCGGGGCTTTGGAGATCTCCTCTGGTACCCGATCTCATCGCCCCAGGTATTCGCAGGCGAGGGCGCCAGCATGATGCATGCCGTCGGGGAACAGATGCTACGGCAGTCCGCAGCCTCCGTGCGACTACGTCTCTCGATCGAGTACACCGGCGAGGCGCCCCGGACGGCGTTCTTCTGCGGCAGGGAGCAACCGCTGGTTTCAAACAGTGACGACGCAGACACTCCGGTGGCGGTCAATCCAGGGATTGCGACTGCCGAATTCGAGACACAGAAGCTCGGCTTTCGTCCAATAAGCCTCGCCGTCTCCGGTAAGGCTGTTCAGGTCTCCGGAGGTCTGGTCGCCGTGGCGTCAGCCGACATTACGGCTCCCGGGCGCATTGCGTCGCTCTCCGCTCCGATCGTGCGCATACTCTCGGAATGGCTAGGCAGCAGTCAGCCTCCCGTGCTGAACGTGATTGACCGTCCGGGGGAGCCGTTCGCCGAGGGAGCGCTCCTCATAACGCCCATTGCTGGAAGTGACGATGCCACGCTTGTCTCCATGCTCGTTCCTTCGCTCGTGCACGTCCGATTTCGATCAGAGCAGGTGTGGCTGGATCAGGGAATGGCAGATTTCCTGTCGCTGATCTGGCTGGAGCGAAAGCAGGGGCGACCTGCGGCGGTACGAGCTCTCGAGGAGCAGTCTCATGCATTGGCGCTTGCCGAGTCGCTTGCTCGTTCCGACGAAGCGTCTCAAGGAGGGCTGCTGGCCGCAAGCGATGCCATTGATTACCGGACCAAGGCTTCGAGTGTGCTTTGGCAACTACGCGGAATTGTCGGGGACGACGCCCTGAAGCAGACACTGCAGCGATATGTGCGGGAGCGGACGTTGGATGGGGATCCGGCGGCATTTGAGAAGCTGCTGGAGCAGATCTCCGGCAAAAGCCTGCGCTGGTTCTTTGACGATTGGGTCTACCACGACCCCGGGCTGCCCGATCTTTCGATCGTGAGTGTCGCTCCCCGGGAACTCTCAGCGAAAGACACCGCGGGAGCAGGCTGGCTGGTCGCTGTCGAAGTCCGCAACGAAGGTGGAGCGGTCGCCGATGTGCCGGTTACCGTACGCTCAGGGGATTTGACCGCCACGGAGCGGTTGCGTATCAACGCGCACTCGGCAGCATCGACCCGCATCCTCTTTCAGGGCACTCCGGAGCAGGTTCAGGTCAACGACGGTACCGTGCCCGAGATGATCACAAGCACGCATACTCAGGACGTCTCTGTGCATTAGCCGGCCCGCGCCCTCACCATTGTGTGAGTCTTGCGCACGGGAATGATTGGGACGCGTGTAAGGTTGTCGGTCCAGGTCTGTCCGTCTCCCCAGGCGCGGTGTGCTGAGAGATCCACACGAACCGGACCGGAGGCCCGATTTGTCGGAAGAACTTCCGCCAGACCATCTCCGATCTGTGGAATGGCTGCGGCGAGGGCGGCGAGACGATTCAGGACGACCACGCCGCTGAGGTGAAGGGTGTAGCCGCTTCCGTCAGCTTGGCCTTCCAGCAGGGCGGCCTCTTTGCCACCGAGAGACAATGCTGTGGGCGAGAGAACGACGTATCCGGTTGGCAGGTTTACTGCTTTGTCGGGCGCGCGCGAACTGGTTGGGACAGGTGCTCCCGAATGGAGGAAGAGATCATCGATAGTAACCGGCGCCGGGCCGAGTCTTCCGCCGGAGAGTCGAAGCCCGGCAACAGTCGCCTGACCCCCCCACGTTCCACCACTCTCCGGATCGTGCGAGACGCTTCCCGAGAGCAGACCTGCCGCAGAGAGCTTCGGAGAAATACGGGAACTGGCGACGCGCAGCCAGTTCAGCAGCACCTCTGCGGGCAACTTGGAGACCCCGGCCTGGACGTCGGCCGAACCGAGCTGGAGCAGGTCTGGAATAGAGCCGGCCAGAGCCAGCAGGGCGCCATCCGAGTCGGGCACAGGCCAACTGCAACGGACATCGGGAATGGCATGGAAGACGCGCGTCATCGTCCCGTTGCATTGCATGTCGACTGAGACGGTCTGCTCAGGGACGAAGTCGGATCGGCGAAGCCGGTTGACCTGCACGCGCGTCTCGAAGGAGTTGCGGTCGAGGTTGCCGTGAACCGTAGCGCTCACCGTCATCTCGCCGCGGAGGCCGAGGTCTCGCGCAAGGATGAGGCGGCTGGCCTCGCCAAGCGGCGCATTGCGCCATGTTGCCTGAAGATCAAGCGGAACGGCCTCGAGCGCTCCGGCGTGTCCCAGCGTAGCCTCGATCTGGAGGGATCCGGTGTCGGAGACGCTGGTGTCGGTGCGCACGGGTCGCCCCTCCAGACGCATCTTCCACACCTGCGGATCAGGCTGCCAGAGGGCGAAGTCCGCATCTGTCAGGGAGAAGGGTGTCTTCTCGATACCCTGCTTCAGATTCAGGCGGGCTCCGGTGGCCTCGATGTAGGGGAAGCGGGGGGCGCTTCCGGCATTGCGCTGGCCTGTGGGTGCGGTTTGGATCTGTGCGGCCTGGAGCAGGATGCCTTGGACGTTCCACTTGCCGCTCGCATCGTGGACCAGGTTGACGCTGGGAGCGTCGAAGCTGATGCGAGAGAACTCGACCCGCCTGCGCCATAGGGAGCTGACGCGGAGCGTGGCGACCACTGTGTTGGCGCGGATGATCGGCTCGGCGCCAAACGCCGGGTCCTCTTCGACCACGAAGTTGGTGATGGTGAAGCTGGGGAGCGGGAGCAGGTTGAGGGAGACGTGGTCGAAGTGCACCGGCCGGCCCAGGCTGGCTCCGATGCTGGTGGAGATGCGGTGCTGGTAGCGGTTGACACCGATCAGCGGTGGAAGCACTCCGAGCAGGAGAAGCGTCAGGGCGGAGGCGGCGAGGAAGATCCAGCGGCCGGAGATGCGTCGTGCTTTCGCCGGTGCTGCCTCGCCCTGGTATGTCGCTTCAATCTCCTGCATATGAGAGGTCATGGAGTCGCGCTGCGCAGCCGTATCAGCGGATCAGATGCAGTGTTCGGCTCCAGCGCGTCTGGTCGAAGATGTGGATGAGGATGTGTCCCATGAAGCTGATGCGCTCGCCGATGCTCTGCTTGTCGATCTGATCGGCCGGTGTCTGGAAGGACCAGTAGACGAACATGGGGCGGCCGACGATGTTTTCGCGCGGCACGAAGCCCCAGAACCGGCCGTCGAGGCTTTCGGTGCGATTGTCGCCGAGGGCGAAGACCTTGCCGGGGGGAACAACCAGGTCGTCGCCCTGGATGTGGCTGGGTAGTTCGATGGACCAGCTGGCGGTGACGTCTTCGTTCGGGCCGGGGGGGATGGCGGGGAAGTCGTCGCGGTAGGGAATGTACGCGTGCATGGGGTTGCCGTCATCGACCGGCTTGCCCGCCTGCGGCTCGTTCTGAGCCACGCCGTTGAGGTAGACGATGCCGTTGCGGAGGTGGATGCGGTCGCCGGGGATGCCGATGGCGCGTTTGACCAGGAAGAGGTCGGGGTTGCCGGGCTTGAGAAAGACGATGATGTCGCCGCGGCGGACGTCGCGGTAATGGACGAAGGGGGCCCAGAGGGAGGGTGGTGCGAGCGAGATGCGGTCGACCAGGACGTGGTCGCCGATGAGGAGCGTCTTCTCCATCGAGGCGGAGGGGATCTCGAAGTTCTGGAAGATGAAGGTCATGACGAAGAGGCCGACGGCGAGGACGCTGCAGATGGAGGCGAGCGATTCGAGAGGGGTCTCGGTATGCTCGGGCTGCCGTTCGGCTACTTCGCTGGGTGCTTCTGTGACCAGTGTGCTCATCTTCGCTCCGCCGTTCCCTCCAAGTGTATCGCCACGTCTGCTGCTGTGTACCGGATGTGCCGGTTCGGAGGGTACACCCCTCCCCCCTGTACTTGATTAAAGTCTTCTATCTAGAGGGCTTACATGTTCCCTGGACCGCTGCGGTATCGAAAACATTGAGCCCTGCTCCGCAAAGTACTCAGGAAGATGGAGTTAGCTTCTTCTGGAAGGGTTTGCGTGAATCTCTTGAGGCTGTTTCTATTCTACTGTGTTGAGTTGGGTCGTTGCGCCACGGGGAAGGCACTTTTCGGCGGTGGAGGTTCCCGGGACTCTTACCTTCGGCTTCGCTCAGGGTCAGAATGACGGCAAGGGCGACCAATCGCAGGCTGGCGTGCCGAGGCAGAAAGAAACAGCAGATTCCTCCGCTTCGCTCCTGAATGACAAGCAAAAGAACAGGCAACAACAGAAGAAACAGCAGATTCCCCTCGGGAATGACAGACAGAAAGCAAGGGCAACAGCAGATTCCTCCGCGTCGCTCCTGAATGACAAGCAAAGGAACAGGCAACAGCAGAAGAAACAGCAGATTCCCTTCGGGAATGACAGACAGAAAGCAAGGGCAGAAGCAGATTCCTTCGCTGCGCTCCTGAATGTATTAGTGGACTACGTGGAGCGTTCGGTCCCACCGGGCCAGGTCGACCAGGGCTTCGCCGAGAGTGCGGTGGGGTCTCTGGGGCGGGGTGGGTTGTGAGGTGACGTCGCCCGGGAGAGCGGGTTGCTCAGCGGGGTCGCGGAGGGAGAAGTAGACGAGGAACGGTTCGCCGACGACCGAGGCGGCGGGCACCAGCCCCCAGTAGCGGCTGTCCTCGCTGTCGTTGCGGTTGTCGCCAAGGACGAAGTAACGATCCGGGGGGATCCTGAGCTCGCCGTTTTCGACCAGGCGGTGTAGCTGCATCCACCAGCGCGAATCGACGTCGGGGTCGGTGCTGGTGAGGTGGGGGAAGTTGTCGCGGAAGCTGTCGGCGTGGCTGCGGGTGTAGACGGCATAGGGCTCATCGAGCTCGTCGCCGTTGATGTAGACGCGGCCGCCGCGCATCCGGAGCCGGTCGCCCGGGAGGCCGATGACGCGCTTGACCAGATGAAGGGAGGGGTCGACGGGGTAGTAGAAGACGACCACGTCTCCGCGATGGATGGTGCTGCTGGGAAAGGGGCTGAGCCAGGCGCGCGATGCGGGTTCGCGTTTGTTTGACAAGAAGAAAGTCGCCGACGAGGAGGGTGGGTTCCATGGAGGCCGAAGGGATGCGGAAGGGCTGGAGCGAGAAGGTGACGATGAAGATAGCGACGACGATGATGGAGGAGAGCGACTGCACGGCTGCGAGGGAAGAGGAGCCGTTGTGAATGGCGGCCTGCCCTGTGCGCGCCGCTGCCTTCGGCGAGCCATTGGAGAAGACGGGTGCCGGAGGGGGCTCGACGTGCGTGGTCTCGGCAGCCGCAGGAGGGGTCTCCGGCGAAGCGGGAACAGCAGCAGCAAGAACGGGGGGAGAGGTCTGCATCAGATCTCTCCCCGCGTGTGGTTGTTTGCCGGAAAGGCTGCCCTTTGGCTGACCAGCCTGCTCAAGGGCGATGCGGGCTGCCTGCTGCTGCGCCTGCTTTTTGCTGGCGCCCTCTGACTCGGCGATGGGACGGGATTCGCCGTTGCTTTCCTCTACGCGGACTTCAACGCGAAAGGTCTTGCTGTGGTCGGGGCCGCTTTGCGCGGTGAGCACGTAGTGCGGCTGGCCGGCGCCGGAGGATTGCATGTACTCCTGGAGGGCGGATTTGTGGTCGCCGATGGCGCCGCTGAAGGTGCCGCCCGTTTCGATGGCCGCCTGAAGCTCGGGCAGCGACGGGGAGATGATGACGCGGTCGATGAACTGACGCGCGACGTCGAGGCCGCCGTCGAGGTAGACAGCGGCGATCACAGCTTCGAGAGCGTTTGCGAGGAGGGCGGGCTTGCGCCGGCCGCCGCTCTGTTCTTCTCCGCGGCCGAGGAGAAGCATGGATCCGAGATCGACGCTGGAGGCGACCTCTGCGAGATGGCGGCGGCTGACGAGCGAGGCGCGGAGACGTGTGAGCTCGCCTTCGCGTGAATCGGGAAAGCGGCGAAAGAGGGCTTCGGCGACGACTAGGCCGAGCACGGCGTCGCCGATGAACTCGAGCTGCTCGTTGTCGCTGGAGGGTTTGGCGCTCTCTTCGGGGGCTCGCTCGTAGGAGAGTGAGCGATGGGTGAGCGCCCATGCGAGGAGCCCGGGATCGTGGAAGCGGTGTCCGGTGAGGGCGATCGCGGACGCGTCACCCTGTTTGGATCGGCCGGGCTCCGGGCGTTTCGTCTTCATGAGATCCCCTGCACTTACTTTAGACGATTCGGTTTTGGGCGCGCGGTGCCTGCTGGACATCCTTGAGCGGCGACTGGTTTTTGCGCGCGAGCCGTGCGGGACGGGCTTTCTCGGAAGAACGGGTTTAACAGTTGTTCAGGTGCAAACGTTCTCAGGGTTCTTCGCTTCGCTCAGAATGACAGCGTAACGATGACCCACGTTATTTTGGTTGGGGCGGGCGGTAGGCGTCTTTTTCGGCTTTGCCGCTGGGGTCGATCGGGGTGTCGTCGTCGGAGGTGGCGGGTACGACGGCTTCGCGTTTGGGAAGGGCGAATGGCTGGTGGATACCCTGGTTGGCGGCCGCCCGGGTGTCGGGCTGGCTGCCGGGGACCGTGAGCGCGGCCTGGTACTCGGCGATGGCTTTTTTGCGATTTGGCTGCACGTCGTAGAGCCGGCCGAGGTAGATGTGGGACCAGGCGAGGGTGCGGGGATCCTTGGACGAGTCAAGCGCGGCGCGGAAGTGGGTGATGGCGTCGTCCGGCTGGCGCTCCAGCAGGCCGATGCGGGCGAGGATGTAATGCGCCTCCGCGTGGTCGCCCTTTGGATCGTTGAGGGCCTTCTGGGCGATCTCTTCGGCGCCCGCGGCGTCGCCCTGCATCATCTTCTTCTCGGCGAGCTGCAGACCGGTGGGCGGGGGCTGGACACGGCGGACGACATCGTGCGTCTGCTCCGGCAAAAAGGCGATCTGCTGGGCAGCGTGGCGCTGCCGGTCGACGTCCATGCCGTAGACCATGGGGCCGATGTTGTCCTTGAGGCTGATGTTGTCGTGCTCCATGGCAACGAGCTGCCCGTAGAAGTAGTCGGTGAGCACCCAGCCCTGGCGCATGGAGAGATCGACGCTCTTTCGGCGGACAGCTTCGGCCTGGCGATCGTAGAGGCTCATCTCGGCGTCGTATCTTTCGAACTCGGTGCGCTGGCGGGTGTTGGCGGGACGTACGGGTTTGACCATGCCGGTGTCCATCGTGCGCGCCTCGATGGCTTTGATCAGGCACTCGGTCAGAAGGGCGACGATGTCGGACTTGTAGGTGAAGTCGAGCGGGGCCTCCTGCACTGGTTTGAGCAGGGGAAGGAGGCGATCCATGGCGGCGGCGCGGGCGTAGACCATGGGCTCCACCTCGTAGTGCAGGTAGGTGTGGCGTATCTGATCGAGATGAAAGGAGCCCGCGGGATCGGAGCTGGGGGAGACGACCACGACGTAGTTGCTGGCGTAGATGCGCGCGTTGACGGCGTTGGGGGCGAGCATGGGTTCCACCAGAACAAGGAAGCGGCGGCCATCGTAGCTGGAGACGGGCGACCGGAGATAGATGTTGGTGTTGAGGATCATGCGGGTGAGGGGATCGTGGAGGCGGCTGACAAGAGCCTCGTAGTCCGCATGGTGACCGACCCAGATGGCGTGGAGATGGACAGCTTCGCTGAAGCTGCGGAGGGCGGGGAGGATGCCGACGATCTGGGTGGAATCGGGCGGGAGCTCGGTCTGATCGACGACCGGGGTGAGCTCGGGAGAGAGATAGAGGGCGAGCGAGACGTACTGCGCGAGGGTGCGGCCGCTGTCGCCGAGATCGTGCTGGCGGACATACTTGCAGAGGGCGTCGTGCGCGGTAGCGGCGGCGGGAGTGGCGGCAATGGCGTCGGCGAGCTCCTGGCGGACGGCGGCGCGGACCGGGCTGGAGGCGGCAAGGTCGGCGTCGTAGCCGCAGACGTTGAGGGCGGCAGCGAGGTCGAAGAGGGGCTCGCTGGTCTCCAGGGTTACAGCGGAGCCGGTCGCTTCAGGCTGTGCGATCCTCGGCGCCGGTGTGGTGGGGGTGGAGGCGTCTGAGGAGCTGCTGCTGCTGGACGAGGGTGTCTGTGCCGGAGCGAAACCGGCGAGGGTCAACAGAGCTGCAAGGGCAAGCATGGCAGCGCGGGAGAGGGAACTGTTTGATGCGGGGGGCACGATAGGTATCTGACGCACGCTCCCGAGTGTAGGAGAGCCGCCCGAGAGGTGGCAAGCGGAGCTAGGCGTGGACGGAGATGCCGGAGAAGGTGAGGACGACGCGTCCGCGGACGGGGCCGCCGAAGACGCTGGCGGGCTGGAAGACGCTTGAGAGGAGCTGCCCGGCGATCTGGGTCTGAACGCCGGGGTCGCTCGGGCCGGAGACGATGCGGTAGTCATAGACTTGGCCGCGGGCGTTGACGTTGGCCTCGACGACGATGGTCTCGTCGCGGGCGGTCTGGATGGCCTGGCGTTGGTTGCGGAGTAGAGATAGTGCGGCGCGGTGATGGCGCCGAGGGGCTCATCGTTGGCCATGACGGGCTCGGGCGCGGCGACCATGCCGAGCAGAAGCATGATGCCTCCGATCAGGGCGACGGCTCCGGCGAAACCCGCGGAGACCTGGAGCAGCAGGGGGCGGAACATGTTGTCCCATCGGACGCGGAAGCGGGCGAGGTGGGCCGATGGTGTGCGGCTGCGCTCGTGCGAGATGGCGAGGCGGAGCTTCATGCCGAGGTCGGCGGGCGCTTTGGCGAGCCCATGGAGGCGAGGGTCGCCTGGAGCGACGCGCGCGCCCTCGAAGTCGCGGGTACAGTCGCCGCACTGCTCAAGATGGCGGCGATCTCCTGCATTCGGCGGCCGCTGATCGCGCCGTCGAGATAGCTGGGGAAGGAGGCCTGAATCTCGGAGCAGAGATGGCTCTTCATCGCGCCATCCTCTCCCGCAGACCAGGGGTAGGCGCAGGGTGGGTTGGGGTGGGGCGGTCGGACGGAGTGAGCAGAAGGCGGAGCGCTGCGCGGCCGCGGGTAAGGCGGCTTTTTACGGTGCCGAGATTGGTGTTGAGGATCTCGGCGATCTCGTCGTAGGACAAGCCCTCGATCTCGCGGAGGACGACGACGGTGCGGAAGGCCTCGGGCACCTGCCGGAGGGCGGCCTCGACACGCTCGCGAAGTTCGTTCTGGGCGGCTGGCTCGAACGGGGTGCATGCCACGGTCGGCCAGGGTGGAGACGAGGCTAGGCTCGTCGTCCTCGGAAGACTCGCTGGCGGGCGAGTCGATGGTGATCTCCTGGCGCTTGTGGCGGGACCACCAGCGGCGCTGGTTGGAGGCCTCGTGGAGGGCGATGCGGTACAGCCAGGTGCGGAGGCTGCAGTCGCCGTGAAAGCCGCGGATGCTGCGGAAGACCTTGATGAAGACTTCCTGGGTGATGTCGGCGGCGTCGGCTGGGATCGTTAAGGCTGCGGGCGATCAGGGAGTAGATGGGCTGGTGATACTGCGCGATCAGGATGCGCGAAGGCCTCCTCGGAGCCGGCCTTGAGGTCGGCGACAAGGGCCGCCTCTTCCGTGTGAATGCCGATCGCGCTCGCCAGATGGTCCACTGCTGTTCCCGCCTGCATTTGGAGTGTCCTCTACAGTACGACTTCGGTGGATGCCTACGCAAGGAGTGGAAGTAACTGCGCCGCCGGCGGCCGAGTGCTCGCTCACTCTATTGAACTTAGACACCGGATGGGGCCGGATAGTTCCTGATGGTTCCGAGTTGGTGCTTGCGCTCGGTCCGGGTGGGCGCACGCTGCTTCCACGAATGTCCGCGGCTGCCGTTCACGCCGGCCGGTTCTAAACATAAAGATCTCCAGACACGGGCACGCGTCCGAGTTTGTGACGCCCAACCCGGCTCCCGTGTACGTCCATGGACCTCTGATAGCAGCGTGGTGTTTGTGCCCGTCCGTGCTAATCCGATCGACGCAATGCAGGCTGAGCGCTTGACTTGCGGGGAACGTGAGGCGAGAATCAAACTTAGAGTGGGCCTGTGGCGCAGCTGGGAGCGCGCTTCCATGGCATGGAAGAGGTCATCGGTTCGATCCCGATCAGGTCCACCAAAAGTTTGATCCCTCCGATTCCTGCTTCTCAAGGCTGCAGTTGCCCCAGGCCGTACACCCGTGCGGCAACACCGCCCTGAACGTCGGCACGTTCTTCGGGCGACAGGTGCGCTAGTGCACACCGCAGGACGGACCACCACCGTGAATAAGTGCAGTGAACTGTCAGGACGGGCCAGTCTGTTGCGGCCATAAGCCTGGGCGTTCCAAATGCCTCCAGCACGACATCGAAATACGGCTGCAGCTTCTGCTCGGACCACTGATCGCCGGCCTCGGTGACCATGCCGGACAGCTTGCAGCAGACATTTTGTCTCTTTGCGAGTTCGCGAATGCCCCCCTTCCAGGCAACGATCTCGTCGTGGGCAATGTTGGGCTTCGCGATGTGATCGAGAACGAACCTTTGATTTGGGTGCCGGTCGACAAAACGCGTCGCTTCCTCCAGCTGTCGCGAAAGGATCAGCAGGTCATACACCAGACGAGTCGCCCCCAGTGCGCCGACCCCTCGATTGAATTCAGCTCCATCAAGAAAGCCCGCCGGCTCTGCCTGCACGACATGACGGAGGCCGCACAGTTTCCTATCCGCAAGCAAGCCTTCTATGACGGCGGAAACATCGTTGGAGCGAAGATCCGCCCATCCAACGACGCCGAGGATCTCAGGGGAGCACTCGGCTAGTTGCAGCAGCCACTGCGTTTCCCGTAAGGATTGGCGCGCCTGCACCGCAATCGTCCCATCGATGCCGGCAGCCTGAAGCAATGGTCTCAAGTCTTCGGGCAGCCAGTTGCGCCGAAGGCTCGCCGAGGCATCGTCGATCCACCCGAATTCGTCTGGTGTATATCGCCAGAAATGCTGGTGTGCGTCGATCCGCAAACGAATGCTCCTCCTTGAAGAGACCCCGATGGTACTGCGCTCTCAACGACCTCGGATTCTTGGTACCAGGTTGAGGCATGCCGCTGAAGGCGGCCGGTCATGACCCCCTCTGAGTAACCGCTCAGGATGATGGGGAGCCGCTTTGCTACTGGCCAGCCGTGTTCTGCCCGGGCTTGCTCTCCCAGGCGAGGCGCACATGCGTTGCCTTGTTCTGCGCCTTGATCGAAAGCTCAGCGGCGAGCAGGCACTGCACCTGATCCTGCGCCGTGTGCGTGCGATTCACCACGTCTGAGACGAACTGCGGCCCAAAGGGGAGCGTCAGGTTGTTGCAGTCGATGTAGCGCGCCTCTTTCTGGTCGACGATGAAAAGATTGTTGCCCTGCTTGCTTACGGCCACGTTGGCGTACTTTCGCAACTCCATGTAGCCCTCTGTGCCGAGGATGAAGAGTCTTCCGTCGCCCCACGTCCCAAGGCCGAAGGGGGTGAACCAGTCCAGTCTGACATAGCCAAAACCGTTGTTTCCACGCAGCATCATATCGCCGAAGTCCTGGAAATGCGGATGATCGGGATGTCGGACGTTTGCGACCTGGGACGCCACAACCTCCGCCTCCGTGCAACCGGTATAGAAGAGGAACTGGTCGATCTGGTGAGAGCCGATGTCGCACAGGATGCCGCCAAACTGAACATCGTTCCAGAACCAGTCGGGGCGGTCGCCGGCTCCGCCCATCACCCCAGCCCGCTGGTGGATCTGGTGAGGTGCGATGTTGATTGTCTGAATGACTTTGCCGATTGAGCCCGCCTGCACCAGCTCCCCGGCCTTGACCGCGGCCTTCACCTCCAGCCGCTCGGAGTACAGGATGGCGTAGATTCTGCCGGTCTCCTTGATCGTCCGGCGTACGGCCGCAAGCTGTTCCAGCGTGGTGATGCCGGGCTTGTCCGAAAGAAAGTCTTTTCCTGCTTTCATCGCCTTTACGCCGAGCGGCGCCCGCTCGTTTGCGATCTGCGAACTCAGCACGAGCTGGATGGATGGATCGTTCAGAATCTCGTCCTGGGATGCCGCCAGGGGCACGTCAGGGTATCGCTTCTTAAACGCGGCGATCTTGTCCGGTTCGCCACCCCAGAACTTCACCAGCACTCCACCCCCTCGCTTCACCGCCTCCGTCATCCCGTAGATGTGATCGTGGCTGATGCCGCACACGGCAAACTTGATCGTGTGCTTTGGCGCGGCTCCGTCATCCTGCAGGGGCTCCAGGATCTCGTGCCGAACCGCTCCGCGAAAGTCGGCCCCCAGAGCGGGAACAGCAGATGCAAAACCTGCGGCGCCAAGCGTGTTCAGGAAATCTCTGCGGCTTACCGGGTGGATCGACATTGGGGAACTCTCCATCAAAGGAATACGTGCATTCGTCTGCTCCGCGAAGTTTAGCGGAAGCGCAGCATCAAGATCGTTTTCCACGAACTTTAGACCTTGTCCCTGTCGCTTCGCAATCGTTTCGTCAGAATCGTTCGAGGCCTCGCCACGATTGACCGCAAACCGCGACTCTCCGTATAGTTCGGTCCATTCGCAATCGCCGCTGCTTCAAGAGAAAAGAGGTTCCGGGACGTGTCACCAGCGCATTCCCTTGCTGCCCCGCCCAACACGATGGCTCCGTGTACGCTGGCCTCTGCGGTGCTCGCATGAGTCTTCCATCTCGCCGGAGCTTTTTGCAGGGAGCCGGCCTTGCCGCCGCTTCAGGAGCGTTTGCCGGAAGAGCGCAAGGCATCGCCGGACGCGCAGCATCAAGCCCAGAGGTCAGGCCGTCGAACGATCGCGAGCGCTGGCTTGCCTGGATGGAGACCATCTCGGAGCCTGTCCTGGTGGCGCTCAGCAGGCGCGAACTGCGTAAGACCATGCCCGTGGAGGCGGTCAGCGGAAACGTCCAACAGAGAAGCATAGGCACTCACCTCGAAGCGATGGGACGTCTGCTTATGGGACTGGCGCCGTGGCTGGAGCTGGATCCATCGGAGGGAGAATCCGCGTCCGAGACCGCGCTGCGCAACCGCTTCCGTAGCTATGCGCGGGAGGCGATCGCCTCGGCTGTCGACCCGTCCTCGCCGGACTTCATGCATTTCGGCGCATCCTCTCAGACGGTGGTGGATGCGTCGTTCCTCGCATTGGCTCTTCTGCGTGCTCCATCGCAACTGCTCGCGACCATGTCGAAGCAAACCGCTGCCCTGATGGCGCAGGCGATGATCACCGAGCGCAAGGTGCTGGCCGGGCAGAGTAACTGGGTGCTCTTTTCGGCGATGGATGAAGCGCTGCTCTTCCGTCTCGGCGCGGATTGGGATCGCATGCGCGTCGACTGCGCGCTGAATGACTTGAAGACCTGGTATGCAGGCGACGGCACCTATGGGGACGGTCCCGAGTACCATGCGGATTTCTATAACAGCTACGTGATGCATCCCTACCTGCTGATGCTGCTGCGGTCCGTTGGCGAACAGGAACCGGCATGGAGGGCAATGCGGCCGATCGTTGAGGAGCGCGCCGTGCGGTATGCGGCAATCCAGGAACGCATGATTGGTCCTGACGGTTCCTTTCCTGTGCTTGGCAGGTCGATCTGCTATCGTGCCGGCGCGTTTCACCTGCTGGCCGACGCGGCGTTGAGAAACTTGCTGCCCCACGGTGTGTCGCCGGCGCAGGTGCGGTGTGCGTTGGCTGCCGCGCAGGCGCGAACGCTCGACGCGCCAGGCACACTGGATGAGCACGGGTGGCTGCGTATCGGGCTGGCCGGACACCAGCCCGGGCTTGCGGAGACGTACATCTCGACCGGAAGCCTCTACCTATGCAGCGCGGCCTGGCTGCCGATGGGCTTGCCTCCAGCGCATCCGTTCTGGTCCGCACCGGCCTCGCCGTGGACGCAGAAGAAGATATGGTCTGGCGCAGACGGCACGCCGGACCACGCGCTTCAGGATAGAAGCCGGGTGTAGTCAGCTGAAGGACATGTCTGTGCCCTGTCGGTCATCCCGCCGGGCATCGAAAGCATCTGCTCTCCGGGACTGCCGGCTTCAAAAGATCTTCAGATGGATGGTCAGGTACTTCTTCGGGTCCTGCCGAATCGTCGTCACCAGCGTCGTGCTCTCGGTCAGCAGCTTGTTCAGGTTGGTATACGCCGTGTCATCCGTCGCCAGCTTACCCAGCGTCCCGCGTCCCTGGTCCACACCCGCCACCAGCGAGTTCACCTGCGTCAACGTGTCCTGCAACTGAGCCCGGAACTTCGGATCCTTCGCCAGCAGGCCGATCGCTCCCTTGCCCTGGTTCGCATCCGTCAGCAGCTGGTTGGCCTGCGCCAGTGTCGAATTCAAGTTGTTATAGAGCGTCTCGTCTTTCAGCAGCTTGCCCGCCGTGCCCTGCCCATTCTGCAGCCCCGCCATCATGCTGTCCAGGCGGCCCATCGCGGAGTTCAGCCTGTTGTACATCTCCGGATCGTTCATCAGCTTGCCGACCGAACCCTTGCCGCTGTTCAGGTTCTCCGTCAACGTGTGCAGCGCATCCACCGTGGCGTTCGCCTTGTTGTAGAGATCCGGGTTGTTGATCAGCTGACCGACCGAACCCTTGCCGCTCTGAAGGTTGTCGACGATCGTATTCATCTTCGCCAGAATCACGTTCAGGCTCTCGATCGTCCCCTGGCTGGCCTTCACCACGTCCTGCAGGTTCGGCGTCTCCAGCGTCTTCAACTCGTCCCCGGTTTGCAGCTGCGGACCCACGGCGTACTGGCTGTTGATGTCCACCACGGTATCGCCCAGAACGCCCACCGTGCTCAGCGACGCCTTTGAATCCTTCTTCAGGTTCTGCTGATACTTGGTATCCAGCTTCATCACCACCTGTACCGGCGTCAGCTTGCGGTCCGGGGCGTTCGAGACCGCGATGCTCTTCACCGTGCCGATCGTGACGCCCTGCAACTCCACCGCCGCGCCCTCCTTCAGCCCGGCCGAGTTCTCAAAGTACGTCGTCACCGTGATCTTGTGCGAAAAGATCCCCAGTCCCGAAGAACTCGTCATTAGAAACAGCAGAGTCACCAGCACCACGGTCGCTACCAGCACAATCACTCCGACCTTTAGCTGCGACCACCTGACCTCCTGCTGGCTGGGCATATCTCTCCTGAACCTCGTATCTCGAACACGGCACTCGCGCGGGTCACGGCGGTGGTCGCCACCGCTCTTCAAAAAGGCCGCAAAGCCCGCTCAGCGTTGAGAATACATGACCTCAACGCCCTCCACTGCCCCTATCGGCGATCACGGATACAACTTGAGCAGATGCGGGAACGGAGGTACGGGTTTCAAAATCGCTCGCTCAAGCCCGCGGCTCACCCTCGACCGCCACCACGGCCATCGCTACATCCCGGCTATGCGTCAGGCTCAGTGAACTCCGCAGTCCGCCCATCGCCTCAAACAGCTCCCGCGCGCGGCCGCTCCAGTGGAGCGTCGGCCTCTGTCCCGGCAGCCTTCGCACCTCGATCTCCTGCCAGCTCACACCGCGGCTGATCCCTGTTCCCAGCGCCTTGGCCGCTGCCTCCTTCGCCGCAAATCTCGCCGCAAAGCTCTCCGACGCGTGCTTCTTGCGGCGGCAATACTCCACCTCCGCCGCCGTAAAGATGCGCTGGAGAAATCGCTCCCCATACCGGTCCAGGCTCGCCTGCACCCGCGCAATCTCAATCAGGTCCGTCCCCAGCCCCAGAATCATGCCCACCCTCCCCGCCCAGCACCGGGAACTGACAACGAACAACGGTCCTCTGGAGAACGGCTTTCAATGTACCAGCACGTGGTTTCCACCCAGCTCCTTCACCGCATAAAGCGCCCGGTCGCAGCTCATAATCAGCTGATCCATCCCCGCTCCTTGCCGCGCAGCTCTGCCACTCCAAAGCTTGCCCTCACCTTCGATGGGGAACCGTCGGCAAAGGGGGCAATCGCCTCCAGGCAGCTACGCAGCCGCTCCGCCACAATCGACGCCTCCTCCCACGCCGTGTTCGGCAGCAGCATCGCAAACTCATCTCCGCCAAGCCGCGCGAGGTAGTCCTGACTGCGCATGTTGCTCTTCAGGCACTTCGCCACGGCAATCAGCACGGTGTCTCCGCGATTGTGCCCATAGGAGTCGTTGATCTGCTTGAAGCTGTCGAGATCGATCAGGATCGCCGACATCGACTGCCGCTGCAGCGTGCTCAGCAGGATCTCGCGCTCCGCCGTCGTCTCCATCGCCCTGCGGTTCAGCAGGCCGGTCAGGGGATCGGTCGATGCCTGCACTTCCAGCTCCTGCCGCAGCCCCGCCGCAGTCATCCAGACAAACGCAATCACCACCGCGCCCTGCAGCACCGAGGTCGCCAGCAGCGTCCAGCTCAGGATCAGGCCGCCTTCGAGGTAATCCGCCGGTACTCCCAGCATGATCGTTCCCGCCGCCCGCAGGAGATTGTTCACGCACAGCAGAAACAACACCGCGCCCATCATCCACCCCGACGGACGCAGTGACCCCGACGCCTGACGAAACGCAAACCGCGCGCTTAAGCCAAGCTGCACCGCCAGGACCAGGCTGTACCAGAAGAACCGGTGCTCCGTATTCGGTTCCAGCAAGCCGAACTTCACCTCGACCGCAAGCGCGCAGGCCGCCAGCGCAACCTGCAGTCGCCACTGATACGCCTTGTGTCCCAAGAACTCCGTCAGCCATCGATGCAGAAACACATACGCGAGCGAGAAGAACAGGCCCCCCGCACCCACCGAGGCCCACATGGGGACCTCCCCGCGGAGAGCAATTAACAAGGCTCCTAGAAATGCATAAAACGCATACAGCGGGAACCAGCCGACACTCTTCATCCCCCGGTGCAGCAGTGAGTTCGCCACCGTCAACACCGTGAATAAACCAAGCAGAACCGCATGCTCGATATGCAGGGTGTGCATGTCCATGCGGGAATCCTCTCCACGAGCGGAATTTCAAACCTCGGGGGCCCGGCACTGTCTGGAACGCTGTTCTTCGGAATACCGCTTCGGGGTCGAAGCTCCAACTGCCGTCAGCACTTCTCGGCGAGGTCTAGCCTCTGCCGGCGCGCGTTGGATGTCCGATTATAGGGACCAACCCCATAAAAATCAGCAGAATTCCAGCACGGCCCATGTCAAGAACGGAACCGCAGCACCCGAGCCCCGGCTCTCCGCGTAGACCGGCTCACCGCCCCAGCATCATCACCGTCGGACGGTGTCCCCAGCTATCCGGGTCGCCGATCACCAACACACCCGGCTGCCAACGCCCATGCGTCAGCACCAGTCCCACCCCGGTCGCATCCCGCGCCACCCGAAACACCGGCTCGCTCAGCACCGAGTCGCCAGCCGCCACCCGCGCCGTCAGCCGTACCCCTCCAAGCCCTCGCACCTCATCCCACCTGCGCCCCTGCGCGTCCACAAGATACGCCCGGATCAGACCCTCGCCCTGCGGCCGCCCCTTGCCCCGGTTTGTCACCAGCACCTTGACCCGCAGCAGCCGCGCCCCCTCCTGCCCCCGCACCCGGAATCCCTCCATCTCATCCGCGCCCTTCACCGCAAAGCATAGGTCGTCGAAGCACTGCTCCTCCCCGGGTGCCATCCGCCGCTCCGGCTGCCGCCACGAGACCAGCAGCAGCAGGAGCAGGTACACTGCCCAGATCCCCGGAATCCACACACCTGCCCGCCGCGCCTTCAGCCGTTCCCCGCGAGCGATCAACAGCCCCGTTGCCGCCACGCCGATCAGCGTCCAAAGCACCAGCCCCAACAGCAATAGCTCCGTCCACTTCATGGTCTAAACGCGAACCCGCGCCCCAGCCAGCTCCGCTACCAGCCCCGCGACCGCACCCGAGTCGATCGCCTCCTCCGCCATCGCAACCCCCGCCGGGAGATCGCCGCAGCGTCCCGCCGTCATCAGCACTGCGGCCGCATTCAACACCACCACATCCCTGCGCGGCCCCTTCTCCCCGGCGAAGATCGCCCGCAGGATCGCCGCATTCGTCACCGGATCCTCTCCTCGCAGATCTCCCACCGGCGACCGCCTCATCCCTACATCCTCGGGAGCCATCTCCCGCGCCGTCACGTCCCCCCCGCGCACCTCGGCAACCAGGCTTCGCCCGCTGATCGACAGCTCGTCGATCCCGCCGTCCACCGGACCTCCGATCTCCCCATGCACGACCATCGACCGCGTCGTCCCCAGCAGCGCCATCGTCCGCGCCACCAGGTCCACCAGCCGCGGCTCATACACCCCCATCACCTGCCGCGAGGCCCCCGCCGGATTCGCCAGCGGCCCAAACAGGTTGAACACCGTCCGCACCCCTAGCGCCCGCCGCACCGGCATCACCACCCGCATCGCCGGATGCATCGCCGGCGCATGGAGAAAACAAAACCCATGCCGCCGCAGCGACTCCGCAGCCTCCACCGGCGTCAACTCCACCGGAACCCCCAGCGCCTCCAGCACATCCGCGGACCCGCACCGCGACGTCACCGCCCGATTCCCATGTTTCGCCACCTTCGCCCCGGCCGCCGCCGCCACCAGCGCCGCCGCGGTCGAGATGTTGAAGCTCGCACTCGCATCTCCACCCGTCCCGCACGTATCCACCAGCTCGTCGCGCTCCGCCTCCGTCAGCGGCAGCGTCATCGCCGTCGCGCGCATCGCCTCCACAAACCCGGCAATCTCCTCCGCCGTCTCGCCCCGCGCCGCCAGCGCCCCCAGCAGCGCCGCAATCTCCGCATCATTCGGCGGATCCTTCAAGATCCCCTCCATCAACCCACGAGACTCCTCCCGCCCCAGCGTCTCGCGCCCCTCCATCACCCGCCGCAACTGAACCTGAATCCCCATCCCTCAAAGCCTAGCAGCAACCGCATGGCCTGCCCTCGGGTGAGCTGTTAGCTTCTAGCTCTAGCCTTCGCGCCTAACGTGCTCAACGCATGAGCCCATCCCGAGTGAGCTAAGAGCTAAAAGCTAGCAGCTACCCGCCAAAGCTGACCTTCCCGCATCACCGATAAACGCACACCCACCCCGCAAGTTTGCTCCTCCTTCCACCCCTCCGCTAAACTCACTTCGCAAGCCATTCCAGCCCAAAGCCACACCCCAGGGACAAACCCGACCATGAAGATTCACGAGTACCAGGCGAAGGAGATCCTTCGCAAATACAACGTCCCCGTGCCCGCAGGCGAGATGGCCACCACCCTCGAAGAGGCCGACACCGCCGCTAAATCCCTCTTCGCCAAGGGCAACGCCGTCGTTGTCGTCAAGGCGCAGATCCACGCCGGCGGCCGCGGCAAGGGCGGCGGCGTCAAGCTCGCCAAATCGCTCGACGACGCCAACGCGGCCTCCAAGGCCATCCTCGGCATGCAGCTCATCACCCACCAAACGGGTCCTCAGGGACAAAAAGTTCAGCGCCTCCTCATCGAAGAGGGCTCCGCCATTGATCGCGAGCTCTACCTCGGCATCGTCCTCGATCGCGCTTCGGCAAAGATTGTTTTTATGGCAAGCCAGTCCGGCGGCATGGAGATCGAAGAGGTCGCGCACAGCACGCCCGACCTCATCTACAAGGAGTACATCGACCCCGCCGTCGGCTTCCAGCCCTTCCAGGCCCGCGCCCTCGCCTTCAAACTCGGCCTCAAGCCCACCCAGATCAATCAGGCCGTCACCTTCATGCAGGGCCTCTACAAGGCCTTCGTCGACACCGACTCCACCCTCATGGAGATCAACCCCTTCATCACCACCAAAGACGACAAGCTCCTCGCGCTCGACTGCAAGATCAACTTCGACGACAACGCCATGTTCCGCCACAAGGACCTCAAGGAACTCCGCGACATGGCCGAAGAAGACCCCCTCGAGGTCGAAGCCTCCAAGTTCAACCTCAACTACATCAAGCTCGACGGCTCCATCGCCTGCATGGTCAACGGCGCCGGCCTCGCCATGGCCACCATGGACATCATCGAGTACGCAGGCGGCAAAGCCGCCAACTTCCTCGACGTCGGCGGCGGAGCCAACCAGGAACAGATCGAAAACGCCTTCGGCATCCTCCTCTCCGACCCCAACGTCAAGGCCATCTTCATTAACATCTTCGGCGGCATCCTCCGCGTCGACGTCCTCGCCACCGCCGTAGTCGCCGCCGCCAGAAAACTCAACGTCCAACTCCCCATCATCCTCCGCCTCGAAGGCACCAACGTAGAAGAAGGCCGCAAAATCCTCGCCGACTCCGGCCTCAAATTTGAAGTAGGCGCAACCATGAAGGAAGCCGCAGACCTCGCCGTCGCCGCCGCGAAAGCTAGCTCTTAGCTGCTAGCTTCTAGCTGTTAGCTTCGAATGAAGGATGGCGATGGCGCAGGCCCTTGAGGACTTACTTGTATGGCGGAGAGCGATTCAGATGAGCGTAGCGGTCTATCGTTCTACGCAAGTCTTTCCCCGGCAAGAAATGTACGGTCTCACTTCGCAGCTGCAAAGAGCAGCTGTCTCGGTTGCCAGTAACATTGCGGAGGGACGCGGACGGCTCACCAGTGGGGAGTTCAAGCATTTTTTGGGATGGCGCAAGGCTCGAATTACGAAGTTCAGACGCAGATCATCATCGCGAGAGAACTAGATTTCGCAGGACCAGAACTACTCGACAAAGCCGAGGCCCTGTCCATCGAGGTCGGCCGCATGCTGAGTTCACTCATAGCAACCGTTTCAACTAAAAGCTAGAGGCTAAAAGCTAAAAGCTCACAGCCAGGAGAAACCGTGAGACTGTTCCGCAGCAGCAAGGCCAGCAGAGCGAAAATCCCGCTGGCCACCAAAGCTCTCCTCTTCGACACCTTCGGCACCACCGTCGACTGGCAGTCCTCCATGATCGCCCACGCCGAGCGTCTCGGCGAAGAGAAGGGAATCAACGCCGACTGGCCGGGCCTCATCGACGCGTGGCGCGCCCAGTACCCGTCCGCCATCAAGCCCGTGCGCGAAGGCAAACGTCCCTGGACCGGCTTCGACACCCTCCATCGCGAGCAACTCGACAAGATCATCGGCAGCTTCGGCCAGGCGAAGCGGCTCACCTCCGCCGACCGCGACCTCCTCACCCACGGCTGGCACTATCTCGACCCCTGGCACGATGTCGTTCCCGCGCTCCACCGCCTGAAGAAAGACTTCATCATCGGCCCACTCTCCAACGGCACCACCCGCCAGATGGTCGATCTCACCCGCTGGGGACACCTCCCCTGGGACGTCGTCTTCGGCGCTGATATGTTTCGCACCTACAAACCCGATCAAAAGCTCTACCTCGGTGCCGCTGCCTTCCTCGGCCTCGAGCCCGCCGAAATTCTCCTGGTCGCCGCCCACAACCAGGATCTCGAAGCCGCAAAAAAGCACGGCCTCAAAACCTGCTTCGTCCACCGGTCCACCGAAGACCCCAAGCCCACCGGCGCCTACGACTACGTCGTCGAAAACTTCGAGCACCTCGCCCACACCCTCAACGCCTTCTAGAGACAAGCTTCTAGCTCTTAGCTTTTAGCTTCTAGCAGCTAACTCCTGACCTTCAGCTCCAGCCTCGAGCACTGGCCTTTAGCAAAAGCTAGAAGCTAAGAGCTAAAAGCTAAAATCCAGAACGGAGATCCTCAATGGCAGTACTTGTCGACAAAAACACTCGCCTCATCGTCCAGGGAATCACCGGCCGCGAAGGCACCTTTCACGCCAAAGGCTGTTCCGAATACTCGAAGCAGTTCGGCTATGACGTAGTCGTTGGCGGCGTTACCCCCGGCAAAGGCGGCACCACTCACGAAGGCTGGCCCGTCTTCAACACCGTCGAAGAGGCCGTCAAAGAGACCGGCGCCAACGTCTCCATCATCTTCGTCCCCCCACCCTTCGCCGCCGACGGTATCCTCGAGGCCGTCGCCGCCGAACTTCCCCTCGTCATCTGCATCACCGAGGGCATCCCCACCCTCGACATGGTGAAGGCCTGGGAGGTCGTGCGCCAGTCCAAGTCCCGCCTCATCGGGCCCAACTGCCCCGGCGTCATCTCCCCCGGTAAGGCCAAGGTCGGCATCATGCCCGGCCGCATCCACAAGGAAGGCAATGTCGGCATCGTGTCGAAGTCCGGCACCCTAACCTACGAGGCCGTCTATCAACTCACAACGCGGGGAATAGGCCAGTCCACCGCCATCGGCATCGGCGGCGACCCCATCATCGGCACCACGCACATCGACGCCCTCAGGCTCCTTCAGGACGACCCGCAGACTGAAGCCATCATCATGATCGGCGAAATCGGCGGCTCCGCCGAAGAGGCCGCCGCCCGCTTCATCAAGGAACACGTCACCAAGCCCGTAGTCGGCTTCATCGCCGGCCAGACCGCCCCACCGGGCCGTCGCATGGGCCACGCCGGTGCCATCATCTCCGGTGGTGAAGGCACCGCGGAAGAGAAGATGAAAGCCATGCAGGCCGCCGGGATCCACGTCGTCAAATCCCCAGCCGACATCGGCGGGGCAATCGCCCAGGTCCTCGGCAAAGGCTAGTAAGCAACGAGCCCCTCCCCAAACCGCCGTCATCTCGACCGGAGCGCGCAGCGCGTAGTGGAGAGACCCCGGTATTTGCCTCTGCCTCTGCTATTGCTTTCGCCTGTTCTTTTGCTTGTCATTCAGGAGCGCAGCGGAGGAATCTGCTTCTGCAGTCGCCCTTCGCATTTGTCTGTTCTCACTCGTCACTCAGGGAATCTGCTGTTTTTCCTTCCCACCCGTGGCGCAACCACCCCACCCAATCTGCTACCGTTGAACTAGCCCCACACAGCCCCGGCCCACAGCCGGGGCTTTCTCCTTTGGAATGAGGATTTTAGCCATAAACCCAATAGATGGAGGAATTTACAACAGGCCCTTTCACTAACCTCAGCAGAATGACGATTTTGCAAAAAGATCCGGGGGGGGTACCCCCCGGCACGCAACCCAACGGACCCGAGACAGAGGTATCCTCAACCCAACCCAAGCTCCGAGGCCCAAACACTTGCTCCGATCCGTTGCCGCCAGCCTCCTCGCCCTTACCACCGCCGCCCTCGCCGCCGACTTCACCCTCAAGGCCACTCCCACCACCGTCGCTTGGGGCTACTACTCCGGCACCGCCAAGCCCGCCCTCACCGTCCACTCCGGCGACACCGTCACCATGCAGACGCTCTCCACCTGTGGCTCGCCCGAGCGCATGAGGAACGAGGGGGTCAAGCCCGAAGACATCCCCGCCTACACCCAGCCCATCTACGACCAGGTCAAAGACAAGGGTCCAGGAGGCCACATCCTCACCGGTCCGGTGGCCATCGAAGAGGCCGAGCCCGGCGACGTTCTTGAAGTTCAGATCCTCAAGGTTCAGCTCGACGCCAACTTCGCCTGCAACGGCTTCGGTCTCGGCCACGGCTTCCTTCCGCAGGAGTTCCCCTACAGCCGGATGAAGATCATCCCGCTCGACCGCGACAGGATGCTCGCCAACTTCGCCCCCGGCATCCGGATCCCGCTCCACCCCTTCTTCGGCAGCATGGGCGTAGCCCCCGCGGGCGGCAAGATCGACAGCGCCCCACCCTACGCCCACGCCGGCAACATGGATAACAAGGAGCTAGTCGCCGGCGCCACCCTCTACATCCCGGTCGCCGCCAAAGGAGCCCTCTTCGAGGCCGGCGACGGGCACGCCGGCCAGGGCAACGGCGAGGTCGATATCACCGCGCTCGAGACCTATCTCACCGGCACCTTCCGCTTCATCGTCCATAAGCACCAGGAAGGAACAGAAGCCCTGCGCTGGCCCCGTGCCGAGACCCCCACCGCCTACATCTCCATGGGCTTCAGCAAGGATTTGAAAGAAGCGACCGAACTCGCCGTCGAGGACATGATCCGCTTTCTCGTCGAAGAGAAGCACCTCACCCGGGACGAAGCCTACATGCTTACCAGCGTCGCGGTCGACGTCGACATCACCCAACTGGTCGACGGCAACGTCGGCGTCCACGCCATTTGCCCCAAGAACATCTTTTCCACCACAAAATGACCAGCACTCACCAGCGAAACACCATCCGCAGACCACAATCTAGCGTCTCTGCGACCGGTAAAACAGCCCCGCAAACAGGAACAGCAGCGCCAGCATGAACGCCAGCTCCGCATGCGGCCACGCACGGTAGTGCGCGCTCACAAAGCCATCCACCAGCCAGGCCGCAAATCCCGCAAACCACACCCACGCCATCCGCCGCATACACGGTATTTGACTCTCCCCGTCGTCCTCTCGCAACCCCGCTCGTAGGCGAGCCGCTACAATCAAAACCAACAACAATCCCGCTAACAGCTAAAAGCTAGGAGCTAAAAGCTATCCCCATGTCCCAACGCACATTCAGCATCGTCAAGCCGGACGCCGTCCGCAAAGGAAACACGGGCGCCATCCTCGCCGAGATCGAAAAGGCCGGCTTCAAGATCGTCGCCATCAAGAAGCTATCGCTCTCAAAGACGGAGGCAGAAGGTTTCTACCACGTCCATGCCGCGCGACCCTTCTTCAATGACCTCACCACCTTCATGTCCGGCGGCCCGATCTTCCCGATGGTCCTCGAAAAAGACAACGCCATTGCCGACCTCCGCAAGCTGATGGGCGCCACCAACCCCGCCAATGCGGAAGAGGGCACCATCCGCAAGATGTTCGCCAGCTCCATCGAAGAGAATGCCATCCATGGCTCGGACGCCGAAGACACGGCCGCCTTCGAGATCGGCTACTTCTTCGCCGGTTACGAACTGAGATAGTTACAAGCCCGGGCACAAGCAGCAAAGGCGGCGGAGACCTCTCCGCCGCCTTCCTTTCTGAACCTGCGCCCCAGGCGGAGGCTCTGCTTCGCGAACGCATTACTCCTGCCGCGTGATGTCGTACTTCTCGCCCTTCTTAGGTTCGAACAACTTCAGATCGATGGAGTCCGCCATCGCCTTGTATCCAGCGTCCTTTGGATGCAGGTGATCCCCGGAATCATCGGCAGCCGCAAACACCTGCGGATTCGCTGGGTCGCGCGTCGCCTTCTCGAAGTCGATCACGCCATCGAGCAGCTTCGACGTCCGGATCCACTCGTTCACCGCTTCACGCATGGCCTCGCCCGCGGGTGAAGCATACTTTGCACCGACGTACGGCGTAAGCGTCGCGCCGATCACCTTGATCCCGTGCGTGTGCGCGCGCTCCGTCATCTGCGTGAAGCCCTGGATCAGGTCATCTGCCGTGACCACGTCGTACGGTTTCACCGGATCCGCCGCATGGCCGATATCGTTGATGCTCTCCATGATCACGAGGTACCGCACCCCGGCCTGGGCGATCACGTCACGATCAAACCGCGCCAGCGCACTCGGTCCCGTTCCGTCATGCAGCACGCGATTGCCTCCGATGCCCTCGTTGAGCACACCCAGGTCTTTTGTCTTTCCATTTCCCTGGAGACGCCGCGCCAGAAGATCCGGCCAGCGTGAGTTCGCATCGCGCGTACTCAGCGCGCCATCGGTGATGCTATCGCCGAAGCACACGATAGAGCCGCTCGTGCCGCTCACCTTCACATCCACGCCCTTCAGAAACGGCCACGCGTAGATTGGCTTAGCATCCGTCAGCTTGATTCGGCTCACCTCGTTTCCGGCGCTCTCGTAGCTGGTCTGGTCTGCAAACGTATGCGCCGAGACATGTTGAATTGTCTGCGCCGGAACGAAGATACTCACGGCCACATCGGCGAAGGCCGGCAGAGCGAGCGCCGCCGGATCGCTCACCGCCATCGCACCCGCCGGGATGGTGATCGAGCTCTTGCCGCCAAACGTCATCGCGTTGGCGGAAGAGAGGGTAATCGTGCCATCGCCGCTCGAGAGCGCCATGTGAACCGCGCCTATGATCAGCGGCTCGGTGCCAAACTCGTTCGTCAGAACGACGCGGACCAGTGGTCCGCCCATCGAGACGTGAACGATCTCGCGCAGTGTTGTGTCTGCGGCGCCGTACCGTCCGTCGGCGTTCGCCACCGCCATCGGCGAAGCCGCCCACGTCCCCACCCACCGGTCCGGAGGCGGTGCCGGTTTTGCCGCAAAGGTCCGTGTCGTCGGGACGCAGAAGGACGTTGCAATCACAAGAAGGGCCAAGGTGCCGCGAAGGTGCATAGAAGAGATCCTCGAAAGCTGCTCCACCATCCTAAACGCCGGTTTCACCTTCGCTCCTGCCATGACGTATAGTGGCGATGCGCCGCGATGCCGCTCGATCGCACAACCTAAGCCACCGCGCCCGAGGACCTACGCTTCAATGACGAAGAATCTGCTACGCGCTATCCTGCTTACCATGACCACCTCCCTTGCCGCCCACGGCGCCGTCACCAAAGCCTCCTTCGGCACCACACCGGATGGCAAAGCCGTCGATATCTATACGCTCAAGACTCCGTCTGTCGAGGCGCGCATCATGACCTACGGGGCACGCATTGTCTCGATCAAGACCGCCGACAAGACCGGCAAAGTCGCTGACGTCGTCCTCGGCCACGACACGCTTCAGGGCTACCTTGGAGACAAGAAGACCTACTTCGGAGCGATCGTCGGGCGCTACGGCAACCGCATCGCTCATGGCAAGTTCACTCTTGAAGGAAAGCAGTACCAACTGCCCACCAACGATCACGGCATCAACACGCTCCACGGAGGCAATGTCGGCTTTGACTCACTCGTCTGGACCGGCAAGGAGATCCCCAACGGCGTCGAGATGACGCTCGTCAGCCCGGACGGCGATCAGGGCTTCCCCGGGACGCTCACCGCGCACGTCAAGTACACCCTCTCCGGCAGCGCGCTCAAGATCGACTACACCGAGACGACCGATAAGCCCACGGTCGTGAACCTTACCAATCACTCCTATTTCAATCTTGGCGGCGAGGGCTCCGGCACCATCCTCGACGAAGTCATGATGATCAACGGCGACCGCCTCACGCCGACAGACGCAGGTCTCATCCCTACCGGCCAGACCCCCTCTGTGAAGAACACGCCGTTCGACTTCAACAAGCCCACACCGATCGGCGAACGCATCGGCGCCGACGATGCGCAGCTGAAAGCCGCGGGCGGCTACGACCACAACTGGATTCTCAATGGTCCCAATGGCACCATGAAGCTGGCCGCAAAGGTGTACGACCCGAAGTCGGGCCGCACCCTTACCGTTACCACCACCGAGCCTGGCGTGCAGTTCTACACCGGCAATTTCCTCGACGGCAGCATCACCGGGCCCAGCGGACAGAAGTACGTCAAGAACTCCGCCTTCTGCCTGGAGACCCAGCACTTTCCCGATTCACCCAACCACCCCGACTTCCCTTCGACCGAGCTGAAGCCTGGCGAGACCCGCCACAGCACCACCGTCTTCACCTTCGGCGTGCAGAAGTAGACTTCAAAGGAACACGAGGGCTGCGTCCGCTCACGGGCGCAGCCCTTCCCGTGAACGCACATGAACAAGGTCGTCCCATCCGCCGAAGCAGCCGTCTCCGATATCCCGTCCGGCGCCACCGTTATGCTCGGCGGGTTCGGCCTGTGCGGCATTCCTGAGAACCTCATCGCTGCTCTCGTCGCGCCGCCGCATCACCGGCCTGCACACCATATCGAACAACATGGGCGTAGACGGCTTCGGCATGGGCCTGATGCTCGAAGCCGGCATGATCGCCTCACACATGGGCAGCTACGTCGGCGAAAACCGTCTGCTTGAGCAGCAAGTGCTCGCGGGTCAACTCGCCCTCACGCTTGTGCCACAGGGCACTCTCGCCGAACGCATCCGCGCCGCGGGCGCGGGCATCCCCGCCTTCTACGTTCCTGCCGGGGTTGGGACGATCGTCGCAGAGGGTAAGGAGACGCGCTCGTTCCATGGCCGCGAGTACCTCCTGGAACATGCTCTCCCGGCCGACTTCGCGCTGGTCAAAGCGTGGCGCGGAGATCGCCACGGCAATCTTATCTACAGAAAGACGGCGCGCAACTTCAATCCCCTCATGGCTACTGCCGCCACCGTCACGATTGCGGAAGTCGAGGAGCTCGTCGAGCCCGGCGAACTCGACCCCGCATCGATCGAGACTCCGGGCATCTACGTCAATCGCATGCTCGTTGGCCGGAGCTATCTGAAGCCGGTCGAGTCCGAGTTCCTGAAGCGAGGAGGCGCCCGAACATGAGCAGTCCAACAACAAACCCCGCCAACATCGCATTCAACGCCAAAGAAAGAGTCGCCCGCCGCATCGCCCGCGAGCTCCGCGACGGCTTCTACGTCAACCTCGGCATAGGTCTGCCCACGTTGATAGCCTCGCACATTCCGCCCGGCATTGATGTCTTCTTCCAGTCTGAGAACGGCATGCTCGGCGTCGGTCCGCCGCCCGCACCCGGAACAGCCGATCCCGACCTCATCAACGCGGGCAAGCAGCCCGTCACCGAACTCCCCGGCTGCTCTTACTTCTCCTCGGCCGACTCTTTTGCGATGATCCGCGGCGGCCACATGGATATGTCTGTCCTCGGCGCCATGCAGGTGGATGAGCGCGGCGACCTGGCCAACTGGACCATTCCCGGCAAGATGGTCAAGGGCATGGGCGGCGCGATGGATCTCGTCGCCGGTGCCCGCCGCGTCATCGTCGCGATGGAGCACACGACCCGCGACGGCGAGCCGCGCATTCTGCGCCAATGCACGCTCCCGCTCACCGGCCGCGCCGTCGTCCACGATATTGTGACTGAGCTCTGCTGGATCAAGGTCACTCCTGACGGCCTTCTTCTCACCGAGTTGGCGGAAGGCGTCACCCCAGCCGAAGTCCAATCCCGCACCGAAGCCACGCTGATCATCGCGCCTCACCTGGGCACGCTCACAGCAGGCACCTGAGACTCTGTCATGGAGACCCGCTTTGCCTTCGGACACACCGGTCTCACCCTGGACCTTCGCGATGGCTATGACTATCGTCTGATCGAAAGCCGCTCCGCACGCCCACTCGCCGATCCCGTTGCCGCTCTCAATCATGCACTTGAACATCCAGTCGCCGGCCCATCTCTGCGCGAAGTCGCCATGGGCAAGCGTTCTGCTGCCATCTCTGTCTGCGACATCACGCGGCCCGCACCCAACCGCCTCACACTGCCACCGATACTGCTCCGGCTCCAGCAGGCCGGAATCCCGGCGGAAGCCACGACCATCCTCATCGCCACCGGCCTTCACCGCGCTGCCACCGCCGAGGAGCTCGACATCATTCTCGGCCCGGAGATCGCGTCGGCCTACCGCATCGTCAACCATGATGCTCGCGACGTCGCAGCGCACCGCTACCTCGGCGAAACCCGCCGCGGCACGCCGATCGCAATCGACGAGCGCTTTATGGCCGCCGATCTCCACATAACGCTGGGCTTCATCGAGCAGCACCTGATGCTCGGCTTCTCCGGCGGACGTAAGCTCATCGCCCCCGGTCTGGCTGCGGAACAGACCATCAAGACCATCCATTCACCCCGCTTCATGCGCGAGCCGCTCGCTACCGAAGGATCGTACGGCGAGAACCCCTTACACGCGGAGCTGCTCGAGATTGCCGCAATCGCGCGACACGATTTTTTGCTTGATGTCACTCTGACCCAGGCTCGCGAGATCTCCGGCGTCTTCGCCGGTTCGCCTGTCGAGGCTCACGCAGCAGGCGTCGACTTCCTGCGCCGCACCTCGCTCGAACGCCTCGACGGCCTGGCTGACCTTGTCATCACCTCTGCTGCCGGCAACCCGCTCGACCTCACCTTCTACCAGACCATCAAAGGCGTTACGGCCGCAGCCCACCTCGTCAAGCCCGGCGGCCGCGTCCTGATCCTGGGTGAGTGCAGTGAGGGCGCCGGTTCTTCCGAGTTCGCCGCCAAGCTTCGTTGCTTACACCACCCACGAAGCCTTTCTTGCTGAACTGGCCCAGGCTCCCGTCGAGATCGACCAATGGCAGCTCGAAAAACTCGCACTCATCGGCCTCCAGCAGGAACTCTTCTTCTACATTCCGGGCGTGCCCGCCTCTGATCTCGGAAGCTTCGCGTCCCGGACCTACAGCACGCCGCAGGCTGCCGTACACGCTGCTCTGGAAGGCCTCGCACCTGACGCACGAGTCGCACTTCTGCCCGAAGGCCCCTATGTCTTCGCCCGGGTAGCTGCCTGACCCTCTGCGCGCCCGCTGTGCATCTGCGGTTGCGCTGAATCGCGATCGTTCGCCCTCGCGCCCTTCGAGCAGTTAGCATGAACTCGCACCTGATCGGAGCTCCCGTGACCTTAAGCAGCAACGCCCTTCTCCTCGCCGCCTGCGCCCTCATCACTCCGCTCCTGTCCGCTCAGGCACCTGCGCAGCAGCCCCTGCTTGTCGACATCGACCATCGCGCGTCGCAGTCGCTGGATGGCGACTGGCACATCATCGCCGATCCGTACCGGGCAGGCATCTCCAGCTTCCACGGAGCGCCCAATCCGAACGGCTACTTCAAAGACGACGTCTACTCGCCCGAATCGAACAAACTCGTGGAGTACAGCTTTGCGAAGAGCCCCACCATCAAAGTTCCCGGCGACTGGAACACCCAGGCCGAGTGGCTGCGGCTCTACGAAGGGCCGCTCTGGTATCAGCGCTACTTCGACTACACGCCGCAACCCGGGCACCGCGCCTTTCTCCACATCGGCGCCGCTAACTACCGATCCAATGTCTTCGTCAACGGCAAGCAGGTCTGCGAGCACGAGGGTGGCTTTACCCCGTTCGATTGCGAGATCACCGCCGTCGTCAAGCCCGGACAGAACGACGCCGTCATCCTGGTCGACAACACCCGTATCGCCGACGGTGTCCCCACGCTCAAGACCGATTGGTATAACTACGGCGGCCTCACGCGCGACGTTTCGGTCGTCACTACGTCCCAAGACTTCATCGACGACTACGATCTGCATCTCGATCGCGCTACCCGATCCACGATCGAGGGCTACGTTCACGTCGAAGGCGCGACCGGTCCCACACCAGTAAGCGTCTCCATCCCCGAACTCCACATCGACGCGCACGTCACTACCGGCTCCGACGGCCGGGCCACGGTTAAACTTCCCGCGAAGAACCTCTCGCTCTGGTCCCCTTCGAACCCGAAGCTCTACAAAATCACCCTCAAAGCCGGTGACGACACCCTCACCGACGACGTCGGCTTCCGCACCGTCGAGACCCGCGGCTCGGAGATCCTGCTTAACGGCGAGCCGGTCTTTCTCCGCGGCGTCTCCATCCACGCCGAAGCTCCCTTCCGTACCGGCCGCGCCTACTCGCAGAAGGATGTGGACACCCTGCTCGGCTGGGTGAAAGAGCTCGGCGGCAACTACGCCCGTCTCGCCCACTATCCGCACGACGAGCGCATGACCCGCACCGCCGACCGGCTCGGCATCCTTATCTGGTCCGAGATCCCCGTCTACTGGGCCGAGCAGTTCGACGACGAGACCGTCTTCAACAAGTCCAAACAGCAGCTCACGGAAGAGATCCGCCGCGACCGCAACAAGGCCAGCATCATTCTCTGGTCGATTGCGAATGAGACTCCCAGCACTCCGGCGCGCACCGCGTTCCTGACTCGCTCCGCCGAGCTGGTTCACCAGCTCGATCCCACTCGGCTCGTCACCGCCGCCTTGCTTGTTCACGGTGACCTGAAGACCAAGTACATCGACGATCCTCTCGGCAAGGCGCTCGACGTCATCGGTTTCAACGAGTACATCGGCTGGTATGAAGGGCAAGCCCGAGGACGCCGACACGACCGAGTGGAAGATCTCCTACGACAAGCCGCTCATCGTCTCCGAGTTCGGCGGCGAAGCCAAGGCCGGCCTCCACGGTCCGGAGACGCAGCGCTGGACCGAGGAGTACCAGGCCAACCTCTATCGCCATCAGCTCGTTATGCTCAACAAGATCCCGCAGCTCCGCGGCATGAGCCCTTGGTGCCTCATGGACTTCCGCTCCCCCGTCCGCCTGCTCCCGGGCATCCAGGACGGCTTCAACCGAAAAGGCCTCATCTCCGACCAGGGTCAGAAGAAGGAGGCCTTCTCCACGCTCGGGAAAGCGTACCGAGAGAACACGATCGGCAAACCCCAATGATCATTGGGGTGCTTTGATTCTTTTCATTTTCCATGGGAAGCCGCAGCTGCCGCTATCGAACCGAAACCGCCAGCTCCTTCGTCGACAGGTACCAGCTCCTTACCTCGAGCCCCGCGCCGCCACCGCTCGTTCTTCGCGCCGCATCCGCCGTCGTCGCCGGCGCCGGCACCACCACCTGATCTCCCGGCACCCAGTCGACCGGTGTGCTCACGCTGTTGGTGTCCGCCGTCTGCAGCGCCTGAAAGATCCGCAGAAGTTCGTCTACGTTTCTGCCAAGCTGCTGCGGATAGTAGAGCAGCGCTCGTATCAGACCCTTCGGATCGATCGCGAATACGGCCCGTACCGCAGCCGTATCGCTCACGGCCTCATGCACCAGCCCGTACGCCTGCGACACCTTCTGATCCAGATCCGCGATCACCGGAAATTTGATCGGAACTCCCGCCATCTGCTCAAGATCTCTCACCCACGCGATGTGCGACGGCACAGAGTCGATGGACACGCCGATCAACTGCACGTTCAACCGCTCGAACCGGTCGCTCCGTTTCGCAAACTCGATGAACTCGGTCGAGCACACCGGCGTGAAGTCCGACGGATGCGAGAACAGCATCACCCACTTGCCTCGGCTCGTATAGTCGCTGAGCCGGATAACGCCGTGCGTACTCTTCGCCTCAAAGTCCGGCGCCTGCTCCAAAATGCGGGGAATGCGTCCTTCGCTCATCGCTGACCTCAGGTACAGCGGTCCGAAATCTTTGGAGCACCGGATGGGATTTGAACCCATGAATACTGGTTTTGCAGACCAGCGCGTTAGCCACTTCGCCATCGGTGCTCACGGCCGCAACGCAGACCGCGCAGCGGCAATCGTGTCTCTTGTTACTTCGGCTGCGCCGCCGTCCGGAGATACGGCTTCACCGTCTTGAACCCCGGAAACGCCGTTGCCGCCTCTTCGTCCGACACCGTCCCGGCGATGATGATGTCATCGCCCTGCTTCCAGTTCGCGGGAGTCGAGACCTTGTGCTTCGTCGTCAGCTGGATCGAATCCAGCACGCGAACGATCTCGTTGAAGTTCCGCCCCGTGCTCATCGGATACGCCAGCGTCAGCTTGATCCGCTTGTCCGGCCCGATCACGAACACCGTCCGCACCGGCGCGTTGTAACGCCGGCGTGCGGCCTTCAGAAGTCTCGCCTGCATCCGCCGGCAGCATGTCGTACAGCTTCGCAATCTTCAGTTCCGGATCGCCGATCATCGGGTACTTCACCTTTGCCCCACCGACGTCCTCAATGTCCTTCGCCCACTTCGCATGGTTCTCCACCGGATCTACGCTCAGCCCGATGATCTTCGCGCCGCGCTTCGCGAACTCATCTTCCAGTGCCGCCATCGAGCCAAGCTCGGTCGTGCACACCGGCGTGAAGTCCTTGGGGTGCGAGAACAGGACCGCCCATCCATCGCCGATCCAATCGTGGAAGTGGATCGTTCCCTGCGTCGTCTCGGCCGTGAAGTCCGGCGCGACATCATTGATGCGGAGTGACATTGTCTCCTACCTCTCCGTTGAGCCATGCCGCCGACATGTCTTGCAGAAAGTCTGTTTCGGAAAACGAAAAACCCACCCGCTCGTGGGCTCGGGTGGGTTTCTGAGGGCGCTCTGTCTTGCTTTACTTCCGCTCGCTCATCCACACACCCGCACAGGGCCGCAGCAACAGCAGCACATAGGGGCGAAGTTGGAAGCGGAAGCGTCATAGCTTGTCTGCAACAATAGCTCCGGAGCTTACCATGTCAACTTATCCAGCGCGCGCGCACGCTCGCGTATGCCGTGGTCGACGTCTTCGCCGAGCAGCCTCTTGAAGGCAACGCGCTCGCCATCTTTACCGACGCGCGCGGCCTCTCCGACGACGAAATGCAGGCGCTCGCCCGCGAGACCAACCTCTCCGAAACCACCTTCATCCTCCCGCGCGCACCCGAGATCGAACGTGAGCGCGGCGTTCACGTCCGCATCTTCACCACGGAAGAAGAGCTCCCTTTCGCCGGTCATCCCACCCTCGGCACCGCCGCTGGCTCCACAGCAATCACCCGCAGTTCCGCGGTGCCGAACATCACCTCGATCTCCGCGCCGGCCGCATCCCTGTCACGTTTCAAACTTCGCAGCCTGAGGAAGCACGGCATCTTCGGCACCATGCGGCAGAACGATCCGATCTTCGGCGACACGCACGATCCGCATACCATTGCCGCCGCGCTCAATCTCTCCATCGACGATCTCGATCTCGACCGCACCCATCCAGACCGTCTCCACCGGGCATGCCGTTCTGCATCGTTCCTCTCCGCTCGCTGGAGGTGGCCGCTCGCCTGCAGATCCCGCAGCACACTCGCGCTGCCTATCTCGACCGCACCGACGCAAAGTTCTTCTTCTGCATCACCCGTGCAGCATCTCCAGGTACGCCCACTGGCACGCCCGCATGCAGTTCTACAACGGCGAAGATCCCGCTACCGGCTCCGCCTCCGGTTGCGCCATCGCCTAGCTCGTTCGGCATGGTCTCGCCGCGAGCGGACAGCACATCGTCCTCGAGCAGGGAATCGAGATGCTGCGGCCCAGCCGCATCCACCTTCAGGCCAGCCTCGTGGAAGGCGGAGTCACCGACGTGTTCGTCGGTGGCCGCACCATTCCTGTTGCATCGGGACACCTTTTCCTGCCGTAATGCACCCGATATTCACAATGCCTTCACCTCAATCTCCAGCAATGACTCGCTACTTCCGCACGCCGGTGGAAAGCGCAAGCCAAAATTTCGGCGCTTTCGCCTCAACTTCGCTGTTGCCAACCTGTAGGACCCTTCGTACTCTGAGCGGGAGTTGCTGGTGCGACGTGAGCGCAATGCTCGACGGCTGCCGGTAAACCTCTTGCTTTCGCCTGTTTTTCTGACAATTTGAGTTGAGAGAGACCGTTCTGCCGTGCAGTCGGCTTCGCCCTCAGCGTGCCCGCCTCGCCCGCAAACGCACGTGAGCTCCATCTTTTCGCGGAGCTCACTGTATCGCGGCGTCATCGCGCACCTGCCGGGTCGCCTGGCAACCTGCGCCTCGCATTCGTGCTCTCTCGCACCCCATGGTCCGGCTGCTCTGCGCCGGGGCCGCGGCACGGCCTCTGAGGGCTGCAGGAGACACTCGTCTCCGCGCTCCTGACAGACCTCGTCCGGTCTCCGCTCGGTTCGCTGCCGGGCCTGGGGTCTTCCGTCCGTGTCCCCTTCGCGTCTTGGCCAACCAGCCGGTTCGCGGAGCCGACCCATCCGCCACGAGCGCCGCCCATTGCGGCTCCTGGCAGAAGCGAGCACGCATTGCGCCCCAAGAAGACGATCCTCTGTGTCGACGACAACGAACCATCCTCTCCGTCCGCACCTTTCTCCTCGAAACCCGCGGCTACCGCGTCCTCGCTGTCCACATCCGCGCAAGCCGCGCTCGAGATCCTCGAACGCTCCGTCCCCGGCTCCCTCGACCTGCTCCTCTGCGATCTCCTGATGCCGCAGATGGACGGCAACGAACTGGTCCGCCGCGCCAAGCAACTCCACCCGGGCCTCCCCGCGATGATCGTCTCCGGCACGGTCAACGCCTTCGACCGCGCTCTCTGCGCCGATGTCTTCCTGCCCAAAGGCGCCTGCTCGCCTGCCGAAATGATCGAGCGCATCCGCGTTCTCGTAGCCCGCAAGCGCGGTCCCAAAAAAGCAGCTCCAGCTCCTCACACCCACCTCACTCCAGCCGTAGCTTCATGAGGCGCTCAGTTGTCAGTGCCGCTAGAGAAACTGAGATCCGACAACGAACAGCCTGACGACCGCTCCTAAGCCTCCACCGAGCCCATACCTCCGCTGCCACTGCTGCTTCAATCGCTCCCACACCGCCTCGATCTCCTCACGCGGAGATCGCCGGGCTCGGGCTCCTTCCGCGAAAGCCGCGTGCCTCTCCCTTCGCCAGCTCCAGCACCGCACGATCGCGCATCAGGTTCGCCACGCGAAACTCCGGCAGCCCCGCCTGCCGCGTTCCAAAAAACTCTCCCGGCCCGCGCTGCTGCAGGTCGATCTCCGCCAGCTCAAACCCATTCTGCGTCCGCACCATCGCGTCCAGCCGCTGCCTCCGCCGCTCGCTCACCTTGCCACCGGTCATCAGAACGCAGTAGCTCTTCGCCGCTCCGCGTCCCACGCGCCCGCGCAATTGATGCATCTGCGCCAGCCCAAACCGCTCCGCATGTTCGATCACCATCACCGAAGCATTCGGCACATCCACGCCCACTTCGATCACCGTCGTCGCAATCAGCACATCGGTCTCGCCGCGCTGAAACCGCCGCATCGTCGACCTCTTTGTCGTCCGCGCTCAAACGCCCATGCAGCAGGCCCAACCGCAGCCCCGCAAGCGCTCCATCCCGCAGCTCCTCATACATCTCGGTTGCTGCACGCAGCTTCGTCTTCGGAAACAACTTTTCCGTCTTCGAGTGCCTTGTCCTTTGCTTTCTTGCTTGCTCTCTGTAGTTGTCTTTGCCGTGAGCGAAGCGGAGGAATCTGCTTCTGTACCACCGGCTCTGCACGCCTTCGCTCTCCTCCCGCGCAAAATCCAGCTCCGGCTGATCGTCCTTCGCTCCCTCAATCACCGGATAGACGATGTACGCCTGCCGCCCCGCCGCAACCTGCTTGCGCACAAACCCCCAGACATCCTCGGCCCTCTCCTCTGTCGTCGTCTGCGTCACAATCGGAGTTCGCCCCGGCGGCAGCTCATCGATCACGCTCGCATCCAGTCCCCGTACAGCGTCAGCGCCAGCGTCCGCGGAATCGGCGTCGCCGTCATCACCAGCACATCCGGCTCGAGCCTCGCCCTCGCGTCCGGCTTCTTCATCAGCCTGAATCGCTGCTGCACGCCGAACCGGTGCTGCTCATCCACAATCACCAGGCCCAGGTTTTCAAACTCCACCTTGTCCTCGATCAGCGCATGCGTCCCAATCGCCAGCTCCGTCTCTCCGCGCATAGATCCTGCCCCTGCGCCTCGCGCTTCGTCCGCTCATCGAGCGATCCAGTCAGCAGACGTCACGCGATAAGGCCTGCCCGTCCTCGGCGACAGCCATCTCCGCCAGCAGCTTCCGCGCAGAAAGATAATGCTGCGTCGCCAGGATCTCCGTCGGCGCCATCAGCGCCATCTGGTAGCCGTTCTCAATCGCCACCAGCGCCGCCTGCATCGCCACGATCGTCTTGCCCGACCCGACATCGCCCTGCAGCAACCGCCGCATCGGCTGCGGCTCGCCGCATGTCCGCTGGCGATCTCTCCCAGCACCCGCTTCTGCGCCGCTGTCGGATGAACGGCAGCACCTGCTTCATCGCCTCGCGCACCTTCACATTTGTCACAAATGCGGTGCCCTCGCGCTCCCGCATCCGCCGCCGCTTCAACTCCAGCCCCAGCTCCAGATAAAAGAGCTCCTCGAAGATCAGCCGCCGATGCGCCGGAGTCGCCGCCGACATCAGCTCCGCCATCGGCGTCCCCGCCTCAGGAAAGTGCACTGCCCGCAGCGCCTTCAAGCGTTCCGGAATTCAGCCGTCAAGCATCGCCCGCGGCAGCGTCTCAGTCGGTTGCTGTCTGCTGTTGCCGTTCTTTGCTGTCATCGAGCGCAGCGGAACTGCTTCTCTGCCGACCTCCGCCACCGTTCCAGCTCCTCAAACAAACCCCAGATCACCCGCCGCAGCCACCGCGACGTCAGCTTCGCCCCCCACGCCGTCGTCCCGCCCAGCGTCTCATACACCGGCACGATCCGCCCCACCTCCAGCATGGCAAACTCCGCGTCCTTATCCCCCGGCCCGGGCAGAATCTCGAACTGCGGCTGGATCATCTTCGAACCGTCCAACTGCTCGATCGCGATGCCTCCAGCTTCCCATACAGCGCCACCATCTGGCCCAGCTTGAAACCTGTCTCGCAGATAGCTCGCCGTGAAACCACATGCACTTCACCGAGCTCAGTCCCCTGTCCCACCGTCATCTCGAAGATCGGCACCGCCGCGCGTCCGCAGCAGCACCGTGCCGCGCACCTCGCCGATCACGCTGGCCATCGCCGCCCGCCGTCAGCTCCGCAATCGGCAGCGGATTCAACCGGTCCTCGTACCGGAACGGCAGGTGATACAGCAGGTCCTCCACCGTCTCCACGCCGCGTCGCCCAGCTCTTCCGCGACGCGCTCCCCCACCCTCTTCACATACTTCACCGGCGTCGACAGCTCAAGCACAGTGCGATGCTACCAAGTCCGCCGGGCCTCCTCCCGGGTCGGACAACCGCGTCTCCGCCCCCCTCGCCCGTCGCGATCCACACATTGCCGAACGCCCTCACCCAATCGTGGGATTAACCATCGAAACACGCCTTTGTTAGCTTTCCCTCACCATGCGCCTCCCGTTTCCACTCGCTGCTCTCGCCCTTTGCATCCTCTCCCCGTTCGGTTCCTTCGCCCAGGGCCCCACCTCAGGGCTCCGTCACCTCCAGGGCACCGATCCTGCGTCCGGAACCGAGTACACCCGCATTCTTCTTCCCGGAAGCTCAATCGCCGGCTCCGGCCTCACTCCCATCGCCTTCACCGGCGCACCGACCCTCATCGCCCAGTGCACACGCCAGACCTCGGGCAAGCAGGCCTTCGATCTCTTCCTCAGCTTCGGCGATGCCACCGACCTCAACTTCCACGCCCCGGAGCCGTTCACCCCGACCAATCCCCGTCCCCAGCGCGTCGAAGTCACGCTCGACTTCTCCGGCTACACCCACATCAAGCTGGGCAAACGTCAGTTCGAAAGCCTCCGCGAGCCCAACGGCATGCTCCGCTACGCCACTCCGGGCTTCCACTCGGCCAACATGGAAGACGCCCCCATCCTCCTCCGCTATCTCGTCGCTCTCCCGGAACTACACCTCACGCAGGCAGATCGGTCCGCCGCGTTCGACACCAGCCCCCTGCTTACAGCCATCCGCTCAGAACCGCTCTGCAAGGCGGCTCTGCTCTAGGGTCCGGATGCGGAATCAGCCGGCTCCCTACTTCCCGCCGGCATCGTGCTATCGCTCTAACCCTGAGCGAAGTTGAAGGGCGCGGGTCCACTTCTCTTGCCCTGCTAAACTTGCCTCGACCCCGCGCTTCTCTCCACCGAAGCCCGCGCCCGGAGCAAACCCCCGCATGCCCATCGTCGAGCTCGAACACGTCCGCAAGGTCTACGACACCAAAGTCGCCGTCAACGACCTCTGCTTCACCATCGAGCCCGGCACCATGTTCGGCCTCCTCGGCCCCAACGGCTCCGGCAAAACCTCCTCCATCCGCATGATGATCGGCATCACCGTGCCCGACTCCGGCACCGTCCCCCTCTTCGACCAGCCCTTCAACCGCGACGCCCTCAAGCGCGTCGGCTATCTGCCCGAAGAGCGCGGCCTCTACAAAAAAATGAAGGTGCTCGACCAGCTCATCTTCCTCGGCCAGCTCCACGGCCTCGACGCCACCACCGCCAGCCAGCGCGCCCACGCCTGGTGCGAGCGCCTCGAGATCACCGAGGCCATCCCCAAGAAGACCGAAGAGCTCTCCAAGGGCATGCAGCAGAAAATCCAGTTCATCTCCACCCTGCTGCACGAGCCCGAGCTCATCATCATGGACGAGCCCTTCTCCGGCCTCGATCCCGTCAACGCCGTCCTTCTGAGGACACCCTCGTCGATCTCCGCAAGCAGGGCAAGGCCATCCTCTTCTCCACCCACCGCATGGACCAGGTCGAGAAGCTCTGCGACTCCATCGCCCTCATCCATAGCGGCAACCTCGTCCTCTCCGGCTCCATGCGCGAGATCAAGTCGCGCTACCCGCGCAACCGCGTCGTCATCTTCTTCGAAGGCGACGACTCGCTTCCTCCACCACCCTGCCATCGAAGAGGCCAAGACGCTACCAGCGGCACGCCGAGATCAAGCTCCGCACCTCGCCGACGGCACTCGCCGACGATGCGCAGCCGCTGCTCGCCGCTGCCGTCAGCGCCGGCGCCCGCATCACCCGCTTCGAGGTCATGGAGCCCACGCTCGAAGAGATCTTCATCGAAAAAGTCGGCAGCAGACCGGCTGCGAGACACCCGCACGAACCGACCTCCGCACCGAAGCGCTAGCCGGAGCACTCGCCCATGCATAACGTCTGGCTCATCGCCAAGCGCGAGTACCTCGAGCGCATCCGCACCAAGGCCTTCCTCGTCACCACCATCCTTATCCCGTGTCATGGGCGGCGGCATCGTCGGCTCGCATCCATGACTGGCGCTCAAGTCGAAGTCCACCTCGCACATCGCCATCGTCTCGCACGATCAGCAGCTCGCCACCGATCTCCAGACCGAGCTCACCAACGGCAAAGACACGCAAGATGACCGTCGACGTCATCTCGCCTCCCGGCGCCGCGACACCCGCGCCACGCTCGACGGCGAGCTCGCCGACAAGCAGCTCGACGGCTATCTCTGGATCACCCCGCGCAACACAGCCAACGACCGCGCCCGCCTTCGCCTACACCCCGCGCTCCGCCGGCGACATCGCCACCAAGGGCAACATCACCTCCGCCCTCCGCACCGTGCTCATGCGCGAGCGCCTCGCCCACCAGGGCATGGTCGCCTCCGACGTCGACGCCCTCATGCAGCCCGTCGAAGTCGACACCACCCAGGCCGGCAAGAACGCCGACACCACCTCCGCCTTCATCGGCGCCTACGTCCTCTTCTTCCTCATGTACTTCGTCATCATGCTCTACGGCATGAACGTCGCGCGCTCCATCATCGAAGAAAAGACCTCCCGCGTCTTCGAGGTCCTGCTCGCCACCATCCGCCCGGAAGAGATGATGGCCGGCAAGGTCATCGGCGTCGGCTCCGTCGGCCTCACCCAGGTCGGCATCTGGATGCTCGCCGCCGTCCTGCTCGACCAGCACCTCGCTGGTCAGCGTCCATCGCCGGCGGCATGCGCACGTCTCGCTCTCCGCCGCGCAGATCGTCTTCTTCGTCCTCTACTTCCTGCTCGGCTTCCTGCTCTACTCCTCCATCGCCGCCGCCCTCGGCGCCATGACCAACTCCGAGCAGGAGCTCCAGCAGCTCAACATGTTCCTCGTCATGCCGCTCGCCTGCTGCATGTTCGCCCTCGGCGTCGTCATCAACAACCCCAGCGGCACCACCGCCACCGTTCTCTCGCTCATCCCCTTCTGCACGCCGCTCATCATGTACCTCCGCATCTCGCTGGCGATGCCGCCGGCCTGGCAGATCGCCCTCTCGATCGGCCTCATGGCCGTCACCATCTACGCCATCCTCTGGGTCGCCAGCCGCATCTACCGCGTCGGCATCCTCATGTACGGCAAAAAGCCCAACCTGCCCGAGATCCTGCGCTGGCTCAAGTACAGCTAGACCACTCGGCCGCAAGTACACTCAATCCCGTGCCGCTCTACACTCGCCAGCAGCGCATCGCCCTCGCCCTCCTTCCACCGCTCGCGGCCATGCTCATCCGCCTTCTCGGCGCAACCCTCCGTTACGAGAGATGTCACCGATCCCGGCACTATCCCTGGCGACCAGCTCCCCGGGCCCTCCATCTACGCCTTCTGGCACCGCTGCCTGCTCGCCTGCGCCTACCGCTTCCGCAATCACGGAGTCGCCATCCTCATCAGCCGCAGCTTCGACGGCGAGCTCATTGCCCGCACCGTCGAGCGTCTCGGCTTCATCGCCATCCGCGGCTCCAGCTCGCGCGACGGCGCCCCCGGCCTCCGCAACCTCCAGCGCGCCTACGTCGCCGGGCCACTCTGCGCCATCACCGCCGACGGCCCCCGCGGCCCCGCCATGTCGCCAAACCCGGCGCCGCCCAGCTGGCCGCACTCGTCAACGCACACGACGTCGGCGCCTTCTACGTCCTCCCCACAGCGCCTGGCAGCTCCGCTCCTGGGACCGCTTCCTCATCCCCAACCCTTCTCCCGCGTCCTCGTCACCTGGCCCGCCCACGTCCACGGCGAGCAGGAAATCCATCGAGCCACACTCGCCAGTCCAGGCACGCGCTCGACCGCTCCGTCGCCATGGCCGAACGCGTCGCACGACGTCTCGCCCGTAAACTAGACCTCGTGCCCGACAACGCAATTCGGTTTCGACGATCCCGCCCGAACTAAATCACCCAGTGCCGTAGTCTCCGACTTCCATTTCGACTCTCCCCGAAGACTCATCGCCCAATCCCGCCGGCGGTCCGCGGCATCCAGCCGCATGCTCGTCCTCGACCGCCCACCGGCGAGTACAGCGACGACCTCTTCGCAATCTCCCCAACATCTCCGCCCCGGCGACCTCCTCATCCTCAACGACAGCCGCGTCATCCCCGCGCGCCTCTACGCCACCCGCGCCGGCCTGCACACCCAGCCAACTCCCCGACCCCACGGCCGCATCGAAGTCCTGCTCACCCAGCAGCTCGACCGAAGATCAGTGGACCGCCCTCGTCCGCCCCAGCCGCAAAGTCCAGCCCGGCGAACGCCTCCTCTTCTCATGCCCCCGAAGACACCGGAGCCGCTCCTTCACGGCCGAAATCCTCACCGCCGGAGAGTTCGGCGAACGCACCCTTCGCTTCGCTCCCGAGCGCCGAACTTCTTCGAGCATCCTCGACCGCATCGGCCACATGCCGCTGCCGCCCTACATCCATCGTCCCAAGGACGATCCCGACAGCCGAAGATCGCGACCGCTACCAGACCGTCTTCGCCAACCAGCCCGGCTCCGCCGCAGCTCCACCGCCGGTCTCCACTTCACGCCCGAGATCCTCGACAACTTCGAGCCAACGCGGCGTCCAGGTCGAAACCATCACCCTCCACGTCGGCCTCGGCACCTTCCAGCCCGTCCGCGCCGAAAACCTCGAAGACATCCGCCTCCACGCCGAGCACTACACCCTCCCCGCAGCAACTGCCGACGCCATCAACGCCGCACTGCCTCGAAGGCCGCCGCATCATCGCCGCCGGAACCACCACTACCCGCACCCTCGAAGCAGCTGCCGAAATCAGCTGGCCAGAACTTCGGGAGTCCCCGTTCAAAGCGCACGGTCTGTCGCTCCACGCCGCACTCCGGCAAGACCGACATCTTCCTCTGCCCCGGGCCACACCTTCCGCGTCGTCAACGGCCTGCTCACCAACTTCCATCTGCCGCAATCCACCCTGCTGATGCTGGTCAGCGCCTTCGCCGGAAGGGAAGCGGTCCTCGCCGCCTACGCCCACGCCGTCCGCGCAGCGCTACCGCTTCTTCTCCTACGGCGACTGCATGCTCATCCTCTGAAACCTCCAGTGCCTCGCAAGCCGTTTGCCGTCATCCTGAGCTAGCGAAGGTCCCGATACTTGTGCTAAACTCACCTGTCTGCACAGACGTATTCATGGCAACCACGAAGCGGCCATCACCCCGAACGCGCTACCATCAAAGCCATCCATGACCGCACCTGCCCCACAGCCGCAAGACATCGCCGACCGACAAGCCGCCCATCTATCTGCTCGACTCCATGGCCTTCATCTTCCGCGCCTACCACGCCATGCAGCGCCAGCGCCCCATGTCCACGCGCACCGGCATCCCCACCGCGGCGACCTATGTCTTCGTCAACATGATCAACAAGCTGCGCAAGGACTTCGCGCCCGCAGTACCTCGCCGCCGTCTACGACGTCGGCGCGCCCCGTCCACCGCGACGAGCGCGCCAGCGCAGATGAAGGACGTCAAGAAGTTCAACATCAAGACCCAGCAGTTCGAGGCCATCGAGTACGGCGGCTACAAGGCCAACCGCACCGAGACGCCCGCCCGACCTCATCCAGCAGCAGCCCTACATCCGCCGCGCGCTCGAGGCCTTCCGCATCCCCATCCTCTACTACGAGGGCTTCGAGGCCGACGACGTCATCGGCACGCTCTCCTGCAAGCTCTCCGCGCTCGGCCACCACGTCTTCGTCGTCTCCTCCGACAAGGACATGATGCAGCTCGTCAACGACGACGTCTCCATCCTCAACCCCACCAAAGACAACCTCATCCTCGATCCCGCCGGCGTCGAAGACGCCCTCGGCGTCCCGCCCGAGCGCGTCATCGACGTCATGGCCCTGCGCGGCGACTCCATCGACAACATCCCCGGCGCGCCCGGCATCGGCGACAAAGGCTCCGTCGAGCTCATCCAGCAGTTCGGCACCGTCGAAGCCGCGCTCGACCGCGCCGACGAGGTCAAAAACGCAAAACCTATCGCGAATCGTTACAAAACAACCGCGACAACATCCTGCTCTCGAAAGAGCTCGTCACCATCCACACCGGCGTCCCCATCGAGTTCGCCCTCGACGCCATGCGCACCCAGCCCGTCGACAACGCCGCCTGCCGCGACCTCTTCACCGAACTCGAGTTCACCACGCTGCTCAAAGAGCTCGCCCCCGCCGCCGACACCACCCCCATCGCCTACAACCTCAAGCCCACCCCCGCAGAGATCGCCGCCCTCCTCGCCGAAGCCCGCGAACCATCAGACCGAGAGCCGCACAGCGAGTCAACATCCTCAAGCGGCCTCGCCATCGCCATCTTCGAAGACGCCCGGCCTCGCCGAAGAGATCGCCGCCGAACCCGCCGACAGACTCCGAAGCCGACGAGCCCGAGCCTCCGCCCAGCCGAAACCATGTCCCTCTTCGGCGCCGCCGGCGCCAACCCAGCGCGACCCCAGTTCCCGATCCTGAGACCTGAGTCCGCCACGCAATCCCAGACCCCGCCTGCCGCCTCGGCCTCGCCGTCGACGGCACCGCCGCCCTCGAAGTCTCCCTCGACGCTCCCGGCCTGCGCGACGCCCTCGAAGACGCCACCCTGCCCAAAGACGTCCACGACCTCAAAGCCGTCCTCCGCGCCCTCGCCCCGCACGACATCACCCTCGCCGGCTCCGTCGACGACGTCATGCTCCTCAGCTACCTCGTCAACCCCACGCACGGCTCGCACACCCTCGCCGACATCGCCGCCCGCTCCACCACCGCGCGCTCTCACATCAGCCGACCAAGGCAATCCCAACGACCCAACCGCCTCGCCGAAGCCGCCTCCGCCATCGTCCGCCTCGCCGCATCCTTCGCCAGCAGATCGCCGAGGCCGCCCCCGTCGAGCACAACATCCCCAAGGACGAGCCCAGCCTCGGCGGTGCCGTCACCCGCGAGATGCTCTTCGCCGACCACGGACAAGCCGATGCATCCTCCGCGCAGCGAAGCCGCCGCAGACCGCTCTACCCAAACCCCTCCTCCACGTCTACCACACCATCGACCTCCCCCTCGTCCCCGTCCTCCTCCGCATGGAGCAGGCCGGCGTCCGCATCGACCCCGCCGTCCTCCGCGACATGTCCTCCCGCCTCGCCGTCGAGATGGACACCCTCGCCGAGAGCATCTACGCCGGGCTCCGGCCACCGCTTCAACATCAACTCCCCCAAGCAGCTCGGCGACGTCCTCTTCAACAAGATGAACCTCCCCAAGCCGATGAAGTACGGCAAGGGCAAGGTCATCTCCACCGCGCAGGACGTCCTCGAAGAGCTCGCCGAACACCACCCCGTCCCCGCCCTCGTGCTCGAGTACCGCCAGCTCGCCAAGCTCAAGCTCCACCTACCTCGACCCGCTCCCGCAGCTCGCCGACCGCGAAGGCCGCGTCCACACCACCTTCAACCAGGTCGGCACCGCCACCGGCCGCCTCTCCTCCACCAATCCCAACCTGCAGAACATCCCCATCCGCACCGCGCTCGGCCGCGAGATCCGCGCCGCCTTCATCGCCGCCCCCGGCAACGTCCTCATGTCCGCCGACTACTCGCAGATCGAGCTCCGCCTCATGGCCCACTTCTCGCAGGACCCGCTGCTGCTCGACGCCTACCGCACCGGCAAGGACATCCACACCCTCACCGCCTCCGAGGTCTTCGGCGTCGACCCCGCAACCATGGACAAGGAGACCCGCAACCGCGCCAAGGCCGTCAACTTCGGCATCGTCTACGGCATCTCCCCCTTCGGCCTCGCCGCCCAGCTCGGCATCGACCAGAAGACCGCGCCGCGACTACATCGACCGCTACTTCGAGCGCTACGCCGGCGTCCGCCGCTTCATCGACGCAACCCTCGAGACCGTCCGCCGCGACCAGGCCGTCCGCACCCACTTCGGCCGCATCCGCCCCATCCCCGACATCCAGTCCCGCAACCCCAACATGCGCGGCTTCGCCGAGCGCACCGCCGTCAACACGCCGCTGCAAGGCACCGCCGCCGACCTCATCAAGCTCGCCATGATCGCGCATCGACGCGAGATCACCCGCCGCAACCTCCGCTCGCCGCATGACCCTCCAGGTCCACGACGAACTCCTCTTCGACGTCGTCCCCGAAGAAGCCGAAGAGCTGCAGCACCTCGTCCAGCACGAGATGGAGCACGTCGCCGAATTCCCCGTCCCCATCGTCGCCGAAGTAGGCACTCGGCCAGAACTGGCGCGACATCAAGTAGCTGGCGCGCAAAAGGCTGCCGTAAGGTTTCCTGCGGTCCAAGCACACGATCCGCCGAGTACGATCTCGTCGCTGCAGGCAATCGGCACCGTCCACGGCTGCTCGGTTCGGCAACGAACTGCCGTCGTCCCCCGTGCTATAGTTCTCCCCACACCCCGGGCCCCTTCTCCTCCGAAAGGTCGTGCCCCATGCGCCCCTCATCCTCCCTTAAAACTCTCGGTGCCATCGGCGCCGCAGCCGCCACCGGCTACGCTCTCTACAAGATCTTCACCACCCCACCGCTCAAGCAGAAGCTCGCCTCCGCCTTCAATGACGCCTGCACCCACATCGACCAACAGCACAACTGGAGCAAGCTCCCCACGCCCATCGGCCTCGTCCTCCTCATCGGCATCCGCAACAAACTCCGCGGCGCAAACCTCTTCGACACCGAGTCCCCCACCCCCAGGCCGCTGCCGTCGCCGCCGCAGCCCAACGTGCAGACTCATCGCACCGCCGACGGCACCTTCAACGATCTCAAGTGCCCATTCATGGGCTCCGCCAACACCCGCTTCGGCCGCAACGTCCCCCTCGAGCACGTCCATCAGGAGCCCGCTTCGACCATCATGACGCCCAGCCCGCGCGTCGTCTCCACCGACCTCCTCACCCGCAAAACCTTCACCCCCGCCACGACCCTCAACCTCCTCGCCGCCGCCTGGCTCCAGTTCCAGATTCGCGACTGGTTCTCCCACGGCAAGAGCCCCAAAGATAATCCGTGGCAGCTTCCCCTCGGCCCCAACGATCCCTGGCCCGACAACCCCATGACCGTCCTCCGCACCATGGACGATCCCACCCGCACCTCCGCCGACGACGGCACAACCCGAGACCCACATCAACACCGAAACCCACTGGTGGGACGCCTCCCAGCTCTACGGCAGCACCCCCGAGTACCGCGACAAGGTCCGCACCCGCACCGGCGGCAAGATCAACCTCGGCAAGGACCACCTCGTTCACCCCGACCCCGACGCCCTCGTGCAGCTTCAGTCCGCCTCGCTCGCCGGCTGGTGGCTCGGCCTCGAGCTCTTCTTCACCCTCTTCTCGCTCGAACACAACGCATCTGCGACGACTCAAACAGCAATACCCGGACTGGTCCGACGATGATCTCTTCGAGCACGCGCGTCTCATCAACGCCGCCCTCATCGCCAAGATCCACACAGTCGAGTGGACCACCGCCATATTAGGTCACCCGGCGCTACAAATAGGCATGCGCTCCAACTGGTGGGGCCTCGCCGGAGAGCACATCGCCAACCTCTTCGGCCGCCTCTCCAAGAGCGAGCTCGTCAGCGGCATTCCCGGATCCGAGATCGACCAGTTCGGCGTCCCGTACTCGCTCACCGAAGAGTTCGTCGCCGTCTACCGCATGCACCCGCTCATCCCCGACGACATCACCCTCTGGTCGCTCGAGGACGACCGCGTCATCCAGACCCTCGGCTTCCAGCAGATCGCCGGCAACGACGCCCAGGCCGTCTGCGACGATGTCCACATCGACGACCTCTTCTACTCCTTCGGCCTCATGAACCCCGGAGCCGTCCAGCTCCACAACTATCCCAATGCCCTCCAGCACTTCATCCGTCCCGACGGCATCCACATCGACCTCGCCGCCCACGACATCATGCGCTGCCGCGAACTCGGCGTCCCTCGCTACACCAAGTTCCGCGAGCTCTTCCACCTCAAGCCCGTCCGCACCTTCGAAGATCTCACCGACAACCCCGAGTGGCGCGAAGAGATCCGCCGCGTCTACTCAAACGACATAGACACCGTAGACCTCATCGTCGGCCTCTTCGCCGAAACCCCGCCCAAAGGCTTCGGCTTCTCCGATACCGCCTTCCGCATCTTCGTCCTCATGGCCTCCCGCCGCCTCAACAGCGACCGCTTCTTCACCACCGACTACACCCCGGAGGTCTACAGCAAAGCCGGCATGGACTGGATCCGCGACAACACCATGTCCACCGTCCTCCTCCGCCACTTCCCGTCTCTCGCACCCTCGCTGCGCGGCGTCAAAAACGCCTTCGCCCCCTGGACCCGCGTCACACACGCAGCCGCCAACATCGCCGCCACCCAAACCGAGTCCCTCGTCACCAACTGACCGCCGCGTCCGGGTGCCTCGTTGCCCTGCAGCAGATGAGACGAGGCATCGTGGAGACTTTCTAAAGACGTACACAGCCTCTTCGACTGTGGTGCTATCGGCGTCTTCATCACTCGTTCAACATCCACGTTTACTACTACACGAACACATCAGGAGAGAATGCATGCCAACGATCACCGTAAAAGATGGCACCGAGATCTACTACAAGGACTGGGGCACGGGACAGCCGCTTTTCTTTCATCACGGCTGGCCCCTCTCCGCTGACGACTGGGACGCACAGATGATGTTTTTCTTGGGGCATGGTTTCCGCGTGATCGCGCACGATCGCCGCGGGCATGGCCGTTCCACGCAGACTGCCGACGGCAACGACATGGACACATACGCAGCCGATGTTGCCGAACTCGTGAAGGCGCTCGACCTGAAGAACGCGATCCACATCGGTCACTCTACGGGAGGCGGCGAGGTGGCTCGCTATGTGGCGCAACATGGCAAGGGCCTGGTGGCAAAAGCAGTCCTGATCAGCTCCATTCCACCCACCTTCATGAAATCGGAGAAGAATCCCGACGGTGTTCCGAAGGAAGTCGTCGACGGCCTCCGTGACGGTACGGCAAACCATCGCTCCCAGTTCTACATCGACATCACGATGCCGTTCTACGGCTTCAACCGTCCGGGCGCTGCAATCTCCGAGGGAATCAGGCGGAACTGGTGGCGACAGGGCATGATGGGTGGCATCAAGGCCCAGTATGACTGCATCAAGGCCCTCTCCGAATCCGAGTTCTACGACGATCTCGCGGCAATCGATATTCCGGTTCTAGTCATGCATGGTGAGGATGACCAGATTTGCCCCTTTCTTACTACTGGTGCAAGGTCGGTCAAGCTCTTGAAGCACGGCACGCTGAAATCCTACCCGGGGTTGCCGCACGGTATGCCGACCACGCACGCAGACCAGATCAACGCCGACCTGTTGGAATTCATAAAAGCTAAAGGGTAACGACAACTCGTCCTGGATTCGCAGGCTGTTCAACAAGTTCATGAGCCCTAGCGATCTCTGAAAGGGGAATTTGCTCCCTGATCGCGAAACCTGACCAGCCTGCCTCCAGCGCCGCATTTAGCTCCAGTGCCCCTGATGCCTTTGCCTCCGGTGGGAAGTCGTCACTACCCAGAAAAAAGACCCGCGTATTCTTGAACACCATCGGCCAGAAAGGAATCGCCGGGGTTGCAGCATTCGTGGCATAAGTCGCAATGGAGCCACCCATTCTAAGCAGTTCGAGATCAAGCGCTATATTTGCTCCAAATGCAACTTCAACAATATGGTCCACGCCATCAGGAGCGAGCGCCCTCACCTGCTCTGGCAACTTCGCATCGTTGAGAAATACCTCGTGTGCTCCTGACTGCTTCGCTGTTTGCTCCTCTTCCGGCGTTCGGATTGTGCCAATAACATGAGCTCCCGCGCGGCGCGAAAGCTGGACCGCACATAATCCCACGGATCCTGCAGCTCCTTGCACCAGCACGGTGCGTCCACTCACAGATCCTCCTACGTGCACGGCTCGGTGAGCCGTGATGCCCGGGATGCCAAGACATGCTCCCTGCGCCATCGACACGTTAGGCGGCAGAGGGACAACCTGAGCTGCCGGAACAACGGTAAGCTCGGCGGCAGTGCCGAATGGGCGGTAAGACTGTGCGCCATAACACCACACAGACTTTCCTATCCACTCGGAAGACACACCGTCTCCAACTTGATCTACTTGCCCTGCGCCGTCGCTGTGCGGAATCACCCGGGGGTAGGTCATCCCATACCCGAACGCATCCTCACGCTTCTTGACGTCACCTGGGTTGATTCCAGAGCTGGCGATGCGGATGCGAAGCTCGCCCCGTCCAGGAACCGGATCCGCCATATCTCCGACCGTGAGGACCTCCCGCGCCGGTCCCTGCTTTTCGTACCAGGCTGCTTTCATAAAGCCCTCACTCTCACGAATCACAAACCGCGTCGTCACTCGACAGCAGAAGTCTGCTTCTAGCTGTTCTCCTTGCTGATCCCGACGGTGGTGTCTCTACAACGAAATCTACCTCACCGCCGTGAAGTTGTCTCAGAGCATCGTGGGACACCGTGCTGCCGACAGAATTCTACGAAGGGCGTCGCGACGATCTTGATCGGTCTAATCGCCGGGTGACCCATGTCTCGATTCTGAGACATGGGTCTTCATTGCGTCACAGCCTCCGGTGAGTCACCGGCCAAAAAGCAAATCCGAGTATTATCGAAAGCCCATGCTCACCCGCCGCAAGCTTCTTGCCAACTCCATCGCCGGCGCAGCCGCTCTCGCCACTCCAACTCACCTCATCGGCCAGGCCTCGGCCCCACACCGCATCCACCAGTCCGTCTCCCGCTGGTGCTACGCAAAGATTCCACTCGACGACCTCTGCCGCGCCGCCGCGAGCATCGGCCTCGAAGGCATCGACCTCCTCAAGCCCGAGGAGTACGACACCCCCGCCCGCTTCGGCCTCCGCTGCACCATGGGCTACGCCGGCGGCGGCGAGATCAACCGCGGTCTCAACCGCCTCGAAAACCACGCCCCCATCGAAGCCGCTCTTCGAGAGGGCATCCCCCTCGCCGCAAAAGCGAACGTCCCCAACGTCATCACCTTCTCCGGCCTCCGCGCGCCCGGCCTCTCAGACGAAGAGGGCGCCCGCAACACCGTCGTCGGGCTCCGTCGCCTGGCCCCCATCGCCGCCGATCACGGCGTCACCCTCTGCATGGAACTGCTCAACAGTAAACGTGACCACCCCGGTTACATGTGTGATCACACCAGCTGGGGCGTCCGCGTGCTCGAACAGGTCGCGAGCCCCCACGTCAAGCTCCTGTACGACATCTACCATATGCAGATCATGGAAGGTGACCTCATCGAGACCATCACCGCGAACGCACGCTGGCTTGGCCACTTCCACACCGGCGGCGTCCCCGGCCGGCACGAGCTCGACGACACCCAGGAAGTCCTCTGGCCCGCCGTCATGCGCGCAATTGCGGCCACCGGCTTTACCGGCTACGTCGCCCACGAGTTCGTCCCCCGCAAAGACCCGCTCACCTCCCTCCGCGCAGCCTTCAACCTCTGCAACATCTAGCGCCTCGACCCAACGCTCGTCACTTTCGCCGTACCGAAGAACCCTTAACGCTCGTCAGCTTGCGCGCAGGGAACAACCCCCGCATGCGCCCCCGCCGTTGCGTTGCCGTCGCTTTAGCCCTTGCTCGTTCTTTGTCTGTCATTCCCGCAGGGAATCTGCCGTTGCTCTGCCTGCCCCCAAGCCGTCATCCCTTGAGCGCAGCGAAAAGTCGATCAACCGCCAGAAATCCGACAACAAATGGCGTAACCACCCCACTCCATCCGCTACCATGGAGATAGGGAGCTTTGCGCCGGGACGGACATCTACCCGCGCCGCTGCAACCCTTTTGTTTTTAGGATTTTACCCGTAAACCCTTTTGATGGACGATTTTGCGTGGAGCCCATTTTGTAAGTCCTTGCGTTTGACGATTTTGCGCCGAGATCTAGGGGGGGGTACCCCCCCGCAAAACGTCGCCTGATAAACTCAAATACCGCACGGATACGCCCGGAAGAGAGACCTACACCACAGTGGATCAGCAGACAAAAGCAGCCCTCAAGCAGAACGACGCCTTCATCACCACCACCTCCCACGGTCTCGAGTGGGCCGGCGAAAACCGCCGTTCCGTCATCGTCTCGAGCGCTATCCTGCTCGCGGTCATCGTCATCGTCGTCCTGGCCGGAGTCATCTACAACAACCGCTCCGAGGCTGCGTCCGTCGCCTTTGGTGCCGCCATGCAGGCCTATCAGACCCCGCTCGCCGCACCCGGTCAGGCCGTACCCCCCGGCGTCAAGACCTTCAGCTCCGTCACCGACCGCGCTAACGCGGCTAATAAGCTCTTCCTGGAGACGGCCAGCAAATACGGCATGACCCCGGACGGAAAAAACGCCCGCTACTTCGCCGGCCTCACCTACATGGAAGCCGGTCAGAACGCCTCCGCCGAGAGCACCCTCAAGGACGTCGCCTCCGGCTGGAATCGCGACCTCGCGAACCTCGCCAGGCTGTCGCTCGCCCAGCTCTACCGCCAGACCGGCCGCGACCCGCAGGCCATCGATCTCTACAACGAGCTCACGTCCAAACCCTCCAACTCCGTCCCAGCCGGAACCGCACAACTCCAGCTCGCCGAGCTCTATCAATCCCAGAACAAGCCCGACGCCGCCAGAAAGATCCTCGCCGCCCTCAAAGATAAAGACCCCAAAGGTCCGGCAGGCCTCCTCGCGGCCCAGAAGCTCAATCCACAGGCCGCTGGCCCCTCGCTCCAGTAAGCCTTCGCTGTAGCTCGTGACTCATCGCTCATTGCGGATGAGTCCAGGTCACTGCTGCGGCCTCTCAGGTTGCTTAAAACCCGTGCTCATCGTCGTGCAGGTGGGCCGACGCAGCCAGATCACTGACATGGCTCACCCGCGACCCCAGCACTCTCGCAGCGTCCGATCGAAGGCTCGCCACCGTCTTCCACTGGTCCTTGCTCTTCGGCTCAGCCACCCACTGCGGCAGCGGCATCTTCAGATACTCCGATAACGCTAGCGCGTGTGGCTCGTATAAAGCGCGAATGGCCGTCAGTCGTTCCATCGACGCCGGATCGCCGCACAGACGCAGCTCCATGTCTCCGAGAGCATCGCACAGGCGGTTGAAAACCTCGACCGGAAGCCGTTCCGTTTTGCCGAGCTGGAGCCACTCGGCCTCCCTCTCCTCCAGGTGAAAGACATGCCCAAGGTCGATCAGCGCATGCCGCCCCATGGCAAACGTCAACTGCGCCTGCCGCGACGCCGGTCCGCCCTTCGGGTCGACAATGGTCGTGATCAGCAAGGCACACGCGTCCAGCACGCTCACCAGCGCTGAAAGCCAGCTCTGGTTGTCGTGCTGCGACCGGTAGTAGCAAAGAATCGGGTACGAGATGTGCGTCTCCAGAATCTCCGCCGACCATCGCTCCCACTCCGCCAGAAGGACGCTCAGCGCCTTCGGGCCGCCGTCGAAGCCATGTCGCCGCAACAGCTCGGCCGCCGTCGGCGGAGACCCCGCCCGCCCGTCCAGCATCGCCACACTCACCTCCCGCCGGCTGAAAGCGCCGTACAGCACCGGAACGTAGCTGACCACCAGCGCGACGAAACCAAGCCCCGTCCCGCTCTCCGCGATCATCAGCGCCCGCGCGCGCTCGCTGCGCGGCACCACGTCGCCCGGCCCCAGTGTCGTCAGCGTCGTTCCACTCACATACAGATCCGTCAAAAAATGCAAAAATCCATTCGCTCCGGCGCCCACACTGCTGTCCTGAAACGGCGAGCGTATCGCAAACAGCAGCAACGCAAATCCCAGCGTCAGCAGAACCGCCCACAGCACCAGCAGCGCCAGCAGAGACAACGGTCCGAAGATGCTGTACACCTGCTCTCGTACCTTGCGGTCTCTGATCCGCTCCGCCATCCACACCCAGGGCCTCCAAGTCGCCACATAGAACATCCGCGTAATCCGCAGACGCCCCTTCGGACGGCGCGGGAGGATGATCGTCTGAAACGCATCCAGGACGACGCCGCCACAAAGAATTATGCCCAGGACCAACGCCGCAATGCGCATCTTCCTCGCCTTCTTGACTCCATAAACAATACCGTCCCTTTTTCGTGAATAGACTGTCCAGTACCTTCAACGGCTGAACTTTCGCAAGCCACGTCCTTTCAATACTTCCTCTATGGTCAGACCTCGTAGAGCCGAACCCGAGAGAATAGATCATGAAATCCAGGGCGTATTCGCTGGACAATTGCCTCCGGGTTGCCCACACTGGTAGCAGGCTCTGAGTTCGTCCTGAACGACAAAGAGGCTCTCCCCATGCGCCGCATTCTCATAGTGGATGACGAACACCTCGTCGCCGATACACTAAGTCTCATCTTTCAGAAGCACGGCTTTGCCACGCGCGCCGTGTACTCGGCGGATGAAGCTCTCGAGTGCGCTCGTACTTTCGCGCCCGAGATTCTGCTCTGCGACATCAACATGCCGGATAAAGACGGGCTCGACCTGATCGCCAGCATGGACCGCGAACAACCGGCCTGCCGCGTCCTCGTTTTGACCGGAGCCTACTCCAGCCTCAACCGCGTCCGTCAGCGCTCCTCTGAAGTGCGCCGCAAGTTCTCCGTCCTGACCAAACCCTGCCATCCCGCCGAACTCCTGCGCTGCGCCGGCGAACTCCTCACGGCATAGACAGTGCCCGGCATCGCCCGCCTTCTGTTCACGCTCGCCGCCATCTTTATCGTGGCCGGAATAGTGGCCGTGGCTCTTGGACGACTCCACTTCCCTTTGGGCCGCCTTCCCGGAGATCTCTCGTGGCGCGGTCGCGGCTGGACTGTCTCCCTTCCACTCGCTACTTCGCTCCTGCTCAGCGTCATCCTTAGCCTCGTCCTCTGGGTGCTTCGCCGCTTCCGCTAGCCCACTCACTGGCCCTTCGCTGCTAAACTCGGCGATATGGCGCAGCAGGATGACTCCCCAGCCACTCTCGCAGGCCTGCGTTTGCAGGGACGTCGCGCTCGTCCTTCCGCAGCTTCCGCCGGACAGGATCTGCCACAGCTGGGGCTGCACTTCGACGCTCCTTCGCCCGCAGCTGCGCCCCCGCCGAAGCCCCAGCCGAACTCGCTCCCGGCAGCCTCTGACGAGCGCCGCATCTGGAGCGTCCGCTCCCTCGTTACCAATATCCGCGGCCGCGTCGAGCTCGGCTATGCCGATGTCTGGGTCGAGGGCGAGATCTCCAACTGCCGTCCCGCTCCCTCCGGCCACATCTACCTGACACTCAAAGACGGCGAAGCCCAGCTTCCCGTCGTGCTCTTCCGGCGCCAGGCGCAGCTCTTGCGCTTCCGCCCCACCGATGGTCTTGCTGTCCTGGTCCGTGGCCACGTCTCCGTCTACGAGAGCCGCGGGCAGCTGCAGCTCATCGCCGAAACTCTGGAGCCGCGCGGCGCCGGCGCCCTCCAGCTCGCCTTCGAGCAGCTCAAAGCGCGCCTCCTTGCAGAAGGTCTCTTCGACTCCGCCCGCAAGCGCGCACTGCCTGCCTATCCGAAGTGCGTCGGCATCGTCACCTCGCCCGGCGGAGCCGTGATACGCGACATCCTCACCGTCGTTCGCCGCCGCCATAGCCGCCTCAATCTCCTCATTTATCCAGCGACCATGCAGGGCAACAGCTGTCCCGCCTCGGTGGCGCGAGCCATCCGCTGGTTCAACGCTCATCCCGCCCAGGTCGATCTCATATGCTCGCGCGCGGCGGCGGATCTCCGGAAGATTTCGCAGGGTTCAACGACGAAGCCCTTGCCCGCGCCATCTCCGCCTCGGTCCTTCCCGTCGTCTCCGCCATTGGTCACGAGACCGACGTCACCATCGCAGACTTCGTCGCCGACCTTCGCGCTCCCACGCCATCCGCCGCTGCCGAAATCGTCACCGCTGCCCAGCACGGCATCGAGGAACGCGTCGAGAACCTGCGCCGTTCCGTCCTGCGCGCCGGCCGCTTTCACCTCCTTCACGCTCGCCAACGCTTCGCCCGCCTCTCCTCAGCCCACGTGCTCGCCCGCGTCTACGATGCCATCGCCCGGCGGCAGCAGCGCATCGACGATCTCCGCCAGCGTCTCGAGGCCGCTTCCGCACGCCGCCTCCGAACCCGTGCACATAGTCTCGAGTCCCTTTCGACTCGTCTCGCAAAGCAGAACCCCGAGAGCCGTCTTCTGACCGGACGGCACCGGTTGCAGCAATCTCGCCAGTGTCTTGATCGGATCGCAACGCAGATCATCCGCGACCGCCGCGCGCGTCTTGGCCGTGCCGTCTCGCATCTCCAGGCGCTCTCGCCCCTCGCCGTCCTCGCCCGCGGATACGCCCTCGTCTACATCGAAAGCGGAGTCGCCGCGGGCACACTTCTGCGCGACACTGAAACCATTGCACCCGGAGACCGCATCCGCGCGCGACTCGCCAGCGGCTCCCTGGAAGCCCAGGTCCTCGACACTTCGTCAGGCACACGAATCGGAAAAGGAACACAGATGAAGAAGCTCTTCGGCACCGACGGCATCCGCGGTATTGCCGGCCAGTCGCCCCTCGATCCCACGACCGTCCATGCCATCGGCGTCGCACTCGCGCACAGCCTGAAAGAGGGTGGTTCCACCCCGAGGTCCTCCTCGGCCAGGACACCCGCGAGTCCTCCGACTGGATTGCCGCTACGCTTACGGCCGGTCTCGACGCGGGCGGCGCATCGGTTGAGAACGCCGGCGTGATCACCACGCCTGCCATCGCCTTTCTCACCCGATCCCACAGCTTCGCCGCCGGTGTTGTCATCTCCGCCTCCCACAATCCCTGGGAAGACAACGGCATCAAGCTCTTCGGTCCCGACGGCTACAAGCTCCCCGACGCAACCGAGATCGCGATCGAAGCACGAGATCTTTCGCGCCCTCGAAAGCTCGCAGGCCAATTCCACGCAGCTCACCAACATCGTTCCCCCCGCTGTCAAAGAGAGTGATCGCGCCGAGTACGTTCGCTTCCTCCTCGCCGCCGCTCCCGGTCTCTCGCTGGACAATCGCGTGGTCGTCATTGACTGCGCCAACGGTGCCGCGAGCTCCGTCGCCCCGCAGCTCTTCAGCGATCTCGGCGGGCGAAGTCATCATTACCCACGCGTCGCCCACAGGACGCAATATCAACCAGGACTGTGGCGCGCTTTATCCCCAAGTGGTCGCTGCCGAGGTGGTGGAGCAGCGCGCGTCCCTTGGTATCACCTTCGACGGAGACGCCGACCGCTGCCTCCTCGCCGACGAGCACGGCCGCGTCGTCAATGGCGACGCAGTCCTCCTGCTGGCCGCCCGCGACCTCCAGGCTCGCGGTCTCCTGACCAACAACATCGTCGTCGCAACCACCATGTCCAACATGGGCCTCGAAGCCGCACTCAAGCGCTCCGGCATCACCATGCTCCGTGCTCCCGTCGGGGACAAGTACGTCCTTGAAGAGATGCAGCGCACGGGCGCCGCCCTCGGTGGGGAGCAGTCCGGCCACATCATCTTCTCCGGCCGCTCCACCACCGGCGACGGCCTGCTCACCGCGCTCCTTGTCCTCGACATCATGCACAGGGCAGGGAAGTCACTCGGCCGAGCTCGTCGCCGATCTCAAGGTCTTTCCGCAGGTCATCGTCAACGTCAAGGTCCGCGAGCGCAAGCCGCTCGACTCCATCCCGCCCGTCGCCGCGGCAATCCAGCGCCGCCGAGGCTGATCTCGCCGACTCCGGCCGCGTCGTCATCCGCTACTCCGGTACGGAGACGCTCGCACGCGTCATGATCGAGGCCGAAAGCGAACTCGCCATGCGCACACACGCCGACAACATCGCCAACGCCATCCGTCAAGAGCTCGGCGCCTAGACACGACCGTCTTGTCAGATCTGCTGTGGCCCCCGCGGTTGCTCCTGCGGTTGCAGTTGCAGCTGCCTTTGCGGTTGCTCTTGCTCTTCTGTCTGTCATTCCCGAAGGGAATCTGCTGTTGTCGTTGCTGTTGCTGTTCCATGCCGTCATCCTGAGCCTGAGCCTGCCGAACCGGGAAAACCCGTCTCCGCCCTTGCCCTTGCGCCCTCATCCGTCGCTCTGTCACGCACACAAGTGACAATTAAAAGACAACCGCATGACATCCCGGCCTCCACCGGAAAGCTATTGTTGCTCCGTCGGCGAGCACCCGGGCGCTTCGCAACACGGAATCGCCCGGCTCGCCACCTCAGGAGGAACCAGTCATGTTCGCACACACGCAATTCATCCTTAGGCGCGGTCGCACTCGCGTCCTCATGACCCTCGCCAGCAGCGTCGCACTGGCTGCCGCTACGGCTCCCGCGCAGGCGCCGGCGACGCAGCACTACAACATTGCCAACCTCACGTCCAACCTGAACTCGCTCGCCCCCATCATGGATCCGAACCTCGTCAACCCTTGGGGTCTCTCCCGCAGCTCCGGCGGCGCCTGGTGGGTCTCCGATAACGGCACCGGCAAGTCCACGCTCTACGATGGCACCGGCAAGGTGCAGTCGCTCGTCGTCACCATTCCCGGCGCCGATCCCTCGGTTCAGGGCACACCCACCGGAACCATGTTCAACGGAGATGCTGCCTCTTTCCAGGTCGCACCCGCAAAAAACGCGGTCTTCCTCTTCGTCACGGAAGACGGCACCATCTCCGGCTGGAACCCCGGTGTCAACGCAACCAACGCCATCATCATGGTCAACACGAAAGGTAAGTCCGTCTTCAAGGGAGCAACGATCGCGACCGTAGAGGCTCAGGGACTCGTGAAGCCTTACCTCTATGCCGCAGACTTTCGGCGCGGGCGTGTCGCGGTCTATGACGCTGCCTTCAACGAGGTCCGTCTCTCGGAAGAGGCCTTCGACGACGACCGCCTGCCCGACGGATACGCACCCTTCAACGTCCAGAACATCGGCGGCAACATCTACGTCGCCTATGCAAAACAGGACGGTGCCCGTCACGACGAGATTGACGGTGCCGGCAAAGGCTTCGTCGACATCTTCTCTTCCCGCGGTAAGCTCCTCAACCGCCTCGATCACGGGCCGTGGTTGAACGCTCCGTGGGGTCTCGCTCTCGCGCCCGGAGACTTCGGCGCGCACAGCCATGACCTGCTCGTCGGACAGTTTGGCAGCGGTGAGATCCTCGCCTTCGACCCCGTAAGCGGAACCTTCAAAGGCAAGCTCTCCGGCGCCGATAACAACCCCCTCCATGTAGACGGTCTGTGGGCTTTAACCTTTGGCGGAGATGGCGCCGGCAACGGCGCAGCCACCACCCTCTTCTACGCTTCGGGTATCGACCACGAATCCAACGGTGTCTTCGGCAAGATCACCGCGGTTGAGAACCTGCAAGGAAACGACCGCTGAACCTACCCAGGTCTGACGAAACTCCGCGAAGCGCAGAAAGGCCGGCAGTCTATCGCCGGCCCTCCCGCGCTTCTCACATCACGATCAGCTGCTAGATCACGTGCATCACGAGCAAAATGATGACGATGAGCAGAATCAGGCTGATGCCGCCGCCGCCATAGTACCCAAGTCCGGGACCCATACGATAGCCGCCAAAACCAAACACTAAGAGCAAAATAATCAGAACGATCAGCATGAACTCTCCTTAGAAATCAGCATCAGGTACTCCGTCTCGGACACACTCGCCTGTCCGTACTTTGTCCGCTGCAAGTATGCTCCCGAAAGAGTCGCGTGCTCAATTTTTTTCCGCGCTCGCCTCGCGCCTTGCTCCACCCCCACCTCTCCGCTAAGCTAATCGGATGTATGAAGACTTCACCGTGACCGACCGCTGGACCGGCGAGTCCCTCCACATCACATGGAAGGGAACCATCGTCGCCATCGCCACGCGCCACGTCGATGCGACCGACATCCGCTTCGCCGTCAACGGTCGCAGCCTCTACATCGCCATGCCCAACATGGCCTGGATCGAGCAGAAGCGCCGCACCGGGCACGTCATCACCGACTACCTCGCCGCCCAGACCGCCGGCCGCTACCTCAAGCTCGCCATCGAGTCCGGCTACGACAACGGCCGCGACCTCTACACCATGACGGTTGATGAGGTGCTCGAGCACGCGGAGGCCGTGGTCCGCGAGGCTGGCAGCACCAACAACCTGCCTACCCTTCCGGTCATTAATGACGATGTAAAGCCCGAGTCCTTTCTTGGCCGTCTGCCCGCCGACCCCGGCAGTCCCATCTACGCGGGCGCACCCGCTCCAAACGCCAATGACTTCGTCTTAACTCCGGATCGAGACAAGCGATAAAGAGCTCCGCCGGAACTCCGGGAAAGGTCAACTCCAGCCATGATCACGCGCCGCAGGCTGCTCCTCACGCTTTCTGCATTCTCACTCAACCTGCGCGCGTTTGCGCTGCAGTTTCCTCACCGCCGTAAGCCACCCGTGCCAAACCACATCTACCCCGTCTACATTGGAGTCGACACCACGACGGGTGGCGGCAAGGGCATCTATCTCTCCACCTTCGATTCCCTCACCGGCCGGCTCTCCGCACCCGCTCTCGCCGCCGAAACCGTCCAGCCCTCCTTTTTCGCACTCTCGGGGGCGGGCAGTCGTCGCGTCCTATACGCCGGCAACGAGACCTCCGACGCTTCCTCGAGCGTCACTGCCTTTCTCCTCGATCCGAAGTCCCCCGGTACGCTTCACCCCATCGGCAAGGTCTCCTCCGGATTCCCTGGCCCATGTTACGTCTCCGTCGACTCCACCGGGCACGCCGTCTTTGTCGCGGATTATGCCGGCAGTGGCATCGCCTCCTTCCGCATCCTTCCCAACGGCGCCCTCAGCGACCCCGTCGAGCGCATCGACTTCAAAGATCAGGCAAAGTTCGGCAAGCCCGGTCCCAACCATGACCGCCAGGATGCGCCACACCCGCACTGCGCCACCATCTCCGCCGACAACCGGTTTCTCATCGTCTGCGATCTCGGCAACGATCAGATCTCTACCTTCTCCATCGACCCCACGACCGCCCGCCTCTCCACCTCCGAACCGCACCTCTTCTCCAACAACCGTCCGGGCTCCGGCCCGCGTCACGTCGCCTTTCACCCCAACAGCCGCTGGATCTACGTCATCAACGAGCTCGACTCCACCATCGACCACTACCTCTGGACCACAACCCACTCCCAGCAGTCGCCGCAGGCTCTGCTCGTCGTCGCAGGTCCACCCGTAAAGACCATCTCCGACAGCTTTCCCGCGGCCAAAAACACCGCCGCGGAGATTGCCGTGTCGTCCAACGGCTATTACGTCTACGCCAGCAATCGCGGCGAAGACTCGCTTGTCGTCTTCAGCATCGATCAGAACTCGGGCACTCTCAAGACAATCCAGCGCATCAGCTGCGGCGGACGCAAGCCTCGTCACTTCACCTTCGATCCCACCGGCAACTGGCTTCTCTGCGGAAACCAGGACTCCGGCTCCATCACCGTCTTCAAGCGCGACGCAGCCACAGGCCAGCTCTCCGGTCCCACTCAGACGCTCCCCGTAGACGCGCCTCTCTACACCCTATTCGCCTGAAGAACAGGCGGCTGGATCCAATCATCTTCGCCCGCAAACTCCAAATCGACTACACGGACGCTCAGGGCGGAACCCACCCCTGCCCCATCCGCTGGATCGACAGCTTTGCCATGCGCAACTTCACCAACGACGCCATCTTCGACGACACCCTCCCCATCGCCGACGGCCTCCTCGAAGCAGGCAACCGCATCCCGAACGACCTGCTCCGGCACAAGATGCAAGACTGGTTCCGCCGCAAAGGCTATCTCCGTATGGACGAAACTCTGCACGTCATCGAACTCGCCCGGGGCTGAGGAGCGCGACCTGGGAGCTGAAACTTTGCTGTTCCCTTTGCTTTCTTTCTCTGTTCCCTTCGCTTTCTGCTGTTATTCCTGAAGGGAATCTGCTGTTGCTCCTGCGGTTGCTTGCGCCTTCACGAGCGTATCGGAAATGTGCACCTACCCAAGCGTAGCCATATCGATCACAAACCGGTACTTCACATCACCCTTCACCACCCGCGCATACGCCTCATCCAGCCTATCGACCGACGTCATCTCGATATCAGAAACAATCCCCTTCTCCGCGCAATAGTCCAGCATCTCCTGCGTCTCCGCCATCCCGCCGATCATCGATCCCGACAGCGATCTCCGGTTCGTCACGAGCGAGAACGCCGCCACCGGCAGCGGCTGATCCGGCAGCCCCACCTGGCATAGCGTTCCATCCAGCCGCAGCAGGCTCATGTACTCATTCAGATCATGCGGTGCCGAAACGCAGTCCAGAATGAAATCGAACTTGCCCGCATGCTTCTTCATCGCGTCCTTATCCTTCGAGATCACCACCTCATCCGCGCCCAACCGCTTCGCATCGGCCTCTTTGCCCGGACTCGTCGTAAACAGAGCCGTCTCCGCTCCCAGCGAATGCGCAAACTTCAAACCCATATGCCCCAGCCCGCCCAGTCCCACGATCCCCACCTTCTTGCCTCGCCCAACACCCCAGTGCTTCAGCGGACTCCAAGTCGTAATTCCCGCGCACAGCAGCGGAGCCACCGCCGCCAGTTCCAGCTTCGGCGATATCGAATACACATAGTGCTCCGGCGCAACGATATTGTTCGCATACCCGCCATACGTCATCTCGCCCGCATACGTCTTCGCGTTATACGTCCCCACCATCCCCTTCAGGCAGTACGGCTCCGCCCCAGCCTTGCAGTTCTCGCACTGCATACACGTCTCGACCGTGACTCCCACGCCAGCCAGGTCACCGACCTTGAACCTCGTCACCTCCGGTCCCACCGCCGTCACCTTCCCGACGATCTCATGCCCCGGCACCATCGGGTACATCGACCCGCCCCACTCATCCCGCACCTGGTGGATATCCGAGTGACAGATCCCACAATAGGCAATCTCAACCATCACATCCTTCGGCCCCGGATCCCGTCTCTCAAATGAAAACGGCGTCAGCGACGCCCCGGCTTCCTGCGCTGCGTACCCCTTCGACTGAATCATTTCAACTCTCCTCGCACTGGTCAGTATAGGATGCAAGTCGCACTTCACCCGTTTCGAGAGCTCTGTGTCACGAGGGATCTCCTCGGCTCCCCATCGATGTGGCATATCGAGTGTTTGTTGTTGGCCGGGAGGTCAGTCCGATGTTACAAAGTCACTCGAACGCAAGCGAAGGTGACAGCAGGTATGAGTGTGCGATGGTGGATCCTGGTTCCTGATGGGCTGTGTCTCAGGCAGGCGGCTTTAGTGTCGAAAACTGAGGTGGCATCAACGCTTCTAAAGTCTCTCGTCGGCATCAGCGTAGCTCTGCTGATGGGCGCACCCGGGGCTACGCTCAGCGCCCAAACAACCGACCTGCTGCGGGAATCCTACGAGCAGACCCGAACCGCTAATCGCATCGATGCAGAAGGCCAGGCTCCGTTTCACATCAAAATTGGCGCACAGCTCTATGGTCTGGATGGAAAGCCGGCTCAGACAGCCACTGTGGAAGAGTGGTGGGCGGCAGGGCGTTCGCACATCGAAATCGAAGGGCCGGATGGAAAGGAAATCGAGACAGGCAGTTCCGATGCAGCGGCTCCGCCCGTAAAGCGATCCAGCTATTTACTGCATAAGCTTCTGGAGCAGAATGTCGATCCTCTCCCGCCCCTCGGAGAGAACGCGACGATTAGGGCCGATCACCGGGAGTTGGAACACCATACCTTCAATTGCCTTTCCGTGAAACAGAGCGTAAACAAATTCGCTTCGGATCAGGTGTTCTGCGAACAAGACGGAACTCACGAAATCCGCGTTTCCATCCAGGGTACGACGGGATCATCGGTCCGGAATCAGATAGCTAAGTTCAATGGTTCATCCATTGCGTTGAAGACGGAGATCAGCCTCTCCGGGAAGCCTGCCATCTCAGGCGAGATCGAAGCACTCCAGAAAATCGATCCCCAGACGAGCCAATTCCCCGAGTTGCGCAACCCAGTGACGCGAACTGACCTCAATGACGCCGATTCACAACCGAATCTGGGTGTTGTCGCAGGCCATAAGCTTACGGGTTCGAATCCTGACTACCCTCCTGCGGCGAAATATGAGCGCATCAGCGGTGCCGTACTCCTTGCCGCAGTCATTTCGCGAACCGGGCAGATTGCCTCGCTCGACGTGGTCTCAAGCCCGTCTCCTACCCTCTCTGCGGCAGCTCTAAGGGCAGTACGTACGTGGACCTACAAACCCTTTTTGCTCAACGGCAAGCCAGCTGAGGTGAATACAACGATCACAGTAAATTTCAGCATCCACTAGCGGTCCATCTCCGCAGCGCAGGAAATCCCACAACTCTAACACGTCCAACGACTTGAGACCCGTGCGGGCACATTCTCGCCACACCCAGCTCCGGAAACAATCCATCGTTGGATGGAGACGCACGTACTTTGACCTGTTCGGAGAGGTGGCGTAGTCTCCGTTCCCGTTCGCTGTCATGAAGTAGTGCTGAATTCGAGGCTAATGGCATCGGCTTTCATCTCCGGCACCCCTGTCGGGCCGCTAATAGCGAGGAAGGAGCACTTTGCCGCTAACGCTGTCGTTGCTGTGGTTTGCAGGGTTCCGCTCGCGTAAACTGAATAAATTGATTACTTTGACCGAGCCGGGAGGGGAGATACCCGCGCATGCGATGAGGCGGACGGGCGTGCCTAGCTCACCCCTTCAGCAGATAAGCCGCATCGTTCCACCGCAGCTCTTTCCGGAACGCCTCGATGCTCGTGCTGTCGCCGATCCGCAGAAACTCGATTCCCGCGATCTCGCAGAAGTCCTCGATATGCTCCGCCGTCAGCGCCAGGCTGAAGCCGTTGTGGTGCGCGCCGCCCGCATAGATCCACGCCGCCGCCGCCACCTTCATACTCGGCTTCGGCAGCCACACCGCCCGCGCCACCGGCAGCTTCGGCAGAGGCTCCGCCGGCGCGATCACCTCCACCTCGTTCACCACCATCCGGAACCGGTTGCCCATGTCCACCATCGATGCCAGGATCGCCGGCCCGGTATCCGCTGTAAACACCAGCCGCGCCGGATCCGCCTTCCCCCCGATCGACAGCGGATGAACTTCCAGGGTCGGCCTCTCCGACGAGATTGACGGGCACACCTCCAGCATGTGCGACCCCAACACCTTCGGCGAACTCCCGAAGTCGTAGGTGTAGTCCTCCATAAATGACGTCCCACCCGGCAGCCCGTGCGCCATCAGCTTCATCGTCCGCACCAGCCCCGCCGTCTTCCAATCCCCCTCCCCCCCAAACCCGTACCCATCCGCCATCAGCCGCTGCACCGCCACTCCCGGCAGCTGCCCGATCCCGTGCAGGTCCTGAAAATTATCCGTAAACGCCCCAAAGCCGCCACGCTCCAGAAACGCACGCAAGCCTATCTCGATCCGCGCAGCCTCCTTCAGCGTGTCTTCCTTATCGTGCCCCGCGGGAATCGTGTAGGCCGCGCGATACTCCGCCAGCAGCTTCCCAACCTCCGCATCCGTAACCTCGTTCAGCTCGGCAACCAGATCGCCCACGCCGAACCCATATACGCTGTACCCAAGCTGCGCCTGCGCCGCAACCTTGTCCCCTTCGGTGACGGCGACGTCCCGCATGTTGTCGCCGAACCGGGCGATCTTCAAGGACCGCGACTCATGCCACCCAAGCGCCGCGCGCATCCACACCGACAGCTCCCGCACCGTCTCCGGATCCTGCCAGAACCCCACCACTACCTTGCGCGCCAACCGCAGCCGTGACGTGATAAACCCGAACTCGCGATCTCCGTGCGCCGACTGATGCAGGTTCATGAAGTCCATATCGATCGAACTCCACGGCAGGTCGCGGTCCAAATTGCGTGTGCAGATGCACGAACGGCTTCGTCAGCGAACTCAGCCCGGCGATCCACATCTTTGCCGGCGAGAACGTATGCATCCACAGCACCAGACCGATGCAGTTCACCGCATTGTTCGCCTCCCGGCAAACGTCGCGGATCTCCTCGGGCTTCGTCAGCACCGGCTTGAACACAATCTTCACCGGCAGCGCCTTCTCCGCAGTGAGAGAGTGCACGATCGTCTGAGAGTTCGCCGCGACCTTCTTCAGCGCCTCTTCCCCATAGAGGTGCTGGCTACCCGTCAAGAACCAAACCTCAAGCGCGCCTACATCCGTCATTGATCCCTCTTCTCTCCGTACCTACTCGTCGTAGTGCAGCAGGCTCAATACGTCGTACTCACTGAACTTCGCGCGCCCCTTCAGGAAATCCAACTCAATTGCAAACCCTAACCCGACGATCTCGCCGCCAAGCTGTCGCACCAATTGCACCGTCGCCTGCATCGTCCCGCCGGTTGCCAGCAGATCGTCCACGATTATCACCCGCTGCCCCGGCTCGATCGCGTCCAGGTGAATCTCGAGCGAGTCCGTCCCGTACTCCAGGTCGTAGCTCACCTTGGCCGTCGGCGCGGGCAGCTTTCTTGGCTTGCGAACCGGCACGAAACCGGCGTTCAACCGGTATGCCAGCGCGGGCCCGAAGATAAAACCACGCGCCTCGATCCCCAGCACCAGGTCGATCTCCTTACCGATGTAGTAGGCCGCGAATGCATCGATCAGCTGCGCGAACCCGGTCTTGTCCCGCAGGAGCGTGGTGACGTCATAGAAGAGAATTCCCGGCTTCGGAAAATCCGGAACCGTCCGCACCAGGGTCTTCAACGCTTCGCAATTGATCAGCTTCGACATAACTCTTTACCAGGCTCCTTCGATCTCAAACGCGCCCAATTTCGCGCCTTCACTCTCGTCCACTTCATGCCGCACCACTGCATCCACCCGGCTTCCCCGCGATCCCTTCGCCAGCGCCCCTCGCAACTCCGCAAGCTCACTCTCCTCGCCTGCGGCAAGCACCTCAACGTGCCCCTCATCCGTGTTACGCACCCACCCACGCAGCCCAAGCTCCGCGGCCTCCCGCTGCACAAACCAGCGAAATCCAACCCCCTGCACCCGGCCCTTCACAAGATAGTGCTCAACCATTCCAATTCCAAGGAGAACTGAGAACGAACCACTAGAAACATCTGCTTACGCCCGGCTCATATAAGCGCCTTCCGCCGTATCCACCCGAATCTTCTCGCCTTCGTTTATGAACGCTGGCACCTGCACCACCAGACCCGTCTCCGTCCTCGCCGGCTTTGACACGCTCGATGCGGTTGCCGACTTGATCCCGGGCTCCGTCTCCACCACCGTCATCTCCACCACGCCAGGCAGTTCGATTCCCACTGCTTTTCCGTCGTGGAAACTAACGCTGATCGACAGATTCGGCAGCAGATATTCCACCGCATCGCCCAGCGTGTCGCGCGTCAACAGCGTCTGCTCGAACTTGTCGTCCATAAAGTAGTACTCGTCCCCGTCGTTGTACAGGAACTCCATCTTCACCTCATCCACGATCACTCGGTCAATCGGGTCCGGCGAACGGAAACGCTCCACAAACATAGCGCCGGTGCGAACATTGCGCAGCTTGGCCTGGATAAAAGCACGCAGATTGCCCGGCGTCCTGTGCTCCACCGAAAACACCATATGGAGATCGTCCTTGAACTTGATAATCATGCCTGGGCGCATCTGTGTTGCAGGAATCGACATAAAACCCTCTTTGTCTCCATGTATTCGGGAAGCGGGGCACAGCACATCGGCAGTGCCGGAAGCCGGTCCGCGTCCCCCGATTGTAGCGCAGCCGATCTCACCACCGCACTGAATCCCCCGTCCCGCGTCCCTGAAAGACATTCGCTAAGCCGCGTCAGTGGGCGCCAAAGATCCGTTTGAAAAATCGTCCGATTCGATGCGCAAGATCCTTCGCTCCCGGGGGAGCAGGCGGTGGCGGAGCCTTGACCTCCACCGGCTTCGCCTCTCCTCGCACTCCTGCGGGTGAAGATGCACTCGAACCCTCAGCCGGAGCGCCCGAGGAACTCGCCGCAGGTAACCCCGGTCTGCGAGACCTCGTCCCGCCAGTCGAACCCGCGCCGCCCGCAGCCCCTGCCTCACCCGGAGTTACAGCCGAAGGTGCACCCGAAGGAGTTGCCGGTTGCGAAGATCTCGCCGCCTTTGCCTCCGTCTCACTCGCGTCCTTATCCCCTCCGTAAGCCATCGTCGCCGAGACCTGCGCATGCGTCTGTCCGGCCGGGGTCTGCGGCTTCTGTATCACACCCGTCGGTGCCAGTCCCTGGCTCTGCGCAGCCGGAAACGGGTGCTCCTCACGGCTCCGTGCCGCCTCGCTCCCGGCGCGAGCCGCCTGACCCGGCGCCACCGTCACCCCGTTCTCCGCCAGCGACATCACCGGCGTGGGTGGGCATCCACACGGAGAGCTCTCTTTGTCAACGACCTCGTGAACACTCCCATGCTCAAACAGCACATGCTGCCCTCCCGCGATCTGGTACACCCCGTCCCCAAACTGCTCGACGATGTCCAGCGCTGGCGCTCCCGTTCCCCGGTTCTCCACACAGGTATCGCCATTGCTTACAACACGCACCCTGAGATCCAGCCGCCCCGCCCCCCTTGCCGAGATTCGCAGATCCGGTGTGATTACGGCATCACGGGGCTCCACCAGCGTCCGAATCTCCATGGCGCCACGGTCCAGCGCAAACAGCAGAGGTGCCTGGTCTCCGGAGCCCGTCGTGACATGGAGGCTGCTGGTCGAGCACACGGAGACACTGCCGCCACGGTTCAGCGCCAGTACCGCGGTGTGATCCCTCGCCACAATCGACGCACCACCCCGCAGCGTCGCCTCTCCTCCGCTCACCTCAAGCGTCCCAGTCAGCATCGCATCCTGCAGCGACACATGCCCGATCGTCTGCTGACCCAACGCAGTCGCGCACAGCAGAGCCGGTGCAAGCGCAAATCGCTTCGGCATCACATCTTCAGCTTACATCTTCAGAAAATTAGCGATCATCTGCTTCCCGTGCACGGTCAACACGCTCTCCGGATGGAACTGTACCCCTTCAATCGGCAACTCGCGATGCCGCAGACCCATAACAGTGCTCCCATTCTCGTCTGCCGTTCGGGCCGAAACCTCAAGTTCATCCGGCAGCCCAACCTCGCTCACAATCAGGGAGTGATACCGCGTGCACGTCATCGCCGACGGTATGCCCGCAAAGATCGTTCGTCCGTCATGCTCCACCTCGCTCGTCTTCCCATGCATCAGCTTCGCCGCGCGCACCACATCTCCGCCAAACGCCGCCCCGATCGCCTGGTGTCCCAGGCACACCCCGAGGATGGGTGTCCGCGCTCGCAGCCGCGCGAAGTGCCTTATCAACTCAATTGAGATCCCCGCATCCTCGGGAGTGCACGGCCCCGGCGAGATCAGAATGCGCTCCGGCCCCATCGCCTCCACCTCCGCCGGCGTCACTTCATCATTCCGCCGGATCACCATGTCCGCACCGAGCTCCCCCATGTACTGCACCAGGTTGTAGGTGAACGAGTCGTAGTTATCTAGGACAAAGACCATCGCACTAAGTCTACGCCGGTCTATCCTTATTCCCCGTCATCTCGACCGTAGCCGCAGGCGAAGTGGCAGCCCCCTGTATTCATCTTCGGCCCGCGTACGGCTAAGGCAACGAACCCGCCATCACCGACCTCCTACTCACCATGTTCCTTACACCCAAACGCTCGCAGCACTTCGCCGCCATGATTCTCATCGGCGACGGCGTCATGGCCCTGATTCACCCATCCAAGGACGCCGAAGCCTGGAGCAAAGGCCCACGGCCCTGGCGGAGTCTCATGCAGGCTCTCGCCCGAAATCCCAGCCTCACCCGCGGCATCGGTGTAGCCCAAATCGCCGCGGGAGTGATCTGGGCACTGCATCAGGCCAAGGACGCACCGCGCACATCACTCAGAACACCCTGAACTGCACGTCCAACTTCACCCGAAACGCGACCGCCTTTCCATCCAATGTGGCCGGTTTGAATTGATATTGCTCCACTGCGGCAAGGGCGCTCTTCGCGAACTCTGGATCGCTCCCATCTGCAGGCTTGAGATCAATCAGGCCACCGTCCTCCGACACAACGCCCTCGATCGTGACAGTCCCAGTTTTCTTCTCCTTCTTATATGCCTTTGGATATTTGGGGTACTTCATCTTGATCGGCTCCGGCTGCGTCAGAACACCCGACACGACAGGGACCTCCTGTTGCGTTTTTCCTTGCGTCTCGTAAACCGTCTCACAACGTGAGTCTCGCGGAACTGACGGACTTATGATTGCCGGTCCTGATACTTTCGATATCGCGAAGTGATTTTTCCACTGTGCCTGCGTTGTTCCCGTCACGATCGTGAAGGTAAAAATAAAAACAATCACCGCACTTCTCATCAACCCTCCCTCGCTCTCTCAATCGCGCGCACAACCGCCTGAGCCTTGTTCCGGCACTCCTCAAACTCATTCTCCGGCACCGAATCCGCCACGATCCCGGCCCCAGCCTGGATATACCCCTTCTCCCCGTCCATGTACAGCGTCCGGATCGCGATGCAGCTATCCAGATTCCCGCTGAAATCCGCATACAGGATCGACCCGCCATAAACTCCCCGCCGCGCCGGTTCCAGCTCCTCAATCATCTCCATGGCACGGATCTTCGGCGCCCCGCTCAGCGTCCCAGCCGGAAAGCACGACCGAAACGCATCGATCGCATCCAGACCCTCCTTCAGCCTTCCCTCAAGCGCGCTCACCAGGTGCATCACATGGCTGTACCTCTCCACGAACATAAGGTCCTTCACCTTCACCGTCCCGAACTCGCTTACCCGCCCCACATCGTTGCGCCCAAGATCGACCAGCATGATGTGCTCCGCCAACTCCTTGGCATCGCTCCGCAGATCCTCCTCAAGCCGTAGGTCCTCCGACTCATCGTCACCCCGCTTACGAGTCCCCGCGATCGGCCTGTACTCCACCCGCCTCCCATTACCCGCACCAGCAGCTCCGGCGAAGACCCCACGATATGCGCCGTCCTGGTCACGCCCAAGCCGTCACTGCTTTTTTTGTTGTCATCCTGAGCAGAGCGAAGGACCCGCCTTCTCGCCGGAGAGCCCATCGTCTCCTCAAGCCCAAACCGCAGAAAATACATATACGGCGATGGATTCACAATCCGCAGCGCCCGATAAACCGCAAACGCATCCACCCCGGGTTCGCAGTCGAACCTCTGCGACAGCACACACTGAAACACATCCCCGCTGGCCACATATTCCTTGACCCGCTCTACTGCAGTTAGAAACTCCGCGCGCGGAGTTCGCGGCCGAATCTCGAGCGGACCCATCGGCGCGCTTCTCTTCCGAGAAACCGGCAGTGCCCGTGCCAGCCGCTTCTCCAGAGCATCCAGGCGCCGCACCGCCCGCTCGTACGCCCCCTCCCGTCGCCCGCGCGTCAGGTCCGCCGTCGCGATCAGGTGAATCTCCTTCTTCACGTGATCGAACGCCAGCACCTGGTCAAAGAACATCAGGCACGCATCCGGAACGCCTAACTCGTCCGCCGCCGTCTCCGGCAGACGCTCGATCTGCCGCACCACGTCATAGCTGAAAAACCCCACAGCTCCAGCCGTAAACGGAGGCAGCCCCGGCAGTCGCGCCGGCGTATGTCCGGCCAGCGCCCGCTTCAGCTCCTCAAACATGTCCCCATCAAACTCGTGCCGCTTCCGCCCCTGCGTGACCACCAGTGACCGTCCCCGCGCTACGATTCGTTGATACGGCTCGATCCCGATAAACGTATATCGCCCAACCTGCTCGCCGCCCTCCACCGACTCCAGCAGGAACGCCTCCGGCTCCTCCGCCGCGATCCGCAGAAACGCGCTCACCGGCGTCTCCAGATCCGCTGTTACCGTCCGGTACACCGGCACTAACGTGTGGTTCTGGCTGAGACGGTCAAACTCCGCCGCGGTTGGCGTTGATCTCGCACGCGATTTAGACATAACTTTTCCCAATCATACGTTCCAATTTCGCCGTCTAACGCCCTAGAGCGCCATTGCAGCGCCCATATGGAGTGCAAGACCGGCACAAGCACGGACCCGACCCACACGCGCTCAAAGGTCACCAGGAAGTTGCACAGAGAGGTTCCCCCTTTCCTTGCATACTCTTCTTCACGAGGCCTAAACTCTACGGGTTTGGCCACGGACCGGTCTGGACCAAGCCGCACCCTGCTCCCCTGAAGGAGGTGAGCCGAAATGGCCGGAGAATCGCTGATTCCAGCAACACCAAAGAAGGTCTCAACTATGCAGCAAAGCGCAACTGGCACTCTCTCTCCCGCGATGTCGCTCGAGCAGGAAACCAACCCCTGGGAGGCCCAGGCCGCACGTTTCGACTTCGCCGCCCGCAAGCTCAACCTCGACCAGGGCATCTGGAAGGTCCTTCGCTATCCCAGCCGCGAGATCATCGTCCACATTCCCGTCTCCATGGATGACGGCTCCATCGAGGTCTTCACCGGCTACCGCGTCCAGCACTCCATCGCCCGCGGCCCCGGCAAGGGCGGCATCCGCTACTCCCCTGATGTCACCCTCGATGAAGTCCGCGCCCTCGCCTCCTGGATGACCTGGAAGTGCGCCGTCGTCAACATCCCCTTCGGCGGAGCCAAGGGCGGCGTCATCTGCGACCCTAAAAAGATGTCCCAGGGCGAACTCGAACGCATGACCCGCCGCTACACCGCCGAGCTCATCGAATTCATCGGGCCCGAAAAAGACGTCCCCGCCCCGGACATGAACACCAACGAGCAGACCATGGCCTGGATCATGGACACCTATTCCATGCACATGCGCCAGACCGTCACCTCCGTCGTCACCGGCAAGCCGGTCAACATCGGCGGCTCGCGCGGACGCAGGGAAGCCACCGGCCGCGGCATCTCCGTGGTCTGCGATGAAGCCCTGAAGCACCTCAACATGCCCGTCGAAGGCTGCCGCGTCATCATCCAGGGCTTCGGCAACGTCGGCTCCAACGCCGCCAAACTCCTCTTCGACAAGGGCTACACCGTTATCGGCATCGCCGAGTATGACGGCGCGCTCTTCAACAATCGACGGCATCGATATCCCCAACCTTATCTCGCATCGCCAGCGCGCCGGAACCATCAACGGTTTCTCCGAAGCCGAGCCGGCCGACAAGGCCGAACTCCTCACCCGCGACTGCGAAATCCTCATCCCCGCCGCAACCGAGAACGTCATCACCAGCCAGCAACGCCGCGCAGCTCCAGTGCCGCATCCTCTGCGAAGGCGCCAACGGCCCCACCACCGTCGTTGCCGACGACATCCTCGCCGAAAAAGGCGTCTTCGTCATCCCCGACATCCTCGCCAACGCCGGCGGCGTCACCACCAGCTACTTCGAGTGGGTTCAGGACCGCATGGGCTACTTCTGGACTGAAGCTCGAAGTGAATCAACGCCTCGACCGCATCATGGCCGACAGCTTCGCCGACGTCGTCGCCTACGCCACCAGCCACGACGTCAACAACCGCATCGCCGCCTACATGCTCGCCATCGACCGCGTCGCCTACACCACCAAGCAACGCGGCATCTACGCCTGAGCAGCCTCCATAACAGGTCGGGATCGACGCGAGAGAGGCGGCCGCAAGCTGCTCCTCTCGCGTCACTGAAGTTCCGCGCCTGTCGTTCTGAGGAGCGACGCGCAGAACAACCCTGAGGGTGCCCATCCCAGTCGAAACGATCGAGGCTTTCGGCCACCTCCGTCCCTCGTTCCGGCCAGGCTCCTGCCTCCTATGTGAAAATGTCCTTACCGCAGCAGTCTTCGGCCACGGCGACATCCGGCGATGAATCTCCCGAACTCCATCACGCTCTCCCGCATCGCCGCCGTCCCCATCTTCATCTGGCTGCTCTCGTCCCATTCGCCCATCAAAACGCCCGGCCAACAAGAGCTGGCTGCCGCCGCCCTTTTTATCCTCGCCTCCATCACCGACGGCCTCGACGGCTATCTCGCCCGTCGCCGCCGGCAGATCACCACTATCGGCATCCTCCTCGACCCCCTCGCCGACAAGCTCTTCGTCACCGCTGCCTACATCGTTCTCGTCGCCTACAACCCCCGCATCGTCCCGCCATGGATCGCCGTCCTCATCGTCGGCCGCGAGTTCCTCGTCTCCGGTCTCCGCTCCATCGCCGCCGCCGAAGGCTTCACCATTACCGCGTCCGAGATCGGCAAGCTCAAGACCGTCATCCAGATCGTCTCCGTTGTCGCCGCCATCCTCGCCCATCGCTGGAACTACTGGAATCTCTTCGGCTTCATCCTCGACATCCGCCTTATCGCCTACACCGCCATCTACTGGATGACCGTCGTCAGCATCATCTCCGCGGCCGACTACTTCATCGGCTTTTGGAAGCAGATCGACCACGCCAGCGAGCGCGCCCGCACCCGCCGCTCCTCCGTCCTAAGTCGCAAACCCACCCCACCGCCCACCCCCGAGCACCCCTCCCGCATCTCCTGATCTGCCTTGCCATCCTTGTTATTCAGGAGCGCAACCGAGAATCTGCTGTTTTCTTAGCCTTATAACGAAGAGATCGTCTCTGCCTCGCGCAGAAAGGGTCTTTTGCGCTATGCGGGGTCCGGCTCGCTCACAAAGCCGAAGAATTCTTATAATCGTGGCACTTTTTCCCGAGGGATTACGCCTTAAGAGGTAGACCCAACAGATCAGACACCGGAGGTCCAACATGATCGAGACCCTGATCACTCTCGCCATTATCGTTGCCCTGTTCGCCTGGCCGCCCTTTCTCCAACTCGTCTGTCCGCCCTGCAGCCGCCTCGTCCGGCGCTACTTGCCGACGAACGCGGCCAGGGATACCACCCAAAGAACCATCCGCTAACGTATCGCTGCCTGAATGCACCTTTACCTTGGTTCTCAAACCGCACCCCGCCGCCCACTGTGGCGCGGGTGCGGCTAAGCCAAAACAGCACTCCTGTGTCTGAGGACATTCCGGAGACCCATCACTGCCCTAAAATCGCAACGCCCCCCACACCCTGCGTCGCCGCAATCCTCTGCCGCCACTCCGCCGGCCCGGTCTCATGCACGCTCGTCCCGTCCGCGCTCACGGCGACGGTCACCGGCATATCGACCACATCGAACTCGTAGATCGCCTCCATCCCCAAATCTTCAAAGGCCACCAGACGTGAGTGCCGGATCGCCTTCGAAACGAGGTACGCCGCCCCGCCGACCGCCATCAGGTAAACCGCGCCGTAGTCGCGGATAGCCTCGATCGCCCCAACCCCGCGCTCCGCCTTTCCGATCATCCCCAGCAGCCCGGTCTGCTCCAGCATCTGCCGCGTAAACTTGTCCATCCGCGTCGCCGTCGTCGGTCCCGCCGGCCCTACGGCCTCGTCCCGCACCGCCTCCACTGGCCCCACGTAGTAGATAAACCGTCCGTTGAAATCGACAGGAAGCGTCTCCCCGCGCGACAGCATGTCCGTCATGCGCTTGTGCGCCGCATCCCGCCCCGTCAGCAGCTTGCCCGTCAGCAGAACCACCTCGCCCGGTTTCCACGTCTGCAGATCCTCCCTCGTCACCGTCTGCAGATTCACCCTTCGGGCTCCATGCACCTCGTACTCCAGATCCGGCCACACGTCGCGCGACGGCGGATCCAGCATCACCGGCCCGGTGCCGTCCAGCACGAAGTGCGCATGCCGGGTCGCCGCGCAGTTCGGAATCATCGCCACGGGCAGGTTCGCCGCGTGTGTTGGCCAGTCCAGGATCTTCACATCCAGCACCGTCGTCAGACCGCCCAGCCCCTGGGCCCCAATTCCCAGCGCATTCACCTTGTCGTAGAGCTCGATTCGCAGTTCCTCGATCTTTGTCTTCGGCCCACGCTTCTTCAGCTCCTGCATGTCGATCGGATCCATCAGCGACTGCTTGGCCAGAAGCATCGCCTTCTCCGCCGTCCCCCCGATCCCAATCCCAAGCATCCCCGGCGGACACCACCCCGCACCCATGGTCGGCACCGTCTTCACCACCCAATCCACCACCGAATCCGACGGATTCAGCATCACAAACTTCGACTTCGCCTCCGACCCTCCACCCTTCGCCGCCACCGTAACGTCCACGGAGGCTCCCTTTACCAGCGAGACCTCCACTACGCAAGGCGTATTATCCAGCGTGTTCTTGCGCGAAAACGCCGGGTCCGCCAGGATGCTCCCCCGCAACTTGTTGTCAGGATTGAGCCACGCCTTTCGCACCCCGGCGTCGCACATCTCCTGCAGGCTCATCGTCGCAGGCGATTCCCCATCCTCCGCCACCAGCCGGCACTCCATCCCCAGCTTGATGAAGATCGTCACAATCCCCGTGTCCTGGCAGATCGGCCGGTGCCCCTCAAAGCACATCCGGCTGTTCACCAGGATCTGCTTCATCGCATCCTTCGCCGCCGGGCTCTCCTCCATCTGGTACGCCCGCGCCAGGTTAGCGATGTAATCTTCCGGATGGTAGTAGCTGATGTACTGCAGCGCATCCGCCACGCTCTCAATCAAATCGTCCTGCCGAATCGTCAACATCGAAATCGCTCCCACAAGTAATTCTAGGCTCTCGAGAGCGACCACAGCCTACGCGGATCAGATGTCGAGCGTCGCGAATATCTCCCCGACCTCAACCTCGATTGCCGTTCCTTCCACACGCAACGAGCCATCCCGCTGCTCTCGCATCTCTTCTCCGACACACACATACGCCGTACGCGTCTGTGGATCCAATATCCATATTGCTGGAACACCCATGTTCAGAAAATCCTGGACGCGCCGGCGCATGGCGGTCACCGTATCTCTCGGAGAGAGCACCTCTACACAAAGCACCGGAGCATGTAAAACGACAGGATTTCGCACTGTGTCGGCTGGAAGAACGCAGAGGTCCGGGATGCGAAACCGTGTTGGCGCAACTTGCACCCGAACTTCGGAGAGCACACGAACCCCCCAGGCCGCCTGCCGCACTCGCAGAAAACTTCCAAGGGACAGTTGGACATCGGCGTGATCAAAATCACCCAAGTTTCTCTCCTCTAAGCGGCCATCAACATAGTCCACGTCAGGTCGATACGTGGAGCCAAGATATTCGCCGAGTGGGACCAGATGTGTTGTTGCCATCGCGCACCTCGTGTCAGAAACATTATCGCCCACACGCCTCCGGTCAGGCTTTCGCGGTGCAGGTGCGCTCGTGTAAAGTGGTCGCGTCCTTTGTACAGACCTGCAACTAACTCCGAACCACCCGACCTCAGGAGCACTTCATGATCACTCGGCGCGACTTCCTCGATACGCTCGCCATCGGCACCGCCGGCGTCGCATTCTGCCCCCACTGCAAAGAGCTACGCCCAGATCCTCGGCGCCAACGAGCGCGTCAACTTCGCCGTCATCGGCCTCAACAGCCGCGCCTACGCCCACCTCTCTGCACTCAAGGCCAATCGCAAGGACGCGAAGATCACCCACGTCTGCGACGTCGAGTCCAACATCCTTGCGAAGTTCGCCGGCAACGTCCAGAAGGAGCTCGACTACGCTCCCGCAACGGACAAAGACTTCCGCAAGCTCCTCGCCTCAAAAGATGTCGACGCCATCACCATCGCGACGCCCGACCACTGGCACGCTCCCATGGCCATCGCCGGCGTCGAGGCCGGCAAGCACGTCTATGTCGAGAAGCCCTGCAGCCACAACCCCGCAGAAGGCGTCATGCTCGTCGAGGCGCAGAAGAAGTACGGCAAACAGGTGCAGATGGGCTCGCAGCAGCGCTCGTCGAAGCACACCATCGAGATCGTCAAGAAAGATCCACGACGGCCTGATCGGCCGCGCCTATGCCGCCAACGCCTGGTACGCCAACACCCGCAAATCCATTGGCTTTGGCAAGCCCGCTCCCGTTCCCGCCACCCTCGACTGGGATCTCTGGCAGGGCCCCGCCCCGCGCCAGCCCTACAAAGACAACGTCCAGCCCTACAACTGGCACTGGTTCCGCATCTGGGGCACCGGCGAGACCCTCAACAACGGAACCCACGAGATCGATGTCTGCCGATGGGCGCTCGGTCTCGACCTGCCCAAGCGCATCACCGCCTCAGGCGGTCGCTACGCTTTCAAAGACGATTGGCAGTTCTACGACACCCTGACCACCAGCTTCGTGTACGACGACGCGATCATCAACTGGGACTGTAAGTGCTGCAACGGCTCCCGCACGTTCAACCGCGATCGCGGCTCCCTCATCGTCGGCACTACCGGATCGGTCGTCATCGATCGCGACGGCTATGAAATCTACGATCTCCATGGCAAGAAAACGGATGAATTCAAGACGGGTCAAGAGACTTCTTCTTCCGATCTCACCGGTCGCGACTCCATGACTGACAATCACTTCGCCAACTTCATCGCCGCCATCCGCACCGGCGAAAAGCTCAACCAGCCAATCGCCTCCGGCAACGTCGCCGTCACTATGCTGCAGCTCTCGAACATCGCCTGGGAGAACCAGCGCGAACTCCACCTCGACCCCGCCAACGGCCACATCCTCAACGACAAGGAAGCCATGAAAGGATGGGACCGCGAGTACGAGAAAGGCTGGGCCCCGCACCTCTAGTCCGCAAGCCACACCGGACGCACAGAGAAGTCGCAGGCATCCGCGGCTCGCCTTGTGCTGCTCTTTTCTCATCCTTCGCACAGCCGATGACCGCTGTATCGCTGCCGCTGCTACATTCCTTGTGTAAGCCGAGTAGGTGTTAGAGGCTAATGATGACCACGGCTGCGACGGCGACGAGCATGCCTAAGCCCTGAGCGCGGGTGGGGCGTTCGTGGAACATCCAGGCGGCTAGCAGGATGGTTGAGGCTGGGTAAAGGGAGGCCAGAACGGCAGCGATGTCCAAGCGGCCCATGCGAGTTGCGGTCATAAAGAGGAGATTGCCGCCGGTATCGAGGAAAGCCGGACCGAGCGCCCAGAGGATGGCCTGGCGCGGCAGGTAGCGTGTGGACTGCGCCGGGTTGTCTGTCTTGCGCCTGCCGAGGGTGGCGAGAACGAGGATGGCACAGGTGATGGAGCTGCCGGTGCGAACGGTCGTCATTGGCCAAAGCAGACCTCCGCGTCCAGCCATCTTCATCGCGACGAAGTAGAGGCCGAAGCCGACCCCGGCGACGATGGCGAGCAGCATGGCACGGCGATCCGCGGGCGGGAGGGCGGCTGTGTGGGCCCGATCCGGTGCATGAGCGGGTCCGGCAGCGATGAGCCAGATGGCCACTCCAGCGATAACAAATCCTGCCAGGCGCAGTGTTCCGGGAACTCCTTCCGTGTACGAAGAGACCACGGCGGGGATGGCGGCGGCGAGCAAGCCACTGAGCGCCGCGGCTGCGCCCATCGCTCCACCAGAGAGAGCCACATAGAAGGTGGTGAGCGAGAGCGCGGCGAGGATGCCGGCGAGGAGCCCCCACGCGACAGTTGTGCGCGACGGTGTGACGCCGCCCCAGAATAACGAAAGCAGAAGCAGGGTGGTGAGGCTGATGGTGTGGCTGATGAGGACAACGCGGAATGCTGACCGCATGGTTCCACCGGCGGCCTTGACGGCGACGCCGCCCGAAAAGTCTCCGCCACCCCAGACGACTGCCGATGCAAGGGCCAGGACCGCGCTCTCCCGGATCAGAGCCTGCATGCCGAGTGGCCGGCGGCGCTACTGCGCCACGCGGACGGCGGGCGGGCGGGAATCGGCAGCGGTGGGCCAGTAACCTTCCTTCGCGATGACTGTTAGCCCCGGACGGAGGACGCGCACATCAAGCTTGCGGTACTTGCCGTCGATAAAAGGCTCGTGAGTGTAATAGCCCACGGTGTACTGGGTGCGAACCTCTTCGGTAAGCCGGGCGAAGCTCTGCTCGATGCCTTTCTGCCGGAACTCAGGGTCGAACTGACCGCCCGTTGCGTCGGTATACACCGGGAGTATGTTATCCCGCATCTCGAACGGCAGGTGAACGTGATTGATGAAGCCCATACCGGGGATCCGTGGGGTGTCGGTGATAAGAGTCGCGTAGACGGAGACCTTGTTGGTGTTGAGATATTTGATGACGTCCTTGGTCTTCGCCTTGCTGCCGTACTCTTTGCCGTCGGAGATGACGTAGACGATGCGCCGGCGCTCTCTCCCGGAGTGGGTGGTTGCCTTGGCCGCTTCGAGGATGGCGTCGTTGAGGGTGTGGACGTCTTTGGGCACGTTGATGGTGTTGCTCATACTGGTGCCGTGGCGCGAGTTGGTGTTTGGATCGATGTACTGCGTTGCGCCGCTATTGACGTTGATGTTTTGTCCGAGCGGGCCGGAAGGATCGTAGTAGAGCGGCTCGCGGCCGGAGCCCTTGGACTGCTCGAGCACGGCGTTCAGGCGAGGGCTCTGCGCGGCGGTGAAGTCGGTGCGCATCTGCGGACCGTTGTTGTAGGTGAAAACGGCCACCTCATCGTAGGGAGAGAAGGCACCCTGGAGCGCGCCGAGCGAGTTGTTGATCTTCTGCATGGTGTCGAAGGTGACACTCTGATCGATCACCAGGGCGACGGAGAGAGGGAAGGGATCGACGGTGAAGATGTCCATCTTCTGCCGCAGGCCGTTCTCAAAGACGCGCACGTCGCGCCAGGTAAGGCCCGGAACGAGACGGCCCTTGGAGTCTTTGACCGTGAAGGGGACCTGGACGAAGTTCGTCTGGGTGCGGAAGGTGAGGACCTTCGCGCCTTCACCCGCCGCCGGGATCTCGGGAGGAGGCCCATCGTCCGCATGCGTCTGGGGAGGGAGAGAGGCAGGAAGCGAGGTTCCGGGCGCGGCCTGGTCCGGTGTGCTATCGGCTCCGGTGGAGTCCGGTGTAGCACCCTTGCCGGGAGCTACGCCACTGGTGGGGAGAGCCGTCTGCGGGCGGGGTGCGTCAGGGATCGCCTGCTGCTGTTGCGGGCCGTCCGGGAGCGCGGGCTGCTGCTGTGTCTGTCCCAACATCAAGAACCCAAGTGCACCCGCCAATACGCTTTGCCTTACCAAGAGACGCCTCGCTCAAACCGTTGTTTCTGAAAGATATTGTAGATGCCAGCTTACCAGCGAAAGAACGGAACTGGTGATCAAGCCCGGGCAAGTCGCTGTAGCCAATCTCCCCTGTTTGACGCGTCCCTTTGGGCATATGTTGCGCCAACGGGCTTTGCACGGGACGCAAGACCTGGAAGGCTTCGTCTCCGTCTAAGGTTTATGCGTTCTTCGTACCTTCGCTCCCTTGCCTGTTTTGCGCTCAGCCCCGTACTGGCCGCCACCCTTGCCGTGGCTCAGGAGGCTCCTACGCCTGGGGGACCCCCACCCGCGAGCGATGCCGCTGCCCAGCCGGTCCAGGACATGGACACGCAGACCCTGAAGGTGACGGTGAACCTGGTGAATGTGTACTTCTCCGTCCGGGACAAGAATGGCTACATCACCAACCTGCACAAGGACGACTGCAGCATCTACGAAGACAAGGAGCTGCAGAAGACCAAGAACTTCACGCAGGAAAAGAACCTGCCGCTGACGATCGGGATTCTGCTGGATACGAGCGGATCGCAGCAGAATGTGTTGCCGCTGGAGCAGGAGTCCGGCGCGACGTTTCTGCGCAATGTGCTCACACCGAAGGACGAGGCGTTTCTGATCTCGTTCGACATCAACGTCGATCTGCTGGCGGACTATACGAATTCACCCCGGGAGATAAAGCGGGCGATCGATAAGGCGACCATCAACACGGGAGCGGGAACGGGATCGGTTACGGGGAACGGCACGGCCCGGGGGACGCTGCTGTATGACGCGGTGTATCTGGCGGCGCACGACAAGCTGCGGCAGGAGGCAGGGCGCAAGATTCTGGTGATGCTGACGGACGGCGGCGATCAGGGGTCGCAGGAGACCTTGAAGACGGCGACGGAAGCGGCGCAGAAGGCAAATGCCATCGTCTACGTGATCCTGATCGCGGATCGCGGCTTCTATGGCGGCCTGCAACTCGGATATTCGGGCGATGCCGACATGGAACGGCTGGCGCGCGATACCGGCGGCCGTGTCATCAATGTGGGCAATAACGGCAAGAAGCTGGAGGAGGCGTTTCAGCAGATCCAGGATGAGCTGCGAACGCAGTACCTGGCGAGCTACACACCGACGAACCTGAAGCTGGACGGAAGCTTCCGCAAGCTCGATATCACCTGCGGGAAAGGGGAGAAGGTGCAGACGCGCAAGGGATACTATGCGCTGGCGGACAATGCGGGGAACGACTAGCCCCCTCCCCCTAAAATGTGCCAAAGTATTCGATCGATGCGGTTTAGGTCTGGACCAAGGGTATCAAGGGTATCTGGAGCGCCACGATAAAAGAGCCCGGCACCTGCCGGGCTCGCCTGTTTCCTACTGACTCCATTATATCGCGGGTGTCAAGGCCCGCAGCCTGATCTGGCCGGGCGTGTGGGTTGTCCTTGCGGAGCGGTACGGTTTGCGGCGGCCGGTTCTGGGCTTTCGTTTCGGCAGAGCGGAGCGGACCTTAGGCGCAGATAGCCGTGGCGAAATGGGACACCCGACGAGAGGGCCGTTCGGTAGAACCTCCGTATACTTGCCGGATGGTTGTCGAGGAGAGACAGGCGAACTCACAACGGAGCACAGACTTAGCCCTTATCGCTGAGGTCGCGTTTGTTTGCTTGCTGAGCAGCATTCTGATCGTGCTTTGCATCCACAGTTCTCAGCGCCATCCGATGTGGTCCGATGAATTGCTCAGCTATCTGCTGCTGCGCAGGCCGTCGCTGATCGGAACAATGCGAGGATGGTGGTTTGGGGCGGACGGTGGTGGTCCACTCTACTATTTGTTAGGACGGTCTTGGGTTGGCGTCTTTGGTCTGAGCGGATTCTCACTTCGGATGTTCTCCGTTGCGGGCCTGCTTACCTCACTTTGGCTTGTGTGGTATGCGGCACGCCGGTTCTTTCCCGCCCTGGCCGTTGCACCGGGCCTCGCCATGATCTACCTCTACCCTGGCGTGATGATCTGGCAGGCAGAGAATGGGCGTTTCTACGGTCTGTTCCTGGCCACAGCCGCATTTGCGGCCTTTGTCTTTCTAAAGAATGCATCGAGCAACCGGCAGGACCGGGAAAGCCTGGTGCTTTCCTTCGTGGCTACGTTCCTGCTTATAGGTAGCCACATTTTGGGTCTGGTCTACTGCGGAGCGCTTCTGTGTGCTCTCGTGGCCATCGACCTTTTGAGACGACGGTTCAGGCTAAAGCTATATCTGGCACATCTCACCGGATGGATCATGCTGCTGGTCTGCCTGTACCCATACGACGCATCGCGGACGTCGGGAGAGAACACTTCTGGACCTCGCGTCCAAGCGGCATGGACCTGGTCAAAGGCGCTCTCCTCTATGAGAAAGCTCTTGCCAGGCCGAACATTCTGCTTCCTCTCATCTTCTTGTCGCTGCTCATCTGGTTTGCGAGTGGTCAGGCGCGCCGGACGCGGATAAAGGGCCTCCTTGAGTCCAGATTCCTACCAGTCGCCGGTCTCGTCGCCGCTTTTTTCGGTGTTGAACTGGCGCTGTTCATCCGGTCTCGGGCCGGCGGAGCGTCGACATTTTCGGATCGCTACCTCCTTCCTCTGGCCATCGCTCTCATCATGTTGATCGCTGCGGCGCTTACGCCCCTCGCTCATAGTGTTCGCAGTCGGCCCACTGCCCGTCGCTTGGTGATGCTATACGTTCTGGTTCTGATAGCAGTTGCAGCTCAACGCGCGTACATCTATCGCCCTAACGAGGGGATCTACCCACCTGTTAACTTCCCGAAAACCTTCATTTCCAAGCTGCCGCCAGGCATCCCGGTCGTCTCAACAGTGCTGCCATATTTCATGTTCTTGCAGGTCTACAATCCCAACGGGAAGGTCATCTTTTTACAGGACACATCGAACAAGCCTGAAGACTCATCTGTTCAAGTTCTGATTAGCAACTGGGAGCGCTCCGGCTACGGCAATGTTGCAAACTGCCAAAGCCTGCTGCATGAGGTCACGGACTTCGCTCTGATCACCAGCTCTGGACGAGATGAGTGGCCAATCGGACGATTGCAGGCGGTTCCGACCCTGGAAGTCAAGAAGATAGGCGAAACTCCAGACTGGTTTCCCGTGACAATCTGGTCCGTTCATCCGACTCGTCCGTCATCTGTGAGCTGTGCGCTGAGGGGGACAGGCTTCAACGGTGGAGCAGTACTTTGTAATGAGAAGGGCTTGCCTGTCGCTTTGTTGCAGGTACCACCATGATCTCTACCGTCATGGCGACGGCGGTGACGAGTGGAATGGGCCAGGGTAAGACGGTGCAGGGACGATTGCCGCGGGTCAATCGAGCAGCGAATCGACAAAGGAATCGGAGTCGAACGGGAGGATGTCCTCCATCTTCTCTCCGACTCCGACGTAGACGACGGGGAGCTTGAGTTCAGTGGCGATGGCCAGCACGATTCCGCCTTTGGCGGTGCCGTCGAGCTTGGTAAGCACGATGCCGGTGACGCGGGCGGCCTCGGTGAAGAGGCGGGCCTGGGTGAGGCCGTTCTGGCCTGTCGTCGCGTCCATGACGAGCAGGGTCTGGTGCGGTGCGCCGGGCACCTGCCTTTCTGCGGTGCGGCGCATCTTGTCGAGCTCCTTCATCAGGTCGGTCTTGGTGTGGAGGCGTCCGGCGGTATCGACGATCAGGACCTGGGTGCCGCGCGCTTTGGCGGCGGAACAGGCGTCATACAGCGCGGCTGAGGGGTCGCCGCCCTGCTTGGTTTTGATCATGTTGACGCCGGAACGCTGCGACCACACCTCAAGTTGTTCGATAGCCGCGGCGCGGAAGGTATCGGCGGCGCACAGAAGCGTAGAGCGGCCCTGCGATGTGTAAAGGGCGGCGAGTTTTCCGGAGGTGGTGGTCTTTCCGGTGCCGTTGACGCCGACCATCATGATGACCTCGGGCGGCGCCTGGGGATGCTGGACCGGTCGAGCGACGCTGTCGAGGACCTGCTTGAGCTCCTGCTTGAGGAGCTGCTTCAGCTCGGCTCCGCCGGAGATGCCGGTGCGATAGGCGCGCTGGCGCAGGTTTTCGAGAACCAAGGCTGTTGTTGCGCTGCCGATGTCGGAGGCCAGGAGGACGGGCTCGAGATCGGCGATGGTGGACTCATCCACCTCACGGGTGAGGGCGACGACGGAGGCGATGGATTCGGTAAAGGTCTCGCGAGTGCGCGTGACCGCCTGCTTCATGCGGTCGAAGAAAGAACGGCGCTGAGGCTCTTCGGGAGCTTGGGAAGCGCTAATCTGTTCGGGTTCGGAGGGCTTGTCGCGCTTACCGAAGAGGTTGAAGGCCATGGGTCTAGTTTAGTCGAGGGTGGAGGCGTGGTTCCGTTGAGAGTGGATCGGATGAAGAGCTAAGATGTCCTCAGCCGGCGTGTCGTGACACGCGGAAGTACGGCGAGGCGCGAGGTAAACAGATGGCAGCGTTGACCCATGGAATTGAAGCGGCGGCGATGACCGGCGAAGTGTCGGTGCATCCCGCACACGCGACAATATCGCTCGACGAGTATCTGCGGACGGGATACCGACCCGATTGTGACTGGCTGGATGGAGAGTTGAGAGAGAGGAACGTGGGGGAAGGGCAGCACGCGGTCATTCAGAAGTTTCTGGCGATGTTTCTCGGGATGCATGAGGAGGAATGGGGAATGCTCGCTCTGACGGAGCAGCGAGTGCAGGTTTCAGAGATGCACTTTCGGGTTCCGGATGTTTGTGTGGTTCGGGGTGACCAGGCGTTCGAAATGATCGTTCGAACGCCACCGCTGCTCTGTATAGAAATATTCTCTCGTGAGGACACGGTCAGCGAGATGCTGGAGCGGGTGGAGGACTACCGCCTGATGGGAGTTCGGACGGTTTGGATGATTGACCCTCGTCGGAGAACAGCGTCGACCATCGACGAGCATGGAATGATCGCGAGGGTCGACGCCGAGCTGACCGTCCCGGACACCAAAATACGATTGGGTATGGATGCCCTTTTCGCGCAGCTAAACCGTTTAGAGAATCGTTAGCTGCGGCGGTCAGGGCTTTGCCTCATAGACTAAGTTGAACGGTGTCTGCGTCGCCCGGCGGAACTGCCCGAAGCCACCTCCTGTGACGACTTCCCGGATGCGTTGCTCTCCGGCCTGCGCTCCCAGTGCGGCGCCGACCTCCTGCGAGAGGGATGCGGGCACGCACAGCATTGTGGATGCCGAGTAGAAGACGCGGCCGACTGGGTTGTGATTGGCCTCGGTGGCGTCCTCGGCGTAGGGTTCGACGATCATCCAGGTGCCATCGGGCTTCAGGGTGGAGCGCACGTGAGCGGCCGCGCCCGTGGGATCGCCCATATCGTGCAGGCTGTCAAAGAACGCGACGAGGTCGTAGTTTTTGCCGGGGTAGTCCTTGGCCGGCGCGACCTCGAAGTGGACTCGATCGGAGAGGCCTTGCCGGCTTGCGGACTTGCGCGCCAGATCGATCGATCCGGCGTGGTAGTCGAAGCCGAAGAACTCCGATGCCGGATATGCCTCTGCCATGAGGATGGTTGAGGCGCCCAGGCCGCAGCCGATATCCGCCACTTTTCCTCCGCGCTGCAATGTTTCTTCCACGCCATCCAGAGCGGGAATCCAGCTGTTGGTCAGGTTCGCCAGATAGCCTGGGCGGAAGAAACGTTCTGTGCCATGGAAGAGGTCGTGATGATGCTCGTGCCATCCCATGCCTGAGCCCGTCCGAAAGGCATCTTCGATGCGGTCTGCGTCATGGAAGCAGGCACGGACGATCTGGAAGATGCCCGGAATAAAGGCGGGGCTCTCGTCCATGGCCAGCGCGAGCGCCTGCTCCGGCGGAAGCGAGTAGCTCGCTGTTGCGCCGTCGTATAGGACATATCCGCTGGCAGCATTGGCGTTCAGCCACTCGCGAATGTAGCGCTCGCTGGTGCCGGTGCGCTGTGCCAGTTCGCCGGGAGTAACCGGGACGCCGTCGGCCATCGCCTTGTAGAGACCCAGGCGATCGCCGAGAAGGATCAACACTGCGTGGAGCGCCGCGCCCATGTCACCGACGGCGCGGCCCATAAAGGCCTGAAGCTTGGCCATATCAGGTGGGGAAGAAGGAGATAGTGCAGGCCCGGTGGTACTCATAGTGCGCCTCCGGTCGACAGAAGAGAAGAGCGATGATGTTAGTTGGGGGGGCGCGTTTTAGCAAGCCGAATGCGGAAGCGCTTGGGAGCGTGGAAGCGAAGCTACTCGTCGCGGCCCGGGCGCGCCATGAGGTCGCGGATGGCGTCGCGTGGAGCTTTGTGGTGGTGGAGGATGGCGTCGACCTGGTCGGTGATGGGCATTTCGACGCCGTAGCGGGCCGCGAGGCCGAGCGCGGCGCCAGTACTGCGGACGCCTTCGGCCACCTTGCCGTGCATGCCGGCGAGGATGTCGGGAAGATGGCGGCCGCGGCCGAGTTCGATGCCCACGGAGCGGTTGCGCGAGAGGGTGCCGGTGCAGGTGAGCACCAGGTCGCCGAGGCCGGAGAGGCCGGAGAGCGTCTGGCGACGGCCCCCGCAGGCGACAGCGAGACGGGTGATCTCGGCGATGCCGCGGGTGATGAGGGCGGCGGAAGAGTTGTGGCCGAGGTTCAGGCCGTTGACGACGCCGGCGGCGAGGGCGATGACGTTCTTGAGCGCGCCGCCGAGCTCGACGCCGGCGACATCGTCGTTGGTGTAGATGCGGAGCGAGGGGGAGGAGAACTCGCGCTGGATGGTCTGGGCGAGCGCGGGTTGAGAGGCGGCGGCGACGATCGCGGTGGGGATGCCGGCGGCGACCTCCTGGGCGAAGGAGGGTCCGCTGAGGACGGCGCACGGGTTCGGGGAGATGGAAGCGATGACCTGCGACATGCGGAGGATTGGTGCCCTCTTCGAGGCCCTTGGAGGCGGTCAGGATGATCTGGTCACGCGTGAGCAGGGGAGCGATGTGACTGACGACGCCGCGGAGGTGCTGGGACGGTGTGACGCAGAGGAGGATGTCGGCCTCAAAGATGGCGCGGGAAGGTCGGAGGTGACGTCGATGTCGGCGGGGAGGGTGAAGCCGGGGAGATAGGGAAGGTTCTCGCCGAGGTCTTGAGCTGCTCGGCGAGTGGGCTGGAGTGCGACCAGAGGATGATCTCGTGGCCGCCGCGGCGGGCGAGCGAGATGGCGAGCGCGGTTCCCCAGGCGCCGGCGCCAAGGACGGCGATACGGCTCAAGCGACTGCCTTTCTACGCGCCGAAGCGGTTCTCAGTTCCGGCGAGCAGACGGCGAATGTTGGCGTGGTGCTTCGCAATGATGAGTAGCGGGACGAAGAGGAAGGCGAAGATTACGATCGGCGAGTGTGCGGAGACGAAGTAGAAGCCGAAGAGCGGGAAGCAGGCGGCAGCGACGATCGAAGCCAGCGAGACGTACCGGGTGAGCGCAAAGATCGACGAGAAAGACGAGCAGGGCGCAGCCGGCGGTGGGCGGCGAGAGAACAAGAAAGACACCAAGCGCGGTGGCGACGCCTTTGCCTCCGCGAAAGCCGAGCCAGACGGGGAAGACGTGGCCGAGAGTAGCGGCGACAGCAGCGGCGGCGGCGAGGTCAAAGGCGGCCGGCCTGCTGAGCAAAGCGTGGCGCGCGATCTGAAAGGCGAGCAGAACGGCGACGGCCCCCTTGAGGCAGTCGAGCAGCAGCGTAGCGATGCCGAGCCCTTTGGCGCCAGAGCGAGCGACATTGGTGGCGCCGATGTTGCCGCTGCCGACGGACGCGGATGTCCTGCTTTCGAAAGATGCGGACGAGCAGATATCCGAAGGGTACCGAGCCTAAAAGGTAGGCGATGGCGAGCGTGGGGAGCCAAGGGTTCATGGTTGCAGAGATGAGTTTAGCAAGCGCTTAGAGGAGCTTGCGGCGGATCAGCTCAAGGGCGTGCTGGGTGGCCCAGAGGCGTACTCGTTCGCGGTCTCCCGGAAGGTTGCACTGCCGGCAATCCGTCCGTTGATGTCGGCGAGTGCGATGTAGACGAGGCCGACAGGCTTGCTCTGCGTCCGGGCCGGGGGGACCTCCGCCGGGACCGGCGAGCCCGGTGATCGACAGACCCAGGGAGGAGCCGGTGCGGGCGCGGATGCCTTCCGCGAGGGCGCGGGCGACCTCTTCGCTGACAGCGCCTGCCGAATCGATCAGATCTTTCGGGACGTCCGCGAACTCGGTCTTGAGCTCGGTGGTGTAGACGACGGCTCCGCCGAGAAAAGTGCTGGAGCTGTTGGGAACGGCGGTGAGCCGCTGCGCGAGCAGACCGCCGGTGCAGCTTTCGGCGACGGCGAGAGTGAGTTGCCGCATGCCGAGAACGTGGAGAACGATCTCGGGCAGAGACTCGCCGTGCGAGGAGAAGATGGCGTCGCCCATCTCGCGCTCGATCGCGGCCGGAGAGCTCGTCGACGCGGGCCTGCGCCTCTCGCGAGCGTGGGTTTGGCGCAGGCGAAGTGAAGCTGAATCTCGCCGGAGCCGGCGAGGATCGTGGTTTCGACATCGGGGTACTCGTTGTAGATGGGTGCGGTGCGAGCGTCGACCTGCGACTCCGGGATGAGGGCCATGCGCAGGAGGCGGCGGGCGATGTGGTTGGCGGGGAGCAGCGCCGCGAGTCGGGGCCGGCACTCTTCGGCGAAGAGCGTTTTGAGTTCGCTGGGTGGGCCGGGGAGGAGGACCACGATCTTGCCGGCCAGCGACGGTGGCGGTAAGGTACTGGCCGGCGGCGCTGCCGGTGCGGTTGGGGAGAACCGTGGCGCCGTCGAGGACATCGGCCTGCTTGAGGTTGTTGGGCGGCATGGTGATGCCGCGGTCGGCGAAGCGTCGTTCGAGAGCGGCGAGGAGATCGTCGTGGCGGTGGAGGGGGATGCCCAGGGCGGCGGCTACGGCCTCGCGGGTGAGGTCGTCTTCGGTGGGGCCGAGGCCGCCGGAGAAGAGGACGATGTCGGCGCGGGAGAGGGCGATGCGGGCGGCGGAGGTGAGGTGATCGAGGGAGTCGCCGACGATGGTCTTGAAGGCGACTTGGACGCCGAGATCGTTGAGCTGCTCCGGTGAGGTAGAGGGAGTTGGTGTCCTGGCGGTGAGGGGTGAGCATCTCGGAGCCGGCGGCGATGATTTCAGCGATCATAAGTGGTTTGGCTGGGCTGGCCGATGGATCGTCCTTTGAGCAGGGGTGAGACTCTTGAAGGGGGTACCCCCCCCCGGATCTGATGCCTAAAATCGTCATTCCAGATGAGTTACGAAATGACGATTTCCGTAAATTCGTCTATCGATTGGGTTTACGGGTAAAATCCTCATTCCAAAAGGGATAACGCGCGGCTTAGGCTGACGGTGTCCCTTGCCTATTCTCATTGTAGCGGGCCGGGAGAGTATCTACGCCACAGGTCGATGCTGAGATGAAACCGGTGTTCGGGGCACTGCAAGACCGAACGCGGCGTCGCGGCGGGATGGCAGCGAACGCGGCATGACGGCAGCCCGCTCATTGATGTCTCAGAAGCGAGACCCTTCCGCAAGCTGAGGAGGGTATGAGATACGCGGCGATGCGGCTGTTCCCGCAACCTCGTTCTTTGTTGAGGATGTGGAGGCGTGGGTCAGTATTCAAAGCCACAGCTCGAAGTGCATCGGGTAAGGTGCCAGGTTCTCAGTCGCTCAACAAAACCGCGCTTAGCGTTACTTATCAGCTGTAAGCTCCACCGCTGGCCGGTGCACCTCGTGGAGCGAGTTGTCAGCGATCCATGTGGTTCAAGATCGGACCCAGCAGATAGGCCACAAAGAATCCTCCGCTGTAGATCATTGCTGAGCCCCAAAGCAGAACACGGCTCAGCTTGCTGACCTCGCCGCAAGTGGTCGGATCATCTGCGTCGCAGGCCTCTCCTTCTCGCAGGCGTGGGGCGATGACATAGGTCATCACGAAGCTGCAGGCGATCAGCGTTCCCGCTATGCTGAACGTCCAGATCTTGTGCCGCGAAAGGCTGACCAGCCAAGGAGCAGCCGAGAGCAGAGAAGCGACGGCGGTTCCCATGCCAAGCAGCACAAGCACCGAGGGCAATGCACAGCAGATCAGGGTGCTGAAAGAACTGAACAGCGAAAAGTAGTTGAGCAGGGCCGCTCGTCTGGCCCTGCGCTCCGGTGCGATCGAGGCTAGCGGTGGTCATTTTGCCTCCGCGATCGAGTCGTACTTGAGAGTGTCTGGAACCTTGCCCTTTGGTGCTTGCGGCAGCGTTCCAGAGACGGTGACCGTTTTCCCGATCAGAGACGCAAGGTTTGCTCCGTTTCCTGCGAGAGCGTACTTGTCCGTGGTGCCAGTTACTTCGAGAACGGGGGCGGCGGCCGTGCCTGTGATCCGTCCCTTGGCGACGACCTTGGCGTCCTTGTGTGTGAATCCGTTCTTCTCTACGGCCTGATTGAACTGCTGCATGCCGGCCGAATTCCCCGGCGCGAGCTGGATGGCAACGAGGCCGGTGTTCAGGTCCACATCGACCTTGTTCACGCCCTGTATGCCTTTCATAGAAACGTGAATGGCGTGGGCGCAGGGAGCGCAGTCCATACCGAAGACGGTCATGTTCACCTGGTCGTACTCCGCATGAGCGGCGACGGAGGAGAGAGCGAAGAGGCCGAGGGCCAGAAGGCTTTTCATGGCTGATCCTTTCAATGTGTGCTCGTCCTGGACGAGAACTTGAGATAGCTGAAGTTGAGGGCGAAGCGGACGGTTTCGCGGCCATAGACCGTGTTGGAAACGTCCCGGAAGAGCGGGCCTTGCACCCCACCCTCGATGGCCACGTTCTTGAAGATGGCGAGGATGGACGGCCCGAGCCAGAGAGAGGTCGTAGCTGCTGTTCGGCAGATCGGCGCCGCTGAGCTCTGACCGCAGAGGTGTGCTCTCCGGTGAACTCAAGCAGTCCGCGGTAGTCCCACTGGTCGTAGCCTCGCCTGAGCCGAGCTGGGCGATAGCCATAGACCGTGCTCCACGAGATCGGTGTCCGGGCGCTTGGTCTGGTCTGTTTCGGGGAACCAGGTGTAGCCCCCGCCCAGCCACAGGTAGTGGCTACGGGAGGCGACGCCGGTCGCCACAGTTCCTGCTATGCCCGGTGCCCGGTGAACACTTGCAAGGACACCCGAGTCGGACTGCGGCCCCGGCACGACGACGCCCAAGGTCCCGGTAGCCTCCAGCCGCTTGCCAACCTGCGTCACGGAATGGAGAAAACGCCAGGAAGCACCTGCCGACCACTCGCCTCCGGGGAAGATTCGTGTCTCGGGAAGAGAGCCGCTGCCGAACGTGGCGGGAGCAAACGCGGTGAACGTCAGGTGCGGCGTGAGGCCGTACCCGATCTGACTTCCTGTCGAGAACTGAGTGCCCAGGGATCCGTACCGGCCAAACAGCCCGGTATCGAAGCTGAACTCTCCTTGCGAGTTGACCGGCGTTGCGTAGCCGAAGACGGGGCCATGATCTGCGGCCCAGGCTGGCGCGGAAAGCGCCAGCACGCACGCCAGAATGGCGAGCTGCTTCATAACTGCTCCTTTGGTTCCAATGAACGCAGGCACGTAGATACGTGCAGGTCAGTTGGCCTGGGAGCGAATCAGATGCGGAGAACGGTAGTGGAAGCGATCAGAAGACCGGGTGGAGAGTGCTCATCCGGTACGCGCCAGAGATACCCCGTAGACGCAGGCAGCTCGACCAGGAGCGGGTACAGAAGCGCTACCGTCATGAGCGGAAGTACGGGAGCGGTTACGACGTGTGCTGGAAGCTGGTTGAGGTCGTTCCGAACCTCAATCCGACAGCAGCCCTGCTTCGCCATCTCACCGCACTTGCCGTGCATTTGCTGGCAGCAGTCCTGTTCCATCCGACTCATCTTCGGAGTGGTAGCGCAGGCAAGCGCAGGCACCATCATGGCGAGCATGAGAAGCACTGCCGCGAAGCTGGTGAACCGCCGCACAGACCAAGTATATTCCCCGGTGCTCAGCAGCATTCGCATACCTCGCCTTTGCTGGCTTCGCCAGCCTCCTTCAGAACGATGGGAAGGAGAAGCAGCGCGGCAACAGGATCAGCCCAGTGAAGGTGGAAGTAGCGATTCACCAACAGCCCGGCGAGGGCAATCCACGACATATACGCGCAGATGTTGCTCTGGGCGGCGTCTGCGTTCAATGCCCGGCTTTCCGTCTTCTGGGCCAGTGACTTCTTCGCTCGTCCGAGCAATGGCATGACGATCGCAGCGGCGATGAGAAGCCAGATTCCCAAAAGCGTTGGCTGAGCTTCGGAGGAGCGGCTTAGGAGGCTCAGAAGCGAGGTCACGAGTATGTACGCCGCTAGTCCGTAGAGCAGAAAACCGGAGATCCGGGCCGCACGCCTCTCCGTTGCAGGGCCAAGGGCGAGCCGCCACAGGACAACCAGGGCTGAAAGGAGTTCAATCCCACTGTCCACACCGAAAGCGGTCAAGGCGATGCTGTGAGAACGGACGCCAGAGTAGACAGCGACACAAAGCTCGACAACCATCCAGGCGATGGTGATGAACTGGAGCGTTCGTATCGAGGAAGCCTGCTGAGTTGTGATGACCTGTTCCATACCGTCCCAGCTGAAGTCTCTCAGACTAGGTTCTGCCCATTCAGGATTCACGGGCTGAAGTCCTTCGTTCCGAACAAGAGCCTGAACACGCGAACGAATCTCGTCCCGTGTCTTTCTGACCTCATCGAGTGCCCGCCTTTTCGGATCGGGTAAAGGCCAAGTATCGCGCCGCAGGCCAGGTACATAGGGGCACTTCTCTGATGGCGGGGGAGAAGCGGTATGAGTGAGGGTGGCTAGCGGACTATCTTGAGGGTGCGGCGCCACCGGGTTTCGTCGAAGAAGTGGACGACCTCATGCCCGGCGAAGGCGAGTTTGTCCGAGAGGCTGGTCTTGTACATCTGGTCGTCGCCTGTGATGTAGGACCAGTAGATGAAGAGGGGGCGGCCAAGGATGTTGGCGCGGGGGACGAAGCCCCAGTAACGGCCGTCGAGGGAGTTGAGGCGGTTGTCGCCCATGACGAAGTAGCAGCCGGGTGGGACGACCAGGTCGTCGCCCCGGATGTGCTGCGGGAGATCGATCGTCCAAGTGGCGGTGATGTTGGGGCGGTCTTGCGGAGGGACAGAGGGGAAGTCGTCGCGGTAGGGATCGTAGTCGAGGGCGCTGGGTTTGGCGGTCTGCGGCTCGATTTGCGCGACGCCGTTGCGATAGAGGATGCCGCTGCGGAGGTGGATGCGATCGCCGGGGATGCCGACGATGCGCTTGACGAGAATGTCGTGCTCGCCCGAGGGCTTGGCTGGCGGTTTGAAGAAGACGATGATGTCGTCGCGCTGCGGGTCGCGGTGATGGACGAAGGGGGCGAGAGGGTCGGACTCCGCAAAGGTGATGTGGTCGACGAGGACGTGGTCGCCGACGAGCAGGGTACTGGCCATGGAGGCGGAGGGGATGACGAAGTTCTGGACGGCAAAGGTGATGGCAAAGAGCCAGACGGCGAAGAGGACGACGATGGAGGCGATGGATTCGAGGAGGGTCTCTTTGTGACGGGTGGGATCGGCTGGCTCGGGTCCGCTCATCCGCATATCTTACCGCTGGCGGCGGGGTTTGCCGGAGGGGATTATCGCTGAGGAAGGAAGTATGTGGGTTGCCGGTTCAGATGACGAGGAGGTATTGCGCCAGGGGGCTCAGGCGGGCGAGGGTTTCGGGGGGAAGGCGGGTGCCGGGGTTGCTGCCGGAGTGGGCGTCGCGCGGGACGAAGTATCCCTGGATGGATCGGCGGGGGAGGTCGGAGAGGTTGGCGGTGTGGCCGTGCCATGTAGAGGCATTGAAGATGGTGGCGGCTCCGGCGGGTCCGCAGGCGAGGACCTCGGCTTCGAGGGATGCGCGGAGATCCGGGAGGGACGTCTCGGGGGAGTCGGGGCGGAGGTGCGAGCCGGGGATGAAGCGCGTCCCTCCGTTGTCCGGGCGGAAGCTGTCGATCATCAGGATGAAGCCAAGCATGGGGAAGGCGTCCGAGTTGCGCTTGAGGTCGACGTGGAGGTCCTGTGCGGGCGTGTGCGGGCGGAGGGTTCGAGCGAGCAGGCTGCTGAGCTTAAAGGGGCCGCCGATGACGAGGGACGCGGCTGCGAGCAGGGGGGCATGGAGGAAAAGGGACTCGAAGGCGGGGCCGCGGCTGACGAGGTGGTTGAGACGGGTTGTGCTGGTGGCGACTCTGAAGTCGTCGCCCTCCCCTGCGGCCATGGCCGTGTCGTAGGCGCGCTCGAGGGCGACGAGCTCCCCGTCCCCGAGCATGTTTGGGAGGACAAGAAAGCCTGCGTTGCACAGGTGCTGCTGCTGCTCTGTCGAGAGCCGATGAGCTCCGCAGATGGTGTGAAAGGAGGGATCGTGCATGGTCTGGAGCGGCTCAGACGAGTGGGCGGCCTGCGATGCCGAGGTCGACGTGGAAGAGGGCGTCGCGGGTGGCGAGGGCGGCGCAGCCGTCTTCGAGGAAGGCGAGGCCGACGAGGTTGTTGCCGGAGAGGATGAGGGAGGCTTCCTGTGAAGGGGTGATGCGGACGATGCCGCGCTGGCCGTGGAGGGAGGCGGCGACGTAGAGGTTGTCGTCGACATCGAAGGCGAGGCCCTGGGCGCGGCCGAGGCCCTTGTAGAAGACGGTAGTGTCCCCGTCGCGGTCGATGGCGTGGACGGCCTGGCTGGAGGAGGTGGTGGGGCCGGTGACGAAGAGGGTGCCGGTGCCGTTGAAGGCGAGGTGGTAGGCGGCCATGGAGGGCTCGAGGGTGGCAAAGACGAAGATCTCACGGTCGGCCTGCGGGGCGCTGAAGTCGCGCGCCTTGCCGGGTGGGATCTTGAAGATGGTTCCGGAGCGGTCGCCGACGTAGAGATTGCCCTCGAAATCGAAGGCGAGGCCGGTGGCGAGGCCGAGGCCTTCGGCATAGGTGGTGACGGCTCCGGCGGGCGAGACGCGGTAGACGGTGCCTTCGGCGCGGGAGCTGATGTAGAGATGGCGGTCGGGGCCGAAGGTGAGGCCGGTGGCGTTGAGGATTTCGCGGACAAAGGGGCGCATCTGGAAGTCGCGTTCGATGCGGAAGACGGAGACGGGAACGGCCTGTCCGCGCGGTCCGGAGAAGGTGGCATAGACATTTCCGTCGGCGTCGACGGCGGGGTTGGAGACGGGGTGGAGGTTGTCGGCCATGGGAACGGCGACGCTGAGAGGCAGCGGGTTGGAGGCGCCGCCGGTGTGGTGAAGAACGAGCTCGCCGGAGATGCAGCCGTCAGGGATGCGAATGGTGGCCTCGCGGGGTCGGCTGAGCGTGGCGCGGGCGGAGATGTCGCCGACGGTGGCGTAGGGGGGTGCCTGGTGGCCAGTGCTGAGCGCGGAGCCGTGGAGGGTAACGTCGCCTCCGGGCATGGCGGCGGAGGGGGCGAGGCGGTCGAGGTGGGGTGGGGTGGGGGACTGAGGGTTCTGCCGGGCGGACTTGAGGAGAGGGGTCATGGGCCTCCTCTCAGCGTAGACCGCGGGTTGGGCTGATGCAACATCGAGGATCGCGACGCGTTTGTTGCTGGGCGGAAGTAACAGCAGATTCCTCCGCTTCGCTCCTGAATGACAAGCAAAAGAACAGGCAACGGCAAGCGCGGCGACAGGAGAGCGACTAGAAGTGGGCGAGGTGGGTGGCCGTCTGGGCGACCAGGAGGGCGAGGAGGCCGGCGGCGACGTCGTCGAGCATGATGCCGGTGCCTTTGGGGAGGCGCTCGAGCTGGCGGATGGGTGGGGGTTTGAGGATGTCGAAGAGGCGGAAGAGGAGGAGGGCGAGGACGGCGTGGCGCCAGTCCGGGGGGAGGGCGATGAGGGCGATGAGCTGGCCGGCGACCTCGTCGATGACGACGTGGCCTGGGTCTTCGCGGCCGGACTCGCGGGCGACGATTGTGGCGGCGGGGATGCCGATGGCCGTGGCTGCGATGGCTGCGAGGGCGGTGCCGATGGCGAGGGCCGCGGGGGATGGGTGGAGGAGATGGGCGGCGGCGTACCAGAGGAGGACGGCGGCGACGGAGCCGTATGTCCCGGGGCCGGGGCGGAGGTTGCCGGCTCCGAAGAAGGTGGCGATGAGCCAGGCCCAGCGAGTCTTTGCGAGGGAACGTGTGTCTTGTGGGGGTTGGTGGGGCATCCTGATGAGTTTATGGCAGGGGCGGGCGTAAGGTGGTCGCGCAATCGCGCGACACCCCACCCTTTCGCGACACAGCCGCGAGAGAGTGGGGCACCCGGGGGGCGTGGGGAGATACAGGGGTCTCTCCACGCCGCTGCGTTCCGGTCGAGATGACGGCGGAGAGCTAGTGCTTGTAGCGGGAGTCGTCGGAGTCTTCGTGGAGGGGCTTGCGCTGCTGCTCGGCGTGCTCGAGCTCTTCGAGGAGGTCGGGATCGAGGATGGGGGAGCTGATCTTGTAATCGCCGGAGGCCCACTTGCCGAGGTCGAGGATGCGGCAGCGGTCGGAGCAGAAGGGGAAGTCTTCAGAGCCGGCGAGGACGACTTTGCGGCAGATGGGGCAGAAGAGGGCGCGTGGTGTGGAGCTCATACAGGAATAGATTGTGGCACGGCTGGCGGGGATGCGGGTTGGCTAGTTGAGGATGCGGGCGACCAGGTCGTAGTCGTGGGATTCGGTGATTTCGGCTCGGTAGAAGGTGCCGGGGACGAGGGTTTCGTGGGGGCCGAAGTCGTTGAGGAAGACTTTGCCGTCGATCTCGGGGGCGTGCGAGAGGGTGCGGCCTTCCCAGAGGAGGTCGGTCTCTTCGCTGGGGCCTTCGACGAGGATGTCGAGCTCGCGGCCGATCCAGGCTTGCTTCGCCTTTGCGGAGATCTTTTGCTGGAGGCGCATGAGCTTGCGGCGGCGGGCTTCGATGGTGCGTTTGGGGAGCTTGGTTTCGGGGGCTAGATCGAAGGCTTTCGCGCCCTCTTCGTCGGAGTAGGTGAAGACGCCGAGCCAGTCGATCTTCGCGGCGGTGACGAAGTCGCAGAGTTGCTGGAAGTCGGCTTCGGTCTCGCCGGGGAAGCCGACGATGAAGGACGTACGGATGACGATGCCGGGAACGATTGCGCGGGCCTTCTCGATGAGCTTGAGGAAGATGTCGCCGGAGCCGCCGCGCTTCATGGTTTTGAGGACGGAGGGGCTGGCGTGCTGGAGGGGGACGTCGAGGTATTTGGCGATGTTGTCGTGGCGCGCGATGGTTTCGAGGAGGCGGGTGGTGACCTTGTTGGGATAGGTGTAGAGGAAGCGGAGCCAGCGGAGGCCGGGGAGGGGAGCGAGGGCGTCCAGAAGTTGGGACGAGGCCTTCGGCGAGGCCGAGGTCTTCGCCGTAGCAGGTGGTGTCCTGGCCGATGAGGGTGATCTCGCGGACGCCCTGCGCGATGAGGTTCTGGGCTTCGGCGAGGATGGAGCCGATGCGGCGGGAGCGGAATTTGCCGCGAAGCTGGGGGATGATGCAGAAGGAGCAGGGGTGATCGCAGCCTTCGGCGATCTTGATGTAGGCGGAGGCGCGGGGGGTGGCGAGGATGCGTGGGGTGGCGTCGGAGTAGAGGTAGTCGGGGAGTGCGGCGGTGGCGCCGTCCCAGGACTGCGGGAGAAGCGGCCGGCGGCGAAGCGGGCGTCGCCTTCGGGACGGGAGTCTGCTCGTTCAAAGCAGTGGCGGCATTCCCAGGTAAGCTTCGCGTACCTGGGCCACCCGGGTCGGTGGCGGGGCCGGCGGGTTTGTCGGGATGGGAGATGTGGGTGGTGTGTTGGCCGGGGTGGGTGAGGGGGGAGTCGCCGTGCGTGGTGCCGGTCTCGGCGAGGGATTGGGCGATGCCGAGTTGCGGGGCGACGTGCGGGTCGGTGAGCGGGCGGGAGTGCTGGGAGACAGACGAGGCGGCGCGGTGGACGAGGGTGTCACCCACGGTGATGTTGGTAAGGATAGCGAGGTCTTGCTGGAGGTGGGCTGCGATGGAGGGCTGTGTGAGGTCTTCGAGGATGAGGTTGGGATCCTGTGGCGCTCCGGACCGCACCCTTTCCGACGGTGAAGCTGTCGGAGAGGGTGGGGCACCCGGTGTGGTGGTGAGGATGTTGAATGGGTTCGCTGTGTCGCGGGTGTGGCCAGTTGGGGTGAGGCCGGCGGCGGCGAGGATGCCTTCGAGTTCGCCGGTGCCTACGACGGCGTCGACCTCGGGAATATTTTTGCGGATCTCGTCGCGGTAGCGCTCGACCAGGCAGCCGGCGACGATGATGCTTCTTTGCGCGGCCTTCGGTCTTGTGCTGGACCATCTCGAGGATGGTGTTGACCGACTCCTGCTTGGCGGAGTCGATGAAGGAGCAGGTGTTGATGACGATGATCTCGGCGTCTTCGGCGTCGGGGGTGAGCTCGGCGCCGTTGTCGTGGAGCATACCCATCATGACTTCGGAGTCGACGAGGTTCTTGGGGCAGCCGAGGGAGACGAAGCCGACCTTGGGGCGAGTGTGGTGGAAGCTTCGGTGTCGAGGATGGTGGGGGCGGTCACAGCCTTTTAGTTTACCAAGGTGCGGGGGAGGGGATCCGCGGTGCGTTGATGTCCGAGGTGTCTCCCGGAGACTGGAGGTGGTCCCTTGAGGAGAGCGACGGCTAACGGGAGCGGCGGAGGATTTCGGGAGCATGAAGCGCCTCCTCGATGAGGGGAGCGGCAACCTCATCTCAGGAAGGATGTGCGGCGGCTTGAGCGGCTCCTCTCAGGGCTCCCCGCCGTTTGGGAGCATGCAGCAATGCAAGCCTGAATGCCTCCGAGGCTGCGCGGCGATCACCCTGCAACAGCAATAGCTCTCCCAGCTGTTCACGGGCGGGAACGATGGGCCCCGGGGTGATCGGGAGCTTTTCAATTCCGTCTTCCTGCTCGGCGGCGCTGCGGAGGAGAGCGAGGGCTTGGGCAGGCTGGTGCGCAGCCTCCGCCGACCACGCCATGACTTCGCGCCTCATGATGTCGACCTGGGTCGTCCAATAATTGTTTCCTGATGCACGCAGCCGGTCGGTGAGCAGGCGGAGTTTTTCGGCCTCCCCATCGGCTGCGTGGGAGTCGCCGTTGCGGGCGAATCCCAGTCCACGAGCCCACACGGCGATGGCTGTGACCTGCGGCTGGGCGCCATCGGGCGGATCGGCGACCTTTTCCGCGTCACGCCATTTTTGCCGTTCGACGATGTAACGGACGGGCATGGCGGTTGCTGCGTATCCGACCTTGAACTCGCCGATGCGCAGATTTTCCTTTGCGTTGAGCTGCTGGATGACCAGAGCTGCGTTTGGATCGTCGCCGTTCTGCAGGTAGGCGTAGACCAGGTAATCCATGGCGTGGAGCTCTTCGCCGACGTCTCCCTGATTCTGCGCAGCGGTTCTTGCGGCAAGGTTGGACGCGATCGAGTCGTCCCACAGGCCGAGCCGCGTAAAGATGTGGGACGGCATATGGAGCGCATGCGGCGCCGAGGGAGCGACGCTGGCGTAGATCCTGGCGGCGGGAAGACCGCGAGAGGCGAGCTCCTGGCTGTCGCAGGCATGGATGAGGTAGTGCGGGATGCCGGGGTGATCGGGGTACGTGTGAAAGAGGGCCTCAAGGATGTCCGCTGCCTCCTTTTGTTTTCGGTGATCTTTATCCGAAGGGGAAGCGTTGGAGATAAGAGCGAGAGCGTAAAACACCTGCGCCTCGACGTCTTGGGGATTTCCTATCGCCAGCCGCCGCATTGCAGCTTCATAGTTCAGCGCTCGCGTGCTGAAGGGAGCGGAGTCGGGATCCTTGAACACGAGGCTGAGCGCATCGAGATATCCGCGCTCGCGTTCGGAGGCCTGGAGCGGGGCAGCCAGCCTGAGCTCTTGTGTCGCGGCAGCGGTATCGGCGGGCGAGGGTGGCAGATCCCATAGCTGGTGGAAGTGCGTCATAGCGGCGCCCCAATGAGCAATGGCGCATTGAGGGTCCGCGAGAGCCACGCGATGAAAACCGTCCGCGGCTTCCCTATAGGCGAAGGAGTGCAGGAGAGCGACGGAGCGATTGAACTCGGTCTGCACCTCAGGCCTGCATGTGGTTGAGAACGACACCGTACCGAGCTTCTCCGGAGCAGGATGGACGTGCTGCTCCTGAGCGACTGAAAGGGCAGGAAGCGCGAGAGCCAGGAGTACGGCCGCTCTGATCATGGGCACCTTGTTGGAGCGAGGGATTGGGTTCCCCGGATTCTATAGCGATGGGCGGGGAGGGAGCGATCCGGATGCTGCGGTTCGGGAGCGGTGGCGGCGGATGGCGTCGAGGTGAATGGCGAGGGCGACGAGGCCGCCGAGGATGGTGCACCAGGCGCGGCGGTGGGCGATGACGGGTGCGGGGATCTGGTTGAGCGAGAGCAGGAACACGATGTAGGAGGTGAGGAAGGCGGTGAAGAGGCCGTAGTTGACGGCATTGGTGGCAAAGGAGAGGAAGGCGAAGAGAGTTGCGGCGGCGGCGATGGCGGGGAGGCTGAAGCTGACGTGCGCGAGCAGGAGGGTGCAGAGCCAGGCTCCGGCGACGGTGCCCAGGATGCGAGAGGAGGCGCGGGTGAAGGTCTCGAAGAAGGCGGGCTTCTGGACGAGGAGGGCGGTCATGGGAATCCAGTAGCCGGACTGGATGCCGAGGTGACGGTAGAGCTCGGAGCCGATTGCCACGGAGATGACGAGACGCAGGGAGTAGATGAGGGACTGGCGGGTGGTGAGGCCGGGGAGTGCGAGAGGGAGGTCGTGGAGGCGGTGGAGCAGATCGTGGCGGCGGATGCGGAGGGTGACGGCGAGGCTGCAGTAGACGGTGTGCGGGATGCTGAAGAGGTGCTTCTGGAGCTCGGGGAGGAGGCGCAGGCCGACGGAGGTGATGAGGAGCTGGGTGGCTCCGCCGGCAAGGATGAGGCCGGCGCGGATGAGGCCGGCGCGGGGCGCGCTGGGAAAGGCGGACGCGACGAAGAGGGCGACCGACGCCTGCTGTCCGACCCAGGAGAGGCCGGTATTTTGCGCGGTGAGCACGCCGTAGATGAAGGCGGATCCGCTGGCGGCGAGGACGAGCGCGTAGCCGTGGTGGCCGACGATGGTTCCGGCGAGTGTGGCGCTGGCGCAGGCGAAGATGGCGGCGAGCATGGGCCAGACGCGGGAGTCGGCGATGCGCTGATTGGCGCCGAAGCCGATGGTAAAGGCGCCGCCGCCGGCGATGAGGCCTCCGGAAGGGTGGCCGATCAGAATACCGATGAAGAGGCAGAGAGCAACGGCGACGGAGCTGACGAGGGGTAGGCGGAGGGTGAGCTCGGTCCAGCGGAAGAGGTAGAGGTCGCCGAGGAAGTGTGGCGGCGTGGCAGCTTTGGGCGGAGCGGCGTCCGGGCGAGAGATGCCGGCGGGGATGGCGGGAGAGCTGGACACAATGCTTTCTATGATGAGGTAAAGAAAGTTTGGATAGAACGCGACGGCATAAATGCCTGCGGTATGCAGGGCAACGTTTGCCTTACAAGAGACACCCAACTGGACTGTAGAGAGCGAGATTTTTTGGACTGAGGAGAGCAGAGATGAGATTCAAGGGAATCAGTATCGCGGTTCTTTGTGCGGCCACAGCGCTGTGCAGTGCGCCGGTGTTCGGACAGATGTGTAACGGAGCGTCAGGATCGAAAGGGAGCGCGAGCTTTTCGGCCAAAGACAAGACGTTCCTGAAGACTTCGGCCGAGGGCAACATGGCGGAGATCAAGCTGGCGCAGCTGGCATTGACGAAGTCGTCCAACGATGATGTCAAAGGCTTCGCGCAGAAGATGGTCGACGACCATACCAAGCTGCAGGAGACGATGAAGCCATTTGTCGAGCAGGCCGGGTTGACACCGCCATCGGACCTGAACGCGCAGCACCAGATGCTGGATAAGAAGCTATCGGCGCTCTCTGGCGATGCTTTCGACAAGCAGTACATTGCAGCCATGGTGAAGGATCACAAGAAAGATCTGAGCGAGTTCAAGACGGAGGTAAGCTCCACGAAGAATCCGCAGCTGAAGGATGCTGTGTCGCAAGGGCAGCAGGTGATTCAGGAACATACGACCATGATCGAGGGGATTGCACAGAAGAACGGCGCGCATTCAGGCGCAATGTAACAGGCGTGAAGGAGGCAGAAAAGAGCCGGCCTACGGGCCGGCTTTCTGCGTCCTCAGGGGAGTTTTGACGCTTCGGCCTGTGGGTTCCAGTGGTCTGGCCCGCGGAGGAACTGCGCGGGGAGATACTTCTGCATTTCGGCGGCGGTGAGCTGGTGGGTCCAGGATGCGCGATGTTCGATGGCTGCGCCGGGGCCGGAGTTGTGAAACTCGGCATAAAAGGCGGTCGCGTCGTTGTTGTTGCCCTTCCATTTGGACCAGCCTTCGGGGGAGAGGGTGGCGGGGAGCTCGGTCTCGATTACGACGGCGCGGGAGTAGGCTCGCCAGGGGCGGCCGAGGAAGAACATCGGGGCCGATGCGGATGATGGGCCGGAGGGTGCCTCGAGGGAACTGGTGATGCGGCTGTGGAGGATGACGTACCCGGTGGTCTGGCGCGGGCTGGTGCGGGACTGCGCGGTGAGGTATCCGGGGGAGAGCTCGTGGATCTCGGAGCGGTCGAAGACGGCGGAGGCGTTGCCGAAGAGGAAGTCGACGGTGCCCTCGATGTAATCGTCGAGGTAGTACTGGCGGCCGAAGTCGGCGAACAGGGTGTCCTGGTGGCCGAGGATGCGGCAGTGCCTGATGACGGAGCGATCGGAGCGGTTGGCGAGAGCGACGGCTTGTCCGGTGTTGCCGGCGGCGTTCTCGAAGGTGAGGTTGTCGGCTTCAAAGCCTGGAGCGTCGACGCGGACGGTCTCGGTAAAGAAGGTGCCGCCGGCGGCTTTGGCGTTTTGACTGGCGGTGATGACGACGGCGGATGGATCGGGCCCTTCACCGAGGAACGTGGTGTTGGGGCGGTTTTGGGTGACGATGACGCGCTCAGAGTAGGTGCCGGGGGCTATGTGAAGAAAGAGGCGCGCCGGGCGGCCGTCTTTGCCGGGAGCGGGACCGGGCTCGGGCGCGTGGTCCATGGCCATCTGGATGGTGGGGAAGCTGTCGGTGCTGGAGGTGGTTCCCTTGCTCTGCGGCGAGACGTGGACGTGCACGTCCTGCGCAAACGATGGGAGGGACAAAGAGAAGAGGATGAGGAAGGAAATGCGTAGTCGCATGAGGTAAAGGACGAGCGCTTGTTAGGGGAGGGAGGTGTACCGGGCGACCTACTGCGCCCATACTAGCCCGTTACCGTTGCTTCCTTCCGGACCTGGCGGGGTTGGCGGGATTACGTCGCGTAGGACCCGGCACAGGGATGAGTCTATCATCGCGCGGCTGATGACATCCGCATGCATCTCGGAGAGAATGGGCTTGACGAAGCCGGGTGCGCTGGATGCGCGTTCTGGTGCGAGGTGATGGATTTGAGTTTGACGTTGCGGCCGCATGCGCCGGTGAGGGCGAAGATCAGTTCGGTTGGGACGTATGTTCCGCCGCGTCTGTTGACGAATGCGGACCTGGAAAAGATGGTGGCGACGAACGATCAGTGGATCCAGGAGCGGACGGGGATTCGCGAGCGGCACATTGTGGACAAGGGTGTGGGTACGAGCGACCTGGCGGTGGAGGCGGCGAAGGACTGCCTGGCGCGACGCGGTGTGGACGCGAGTGAGGTCGAGGTCATTATTGTGGCGACGGTGACGCCGGATATGTTCTTTCCGGCGACGGCTTGCCTGGTGCAGGACAGGCTTGGGGCAAAGGGCGCTTGGGGATTCGATCTGTCGGCGGCGTGCTCGGGGTTTCCGTATGCGCTTCAGGTAGGGGCGAAGCTGGTAGAGAGCGGGATGCACCACAAGGTGATGGTGATCGGTGCGGATGTGATGAGTTCGGTGATCGACTATACGGACCGGGCGACGTGCGTGATCTTCGGCGATGGAGCGGGCGCGGTGCTGCTGGAGCCGTGCGAGGGCGACGAGGTCGGGTCTGATCGATTACTGGCACGAGATCGACGGCTCAGGTGCGGTGAGCCTGAATATGCCAGGGGGCGGCAGCCTCCATCCGGCGACGGCGGAGACGGTGGCGGCGAAGATGCACTACGTCCACCAGGATGGCGGCGCGGTGTACAAGTTTGCGGTGCGCAAGATGGCGGAGGCGGCGGAGACGGTGCTGGAGCGGAACGGCGTGACGGGCGGGGATCTGAGCTGCTTTATTCCTCACCAGGCGAATAAGAGAATTATCCTTTCGACGGCGGAGCGGCTGGGGCTGAAGGAGGAATGCGTGGTGATCAACATCGATCGGTACGGCAATACGACGGCGGGGACGATTCCCCTGGCGATGGACACGGCTTTGAGTGAGGGGCGGCTGAAGAAGGGGGATTTGGTGCTGCTGGCGAGTGTGGGGGCTGGGTTTACCGTGGGAGCGACGCTTTTGCGGTGGGAATTTTAGGGGCGGTTGTTCGTTGTTGGTTCCCAGTTTTTAGTTTCCGCGCCTACTTTGAGTTGCGGGGAGACGAGTGTGTTTTCTTATTGCTTGTTCTATCTGGCAGATATAACTTGAAGATATGAAGTTGGACAGGAATGCCGTAGATCGGACGACCACGGCCGAGGCGTTGCTGGGGATGCTGAGCCTGGCGGCCGATGTCGGGGTATGAGATACGGCAGCGGATTGCGATGTCGATCGGGAACTTCTGGAGCGAGAGCTTTGGGCAGATCTACCCATCTCTGGCGAGCCTGCGGAAGCAGGGGCTGGTGGAGGTGGAGGAGACGGGGCGGGACGGGGCGGAAGGTGTATTCGTTGACGGCAGCTGGAAGAGATCGGCTGGCTGCGTGGCTAGGCGTGATGCCGGGGATGCGCAGGCCGCGTAACGAGATGTTGTTGAAGCTTTTTTTTGGGGCAAATGGATCCCTTGAGAAGGTGCGGGAGGGAGGTGTCCGCAGAGCGGGAGCGATTTGCGGCGGACCTCCAGCGCTACAGCTCTTTGGAAGCGGAGATCAGGAGGCGCAATGCGGGGAAGCCGGGGCTGCCTTTTTACCTGATGACGCTGCGATACGGGATGGCGGAGGCTCGAGCCATCGTCGACTGGGCGGACGAGACGCTCCGTTCGCTGGATGAGCTGGTTTCGAGGCAAGAGGCACGAGTGGAGGAACGATGACACACGCGGATCCGTTGTGGATGAAGGTGTTGTTGGGAGTTCATGTGGCGGCTGGGGCGTCGTCGTTTCTGCTGGCACCGGTGGCGCTGGCGACGGCGAAAGGCGGTAAGCAGCATAAGCGCTGGGGCATGGTTTACCTGTGGTCGATGGGTGCGGTGGCGGCGACGGCGCTGCCGATGGCGCTGTACCGGCCGGTGTTGTTTCTGGCGCTGGTGGCGGTATTCAGCTTTTACCTGGCGTTCTCCGGCTACCGGGTGCTGCGGCTGAAGGCACTGGCTCGGGGCGGGAGTGCGGCTCCGGTTGACTGGATCGCAGGCGTGTTCACATTTGTGAGCAGCGGGTGCCTGGCGGCGTTTGGGGCGTTCCGGCCGCAGTGGGTTCAGGGGTTCGGGATTGTGGCGGTGGTGTTCGGGGTGATCGGCATGCGGGCTGCGGGGCTGCAGATGTGGAGCTTTGTGCGGAAGCCGAAAGAGAAGATGTTCTGGTGGTACACGCACCTGGGGAACTTCATCGGCAGCTACATCGCGGCGTGGACGGCATTTTCCGTGGTGACGCTGAGCCATGTCTTTCAGCATGCGGGGATGGTTCTGTGGCTTTGGCCGACGGCAGTCGGGGTTCCGGCGATTGCACTGACGACGGCATACTACAAGCGGAAGTTTGCGCCGAGGTCGAAGGTTGCGGTGGCGGCTTAGGCGTCGTGCTGACTTGGGAGGCCTGACGGGCGGGGCAGGAGCGAATACAGGGGTCTCTCCACTTCGCTTCGCTCCGGTCGAGATGACGGCGGAAGGTGACGATAGCTTCGGTCGAGATGACGGCGGAAGGCAGGGTGTAGCTGGCTTTGAGTCCGGTGCAGCTTTTTCGGAGTTTGTCAGGCGCTGGCGGGTTCGGCTTTTGGGGACCCGCCGCCCTTGAGGGATTTGGAGGTCTTGTAGATCTTCCAGAAGGCGATGGCGACGCCGATAAGGATGACCGACCACAAACTGATGAGGATGGTGGTGGCCCATTTGTCGGAGAAGTGCGCCCACAGCCGCAGGACCTGTTTGCCGTAGCGGACGCCTAGCCAGGCGGCGATGATGTGGCGCGCGGCGCGGCTGAGGGTGAAGGCGGTCAGGAACTTTTGCTTGGACATGTTGAGGGCGCCGGCCGCGAGGACAAAGGGCGACAAGGGCATTGGCGGAGGGAGGATGGCCGGAAGCGCGACGGCAAGGATTGCGTTGTTTTCCATCCAGCCGGTGACGCGTTTGAAGATGCGGGGCGGAACGTGCTTTTCGAGAAATTGCATGCCGCCGGCGTGTCCGACCTGGTAGCTGAGATATCCGCCGAGCGCGGAGCCGGCTGTGGCCGCGAGCACGAGGAGGAAGAGGTTGGCGTGCTGAGCGGCGAACAGGACGATCATGATGTCCGTGACACCCGGGATGGGGAGCGGGACGAAGGAGGAGTCGACGATGGAGACGAGGAAGATACCGATGATGCCGAAACGGATGAGGATGTGAAGGAAGTGGTTGCCGTGGTGGGCGGCGGCGAGCCAAAGGGCGGCAGAGTGCAAGGTGCTGACGGTCGTGGCTGCCGGTACGATCATGTGACTTCAGACGCTCTTACGGGCAAGTAAGACTCTTAGCAGAGGAAATCCGGATGACGAGGGACGGCGGAAGTTTGATGCGGTGGTACGCCGCCGGTGGAGAACGGCTACAACTCGATCCTACAAGAAGCGCAGTTGGGGAAGTGGCGGCAGGATGGCGAGTCCGGCTGCGTACTGGCGGAAGTAGTTGATCGCGCGAATGCAGTGGCTGCTGAGCTCGTAGTGAATGTTCCCGGTGAGGTATTCGCGAATGGTCTGGTCCGGAAGATCGATGCGTCCGGTCCATTCGCGAACGAGGTCCTCGATGTGGGCAAGGCCGTGGACGCGGGACAGGTTGAGATCGGTGACGAGCTGGCCGGCGGTGTGGGAGGTGAGGGTCTCGGGACGGGCGGCCCAGACGGCGGCGACCCAGGGGAGGCCGGTGCGGCTGTGCCACTCGTGGGCGAGGTCGAGCCAGGTGCAGGGGCCGACGGTCTGCTCGATCTCGGATTGATGTTCGCGGGCGAGGAGAGCGGGGTCCCCGATGATGAGGGCGGCGTCGGCGCGCTCGAGCATGGCAATCGGATCGGCGGCGTGAGGCAGGAGATTGGGGCGGTTCATGGTGAACTTGCGAAGGAGCAGTTGGGTATAGGCGACCGAGCTGCGGGAGGCGGTGTCGACGGAGACGGTGCGCAGGGTCTCCAGGGTGAAGGGCTGCTTGATGAGGAGGACGATGGAGCGGACGTGGTCGAGCGAGGCGATGGTGCAGCCGGGGATGATGGCGAGCGCGGGGGTGAGGGCGGCGATGGGGATCAGGCCGAGGTCGGCCTCGCCCGTCAGGAGCTCCTGGGCACAGAGGGACGGCTGGGTGTAGTGGAGGGTGTACCGGGTGGCGAGGTCGGCGCTGTGAGGCTGGTGTTCGAAGTCCCACATGAGCGGGGCTGGGTTGAGGAAGTCGATGGCGGCGACGCGGAGTTTGGGTCGGGTTGGCAATCTGATGGGTTGAGTTTAGTAGATGGGCAGCCTGGGTTGTGGGAGACGGTTATTGATGGGTCATGAGTCATGAGGCAAACAGAGGGAAAAGGGCGTGGGCCACAAGTGGCATTGCTTCGTGGAGGGAAGGGCTTTAGGGTCGGGGATCGTAGGAAACTTCGCCCGCTTTCGTAGGACCTGCGGGACTGCTGAGGCTGGTATGACTCTGGGTTTGGATGCGCTTGATGAGGAGCGGCTGGGGTGGATGGCGCTGACGTTGACGCCGGGGATGGGTCCGACGCGGATTGCGCGTGCGGTGAGGCGGCTGGGCGGGGCGGGGCGGTTGTTTGGCGCATCGTTGACAGAGCTGGAAGCGACGGGTATGCCGGCTGCGGCGGCGCAGTTTTGCGCGGACGGACGGGCGCGGAGCGCGGCTGTGGAGGAGATGCAGCGCGCCGGTGAGGCGGGAGGAACGATCGTGACGCCATCCGATGATGCGTATCCGGACCGGCTGCGCGAGATCTACGATCCGCCGACGGTGCTTTGGGTTCGGGGCGATGTTGCCATGCTGTCGCGGGCTGGGATCGCTGTGGTGGGGACGCGGCAACCGTCGCCGTATGGATCGGGAATGGCGGAGATGCTGAGCCGGGATCTGGCGAACCGCGGATTGGTGATCTTCAGCGGGATGGCGCGCGGGGTGGACACCGCGGCGCACCGGGGGGCACTGGCTGCGACTGGGAAGACGGTGGCGGTGTGGGGGACGAGCATCGATGTGATCTATCCGAAGGAGAACAAGCGTCTGGCGGAGGAGATTGTGGCGAGCGGCGGTGCGATTGTGAGCGAGTTTGCAATGGGAACGTTTCCGGCTCCGCAGAACTTTCCGATCCGGAACCGGACGCTGAGCGGGATGAGCGTAGGGGTGCTGGTGATCGAGGCGGGGGAGCACTCGGGAACGCGGATCACGGCGCGGTGTGCGATGGAGCAGAATCGCGACGTGTACGCAGTGCCCGGAAATGTGACGAACAAGAATGCATGGGGGCCGAACACGCTGATCAAGCAGGGGGCGAAGCTGACGGCAACGTGGGACGACGTTTGGGAGGATCTGCCATCGCAGGTACGAGTTGCGCTCGAAGACGAGGCGGCGACGGGGCGTGCGGTTGCATCCGAGGGGGGACCTGCTGCATCACTGTTTACAGCAGCCGGGATCGATGGACTGCCTGAGCATGAGCGGCGGGTGTATGAACGGCTGCGACATGACGAGTCGACACAGCTGGATGAGTTGATTGACCGGCTGGAGGCGGAGATGGGATCGGCGGAGATCTTTACGGCGCTATTTGAGCTGGAGCTTTCGGGCAAGGTCCGTCAGATGCCTGGGAAGAATTATGTAAAGACGTTCTGATTGTGGAGAGGCTGAAAGGAAAAGCAGATCTCTCCGCTGCGCTCCTGAATGGCAAGCAAAAGGGACAGGCAGCGGCAGCAGATTCCCTTCGGGAAGAACGGACCGAAAGGTATGGGCAGGTTCTCCGCTGGCGCGAGGGTTGGAGTGTGATGCCAGGGTGTGGATAAGTTGATTCAGACGTAAGCGGTTGGGGGCAGTCTATTCAGGGACATTGGAGTTGCCGGGAGGCGTTTCGAGGTGGCCGGGTTTGACTCGGCTCCGGCGGGGCGTGTTAGGTTCGCATGGAATCGGTCGATAACAAAGTCTGATGTGGGGAGCAGCGGTTTGGGGCTGAGCTCCCGGAAGTGAAAGGGAAGAATGGGAAAGTCATTGGTGATTGTCGAGTCGCCTGCAAAGGCTAAGACGATCGGGAAGTATCTGGGCAGCGATTACGTGGTGGAGGCCTCGATCGGGCACATCATGGACCTGCCGAAGAACGATATCGGTGTGGAGTTGAAGCGGAGGACGTTTGAGCCGACGCTGATCGTCTCTCCTGGCAAGGAGAAGGTGGTCGACCGGCTGAAGAAGCTGGCGGCGAAGAGCGACGCTGTGTTTCTGGCGCCCGATCCGGATCGCGAAGGGGAGGCGATTGCGGCTCATCTGAAGTTCCAGCTGTTGCCTTCGATTAAGGACAAGAGCAAGCTGCAGCGGGTGACGTTCAACGAGATTACGCAGAAGGCGGTGAAGGCTGCGTTCAAGAATGCTCGCGATGTAGATGAGAACCTGGTGGACGCGCAGCAGACGCGACGCGTGCTGGACCGGCTGGTGGGATATCAGATCTCTCCGCTGTTGTGGGACAAGGTCCGGCGCGGCTTGAGCGCGGGGCGGGTGCAGACGGTGGCTTTGCGGTTGATTGTGGAGCGCGAGCGCGAGATCAATGCGTTCAAGCCGGTGGAGTACTGGACGATCGACGCTCTTTTGACTCCAGACAAGAGCGGTACCGAGTTTTCGGCGCGCATGGTGGGTGTCGAGGGTAAGCCGGTTCGCGTGTCGAATGGCGTGGACGAGTCGGGCAAGGAGCAGTTTCTGGCGAACGCGCTGCCGGACAAAGAGGCTGTCGATGAGGTGATGGGACAGCTCGAGCGGGCGACGTGGAGCATTCGCGGCGTTGAAAAGAAGGAGCGAAGGAGGAATCCCTCGGCTCCGTATACGACGAGCAAGCTGCAGCAGGATGCGGCAGGCCGGCTGGGCTTCAATGTGCGGCGAACGATGGGTGTCGCGCAGCGGCTGTACGAGGGCATCGAGATCGGCAAGGAGGGCACCGTCGGTCTGATTACCTACATGCGAACCGATTCGACGCGTGTGTCGCCGGATGCGATCACGGAGGTGCGGGAGTTTATTGGAAAGATAGGCGCCCGGTACCTGCCGGATAAGCCGAACGAGTATGCAGGGAAGAAGCAGGTGCAGGCGCAGGATGCGCACGAGGCGATCCGGCCGACCAATGTGAGCTTCACGCCGGAGTCGATCCGGCGGTATCTCTCCGATGAGCAGTTCCGGTTGTACCGATTGGTCTGGGAGCGGTTTGTTTCAAGCCAGATGACCCCGGCGATCTTTGACCAGACGACCGTCGACATCGCGGCGAAGGCAGACCGGACGTATGACTTTCGCGTGAGCGGGAGCGTGCTGAAGTTCGAGGGGTTTCTGCGGTTCGAGGAGGCGGAGAAGCGGGCTCGCCAGGCTGCGAAGGAGAAAGCCTCCCGCGAGGAACAGGCTGCGCTGCAGCGGGCGGAGGATACGGCAAAGGCAGACAGCGCCGGGGCGAACCCTGAGGAGGATGAGGCAGAGGGACGGCTGCCGGAGTTGAACCAGGGGCAGACGCTCGGGTTGAAGAAGCTCGATCCGCTGCAGAAGTTTACGGAGCCGCCGCCGCGGTACAACGAAGCGAGCCTGGTGAAGACGCTCGAGGAGAAGGGGATTGGGCGGCCGTCGACCTATGCCTCGATCATCAACACGATTCAGGAGCGGGATTACGTCAAGAAGCAGAAGTCGAAGCTGGTGCCGACGGAGATCGGCATGGTGGTGACGGAGCTGCTGGTGAAGAACTTCCCGTACATCTTCGAGACGGGGTATACGGCGCAGCTTGAAGGCGAGCTGGACGCGGTGGAGGATGGATCGGAGAAGTGGACGGATCTGCTGAATGGTTTCTACGGGCACTTCGAGAAGGAGCTGAAGGTTGCCGAGACGGGGATGGAAGACATCAAGCGGATGGAGCACAGCACGGAGGAGATCTGTGACAAGTGCGGGAGTCCGCTGATCCTGAAGTGGGGCAAGTTCGGCAGCTTCTATGCTTGCAGCAACTTCACAAAAGCGAAGCCGATGACAGTGGCGGCCGGGCCCTGGAAGAAGGATCCCAAGGCGCTGACGAAGAAGATTACCTCGGCATTCACGTTTCCGATGACCGTAAAGGCGATGACGGAGGATGTGACCGAGTTCTCCCGGGAGGTCGAGGACGCAAAGGCTCTGGCTGCGGCGATCAACGATGCAGCGCCCAAAGGCAAGAAGGTGATTGTTGAGCCGTTCTCGTGCGACTTCACGAAGGAGAACTTCGCGGCGAAGCCTGACTTGGCGTCGCCCGACGCGCAGGGTGAAGGGGAGCAGGAGGAGGAGTTCTGCGACAACTGCGGACGAACGATGGTGCTGCGGAATGGGCCGTGGGGGCCGTTTATGGCGTGCCCGGGGTATAACGACGATCCGCCATGCAAGACGATCCGGAAGCTGACGCAGAAGGTGCAGCAGAAGCCGCCGGTACAGCTGGAGGAGCCGTGTCCGAAGTGCGGCAGGCCGCTGCTGCAGAGGGATGGGCAGTATGGGGAGTTCATCGCGTGCTCGGGCTATCCGAAGTGCAAGTACGTCAAGCAGGATCTGCTGGACGTGAAATGCCCGAAGGACGGCGGTGATATCGCGGTGAGGAAGACGAAGCGCGGGGATACGTTCTATGGATGCGTGAACTACCCGAAGTGCGACTTTGCTTCGAATCTGAAGCTGGTGAACGAGCCCTGCCCGAAAGGAAACAGCCCCTACCTGCTGGAACTGTCGAATGCGGAGGGGACCTTTCTGGTGTGTCCGCATAACCACGACGACCTACCGAAGAGGCGTAAGAAGAAGGGCGAGGCGGAGGCGGCAGAGAGGCCGGCGGAGGTCGTCTGTCATTACAAGAAGAAGATTGGTGGACCCGCGGCCCCGAAGCCGGAACCGGTGCGACCGGATGTGGAGAAGACGCGACCCGTGCTGGTCGCAGAGGGTGCCTGAGGCGGTCCCGCTCACGTATGAGAGCGTAGAAGATTGTGACGCGCTCGAAGCCAGACCTGGCTCGGCCGCTTTCCTTTATGCATCATCTCTGTTACAAATGCCCTGACGGATCGAAGATTCAGATGTCCTGCGTGCCTCTGGCCCTGTTGTCCTGGCCGGATGGTAAGTGGCTGATAGATTGCGGGTTGCAGCTTATGGCGAAGGCGGTTTGGAACGGTCATACACTGGCCGAGAGTGAGACGTACGAGACTGTGGAAGGGAATATTTACTTCCCGGAGGAGTCCGTCAAGCGGGAGTACCTGAGGCCGAGCTCAACGACCTCGAACTGTCCCTGGAAGGGGCAGGCGCGCTACTACACCCTGCTGGTGGATGGGCAGGAGAACCCGGACGCGGCGTGGTATTACCCCGATCCTAAGCCGGCGGCTCGCTCCGTGAGGCACCATGTAGCGTTCTGGCGTGGGGTTGAGGTCACGAAGTAGGGCCGACGTCGGGAAATGGTTCCCTTTGTATTTCTCGGCCGCTGCTTCCATATAGAGCCGCTTTCATAGTCCAAGCACCACTCGGAAGCGGAGAACTGCGCCGATCGGCTACTCCTGGTCCCCTCGCAGTTTGGCGATCACCGCAAAGTCTTCGAGCGTGGTCGTGTCGCCCTTTACTTCTCCGGTCGAGGCAAGTTCCCTTAGCAGACGCCGCATGATCTTTCCCTGAACGCGTCTTCGGCAGCGCCTCTGTGAAGCGGATATCGTCCGGCCGCGCCAATGCCCCGATCTCTTTCGCAACCCACTGCCGCAGCTCCTGGCGCAGCTCCTCGCTGGCCTCGTGGCCGCCCTCGAGTGTCACGAACGCAGCAATCGCCTGCCCCTTCATCTCATCCGGGCGCCCGACCACGGCTGCCTCTGCGACCTTCGCGTGCGCTACCAGGGCCGACTCCACCTCCATCGTGCCCAGGCGGTGCCCGCTCACGTTGATTACGTCGTCGACGCGTCCCATCAGCCAGAAGTAGCCGTCCGCATCCTGTCGCGCGCCGTCGCCGGTGAAGTAGCTGCCCGGGATCTCGCTCCAGTACGTCTCTTTGTAGCGCTCGTGATCGCCATAGATTGTTCGCGCGATGGATGGCCACGGCTTTCGGATCACCAGCAGGCCGCCATGTCCGGCAGGCACCGGGTCTCCTTGCTTTGTAACCACCTCAGGCACAATCCCAAAGAACGGACGCGTGGCCGATCCGGGCTTTGCCGCAACCGCTCCGGGCATGGGCGCAATCATGATGGCGCCTGTCTCTGTCTGCCACCACGTGTCCACAATCGGGCAGCGATCCTTGCCAATCTCGCGCCGATACCACATCCACGACTCCGGATTGATCGGCTCGCCCACCGTTCCCAGCAGCCGCAGCGAAAGCGAGCGAGTGCTTCCGCACCCAAGCATCGCCCCACTTGATAAACGCCCGGATCGCTGTCGGCGCCGTGTAGAACACCGTGACTTTGTGCGCGTCGACGATCTTCCAGAAGCGGTCGCACTCCGGCCAGTTCGGCGCCCCTTCGTACATCACCACCGTCGCACCGTTCTGCAGCGGACCGTAGACGACGTAGCTGTGCCCGGTCACCCAGCCGATATCCGCGGTGCACCAGTACACATCGTCCTCGCGAAGATCAAAGATGTATTTGCTCGTCAGGTACGTCTGCACCGAGTAGCCGCCGGTGGTATGCACCAGTCCCTTCGGCTTGCCCGTCGTTCCGGACGTGTAAAGAAGGTAGAGCGGATCTTCCGCGTCCATCCACTCCGGAGCACACTCCGCGTCAACGCCGGCGACGGCATCATGCCACCAGACGTCGCGTCCCGGCGCCATCGCTACCGCGGTCCCGGATCGTCGATAGACCACAACATTCTTCACCGTGGGGCACTTCTCCAGCGCCTCATCGACGATTGCCTTCAACTTCACCTCACCGCCGCGGCGGAAGCTCGTATCCTGCGTCAGCACGGCGACGCAACCTGAGTCGTTGATGCGATCCACCAGCGCGTGCGGCAGCGAATCCGCCGAAGATGACCGAGTGAATGGCACCGATTCGCGCGCACGCGAGAAGCGCAATTGCAAGCTCCGGGCACATGCCCATGTACACGGCGACGCGGTCCCCGCGCTTCACGCCGAGCCGCTTCAACGCGTTGGCGAAGCGCTGTACCTCGAGGTGCAACTCACCGTATGTAATGCGTCGGACCTCGCCCGGCTCGCCCTCCCAGAGCAGCGCTACCTTGTCCCGCCGTTCCCCCAGAGCATGTCGATCGACGCAGTTGTGGCACAGATTGAGCTTGCCGCCAACGAACCATTTCGCGTCCGGGCCCTCCCCTTCGAGCACCTTGTCCAAGGCCGAAACCAATCCAGCTCCCCGGCAGCGTCGGCCCAGAATGCCTCTGGGTCATCGATGCTGCGGCGATACATGCGCTCGTACTCGTCCAGACTCCTTACGTGCGCCCTGGCGGCAAACTCGGCAGGCGGTGGGAAGACACGGCTCTCCTGCAGGCTCGAGCTCAGGTTTTCGTTCGGGTTCAACATCATCCTCCGCAAAATTGGCCGGGCGCACATGCGCTCCAACAAAAGCTACGCTACGCACACGTCTGCGGCAACTTCAACTGGTTGCTGTGCAATCTACCTCGACAGGCGATCGTTCCTGTATGCTGGGCCGCGCGCTGGACAGAGATTCAGCCGTAAGTCTACGGGCCTTTCCGCTACGGGTACCCAGGAGCCAACCATGGCACTCAGTTTTCTTGACCGCGATCGTTCCATCGCTCCCGCCGGCTATAGCCGCTGGCTCGTTCCACCCGCTGCTCTCGCGATCCATCTCTCGATCGGACAGGTCTATGCCTTCTCTGTATTCAAGAATCCGCTGCTGGCGCTCCATGGAGCCGGCGGTGCAGCCTGGAACCTGAAAGAGATTGGCTACATCTTTTCGATCGCGATCGCCTTTCTTGGCATATCCGCAGCGCTCTTCGGGGCCTGGCTCGAAAAGGCCGGCCCACGGCGAGCGATGTTTTACGCCGCGATCTGCTTCGGAGCGGGCTTCTTTATCGCCTCCGCCGGCGCTTCGACGCATCAGCTCGCTCTGCTTTATCTGGGCTATGGAGTCATCGGCGGCATGGGTCTCGGCCTCGGATACATCTCCCCGGTCTCGACGCTCATCAAGTGGTTCCCCGACCGTCCGGGGCTACCACGGGCCTCGCCATCATGGGCTTCGGCGGCGGCGCCATGATCGGCGGGCCGCTCGCCAACCAGCTCATGGCCTACTTCAAGGCGCACGGGCAGCCTTCGATTCCGTACACCATGATGACGATGGGCGCGCTCTACTTCGTCTTCATGATGTTCGGCGTCTTCACCATCCGCGTTCCGCGCGAAGGCTGGAAGCCCGAGGGCTGGACCGCGCCGGCCAAGCGGTCGGCCCTTGTCTCGACCCACAACGTCGCCGTCTCGGAGGCGTGGCGCACACCGCAGTTCTGGCTGCTCTGGATCGTCCTCTTCACCAACGTGACCGCGGGTATCGGCATTCTTGAACAGGCCGCGCCCATGATCCAGGACTTCTTCAAAGGTCATGTGGGCGCAGTCGCCGCAGTCGGCTTTGTCGGTCTGCTCAGCATCCTCAACATGGCTCGGCCGCTTCTTCTGGGCGTCCACCTCCGACTTCATCGGACGCAAGACGACCTACTCCATCTTCTTCGTGCTCGGCGCGCTCATGTTTTTCTTTCTTCCGCTCACGCGCGCTTCGCACCTGAACTCGCTGCCGCTCTTTGTAGCGGTTGCCGCTGTGATCATCTCGATGTACGGCGGCGGCTTCGCTACCATCCCCGCTTACTTGAAGGATCTGTTCGGCGGATTCAACGTCTCAGCGATCCACGGTCGCCTGCTCACCGCCTGGTCAGCCGCCGGCATCGTCGGTCCGCTGATCGTGAACGGCATCCTGGACCACTACGTCGCCAACAAGATGCCCAAAGAAGAGGCGTATCCGCTCATCCTTCACATCATGTGCGGTCTGCTGGTCGTCGGCTTCATTGCAAACCTGCTGGTTCGTCCGGTCAGCGAAAGATTCTGGCTCAAGGGCGCTGGCCACCCCCAGAGCGTCGGCGCAGCGCACTAAAGAACAAGAGACGCCACCGGCGCTCGATTTGATCTCAGGAGAACTCATGGACCGCAACGAGAGCAGCAGAGGCACCTCACCCGTTCTGATCGCCGCCGCCTGGCTGGTCGTGATTCTTCCCGCCGGCTGGGGCCTGCGTTATACCGTGCAGAACGCTCTCAAACTATTCGCAACACCAGACGCAGCCGCATCGTCCCCGGCTACTCCGGTGACACATTGAGTCGCTGCATGCGAACCTTCAGGCCAAGCGGCAAGCGCTAGTAGACTTGGGTGACCATGAGCTTTTCCGTCTCCGCGGCCCTTGGCTTTTTTCTCGGCTTCGCTTTTGGCGTGGGCTGCGCCCTGGCGGTGATGTACTCGATCTACATGGGCGGATATCGGGCTGCCGTAAAAGACTCCATGCTCCCCGACCCGCCCGAGCGCTTCCGTTCCGCGCTTCGCAAGGCGTCGGTGCAGTAAGCCTCGCCTCAGGTCTGGGCGGCCAGCTTTGCCCGAAGCTCGCGAACCTCAATCGTCAGTGCCCTGACGGCTTCTACGATCTCGGCCCGCTGCCTGTCCTCGGCGTTCGGCTTGATTGGCTCTATATAAAACGTGCCGTTCGGCTCCAGCACACAGCGTTCCACTTCGGCAAACGAGTCCAGCCCTTGCTTGTGCAACACCGAAAGCAACTCGACCTCAGTTAGCGTCTCCTTCTTCATTGCCTGCGCATCCGGTTTGCCGTGCCGGATCAAAACTGTCTCCGTGCCCTCAAGAGCAGAGTTCACTTTGGGAAAGCTGTAGAGGAAACGCATCAGAATCCAGTTGATCGCCAGCAGGGAGAACGCCCCCACGATACCTCCGGTGACCGAGTTGTCGTCCCCGATGATGGCGTTCTGCACCGTGTTCGAAAGGCTCAGCAGCACCACCAGATCGAACGGGTTCAACTGCGCCAGCTCCCTCTTCCCAAACAGCCGTAGAAAAACGATGAGGCACAGATAGACGACAACTGGTCGCAAGACCTTCTCCAGCAGCGGCAAGGGCAGATGAAACATGCTCTGGATCAACGTCGTTCTCCTGATGCAGGAACTCTGAACTGCGCTCTACGCATACCGCTGCTGATGCCACTTCCACGCGCTCCCGATAATCACATCCAGATCGGCGAACTTCGGCTTCCATCCGAGTTCCGCCTTGATCTTCTCCGAACCAGCGACCAGCACTGCCGGATCGCCGGGACGCGGCGGGCACTCCTCGACTGCGATCGGCTTACCGGTCACGCGCCGGACGGAGTCGATGACCTCGCGCACCGTGAAACCCTGCCCGTTGCCGATGTTGTAGATCAGCCGCGTCTCCTTCTCAATGCGCTCAACGCAAGCAGATGCGCGTCCGCAAGATCTTCAACGTGGATGTAGTCGCGGACGCAGGTGCCATCCTTGGTTGGGTAGTTCTCCCCGAAGATCTTGATGCTCGCTCGCCTGCCCAGCGCGACGTCGAGAATCGAGTGGAATCAGGTGCGACTCGGGTTCATGCGCCTCCCCATACCCTTCGATCGCCCCCGCGACGTTGAAGTACCGGAGGCTCGCGTAACGAAATCCGTGTGCCGTGTTCAGCCATGTGAGCATCTGCTCGACGATCAGCTTGCTTTCGCCATAAGGATTCGTGGGATCGAGCTTCGCATCCTCGAGAATCGGGACTGTCTCCGGCTCTCCGTAACATGCCGCGGTCGAGCTGAATACCAGGCGGTTGTGGCCGGTGGTCAACATGGCTTCCAGTAACGTCAGCGTCTTCGCGGAGTTATTACGAAAGTACCTCTCCGGCACCTTCATGCTCTCTCCGGCCTCAATCAGGGCCGCAAAATGCATCACACCATCGAAGGTAGTTTCGCGAAGCGTGCCCTCAATCCGATCGCGATCTCCGAGATCGCCCTCCACCAGCGTCGCCGCCTTGGGAACGGCGCTTTCCCTTGAGTGGCAAAAGTTGTCAAACACTGTCACATCATGACCTTGCGCCAGCAGCATACGCGAAACCGTACCGCCGATGTACCCTGCTCCACCTGTCACCAGAATGTTCATGAAACCCCTCGCAAGCAACGCTACCACCAAAGTACCAGTGTCAACGCACGCCACCTACGGCACACTGATTGCAAGTCGGCGAGGATTGGAAAGCGCCGGTGTCCACTGGAAACATTGCAAGACTTTGCTCATCGAGTCACCCTTTTCGAGCACCTGCCCGTCTCTTTTCTATATCCTTAGGTACAGGCAGGCCGCCTGAGGCGTCTCTAAATCAGCCCGGATCGCAGGCCGGACCGCATCGGAAATCCGCAAATCGGGTTTCCTCTATCGCCGCACTCGTTCCGCCTTTACAGGACCAGTGCACATTCGCCTCCCTGAATGAGGCCACTCAAGGATCCCCTTATTATGGCTAAGCCGCTTCGCAGTGAAGACCCCACCCCGCCGAAGAGCATGCAGTTCGCTCACTTCGGCGTGCTCAACGACGGCCAACAGAGCAAGGCGTCTCTCTTCACCTCCATCTCCCTGAACATCATCATCGCGCTGGTCGTCATCATCATCGGCGCCGCTGCAAAGAAGACGATGGACCATCGCCAGAAGCTCACAAGCCTGGTGGAGCCCATTCCAATCAAGAAGGAGCCCGAGCCGATCAAGCCGAAGGTCCTTCCCAAGCCTCTGCCGCCCACGCCGAAGATCAAAGTCGAGCCGCCCAAGATCAATATCCCCCAGGTAAAGCTTCCCGACATCCCGAAGCCGCCTGAGCTCAAAATGGCCCAGCCCGCGCCGGTTGTTCTGCCGGCTCCTCCGAAGCTGGTCACACCTCCGCCCGCGCCCAAGGTCGTCAGCCTTGCCCAGGCGCAGCCCACCTCCGTGATGGCTAATACCCATCCGGCTCCCGTCGCTCTGGGCCAGGCCAATAATCCGATCGCCCCTTCGAACCGTCCCGCCACCAGTGCGATCAACCTCGGCAACCGCGGCGTGGCCGGCATGCCTGCATCGAATACTGGCATGGGAGCAACCAAGGTCGCCCTGGGCTCCGGCTCGCCCAACAGCACCAACATGGCCGGCAACGGCAACCATGCCGTGCAGGGCATCAAGCTCGGCGTCGCCGGCGGTACCGGACCGCTCAACGCTACCGGCAAGGTCGCAGGCCCGGTCAACCTCGGACAGAACCAGCCGCCGCCCATGCCGAAGCCGCAGGGCCCGTCGACCAACGATCTCCCGCGCAGCGCCCCAAGGTCCTCTTCAAGCCGCGTCCACAGTACACTGAAGAGGCCATCAAGCTGCATCTCGAGGGCACCGTCTCCGTCCGTCTCCGTGTCTCTTCCTCGGGAAGTGTTCAGGTGCTCGGCGTCACCAGCGGCCTCGGCCATGGACTCGATGAATCCGCACGCGCTGCCGTCCTGGCAACCCGCTTCCAGCCCGCCACCGACGCGTCCGGTACACCGGTCGATTGGGAAGGTGTCGTCAACGTAGCCTTCCAGCTCGCCGGATAGACCTTTGCCCGGGCGCTCGCAATTGAACTAGCATCTGGACCAGTACGGCCGGCCTCACACGCCTGCCGCAGGAGCCGTAATCATGATCTTCCGGAAACAACATATCGCCGGTCTGGTGCTGGCATCAGTAGCCTTCGCTGCCATGCCTGCAGGGGCGGCCAGCATCCCTCTCCTTCATAAAAAGAAGAAGGCCGAGGACAGCGCTCTTCCCGTGCGCAAGCTCACTGCCAGTCAGAACGCCCTGATCGATAAGGCAATCGGGCGCGAGAAGGATGTCATCAAGACGGTCAGGGAGCGGGCTCCGCTCGTCGAGACCTACATCCAGAACATGCGGCCCGATCCATTGCTGAGCCAGGTTCCTGAGTCCGATCAGCACTTTCTTGGCCGAGTCGAATTTTCGAAGATCATCGGCGACAACGCCTACAAGGTCAACGAAGACACCGCGCATGGGACCGCAGGCAATCCCGGCAAGTTCAGCTTCAGTCGGCTGAAGCACTCCGCCTCCTACCTCACCGGCCTGGGCGCCAGCCTTCACCTCAACTTCCACGAGTCCGGCTTCGTTCAGATGCTGCTGATGGACTCCAACAGCTTCGACCGCCAGCACTACGTCTTCAGCTTCGTACGTAACGATTTTCTCGGCAACACGCCGACCGCCGTCTTCGACGTGGCGCCTATTCCTACCAAGGGCAAGCTGGCGCTGACCGGCACCACCTCCGGCCGCTTCTTCGGACGCATCTGGATCGAGACCCGCGGCGGCAACGTCGTGCGCTTCAACGGCGATTTCTCCGGCAGCGAAGAGACGATCCGCGAGTACTACCACTTCGACAGCTGGCGCACCAACGTACAGCCAGACCTCTGGCTGCCGACCTCCTTCTACGTCGAGGAGAGTGACCCGAAGAGCGTCTCCCGCACCCTGAAGTTCAAAGCGATCAACCACGTCTGGGGCTACGTCCTCAAGGTCCCACCGCCAGAGTCCGAGAACACCTCGATGGATGTCGTCGGCGCCACCGACGTCATCGCAACGACGCACAGGATGTCAGCCCTCTCGGTGCACAGCGCGCCTGGGTTCAGCAGGCCGAAGACAACGTGATCGAGCGGCTCTTCCAGGCCGGTCTCCTCGACGCGCCCAGCGAGTTCGACAAGACACTTGAAGCGCTCGCCGGCAATATCCTCGCCTACAACAACATCACGCTTTCGCGTCCCATCCGCTGCCGCACGCTGCTCACGGAGCCGCTGGAGTCGGTAGCCATCGGCAACACCATTATCGTCTCCAAGAGCCTCCTCGACACCACCGGCGTCGTCACGCAGGATGGCGCGCAGCAGATGGGCAATCTCAACGCGGTGCTTGCCTTCCAGCTCGCTCACATCATTCTCGGCCACCGGCTCGATACCAAGTACGCCTTCAACGACCGGCTGCTCTTCCCGACCAACTCCGTCTTCAACCGCATTCCCATGCACCATACCGATGCCGACAACGCCGCCGCAGCAAAGAAGGCGATCGAGCTGCTCAGCGCCAAGGAGCTGGAACCCGGACAGCAGTACTTCGGCCTGTACCTCCAGCAGCTTCAGCAGCGGGTGAAGTCTCTCAAGGCGCTCAATGAGCCGATGCTGGGTGACGGACTCGTCAAGAGCGACGCGGATTCGACCTTCTGGATGCAGGCTCTGGTCGCCAAGGGTCCGAAGCTGGATATGAAGGACCTCAAGCAGCAGGCGGCTATGCCTCTCTCCAGCTTCCTGCGTTTCGATCCATGGACCGACCAGGTCATCACCATGCACTCCGCCTACGAGCCTCTTCTTACGGCGGCCGACAAGATGCCGTTCGAGGTCGAGCCTGTGTACCTGAAGCTGAGCTACTACAAACCGCCAGCCGATCCAGCCGCCGCACCCGCTGGAGCCGCGCCTGCACCAGCCTCCGCGGGAACGCAGACCGCGCCGGATGCGACCCAGCCCGCTGCGCCGGCAGGCGCTACCCCGGCGACGGCGCAACCAGCCACAACGCAGCCGCAGCCGTAATAAAAAAGGGTGAGCGGGCGGGTTCCCGCTCACCCTTTTTCACATCCAAGCATAAGAAGAGATGAGCCGCTCTCAACTGCCGCGCAGGAGGAAGATATGCGTGGATTGTTTGCTTCAGAGCAACGACTCTCGTCCCAGCTCTTTGCGGGTTAGGCTTTCATCTTCGGTCCACAAGAGTTTTCGAGCCCGTTGGACGGTCTCGCCCTCTATACTTGTCAGGAACGCAGGCGTAGCAGAGCGGAGCATCAAACTCTCGACCTGCTCATCACCACGGCTTACGGTCGACGCAGCAGATCTTCAGTGGCCATCCCAGGGGGACGTTCTTGCTAACAAGGATTCTCATCTTGCTCAGTCTTCTTGCCGGCGCACCTCGCCTGTTTGCCCAGGCTAGTGCAACCGCGTCGCGCGCCGGCGACCTGCTTGTGGGCGCGGGATACACCTCAGCGGAGTCCGACTATGGATACCGCTTCACCGGATACGGGATTTACGGCGACTTCGATTTCTACCGTCACTTTGGTGTCGAGGCGACCTTCCACAAAGTAAATCAAGGCAATGGATCACCCATCTCCGAAAGAACCTTTGAGATCGGGCCCCGCTACTCCCATACCTTTGGTCCCTTCGTTCCGTATCCAAAGATTATGATCGGCCGCGGCAACTTCAGCTATCCGGCAAATCCGCCGCCGGCGCCGCAGAATCAGTCCAGCGGCAATATCGGCTACGGCCTGTATTCCGGAGGTTTTGGGACGGATATCAAGGTGCGCCCGTGGCTCTACCTCCGCGGGGACTTTGAATATCAGAAGTGGTACAACTTCCCGCCCGAACTCACTCTCCCCGCAGCTCTTTACCTTCGGCGCAGCGTACCACTTCCGGTAGTCTAAGCTGAATTCTCACGCAAGTAAGAAAGCCTCGGCACTCGCCGAGGCTTCTTGCTGCACCAACCGGGTCTCCACTAAAAGTGGTAAGCCACTCCGAGTGTCGGCGACATGAAGGCCGTATAGCGATTTGTCTTGATGATGTCTCCGGGAAGCCCAAAGTCCGGGGTCTTGGTCACAAACCCGCGATACTCGGCACGGATATCGAAGCTTGGGCTCAACTCATACGCCAGGCCCGCGCCAAACAGTCCGCCAAGATTGGTGTTCCGTTTTGCCGAGAACTGGTTGGTACCGAAGTCAGCCAGCGGCGAAAACAGCGTCGCGCCCACGCCCACTTCCGCGAAGGGGCTGAAATTCCGGAAGTTCAGGCTGTACACATAAGCCAAGCGACAACTCCTGCGCACGCGTATGAATCCGGATATTTGGCTGGAAGTTGGTGTTGTACTTCATGAAATTGCGTGAGTACCCGTAATTCGCCTCGAGCGCACTGCGCGGCGTCAACATATACCGATAGCTGCCCAGGAAACCGATAGGCTTCGTCGCATTTACCTGAATCCCATTCGAATTCACCTGCGGCATGATCACGGTTGTCACGCTCATGCTTGCGTCCATCCGGCTCTCCTGCGCCACGCCGGCGGCGGCCGAAGCCATCAGCACGCCTAAAACCATCGTCTTCATCATTCTTCAGTACACCCCTTGACGTCTATCCACGACTCCACTGTTCCGCCGCAAGCAACACACCCGGATAGTGAAAGCAAAGCACAGGATCGTTGCCCTTATTGTACCCGCACGACGCCCACGCAGGCATCGTCGCTGTTACAAGCAAACAGGCCGGAGGTCATCCGGCCTGCTGCGAACTCAATCTCCTGGCCGAACGTCTAGGCCGGGGGAGGAGGTGGAGGTGCCTGTCCCTCACCATGATGCATCCGCTCACGACGATGTGCCTCCATCGCGTCGAACTTCGTCTTCTGCTCGTCATTCAAGACAGCGCGGATCTTGGTCTGCGCGGCTTCGTGAATGCCCATCATCTTGCTCTTGCGATCGGCTTGCGACATCGATCGTGTCCGAACGCAGACCCTGCGCCTGTGTCATCGTGTCCGCCTCGATCGCCTTCACCTGCGTGACCTGATCCGGCGTCAGATTCAGACGTTTGGTCATCATCTCGAGCTGCCGCTCGTGTCCCTCGCGCCCGTGCGGACCATCGTGCCCCATTGGGCCCTGTTGATCCTGCGCCGGCGGCGGTGGCGGAGCTGGTGCTCCACTGTTGTCCTGCGCCAACGCCATTACGCCGCCCATCGCCAGACTCAAGATCGCCGCAGCGGCCACTCGACTTCCGTTTCTTAAAAACTTTGTGTCCATCGAAATCTCCTTTGTCCACCGGGCCTTGCCGGCAAACTCCTACTGCATAAGACCTGCATCCGCAAGGAATGTTTCGCGCAAACACGCAATCTGCTCACCAGCCGTTCAGGCCTCCCTCTCTCGCAGAAAACAGAACGGATCGCCATGAAGCGCCGCATACGCCTCCACCACCTTCAAAAACGCCACCGCCGCGTGCGAAAGGCTCGCCTGCCGGCGGTATACCAGGCGCAGTCTTCGCGCCATCTCGAGCTCCGGCACCTCCACGCGCACCAGCGTGCCGGCGGTCAACTCCGGCCTGCACCGTCAGCCCTGGCACCAGCGCCACCCCGTTCCCCATCTCGACGAACCGCTTGATCGCCTCCAGCGACGGCAGCTCCACCCCCATCTGCAGCGGCGTCTTATGCCGCCGAAATGCCTGAATCACCTTTTGCCGCTGCGGCGACGGGATGTTGTGCGCGACAAAGTTCTGCGCCCGCAACTGCCGGATCGAAACCTTACCCGCACGCGCAAGCGGGTGCGCCGGGTTCACCACAAACGCCAGCTCATCCCGGTACACCACCGTCGAGGCAAGCTGCGCATCCTCCGGCCGAAACGAGATCACGCCCAGCTCCACCGTGTGCATCAGCACCTCGTCCGAGATCCTGCTCGCCAGCGCCCGTTGCACCGCGATCTTGATCCGCGGATTCTGCCGCCGGTACTCGTGCAGCAGCGGCAGCAGATACAGGCACGTGTACTCGTTCGCCGCAATGTTCAGCCGGCCCTGGTGCAGCTCCCGCAGCTCCCCGAGCGCAGTCGTCGCCTCCATGCGCAGGTTCAGCAGCTTTACCGCATACTCCCGCAGCACCTCGCCCGCAGCGGTCAGCGAGGCATCGCGCGTCGAACGCTCGATCAGCACCTCGCCCAGGTCGCACTCGAGCTTCGCGATCGCCTGGCTCACCGCCGGCTGCGTCCGGTGCAGGCGCGCCGCGGCGCGCGAAAAGCTCTGCTCCTCCGCGACCGCCAGAAATGTCTCCATCTGCAGCAGGTCCATGCCCATAAGCTCCCCTGTCTCTGCCCGAATAGCCTGATTAGTAATAATGATACTAGCGGCAACCTGCATAAGAATGCATTATCCTTTTCTTCGGACAGAGGCGTAAGGTTATGTTGATGGCTCCCACTTCCGATCACATCGTCTTCTTCGACACCACGCTTCGCGACGGAGAGCAGTCCCCCGGCTGCACCATGCACCATCACGAGAAGCTACGCATGGCGCATCAGCTTGCCGACCTCGGCGTCGACATCCTCGAAGCCGGCTTCGCCATCGCCTCCACGGGGACTCGGAATCGATCCGCGAAATCGCCCGCGAGGTCAAAGGCCCCCGCATCGCCTCGCTCGCCCGCTGCAAGCGCGAGGACATCGAAGCCGCCGCCCACGCCGATCGAGCCCGCGCAGAAGCCCGCATCCACGTCTTTCTCGCCTCCTCCGATCTCCACCTCTCGGCCAAGCTCAAGATCACCCGCGAAGAGGCGCTCGATCAAGCAGCCTCCGCCGTCCGCCTCGCCCGCACCTTCGTCGACGACGTCGAGTTCTCGACCGAAGACGGCACCCGCTCCGATCCCAGCCTTTCTCCTCCAGATGATCACGGTCGCGGTCGAGGCCGGAGCCACCACCATCAACATTCCCGACACCGTCGGCTACACCACGCCGGACGAGTACAAGGCGCTCTTCCAGATGGTGCAAGCGCTCCGTTCCCGGCATCGACAACGTCGTCCTCTCGACCCACTGCCACAACGATCTCGGCATGGCCGTCGCCAACTCCCTCGCCGGCATCGAAGGCGGCGCCCGCCAGGTCGAGTGCACGATCAACGGCATCGGCGAGCGCGCCGGCAACGCCGCCCTCGAAGAGATCGCCGCCGCCCTCATGGTCCGCCGCGACAAGTTTCCCTACACCCACAACATCAACATGGATCGGCTCTACCCCACCAGCCAGCTGCTCGCCGAGTGCATCAGCTTCGGCTGCTCGCCCAACAAGGCCGTCGTCGGCGCCAACGCCTTCGCGCACGAGTCCGGCATCCACCAGCACGGCATGCTGGCCAACCCGCTCACCTACGAGATCATGACGCCCGAAAGCGTCGGCGCCGGGTCGACCAACATCGTGCTCGGCAAACACTCCGGCCGCCGCGCCCTCGCGCGACCGCCTCGCCACCCTCGGCCACGCACTCACCCGCGCACCAGCTCGACGAGGTCTACCACCGCTTCACCGAACTCGCCGACCGCAAAAAATCTCATCTACGACCAGGACCTCCTCGCGCTTCTCCAGCCCGACAAAGACCCGTCATCACCACCTGAGAGCACCCAGCGCTCACCACTTCGATGACTTCGTTGCCTGATCCAGTGTCACTGTCATTCTGAGCAAACGAAGAACCCTCGTATCAGCTTCTGCAGTTGTTTGTCTTCCTTGATCGCGCGCAAATCGCAGCGTAGGATCTCGCCACTAAGCCTATAGCTTCTGCCCCAACATCGCACGAGGTTAAGCAATGCAGCTCAAAATCGCAGTCCTGCCCGGCGACGGCATCGGCCCCGAAGTCACCGCGCGAAGCCGTCAACATCCTCAAAGCTGTCGGCGAGTTCGGCGGACACACCTTCACCTTCTCCGAAGCGCTCATCGGCGGCGTCGCCATCACCGAAACCGGCTCGCCGCTTCCGCAGGCGACGCTCGACCTCGCTCTCTCCTCCGACGCCGTCCTGCTCGGCGCCGTCGGCGACAACAAGTTCAACGCGCTCCCTCCCGACCAGCGCCCCGAGGCCGGCCTCCTCAACATCCGCCAGGCCCTCGGCGGCTTCGCCAATCTCCGCCCGTCCATCGCCTACAAGGCTCTCGCCGCCAGCTCGCCGCTCAAGCCCGAGGTCACCGACGGCGCCGACATCCTCTTCGTCCGCGAGCTCCTCGGCGGCCTCTACTTCGGCCAGCCCCGCTGGTGGAACCGCGAAGTCGGCGCAACGGCGGCGGCGAAGCCATCAACACCATGCGCTACACCCGCGACGAGATCGTCCGCGTCGCCCGCATCGCCTTCGAGCTCGCCGGCAGCCGCCGCGGCAAACTCACCTCCGTCGACAAGGCCAACGTCCTCGAGGTCTCGCAGCTCTGGCGCGCCACCGTCACCGATCTCGGCGCGCGACTACCCCGACGTCACCCTCGAGCACCAGCTCGTCGACTCCATGGCCATGCACCTCATGAACACCCCGCGCAACTTCGACGTCGTCCTCACCGAAAACCTCTTCGGCGACATCCTCTCCGACGAGGCCGCCGTCATCACCGGCTCGCTCGGCCTGCTGCCCTCCGCCACCATCGGCGGCAAGGTCAACCTCTACGAGCCCGTCCACGGCTCCGCCCCCGACATCGCCGGCACCGGCAAAGCCAACCCGCTCGGCGCCATCCTCACCGCCGCCATGGTCCTCCGCCACTCCGCCAACCTCGAGCAGGACGCCCAGGCCATCGAAGCCGCCGTCCAGAACGTCCTCGCCGCCGGCCACCGCACCGCCGACATCGCTCGCGGCGACACCGGCGCAACCGTCACCACCAAACAGATGGGCCGCCTCGTCCACCAGGCCCTCGCCGAATCCATCGACCGCCGCCAATCCATGCACGCCGTCTAAACGCAGCGGCATGACCGTTACACCTACACGCGCCCTGCCTTTGCTGTCATTCTGAGCGAAGCAAAGAATACCCAAGGACTCAATCGCCTTCCGAAATCGCCGTTGACCCTTTGCAGCCTCATTCGTCCACACCAATGCCGCATGCACCCCGCCTCCATCTCGCCGCCGCTCTCCTCCTCACCAGCAGGAGCAGCCCACGCCCAGACTCCACTCCCCCCAGGTCAACATCCACCGCCACCACGCCGACCAGAAGACCTCTCCTGGCTCTGGCAGTACACCCAGCCCGCCGCCGCAGCGACGGCACGCGAGAACGACCTCGTCTACGACCCCGCTTCAAGCCCTTTCTGAAGCAGAACCTCACCGCCCCGCAATCCTTCTGGGGCAAAGACAAGCCGCTCTCAGAGTCGCCCTCGACTTCCTCGCGGCCCCCCCGGACGCAGTCCTCGGCGACAACGACCGCTATCTCACCGCCGACGGCTGCGTCCAGCACTTCTGCCCCAATCGCGGCCTCCTCTGGGTCGACCTCGGCCTGCCCAAGCCTCTCGTCGTCTTCGCCGCCATCGACTGGATCACCGACAACCGCGCGACCGACGACAAGGACGCCGCCTACACCCTGTGGCTCTTCCGCAATCAACCCCTCGACTCCTCCCACATCCCCGGCAGCCCTCGTCCGCAGCATCACGCGCTGGACCGCCGCAGCCGTCCTCCGGCTCCACCGATCTCCAGAACATCACCCGCGTCCTCCTCGTCGATCCTGACGGCACGCCGCACACGCTATCTCCCTCCGCCGTAGGCGCCCACAACGCGCTCCCCGCCGAAACGGGCCTTATACATCCACCTCAGACGAACCAATCCGCAACAAAGGTCAAACCATGAACACATCCAGCAGCACCTTCGCACCGCGCACCATGTTCGAGAAAGTCTGGCAGCAGCACCTCGTCGCCGAACCCGCCGGCGAACCCTCGATCCTCTACATCGACCTCCACCTCGTCCACGAGGTCACCAGCCCGCAGGCGTTTGAAGGCCTCCGCCTCGCCGGCCGCAAGGTCCGCCGCCCCGATCGCACCGTCGCCACCGTCGACCACAACGTGCCCACCACCAGCGTCGAGGACCGCCTCCTCATCGCTGACCAGATCGCCTCGAAGCAGGTCGACGCGCTCCGCCGAAACTGCCACGACTTCGGTATCGAGCTCTTCGACGTCCAATCCCGCCTACCAGGGCATCGTCCACATCATCGGCCCCGAGCTCGGCCTCACCAAGCCCGGCATGACCATCGTCTGCGGCGACTCGCACACCTCCACCCACGGCGCCTTCGGCGCGCTCGCCTTCGGCATCGGCACCAGCGAGGTCGAGCACGTCCTCGCCACCCAGACCCTCCCCCAGGACAAGCCGAAGACCTTCCGCATCAACGTCGAGGGCGAACTCCCCTTCGGCGTCACCGCCAAGGACATCGTCCTCGACATCATCGGCCGCATCGGCACCGACGGCGCCACCGGCTATGTCGTCGAGTACGCCGGCTCCGCCATTCGCGCGCTCTCCATGGAAGGCCGCATGACCGTCTGCAACATGAGCATCGAAGCCGGTGCCCGCGCCGGCATGATCGCCCCCGACGAGACCACCTTCAAATACCTCTACGGCAAACGCTTCTCCCCGCCGGGCTTCCCCCGCGCCTCCGCCTCCTCTGACTTCACGAGCTCCGAGCGCTCCGGCAAACACAGCTTCGCGGCGTTCCGCTCCGCACAGGGCCCTGACCTCTGGCGTAAGGCCACCGACGAGTGGTCCGAGCTTGTAACCGATCCAGGAGCAATCTTCGATCGCGAGCTGACCATCGACGCCGCGGAACCTCGCCCCCCGCGTCACCTGGGGCACCTCGCCCGGCATGGTCACCTCCATCGATTCACAGCGTGCCTTCCGCCGACGACGCCCTCACCGAGGCCGACCGCAAGAGCTTCGCCCGCGCTCTCGAGTACATGGACCTCAAGCCCGGCACGAAGATCGAAGACATCCAGCTCGACGCCGTCTTCCTCGGCTCCTGCACCAACGCCCGCATCGAAGACCTCCGCGCCGCCGCCGAGGTCGTCCGCGGCCACCACGTCGCCACCACCGTCCGCGCCATGGTCGTTCCCGGCTCGCAGGAGGTCAAGAAGCAGGCCGAGCGCGAAGGCCTCGACGAGATCTTCAAGTCCGCCGGCTTCGAGCTGGCGCGAGCCCGGCTGCTCCATGTGCCTCGGCATGAACCCCGACATCCTCGCAGCCCGGCGAGCGCTGCGCCTCCACCTCCAACCGCAACTTCGAAGGCCGCCAGGGCCGCGGCGGCCGCACCCACCTCGTCAGCCCCCAGATGGCCGCAGCCGCCGCCATCACCGGCCACTTCACCGACATCCGCAACTGGCAATTCGCCCCGAGCGCAGGACATCTCTCATAGGGCGCGTGCTCCACGCCTCGACATCGACCAGATCCTCGCCGAAGGAGGCTCACGCTGACCCGCCACCTTCCTCCAGCCTTTGCTGTCATCCTGAGCGCAGCGAAGCATCCGACGCGCTCTAGGCAGCCAGGATCGACAATTCGCTTAACCACAAGGTCCAACCCTCAATCTCCGGACCACCGAGGTTACAAATGCAACCCATCAACATCCTCACCTCCACCGCCGCCCCGCTCCCACTGCCCAACATCGACACCGACCAGATCATCCCCAAGCAGTTCCTCAAGCGCATCGAGCGCACCGGCTACGGCGACTTCCTCTTCTTCGACTGGCGCCGCATCCAGGAAGGCCCGGACACCGGCAAGCCCGACCCCGACTTCGTCCTCAACAAGCCCCACCACCAGGGCGCGGAGATCCTCATCGCCGAGCGCAACTTCGGCTGCGGCTCCTCCCGCGAGCACGCCGCCTGGGCCATCCACCAGTTCGGCTTCCGCGCCGTCATCGCCCCCACCTTCGCCGACATCTTCTACTCCAACGCCGGGCAAAAACGGCATCATCCTCGCCCGCCTCACCGACGACGAGATCCAAACCCTGCTCGCACGCTCGACCGCCAACCCCAAACACCAGATCACCATCAACCTCGACCGACCAGACCGTCACCGACGACGCAGGGCTTCCACGCCCACTTCGACATCGACCCCTTCCGCAAATACTGCCTCCTCAACGGCCTCGACGACATCGGCCTCACCCTCCGGCACGAGATCCGAGCTCGACCGCTACGAGCACCGCCACGACACCGAATTCTGGCTCACCCCCAAAGCCTCCAACGCAGCTCTAGCTCCATGAGCTGTTGCATTCTGCCAACCGCAGCGCAAGCCAACCCCGTGTCATCCTCTCGCCAGGGCGCAGACCGCTGATACGGACAAGGACATCACGTGAATCTCGCCAGCGAAGTCGCTCGCAATGAACACGCTGACACCGCCAACAAGCTGAGCCTCGCTGCAGCCTTCTGCACTGCTTGTCGCACCGCTCACGGCCTCGCCCTCTGCCTCGCGCCCAGCCAGCCCCGGCCCACCCGCTGCCCCGCTCTCCCGCCGCGCTCACCGCGGCGCACAAGCTCTTCCTCGGCAACGCCGGCGACCAGGAAAACGCCGACTGCCTCCGCGCCTATAACGACTTCTACGCCGACCTCACAGCTCAGCCGCTTCACTCTCGTCCACGGCCCCCACGACGCCGACCTCATCCTCGAAATGCACTACGAGATCGACTCTCGGCCAGTCCGTCGGCACAACGATACGCATCCGCGCCAGTTCCGCGTCGTCCTCATCGACCCCGCACCCACATCGTCCTCTGGTCGCTCACCGAACGCACCAACTACGCCGTCCGCCAGTACAACCGCGACAAGAACCTCGACGAAACCGTCGACCACCTCGTCACCGACTTCGCCGCCCTCACCTCCGCGCAGCCGCCAACAACAAGTCCCGCATCACCCACGGCTTCCCCATCCACTAGCCCGACACCGAAGGAACCCATGAGCACCGCACCCGGCAAAAAAAACTCCATCGCCCTCACCGAAGGCCCCAACCGCGCCGCCGCCCGCTCCTACTTCCGCTCGGTCGGCTTCTCCCGCGAAGACCTCGCGAAGCCCATCATCGGCATCGCCAACACCTGGACCGAGATCGGCCCCTGCAACTTCCACCTCCGCAAGGTCGCCGAAGCCGTCAAGCAGGGCGTCCGCGAGGCCGGCGGCACCCCCATGGAGTTCAACACCGTCACCATCCACGACGGCATCACCATGGGCACCGAAGGCATGAAAGCCTCGCTCATCTCCCGCGAAGTCATCGCAGACTCCATCGAGCTCGTCACCCGCGGCAACTCCTTCGACGGCCTCGTCTGCATCGCCGGCTGCGACAAAAACATGCCCGCCGCCATCATGGCCCTCGCCCGCCTCGACATCCCCGGCCTCATGCTCTACGGCGGCTCCATCGCCCCCGGCAAGCTGCCGCAGCCCGACGGCTCCACCAAAGAAATCACCATCCTCTCCGTCTTCGAAGGCATGGGCTCGCACGCCGCCGGCAAGATCAACGACGCCGAGCTCGAGCGCTCGAAGCCTCCGCCTGCCCCGGCCCCGGCGCCTGCGGCGGCCAGTTCACCGCCAACACCATGGCCATGGCCGGCGAGTTCCTCGGCATCTCCCCCATGCACCTCACCGGCGTCCCCGCCATGTCGCCCGAAAAGCACGCGGCCTCGCCGCGAGGCCGGCCGCCTCGTCATGGACCTCGTCCGCAACGGGCATCACGCCCCGCTCCATCCTGACCCGGCAATCCATCGAGAACGCCATCGCCGCCGTCGCCGCATCCGGCGGCTCCACCAACGCCGTCCTCCACCTCATCGCCATCGCCCGCGAGCTCGACGATCCCGCTCACGATGGAAGACTTCGACCAGCATCTCCGAGCGCACGCCCTTCATCTGCGACCTCTCGCCCGGCGGCAAAGTACGCCGCCAAGGACTACCAGGAGGCCGGCGGCTCCCGCCTCCTCGCCAGCCGCCTCATCGAGCGCAACCAGCTCCACGACACCCCCACCGTCTCCGGCAAGACCCTCCACGAAGAGGCCGACGCCGCCGTCGAAACCCCCGGCCAGCACGTCATCCACCCCTGGGCCGCACGCCCTCAAACCCACCGGCGGCCTCGTCATCCTCCGCGGCAACCTCGCCCCCGAGGGCTGCGTCGTCAAGGTCGCCGGCCACGAGCGCCTCCACCACACCGGCCCCGCCCGCGTCTTCGACTCCGAAGACGCCTGCCACGCCGCCGTCGAAGCCGGCAAGATCAACCCCAACGACGTCCTCGTCATCCGCTACGAAGGCCCCCGCGGCGGCCCCGGCATGCGCGAGATGCTCGCCGTCACCGCCGCCATCAAAGGCATCCCGAGCTCTAGCGACACAGTCGCCCTCCTCACCGACGGCCGCTTCTCCGGAGCCACCCGCGGCCTCATGGCCGGCCACGTAGCCCCCGAAGCCCAGCTCGGCGGCCCCATCGCCGCCGTCCACGAAGGCGACACCATCACCTTCGACATCCCCACACCGCACCCTAACCCTCAACGTCCCCGACGAAGAAATCACCACCCGCCTCGCCAACTTCCAACCCCCACCCCCACGCTACACACCGCGGCGTCTTCGCCAAATACGCCAACTCCGTCTCCAGCGCCAGCGAAGGAGCCGTCACCACCTAGCTAGACCTCAACTTGTCGATCCTTCAGGCCGCAGAAGTCGGAAGATCCGCTTCTGCAATCGCGTTCTCTGTTCTACGGCGTCATCCTGAGCAAAGCGAAGGATCCTGTTCGAGTCCCATGGACTGATGTCTTCAGCTCTCCAAACAGCGACATGGGCTTGCGATTCATCACCATTGGCATACGTGAACGTAAATTCTTGTCGCGCAGTACATCGTGCTTCTCGCCTTGGCAATCTGGACGTCGCTCCACGAACGAGCACTCTCATCGGTAGGAGCACAGCGGCTTCAGCAGAAGATTCAATCCACAAACAGCAGCCGAACCAACTGACTCACAACGGATAACCAACACCTATGCCTAACAACACCCACCCGCAACTCACCGGAGCCGAAATCCTCTGGGCCACCCTCGCCGGCGAAAACACCACCACCGTCTTCGGCTACCCCGGCGGAGCCATCCTCCCCATCTACGACGCCCTCCGCAAATTCCCCTCCATCCACCACGTCCTCGTCCGCCACGAGCAGGGCGCCTCCCACATGGCCGACGGCTACGCCCGCGCCTCCGGCGAGCCGGCGTCTGCATGGCCACCTCCGGCCCCGGCGCCACCAACCTCGTCACCGGCCTCGCCACCGCCATGCTCGACAGCATCCCCATCGTCGCCATCACCGGCCAGGTCTCCTCCAAGGTCCTCGGCTCCGACGCCTTCCAGGAAGTCGACATCACCGGCATCACCCTTCCCATCACCAAGCACAACTTCCTCGTCACCCGCGCCGAGGACATCGCGCCCGCCGTCCGCCTGGCGTTCCAGATCGCCCGCTCCGGCCGCCCCGGTCCTGTGCTCGTCGACATCACCAAGGACGCCCAGCAGGCCACCGCCCCCTTCTCCTTCGAGGCCGCCGCGCCACCCGCCGCCCGCCCCCACCCCATGCTCGCCAGCCGCGATCTCTGCGGCGAAACGCCCGCCCTCTGCGAAGCCGTCACCCTCATCCAGGCCGCGCGAAAACCCGTCATCCTCGCCGGCCACGGCATCACCCAGTCCGGAGCCGAAGCCGAAGTCCTCGCCTTCGCCGAAGCCCACGGTATCCCCGTCGCCAGCACCCTTCTCGGCCTCGGCTCCTTCCCCGCCGCCCACCCGCTCCACCTCGGCATGATGGGCATGCACGGTGAGTCCTGGGTCAACAACGCCATCCAGTCCGCCGACCTCCTCCTCGCCATGGGCATGCGCTTCGACGACCGCGTCACCGGCAACCTCGCCCACTACGCCCCCAACGCAAAAAAAATCCACATCGACATCGACCCCTCCGAGATCAACAAAAACGTCCGCGTCGACATCCCCCTCATCGGCGACCTCAAACACATCCTCGAAACCCTTCGGCCGCTGCTGTCACTAACGCCCCCTTTGTTGTCATCTCGCAGCGAAGCGGAGAGATCTGCTTCACCAACCACCGAAGTCCAAGCGCACCGCCCCCTGGCTAGCCGAGATCAGCGCCTCCAAAGGCACCGCCAGCGTCCGCGACATCGTCAACCTCCCCGACAACGGCCACCTCTACGCCGCCCACGTCATCAACGACATCTGGCGCGAAGCCATCGCGGCCGGCCGTGAAAAAGAAACCATCATCGTTACAGATGTCGGACAGCACCAGATGTGGGAGGCCCAGTACTTCAAGCACGAGGTCTCCCGCTCGCTCGTCACCTCCGGCGGCCTCGGGACGATGGGCTTTGCTCTACCCGCCGCCATAGGAGCGAAGTTCGCCTGCCCCGAAAAAGACGTCTGGGTCATCGCCGGCGACGGCGGCTTCCAGATGACCGCCGCCGAGCTCTCCACCATCGTCCAGGAAAACCTCGCCATCAACATCGCCGTCATCAACAACGGCTTCCTCGGCATGGTCCGCCAGTGGCAGGAGACCTTCTACGAAAAAAACTACTCCGCCTGCCCCATCCTCAGCCCCGACTTCGTCCTCCTGGCCGCCGCCCACGGCATCGAAGGCGCCCACGTCTCCCAACGCAAACAAGTAACCCCCACAGTCACAAAATCCCGCACCTCCGGCAAACCCTTCCTCATCAACTTCCAGGTAGAGAAAGAAGACGGCGTCTACCCCATGATCGCCCCCGGAGCCGCCCTCCACGAAATGGTCCGCCGCCCCCAGGCCGACCCCCTCCTCGAAACCGCGGAGGACGCGTAGATGGCCACTGGTTCGAAACTTCCTTCAAACCCCGCGTTTCGGGCTGCGTTTGGAGGTCTCACTGTCGTTGCCATATTTGTCGGACTAAGTTGCATTCCGCACCTCGACCTCTTCGCATTCGGGTGGCTACCCGGAGCGTTTCTTGCAGCCTTGATCTTTCCACAGGGCATCAACTCAGACCTTCGCTGTCCTATACATGATCATCTCGGCTTCACTTGACCTCTTGCTCTATTCAACTTTGATTTATCTCGTAATCCAATTCAGACGCAACCGCCGGATCCACGCGCCAAAGGCGCAAAACATAAAAGCCTAGGGCAACGCCCTAGGTCCACGATCCCGAACGTCCGCCCTGGGCTGAAGGCCCTGCACATATCCGCCGAGGGCAACGCCCTCGGCCCAACCGCTCGAACCACCTAATCCCATACATACCGCTCATCAAACGCCACATGGTACTTCTCAAAAAACCCGCGCATCTCGTCCTGAAAATCGCGTCGGCGATGATGCGCCTCCTGCTCTTCGATATACCGAACCAACGCCCCCGCATCGGCTGGTCCCACCGAGAAGGCCCCGTACCCACGCTGCCATGCAAACCTCGCGAACTCCGGCCCCTGCTCCTTCATCCACTTCGAAGAACACCGCTTGACCTCCTGCAATACCCGAGCCACGCCGACGGTCGCATGCAGCCGCACCGCGAGGTGAACATGATCAGCCACACCCCCAACCCGCAAGCAGTCCCCCTTCCCGACCTCCCGCGCGAGCATCGCCAGATACGCATGCAGTCGTGGCCGCAACGCCTCTCCCAACACCGGTCGGCGCCCCTTCGTACTGAAGACCACATGGACCAACACGAACGAGAGCGACTGCGGCATTCCGCCCACCTTACCCATGTGCTTCGCCCCCGGCCATCCCACCTCCGCACCATCGCCCTCCTCGCCCTCTCCACCCTCGCCCCCGCGCAAGCCCCCAAACCCGCCCCCCCACACCCCGCCCCACACATCACCATCCGCATCCTCAACGCCCGCACCAACAAGCCCATCACCGACGAGCGCCTCAACATCTCCCTCCGCGCCGACCAGCCCGGCGGAGGCACCCTCCCCACCGACAAGAACGGCCTCATCCTCGTCGACACCGGCGACGCCTCCACCGTCCGCATCCTCTCCAACATGTATGCCGACTGCCGCCCTCGAGCCGAGCTCTACACCAACTACCCCATCGCCACCATCCGCTCCAGCGGCATCAGCACCGGCAATCTATGCGGCGGCCATCTCGGCCCGGCAGCCAAACCCGGCGAGCTCCTCCTCTACGAGATCCCCAGAACCTATATCCCCACCTATCCCCACCCGCCCGCCGGCACCCTTCCCCACTCCGACGAAAACCCAAACGTGCCCGGCCCTCCACCCACCCACTGACAACTGACAACTGAGAACGGTCAACTTCTATGCTCCACACCTTCGTAGCCCTCGTCCAAGACAAGCCCGGCGTCCTCACCCGCGTCGCCTCGCTCTTCCGCCGCCTCAACATCAACATCGTCTCGCTCACCGTCGGCGAATCCGAGCGCCCCGACACCTCCCGCATGACCATCGTCTGCGAGGCCCCCGACACTGCCGCACACCGCATCCGCGCCTCCTTATACAAACTGGAGATCACCGAAGACGTCGACGAGGTCGGCCGCTCCGAAGCCGTCATCCGCGAGCTCTGCCTCATCAAGGTCGCCGCCGGTCCCAACCCACCGCCCGAGCACCCCGAGGCCCAGCACTCCCGCTCCCAGATCTTCGAGCTCGCCACCGTCTTCCGCGCCCGCGTCGTCGATCTCGCCCCCGAGTCCATCATGCTCGAGATGACCGGCGCCGCCTGCAAGATCGAAGGCCTCGTCCAGGTCCTGCGCGAGTCCGGCTTCCACATCCTCGAAGTCTCCCGCACCGGCCGCATGGCCATGCGCCGAGGCCACCACACCTCCCGCGTCCTCAAAGCCCTCGGCACCGCCGATCCCGACCAGACCTCAGAACCTCATCCGCAACCTCATTGCCGGCGAGATTCTGCCCAACGAGTTCGAAGACGTGCACGAAGAAGAAAGCTGATGCCCTGAAACGGGCATCCGCCGTGTGCGACAATCGCTTCCAGCGAAGCCCGCGCGTTGCCGTGGCACGTATCCCACCCTCCCCCACAAAGGAGTCTTGATGAATGCGGCAAGTCCCCGATCGGAGTCACCCGCCGATCTCGAAAAGATCTACTCCGCACGTTTTTCCGGGCAGAAGGCGTATCGAGACAACGTCTGGAAGATCTTGACCGCCGAGTTCTTTTCGCGCTGGATCAAGCCCTCAGACACCGTACTCGATCTAGGCTGCGGATACGGCGAGTTCATCAACAACGTCCGGGCCGCAAAGAAGTTCGGTATGGATCTGAACCCGTCCGCGAAGGAAAACGTCAACGCGAATGTCGAGATCCTCGAGCAGGACTGCAGTCTGGAGTGGCCGCTTCCTGCCAACTCGCTCGACGTTGTCTTCACCAGCAACTTCTTTGAGCATCTCCGCACCAAGCAGGCACTCCAGGCCACGCTCTCCGAAGCCCTGCGCTGCCTCAAGCCCAGTGGCCGCCTCATCGCCCTCGGACCCAACGTCAAGTACCTCAGCGGGCCCTATTGGGATTTCTTCGATCACTACCTCCCGCTCACCGAACTTTCCCTCGCTGAAGTCCTCACCATCACCGGCTACCGCATCGAGGAGGCAATCCCGAAGTTCCTCCCTTACTCCATGTCACAAGGTTCCCAGCCGCCGCTCTGGATGCTGCGCCTCTTCCTCAGGGTGCCCCTGCTCTGGAAGATTGCCGGACGCCAGTTCCTCGTCATCGGCCAAAAGCCGTAGGGAATTCGGTAAGTTGCCGATCGCTCCTTGGCGCAATCACCCCCTCTACTCGCGTAAACTGGGAGGGACAGCAAAAACACAGCAAGGCCGGGTCCCACTCGTACTCCCACCTCGAAGTCCAGACCTAAAGCGTCTGCTTCGAAGACTTTGCGCACTCAAGTACAGGGGTGGCCCCTCCCCCGAATTCGAAAGGAAAGCCATGGCCAAGACCTATCACGACGCAGACGCCGACCTAGCCCTCATCCAGGCAAAGAAAGTCGCCATTATCGGCTACGGCTCCCAGGGCCACGCCCACGCACTCAACCTCAAAGACTCCGGCGTCGACGTGAAGGTGGGGCTGCGCCCCGGATCGCCTTCAGCCAGGAAGGCCGAGGCCGTCGGGCTGGAGGTCGTCCCTGTAGCCGACGCCGCGCAGTGGGCCGACACGATCATGGTCCTCGTGCCCGACCAGACCGCCGCGAAGGTCTACCGCGAGATTGAGCCCGGCCTGCAGTCCCCCGGATCGGACGGCCAGCCCAAGACCCTCATGTTCGCCCACGGCTTCAACATCCGTTTCCGCACCATCACCCCGCCGCCCAGCGTCGACGTCTCCCTCGTCGCCCCCAAATCTCCCGGGCATCGGGTCCGCGAGGTCTTCACGGAAGGCGGCGGCGTCCCCGCCCTCGTAGCGGTTGAGCAGGACGCCTCCGGCAAAGCGCTCGCGAACGCCCTCTCCTATGCCAGGGGTATCGGCTGCACCCGCGCCGGTGTCCTCGAAACCACTTTTACCGAAGAAACCGAGACAGACCTCTTCGGCGAGCAGGCTGTCCTCTGCGGCGGCACCTCCGCCCTCGTCAAGGCAGGCTTCGAGACCCTGGTCGAAGCCGGCTATCAGCCCGAGCTCGCCTACTTCGAGGTCCTCCACGAGCTCAAGCTCATCGTCGACCTCATGTATCGCGGCGGCCTCGAGTACATGCGCTACTCCATCTCCGACACCGCCGAGTGGGGAGACTACGTCGCCGGCCCCCGCATCGTCACCCCCGAAGTCAAGAAGGCCATGAAGTCCCTCCTAAACGACATTCAGGACGGCTCCTTCGCCAAACGCTTCATTGAAGACCAGAACAGCGGCCGCAAGGAGTTCGAGAAGTTCCGCAACCAGGATCGCGAGCACCCCATCGAAAAGGTCGGTGCCACGCTCCGCAAAGCCATGCCCTTTCTCGACCCCGTCAAAGTCGAAAACGGCGCCGTCGTCAAAGCCTAGCTTTCGCACCAGCTACAACAACACCAGGTGTCCCACCCTCTCGCACTCTCATCGCGAAAGGGTGGGGTGCTCCCGCTAATCCTTGAGGAGTCCATGCCCCTCTCCATCCCCGCCGAAGACCTCCTCACCTGGAACGACACGTCCGCCCGCAGGTGGCGCGACTTCACCAGCGCAAATCCGGCTCTCCTCGCGCTCCCGTGCGACATCCGCGATTCCGGCACAGCCGCCCATCTCCTCCAACACATCGTCGCCGTGGAACTTCGCTACGCACAACGGCTCGCCGGCCAGCCGGAGACCGACTACGCCAACGTCCCCTGCGACACAGCCGAAGAAATCTTTCAGACACACCAGCGTGCTCTCGACATGCTGCAGCTGTTACTCGCGGATCCGGCCTACGATTGGAACGCGGAAATCGAGTTCAACACCATCACCGCCGGTCGCCTCCGCGCCTCCCGCCAAACCGTCCTGGTCCACGCACTGATGCACAGCATCCGCCACTATGCACAGCTCGCGACTCTGGTGCGGCAGCACGGCTTCCAACCCGGCTGGCCCATGGATTTCCTGATGATCGGCGCCAAGCCAGCCTGAAGGCAGGAAACAGTTAGAACGAAAAATCCTGCGACTCGTCCCAGTCTGTAAGCAGGAGATCGAAGACCACTCATAGAACTGCGTTAGCACTCCTGTACCATCGACACACCATGGCTACCTCATCGCAGCTCGATCACTCGACGCTTGGGGAAGCGGAACGCCCCAACGAGGCACTCGTCGCCGGCCCGCCCGCCGTCCCTTCCCGTTGCGAGGAGATCCTCGCCGCGCTTCGCACCATTCCCTTGCTCGACGGCCTCACCGACGCTGAATACCTCTGGCTCGTCCACAACGGCACCGAACGCATGGGTGTCGACGGCGCTCTCATCTTCCGCGAGGGCGAGCCCGCCTGCTACATGAACATCATCCTCCACGGCGAGATCCATGTACGCCGCCGCCACTCCGGCCCCATCGCTTTATTCATCGGCCGAGCCGGACAGGTCACGGGTAAGCTTCCCTACTCCCGCATGAAGACCTACGGCGGGGAGGGCTACGCCGTAGGGCCTGCCTGGGCCCTCGACGTCCACCAGGATCGCTTTCCCGAGATGCTCTTGGCCATCCCTTCTATGGGCCAGCGCTGTGTCTCCACCCTCCTCGACCGCGTCCGGGAGGTCACCCGCATGGAACAGCAGGCGGAAAAGCTGGCCGCTGTCGGCAAGCTCGCCGCCAATCTCGCGCACGAGCTCAACAATCCCGCCTCCGCCGCCCAGCGCTCCGCCGCCTCCGTCTCCTCCGACCTCCTCACGTACGGCGAGCAGACCTTCAACATCGGTCGCCTGAGCCGCGACGCGGACGAAGACGCCCTTCTTCTCGATTGGGTCCAGCGCACCCGCAAGCGCATCTCCGCCTTCGCCGGAAAAGCCGCTGCCGGCATCAGCCCCCTCGACCTCTCCGACAGGGAAGACGCGACCCTCAAATGGCTCACCGAGCATGGCATTCCCGACCCCTGGAGCATCGCACCCACCTTTGCCGAAGCCGCCATACCCCTGGACCAGCTCGACGACCTCGCCGCCACCCTGACACCACGTATCCTGCCGCTCTTCCTTACCGCCTTCTCCAGCTCTCTGCGTGTAGAGCGCATGGCCCAGACCGTCCTTGACTCCACGGGCCGCATCTTCGACCTGATCAGCGCCATCAAGGATTACTCCTACATGGACCAGGCGCCCGTACAGGACGTCGACCTAGCCCAGTCACTCACCAATACGCTTGCCATGTTTCAGTCGCGCCTTCAGGACATCACCGTTGAAACCGACTTCGATCCCACCCTGCCCCCCATCAGCGCCTACGGCAGCGAGCTCAGCCAGGTCTGGACCGCCCTCATCGACAACGCGATCGAGGCGATGCAGGGACGCGGCACCCTCCGTCTGATCACGCGCCTGACCGGCACCATGGCAACCATCGAGATATGGGACGACGGCCCTGGTATTGACCCAGCCATCCAGTCCCGCATTTTTGAGCCGTTTTTCACGACCAAGGCTCCCGGCAGTGGCCTCGGGCTTGGTCTCGACACCGCCGCGAGAATCGTCAGCCGGCACTCCGGCTTTCTGACCGTTCAGTCCAAACCAGGGGAAACCTGCTTCCTGGTTCGAGTTCCGCTTGACCGCGCCGAAGCTTATTAGCCACCCGAATCTGAACCCGTACTACCGCAGCTTGACGCTCGGCTTCGCCGCTAGTGTGAAGTGGAACGTGGTGCCCTTGCCGGGTTCGCTGGTGGCCCAGATGCGGCCCCCGTGCTGAGTAATGATGCTGCGGCAGATGGCCAGACCGAGGCCTGTACCACCCATGGCCCGGGAGTCGGAGGCGTCGACCTGCTGGAAGCGCTCAAAGATGTTTTCGAGCTTGTCTGCGGGAATACCGCGACCCTGATCGCGAACCTCGATGATGACTTCGTTCTCGTCGAGATTTTTAGCGGTGAGGTCGATTTCGCTTCCTGCTGGCGAGAACTTAATTGCATTTGAGATGAGGTTCGTGAGGGTCTGAAGAATGCGATCCGGATCGGCCCAGGCGAGCACATCTTTGGCTGATGTAGAGATGCGGATCTCGGCCTTAGCGGCAGCGGCCTGCTGGAGACCCGCAGCGCGTGAGAGCAGATCCTCCACGCTGGAGATCGTGAGTTGCAGCTCGGACTTTCCACTGCTGATGCGTTCGAGGTCGAGAATGTCATTCACGAGGCGGACCAGGCGGTCGGTGTTGCCGAGCGCGATCTCGAGCATCTGGTGCATCTTTTCCGGTCGTGAACGGAGAGCCCCCCCGGTCACCAAGCCCAAAGCCGCACGGAGTGAGGTCAAAGGTGTCCGGAGTTCGTGCGACACGGTGGAGATGAACTCGTCCTTCATGCGATCGAGAGCGCGGCGCTCTGTCGTGTCGGTGAAGGCGACTACAACGCCGATCGGCTTCCCATCTTCGGAGTTGCCGTCCGCGGATGCCTCGATCTGGGGCCGGGCGACGTACTCAACGGGGAAGCTGGTGCCATCCTTACGCCAGAAGACCTCATCGCTTACGCGGACGGAGCTACGCTTTTCCAATGTGTTCTCAATAGGGCACTCGTCTTTTGGATACGGAGAACCGTCGGCACGCGTGTGATGAATGAGCTCGTGCATGCTCTCGTCGAGAATCTCGGTGCGTTTGTAGCCGAGCATCTGTAGTGCAGCCGAGTTGACTACGGTGATACGCCCGTTGAGGTCGACGCCGAAGATGCCGTCTCCAACCGACTCAAGGATGGAATCGGATTGACGCGTAAGCGTGCGCAGCCGCCCTTCGGCGCGAATCTGCTCGCTTATATCAACGCCAAAGCCGAGAACGTACTTATCTCTTCCGGGGACATCGATGAGCTTGTTCCGATACGCAATGACACGAACGTCGCCGTCTGTGTGGCAAAGGTGAAGAAGACCCTGAGCCTCTCCTTTAGAGGTGATCTGCATGAGGTAGGGTTTGAGACCTCGTTTGCGGTCGTCAGGGATGAAATCCGAGAGCGGACGGCCAACCATGTCGTCAACGGTCCTGCCGATGCTTTCGGCGCTATGGGTATTGACCGAGAGGAGAGTACCTTCGAGATCGTGCATGCAAACCATGCCGAGGGACCCCTCGACGATCTGCCGGTAGCGGGCTTCACTCTCGCGGAGTGTGTCTTCTGCTTCACGCTGAACTGTGACGTCGATGCCGGTGGCAATGATGAAGGCGACCTGTCCCTGCTGATCGGCGAGCGCGGTGGCAGACCACGCGATCCGGCGCAGGGTGCCGTCCCGGTTCAGCCAGTGGTTCTCGAACGTGGCCGGGAAGTGGCCAGCACGGATCTGATCGAAGGTGTCGATCGCTTCGGCTACATCGTCTTCCGGGATGAGCTTGTCCCAGGCGTAGCGGCCGACCAGAATGTTGAAGTCGTATCCCGAGGCGATCTCACAGGCACGGTTGAAGCGGACAATTCGGCCAGCGGTATCGAAGACGACAACCAGCGCGCCGACGGTGTCGAGCACGGCTAGGATGAAGTTTCGCTCCACTGTAAGCGCGGTTTCGACGCGCTGCCGGGCACGCGCCGAACGATCGATCTGTCGAACGCGCCCATTGAGTTCCAGACGATTCACTGCCAGGCGGCTCAGGACAGCCAGTGCGTCGGACTCCTGAATGGTAAGCCGGCGCGGATGAGTGTCCAGGACGAGCAGGGCGCCGATGCTGATGCCGCCGGGCGTGGTGAGGGGAGCGCCGGCGTAGAAGCGCATGTCGCGGCCTTCGACCTGGATGCCGTTCGGGGCGAAGTCCGGATCCTGGCGGGCATCGGTCAGCTCGTAGACAGTATCGCCGAGGATTGTGGTCTCGCAGGGAGTGCTGCCCAGGGAAAGCTCGGAGGCATGCATTCCGTACTTCGACTTGAGCCAGATGCGGTCCTGCCCAATCAGCGAGATCGCGGCCACGGGTGCGTCACAGACCTGGGCCGCCAGACGCGTGATGTCGTCAAGCACAGGATCAGGGGTGGCATTGAGCACCTCGTACTGATTCAGAGCTTCGATTCGGAGAGCTTCGTCTTTGACGAGAAGGGCGTTCATCGGCTTTCTAACATTAGGCGAAAGGTGCAAACGTCTGCACTGCCACTTTCGGGTTACTGCTTGCAGCCTTAAGGTTTAGGCAGAGTGCAGCACTCCCCGGCTCCCGGGGGCTCATCGGCGCTTGCATCCATGGCGACCTTCCACTCGCCATTGGCTTGTTTCTTCCATACGGTCATGTATCGGCCGGTCTTTGTAACGGGCTGGCCGGCTTTGTCGATCGAGTGCCCTTCGTAGTGCCCCCAGGTGAAGCCCATGTCGTTAGACGGTCCCATCTGAGCGCCCTGCGGAACCCAACTGAGCTGATATTGCTTTGGATCCCATTGCGCCTGGGCGGCGATGGCTGCTCGGCCGAGGACCGCGGGCAGCCCGTTATTCAGGGTCACTGCATCATCCGCGAACCATCGGGCGAAGGCTTTACCGCCGCTCGCAGCGACATCCTGGGCAAAACGGCCCTCTAGCTCGAGCAGGATGAGAGCACCGGGAGAGATCGTGGGCTGCGTCAGGGGATTGTTACCACTCTGGTTCCTGCCGAATGGTTCTATCGTGAACCCGTGAGGAGGCGCTGTCGGTGCCTGCGCTCGGAGGGCGTATGCTGGGGAGCCGAAAATAACGGCTGTTAGCAGAAGCGAAACTCGGATGCGGCGAGTCGACGTCGCTTGTGGTGGGGTTTGGCACTGGAAACAGTATTGATTCGGGGTCATAGCACACATCTCATGGCAGATCCTTTGCTGACACACTGGTGTGACGCTTCATCGCTGTCACTCGGTTAGACGTCTTGGCGGGGTGGCGAGGCAGACATGTCGTCAAGTATGTGCGGGATGTCTCTTCGCCGTATTACATGTTGACGCAGACGATCGACGGATCGCCAGGGCGCGGTCAGCATGAGTGATCTCTGCTGAAGGAGGGCTTGCCGTGTGATTGACGGTAATGAAGATCAAGCGCCCGTGCAAGTGTTACCTGTCCTTCGGGCGAGCGACTCGCGGCTCTCTTCCTTGTGCCGTTGAGCTCTGAAATTCCGAGCTGTTGGAATGGCTGGTATCCTCGCGCCTGAGTGTGACGATGGCGACAAAGCAGAATACGGCTGCGGTTCTTGTGACAGGGCTGGGTCTCCTCCTGATTGGAGCACTGATCCCTGTGGCGTCGCGCAGCGGGAGTGCAGTGCTGGCAGCAGAGGTGCTGCGATGGGCGGGAATTGGCGGACTTGCTGTGTGGTGCGTGATGCGGCGCAAGCTGACGCCATGGATATTTTGCGCGATGGTAGCTGGTGCCGAACTGGGCTTTGATGCGCCGCGTGTAGCGGTAGAACTAAGGGTGTTCAGCGATGTCTTCCTGCGCCTGATCAAGACGATCGTCGCTCCGCTGATTCTGGCGACGCTCGTGACGGGGATCGCGGCCCATGGCGACGATCTGAAAGGCTGTCGGGCGAATGGGCCTGAAGGCGCTCGTTTACTTTGAGGTTGTGACGTCGCTGGCGCTCGTGATTGGGCTCCTGGCGGCGAATGTGACGAAAGCGGGGGTGGGGCTGAGTCTCGGAGGAACGCCCGTCAGCCAGGCCACAGCTGCGGCGAAGGCGGGTACAGCCACAGCAGCCCAGGCCTCAGGAGCGAGACTTGAGACTGCGCCTGTTCCAGCCGTTTCAGGTCCTGCCCCGACCCGGTGGGATGACTTCCTGTTGCATGTTTTCCCGGAGAACATTGCAAAATCAGTCGCCGAGGGGCAGATCCTTCAGGTTGCGGTCTTTGCGCTGTTCTTCGGCATTGCGCTGGCGACGGTGAGCCCGGAGAAACGGGGGCCAGTGCTGCGATTGACGGAGAGCCTGAGCGAGGTGATGTTCAAGTTCACCAATGTCGTGATGTACTTCGCGCCGGTGGGCGTGGGAGCCGCGATGGCCTTCACGGTCGGGCACATGGGCCTGGGCGTATTGGTGAATCTGGGCAAGCTGCTGCTGACCTTGTACGGGGCGCTGCTGGCGTTCGGGCTGTTGGTTCTTCTGCCGGCGGCGCTGCTGTTCCGGGTGCCGGTGCGCCGGTTCCTGCGGGCGGTTGCGGAGCCCGCCACAATTGCGTTTGCAACCTCGACCAGCGAGGCCGCGCTTCCTCGGGCTATGGAGGCGATGGAGGCTCTGGGGGTGCCTCGGCGGGTGGTGAGTTTTGTGATCCCGGCGGGCTACAGCTTCAATCTGGATGGATCAACCTTATATCTGGCCGTGGCAAGCATCTTTGTGGCTCAAGCTGCGGGTGTGCATCTTTCGATTGGCGAACAGCTGTTGATGATGGGAACACTGGTACTTACGAGCAAGGGTGTGGCTGGAGTTCCGCGGGCGACGCTGGTGGTGCTGCTGGCGACGGCTGCGACCTTTCGGCTGCCTGTGGAGCCAATTTTCGTGATCCTGGGGATCGACGCACTGATGGACATGGCGCGAACCATGGTGAATGTGGTGGGGAACTGCCTCGCAAGCGTGGTGGTCGCACGGTGGGAGGGCGTATTTGAGACGGAGATGGCGGATCCGGTGGTGCTGGAGGGGCTCGGATAACAGACAGGCGCCGTTGGACCTGCCGGTGTATACCTCTGACCGCACCTGAAAAAGGTACGGATCGACGTCGAGATCGCTGTGGTTCGTTGAAGCTCAGCAACGGTCAGTGGTTTAGCTGAGTACCGAAAAACTGTGCCATATCGCTGTAGGCCTCGCGGGATTCGGGAAGGCTGACGTCGTTCCAGAAGGCATGAGGAAGGGCTTCAAAGACGATGAGACGGGCGTCTACGCCGTGGCGGAGAAAGGCTCGGTGCAGGATCACTGTTCCGCTGAGCAGCAGGTCTCGTCCGCTGGTGATGAAGAGCGTCGGAGGCAGACCGTGCAGGTCGGCGTAGACGGGCGAGAGGACCGGGTCGTGAGGGTCGGTGGAACCGATGTACTCGGTATCGATGGGCTTGGACCCCGGTGGGTCGAGGTGGCCGGAGAGCCCGTTCAGCGCGTACATAGCTTGTGAATCGCCATACTTTGAGAAGTCGCCCAGGCCGGAGAAGATGCCGAGAGCTGCGGGTTGGGGCAGGTTGAGCTGTTTCAGCCGGACGGCGACTTGAGCCGTGAGAATAGCGCCGGCAGAGGTGCCGTAGATGGCGATGTGCGCGGGTTTATAGCTTTTGAGTAGCTCGCGGTAGACCGCGACTGCATCGTCGAGGGCGGCGGGATAAGGATGCTCGGGCGCAAGGCGATAGAGTACCGCCACGACACGGGTGTGCGTGAGATTTGCGATGGGGATGCTCTCGGTGAGTGAGCCGGAGTCGGAGTTGAAGCCTCCGCCGTGGAGGTTTATGAGGACGCTACCGGGGTGAGATGGCGTGGAGTCTATCGGCATGATGTTGCGGACGGGAACGCCGGCGATGCTGCCGGACGTGACGTGGACGGGAAATGCGGCGAGAGATTCCTCGCCGGCGCGGTTCTGCCAGGCGTCTGTGCCGTTGCGGCGCTGCTCAAGCGTGTCATGCATCTCCACGTCTGAGGCGGGACGGGCGAGGGCCGCCTGTGCCTGAGGACTTATCGTCGTCGGCACGGGTACAACGCGAGTGATGTGTGCGGTTCCGTTCGCGTCAATGGTGCTGGTGTCAGGACGTGTGGGCGTTACGGAGGTTGATGTCTGCTGAGCAAAGATCATGGATGCGCCTGCGACGATAAGGGTAAGGGCAGAGACTCGGCCAAGCTTGGTTGCGATCGAGGACACGCTGTTTCCTTTGGGCTGAAGTGAACTTCAGGGCTGAACATGGGCGGAATAAGGGGACCTGCTGGGCCACATGGCATGGCACCCGAGGCATGCGGTGATAGTAGCGGATATACAGATGCTGCGGATCTGAGTGCGCTTGCCGACGGGCCGCGACTGTTTCACCCGGTGCTGCTTGTTAGAATGGAATGCTGTGGTTCGGTGTCCAGCGGGGCCAGTCAGGTTAGACATGGAAGAGTATCTGAACAGGATCGAGTCGCCGGCGGATGTGAAACGGCTCGGAATGGTGGAGCTGGAGCGGCTGGCCGAAGAGATCAGGGCACGGCTGATCCGTAGCGTGGCCAAGACGGGCGGTCACATCGGGCCGAACCTCGGCGTGGTGGAGCTGACGATCGCGATGCACTACGTCTTCGACACGCCGAAGGATCACTTTGTCTTCGACGTGAGCCATCAAGCGTATGTGCACAAGCTGTTGACGGGGCGGGAGAACCGGTTCCACACAATACGCCAGCCTGAGGGTTTGAACGGTTTCATGCTTCGCACCGAAAGCGAGCATGACAGCTACGGCGCAGGCCATGCGGGAACGGCTCTGAGCGCCGCGCTGGGCATGGCGGTGGCGCGTGACATGTCAGGTGGAACGGAACACGTTGTAGCTCTGGCGGGCGATGCGGCGTTTACAAACGGTATCAGCTTCGAGGCGCTGAATAATATTGCGGCGCAGACAAAGCGAATGATCGTCGTGCTGAACGACAACGAGTGGTCGATCGATAAGAACGTGGGCGCTATTGCGGAGTACTTCCACAGAATCGCGATGAACTCGACATTTACCAGCTTGCACGATATGGCGGCGGGGCTGGTCGAGAAAGTAGGCGGTAAGGCGGCGCGGCATGTAGCACGAAAGGCGGAGGAGGCAGCCAAGGGGATCGTCGGGCGCGGGATGATCTTCGAGGAGTTCGGTCTGAGTTACTTTGGCCCGATTGATGGCCACAACCTACCGCTGCTGATCGACACCTTCAGGTTTCTCAAAGAGCAGAACCGGCCGGTCGTGCTGCATGCGATCACGCAAAAGGGCCGGGGGTTCGAGCCAGCACTGGCCGGGCAGAAGAAGTTTCATGGGCTGGGCCCATACGATCCCGAGACGGGTGAGACGAAAGCCGCGGGGCAGAAGACTTACTCCGAGGTCTTTGCCGAGACGCTGGTCAAGCTGGCGGACGGGAACGATAAAGTCGTCGCCATTACGGCGGCAATGCCGAACGGGACAGCACTCGACCTGTTCCGTCCGAAGCATCCGACGCGGTACTTCGACGTGGGGATTGCGGAGGAGCACGCGGTAATCTTTGCGGCGGGAATGGCAACGAAGGGGTACAAGCCGTTCTGCGCCATCTACTCGACTTTTCTGCAGCGGGCTTTCGATCAGGTCGTGCATGACGTCTGCCTCCAGAACCTGCCGGTGGTGTTCTGCATGGATCGCGGGGGGCTGAGTGGGGATGACGGGCCGACCCACCATGGGCTGTTTGACATCAGCTATCTCCGAGGCGTGCCGAACCTCATCCACATGGTGCCGAAGGATGAGGACGAGCTGCAAGACATGATGTACACGGCTATGCTGCATGACGGTCCGGCTGCAGTCAGGTATCCGCGAGGAGTCGGGCCGGGGGTGCCGGTGAAGGCTAAGCCGTCGCGGTTGGAGATCGGCCGGGCCGAGGTGGTGCGGGAAGGCTCCGATGTGTGTGTTTTGGGGTTAGGAGCGATGCTGCCGGAAGCAGAACGGCTGGCGCACATGCTGGAGGCAGAGGGTCTGTCGGTTGCAGTGGTGAATCCGCGGTTTGCGAAGCCAATCGATGAGGAGTGCGTGGAGAGGTTTGGCCGGCGGTGCAAGCTGTTTGTCACGATGGAAGACCACGTTCTGGCGGGCGGCTTTGGAAGCGCAGTTCTCGAATGCCTGAATGAGCTGGAGTTGGCTGTCCCGGTGATTCGCGTCGGGTGGCCTGACGAGTTCATTGAGCACGGCAAGGTAGAGGCGCTGCGGGCGAAGTATGGTCTGACAGCGGAAGCTGCGATGCAGCGGGTGCGGCCCCATGTGGCAAAGATTATCGAGGAGCGGCTGGCGCGGGTCTAGACGTCATCGTAGCGGCAAGTGGAAGGAGCTCGGCGGTGCGCTTCTGGCGGTAGCGAAAGGTGCTTTTCAGCTGCCGGCGTGCAAAGAGGAGATTGCCTACGTCTCCGAGCGGTCCCATGGGGAGCTCGTATTCCACATGATCGGTGAGCAGGGCGCCCGCTTCGGGCTGTAAGCCGGGATCTGTGGTGCGGGATTCGGGGCGAATGTGATGGCAGTGCTTCCAGTACTTAAATGGGCCGCGGTGCTGTATGTCGCAGAAGTGATCGTTCCAGACGAACTCGCTGATCTCGGCCTCCCATGGGATGCGAATGGGTGAGTACGGGAAGGCACGGAAGCTGAGCGTCATTCGAGTGCCCGCGCCGGCTGCAATCCCTCGCTGAGGTGCCATAGATGTTGGTCGAGGCGGAGGCGGAGCGAAAGCAGCCTCTTCGATACGGGCTTTCTGCCACGCGGGCATCAGCCGGGGCAGGTTCTCGGGATTGGCGAAGAAGGCGAAGACGATCTCGGGGGAGTAGGGAAGCCACTGCTCGGTTTGAAAGGTGTGGCGCATAGGAGATGAGACGCACGAGTAGGGCAGTGTAGACGCTCTGCACTGACCACAGCTTGAGCCGCTGATACGTTCGCGATCCGAGAAGAAGGCGCCCGGTCTTCCGGGCGCCTTCGAGTGGAGGGGAGTTTGTGGTGCGGGTCAATTGCGGTTGGCTTGCAGTTGGTCGAGCGAAGCTTAGTTGGGCATCAGCACGGTGTCGATGACGTGTGCAACGCCGTTCGACTGATATACGTCCGCGGTGGTGACGGTGGATGTGCCGCCCTTCTCATCGGTCAGAACGAGCTTGGAGCCGTCCATCTTGGCCGTTAGAGTTCCGCCCTGAACGGTCTTCAGGGTCGCGGTGCCATGACCCTTCTTGATGGCCTTGGCGATTGCCTTTGAGTCCATTTTGCCGGGAACGACGTGGTAGGTGAGGATCTTGACGAGCTGGTCCTTGTTCTCCGGCTTGACGAGCGTGTCGACGGTGCCGGCGGGAAGCTTGTTGAAAGCGTCATTGTCAGGAGCGAAGACGGTGAAGGGACCCGGGCCTGAGAGCGTGTCGACCAGACCGGCAGCCTTGACAGCAGCAACAAGCGTGGAGAGATTGGGAGCCGTGGACGCGTTCTGCACCACATTTTTGCTTGGGTACATTGGTGCGCCGCCAACGTCGGGGTCCTTCATCTGTGCCGTGGCGCTGAGGGTGGTAAGTGCGAGGGCCGCGACGGCCATTGTTGCGAGGAATGTCTTTTTCATGTGAATCGTCCTTTCGTGCATGCTTCTGTGAATCTCTTTGAACTTGTTGTTCCCGAACTCATGGGAGTCACTACCTCTACGCCCCCTCTCAAGCAGTGGATTGGAGAAAGTGGCGGCAAGTTCTGCTTTTCAGTCGTGAACGCGACCGGTCCGCTCTTTTCTGTTCCCACTTCAATTATCGAAAAAAGAGAGAGAAAACAGCTCGGCGGTTCAGGGGCGTGAGGCCGCGTTGACTTTTAAATCGCGGGGCCGTCAACTGGAGATCTGCATGTACACCGGAGAGAAGACGACTGAGATGACCGCTGCTGTGGCGCGGAGGAGTGAAGACCGGCCCAGCATGCACGACAACGGGCTTCTGCTGATCGGCCTGTTTAAGCTGGGGAAGGCCATCTTCTTCTTCTGTGTGGGCATCGGCGTGATCCATCTGCTGCACAAGGATCTGAGCGACGAGGTGATGCGACTGGCGACCGCATTACGATTCGATCCGGAGAGCCGGGTCGTGTCGCTGCTGATGGATAAGGTGGACCTGATCGACGCACACCGCTTGCGAGAGATCGGGTTTGCGACGTTTGCGTATTCGGCGCTTGCTCTCACGGAGGGGATCGGACTTCTGCTGGAAAAAGTGTGGGCCGAGTATCTGACGCTGATCCTGACGATCTCCTTCTTGCCGTGGGAGCTCTACGAACTTGCGCGGCGGCCGAGCTGGTTCCGGCTGGGTTTGTTGGCGATCAATCTGGCGGTGCTGTGGTATCTGGTCTGGCTGTTGAAGCGGAAACGCGTCTCAGGGTCAGCCGCGGGGTTGCAGTAAGGATCTCGCTCGATTCTTCGAATCGGCGGCGATTCTTAGCTTTCAACGGGAGCAGAGTGGGAAACGGTTTCGCCTTTGCTTCGCCTATCAGATGCCGGCGAGCCTGACAACCGGCTCCATGCTCAGGAACCAATCTCGATAACACTATCTGTAGGGTTGCCTAGGCGGAATCAAGCTAGAGGCGGTAGTGCAGTATTTTGCATGTCGAAATCGAAGGTTTTCCCACACTATTTTCACGCTACGAAGCAATTTTGGGCTTGCTTCTCAAAGTCTTCCGCGTAAAGATGTGGATCGAAGTGGTCCAAAAGGGAGCAAAAGGGACCAACCTGCTACAAGTTCAACCGAAGTGTACGTCAGCATTCAGGGTTTGGGGGTAGCGATCGATGTTCCGGGGCAATCACCCAACGCGAGTGGACGAGAAGGGCCGGCTGAAGCTGCCTGCAGACTTCCGCGGTCAACTCGAAGGAGATGCCGAGGCGAAGCAGGTGTTTTACATCACGAGCAAAGATGGGGAGCGGGCTGAGCTGTGGCCGATCAAGGCTTGGGAGGAGATCGAGGCGAACCTGGCCAAAATCCCGAGCACGAACCCGGCAAAGCGGAAGTTCCTGGATGTGACGAACTACTACGGCGCGATGGCCGAGATGGATAACCAGGGGCGCTTGTTGCTGCCCCAGATTCTGCGGGATAAGGCGAGTCTGACCGCCGAGGTTGTGGTGTTTGGAGCGCAGAAGTACCTCGAGGTCCTAAACAGGCCGACGATTGAGGCGAAGGACATGACGCTGACGGGCGAGGATCTTTCAAGCTTGTCGGAGCTGGGAATTTAGCAAAGATTTTGACGAGCCCCTCAGTGGGGCGCACGCGAGGCGGGATGGCATGCAGAGACCGCAACATGTGCCGGTTCTTTTAGATGAAGTAGTCGAATACCTGAATGTGCGGCCCGGAGGCGTGGTGGTTGACGCGACGCTGGGCCTCGGAGGGCACTCCGCGGCAATTGCGCGGAGGCTGGGCGGCAAGGGCAGGCTGATCTGCTTCGACCGCGACCCTGAGGCTATGAAGCTGGGCGTGGCGAGGCTGGCAGAGCTGAAGGATGAGCTCGGCGATGAGATGCCGGCGGTGAGGTTTGTGCCGAAGGCGTTTTCCGAAGCCGGCAGCGAGATCAAGCCGGGGAGCCTGGATGGCCTGCTTGCCGATTTCGGCGTGAGCAGCCTGCAGCTGGACGAGGCGCACAGGGGATTTAGTTTTCGGACCGATGGTCCGCTGGATATGCGGATGGACACGCGCAGCGGAGAGACGGCCGAGCAGGTGGTAAATGAGGCGGGCGAGGAGGAACTTGCCAACCTTATTTACGAATTCGGAGAGGAAAGGAGGTCGCGGAGAATCGCCAGAGCCATTGTGAGGGCCCGGCCGATATCAACAACAGCGCAGCTGGCGCAGGTGATATCGGCCGCGGCCCACACCATGAAAGGCGAAAAGATCCATCCGGCGACGCGGACCTTTCAGGCGATCCGGATTCGAGTGAACGACGAGCTGGGGGAGATCCAATCGCTGCTGAAAAGCGCGGGATCTCTGTTGAAGCCGGGAGGGCGCGTGGTGCTGATCAGCTTCCACTCGCTTGAGGACAGGCTGGTGAAGGATGTCTTTCGAGAGGCAGGGCAGAGGAAGAGCTTAAGGGTTCTCACGAAAAAGCCGATTGTGGCTGAGGAGCAGGAGCAGTTGAGAAATCCGCGGTCGCGCAGTGCAAAGTTGCGGGCAGCGGAGAGAGTTTAGATTCACCCGTCTCTGTGGATTTCGCTGCACCGATTCTGGTGCAGTGTTAAGAGAGACGACAAAAGATCGGGCTGGGGTTGTCCTACCGTGCTTTCAGGCGAAAGACAACTCCGTACTACCAATCCCATCCTCCACCAGCAACCCCGGCCCGGTTGACTTGAGGATGTGGAGACGAGTTTTGAAGTGCTGGTTTGCTTCATCCAGGCGGGCGGTCTGGGAGATGGATTAGGACGAGGTAAGGGCGATGGCAACGGCGGCGATGGCTGGACAGGGAATGCAGGCGATGGGAGCGGCGCAGCGGATGCGGCGCAGCCCCGCGCAGACACTGGTGGAGCATAACCAGAGCTTGTTCGAGACGCAGCGGCGCGCCCGGAGAGGGCCGACGCCGGAGGTCTTCTTCGCCAAAAAGATCGACAACAGCCGCATCGTCAAGGCGGACGATCCCGAGCGCCGCAAGGAGATGCGGCAGTTCACGGTGGTGATGAGTGTTCTGTTTGCCCTGGTGATGGTCTATGTGTGGCAGCATTTCTCAGCCATCGAGGTCGGCTACCGGGTGGAGGCGCAGAAGACACAAGTGGAGCAGATGCGCGAAGAGAATCGGCAACTGCGGTTGAGCGAAGCACAACTGACCGATCCGGAGCGGATTGATGTGCTGGCGAAACAGCTTGGGCTTGCCGCGCCTCAGCCTGGGCAGGTGGTGCGGCCGGACGGGCTTGGCGTGCAGGATGCTAACGCCCCGGTGCTGGCGCAGGCCGGCGCGCCGCGGATGGTTCTGCAGTAGCGAGCAGCAGCAACGAATCGAAAGTGAGATACCAATGAAGCAGGCGCCACGGCAGACGATGACCGCTCCGATACGGAGGGTCCGTTTTGCTTATGTGGCGCTCTTTTTTTGCTTCTGGACCGGCCTGATCGCGATGCGGCTGACGTGGCTGCAAGTGGTGCGGCATGGCGACTTCGTACACCGTGCCGCCATGCAACAGCAGCGAACGTTTGAGGTCGCTCCAAGGCGCGGCGTGCTGTATGACCGCAATCTGAAAGAACTCGCGATGACGGTGCTGGTGGACAGCGTGTATGCCGTGCCAAGCGAGCTGGGTGATAACCGCGAGCAGGCAGCGCAGATGCTCGCGAAGCTGGTGCACAACGATCCACAGGACCGTTTCACGAGCGAGCCGCAGATGCTGGCGCGTTTCAACGCTTCAAAGAATTTTGCCTGGGTGGCGCGAAAGGTAAATGCGGATACGGCGCAGCGGGTTCGTGAGATGAATCTCAAGGGCGTGTATCTGCAGAAGGAGTTCAAGCGCTTCTATCCCAACAACGACCTGGCGGCCCAGGTCCTCGGATATGTTGGAACGGACGATGCTGGACTCGGCGGCCTTGAGCGCGAATTTGACGACGACATGCACGGCGCGCCGGGTCATATGCTGACGGCGGTAGACGCCAAACGTCACGTGCTTGGCAGCGACGAGCAGCAGCCGATGCCGGGCGAGAACCTGGTGCTGACGGTTGACGCAAATATTCAATACATGGCCGAGCGCGCGCTGGACGCGCAAATGGCAAAGACAAAGGCGCTGCATGGGACCGTGGTGGTGCAGGATCCGCACACCGGCCAGATTCTCGCATTGGCGATCTCACCCCGCTTCAATCCCAACGATCAGAAACACATGGACGCAAGCGTGCTTCAGAACCTCGCGGTGAGCGATGTCTATGAGCCAGGATCGACGTTCAAGCTGGTGACATACTCAGCGGCGCTCGATGGTGCGGGCGTTCAGCCTACAGACCTGGTGGACTGCCAGGGCGGCGCGATGACGATGTATGGCCGAACTCTGCATGACGATCACAGCGATCACTTCGGCGTCGTGACGGTGCAGTATGCGCTGGAACACTCGAGCGATGTGGGCGCGGCGAAGATGGCGCTGAAGCTTGGGCCGAACAAGTTTTACAGCTATATGAAGGGTTTCGGGTTCGGGGATCGATCTGGGATCGAGCTGCCGAGTGAGACGCGCGGCCTTCTGCGGGCGCCGCGCAAGTGGGGATCTACGAGCATTCTGTCCATGGCAATCGGACAGGAGATCGGCGTGACGCCGGTGCAGCTGGTGACAATGGTGAGTGCGCTGGCAAACGGAGGAGTGTACATGCCACCGCATGTACTGCTGGCGAGTGCGGATGCGATGAAGGGCGACCCGCGGTTGAAGCCGGCGGCGTTCCGCCCGTCGAACCAGCTGCCGGCGGTGTTGCCGGACGGGGCGCACCGGGTGATCACCGAGATGACCTCGGCCAAGATGCGGATGATGATGCGCGGCATCGTGGTGGAGGGAACGGGCAAGCTGGCGGCACTGAATGGTTACAGCTCGGCCGGAAAGACGGGAACGGCGCAGAAGATCGATGTGGCAACGCACACGTACTCGCACACCAAGCTGGTGGCGAGCTTCGCGGGGTTTGCTCCGGTGAGCAATCCGGCAATCGCCATTGCTGTTGTGATCGATACACCGACGGCGGGAGGCGAGGCGGCCCACTATGGCGGAGCTGCGAGCGCGCCTGTATTCGCAGAGGTGGCGCAGCAGGTGCTCGAGTACCTCGGTGTACCGCACGATCAGCCCGTGAAGACGAAGTCGGAGATGCTGGCTGTCGTCGAGAAGGGTGCGCTCGAAGATCACCCGCAGGATGAGATCGTGGATCTGAACGCAATGTTTGCGGATGTGAACAGCCTGCCCGTGGACGATCCGTTAAGGACGCCGCAGCAGTTGGCACCGCAGACCGAGGCTGCAGCAAACGGCTCGGCACGCGTTGCCGATGCGAAGAAGGACTCGGGATTGGTGCGGCTGCTGCCTGCGAAGGTGATTGAGGCGTTTCGGGCAAACGGTGGAACAACGAGCACGATGCCGGACGCGGCGGCGGGAACCACGGCGAAGCTGACGCCGCCGAAGCTGCAACCAGAGGTGCAGGCGCGGGATGGTGGCGTGGTGGTGGACTCATCACGGCGCGTAGCTGTGCCAGCGTTTGACAGTGAGGGCTTGCGCGAGGTCGTCGAAAAGGCAGGCGCAGCCGGGTTGCGGGTGCAGCCTGTCGGAAGCGGTATTGCCCGAGAGCAGGCACCCGCCGCGGGAACGATGGTTCCAGTCGGAACCGAGGTCGTGGTGCGTTTTCTGCGGTGAGGGGTATCGTTCGCGCACGATTGGGCGATGGAGTTGCTTCCGCTCCCGGAACACAACCTGGAAGCGCGGGCATGCAACCTCTGTCAGGTTGAGAGCACCACACCACACCATGCAGGTTTGATCTCCTGCAGAGGTGATCTCCTATGTTTTCAAGGCTTCGACGGCAGAGTTGGGTGGTTGTTTTCGCGCTGATCTTCGGTCTCACAAACGGCGCGTCAGGACAGACGGACGGTCCCATCAAGAACGTCTTTTGGCAGCCAAACGAGCTCCGGCAGGGATCCGTCGTGTTCTTCACCGTAGAAATGGAGAAGTCGGCCAGAAAGGTCAGCGGAACCCTGCTGGGGAAGGAGCTAACCTTTTTCCGCGGCACCAAGCCGAATGTCTGGGCGGCGCTAGGCGGGGTGGATATGGATGCCGTCCCGGGGAGCTACGACGTCGCGATTCGAGCCGTACTTTCCAATGGACATATAACTCGCACGAACAAGAAGCTGGAGATTACTTCCGGCGACTTCAAGGAGGGAACGATCGAGGTGCCGCAGAACTTTGTGACCCCCGACGCGGCCGCCAAGAAGCAGATCGAGAAGGATGAACAATGGAAGAAGCGTGCGTACGCGCACCTCATAGCAGCCCCTCAGTGGTCGGGTGAGTTCATCAAACCAGTCGCGGCGCCCTCGACCGAGTCATTTGGCATGACGCGCTTGCTCAACGAGGAGTTGACGAGTCAGCACCGTGGGACTGACTTTCCGGTCAAGGAAGGAGCTCCGGTGGTCGCATCGAACGCCGGCACCGTTGTACTGGCTCGCGAGCTTTTCTATGAAGGAAACTGCGTCATCATTGACCACGGGCAGCATTTCTTCACGATCTATATGCACCTCTCAAAGATGGATGTGAAGGTGGGGGATCGACTGAAAAAGGAGCAGCGCCTCGGTCTCTCCGGAGCCACGGGGCGTGTGACCGGACCTCATCTGCATATGGGCGTCCGGTGGGATGGGGCCTATCTGAATCCGGTGAAGCTGATTGCGCTGACGCTGCCGGAGACACATCAGGCCGTTCCGCGGAGCACTCCCCGTGGTCACCGCTCCTCGCACCCGAACTCTTCCCGCCGCTCACGCTGAAGAGCAGCAACATCGCTTAGAATCCTCTCCTATGCGTTGGAGCGATCTGCGAGACAGTCTTGATGCGCTTCGGTGGCGTGACTCGCCTGTGGAGATGTGCGGCGTTCAGTATGATTCTCGCCGCGTTGGAGCTGGCGATGTGTTCGTCGCGATGCGGGGCGGGGTTGTGGACGGAAACAGTTACCTCGCCCAGGCGATCGCGAGGGGAGCATCGGCTGTGATCACAGATTCCGCGGATGCTTTCGCAACACTGGATCGAGAGTACCCGCGGGTAGGTGCGGCGCTGGTGGAGCACGGGCGTCGCGCGCTGAGCGAGGCGAGTTCCGCTCTTTTCGGGCGCCCCGAACGACAGCTTGCCTTGAGTGCTGTTACGGGAACAAATGGAAAGACCACGACCGCCTTCATATTGGAGCAGATGCTGCGCAGCGTGGGTCGGAGGTGCGTTCTGGTGGGCACTATCGAGACGCATGTCGCGGAGGAGGTACGCACGTCCCCCCATACAACGCCCGAGTCGCGTGATCTGCTGGCGACCTTTGCCGATGGCGTGCGCACCGGATGTACGGAGGCCGTGATCGAGGCAAGCTCGCATGCGCTCGAGCAGGAGCGGATCTGGGGCATGCCGGTGGATGTCGCGATCTGGACGAACCTGACCCAGGATCATCTCGACTATCACGGGACGATGGACGCCTACTTCGAGTCAAAGGCGAAGCTCTTTCAAGGTCTGGGAACGATGCCGCCGCGGGTGGCGGTTATCAACGCGGATGATGCCCGGGGGCAGGAACTGCTGAGCCGGGGCCTGCGGTCCGAGGTATTCACTTACGGGTTAGAGAGGGGAGACTATCGTGCCGAAGGTTTACGGCAGAAGGCGGGTGACACGGGATTCACGTTCAAAACACCCAAGGGCTATGTGGAGATGCGGTCTCCGCTGACCGGCCGCGTGAATGTGTACAACGTGCTGGCGGCCTCCTGCGCAGCGATGGAGCGAGGCCTGACATTGGAGGAGATTGGTGCGGCGGTGAGCGGTTTGCGTCAGGTGCCTGGCCGGTTCGAAATCGTACCCGCGGGTAAGTCCGGGGTCACTGTTGTGGTGGACTACGCGCATACGGACGATGCGCTTCGCAATCTGACCCGGCTTGCACGGGAGTTGGTAGAGGAACGTGGTGGGAGGGTGATTACAGTCTTCGGATGCGGCGGGGATCGCGACCGTACTAAGCGGCCGAAGATGGGCCGCGCGGCCGGGCTGGGGAGCGATCTGGTGGTGATAACGAGCGACAATCCGCGCAGCGAAGATCCGAAAGCGGTTATCGATGAGGTAATGACAGGTGTGCGCGAGACGGGCGTAGATTGCATCGTGGAGGAGAGTCGAGCTGGCGCGATCGCCATAGCTATCCGTGCTGCGCGTCCTCAAGATATTGTTCTGATTGCAGGGAAAGGCCACGAAAAAGGGCAGATTCTGCGGGATGGTACCGTGCCGTTCGATGATGTAACAGTTGCGACGGAAGTTCTCGGTGAGATCTAAAGGTTGGGTGGCGGCGGGAGAGGCGGGGGCATGAAGCTGGCGTTGGGACAGGTTGCAGACTGGATTCATGCGGAGGGCGACTTCACGACAGATCGAGAAGCCGTCGGTTACTCCGATAGATTCGCGAACGATCGGCGCAGGCGAGCTGTTTTTTGCGGTGAAAGGTGATCGTGTGGATGGACACGATTACGTTGTGGCGGCGCTTGCGAACGGGGCTGTCGCCGCCGTTGTGAGCCAGCATTGGCTTGCGCCTGACGAGATGGATCCGTGCAGGCTGCTGCGTGTGCCTGAGGGCGAGGACTGCGTGCTGAAGGCGCTGCAAGGGCTCGCACATCGCGTCCGGCTGCAATGGGGTGGACGTGTGATCGGTGTGACCGGGTCAGCAGGCAAGACGACGACGAAAGAGGCGATCGCGGCGGTGCTGGCGTCCGGGTTTCGCGTGTTGCGAAGCGAGGGCAATCTAAACAATCATTTCGGCCTGCCGTTGCAGCTGCTGAAGCTCGAGCCTGAACACGAGATCGCAGTCATCGAAATGGGCATGAACCACGCCGGCGAGATCGCCGCGCTCGCAAGGATCGCGGAGCCAGACTGGGGCGTCGTGACCAACGTGGCCGCGGTGCATCTTGAATACTTCGCAGACGGCATCTCGGGGATTGCTGCGGCCAAGAAGGAACTGGTCGAAGCCCTTCCCGCTGACGGGCTTGCGTTTCTGAACTTCGATGATGACCGGGTGGCCGCTTTTGCACGAGGGCGTGCAGAGCAGGCGGTTTTTTACGGCATGCGTCTTGGTGCGGACGTGAGAGCGGAGAACGTTCAAGACGAAGGGCAGGATGGCGTCTATTTCGATGTCGTGACGGGGCGCGAACGTGCCGGGGTCAAACTCAGCCTGCTAGGACGGCACAATGTGCTGAACGCACTCGCCGCCGTTGCTGTGGGCCTGCGTAGCGGGATCTCTCTCCAGAAGTGTGCCGAGGCACTTTCCGGAGTGCGGGCGGGCGATAAGCGAGGCGAGGTGTTGACCTGGAGAGGCGCACGCATCGTGAACGATTCTTACAACTCTAATCCGCGGGCTCTCGACTCGATGGTCGACGCGCTCATGGCTATGGATGCCTCACGTCACATCGTCGTAGCCGGAGAGATGCTGGAGCTTGGGCTGGAAGGTGAAGCGCTGCACGCCGCCTGTGGCAGCCGCATGGCCCAGAGCGGCGTGGACATCGTAGTAGGGGTGCGCGGTCTCGCTTCTTCGCTTGTGCGATCTGCAACGGCTGCTGGTGCAGACGCGATCTTTCTCGATACGGCTGCGGACGCTGGCGCGTGGTTGCTCAAGAATGTACGGGAAGGGGACGCCGTACTGCTCAAAGCATCCCGCGGTGTGCGTCTGGAGCAAGCGCTTGGAGCGCTGAAGGGCTGACAGCACAGGCTGTGTGAACCGGGCGTCTCGCATCCAACATGCTATGAGTAAAGAGATTGCGCGGCGCACGAAAGGAGCTGTAGAGAAGTCAGGTGATGGAGTTGGAAGCAAAGTGGTAAAGAAGGCTCCGGCAAAGCAAGCGCTCAGGCATTTCGGCAAAAAAGCTGGTAAACATGCTGCTAAGAAGGCGGCAAAGCAGGTTGGCAGGAACGCAAAAGGAACAGAGTTGGCTGTCGAAACGCTCGGGTCAGACGTCAGCCGCGACGAGGTGTTGGCTGCCGCGTACCACCACCTGAGCCGCTCGGTTGCGGTCATCTCTCTCCTCGAGCAAGACTCTGGCGGCGATCTACGGCTTCTGCTGGGTCGTGGAGTATCGCGCTTCCGGGCTGCGTCGGAAAAGTCAGGCAGGAGGTCCGCGGAAGGAGCTCTCTGCCTGCTGCGGGCAGCCGAACACCTTGGAATGGCGGGCCTTTATGCCGCGCGCAAAGAGTACGCCCTGAAGGTAAGGCAAGTGCGCAGTGTCGAACTCCAGGCGACACTGCGGTCATTGTCTAAGCGATTCGACAGATTGGAAAGCGATCGCGATGCCGAGCACCTTCGAGCCATGGGGTTGGAGCTGGCGCGGCGTGCCGAGGCAGCCGGCCACGACGTGCATCTGGTGTACGAACTCACCATGGCCGCACACTGGATCTGTCTCGCGATAGAGCGTGATCTGCTCTGACATGTTGAGGAGTCTGACTAGGTTCAGCAAAGGGAAACAGAGCGATAAGCGCAGGCACCGCTAGTAAGATAGCGGTGAACCTGCGCGGTGGAAAGCGACTCGGCCGCGTTGTGAAGGCGGATCTCGTTGCTCTACTGGCTGCTCTATCAGAAGCTGTTTCCTTATTTCCGCCTGTTTCGCATCTTCCGGTATCTGACGTTTCGGACGGTGTTCGCGAGCCTGACGGCGCTGCTGATCGGTCTGCTGATCGGGCCGTTTGTGATTGAGAGGCTGCGCGAGTTTCAGATCGGGCAGTACATCCGCGAAGAAGGGCCGCAGAGCGCACCAGAAGAAGAAGGGCACGCCGACGATGGGCGGCGTGCTGATCCTGATCTCGATCCTGGTGCCGACGCTGCTGTGGAGCGATCTGTCGAACCCGTTTGTCTGGCTGGTGGTGGTGTCGACGCGTGGCGTTTGGCGCGATCGGATTTGCGGACGATTACATCAAGGTGGTGCATCAAGCGGAACCAGGGCCTGACGGCGCGGGCGAAGCTTGGACTGCAGCTTGCAGCGAGCGCGGCTGTGGCGCTGGTGCTGGTGCGCATGGAGTCGTACGGCGGGTATTCGACGCGGCTGATGGTGCCGTTTGCGAAGCGCTTCCGGCCGGACCTGGTATGCGGAGCTGGATTACGCACAGTACGTCCCGCATGTTTGGTGGCTGGGATTTCTGCCGTTCGTCGCTCTTCGTGATGCTGGTGATCGCCGGGTGCGAGCAACGCGGTGAATCTGACCGACGGGCTGGACGGTCTGGCGATCGGATGCACGATCATCGCAGCCGGCGCGCTGACGGTGCTGACGTATGTGAGCGGGCACGTGGTGTTTTCGGATTACCTGGAGCTGCAGCGGATGCCGATGGTGAGCGAGCTGACGGTCTTCTGCGGGTCCATGGTGGGCGCGAGCATCGGGTTTCTCTGGTACAACGCGCATCCGGCGGAGGTGTTTATGGGCGATGTGGGATCGCTCGCGCTGGGCGGCGCGATTGGGACGGTGGCGGTGGTGATCAAGCAGGAGCTGCTGCTGCCGTTTATCGGCGGCGTGTTCATTCTGGAGGCGCTGAGCGTGATGCTGCAGGTGGGGAGCTATAAGCTGCGCAGTGGGAAGCGGATCTTCAAGATGGCTCCGCTGCATCATCACTTTGAGTTGATGGGGTGGAGCGGAGTCGAAGGTGATTGCGCGGTTCTGGATTCTGGCGCTGGTGTTTGCGCTGTTTGCGCTGACGACGTTGAAGCTGCGGTGAAGACGGTAGAAGCATGATGGATCTGAAGAACAAGCGGGTGCTGGTGGTGGGGCTGGGAAGTCCGGGATGTCGGCTGCGCGTGTTTCTGCGGGAGCGGGGGGCGCAGGTGACGGTCAGCGATACGCGCAGTGCGGCGGCGCTGGCGAAGCGAGATTCCAGCGCTGCTGGATGCGGGGATCATGGTGGAGGCGGGGGGGCATGGGCTGCTGACGTTTCGGCGGCAGGACCTGATTGTGGTGTCGCCGGGTGTGCCGATGGATACGCCGGAGGTGAAGCAGGTGGTGGCGCTGGGGATGCCGGTGATCGGGGAGCTGGAGCTGGCGAGCCGGTTTCTGCAAGGGCAGGTGGTTGCGATTACGGGGTCGAACGGAAAGACGACGACGACGACGCTGGTCGGGGAGATCTTGAAGCGCGGCGGGTTGGCGACGCTGGTGGGCGGCAACATCGGGCTGCCGGTGATCGACCTGGTGGCGGAGAGCACGGCCGGAGACGTGGAGTGTGCTGGAGGTTTCGAGCTTCCAGCTGGAGACGGTGGAGGAGTTCCAGCCGCGGATCGCGGTGGTGCTGAACATCACGCCGGACCATCTGGATCGGCATGGGAGCTTTGAGAACTATGCGGCGGCGAAGGCGCGGATCTACGAGCGGCAGGATGCGGAGGATTTCCTGGTGCTGAATGCGGAGAATGATGGGTGACGCAGATGGTGGCGGCGCGGACGCGGGCGCAGGTGTTCTGGTTCAGCGCGCGGCGGCCGATCAAGCAGGGAGCGTTTGTGCATGGCGAGAGCATTGTCTTTCGTGCCGAAGGAGGGCGGGAAGGCGGAGCCGGTGATGCCGGTGGCGGAGATTACGCTGAAGGGCGCGCACAACGTGGAGAACGTGCTGGCGGCGGTGTGCGCTGGCGCGGCTGGCGGGTGTTCCGGCGGAGAGCGATCCGGGCGGCGGTCGCGGAGTTCAAGGCGGTGGAGCATCGGCTGGAGTTGGTGCGGATGTGCGAATGGCGTGGAGTTCTACAACGACTCCAAGGCGACGAATGTGGATGCGGCGATGAAGGCGGTGAGCGTCGTTTGCCGGCGGGATTCACCTGATTCTGGGCGGCAAGGACAAGGACTCGGACTACGGCAGATGGCTGAGTCTGCTGAAGGAGCGGGTGAAGGTTGTTTACACCATTGGTTCGGCGGCGGAAAAGATTGAGCGGCAGCTTGCACGGAGTCGTGAAGATGGTGGCAGCGGGGACGCTGGAGGCGGCTGTGGCGAAGGCGGCGAAGGCTGCGGTTTCGGGCGATGTGGTGCTGCTGGCGCCGGCGTGCTCGAGCTTCGACCAGTTTGAGAACTATGAGCATCGGGGACGGGTGTTCCGGGAGCTGGTGTGGGCTGTAAATGGGAGGCTAGAAAGCAGATCCTCCGCTTCGCTCCGAATGACAGCAGACAGGCAACGGCGCGATGCGAGAGGACGGGTTGAGACGGGACGAGATGGCGAAGCGGGTTGGCGTCGACAAGTGGCTCTTCGGGACGGTGCTGCTGCTGGTGCTGTTTGGGCTGGTGATGGTGTTCTCGGCTTCGGCGGTGATGGCGAAGGAGACGCTGGGGTCGCCGTACAGCTATGTGGCGAAGCAGGCGCTGTGGGCGCTGCTGGGGCTGGTCGCGCTGGCTGCTGCTGATGCAGGTGGACTACCGCCGGTATAACAATCCGCAGGGTCGTCTTTCCGGCGGTGGCGGTGACGATGCTGCTGCTGGTGGCGGTGTTTGCGATGCACGACTCGCATGCGACGCATCGCTGGATCCGGTTTGGCGGCCTGTTTACGTTTCAGCCTTCGGAGATGGCGAAGCCGGTGCTGGTGCTGTTTCTGGCGTACTTTCTGCAGACGCGCATGCACGCGATGGACGACTGGAAGGGAACGATCCTGCGGGCGGTGGCGCCGCCGCTGGTGTTTATCGGCGCTGATCCTGAAGGAGCCGGACCTGGGCACGGCGCTGGTGTGCGCGGCGGTGATGATGCTGATGCTGTACCTGGCGGGGGCGCAGAGGAAGTACTTTGCGATGGCGGCGGCGGTGGCGGCGCCGGTGCTGTACTTCATGCTGTTCTTCGTGACGTTGCGGCGGGCGCGCATGCTGGCGTTTATGAATCCGGAGGCTGACCCGAAGGGCGCCGGCTTCCATATTCTGCAGTCGCTGATCGCGGTGGGGACGGGCGGGATTCGCGGGCTGGGGCTGATGGAGGGGCGGCAGAAGCTGTTCTATCTGCCGGAGCCGCACACGGACTTTATCTTCGCGAATATCTGCGAGGAGCTTGGGCTGATCGGAGCGCTGTGCGTGGTGGCGCTGTTTGTGCGTGCTGGGCTATCGCGGGCTGCGGGCGGCGTTTCTGTCGACCGATCCGTTTGCGCGGTTTCTGGCGTTTGGGCTTACGTCGGCGATGCTGATCCAGGCGTTCTTCAATATGAGCGTGGTGCTGGCGCTGCTGCCGACGAAGGGGATCCCGCTGCCGTTTATCTCGTCGGGGGGAACGTGCGTGTTTATTACGCTGGCGAGCATGGGTGTGCTGCTGAATGTTACACGCGAGATCGATTGAGCGACGGACAACGAGCAAAGATCTCAGCCAGTCAATCCGTTTTCCGGGGGTGGGGTACCCCCTCCTTGGATCAAGTGTCTAAAATCCTCAAAGACATTGGAGTTACGGAATGCCGGATTCTGTCAGATTCCTCCAACGAAAGGGGTTACGGGCAAAATCCGGTCTTTCTACTTGGACTTACAGCCATTTGGACTCGATACGCCGGAACAGGAACGAGAGATTTTCTTAGCGCCTGCCATCTTCTAACAGGATAGACGGTGCCGGAGGAGTTTGCGCCAGCGGTATGTAGTTGAAGAGAAAGGCGATGCGCGAACGGGGGGCTTGACTCGATTGCGGGTGTTGATTGCGGGGGGAGGGACGGGAGGCCATGTGATTCCGGGGCTGGCGATTGCGCGGGAGATGCGCGACCGGTACGGGGCGGAGGTGCGGTTTGTGGGGACGGCGCGCGGGCTGGAGACGCGGCTGGTGCCGGAGGCGGGGTTTCGGCTGGAGCTGATCGAGGTGGGGCAGTTGAAGAATGTTTCACTGGCGATGCGGGCGCGGACGCTGGCCGATCTGCCGATCGGGGTCAGGCGGTGCATGAAGCTGCTGCGGGGGTTTCGGCCGCATGTGGTGGTGGGGGTGGGGGGGTATGCTTCGGGACCGGCGATGATGGCGGCGGTGCTGCATGCGGGTGCCGACGCTGGCGTATGAGCCGAACGCCGTACCGGGGCTGGCGAACCGGATGGTGGGCCGGATGGTGAACGCGGCGGCGGTGAACTTCGAGGAGAGCCGCCGATATTTTCGCAATGCGGGGGTGACGGGAGTGCCGGTGCGGCCGGAGTTCTTTGCGGCTGCCGGAGCGGCCGGCCGGAGCGTCCGCCGCGGTTGCTGGTGTTTGGGGGGAGCCAGGGGGCGCGTGCTTCAACGAGGTGATGCCGCAGCTGATTCTGCGGCTGCTGGACGCGTGTGCCCGGTTTGGCGGTTCTCCACCAGGCAGGAGCCCGGCATGTGGAGGCGACGCGGGCGGCGTATCGGGAGACGGGAGCGGACGCGGATCGGTGGCGGGTAGAGGCGTTTCTGGACGACATGCCGGCGCGGTTTGCGGAGGCGAGCCTGATTCTTTGCCGGAGCGGGAGCTCGGTGGCGGAGCTGGCCGCGGCGGGCAAGCCGTCGCTGCTGGTGCCGTTTCCGCTGGCGGCGGACGATCACCAGCGGAAGAATGCAGAGGCGTTTGCGAGGGTGGGCGCGGCGGCGATGCTGCCGGAGGCGGCGATGACCCCGGAGCGGCTGCTTGCTGAGCTTACCGGGATGCTGGGGGACGAGGCGGGGCTGCGGGCGATGGAGGCGCGGGTGCGATTGCTGGCGCGACCCGATGCTCTGGAGCGGATCGGGGCTATGGCGGCGGCGCTGGTTTAGAGCCTCTCCCGTATTGGTATGCCCGATCTTTGTGTCGGGCCTTCAGCCCTCTGTTGGCTTTTTCGCCTTCTACCTGGGGCTTCGCCCCAGGCTGATGGGTCGGGCCTTCAGCCCGAAAGGCCGGGAGTTACAGGGTCAGAATGACGGTTTTGGACTGGGCGCAAAGGGGAAGGGCTGGGGAGTGATCCCCAGCCCTTCCTTTGTGCCGCGATTGCGTGTTTAGCGTCGGCCGCCACCGCCGTGCGATCCCCCACCACCGCCGCCCCCGCCATGGAACGCCGCCGCCGCCGCCGCCGAAGCTGTGGCCACCGCCACCGGACGGGGCTGCGTAGCTGTGGGATCCGCCGCCGCCGCCGTAGCTGCCTCCACCGAAGCTGCGGGCCTGACTGGGTTGAGCGAAGCTGCGCTGCCCCCCGGTGTAGGCGTTGCCGCCGAAGCTGGAACGGCTTTGGCCCTGTTGTGCGAAGCTGCGTCCCTGGCTGGGTTGGCGAAGCTGCGTCCCTGGCTGGCATAGCCGTTGCCGTTATAGGCGGAGCGGCTTTGGCTGGGCTGCGCGAAGCTGCGCCCCTGGCCACCGTAGCTGTTGCCCCCGTAGCTGCCGCGATTGCCCGCATAGGCGTTGTTGCCTGTGTAGCTCCCGCGGCTTCCCGAGTAGGCGTTGCCGCCGTAGTTGCCGCGGTTCCCGGCGAAGTTACGGTCGCCACCGTAGTTGCTGTAGGTGTGGCCACCGATGTTGGAGCCGCGGAAGCCGTTGTGGCCGTAGCCGACCCGTGCGAAGCTCGCGCCGCCGGGATGGATGTTTACGCCTCCCCAGGGACGGTTATAGGTGTTGCGGAAGCCGTAGCCGAGCCGGTTGTAGGCGCTGTTGTAGAAGAAGTGGCCGCCACCCCAGTAGCCGCCGTAGAAGCCTGTGCCGAAGTAGCCGAAGCCGTAATTGATGCCGCCGTAGTAGCCGATGCTGGGTCCCCAATAGCCGGCGTTCCAGAAGTAGGCGTTGTTATAGCCCCAATAGCCGGGAGTCCAGAGGGCGCCGACGTAGGGTGGGAGCACCCAGGCTCCGTTGACCCAGACGTAACCCTGACCTCCCCAGGCCCAGTAGCCGGGGGTCCAGATGTAGCCGTCACCGGGGCAGATCGGCTGGGAGTAGACGGGGATCTCGGGAGGTGCAACGGCGACGGAGGGGCCTTGCTGATTGGAGTAGCCGGGATCCTGATATCCCTGGTCCCCATACCCCTGGTCCCCGTAACCGGGATCCTGAGAGGCTCCCTGGTTTTGGTATTGCTGGTTGGGGTCGTTCTGGACCGGGTAGTTCTGGGCCGGGTAGTTCTGGGCGCTGGCGGCGAGAGGAGCGACGAGCAGGCATCCGGCGATAAGAGCGGAGCCGAGGAGGCTTCTGGTGGGTTGGAAGAACGTCATGCGTCGACCCTTGCCTGCTGAACCGTCGTTTGCCCGTTGAAGCTTTGCTGCGTCGGGTTGCGCGGCCGAGTTTGGCTTGAGATTACGGCCCCAGGGGAGTCCGTACCTCACAGCTTATTAGACACAAGCAGGCGGCAATTGTTGCACGGCGATGAGCTGCCGGTACGACGAGCCAACGAGAGCACCTTAGGAGTAGCTTAAAGGTGACTGAAGATTGTGAGGAGGCCGGATTACTCGCCGGCGTAGGAGCGCTGTTTCCAGCTGACGGCGCCGCCGAGGGGTTTGCGGGTGAGGGCGTACCACTGGATGGCGAGCAGGACGAGGATGCCGACGGGGTGGAGGAGGGCGCTGCGGAGCGGCTGGCGGAAGCGCCAGGCGGCGAGCAGGCGGGGGAGCCAGGCTCCGGCGACGGCGGCGATGACATAGGCGATGATCGCGGGTGAGGCGTGCCGGTGGAGGAGCGAGACGAGGCGGCGAGGAGGAAGGGGGCGACCTCCCCGAGAGAAGACAGGATGCTGATGGGGAGGATGCGGGCGGGGGCGGCGATGCCTTCGGTGGCGTTTTTTGCGAGGCCCTGCCAGACCTCGGCGGCGTCGGTGTACATGCGGCAGTCGGCGAGGTGGGTGAGGTCGGCGAGGTCGGTGCGGAAGCCGTGCTGGCGGAAGAGCCGGGGGAGGCGGAGGCCGTCGTGCATGGTTTCGCGGATGGCGGCGTGGCCGCCGGCGGCGAAGTAGGCGGGGCGATCGACCATGAGGAACTGGCCGCAGCCGGCGGCGAAGGAGGGGTCGGTGCCTTTGCGCATGGCGGAGACGGGGAGGAAGCCGAGGAGGACGAAGTGGATGAGGGGGAGGAGGAGCCACTCGAGCCAGGTGTCGGTGATCTGCCGGGGGAAGCCGCTGACGAGCTTGGCGGGGCCGGCTGTGGAGAAGGCGGACATGCGGGCGAGGGCGTCGGGGGCGAGGCGGACGTCGGCGTCGATGAAGCAGAGGGTGTCGTAGCGGGCGAGGTGGGCGAGCGACCAGCAGGCGTGCTGCTTGCCGTTCCAGCCGGGGGGGAGAGGGGGCGCGTGGGCGAGGCGGAGGCGGCCGCTGGAGTCGGGGATCAGTTCGGTGACGATCTCCGCGGTGCGGTCGGTGGAGGCGTCGTCGAGGACGATGAGCTCGAAGTCGACGCCGGTGGAGGCGAGGACGCTTTCGACGGCGGCGCGGATGGAGCGCTCTTCGTTGCGGGCGGGGATGAGGACGGAGATGGGTGGAAGCGGGGCGGTGCGCGGGCGGCGGCGGGCAGGTAGCGGCGGAGGTTGACGCAGAAGAGCACCGCCGGGCGAGAGCGCGCAGAGCATGACGGCGAGGGCGAAGGCGTGGAGAGAGTGGCGGTCATGAGCGATGATTGCCGGGAGCGGCCTGCCGTTGGGGTCGCCGGTCGGGGCGTGTGCTCCGCCTGGTATGGGCGTCGGAGGTGCAAAGTGCCATCGGAGGCGCTGGGCCGAGGGCGTAGATGCCGCCGTGCACCGGCTGGCGTTGAAGGAGAGCGGCTGCGCGAAGGCCAGGCGGGGTTCCGCGGGTGAAGGAGCGTTGCGCTCGAGGGCGGACATGGCGGCGTCGAGGGCGGTCGATCGAGCCGTGGCTCGAGGTCGGTGAGTGGCGGCGAGCTGTTCGGCGCGGAGACGTGGATGGGCTCGCCGAAGTGGAGGAGGGCTTCGGGGAGGCGCTCGTCCCAGAAGGTGTACTCGATGGCGAGCGGGAGGAGGGTGCATGCGGCCCATGCGGGCGGCGAGGGCGGCGAGGCCGGGCTTGAAGACGAGCGGGCGCTCGCGGGGGTCGGCGAACTGACCCTGCGGGGTGACCCAGAGGACGCCGCCGGAGCGGAGGATGGCCTGGCCGGTGCGGAGAAACTGGCGGCTCCGCGGGGGGTGCTGCATCTCGACGGGGAAGATGCCCAGCTGGCGCAGGACGGGATAGCGCTTGAGGGCGGAGGCGTCCATGGGGGCGTAGTGGCGGCGGTCGGGGAAGAGCTTCCGCGCGAGCAGGTAGGCGACCATGGGATCCCACCAGCTGCTGTGGTTGGCGTAGACGATGAGCGGGCCGGAGACGAACGCGAGGTGGTGCGTGCCGCTGAGGCGGACGCCGTGGAAGTGACGGCGGAAGTAGCGGCGGACGATGTGGCGGAAGAGTGCGAGGAGAGGCGCGAGATGGGCGGGACCTGATTGCGTCGAGCGCTCGGTATCCGGCATAGATGCGCAGATCTACTCTACTGCCTCGCAGCGGCGATGGTCGGCGGCAGGTAAGGAACAGCAGGTTCCTCGCGATGTGCTCCGAATGACAAGCAAGTGCATGCAACAGCGAGAGCCAAGTCTACGCGACAGATGACGAAGTCATGCGACGGAGGTTTGGCGCGCCGGTGCGCTCAGCAGGGCCGCGTGCGTCCTGCGTCGAGGGTGTCGGCGGCGATCCAGCCGGACATCATGACCATGGGCATGCCGGGGCCGGGGTGGGCGGCGCCGCCGGCGAGGTAGAGGCCGCGGATCTCGTTGCTGCGGTTGGCGGGCTTGAAGGCTCCGTTGAAGATGCCGTGCGAGGAGATGCCGTAGATGGCGCCGTTGAGGACGCGGTAGCGGTCGTGGATGTCCTGCGGGGTGAGGGCGGACTCGAAGACGATGCGGTCTTCGATGTCGTGCAGGCCGGCGGTGCGCTTGAGCTTGTCGAGGATGACCTGGCGGTAGGCGGGGAACATCTTCGACCAGTCGTGATGCGGGCGGAGGTAGGGGGTGTGGACGAGGACGTAGAGCGCTTCGCCGCCGGCGGGCGCGGAGGCGGGATCGGTCTGCGCGGTGCAGGCGAGGTAGCAGGTGGGGTCGGGCGCGGGCTCGCCGAGCTCGTAGATGTAGTGGAACTCTTCGTGCGGCGTCGCGGGAGAAGACGAAGTCGTGGTGGGCGAGGTGCTCGTAGCGCTTGTTGAGGCCGAGGTAGAGCACGACGCCGGAGCAGGCGGGCTCGTAGTTGCGCTTGTCGTCGAAGTGCGCGGGCGGCGGCTGCCGCCGAGGAGCTCGCGATGGGTGCGGACGGCGTCGGAGTTGGAGACGATGGCGTCGAAGCTGTAGCGCTCGCCCGGAGGTTGTGACCAGACCGGTTACAGACTTCGCGGAGCTGCCGCTGTGCCAGGGGCGTCGGTGAGGATGCGGGCGATGTCGGTGCTCGGTGTGGAAGATGACGCCGAGCTCGGTGGCGAGTTTGACCAGGGCTTCGGGGACGGCGCGGGTGCCGCCCATGGGGTACCAGATGCCCTCTTCCATCTGCATGTGGCCGATGGCGCAGAGGATGGCGGGCGAGGCGTCGGGCGAGCTGCCGACGTACTGGACGAAGTGGTCGAGCATCTGCGCGGTGTTGGCGTCGGGGATGAACTCGCGGATGGTGCCGGCGACGGTTTTGCCGAGGCGCATGCGCATGACGTCGCGGAGGACGTTGATGTCGAAGGCGCCGCCGACGTCCATGGTGTCGCGCATGGAGCCGATGGATCGCCAGAAGAAGAAGCGGTCGGAGATGGAGTGGAGCTGCTCGGAGGTTTGCAGGAGCTTGAGGTAGCCCTTGCCCATGCCGGGCCAGACGCGCTCGAGGTCGGCGGACATCTCGCTCGGGTCGTCCTTGAGGTCGAGGACCTGCCCGTCTTCGAAGAAGCAGCGCCACTGCGGGCGAGAGGCGGACCATGTTTACGTAGTCGTCGAGGTCACGATTGGCTTCGGAGAAGATCTTGCGCAGGACGGAGGGCTGGATGAGGATGGTGGGGCCCATGTCGAAGCGGAAGCCCTGCTCATTGAGCTGTGCGGCCTTTCCGCCGAGCCAGGGGTTTTTCTCGAAGACCTCGACCTGGTGCCCGCGGGCGGCGAGGGTGCAGGCGGCGGCGAGACCTGCGAGGCCGGAGCCGATGACGCCGACGTGCAGACCGCTGGTTGCGTGCTGCTGGACGGTTGTCACTTGCTTTTGAACTCCCGGGCCGCGCCGAACGCGCGTTTGAGGCCGCTCCAGCGCTGGCCGAGGCTGCCGGCGTGGGCGAGACGGATGATGCTGGCGAAGAGATTGGCGTGCGCATCTCCGGTGCGGGTCGTAGTGCCGGGCGCTGCGGTTGCGGCGAGTGGTGACGACTTTGATGGCGGTCATCTCGAGCAGGCCTTCGGCGCCGCGGGTGACGCCGAAGCCGCTGTGACGGCGGCCGCCGAAGGGAACGCGTGGATCGGCTGTGGGGACGATGAGGTCGTTGATGATGACGGTGCCTGTGTGGATCTGTGCGGCGAGGCGTACGGGCCTCGCGTTCGTCGCCGAAGATGGATGCGGTGAGGGCGAAGGGGCAGGCGGCCTGGGCGGCGAGCACGCCGTCGAGTTGGGTGATGTCGATGACGGAGAGCACGGGAGCGAAGATGTCGGATTGGGCGATCCGCATCTGGGGTGTTGCGTTGAGCAGGAGGACTGGTTTGAGAGATTCGGCGGAGGGATCGCCGATGACGGTCGCGCCAGCCTGCTCGGCCTCAGTGACAAGGCTGAGCAGCTGGCGGCGGAGTGGTGGCGCTGAGCGTCACCGCGTGGATCTGGAGAGTGCCGTCCGGAGGCTGTTCGAGAAAGAGTGTTCGGCGCGCGGGAGGAAAGTCGACGAGCAGAATGCGGCGGGGCGCCATGCAGGTTGCCGAGCCGTTGAGGCGCATGCCGAAGGCTGAGCGCAGCGACGACGCGGTCGAGGTCGGCCGACGGGAGGACGACGGCGGCGTCGTTGCCTGAGAGCTCCAGAACGCACGGGGTGACGGTTTCGGCGAGTTGTCGGAGGAGCAGCCTGCCGGCGGCTGCGGAGCCGGTGAAGAAGACCTTGTCGGGACGCCGCTGCGCGAGGGCGTTCTGTGCGGCTTCGACGTGTCGTCGGTGACGTCGAGGAGCTCGCGCGGCAGGCCGGAGCGATAGAGGGTGTCGGCGACGATTGCGGCGACGGGCGCCCCGCCGAGGCCGGGCTTCCAGATGACGGCGTTGCCGGCGGCGAGGGCCTGAAAGACCTGGACGCCGGGGAGAAAGAGCGGGTAGTTCGACGGGCCGATGACGAGAATGCTGCCGAAGGGGACGCGGTGGATTTCGGCGTCGATGCCGGTGAGCCAAAAGGGCAGGCCCGGCGGCCGAGGCGGCGAGGCTGCAGTAGACGATGCGGCGTTCCGCTCCAGGAAGCGGATGGCGTCGAGGAGGGGCAGGATCTCGGATGCCAGGGTGTCGGCGTGAGTGCGCGAGAGTTGGGGTGAGATGGCGTGGGCGAGTCTCTGGCGCAAGGCAGGCGAGTTCGTGGCGGGCGCGCTTGAGGAGGTGCAGCCTTGCGATAGGGGATCGCTGTGCCCACTCCGCCTGCGCTTCCAGCGGGCGGGTGCTGGATTGTGGGGATGGTCCGGAAGCGCGAACGGAGGCGGCCGCTTCGGATCGATCTCGCAGTCTGACAGACCTCGCGGGGCGGAGCTTCCGTGGGCATGGCTAGGATGCTACCTCGAAGAGCTGATTCGGCTCGAGGGGTTTGCTGCGCTGCGCGCTGTTCTGCCATTGCGGCTCGATGCTGGAGGTCTTCGAGGAGGAGGCGCGAGGTGATGCGGGCGGACTCGAAGATGACGGGCAGGCCGCTGCCGGGATGGGTGCCGCCGCCGACGAGGTACATCTGGCCGATGTCCTCGAAGCGATTGTGCGGGCGGAGGTGCAGCATCTGATCGAGCGAGTGCGCCATGCTGAAGGTCGCGCCCTTGTAGAGGCCGAAGTCCGTCTCCCAACCTGCGGGTGTGAGGATCTTTTCGGTGCGGATGCGTGCCTGGAGATCGGTGATGCCGATGCGTTCGAGTTGCTTGAGCGCGAGCTCGCGTAGACGCGGGGTTTCGCGCGGCCAGTCGACTCCACCGGTCTGGTGGGTGACGGGGAGAAGGACATAAAGGGTGCTCTGCCCTTTGGGGGCGAGGGTGCTGTCGGTGACGCTGGCGTTCTGGACGTAGAAAGACGGGTCGTCGGAGAGCTGATGGGTGTGCTCGATGTCGCGGAGGTTCTGCCTGTAGTTCTCCGCGAGAAAGATGGTGTGGTGCGACACCTTGTCGTAGAGGCCGTCGATGCCGAGATACATCATGAAGGTGGAACAGGAGAACTGTTTTTTTGCGAGGCGCTCGTCGGTCCACTTCCTGCGCTGGTGGTTGGGAACCATGCGGCGCATGGCTCCGGCGAAGTCTGCGTTGACGACGACGCCATCGGCCGCAAGCGAGCGGTTTGCGGTGCGAACGCCCGTGGCCTTGCCGTGTTCGACCTCGACGCGCTCGACCGGCTCGTCGAGAAGGATCCGGACACCCATCTCTTCGGCGATGCGGGCCATGGCTCTGGTTACGGCGCCGCAGCCGCCGACGGGGTGAAAGACGCCGTGCTCGTACTCGAGAAAAGACAGAATGGAGAAGAGGCTCGGGCAGCGGAAGGGCGACATGCCGAGGTACTTGGATTGGAAGCTGAAGCCCAGACGGATGCGCTCGTCCTTGAAGTGGGTCTGGAGATCGGTGTCGAGGGAGCGCCAGGGGGCGAGAAGGGGCAGGAGCTTGAGCATCTCCGGCTTGGCGAGGTCGCGCCAGCTTTCGAACGGGGATTGCAGGAACGGGAGAAACTTTGAGAGTTTGTTGCGATTGTGGGTGAGGAAGTGGTGGAAGCGCTTCGCGTCTTCGGGCGAGATGGCCGCGATCGCTCGCTCCATGTCGGTGATGTTGGGGGTGGCGAGAAGTTCACCGCCGGCACCGAAGACGAGCCGGTACTGCGGATCGAGACGCTTCATCGGCACTTCGGTATCGAGGTCGTAGCCAGCGGCGGAGAAGATCTCTCGCAGCACCTGCGGATAGAGGAAGAAGGTGGGACCGACGTCGAAGCTGAAGCCGTCCTGCTGGAGCGTGGAGGTGCGGCCACCGACGTGTGCGCACTTCTCGACGACTGTGACCTCCACGCCGGACCTGGCGAGGAGAATGGCCGCAGCCAAACCTCCTGGGCCGGCGCCAACGATGACAACCTTTCGCGCTTCTTTTCTCATTGCGACTGTCGCGACTCCCGAATGATCTAGGATCTTCGATGCTCGCCTGCCATCCGGAGAACCGATTGAAGGGAGATCAACGCGCCGGCAGGGGCCTGACGTTCGGTGGTGTCAAGATTCACAGCGCCTTCGTTTATGAGATGCAACACCATGCTGGGAGCCGACTCGCGTGCGCCGGCTCCGTGGAGGCATCTTTTTCACAGAAATCGCCGTACCGAGCTGCGAACCACCTCGGTGACGACTCCATAGAGAACATGGGTTGCCATCTCGCTGGTATGCTCGCGCGTGGTCTGGTGTTCGGGGTCGGCGGAGAGACCCAACGCGGGCAGGGCGTTGCCGTGGGTCAGTGTTGCGAGCGCGAGGCCGAAGCTCGCGCCCTCTTTCTGAGTGGCCTGAGGGAAGTACTCAGCGAGACCTCCATAGGCGGCGCCGGTGAGAGCACCGAAGCCCCAGTGAATGGACTCGGCTGCGGCGGACTTCTGGGTGGGAGCGAGACTGTGGCCGGCGACTTTCTCCGCGAGCACTTCTGTGGGCTCGGGTTCGCCATGGGTGCGCGGTGGAAAGAAGCGCTCTCCGACGCTCTTCGCGGCGGTAGCAACGAGACCGCCGATAAGGCCGGCAAACATCCCTTTGGCGAGAGATCTTTCCCCTTCGGGCGCGATGTGGGGTGGTTGGGAAAAGCCCAGTCGTTGCTTGATCTCGCCGACCTTCTCGACGATGTCTTCGGTGGTAGCCATTGCGGTGAGTCCTCTCCTGCATCCGAATCGCGAACTTACGTTGCGTAGGATGCGGTTCCGGCAGATCGCGGATGGTCAGCCGATGTATGCGGCGGCGTCGGTGACGTCTGCCCGGCCGGAGATGGGGATTCGGCGAAAAGCTGGTGTAAGGGCGGCGCTGACGGCGAGGTTGAGAAGGAGCGCGGGGACGGCGGCGTACATGGCATAGGTGGAGCCGAAGATGTGGAGTGGGTAGACCGAGCTTTTGAGGCCGAGAGCGACGGCCATTGCGGATCCGCTTCCCATGCCGGCTGCCCAGCCGGCCAGCAGGGCCCAGGGGTGGAACCAGCGGGTGAAGACTCCGCAGACGACGGAAGGGAAGAGCTGGGCGATCCAGATGCCGCCGAGGAGCTGCATCTCGATTGCATACGGGGCGGGGAGGCGAAGGATGAAGAGGAGAGCGCCGAACTTGACCAGGAGACTGACGATCTTGGCGACACGGGACTCCTCGGCGGGTGTCATCGGCGAGCTCCGAAAGGCTCCGTAGAGGTTTCGGGTGAAGAGGTTCGAGGCGGCGATGGACATGATGGCGGCCGGGACCAGGGCTCCGATGGCGATGGCGGAGAGGCAGAAGCCGGCAAACCATTCTGGAAACTGCTGCAGAAAGAGCAGGGGGACGGCGAGGCTGGTGTCCCTGGTGTGGACGCCCGCGGCAAGCGCGACGTAGCCAAGGAGGGCAATAAGGCCGAGCAGAAAGCTGTAGGCCGGGAGCAGGGCGGCGTTACGGCGGACGGTGTTGGCGCTCTTTGCGCTCATCACGGCGGTGGCGGTGTGGGGGTAGAGCATGAGGGCGACGGCGGAGCCGAAGGCAAGGCTGGAGTAGGGAAGGAACTGTCCCGGGCGAAGCGTGATGGAGGCGGATGGGGTGTGGGTGGAGAGCGCCTGGTTGGCGGCGGCGAAGATGTGGGCGTAGCCGCCAAGCTTGAGCGGGAGGATGATGACGGCGGCGATGACCATCACGTAGAGCATCAGGTCTTTGACGATGGCGATAACGGCGGGCGCGCGCAGACCGCCCGAGTAGGTGTACGCGGCGAGGATGATGAACGCGACAGCGAGAGGCCACTCGCCATGGAGACCCATGGCCGCGAGGACGACGCGCATGCCGACGAGTTGGAGGGCGATGTAGGGCATAAGCGAAAGGATTCCGGTGACGGCGATGGCAACGGTGAGCGGACGAAAGCAGTAGCGGCCACCGACGAAATCCGCGAGCGTGACATAGCCGTGCCGATGGCAGACGCGCCAGAGACGCGGCATGACCACAAGCATGTAGGGGTAGGCAACGATGGCGTAGGGCAGGGCAAAGAAGCCGAGGGCGCCGGCTCCGTAGAGCGCGGCTGGAACGGCGATGACGGTGTAAGCGGTGTAGAGGTCTCCGCCGATGAGAAACCAGGTGACGACGGTGCCGAAGCTGCGGCCGGCGAGTCCCCATTCCTCAAGAGAGGCGATGCCGGCGGCGGGCCTACGCCATCGTGCCGCCCAGAAGCCGGCCAGCGTGACAAGCAGAAAGAAGAAGCAGAACACGGCCAGCGCTGTTGTACGCAACGCGAATTCTCCCGGGAGAGGTACGGCTACACGCTAGCAAATTCTGAGGTAGCGTGGCGTGTTCGAAATCTACGACCGTTAGCGCAGACCGGCTCCGCCTTCGCTCCACTCGTAGACGACCACGCCAAGGTCGCCGAGCGATCTCATGACGGTTTCCATGTTGCGCCGGATCTGCGGTCTTGCGGACGCGGGAGCTTCATGGGCCTCTTCGACAGCGATGACGCGACCGTAGGGCCAGGCGCTCTGCGGAACGGCATTGAGTGCCGCCGGCAGCTCGCCGACGCGGATATCGAGGTTCTGCCGACGTGCGCCTACGGGACGGAGCATGCTGCCTTCGCCGAGCCCGCTGGTGTTGGCGTCGGCGACGGTGACGTGAAGGGTGACCATGCCGCCCTGAACGGTGATGTAGGGGTTTTCCCAGCTGGTGAGGCTTTTGACGGCGAGGTAGCGGGTTTTGGAGGGCGGCGGGATGAGCTCGAGCTCTTTGCGGACCTCGTCCGTCAACTGCTGATGCTGTGCGTTCACGGCACGTTCATCCACAGGGCTGGCCGGTGCGGAACGGGTGCAGCCGGTCAGGGCTGCGGGAAGCGTGGCCAGTGCGGCAATCAGGCTTAAGCGGCGCGAGTGGTGCAGTAGGGTGGACATGGGTGCTTGGACCAGCATAGCAAGAGCGAACTCGGCTGGATCAATGACCGGTCCACACGGGGGGACGCTTTTCCAGGAAGGCGTGCGTTCCTTCGGCTTTGTCGGCGGTTCCGCAGAGCCGGCCGAAGATCTCGGCCTCGATGTCGCAGGCTTCGTCGATGCTCAGGCCTTCGCCCTTTCGAACCGCCTCGAGGCATCCGGCCACGGCGAGCGGAGCCAGGGCAGCGATGGAGGCGGCGATCTCCTGCCCTCGTGCGCGCAGGCGGTCCGGCGGGTGAACTTCGTCAACAAGGCCGAGGCGCAGGGCCTCAGGCGCGCCGATCATCTCTCCGGTAAGCAGCAGCTTAAGTGCGGCAGAGCTGCCGATGAGGCGCGGAAGGCGCTGCGATCCGCCGTACCCGGGGATGAGGCCGAGCTTCACCTCGGGCTGGCCGAGGCGTGCGCGTCTCGCTGGCGAGTCGGAGGGTGCAGGCCATGGCCAGCTCGCATCCGCCGCCGAGAGCGAAGCCGTTGACGAGCGCGATGACCGGCTTGCCGCAGGTCTCGATGAGGCGAAAGACGGCCTGTCCGCGGCGCGACTTTGCCGCGCCTGAGGCGGCATCGGTGTCTGCGAGTTCGTTGATGTCGGCGCCGGCGGCGAAGGCCTTTTCGCCCGCTCCGGTGATCAGGATGACGCGGACCGCGGCGTCCGCCGGAGAGTGCCGTAAAGGCGCTTTCGAGCTCATCGAAGACTCGGCTGTTGAGGGCGTTCAGGACCTCCGGCCGGTTGAGGGTGAGGAGAGCGACGCCATCCTGCGTCTCGCACAGCAAGGTCTCGTAGGTCATCGTGCTCTCCTTCAGGGGCGGAAGTGCCTGCGACTCCTGACGATACAATCGAAGCTATGGTCAAGGGAATTACGCTTGTGAGCGGCGTCTCGTCGGGAGATGTCGTTCGATCAGCTCTCGAGCCTGTTGACTGCGCTGGGATTTGAGCCGGGACGTGGGTGGAAGGATGCGGAGGGGCGCGGAGCCGCGTTTCTGGCGCCGGTGGGCAATCTGGAGCTTGTGACCGGGCGGGCTGCCGGCGGTGCCGCCTGCTGCTGGTGGAGGTGACGCAGCTTGACCAGGTGCACGCGGCCGTTCGCGAGTGGATGCTGTCGCGGGCTGCGGACGGAAGAGATTGCGGAGCATCTGACGCGAGCCGGAGACAACGCACTGGAACACGCCGCCTGTTTACGGTGCAGATTGCACGCGGAGCTGAAGCTGGGTTTCTGGCAGTCGGAGAACCCGCTGCACGGAAGGCCGATTGCCTTGAGGGCGATCTGTCCGCGGGAGGGATGCGGTTTGCGGTGGTGGTGGCGCGTTGGAATGCGGTGATTACGGATCGCCTGCTGCAAGGGTCGCTGGATGCGCTCTACCGGAGCGGAGCGGCAAAGGATGCGGTCGAGATTGTGCGGGTGCCGGGGGCGTGGGAGATTCCGTCCGCGGCGCGTACGCTGGCCGAGACGAAGAGGTTTGATGCGATTGTGACGCTGGGTGTTCTGCTGCGCGGGGAGACGGCCCACTACGAGGCGATCTACACCGAGGTCGCGCGCGGCATTGGGCAGTCGCAGCAGGAGACCGGTGTTCCTCATGCGTTTGGGGTGCTTACCTGCGAGACGCTGGAGCAGGCGCTGGACCGGGCCGGGCTGAAGGCCGGCAATAAAGGGTTCGAGGCGGCGGTGGCGGCCATCGAGATGGCTTCGATTCAGCGGAAGCTGCGGTCCGGCGCGGAAGGGGCGCGGCTCTGATGGGGACCAGGCGCAAGTCGCGTGAACTGACGATGCAGATGCTGTTTCAAGGGGACCTGGGCAAGCAGACGCCCGACGAGGTACGCCAGCTTTTCTGGACGTCGCGCGACGATGTGGACGATGAGACGCGCGGATTTGCCGAAGACCTTTACCGGATTGCGACGATGCGGCAAGCGGAGATCGACGCGCTGATCGAGGAGCATGCGCAGAACTGGAGACTGGAGCGGATGGCGATCGTCGACCGCAATTTGCTGCGCGCGGCGGTTGCCGAGATGCTCGGATTTCCGAACACTCCCGGACCGATCATCATCAATGAGGCGCTGGAGGTAGCGCGGCGATATGCGGCGCCGGAGTCGGTGAACTTTCTGAACGGAGTGCTGGACGCGATCGCGCGGGACCTGTTGGAGAAGCGTCTGGCGTAGGCGCGTTGTTTCGCTGTCATGCAGAAGAGCCCTCCAGATGGAGGGCTCTTCTGCGTGGTGGAACGGACTACGCGGTCTTGCGAGGTCTCTGCACAATCAGGTCCGGGGTGACGATGTTGCCGGAGGCATCCGGGAGTTTGGGAGCGATGGTGCTCGAGTCGGTATAGGTGGCTCCGTTGCGGTTGATCAGGTGGACGAGATTGTCGCCCGATGTGCCGACGAAGAAGGTTGCGTTATCCGAGCTGAATACGCCGGCTACGGGGGCGACCGCGGTTCCGGAGAGTTTGACGCTGCTGAGCGTTCCGGGGCCTGATGCGGCCGGTTGGTACAGGGGCAGGACGCCACCGACCCCCGTGTAGGTGATGAACGAGAAGTTCGAATCTGACGTCGGATCGACGCCGGTGATGGCGCTTGCGGTGATGTTTGGGATGGCGGTGGTGAGGACGGGAGTCGCGGTAAAGGTCAGTGCGGTGCCGTCGGGGGGGCACTGTCCTACAGGCAACCCGGGCTGTGGTTGACCATTCGTGGAGTGCGAAAGCCGGAGATCGCGAAATGTGGCTCCGCTCGCAGTGGCTCCCAGAATGTGCAGACCGTCGTTGGTTGCGGTCACACGGTCGGTGGCCGGCGCCGCAACTCCCGCGTCAGGGTAGTAGATCGTGCCGCTGGCAGAGGAGGCGCTGTTGGCGGGGCAGTAGCTTCGGGCAGATGTCGTCGAGCCCGCGAAGAAGGCTCCCTCCGACGGCACCGTGACGGTTACGTCGGTGACGGACGGCGAGACATTGATGGAGCTCCAGCCTGTGAAGGTGGAGTGAACGAGGACCTGGCTTCCGGCGGAGATGTAGACGGTGCTGCTGTCAGGGCTGAACTGCGCATGGGTGCCGACGCCGCCATAGGTTGTCTGAATGCCTCCGCTGGCGTTGGCGAGGGAGACGGTCTGGCGCACGGGGTCGGTGACCACGAGTGTGGTGTTGTCCGGGGAGACGGCGAGGACGGGTCCCGGCAGGGTCAGGTCCTCACGGCTGAGAACGTTGCTTCCGGCGCTCAGAACCATCAGTTCGGTCGCGCTGCCCATGTAGATAGTGCTGCCGTCGTTGGAGATGACCATGGAGTTCGGCACATAGGGAAGGCGGATAGGTGCTCCGATGGTTCCCGTAGTGAAGTCGACCGAGACGAGATAAAGCGAATGTGTGCTTGCTGTGTAGATGATGGAGCTGTTGGTGCCAGGTGTGTTGACGATGACGTTATTGGAGGTGATCGGCTTTCCGTTGCCAAAGATTCCAACCTGGTTCAGCGGCGAGGGATTGCAGGCGGGCGGCTGGCAGACAGCGGTGATCGACCCGGAGCCCGGGAAGATTGGAGTCGACCGTGCCCGCGCCTCCGCTGGGGAGTGTGGTAGGCGTGGTCGAAACATAGGTCAGAGCGAGGCCGGTGATCTGAGCGCCCTTCGTATCGGTTACGACCGCCGTCAGAGGAAGTGTGTTGTTCTGGTTGACGGTGACGGTGGGGACGCCGTTGGGGCCGTTGGTGCTCCCCGGAGCGGTCAATGTGATGCTTTGCGGCGGGCAGGTGGAGAAGAAGCCGGCGGTGCTGCCGGCCTGGGACAGGGAAGACGTGATGACGGTCGAGCCGGGCTGCTGCGCGGTGGCGATACCGTTCTCGTCGATGGTGACGATGCCGGGGGTCTGCGGCTGATAGGTGAGGTGACCGACCTGGCAGCTGATATTGTTCGCGGGTGTCTGGCTGGATCCACTGTAAACACGTGCGGCGAGCTGGCCGGAGGTGCTCTGAGAGAGGCAGGTGTTGGGCGTAAAGGCGGCCGCCGGGGAGACGGGCGGGACGGTGCAGCAACCGTTTGGAAGGAGAGTGCAGCTGATGCGTTGGCAGTGGTCGTGGTCGCGGCGGGGCTGCAGTTGGAGGCAGGGTCGCGGAGCAGTCACCTTGAGGTGGAGTCGGCGCGCCAAGAACGACGCTGGTAACGACCGGATGAACGAAGACCGGAATGGGGTTGCTGGTGGCGCCGTCGCCGCTGGCGGTGATGTAGGCCGTTCCGGTCTTGTTGGTGACGTTGCAGACGGTGTAGTCGGGGATGCCGCCGCCGGTGTTGCGGTTCCATGAACCCGCGCAGAGCCGGCCGGTTGTGGGCATCGACATCAGCGATGGTCATGTCGGACGTGCCATAGAGATAGCCGTCGGCTCGGAGAGACGCTGCTGCCCTTGCAATCGGTTGCCGGATGGCGACTGCACCTGCCCGAACTGTCCCGATGTTGAGCGAGATGCCGAAGATCTTCGGCTGCAGGGTGATGGTGGTGAGCTGTCCGACGACGGGCCCGGCGTCGCCGCCGTTGCAGATATGTCGACGGCAGTTTTCTTGCCGCAACCTGAGATGGAGATACCGAAAGGAATCGTGAAAAGAAGCAGAGACGCTAACGTGACGAACCGACGCATTGAACCTCATTCCCCGCCCAACCTGAACTCAAGCTGAGCGGTCACACCGCAACCGCTGAAGTGGCTGAACCTTAGTTTAGAAGCTGCCCGACAGCTAGGCAAATGCACCAGCGCTGCGGGAAGGCCGGCTGGACGATCAGGCGTTAGACGAGCGTTGAGCCGGTAGGCGATCCGCTCGGCCATTACTGCGGCCTATCGTGCTGGTGCGTTCTGCTGGCTTGCGGGCATCTGCTGCTCGAACCACTGAAAGGTGCGCTGGGTGCGGTCGAGGATATGCGCGGGATCGCGGAAGCCGTGACCCTCGTTGGGGTAGATGACAAGCTGGGTCTTGACGCCTTCGGCCCGGAGCGCGTGCCAGAATTCAAAGCTCTGCGGGGCAGGGCACTCGCCGTCGCGGTCGCCGACGATGACGAGCGTCGGAGTCTTGACGTTCTTGATGTACTCGATCGCCGAGCTCTTGGCGTAGACCTCTGGGTCGTCATAGACGGTTTTGCCGAAGAAGGGGAGCATCCATTGGTCGATGGAGTTCTCGCCGTAGTAGCTCTTCCAGTCGCTGATGCCCGCACCGGCGACGGCGGCGCGGAAGCGGTTGGTCTGGGTGACACCGAACATGGTCATGAAACCGCCGTAGCTCCAGCCCGTGAGACCTTCGCGGTGTTTGTCGATGGAGAAGCGCTTTTCGAGCACGTCCATGCCGGCGAGGATGTCTTTGAGATCGCCGTAGCCGAAGTCCTTGACGTTGGCTTGGGTGAACTTTTCGCCCTGGCCGTAGCTTCCGCGCGGGTTCGGCGAGAAGCTGAAGTAGCCGAGCGCCGAGTAGAGCGCGCCACCCTGCCCCCAACGCGGAGCCGATTGCGCTTGAGGGGCCGCCGTGAACGTTGACGATCAACGGATATTTCTTGCCGGGATCGTAGTTGACCGGATAGAGGAGCCAGCCCTGAACCTTGAAGCCGCCGTTCTCCCATTCGATCGATTCGCTCTTGCCCCATACGGGCTTGAGGCCGGCGTTGAGATGAGTCAGCTGTCTGAGCGGCTGACGCGAGCCGCGCGACAGAAAGATCTCGGGCGGGGCATCGAAGCTCGAGGCGACAAACGCATAGGCTCCCCCGCGGCTGGAGGCTACGGCGTTCGTCCCCGGCGGAGATGGACTGCTGAAATATCTCGGTCGAGTCTGGCAGGTCTTTCCCGGTATCGGCGTTGAAGACGGAGATCTGGTTGCCGCCGGCCTTGCGTGCCACGAAGCGGATGTTATTTTTGCCGGTCCATTCTAGCCATGCCGCGCTGACGTCCTTGTTCGGGCATGATGTCTTTAGGAGAGCCGCCGCTAGCGCTGATCGAATAGATATCGCCACCGGTGGAGCCCTGGTCGCTCATCAGACCTCCGATAAAGGCGATGCGCCTGCCGTCCGGGGAGAAGCGCGGGTTGGCGATCTGCAGACCGTGGAGCTCGCCGTCCGTCTTTGTCGTTTCCAGAATCGAGCGTGGTTTGGCGGCCCCGCCGATCTCCTGGGTGTAAAGCTGCGCGACCCACCAGTTGTTCTCGCCTGGTGGATTGGCCGCGACATAGGTAAGCTCCTTTGAGCTGGGCGCCCAGTCGAACTCATAGACGTGGAGATTAGGAGGCGTGACCTGCGTGACCTCGTCCGGTGGTTGCGCGGGCGACGGCAACGCGCTGCACCTCGACGCCATCCTCTCCGACCACGCCCGACCAGGGCTTCATCGCGGCAAGCGCACCGGCGCTGCGGGTAGCGTTTTCGACGAACAAGAAGCCGAGCGAGCGGCCGTCTGGAGCCCATGTGACCTCCTGCAACTCACCCGTGAGATGGGTGAGCTGGCGAGCCTGCCCGCTCTTGCGCGACCACAGAAAGATCTGGGGCTGCCGTGACTGACCGGTGTCGCTGCCGCAGGTCGAGAGAAACGAAAGTGTGCTTCCATCTGGCGACCATGCGGGATCGTTCATGGTGCAGTTTCTTGCCTCGCCTGGGAGCGCAACTGTGCGGTCCTCTGCGTCGGGGTGAGCCGTCTCGGTGAGATGGATCTGCCCACCGGCTCGCCGGCTTCCGATCGTCCACGCGAGCAGCGTTCCGTCGGGCGAGAGCGCGAGGGCGCCGGGATTGCGGCTCTTCTCCATCGCTTCGAGAATCGGGGCGACCCGCGGATCGGGGTTCTTGAGCGGCGTCAGAGGCGCCGGATTGCCGCTTTGGGCGAACGCGAGAGATACGGGCAGGATGGTGAGAAGCAGTGCGGTGTGCGTCAGGGCTGGCCGGCCAGGGGTACGCCAAAACTTGGACATTTGGTCAGCCTAGCATGCGAAGGGGTGCGCTTTCGACAGGCTTACGGCGGGTTCTCCGGTGTGGGAGAAGTTTTGCAATTGACCTGTGCCGCGCCTCTTGATATGGTTAGAGGGTTCCGCGAGTATCCGGAATGTGCCGTCATGCAGTATCGTCGGCCGAGGGTGGGCTGCACGCACCTGCCGCAGACAGATTTCTGATATCTGCGATACACTGGATACAAGAGATTCACCGCAGGGCTTTGCCGTATTTTGGCAGCAAGCGTCCTCACTGCGGCCTATCGCAATCGTGCCTGCGACACCCTCCTCCTCGGATGGGCTATGCGGGCCGGAACAGCGAAACGGAGTCGGCCCTGCTCTTCTGAGGGCGCTCGACCACCGTCGACTGTTGTTCACGCAATGTGTGTGCCGAAGTTGAACGCAGGTACGAAGCAGCCTGCCCTTTGCCGGAGAGCGCGTCTGTGCGCTCTATGTTGCGCGTAACGCGTGCCGGCCCAAGAGCAACGTTCTTCTGCTTGCAACAGGTTTTGTTTTCACCAAGGAGTTCGAGTGCCTACGTTTCATCAGCTCGTCAAGCAGGGCCGCACGCCCACTCGCTATAAGACCGCCAGCCCTGCGCTGCAGGGTTCGCCCCAGCGCCGCGGTGTCTGCACTCGCGTCTACACGCAGACGCCAAAGAAGCCGAACTCGGCGCTGCGCAAGGTGGCGCGTGTTCGCCTGACCAACGGGATCGAAGTCACGACCTATATCCCGGGCATCGGCCACAATCTCCAGGAGCACTCGATTGTGCTGATTCGCGGCGGCCGCGTGAAGGATCTACCCGGGCGTCCGGTATCACGTTGTGCGTGGAACGCTGGATTCGGTCGGCGTAGCCAATCGGAAGCAGAGCCGGTCGAAGTATGGCGCCAAGCGTCCCAAGGCGCGCAGCGAAGTAGCCGGGAAGTGAAATCAGCAAGAGATTTCAGGTTCAGGGCTTGAGAGGTCGACGGTCCTGAAGGAAGACGAGAAAAGAGAGCAATGCCAAGAAAAGGTTTTATTGCGAAGCGTGACGTTGCACCGGATCCGGTCTATAGCTCGACCCTGGTGACGAAGTTCGTAAACTCGATGATGTGGGGCGGCAAGAAGTCGACCGCGCAAGGGATCTTTTACGAGGCAATGACGAACCTCGAGCAGAAGGGCGGCGACGAGGCGCTCAAGCTGTTCAAGAAGGCCGTTGAGAACGTGAAGCCGCTGCTCGAAGTGAAGAGCCGTCGCGTCGGTGGAGCGAACTACCAGGTGCCGATCGAGGTCAATCCCGAGCGGCGGACCTCGCTTGCGATTCGCTGGCTTGTGACCTTTGGTCGCGCCCGCGGAGAGAAGGGCATGGTCGACAAGCTGACGGCCGAGCTGCTCGACGCGGCGAACGGCCGTGGAGCAGCGATGAAGAAGAAGGAAGACGTTCATCGGATGGCCGAGGCCAACAAGGCGTTCGCGCACTATCGCTGGTAGAGGGAATCTCAGCAGGTTTGTTTTTTCAGTTTCAACGAAGATTACGGCGGGCCGAGCGCTCGCAGAAGAGATAGAAGACCGTGGCACGCACTACACCTCTCAATCGCTGCAGGAACATCGGCATCATGGCGCACATCGACGCCGGAAAGACGACGACGACCGAGCGCATCCTTTTCTATACGGGTATCACGCACCGTATCGGCGAGGTGCACGAAGGCACCGCGACCATGGACTGGATGGAACAGGAGCAGGAGCGCGGAATTACCATCACGTCGGCCGCGACCACCTGCACCTGGAATGGCATTCGCATCAACATCATCGACACACCCGGCCACGTAGACTTTACGGCTGAGGTGGAGCGTTCGCTGCGCGTGCTTGACGGTGCGGTGGCCTGCTTCGACGCGGTCGCCGGCGTCCAGCCGCAGTCCGAGACGGTATGGCGGCAGGCAGACAAGTATCGTGTACCGCGGGTCTGCTTCATCAACAAGATGGATAAGGCGGGAGCCGATTTCTTCTATTCGATCGGCACCATCCGGGATCGCCTGGGCGCACGGGCCGTTCCCATCCAGATTCCCATCGGCCAGGAGGCGAAGTTTGCCGGTGTCGTCGATCTGGTCGAGATGCGCGCCATTCTCTGGCATGACGAGACGATGGGAGCCAAGTATTCGGTCGAGGAGATTCCTGCGAACTTGAAGGAGCAGGCGGTCGAATACCGCAATCATTTGATCGAGGCCATTGCAGACTCGGACGACGAGGTTCTCAACGCATTCCTCGAGGGCGAAGAGATTTCGACGGAGCAGATCAAGCGTGCGCTTCGTAAGGCGACGATCAGCATGAATGTCTTCCCGGTGCTGGCAGGCTCCTCGTTCAAGAACAAGGGTGTGCAGACGCTGCTCGACGCAGTTGTCGATTACCTGCCGAGCCCACTCGATGTTCCGCCGATCCAGGGCGGCAACCCCGAGAATATGGAAGAGAAGCTCGTCCGCAAGGCAGACGATAGTGAGCCCTTTGCTGCGCTCGGCTTCAAGATCATGACGGATCCATTTGTTGGCCAGCTCATCTTTATCCGTGTCTACTCGGGCGTGCTCAAGACCGGTGATTCGGTTCTCAATCCGCGTACGCGTAAGACAGAGCGTATCGGGCGGCTGTTGAAGATGCACGCGAACAAGCGCGAAGAGATCACCGAGATCATGGCGGGCGATATCTGCGCGGCGGTCGGCCTGAAGAACCTCGTCACTGGCGATACGATCTGCACCGAGAAGGCGCCGATCGTGCTCGAGTCGATCGACTTCCCCAAGCCTGTTATCGAGGTTGCGGTTGAACCGAAGACGAAGGCTGATCAGGAGAAGATGGGCATGGCTCTGGCCAAGCTCGCACAGGAGGATCCGACGTTCCGTGTTCGTACGGATATCGACTCAGCCCAGACCATCATTGCCGGCATGGGCGAGCTTCACCTTGAGATCATCGTCGACCGAATGATGCGTGAGTACAAGGTCGAGGCGAACGTCGGCAAGCCGCAGGTCAACTATCGGGAGACGATTCGCTCGAACTCGGAGGCGGAGGGCAAGTACATCCGGCAGACTGGCGGTTCAGGTAACTACGGCCACGCAAAGATCCGGATCTCGCCGAATGAGCCCGGCAAGGGTTACGAGTTTTCGAACGACACCAAGGGAGGATCAATTCCCAAGGAGTACATCAAGCCGATCGATCAAGGCATTCAGGACGCGATGCAGCGTGGAGTGCTTGCCGGCTACGAGATGGTAGACGTCAAGGTGTCGTTGTACGACGGCAGCTACCACGATGTCGACTCGAACGAGATGGCCTTCAAGATCGCCGGCTCGATCGCTTTCAAAGAGGCCGCTCGTAAGGCGAAGCCGGTTCTGCTTGAGCCGGTGATGTCGGTCGAAGTGACGGTTCCCGAGGAGTACATGGGCACGATCATCGGCGACCTCAACAGCCGTCGCGGACGTATTGAAGGCATGGAGATGGTCGGCGGCGTTCAGGCGATTCGGGCGACTGTTCCCCTGAGCACGATGTTCGGGTATGCGACGCACATGCGCTCGTCGACGCAGGGGCGGGCGAACTACTCGATGGAGTTCAAGCAGTACGAGGAAGCGCCGCGGTCGGTCTCGGAAGAGATTATCGCCAAGGTGCAGGGTAAGGAAGCGGCAGCGAAGTAGTCGGCCGCGGGGTTTAGCAATCACGACTTTGTATTTATACAGATTGAGAGACACGGAGAGCAATCATGGGCAAGGAAAAGTTTGACCGCAGCAAGCCGCACGTGAACATTGGGACGATTGGTCACATTGATCATGGCAAGACGACGTTGACGGCGGCGATCACGAAGGTGCTGTCGAAGCACAACCCGAAGAACACGTTTCGTTCGTTTGACACGATCGACAACGCCCCTGAGGAGCGCGAGCGCGGCATCACGATTGCGACCTCGCACGTGGAGTACGAGACGCCGAACCGGCACTACGCTCACGTGGACTGCCCGGGCCACGCCGATTACATCAAGAACATGATCACGGGAGCGGCGCAGATGGACGGCGCGATCCTGGTGGTTGCGGCGACCGACGGCCCGATGCCGCAGACCAAGGAGCACGTTCTGCTGGCGCGCCAGGTCGGCGTTCCCGTACATCGTCGTGTTCCTGAACAAGTGCGACGCGGTCGAGGACGAGGAGCTGATCGAGCTGGTGGAGATGGAAGTCCGCGAGCTCCTGTCGAAGTACGACTACCCGGGCGACGACACCCCGATCATCCGCGGGTCGGCTCTGGGCGCGTTGAACGGCGAAGCGCAGTGGGAGGCCAAGATCGACGAGCTGATGGCGGCGGTCGACAAGTACGTCCCGCAGCCGGAGCGCGCGGTCGACCTCCCGTTCCTGATGCCGATCGAGGATATCTTCTCGATCTCGGGCCGTGGCACGGTGGTCACGGGCCGTATCGAGCGGGGCAAGATCAAGGTGGGCGAGGCCTGCTCGATCGTCGGCTTCCGCGATACGCAGCAGACCACCTGCACGGGCGTCGAGATGTTCAAGAAGCAGCTGGACGAGGGTCTTGCGGGCGACAACGCCGGCCTGCTGCTGCGCGGCATCGCCAAGGAAGATGTGGAGCGCGGCATGGTCCTGGCGAAGCCCGGATCGATCACGCCGCACACCCAGTTCAAGGGCGAGATCTATGTGTTGAGCAAAGAAGAGGGCGGCAGGCATACACCGTTCTTCAACGGCTACCGCCCGCAGTTCTACTTCCGCACCACGGACGTGACCGGATCGGCGAAGCTGCCGGAGGGCACCGAGATGGTGATGCCGGGCGACAACATCTCGCTTGAGATCACGCTGGGCACGCCGGTCGCCATGGAGAAGGGTCTGCGCTTCGCCATCCGCGAGGGCGGCCGGACCGTCGGCGCAGGAACCATCTCCGACATCATCAAGTAAACGGACAGGGCTGCCGGTCTACAAAAGCCCGGCAGCCACTCAAACCCGATCTTTGCAGGCGTGCAGGAAGACGAGAGAAGACACGATGGCAGGACAGAGAATCAGAATTCGGTTGAAGGCGTATGACTACCGCGTCCTTGACACCTCCACGGGAGAGATCGTCGAGACGGCAAAGCGTACCGGAGCTCAGGTCGCCGGCCCGATTCCGCTGCCGACTATGAAGAACAAATACTGCGTTCTGCGCTCCCCGCACGTGGACAAAAAGTCCCGCGAGGCGTTCGAGATCCGCACGCACAAGCGGCTCATCGACATCCTTGAGCCGACTCAGCAGACCGTAGACGCTCTGATGAAGCTCGACCTGCCGGCAGGTGTCGACGTCGAGATCAAGACGGTTCAGAAGTAAAGAAGAATGAGCAAAGGGCCTTTGCTTTTTTGAATCGCAACACCCGGCAGTGCTCAGCGCGAGCGGAGCATGATGAGGAAAGGAAAAGAAGATGGCAGTCACAGGAATTCTCGGTAAAAAGATCGGCATGACACAGTTGTTCGATGAGCGCGGCGATGTTCATCCAGTCACGGTGCTGAAAGCTGGTCCCTGCGTTATCACGCAACTAAAGACCCAGGCCAAGGACGGCTACGATGCCGCGCAGATCGGCTATGTCGACTTCGTGAAGGCTTCCAAGATCAACAAGGCCATGACAGGCCACTTCGCAAAATCGAATGTGCCTCCGGTTCGTCTCCTCAAGGAAGTTCCGCTGGACAACACCGTAGCTGCAGGCAGCGAAGCTTCGAACGCTAAAGCGGGCGACCGGGTTCTTGTGGACATCTTCTCGGACGACAAGTTTGTGGATGTGATTGGAACTTCCAAAGGCCGCGGCTTCGCCGGGGTTGTTCGCCGCCACGGCTTTGGCGGCGGACCCAAGGCTCACGGCCATATGTTTCAGGTACAGGGCTCGATCGGAGCATCGTCGTTCCCGTCCCGCGTCTTTCCCGGGCAAAGAATGCCGGGTCATATGGGCACAGACCAGGTCACGGTCCGTAACCTTCGTATCCGCGGAATCGACCTTGAAGACAATCTCATCCTCGTGGAAGGTGCTGTACCGGGTCCCCGCGAAGGATATGTGCTTATCTCAAAGGCCAAGGCTCCACCAAGAGAGCGTCGCGGTTTCGCCGGCGCATCGACTCTGGATCCGTTGAAGGCTTCGAAGAAGGCCGCCCCAGCGAAGAAGAAGTAAGCATCGGCGGCATGCTGGCAGACAGCATCCATGCCGCAAATCAGGATTAGAAGTTACGCATGCCCGCTGGAAGCTTGCAGCCCGGGCCGAAAAGAGAAGGACGATGGCAAACATCAACGTAGTCAACCTTGGTGGCGAGAAGGTCGGGGAGTTCGAGTTGGCCGACCAGGTGTTCGCGGGTGAGGTTAACGAAGCTTTGCTTTGGGAAGCCGTAAAGCACTACCGCGCGGCCCTGCGCCAAGGTACGGCGGCCACTAAGAATCGCAAGCTCGTCTCTGGCTCGGGCAAGAAGCTCTGGAAGCAGAAGGGCACCGGACGGGCGCGCGTCGGCTCGATCCGCACGCCACTCTGGCGTTCGGGCGGAACCGTACACGGACCTCAGCCACGCAGCTACGACTATGCCTTTCCGCGCAAGAAGCTCCTTGGTGCTCTCCGCTCGGCTCTCGCGTCAAAGCTTGCCGACGGCAAGTTGACGATCGTTGAGAACTTCGAGGTGGCGGAGGGCAAAACGAAACACTTCCGCACGGCCCTCAACAAGCTTGAGGCGGGCAAGACCACTCTTCTGGTGGAGTCCAGCCGCCAGTTAGGCGAGAAGCTGTATCTCGGCTCGCGAAATCTGGCGGGTGTCGAACTTGTGCTCAGCTCTGAGGTTCACCCCTATGACCTTTTGCGCTACGAGCATGCGGTGTTCTCGAAAGACGCCATCGAGGCCTTGCAGGAGACGCTGGTCAAGAACGCTCCGAAGCGCAAGGCCGCTTCCGAGAAGGAGGTTGCGTAATGCCGACTCTTTACACTGTTATCCGCCGCCCACTTATCACTGAAAAGGGAATGGGCGTGAAGGAGACTCAGAACACCCTGGTGTTTGAAGTTGCCTTAAAGGCGACGAAGACCGAGGTCAAGCAGGCCGTCGAGTCGCTCTTCAAGGTCAAGGTCAATACGGTTCGCACGGCGACCGTCGAGGGCAAAGAGCGCCGCCGCGGCAAGTTCGCCGGGTACCGTCCGGACTGGAAGAAGGCTTACGTTCGCCTGCAGGAAGGCGAGAAGATGCCGGAGTATCTGGACAGCCTCTAACCCGGACTGTTGCGACCAGATTTTGACAACAAGGCGACTTCGCAGTGGACCGCGACCGCCCTCAAGGCAAGGAAGAATACGATGCCGATTCAATCATTTCGACCGACGACACCCTCCCAGCGTTTTGCGACGAAGCTGGTGAACGACGACATTACAACGAACAAGCCGTATAAGCCGCTGCTCGCAGTCAAGCCGCGCACTGGCGGCCGCAACTCGACCGGAGCGATGACGATCCGCCACCAGGGCGGCGGTCATAAACAGAAGCTTCGGCTGATCGATTTCAAGCGCGACAAGTACGGCATTCCAGGGACGATTGCGACGATTGAGTACGATCCAAACCGCAGCTCCCGCATTGCTCTGGTCAACTACGCCGATGGCGAGAAGCGTTACATCATTCAGCCGATCGGGCTCAAAGTGGGACAGTCGATCATGAGCGGCCCTGATGCGGATATTCTGGTAGGCAATGCCTTGCCGCTCAAAAACATCCCCGCCGGCACGACCGTTCACAACATCGAACTACGGCCCGGTAAGGGCGCGCAGATGGCCCGTTCGGCCGGCGCACAGGTCCAGCTGGTTGCCAAGGAAGGCGATTACGCTCTGTTGAAGCTGCCCTCCGGCGAGACTCGCCGGGTGCTCGTTGAGTGCATGGCGACGGTCGGTCAGGTCGGCAACACAGACCACGAGAATGTCACGGTTGGAAAAGCCGGCCGTAACCGCTGGAAGGGAATCCGCCCGGCAAACCGCGGCGTTTCGATGAACCCGGTCGACCACCCGCACGGCGGTGGCGAGGGTAAAACCTCGGGAGGGCGTCATCCGGTCACCCCCTGGGGCCAACCGACCCGCGGCTATAAGACGCGGAACAACAAGCGCACCGATACGTTCATCGTTAGCCGTCGCAGCAAGTAGTTCCGATACGCGGCCGTACGCAACACCAAGTCTCATCTGAGATTCGTTGTATTCAGCACAGCAACAAGATTGGAGTTCCACCATGGCACGTTCCGCGAAGAAGGGCCCCTTTATCGACGCGCACCTGATGACCAAGATCAACGTCATGAATCAGACGAATGACAAGAAGGTGCTGCGCACCTGGTCGCGCCGATCGACGATTCACCCCGATATGGTCGGTCATACCATCGCTGTTCACAACGGCAGGAAGTTTATCCCGGTGTACGTGACCGAAAACATGGTCGGACACAAGCTGGGTGAGTTCTCCGCGACACGCACGTTCAAGGGTCATTCGGCGCGCGCAACTGAGAGCTCCGCAAAACCGAAGTAGCAAACCGGCAGCGTTCAAGCATTTTCGTCTCTGGTTCTATCGAAGGAAAAGCTTATGGCAAAGGCAGTTGAAACAATTCGGGAGTTTCGCGCTGAGGCAAAGTTCCAGCGCACCAGTCCGCAGAAGGCGAAGCTGGTTTTGGATCTCATCAAAGGGCTCCGTGTAGAGCAGGCGCTGAACACGGTGCATTTTTCCACCAAGCGCATGGCGCCGGTGATCGAAAAAGTCCTCCGGTCCGCTATCCAGAACGCCAACTACCTGTCGCAGGAGCAGGGGCTGGATGTGGATGTCGACAACCTCTACGTCAAGACCGCGGTTGCGAACGAGGGTCCGCGATTGAAGCGCATTCGGCCTGCCCCAATGGGACGTGCCTTTCGTTATCAGCGCAGATTGGCGCACATCGTCGTGACCGTCGCCGAGAAGAACGCCGTGCCCGCTTCGGTTGCAGCTGCTGCTGCGGACGAGCCAACGGCTAAGTCTGCGGCAAAGAAGACATCCGTGCGTAAGTCCGGCGGGACCAAGTCGGTTTCCAAAAAATCCAGCGCGAAGAAGTCTGCAAAATAGGTTCTGTTCGCGTAAACTTAGAGTTTCGGCATAACGCTGGTCCGGCTCAACCGGAACGTGGTAAGAGGTAGAGGAAAGCTATGGGACAGAAAGTCCATCCGTACGGGTTTCGCCTCGGAATTAACAAGCCGTGGAAGTCGCGCTGGTTCGTGGAGCGTGGCTACGACAAACTTCTGGTTGAAGACGTAAAGCTCAAAGCTGAGTTGCGCGAGAAGCTGAAGGCGGCCGGCGTCAGTTCCGTCGAAGTGGAACGCCCTGGAAACAAGCTGCGGCTGATCATCCGCACGGCGCGCCCGGGTATCATCATCGGCCGTAAGGGCGCTGAGATCGACAAGCTCAAAGCTGATATTCAGAAGCGCACCAGCCGCGAGGTCTTCATCGATATCCTCGAGGTCAACAAGCCCGAGCTCGATGCTCAGCTTGTCGCTGAAAATATCGCGCTCCAACTTGAGAAGCGCGTCAGCTTCCGCCGCGCCATGCGCAAGAGCGTCGACTCTGCGCTGCGATTCGGCTGCAAGGGGATCAAGGTGCGCGTCTCCGGCCGCCTTAACGGAAACGAGATTGCCCGGTCTGAGTGGTACCTGCAGGGCCGGCTTCCGCTGCACACGCTGCGTGCGGACATCGACTACGGCTTCGCCGAAGCGCATACCACCTACGGCATCATCGGTGTGAAGACTTGGGTCTACCGCGGCGACATTTACGAGCAGAAGAAGCGTCGCGAACAGGGTCAGCCGGGAACTACGGCCGGAGTTTTTCAGTCATAAAGATTTGCGAGTTCTACAGGCGTCCAGCCTGAAAGAGTTGTGAGGGTTCGTTATGTTGATGCCAAAGAAGGTGAAATATCGGAAGCAGCAGCGCGGTCGCATGTGCGGCAAGGCATGGCGCGGCTCCGATCTTTCGTTCGGCGATTTCGGGTTGAAAGTAATGGAGTGCGGATACATTACCGACCGCCAGATCGAAGCAAGCCGTATTGCCATGACCCGCTTCATCAAACGCGGCGGCAAGGTCTGGCTGCGGTTGTTTCCGGATAAGCCAATCACCAAGAAGCCTGCCGAGACCCGTATGGGCAAGGGCAAGGGCGCTCCCGATCACTGGGTCGCTGTCGTCCGGCCCGGCAAGATTCTCTTCGAGATGGAAGGCGTCAATGTCGAACTAGCAAAGGAAGCCATGCGGCTCGCGTCGCACAAGCTCCCGCTCAAAACCACCTTTGTGCAGCGTCATGACGCTAAGGTCATTGCCGCGGCGAAGTAAGCAAGCTCCAAGGAAGAATGTATGGAACTCGAAAAGATTCGTAATTTATCGGATGAAGAGCTGAAGAAGCAAGAGACGCAGGCTGCCGAGCAGCTCTTTCGTATCCGGTTTCAGAAGAGCCTCGGGAACGTCGAAGGGCTTAAGAAGCTGCGGACGCTGAAGCTCGACATCGCCCGCGCAAAGACAATCGGTCGGGAGCGTGAGATTGCGGCAGACAAGGCCGCAAACCCGGTGGTGAAGAACATCGCTCCCCCGGCAAGTCAGCGCACCGCTCGCAAGAAAGCGAAGAAGGACTAAGAGCTATGGCAGAGACACCGAATACCGCAGCTAGCAATAGCGCAGAGACGCAGCCGAACCGCCGCAACGAGAAGGTTGGCCTGGTCGTCTCGACCAAGATGCAGAAGACGATCGTGGTTGAGATCGAGATGCGCAAGGCTCATCCGAAGTACAAGCGGGTCATGAAGTCGAATAAGAAGTTTTACGCACATGATGAGCAGAATTCCGCGCGTGTCGGAGACGTTGTACGCATCCGTGAGGCTCGCCCTTTGTCGAAGCTGAAGCGGTGGTCCCTCGAGGAGATCGTGCGGCGCAGTTCGCTGTCGCAACTTGCGGACGTTCCCGTTGTCGCTGAAGCGAAGTAACAAAGCCCAGGAATTCGGGCGTGCACTAGTAAGTTCCTCTTGATCGAGCGTTTGGTACCTCGATCGGGCAAGTTTTGATCGTTCAGGAGATCGACCATGGCTGTACAGATGAGAACAATTCTTGACGTGGCCGATAACTCCGGCGCGCGCAAGCTGCAGGTGATTCTGCCCCTTGGCGGCGGGCTTGGAAAAAAGGCTGGTCTCGGCGACGTAGTGACAGCCGCTGTCAAAGAAGCAACGCCCGACGGCACGGTAAAAAAGGGCAAGGTCGTCAAAGCTGTCATCGTGCGGACGCGGAAAGAGTACCGCCGTCGAGATGGCACATACATCCGCTTCGACCAGAATGCCGCCGTCGTTATTAACGATGCGATGGAGCCGGTTGGCACGCGCGTCTTCGGTCCAGTGGCCCGTGAGTTGCGCGAGAAGAAGTTCCTCAAGATCGTTTCACTCGCACCTGAGGTCATCTAAACCTGCCGGCAGGGGGCGCTCCCGCTTCTTGCCCGCTATACCCGCAATCACCTGCGGAGCAAGTTCGCAAGGCGGCCGGTCAGGATCCTGACCCGGAAGCTAGGAGAAGCACTCATGGCAGCACCGAAGGTTAAGATCAAGCGGAACGACCGCGTCGAGGTCGTCGCCGGTAAAGATAAAGGGAAGCAGGGGCGGGTTCTGCGGGTCCTTGCCGAGAAGAACAGGGTTCTCGTCGAGGGCGTCATGATGGTAAAGAAGCACGTGAAGCCCAACCCGCAGAAGAATATCAAGGGCGGTATCGCGGAGCAGGAAGCTACCATCCACGTCTCAAACGTCATGCTCCTTGACAGCGAAGGAAACAGGACGCGAGTCGGTTCCCGTATCGAAGGTGATCGTAAAGTGCGGTTCTCGCGATCGTCGGGCAATGTGATCGTCGACAAGAAGAAGTAGGCCGGTAGATCGTCCTAAGTCACAACGGTTCACCCCACGTAAACGGTACACAGCCTCCGAGCTACTCCGGCCACCGTGGAGAAAGAGAAGAGAGAAACATGGCATCACGTTTTCGCGAGAAGTATGAGTCCGAGATCAGGCAGTCACTCGCCAAAGAGCTCAACATTGAGAATGTCATGGCTATTCCCAAGGTCGAGAAGATCGTCATCAACATGGGTCTTGGCGAGGCGACACAGAATGTCAAAATCATGGATCCGCTGATCGCCGATCTGGCGGCCATCGCAGGCCAGAAGCCGGTCATCACCAAAGCCAAGAAGTCAATCGCCGCTTTCAAGCTGCGCGAGGGCATGCCGATCGGCGCTATGGTTACTCTTCGCGGCGACGCCATGTATGAGTTCCTGGATCGCCTGATCTCGATCGCGCTGCCCCGCGTCCGCGACTTCCGCGGCGTCTCCTCCAAGAGCTTCGATGGCCGTGGTAATTACACCCTTGGGCTCCGGGATCAGTTGATCTTCGCCGAGATCGACTATGCAAAGGTCGACAAGACCAAGGGAATGAACGTCACCATCGTGACGACTGCAAAGGACGACAACGGAGCCCGCGCCTTGTTGAAGGGCTTCGGCATGCCATTCCGGCAGGGCGCATAGATAGCTCGTCTCAAGTTTCTGCACCTTAACTGGGCAAACAAGGCTAAGATAGAGAGTGAATACTTATGGCAACAACAGCAAAACGAGTCAAAGACGCACGAAAGCCGAAGTTCAAGTCCCGTCAGCATAACCGCTGCCAGCTCTGCGGACGCCCCCGGGCTTTCCTGCGCAAGTTCGGTGTTTGCAGACTCTGCTTCCGCGGACTCGCCCTCAAAGGTGAGATCCCGGGAGTAGTCAAGTCGAGCTGGTAGACATAGCCTCGGATTACACTGCAGACATATCTGGAACCTGAGTTCGCGTGACGCTTGCGCGAAGACCTAGTTTCGAGCGCAACACGGCAGCAACATTTCCGCTGGTTCTTGCAGAGACTCTGCAAGCGAACGGGGAATGAAGGAGAATTGATGAACCTGACCGACCCAGTAGCAGACTTCCTGACCCGCATCCGCAACTCCATCCGCGCCCGCACCAGAAGCTGGATGCTCCCGCGTCCAAACTGAAGCTCGAGATCGCCCGCATCCTGAAGGAGGAGGGCTACATCGCGAACTACAAGCCGACGGAGGAGAACGGGCAGAAGGTGATTCGGGTGTACCTCAAGTACGGCCCGAACAACGAAGCTGTTATTCGTGATCTCCAGCGCATCTCCAAGCCTGGCTGCAGAGTTTATCTCGGCCGCGATCAGATCCGCCGCGTCCAGGGCGGCCTTGGCATCTCCATCATGACAACGCCGAAGGGCGTGATGACAGGTCGCCAGGCGCGTCGTGAAGGTGTCGGCGGCGAGATTCTCTGCGAAGTCTGGTAACCCTCAGAGACAGTACCAGGAATGGGGCCCACGGCTCCGAAGTAAGGCGACCGAGCATCGTCGGGCTGCAGTGGACCAGGATGTATCTCCTGCGACTCGCAAGCCGCAAAGGAATTCAGAATGTCACGTATCGGTAAGAAGCCAATCGTCATGCCCAAGGGTGTCAAGTACACCGTCGAAGGCAACACCGTGCTGGTCGAAGGCCCCAAAGGCAAGGTCAGCGCACTGCTGCCGACCGGCATCTCTCTCGTGGAAAAGGACGGGCAGCTGCTGGCGGAACGACAGAACGATTCGCAGGCTGCGGTTCACGGGCTTGCCCGCGCGCTGGTCTTCAATGCAGTTGAAGGCGTCACCAACGGATGGAAGAAGGAACTGGACGTCGTCGGTATCGGCTACCGGGTCGAGATGAAGGGCAAGAACATGGTTGTGTTCACGCTCGGCTACTCCCATCCCATCGAGTTTCCGCTGCCCACGGGCATCGAGGTTGCGATCGATCCGAAGCAGACCCACGTCACCGTCTCCGGCATCGACCGGCAGAAGGTCGGCCAGATCGCCGCCGATATGCGTTCGCTGCGCAAGCCGGATCCGTACAAGAACAAGGGCGTGCGCTACTCCGACGAGAAGCTCAAGAAGAAGGTCGGAAAGACCGGCGCCAAGTAAGCCTATGAAGCGGCTGTGCTTCTCGCAGCCGCAGGACAGACGTTTAGACCGAACGTCGTCAGCACTCTGGCGACGCCACTAGGAAGGAAGATCAGACATGATCAATCCACGTCAACGCAATGTGATCCGCCAACGCGTCCACACGCGCATCCGCGAGAAGATGTCCGGCACGGCCGAGCGCCCACGTCTCAACGTCTATCGCTCGCTCAACCACATCTACACGCAACTGATCGATGACTGCAACGGCGTCACCATCGCCTCGGCCTCGTCCATGGGCAAGAAGTCCGAAGAGAAGAAGACTGGCGGCAATGTCGCTGCGGCCGCCGAGGTCGGCAAGCTGATCGCCGAGCGCGCGCAAGGAGAAGGGCATCAAGAAGATCGTCTTCGACCGCGGCGGCTATCTCTACCATGGTCGCATCAAGGCTCTCGCCGACGCAGCCCGCGAAGGCGGACTCGATTTCTAGGTCTCCCAGGCCCCGCGCCGATGGCCGGGAGAAAGCTGGAATAGGAACAATATGGCAATGCAAGAAAAAAATCGACGCGAACCGCCTGAACCTGAAGGATCGAAGTCGTTTCCATCAATCGCGTCACCAAGGTCGTCAAGGGCGGTAAGAACATGTCGTTCGCCGCTCTGGTCGTCATCGGCGATCCGGCGAGGGCGTTGTCGGCTACGGTTCAGGCAAGGCCAAGGAAGTTCCGCAGGCGATCCGCAAGGGGATCGAAGCTGCCAAGAAGAACCTGATCAAGGTCAACCTCACCGAGACCACGATCCCTCACCAGGTTCTCGGCCACTACGGCGCCGGCCAGGTCATGCTGAAGCCTGCGCCCGAAGGTACCGGCGTCATCGCCGGCAAGACGGTTCGCGCCGTGATGACCTCGGCCGGCGTGCAGAACGTGCTCACGAAGTCGCTCGGCTCGGCCAACCCGCACAACGTGATCAAGGCCACCTTCGACGCTCTCATCCAGCTTCGCGACAAGGCCGAAGTCGCCGCTCTGCGCGGCAAGGCAGAAGAAGAGCTCTAGCTCTTCAGCTCAAAAGATTCAGCAGGAGTTTATCCATGGCCGACAACAAAGCCACTCATCAAGATTCAGTACTTCCGTTCCATGATCTGCACGCCGGTCAAGCACAAGCTCGTCGTCAAGGGGCTGGGCTTCACGCGGCTGAACCAGATCGTCGAGCGGGAAGACACGCCATCCATCCGCGGCATGGTCGAGAAGATCCCGCATCTCGTCCGCGTCGTCGACTAGACGTCACCCAGCATCCGCCCATGCCTCGGGCGCAATCAATGCGAGTCGGTCGAGCTCCACGAGCCGACCGGCGTTATAGCGAGGAAACAATGGCAATCCGTAATCTCTCCAATCTCCGCGCCCCTAAAAAGGCCAATGAAAACAAGAAGCGTGTCGGCCGCGGTATGGGTTCCGGCATGGGTAAGACCTCGACCCGTGGTCACAAGGGCCAGGGTTCGCGCTCGGGTTCAAGCCTGATGCGCGGCTTTGAAGGCGGCCAGATGCCCCTTCACCGCCGTCTGCCCAAGCGCGGCTTCACCAACATCTTCCGCGTGGAGTACACCGTTCTCGGCCTCGACCGCATCGCCGAGATCGTCACGCCGCATCGAACGAGACCGAGTTCACGCTCGACAAGATCGTCTCTCTCGGTCTTCTGCGCAAGAAGAATGGCCTGATCAAGGTGCTGAACAACGGCGAGATCTCAGACCGCCGTCACCGTCCATGCGCACAAGTTTTCGAAGACCGCCAAGGAAGCGATCGAGAAGGCCGGCGGCAAGGCCATCGTGATCGGCTGAAGCAGCTCCAGCAGCCTAGATCTCCGACACTGGTACTGTATTGATCGCGGCTTCTGCCGCGCCAACCAGCCCCTCCATCCGTGAGGGGCTTTCGACCCTGAGGTACCAGCACTCCGATGTTCGAGAAATTCGCAAACATCTTCCGTATTCCCGATCTGCGCAAGCGCGTTCTCTTCACGCTTGGCATGCTCGCCGTCTATCGTCTCGGCTCGCACATCCCCACGCCCGGCATCAACGCCGACATGCTGGCGCAGTTCTTCAATCAGAACTCCGGCTCTGCGCTCGGCCTGGTCGATCTCTTCTCCGGCGGAAACCTCCGCAAGCTCACCATCTTCGCGCTCGGCATCATGCCGTACATCACCGCGTCGATCATCTTCCAGCTGCTCACTGTCATCTATGAGCCGCTCGCGAAGCTGCAGAAGGAAGGCGAACTCGGCCGCCGCAAGATCACCCAGTGGACGCGCTACGTCACCGTCATGCTGGGCATCGTGCAGTCGTTCGCCATTGGCATGACGCTGACCAACACCGCCACCGGCTCAGTCGATGGTCACCATCCCACGTCTGGCCTTTCTTCCGCATCTGCGTTCTGACACTGACTGCCGGCACCGCGCTTCATCATGTGGCTGGGTGAGCAGATCACCGAGCGCGGCATCGGCAACGGCATGTCGCTGCTTATCTTCACCGGCATTGTCGTCGGCCTGCCGAAGGGCATCGCCGACCTCTACGACAAGGTCCGCGACCAACGCCTGGGGAGCCTTCACCCCCATCGCCGTCGCGATCCTCGATCGTCGGCATGATCGCCGTCGTCGCCTTTATCGTCTATGTCGAGCGCTCCGAGCGCCGCATCCCGGTGCAGTACGCCAAGCGCATCGTCGGCCGCAGGATGATGGGCGGCCAGTCCACGCATCTTCCGCTCAAGGTGAACTCCGGCGGCGTCATGCCGGTCATCTTTGCCAGCTCGATCCTGTCGGCGCCGCTGCTGTTCGCAGGCGCGAGCTTCTTCGGCAGTGCTCAGCTCCAGGACACGCCCTTCTTCGGTCCGATCTTTCGCGCCCTCGGCCCCGGGCGAGCCCTGGTACGTGCTGCTCTACATGCGTCGCGATCATCTTCTTCGCCTACTTCTACATCTCGATCGTCTTCCGTCCGGACGACATCGCCGACAATATGCGCAAGTACGGCGGCTTTATCCCCGGCATCCGTCCCGGCAAGCGCACCGCGGACTTCATCAACGATGTGCTCAGCCGCATCACGCTGGTCGGCGCGATCTACCTGATCATCATCTCGCATCATCCCGATGTTTCTGATCAGCGGCATCCACTTCAACCACCTTCCGTCTCGTGGGCGGTGTCTTCGACCGTCTGCCGACCTGGGTGACGAACGGTCTGGGCGTCAACTTCTACTTCGGCGGAACGTCGCTGCTGATCGTCGTTGGCGTGGCGATGGATACCGTGCAGCAGATCGAGTCCCAGCTGATCATGCGCCACTACGATGGTTTCAGCCCCAAAGTCCGGTCGCATCCGTGGCCGCCGGAGCTGGTAAGCGGCGAGGAAGTGAACAGACGTTGACCACGGTACCGCAGCAATTCAATCCGGAACCGGCCTGCGGATAGATTTCATGCCCGGGCCGGTTCTGCTTCTCGGCGCCCCCGGCGTCGGCAAGGGCACTCAGGCCCAGTTGCTGATGGCGGCCTTCGGCATCCCTCAGATCTCGACCGGGGATCTTCTGCGCGAGCACGTTCGCTCAGGCACCGAGCTCGGCAAGACGGCAAAGGCGCTGATGGATCAGTGGCAAGCTCGTTCCCGACGACGTCGTCAATGGGATGGTTGCGGACCGCCTCACCGCGCGCGGACACCTCCGCCGGCTACATTCTCGATGGCTTTCCTCGCACCGAAGTCCAGGCGGAATGGCTCGACCGAAAGCTCCCCGAACTGCATCACACGCCGCCCCTGATCGCAGTTAACATCCATGTCGATGGAGGAACTGCTTCGCCGGATCACCGGCCGGCGCACCTGCCCGACCTGCAAGCGCATCTATAACATCTACTCGCACACGCCGGCGAAGGAGGGCATCTGCGACTTCGACGGAACACCGCTGCAGCATCGCTCCGACGACACGGAAGACGGCTTTCTACAAGCGCATGAGGGAGTACGAGTCGAAGACAGCCCGGTCATTGAGCACTATCGCGGCGCAGAACTGCTTCCGCGAGGTGGACGGCACCGGGCTCTCTGGAAGAGGTCGAGGAGCGCATCATCGCACGCAATTCGGTGACGCTCAGAAGGCCTCGACCTCGAGGAGGCCAGCTGACGATGGCCATCATGATCAAAACCGCCGCAGAGATCGAGAAGATGCGCGTCTCAGGACGAATCCTGCGCGAGGTCCACGACGCGATTGCGCCATGTCGTTCAGCCCGGCGCCACGACCATGGATCTTGAGAACGCGGCAGCGGCAAAGATCGCCGAGTTCGGCGTGCATGCGGCCTTCAAGGGCTACCATGGCTACCCCGCCGCCCTCTGCACCTCGGTCAACGACGAAGTTGTGCACGGCATTCCGAACGCCAAGCGCATCCTCAAAGACGGCGACATCGTCTCGATCGACTGCGGCGTGATCCTCGACGGCTTCTACTCCGACGCGGCCGTCACCTACGCCGTCGGCAACGCCAGCCAGCGAGACCAGGAACCTGCTCGACGTCGACCAAGGCCTCGCTCGAAGCCGCGATCGAGCAGGCCAGGTAGGCGGTCGCCTCGGCGACATCTCCGCCGCCGTGCAGGAGATCTGCGAGGCCGCAGGGTTTCGGCGTCGTCCGAGACTTCGTCGGCCACGGCATCGGCCGTGCCATGCACGAAGACCCGCAGGTTCCGAACTTCGGCGCCGCGCGGCAAAGGGCCCCGGCTCAAGGCAGGCATGGTTCTGGCCATCGAGCCCATGATCAACGCGGGCAGGCCCGAGGTAAGGGTCCTCAAGGACGGCTGGACGGCGGTGACCGTCGATGGCAGCTACTCGCGCCCACTTCGAGCACACCGTTGCCATCACAAAAGATGGGCCCCAGTCCTTACCCGCTATAGGAGATATCGGCGCAGATCTGGGGTATTATAAGAGATGCTGCGTCAATCCACTAAGTCAGCGGCTGGCAGTGCTGAAGCAATTGCGGAAATTCGGGACTCACCCCGACTTTCCAAAGGAGATCGTTTGTCGAAGGAAGATGCAATTGAAGTTATGGCAGTCGTCGTCGAGACGCTGCCGAACGCGATGTTCAAGGTCGAGCTTGAAAACAAGCATCAGGCCCTTGCGCACGTCTCCGGACGCATGCGTAAAAACTTCATCCGCATCCTCCCCGGCGACCGCGTCGCGATTGAGCTCAGCCCGTACGATCTCAACCGTGGCCGCATCGTCTACCGCTACAAGTAGACGAGTCGAGCCCGGCTGTCTAGCTGTTTAGCTTCTAGGGCATGGCTTAAGCCTGTGTCGCACATGTTCTCACGCCAGATGAGTCTTAGAGTCTCAAAGGCTACGACTGTTAGAAGGGAATCAAATGAAGGTCCGAGCATCAGTAAAGAAGATCTGTGACAAGTGCAAGGTCATCCACCGCCGCGGCGTCGTTCGTGTCATCTGCGAGAACGCCAAGCATAAGCAGCGTCAGGGCTAAACAGCTTAACTCTGCTCTAGTCCCTGGAGCCCCGCCGGGCGAGTTAGCCGAAGTCAAGGCTTGCGATGAACCTGCCGGAGTCCCTCCGCCAACACCATCAACCCGCTCCCCGGCCAGTCCCAGGAGCCAAACCGAAAAGGAACCCCAGATGGCACGTATTGCCGGAGTCGATGTCCCTAACAACAAACAGGCGCGCATCGGTCTCACTTACATCTTCGGTATCGGCGACTCGCGCGCGGCCAAGATCCTCGCGAAGGCGGACGTCGATCCCTTCGCTAAAGATCGGCACCCTCGACGAGGACCAGCTGAACCGCATCCGTCACGTCATCGAAGCAGAAGGCCAGATCGAAGGCGACCTCCGCAAGGACGTCTCGCTCAACATCAAGCGCCTCATCGAAATCCAGTCCTACCGTGGCCTCCGCCATCGCCGCTCGCTCCCGGTTCGCGGCCAGCGCACCCACACCAACGCTCGCACCCGCAAAGGCCCACGCAAGGGAACCGTTGCCGGTAAGAAGAAAGCGACGAAATAAGCCATGGCGAAGACACAGAACACTAAGGGCACCGGCGCGAAGGCCGGCAAGAACAAGAAGTTCAAGAAGCGCGAGCGCAAGAACGTTCCATTCGGCCTCGTCTTCATCCAGGCGACGCTTCAACAACACGATCGTCACCATCACCGACCAGGTTGGCAACACGCTGTCCTGGAAGAGCTCGCGGTTCGCTCGGATTCCGCGGCTCCCGCAAGGGCACTCCGTTTGCGGCGCAGCAGGCCGCTGTCGGTGCTGCCAACGCGGCCCGCGACCACGGTCTCCGCTCGGTCGATGTGCGCGTCTCCGGTCCCGGCTCCGGCCGCGAGTCCGCGATCCGCGCTCTCGCCACGGCCGGCATCGAGGTTCGCAGCATCCGCGACGTTACGCCGATGCCGCACAACGGCTGCCGTCCGCCCAAGCGCCGCCGCGTCTGACGCCATGGCCCTGGAGATGAAGCCCGTCTGCGAGCGTTGCAACTCCGCTTCCTGCCGACGGACCGCATTCATCTGCAGTCACGAATGCACCTTTTGCGCCAAGTGCGCCGAAGCCATGCAAACCATCTGCCCAAATTGCGGCGGGGAACTCGTTCGAGACCCCGCCGCACATCGGCGTAAACCGGATCGCGATGAAGCGCAGCCAGCGTGTAAAGCGATCGACACCCGAACTCAGGAGATAGCAGAAATGGCACGTTATACAGGACCCGTCTGCCGCCTCTGCCGCCGCGACGGCACCAAGCTCTTCCTCAAGGGAGCCAAGTGCTTCACAGAAAAGTGCCCCGTCGAGAAGCGCAACTTCCCCCCGGCCAGCACGGCCAGTCCAAGAAGCAGAAGAAGGTCGTCGGCTACGGTCTGCAGCTGCGCGAGAAGCAGAAGGCCAAGCGCATCTACTTCACGCTCGAGACCCAGTTCCGCGCCTACTACCAGAAGGCCTCGAACAAGACCGGCGTCACCGGCGAACTCCTGCTCCAGCAGCTTGAGACCCGCCTCGACAACGTCTGCTACCGCCTTGGTCTTCGCGATCAGCCGCCGCCAGGCCCGCCAGGTCGTCCGCCACGGCCACGTTCAGGTCAACGGCCGCAAGGTCAACATCCCGTCGTTCCAGTGCAAGGTCGGCGACGAGATCGCGATCCGCGAAGGTTCCAAGGCGCTTGTCGTCCTCGAAGAGTCGAAGAACTTCGCCAGCGGCCAGCACCCCGTCCATGGCTCGACATCAACCGCGACAATCTCTCCGGCAAGGTCATCGCTCTGCCGAAGCGCGAAGACGTCAACCTGCCCGTCAACGAGCAGCTGATCGTCGAACTCTACAGCAAGTAACCATAGCTGTTACAGAACTGTGTGCACCCCAGCGTTCTGAGCTGATCGGGCGCACGGCTGCTCCCAGCCGCAGCACTCACAACCTAACCTGCAACCGAACCACCCGCCAGTCCGCAGAATGCATCGCGGCTAGGACGGACAAAGGAGAACACACATGCTTTGGAGAGGTTTTCAAAAGCCCAAGCGTCTCGCAGTCGACACCGAAACACTCACCGACAAGTACGGCAAGTTCTCCGCGCAGCCCTTTGAGCGCGGCTTCGGTACCACCATCGGCAACGCCCTTCGCCGCACCCTGCTCTCCTCCATCGAGGGCGCTGCCGTCACCGCCGTCCGCATCGAAGGCGTGCTGCACGAGTTCCAGTCCATCACCGGCGTCGTCGAAGACGCGACCGACATCATCCTGAACCTCAAGCAGATTCCCTTCAAGCTCAACGGCGACGGCCCCAAGGCTCTCTACCTCCGCTGCCGACCAGCCGGCGTCGTCACCTCGGGCATGATCGAAGCCGATGGCGACGTCGAGATTCTCGACAAGGACGTCTACATCTGCACCGTCTCCGAAGGCGGCAAGATCGACATGGAGATGCGCCTCAAGCGCGGCCGCGGCTACATCTCAGCCGATAAGAACTTCGACGGCGATCTCGGTCTCGGCTTCATTCCTGTCGACTCCGTCCACTCGCCCGTCCGCAAGGTCAACTACCTCGTCGAAGCAGCCCGTCTCGGTCAGATCACCGACTACGACAAGCTCACGGTCGAGATCTGGACCAACGGCACCGTGCTCCCCGCAGATGCGCTCGGCCTCTCCGCCAAGCTGCTCAAGGACCACATGACCATCTTCATCAACTTCGAGGAGGAGATGGAAGCCGGTCATGACGGTCTGCACGACGGCCCGCAGCTGCCGCAACGAGAACCTCAACCGCTCGGTCGAAGAGCTCGAGCTCTCCGTCCGCAGCTACAACTGCCTGAAGAACGCCAATATCGCCACCATCGGCGAGCTCATCCAGAAGACCGAAGCCGAGATGCTGAAGACCAAGAACTTCGGCCGCAAGTCCCTGAACGAGATCAAGGAAATCCTCGCTCAGATGGGCCTCTCGCTCGGCATGAAGATCGACGAGCACGGCAACCCGCAGCCCGGGACCGACCTCCGTCCTGCCGGCAGCCACCCTCGCCGCCAGCTTCGGCAACTTCGATGACGATGATGATGAAGACGAAGACGAGGATGACGACCTCGAGCCTCCCGAACAACGAGCCCGAGAACTTCTAACCTAACACGCGGGCCGGCATTACCGCCGGCACCGCCTCACGATGCCGGGCGAAGCAGAACCGCTGAGCCAACGAGATCGACAAGGAGACGGGCCTCAGGGCCCTCGGGTTCCGGGAAACTCACCGGCGTGAAGCTCAGCTTCGGCTGAGAGACTCGAAGAGATCAATGCCATGCGCCATCGCAATGCAGGATTCAAACTAGGCCGCAACACCAGTCATCGCCGCGCCATGCTGCGCAATCTCGTCACCTCCATCATCCTGATGGACCGCGTCGAGACCACCATCACCAAGTGCAAGGCCACCCGCCCCCTGGTCGAGAAGATGATCACCCTCGGCAAGCGCGGCGATGTCCATGCCCGCCGTCAGGCCGCCGCCTACCTCATGACGCCCGCGTGCCGTCGACCGCCTCTTCGCCGTTGTCGCGCCGCGCTACGGAGCCCGCAACGGCGGCTACTCCGCATCGTCCGAGTCGGCCCTCGCAAGGGCGATGCCGCCGAGATGGCGTTCATCGAGCTCCTCGGCGCCGAGCACGAGCTCAACGAGAAGGCAGCCAAGCGCGCCGAAGCCCGCACCAAACGCCGTGAAGAGCTGCCGAAGCAGATGGAAGAGCAGCACCCGGGCGAGCAGCCCGACCCCAACGCAGAGCCATAGAACTGCTCGCTGAAGGACAGCAGAAAGGCGCGCCAGCCCGGCGCGCCTTTCTTTTCCGATGACAGCTGCAACCTCCGCGATGAGCAGCCTTCAGGAACTCTTGTCTTCGCTGTAGACCACAACACGATTTTTGCCCGCGCGCTTGGCCGCGTAGAGCGCCTCGTCAGCCTCAGAAACCAACTGAAAGCCATTCAGCATGGAATCCGACAGCGCAGTCAAGCCGACGCTTACGGTCACAGGTTCGTGCTCCCAGGTCTCGGAGGCGATTCGCTCCATCAACCGGTTTGCAAATCCCACAGCAGCATCAACGCCGCTCTCCGGAAGAAGTACCACGAACTCTTCGCCGCCATAGCGCGCCACCATGTCTGGCAGTCGCACCGTCGTCCGCAGGATCGTGCTGAGCCGCCGCAATACCGCGTCGCCGGCCCCATGGCCCCACTGATCGTTGATGCGCTTGAAGAAGTCGACGTCCAGAAGCAGCACAGCCAGATCCCGCTTTCGTCGTCGCGCCACTGAGAATTCCAGCACCAGCCGCTCCTCAAAGGCTCTGCGGTTGCGCAGTCCCGTCAGCTCATCGGTAACACTCAGCCGGCGCAGCTGGTCGTTGGCCTCATGCATCTCCTCCTGGTAGCGCTCGAGCTCCGCCTTTCGCGCCATCTCTTCCGTAACGTCGACAGCGACGCCCGCCAGCAATACATTTCCGGCCGAGTCATGGCACGGAAATTTGTACGTCTTCCATGAAGTCACACCTCCATCGGCCCCACGGATCTTCTCTTCCGATTCCACCATGCGTCCACCGGCCATGATCTCCAGGTCGTGCATTCGTATCGGCGCCGAAACACTTCTCGCCCATAGCTGATCGTCGGTCCGCCCCAGCCAGGCGTATTCGCTCACGCCGAACCGCCTTGCAAAGCTGCGGTTGTAAAACAGCAGCCTCCCCGCGGCATCCTTGATGTAACTCAGGAATGGGCTTGCGTTCATGAATGCCCGAAAGAGCTCTTCGCTGGCCCGCAGGTTCGCAGACGATCTCTCCTTTTCGCGAAGTAGCTCATCGAACGCAGCGCGCTGCTTCCGCGCTTCCATGCGCGCTTTCAGCTGAGACGCAAGGAGCTCAAGCGCCTCTTCCTGCTCGGAGGTGAGGACGCGGGGAACCATGTCGATGACACAGATAATCCCTTTTGGCTGGCCGTCATCGCCGAACAGGGGCGCACCCGCGAAGAACCGAATGTGCGGATCGCCGGCAACCTGTGGATCAAACCGGAATCGATGGTTGGAAGTCGTGTCTTCGATCACAAGAGGTTCGCCGCGCTGGAGCGTCTCCTCACAAAACAGAGAACTGATCGCAGATTCTCCCACGCGGAGGGTGCCCGAAGCACGGAACCACTGTCGACGTTCGTCGAGCAGCATCACCATGCCCACTGGCGTCCGGCAAATCGCCGTCGCCAGCCTGGCTATCTCATCGAACTCTGCTTCTGGTCGGGCGTCGATTGCTATCCGCGCGCCGTTATCCAGATTGCTTGCTTCTTCAACTTGCATGACGTTCATCCGTCACCTGGGATTACGAGATCAGAATACAACTAGAAAACCAGAAGTCGATTGCGTTTCTCTCCAGGTTGACTCTGGAGTTGTAGAAAGCAACCGCGCGCCGAAAAAGTGCTTCACACAGCGGCACCTAGCCAAGACCAGAAGCGCTCGACCACTCATGTACTTTACTTTCAACGATGTCTATGCAGGCCAAACGAGAAGCCAAAACCAATTCTTTCGTGCGGAACGATTCCCAAAATGGATCGAGACATTACAGAAGGCTAAGCAAGAACACCCTCCAGGGAAGGCCCTTGCTCGCCCAGTGAGGAAACTCCCTTGCGCGCCTAATGACTATTCTTGCGGATCGCCTCACGAACGTGTTCGACAGCCTCAGGCTTGAAGTGGGTGAGGTTGTGAACCTCTGCCGCGTGCTTTTCAATCACCGGCAGCATCTCGTCTTCGCTGCTTCCTTCCAGCTGCCACTCGCACTCGTACCCGACGTCCTTGCAGTGAAACACCTTTTTATCCTGGCTCATGCTGTTCCTCCTTCCGGCTTGGATGCCTTGAAGCGCATTCGCCGTAGGGAAGACGACGCGAGTCTTTCATTGCAAAGGAACAGGATGCTCAAGGAGGTAGCCCAGCTGAAAATCGGCTACTCGCTTAGCGCTTAATCAGCCACATGATCCAGCTCGCCACGATCGTCCCCCCAACAAACAGGACAAAACAATAGCCGCCAAACCGAATCATAGTGCGCGGTTCGGATCGCTGTGTGATGCCGAATACCACAGACGTGAAGAGCGAAAAAAGAAGTACCGCCTCAAAGTGGGTCATGAGCGCTTCCGTCCCGTCGCCAGAGAGTGCGCATCCACCGCCGCAATCACATTCAGCAGCCCGGCCACCACGATGAACTTCGTCCCGTAGTCCGCCACTGCCACCTGCACAGTCGTCGCTCCAAGATCAAACGCGCGCGCAATGGCGTAAAGGACGCCCGTCCCAAGATCTCCGGCGAAGTTCAGAATGTCCAGCAGATCACCCGTGTTCGGACTGTAGATCTTCCCGTGCAGGCCGATGCCGATCAGGAACATCGCCAGGATCGACACAAAGAGAAGCGCTCCTCGAATCCATTTGCGGAGTAGAAAATGTCCCGCTCCGGGCACCAGCCAACCTGCCAGCAGCACAACTATCGGCGGCATGGCCGATGTCTTCACCGCCACCTGTATTGGAGCCTGAGCGTTCGTCGTCATTCTCATCGATGATATCAGCTAGATCCGCACCAGCTCGCTCTGGGCACGCCCCGTCACCACGGCGCTGCCAGTTCGCGCAATCATGTCGACCTCACTGCGCACGCCGAACTCGCCGGGAAAGTAGGCCCCGGGCTCGACAGAAAAGCAGGTATTCGGCAGAAGGAGCCGCTCATCATGCGTCTCCAGATTATCCAGATGCGCCCCGTTCCCGTGGATCACGTTCCCGATATTGTGCCCCGTCCGGTGGGTGAACGCATCGCCCAGCCCCGCCGCCGTCAACACATCGCGCGCAGCATCGTCGCCCTCCCAGCCGGCGATCGGCCGTCCTCCCGCAAACGCATCCGCAATTCTCCGCACTGCCGCGTCCCGCGCATCGCGCACCGCCGCAAAGACGAACTGCTCACGCTCCGTCGGCTCGCGATCCACCACGCCCGTCCAGGTGATGTCATAAAAGCACGACCCAGGCCGATCCATCTGCCCCCAAATATCGATCAACACAAAGTCACCGCGCCCAAGCCGCCGCGAGCTCGTCGCCGACGGCTCATAGTGCGAGTCCGCGCTGTTCGGTCCCACGCTGACATTCGGTCCGTGCTCCCACACCAGACCCTCGCGCCGCATCGCCTCGGAAAGCCACGTCACCATCTCAAACTCGTGCGTTCCAGCCGGCGAGCGCGCACCGCTCTCCCATCACCTTCCAGCCTTCGGCCAGAATCGCGTCGATCTTCCGCTGCGCCTCGTAGTGCGTGGCAATCTGCTCCTCCGTCAGCACCGCCTCAAACTGACTCACCAGGTCCGCCGAGCTGACGATCTCTTTGCCCATCTCCCGCAGCAGCTCCACCGTGCCCGCATCCACCATCGCCACGTACATAATCGCGTTGCGCGGCGAGTACTGCATCGCAATCCGTCTCGCACCCGAGAGCATCGCCTCAAGCTGGCTTTCCAGCTCCTGCCACGACGAGTACTCCGTCCTTCGCGCCGGGAAGGGAATCCAGCCTGCCCGACTCAATCCGATGCACCAGCTTCCGCGGCTCACCCTTCGCCGGCACGAAGTAGAACCACCGGCGCGTGATGTGCATCCCTTCGCCAAGCCCAAGAATGCGGTACGCCAGCGGGTCGCGATAGTGATGATCGTAGAAGAGCCAGCCGTCTATCTGCTGCTCCCGGAGCGCTGCCTGAATCGCATGGAGGTTCACGCCTCCATACTAAATCGCGCGTCTCTCCACCCGACGTGCTGTCAAGCGCCGATTGAGAATCCCTGGCCGCGAGCGCCGGCCAGCTTACCGGAGTTGGCTATGCCTCGTCATTCGACTCTGTGGCAAGGGACCACGGCTGAAGATCCCAAACTCGCCCAATGAGCTGGCTAGGAGATTCGCCTGCCAGCTTTCTGAAATCCCTGATCATGTGCATCTGGTCAGAGTAGTGAAGCGCATGAGCAATACTTAACCACGAACGAAGGGGAGTTAGACGTTTCGCATCCAGGGCCAACTGAAACCTGGCAGTTCGAGCAAAGAGCTTTGGGGACAAGCCCATCTCTTCGGCAAATCGACGCTCGTATTGCCGCGTACTAAGGGCAGATTGACTTGCCAGTTCCTCGACCCGAACCGCGCCTCTTCGGTGAACAATGTATCGCACGGAGTTCGTAATCGCATTGCATGCGATTGCGTCGAGAGCATAGGGCAATAAGTATTCTTCGGCGAATCGAACCCGGTCAGAAAACGATTCTCTCTCAGCCATCTTCGCCCACAGGTCGCGAGCGTTCTGTCCGACCAGGTCTCCTCCATCGATAACGCGTCCAGCGATAACGCTTGGAGGTATGCGGAAAAGCCGCCATGAGGCCCAGGGTCTCAGGAAGATTGCGAAGCCAACTGTGTGACTGTGGAAGTGGGAGGCCACTCCCGGATAGGGCAGCGATCCCCATAGATTGATTCGAGGGCAGAGAGTGTCCTGACCATTGGGATGTTCAAGGATCAGCTGATCGCTGAAGTCGAAGGCCAAGACCTGCTCCAGAGTCGCTATGTTCGGCTGAGAAAATTGCCCGTCGTTGCACCGAATTTCACGCTGTACGAAGGCCCGGACAAAGCCCGCGAGTTCCCGTCGAGGTCTTGCAGTCTGGAGTGAACGCACGAGTAGCCCTCGGCTTGTCTTACATCATGGCATTGAACTCTCTGCAGTTTCTTTTGTCTATGTCGCATTTGTTCTAGGCAGGCGTTTGTTCTGGATCTCATGCTGTCCCGAGGAGTACACGCTTCGAAGATCGCCGGAGGTAGTCATGTCTTCTACATTTGGAAACGCAGCGAAACCAGCAGCAGTGGTCCTTTTCGTATTACTCTCTGTCCACGCACCGAGAACATTGGCTCAATCCTCTTTCCCAACCGTTGGTGCACCAGGCTTACCGTTACTCGATAACGAGTCAGCGACATGTTCCAATTCGTCTCAAGAACCGGACTCTACGTGCAGGGCATTGATCGAAGGGTCGTGGCTCTTCACAGTAAATCAACTACATAGTTCGTCTGTATATTTCAACGCTCTTGCTTCGTTTGCAGCCGGGGGTGTTTTTCTGGCGACGGGCTCGAAAGATCGGCTGAACCCAGCCTCGCCGCTTTATGGTACGTGGAAGGTTGTTGGACATCACCGCTACAGCTCAACCACTTACTTTTTCATCTTCGATCCGGCTCATCCGAATACTGAAGCGGTCGCAACACTGAAGGCCGATCAGGTCTTCAAACTCCAGGATCGCAATACTCTGGTCGGCGCCGGGACGGTGAGCATCTGCGATCTGGCCGGCCGAAACTGCACGAGCGTGCCCGACAGTGTCACTCAGATTAGAGGAAGCAGAATTCTGACCGGGGACTTGACCACACTTTTCGGAGAGTTGCCTTAAGACTGAGCTCTAGTCCTTAGCTGCTCGGTACTCAGTTCGGGCCGATCTCGCCAGATGCGGAGAGTGGCTCGACCGGATGACTGCTGCCGCCAGTTGGCTTCACGCCTGAATCGCACTTATTCAGCCTGCTGGTCGCCATCGGTGACCCTGTTCTTATGTGCTCGGGTCATTCCTACAAAGGCGTTCGTTGTCCCGCTGTTCCGGATCCGCGCCCATTCGGACGCGCCACCTGGAAGATTCGGCGGTCAACAGCAAACGATCGGTGACTTAGTGTTGTCGTGACCCCGATCCCGCAGATCATGACAGGCACGAAAACGGGCCCGGGATATCAATCCCGGGCCCATCTGTTCTATTCGGTTTCACATCTACGCGTTCGCCGCTGCCTCAACCTGCTTTTCGGCAGCCTTCGCCTCGGCAAGCTCGGCCATCTGCTGCGCTTCTTCATCTCGGCCGAGTTCTGCCCCAGCTCCGCGGCCAGCTTCTCCGTCGTGAACGACTCGATGATGTCGCCCACCTGGATGTCCTTGAAGCCGCCCAGGTCGATACCGCACTCCACGCCCTGCCGGACTTCGGACACATCGTCCTTGAAGCGCTTGAGCGAGGCGATCTTGCCGCGCCAGACCTCGTTGCCCTCGCGCATCACGCGCACCTGCGCGTCGCGCTTGATCAGCCCATCGCGCACCGGCAGCCGGCAATCTGCCCGACCTTCGTGATCTTGAAGACGTTGAGCACCTCGGCCCGGCCCGCGTAGTTCTCCCGGAACACCGGCTCCAGCAGCCCGTACATCGCCTTCTCGATCTCGTCGCGCAGCTCGTAGATGATCGAGTGCAGCCGGATCTCGACCTTCTCGCGATCCGCCAGCTCCTGCGCCTTGCGCTCCGGCCGCACGTTGAACCCGATGATGACCGCGTTCGACGCCGACGCCAGCAGCACGTCCGACTCGGTGATCGCGCCCACACCCGAGTGCAGCACGCGCACCCGCACCTTCTCGGTCGACATCCGCTGCAGGTCCTCGGCGATCACTTCCACCGAGCCCTGCACGTCGCCCTTGACGATGAGGTTGAGGTCCTTCACGCCGGCCTGCTTGATCTGCTCCGCCAGGCCCTTCGAGCGAGACGCGGCTCGAGCTCTTCGCCAGCTGCGCCTCGCGCTCCTTCATCTTGCGGTACTGCGCAATGCCCTTGGCCTTGTCGCGGTCCGCCATCACCAGGAACGTGTCGCCCGCATCCGGCATCCCCTCGAGACCGAGGATCTCGACCGGAGTCGAAGGCCCAGCCTCGGTGATCGGCCGCCCGCGGTCGTTGAACATCGCGCGGATCTTGCCGAACGTGTTGCCGACGATGTAGCTGTCGCCCGTCCGCAGCGTTCCGTTCTGCACCAGCACCGACGCCACTGCACCGCGTCCGCGGTCCAGCTTCGCTTCGATCACCGTGCCCACCGCCGGCCGGTCCGGCGTCGCCTTCATGCTCGTTCAGATCCGCCTGCAGGCAGATCATCTCTTCCAGCCCATCCAGGTTGATCCGCTTCTTCGCCGACACGTTCGACGAACGGCGTGTCGCCGCCCCAGTCGTCCGGCTGCAGGCCGCGCTCCGCAAGCTGCTGCTTCACGCGGTCCGGATTCGCGTCCGGCTTGTCGATCTTGTTCACCGCCACGATGATCGGCACCTTCGCCGCCCTGCGCGTGGTCGATCGCCTCGATCGTCTGCGGCATCACGCCGTCATCCGCCGCCACGACGATCACGACGATGTCCGTGATCTTCGCGCCGCGCGCACGCATCCGCGTAAACGCCTCGTGACCCGGCGTATCCAGGAACACGATCTCGCGCCCGAACGCCGGGGAATCCGGCTTCGTGATCTTCACCTTGTACGCGCCGATGTGCTGCGTGATTCCGCCGGCCTCGCCCGCCGCCACATCCGGTCGACCGGATCGCATCCAGCAGGCGACGTCTTGCCGTGATCGACGTGGCCCATGACCGTGACCACCGGCGAACGCGTGATCTCGACCATGCCCGGTCGTGTCTTCCAGCAGGCCTTCGATCGCCTCGTTCTCCAGCTGCTCTTCGACCGAGATCACCTGCGCGTCCGCGCCAAACTGCCGCGCCACGTCCTTCACCAGCTCGCCGTCGAGCGACTGGTTCACCGTCACGAACACGCCCTTCATCAGCAGCGTCGCGATCAGGTCCTTGCCGCGCACTTCCAGCTTCTCGGCCAGGTCCTTCACGCTGATGCCTTCGGTCACCGTGATCGTCTTGCGTGATCGGCAGCGGCTCGCTGCGACATCATCATGGCGCCGCCATAACGCGGCGGCGGCTGGAAGCCCTTCATCGGGCCTTCCTTCACCTTCTCGTAGCGCTGGTTGCCGCGCCGCTGACCCGGCCGTGCCGCCGGCCGCTGGCCCGTCGGAGCGCTCCCTCGGCCGGAGGCAGCATCCCGCGCGCACCCGGTCCACCCGGCCGCGCGCCAAACCCTGGCCGCGGCGCAAATCCCGGCCGCGCCGCCCGGCGCAAATCCCGGACGTCCCGGTGCTCCGCCCGGACCTCCCGGTCCACCCGGGAACGTCCGCGTCGGATGCATCGGCCGGCGCGCGCCTGGCGCCATCTCGAAGGCCTCGGCCCCGGCCCGGCGCTCCCGGGCCACCCGGTCGCACCTGCGGACGTGGCCGCTCAAAGATCGGCCGTCCACGCTGAATCCCGGCCGCCGGCGCCGGCAGGAGCCGTATAGATCGGCCGCGGACCGGTCTGCGGCATCACCACACGCCGCACCGGAGCCGCAGGGCGCCGGAGCGCAGCCGCCGGAGCAGCCGGAGCCGCACCGTCTGCGCTGGCGCACGCTGTCGCCTCTGGCGCAGGTGCGGCGCTGCAGCCGCAGCCGGAGCTGCCGGGGCAGCAGCAGGCGGAGCCGCAGCTGGCGAGCCGGAGCGGAGGCCGGCAGCCGCAGCCGCCGGAGCCGCGACGCAGGCTGCGACCGCAGGACGGTGCCGCGGCCGCGACCGGCGCGAGCCACCGGACCGCTGCAGCCGGCTGCGCATGACCTGCGGCTGCGCCGGCGGAGGCGCCACAACCACCGGCGGACGCGCAATCACCGGCCCAGCCGGAGGTCTGCTCGCAATCGCCGGAGGCGCGGAGCGGGCAACAATGTTCGCCCCCTGCCGCGGCAGCGGCACAATCCGGCGTGGAGCCGGAGCAGCGGCCGCAGCTCGCCGCCTGCGACGCGGCTGCGCTGCAGCCGGAGCGCGTGCCGCCGATGCGGCTGCAGCCGCGGGCGGTGCCGCCGCACGTCGCGGAGCTGGCGTCGCACGCCGCGGCGCGCCGGACGGCCGCAGCCGACGGCGCCGCAGCCACGGCCGCGGCGCGCGGAGGCGGCGCACTGCGCGCCTGCGCCTCCGCCTGCTTGCGCTCCAGGATCGCCTTCAGCGCATCGCCCGGCTTCGATATCCTCGACAGATCGAACGTCGGCCGCGCCTCCGCCTGCGCCGGCTACGCCGACTCGCCGGCACGCGCCGCCGCCCTTGAAATAACTCGCGCACCTTCTCCGCCTCATCCGCCTCGATCGAGCTCGAGTGCGTCTTCGGCTCCGTCACGCCAACCGCCGTCAGAGCATCCAGAATGGACCTGCTCTTGACTTCAAGCTCTCGTGCCAGATCGTTGATTCGAACTTTGCTCATCCGTCCCTTTTCCTTCCCCTGCGCCCTTAGCTGTTCATATCAGCCTCATCGAAGTAGGAATCTGTTGATACTGTATTATCCCTGAAATCGCAGCTGTTTGCGACCGCAAGAATCGCGATCTCTGCCGCGCCGCAGCCCGGCCGCTAGCCACGGTCGTGCTCGTCCGTGTCGATCCCCTCGTCGGAGATCTCCTGCGCTCTGGTCCACCAGCGTGTCCACCGAATCGTTCCGCAGCTCGATCCGCTCCTCGCGCGCATCCGCGTCCGTTAACGCGTCGCTCGCCGACTCCGCCTCTTCCGCGTCCGCAATCTCCTCGGTCGAGACGCCGTCGAACCTCCTCGACCTCGCCAACCGCCGCCGCATCCGCCGCCAGCAATCTCTTCCGGTGTCTTCGCCATCGAACCCTCTCCTTCGGTCACTTCCGTCGATCGCCCTTCGCCTGCAGGCTCCTCCGCGTCTCCGCCGTTGGATGCTCCTCGTCCGCAGCTGCATCGGCCTGCGGCTCCGGACGCTCCTCGCCCTCTTCGTACTGGCCGAAGTAGTGCCGCACCGCCACCGAAATCTTCTCCAGCGTCTTCTCGCCGATGCCCGGAATCTCTTCCAGCTGCTCCGGCGTCATGTCCGCCAGCTCCTCCACCGTCGTGATGCCCGCCGCAATCAGCTTCTCCAGGATCTGCTCGCCCAGCTCCGTAATCTGCTCCATCGGAGTCGTCGGTCCGCCGCCCATCGCCGTACATCTGCTGCTCGACCTCCTGGCGCTTCTCTTCCTCGCTCTTGATGTCGATCTTCCAGCCCAGCAGCTTCGCCGCCAGCCGCACGTTCTGGCCCTTCTTGCCGATCGCCAGGCGACAGCTGCGTGTCGTCGACGATCACCTCGATCTGCTTCTCCCCCAGGTCCACAATCGACACCTTGCTCACCTTCGCCGGCTGCAGCGCCTTCTCCGCAAACGTCGTGATCTCTTCCGAATACTCGATGATGTCGATCTTCTCGCCGCGCAGCTCGCGAATGATCGACTGCACGCGCATGCCCTTCATGCCCACGCACGCGCCCACCGGGTCCACGTCCTTGTCGCGGCTCATCACCGCAATCTTGGTCCGCTCGCCGGCCTCGCGCGCAATCGCGCGGATCGTCACCGTGCCGTCATAGATCTCCGGAACCTCGCTCTGGAACAGGTTCTGCACCAGCGCCGGAGCCGCCCGGCTCACGATCACCTGCGGCCCCTTCGCCGCGCGGTCCACCCGCAGCAGCACCACGCGCACGCGCTCGCCCACCGCAAACTGCTCCAGCCGGCTCTGCTCGCGCTTCGGCATCCGCGCCTCGGCCTTGCCCAGGTCGAAGATCACGTCCATCGGCTCCAGCCGCTTCACCGTCGCGTTCAGCACCTCGCCCGCGCGGTGGTTGTACTCGAGAAACACCGTATCGCGCTCGGCCTCGCGCACCTTCTGGAAGATCACCTGCTTCGCCATCTGCGCCGCAATCCGGCCCAGCGGAGAAGTGTCCTTGTAGAACCGCAGCTCGCCGCCAACCTCCACCTCAGGCGCCAGCTCGCGCGCCTGCTCCAGCGTCATCTGGTTGACCTCGTCCTCCACCTGCTCCGGAGCCTCGACCACGGTCTTGAACACATACGCGCGAATCTCGCCCGTCTCGCGGTCCATCTCGGCGCGCATGTTCTCCTGCGTCTTGTAGTACTTCCGCGTCGCCAGCGCGATCGCATCTTCCACCGCGCCCACCACGATCTGCGGGCTCAATGCCCTTATCGCGGCTCAACGTCTCAATCGACTGGTACAGAACACTCGCCATCGCTCACTCATCCTTCATTCTACCTCGAATCTCTAGCGTCTGCTGATTCTCTTTTGCCGTCATCCTGAGCGGAGCGCAGGATCTCCGATCGAACTCCAGGTCACCTGCAGCGAACTGCCTACACCTTTCAACCGCAAACCCGTCTAAATCTCCGCCACCAAATTCGCCTTCTCCACATCCTTCAAGCGGAATCTCCAGCACCTCTGCCGCCGCCGCCTTCTTCGCCTTGCCCTTCTGCTTCACCGCCGCCAGATCCATCCTCACCACCCCATCCTCAAACCCCATCAGCCGTCCCGTCCACACCCGGTTGCCATTCACCGGCGTAAACGTCTTCACCTTCACCAAGCTCCCCGCAAACCGCTCATACTCCTCCGGCCGCGTCAGCTTCCGCTCCAGCCCCGGCGACGACACCTCCAGCGTGTACTCCGCCGCCCGGAACCACGTCCTCCACATCCAGCACCGTCCCAAAATCCGTGCGCAAACACCGCGCAATCCTCATGCGTCACGCCCGAAAGCAGCTCCACCGGAACGCCCTTCGGCAGCAGATCCTCAGCTCTCGCCCTCGCCGCCAACCCGCTCCTTCAGCTTCGCCCGCTCCGCCGCGTCCTTCTCCAGATACACCCGCAGCGCCCGGCTCTTGCCCGCCCCGCCAAACTCCACATCCACAACCTCCAGGTGAAACGACGCCGCGACCCGCTCCGCCGTGCTCCGAATTTGGTCCAGTTTCAATGCCAATCTGCACCTGGGATCGCGCCGGGTGCGACCGGCGCCGAAAACGCATTTTGAAGCAAATAAAAAGTGGGCATCTGCCCACTCATCTCTTCCGCCAGCCCGCCGGTCAACCCACGGCCCTACTTCAAACAAAGCTGGACAACGAAACGACTCTACTGATGGTACACCGCCAAACCAATCCCATCAAGGTGAGCCAGGCCCCTGCGGCTGCTGAGGCTTCATGGGAACGCCAACGCCAACGCAGGATTCGCTTGACACCTGAACTCGTAGACGGTCTCATGGGGCTTATTCCTCAGACAGTTGGCCAAAGTGAGACCGTACCGGAGTCGGTCACGCCCGCGGTCAGAAAGCCCCGTACCCAGCCATGAAAGCTGCACGCATCCATCGCTTCGGTCCACCGGATGTCATCACAATCGATGATCTGCCGCGCCCGGCTCCCGGGAAAGGTGAGGTCCTGGTGCGAGTTGCCGCCGCAGGTGTTGGCCCGTGGGATGCCTGGATCCGTGAGCACAAGAGCGTCGTCGTCGTCACACTGCCCCTTACCCTGGGTTCAGATATCTCCGGGATCGTGGAGGAGATCGGTCCCGGCGTCAACCGGTTTGCGGTGGGTGACCCGATCTATGGAGTGACCAACCCGCAGTTCATTGGCGGCTACGCCGAATATGCCCTTGCCTCAGAGACCATGATCAGCCGAAAGCCCGAGTCATTGGACTTCTTAGCCGCCGCATCTGTGCCCGTAGTGGGCGTCACCGCATGGCAGATGTTGTTCGACTACGCCAAAGCGCAGTCCGGCCAGAGCGTCCTCATTCTTGGTGGAGCAGGAAACGTCGGTTCCTATGCTGTCCAGTTGGCGAAGGGAGCCGGCCTCACAGTCTTCGCCACCGCGTCATCGCAGGATCAAGAGTATGTTCGGGGCCTCGGGGCCGACATTGTCATTGACTACAAAGCGGTGCGCCTCGAAGATGCTGTTCCCGCCGTGGATATCGTGCTCGATACCGTAGGCGGGGGTCTTCGGGAAGATGCGCTCACGAGAATCCGGCCCGGCGGAATACTCGTCTCCGCCGTCTCCGAGATGACGCAAGTGTCTGACTCCCCTGTTCGGAGCGTGTTCTTTCTCGTGGAGGTCACGTCAGGGCGGCTTGACACGCTGGCTGAGCTGTTTCGCTCGGGCCAGCTTAGGTCGAATGTGGGCTCGGTACTTCCACTGGAACAGGTGCGGCTTTCGCACGAGATGTTGGCCGGTGCACCACATGAGCGCGGCAAAATAGTCCTGCGAGTGGCCGACCTCTCGTCATGATCGCGAGGCACGACCGACGTAGCAGCCCCCTAACAAGCACCCGTCGAGCAGCCGCGACGCTGATTGTCAAAAAGATCTCAAGGAGGAAGTCCTATGAATCGCGTACCTGACACTGAGTTGGTTCTGATACCCGGCGGCACGTTGATCACAGCTACGCCCGAAGAAGGTCGCGCCCTTGCAATCACGATGGCGCGGCACATGATTCACAACATCCAGCCAGACCTCGATGCGCTCAAGGCGGGTCGACCCATATACGCGATGAATCCTGACAGCCTGATGCGAGCGAGCCAGGTTGTGGCGATCGAATTTCAAACGATTGCGGCCGCGAACAATTATTGGCGCCCCTGACCATCACTCCAGCTCGACACGGGGAACGTTCTCACACCCAGTGCTACCTGACGAAGCACATGGTCCGGACGGCGGCGGAACTCGGCTGGGACCGGTTGAGCAACGGCGCACCGTTGTCCGCAACCGAGGAAGCCGGCTTCGATGTCTTCTTGTCGGGAGACAGAAACATACCTTCACAGCAAACCATGAGCGGGCGCAAGCTGGCGGTGCTCTGCATCACGGCGAACAACTGGCCCATCGTACAGCCCCAGGTTCAGAATGTAGTGGACGCGGTGGACAGCGCGCACCCAGGAACAGCGAAGGCCATTTGGTGCGGAGAGTTCCAGCCGCGAAGAAAGAGCGGCGCTACGCCGCAATGCTGACAGTCACCTGCATCGCGTGGGCCTGCGATGGTCCCAGCCTAGGAGCCACCATGCCGGAACCCGCCCCAGCTTCGCTCAATGCCAACTCCCGAGTCCACCCGCATCACCCACGCAGGTGACCTTCATCCAGAACTGCCGCCAACCCTAATGCATCTGTAAGACAGCGCCGCTCTCGTGGGGAACAAGCCTTTCGACCGCCGACAGCAACTTCACCGGCCCATCCAGCGCATTCACCGCTTCGCCAAGCACCTTATGGGCGCAAGCGGAGGAGCTTGCAGTCAGCACGATGTACTTCAAACGTGGCCATCGAGACGTACTCTGCGCAATCGCACGTCCACATTCCTCAGAAGTCAGGGAATGGCAAAGAATAGCAAGGTCAACCTGAGTCATCGACGTGATGCGGTCGACCCCGGAGAGTTCCGCAGTCGCCCAGACCTTGTAACCGGAGGACTGAAGCACCATGCGTCGGGTGGCAAGCAAGTCCGGATCGCGTCCGTAGAGCAGAATCGTCGCTGCATTATCCATAAGGCAACTCTCTTCTTATTGAGTCGGGAGAAGGATCTCCATCTCCTAACCTGCTTATGTTCCCCCCTTCGCCAGATAACTGTCTGTACGCTACGAAACACATGTTTTACACAGCCAAACATCGTGCCTGGTGCGGGTGCCCCACGTCTCGATTCTGAGACGTGGGTTCGGCCAGCCCAACCATGTCAAGACCCGAAGAAGCGCAAACTCGCGAGCAGCGCGGATTCCTGTGTGGCGCATTCTGACCACGCAACTTCGTAAAATAAAAAAGGAGACTAAATTAGTCAGGCGAACCTGGCAGCGGTGAGTGTAAAGAGCCGTGTGGTACTTCATCGCACAACTAAGCTTGTCATCCTGAGCGGAGGCTGGCGCGCTTTTGCGCCAAACCGAATTTGAAGGACCTGCTGTTTGCTCAATTGAGCTACACCGCCATCCTTGACATTGCTATCAAGTTTGAGACGCCGGACTAGGACCACCCTGCACCCGAAGTCCGGACCTAAAGTATCTAGATCGAAGACTTTGCGTACCAGGTAGGGGGAGGGGGAGGGTACCCGGAAGTCCGGCACCGCACCCGCCGCCGCTTCCGCCCGGAAGCCTCGCGTCGGTTGCCCTGCTTCCGATCCCTCTCTACAATCGAGGCACCCCAGGGCAAGGTGAGCTCCATCCCCTTCCCATGGGGGAGAGAAGAGTCAAAACCTACATGATCAACTCGCCCCTCCCCGAGGCGCTGACCTTCGACGACGTCCTCCTCGTTCCCGCCTACAGCGAGGTCGTCCCCACCCAGGTCAGCACGCAGACCCGCCTCACCCGCGACATCACCCTCAACACCCCCCTGATGTCCGCCGCCATGGACACCGTCACCGAGTCCCGCCTCGCCATCGCCATGGCCCAGCAGGGAGGGCATGGGCGTCGTCCACCGCAACCTCACCATCGAGCAGCAGGCCGGCGAGATCGACAAGGTCAAGCGCTCCGAGTCCGGCATGATCGTCGACCCGGTCACCATCGCGCCCGACCAGCCCATCTCCGCCGCCCTCGACGTCATGCGCCGCTACAAGATCTCCGGCGTCCCCGTCACCAAGGACAAGAAGCTCGTCGGCATCCTCACCAACCGCGACCTCCGCTTCGTCTCCCGCACCGACCTCCCCATCGGCGACGTGATGACCAAGGACAACCTCATCACGGTTCCCGTCGGCACCACGCTCGAACAGGCCGAAGACATCCTTCACCAGCACCGCGTCGAAAAGCTCCTGGTCGTCAACGACGAGTACGAGCTCAAAGGCCTCATCACCGTCAAGGACATCCAGAAGAAGCTCAAGTACCCCAACGCCTCCAAGGACGCGCAGGGCCGCCTCCGCGTCGCCGGCGCCATCGGCGCGACCGGAGACTTCCTGGAGCGGGCCGCCGAGCTCGTCGCGGCCCGTGTCGACGCGCTCGCCATCGACTCCGCCCACGGCCACTCCTCCCGCGTCCTTGAAGCCGTCGCCGAGGTCAAGCGGCGCTTCCCGCATGTCGCCCTGCTCGCCGGCAACATCGCCACGTACGAGGGCGCCATGGCCCTGATCGACGCCGGAGCCGACGCCATCAAGGTCGGCATCGGCCCCGGCTCCATCTGCACCACGCGCATGGTCACCGGCGCCGGCATGCCCCAGATCACCGCCATCTCCGAGGCCTTCCGCGCCGCCAGCGAGCGCGACATCCCGGTCATCGCCGACGGCGGCATCAAGTACTCGGGCGACGTCACCAAGGCCATCGCCGCGGGCGCCAGCGTCGTCATGATGGGTTCGCTCTTCGCCGGCGTCGACGAGAGCCCCGGCGAGACCATCCTCTACCAGGGCCGGTCCTTCAAGGCCTACCGCGGCATGGGCTGCCTCTCCGCCATGGCCCAGGGCTCCGGCGAGCGCTACTTCCAGGGCAGGGACGACCTCGACGACTTCAGCACCGGAGATCGCCCGTCGCTCACCGCCCGCGAGGGCGCCAGCTCCAATCGTCTGGCCAAGTTCGTCCCCGAAGGCATCGAGGGCCGCGTCCCCCACCGCGGCCCGCTCGAAGCCATGGTCTACCAGCTCGTAGGCGGCCTGCGCTCCGGCATGGGCTACCTGGGCTGCGCGCACCATCGCCGAGCTGCAGACAAACGCGAGGTTCATCCGCATCTCAAACGCCGGCCTGCGCGAAAGCCACGTTCACGACGTCATGATCACGCGCGAAGCCCCGAACTACCACGTCGAGTAAAGAGTCGCCAGCCGAAGCGCACGGCCGCTCATCTCCCGTTGCTGTCATACACCATGGCATCGAACCGATGCCGGGTCGAGAAGCCGTGCTCCTCGTACAGCTCGCACCGCCCTGTCGTTCTCCTCGGTCACGGTCAGGCTGATCGCCTTATAACCGGTTCGCTTCAGGTGCTTCATGCACTCCTGCAGCAAGAGGGCCCCCAGGCGTTGCCCCCGCCGCTCCGGCGTCACGCACAGCTGCGTCACATGCGCCACGTCATCGGCCACCCGGGAGCACAGGATTACCCCGGCCAGCTTGCCCCGGGTACCTCCTCCAATACCCACGACTGATCTCCTTCGAAGACCCCACAGCCCGGAAACCGAACGATGTTGTGCAGAAACCGAAGCGAGCCATGCAGCGAGCGGTACTGGTCGTTGATGTGGGCATCCACATGGCCCACGTAGCAGGCGTGGATAAGCTCAGCCGCCGCCTGGTAGTCCGTCGAGGACCATCGCCGCAATGTCAGAGCCGGAGGCAATCGCAGGCGAGATCAGCCGGAATTGTTCCCCGGGAAGCTAAGGTCCCGCTCCATGAACAGTCGCGGGTAGGTCGGAGAGCCCTTCCTCGCGAAAGATTCCTCCGAAGGACCCGGAGTCATAGAGCAGCAGCTGCGACTCGATCCGCTGGACGTTGAGGGGAGCTCTGGAGCAGTTCCAGGAGATGCTGAAGCAGAGTTTCGATGATCTGGCCCGCTTGCGATGAGGTGGAATCAATCGGCGAACGCATCGCCGATCACCGCTTTCGCCCTTCGTAGACGCAGAAGGTAAAGCCGCAGACCTTTCCGTTTTCGAGCGCGACGAAGCCGGGCAGGACGTGTGAGTCGAGATACTGGAGCAGCAGCTCGGTCGAGCTGCGGTAGTTCCAGCGCAGGCGCTCCTGCCACACCCGGGCTCCGCTTCCAGCAGCGGACGCAGCTGCTTCGCAGAGAAATGGCGCAGATCGAGGATCTCAAGATGGACCGGGTGCTGTCATGCGGATACAGGTTTGATCGAGCTTATACGAAGGCACTCGCAGAGAACCACTTGAGGAACCCGATCGGACAAGTCAACTGTTTGGCTGCCACGCGATATACCGCCAGACCCTGCGTCTCGAACAGAAACAGTGGCTGATAGATGCGGCCCGCGAGCCAGCGGTCGAGGTCACCCGTATCGCTCGACCGGATGACCAGGATGTGCTCCCGTGACGGTACGCCGTCCGTGTCGTAGTGACGGTCGCGCGATTGCGATAGAACGCAAGCCCGTAGTCCATGTCTCGCCGGACCTGCTCGGTCGCTACGGTCGCAACGTCCGGCGCGTCTCGCGCGATCTCCGCAGCCAGTGGCCGAGCCGAGTAGTTCAGGTCCAGCTCCTTGCCGTGAAAGCCGAGCAGGAAGATCAGTGCCCCCAATACCGGGATCAAGGTCGCGGTGAGCACCTGCGAAATGCCCCACCGTCGGACAATCACCATGATGCATGGCGACAATGACGAGTCCCGTGGCCGCGCGAATAACAGCCACAAGCTGCGATGGAACCAAGTGTCTCGTACTTCATGTGCTGCGGTGCCAGCACCAGAACGAATACCAGGATTGCGCAGACTGCCGCATGCGACCACAGCAGCCATGGGCGGAAGTCCCTCACGCCGGATGCGATTGAGATAGTCCCCTGTGAGGATGGTGAGCGGCGGGATCGAGGGCAGGATGTAGCCCGGAAGCTTCGATCCGGAGAAGGAGAAGAAGACGATAGGGAAGAGTGCCCAGAGCACGAGGAACTCCGGAAAGGCGTCGCCTGCGCGCGAGTGCCCGAGATACCGCTGCGGATTGTGCCGCACCTTCCACTCGGCAACCGAGACCTGAACTGCATCAACCAGCGCGCGGCCGGAGAGCGCCACCCACGGCATCAGCCCAAGCACCAGCACGGCGGCGTAGAACCAGAACGGCTGATGGTGTTGGTACCGGTTGGTGGCGAACCGCTCCAGGTTGTGTTCCAGGAAGAAGAAGCGATAGAAAGTCGGATTCCTGCGCTGCACCTCGATGTACCAGGGCAGCACCATGACGAGATAAGCAGCACGCCGGGGAGCCAGATTGTTCGGCGCAGGAGCGACCACTCGCGCCGGAGCGCGGCGAAGAGGAAGATGATGCAGAGTGCGAGGAAAGGCGCCACGGGTCCCTTGGCCAGCGTCGCGGCGGCGCCGAAGAAGTAGAGGTCGAAGAGCCAGAACTTCTTGCCCGTCTCATACCATGCATACCAGCCCAGCATGCCGATGCAGAACGGCGCGGCCAGCTGCATGTCGGTCGAGGCGCCGCGGGCGAAAGCCGACAATGCCGACGCAGGAGGCGGTGATCAGCGCGGCGTCGAGGTGGCCTCCGGGGCGAAAACGCCGCATGTGGAGAAAGATCAGGACGATGAGAGCGAAGGCTCCAGACGAGGACGGCAGGCGCGCCGACCAGTCCGAGACGCCGAACTCGCGGAAGAAGCCCATGGCGCGCCAGTAGTAGAGCGCCGGCTTCTCCAGCCACGGCTTACCGTACAGAATGGGCGTAACCGTGCCGCCGACGAGGCAGTGGTAGGAGTCTCGCAGAGTCCGACGGTCTCGAGCGCTGCGTGGAAGGATGCTGGCGTGCAGCCTCTGCGCAGACGCTGGTGTGTGCGCCTGCAGCATCTCGCGGGCGATCTGGGCGTAACGCGGCTCGTCGGCGCCGACCAGACCCAGCTGGTCGCCTCCGAAGATCGGCACCAGGCCGTACAGCAGAAGGAAGAAGCGAGACGACGCATAGGATCAGCCAGCTCCCGGAGCACGGTCGTGCTGGGCAGTTTCAGCAGCTGCTTGAGCCTGCTCCAGAGGGCAGGCTCGCGGCTGTTTCGGCAGCGGCGTTCGAGGCGTGAGGAGTTTACTCGCATCGTTGATTGGCGGACGGAGCGAGACAAGGCTAACAGAGTGCCTTTCGCAGCTGGGTCAGGATGCTCGCTCTGCGGCGTCTTCGAGCGGGCCGCGAGTGTGCAGCCGCTGGCGGTGCGGTGGCCGCCGCCGCCGAAGTGCTCCGCCACCTTGGCGACGTCAAGCGCTCCCTTGCTCCTGATGCTGAGGCGGTACTGGTCGGCCTCGGGCACCTCGCGGAGGAAGACGGCGGCCTCCACACCGGTGACGCCGATGAGGTGATTGACGACGCCTTCGCAGTCCTCGACCTCGGCCGATGCCGTTCTGCATGTCGTCGAGGTGACCCAGGTCCAGGCAATCGGGCCCTCGCGCCGCATGCGGGAGAGCGCCGTGCCCAGCAGCCGGATCTTGCTTTCAGGGCTGGAGAAGTAGATGTCGCGGGCGATCTGGCCGGGCTGCGCGCCCGAGAGGGCGAGGTCATGGGCGAGCGCGAAGGTTTCGGCGTTGGTGCCGTCGTAGGTGAAGGCGCCGGTGTCGGAGAGGATGGCGGTGTAGAGGCAGGTGGCGATCTCGGGCTGTGATCTCGGCGCCGGCAGTCTATGGCGATCTGATAGACCATGGCCCCGACGGCGCAGGCGGTCGGGATCGATCCAATTCAGGCGCCGAAGGCGCGGCCCGAGGCGTGGTGGTCGATGTTGATCAGCATTCGGCCGTTCAGACCGGCGAGCCCGGTGCGCGCGACGCCGTCGCACTCGAGCAGGATGCAGGGGAGTTCGGACGGCGACGTCCGAGGTCTGCGGATGCGGTCGACGTCGGGAAGGGAGCGGTAGATGAAGGGCACTGGGTCGGCGAGCACCAGCATCGACCTCGCAGCCGAGCTGCTCGAGGATATGGCGAGCGCCAGGACGGAGCCGATGGCATCGCCGTCCGGGCGGGCGTGCGAGGTGAGGAGGAAGCGCGGTGTGGAACGGAAGACCTGGAGAAGCGGTTCGATCTGAGCCTGCATTCGAGATCATTGCGTGCGATGGGCCCGCTCTCTTGCTGCTGGAGCCATACCCGTTGCGCCGTTCGCGCTTGCGCATGCGGGTGAGTAGCTCGTCCATGCGGCCGGTCATCTTTTCGGAGCGGTCGATGGCGAAGGTGAGGTCGGGGACGTGGCGTACCCCCATGCGATCGCGGAGTTGGGAGCGGATGTAGGCGCGGGCGGTCATGAGGCCTTCGAGGGTGGCGTCCTCCTCGGGGTCGTCGCCGTGGACGGCGACGAAGACGCGGGCGGATTTGCCGCCGGGCGCGAGGACGACGTCGGTGACATAGCTGGGGGCGATGCGTGGATCGGAGAGCTCGCCTTCGAGCATGGCGCCGATCTCCTGAGAGAAGGTGCTGGCGACGCGGTTGCGGTGGTGGTCTCTGGCGCGATGTTCGGGCATGGACTCTTTCTCTGGGAACAATCGAGGATATCAAAAAGCGCCGTTGGGAGACGAGGCTATTAGTACGGCGGGAAGTTCACGGGATCAAGATTCGTCTGAAGTCCGGCGTCCCCTCCAGGATTTCGACGTAGGAGTCGACGATTTCGGCACCGATGCGTGCTGGCGATGCGATGGGCAGCACGGTCGATCTCCTGATTTTGTCCGGTGAGATAGGCCGCGGAGGAGGAGATGGTGGCGATGCCGAGGGTGGCCCGGTTCCAGACGAGGCCCTCGTCGAGCTCGGCGACGGAGAGGTTGAAGCCCTGCCGCAGCTTGTCTTTCATGGAGCGGACGACCTGGCGCCGGTCCTTGAGGGACTGGGCGTGTGGGATCTCGATCTCGAGGATGAGTCTGGCTACGGGCACTCCCCTCCTCCCCCCTGGATCTCCGGCTAAAATAGCCAATTTCAAGCACTTACAAAATGGACCCCGGCTAAATTCTTCTATACAAACGACTTAGAGCTAAATTCTTCTTTCTATTGGGTTTGCGTCTTGCCGAGGCGGTAATAACCGGGCCTGTGCAGATCTCCCTAGTTCCATTGTAGAGAACCCGGGTGGTAGTTGCGCCACGTCCCGGTGGACGCGGCGAGGTCTTTTGTGGTCAGGTGTGGACTGCGGGTGGACGGAGGGCGAGGTCCTCTTCCGCTGCGGCACCGCCGCCGTTGAGGACGCGGTTGGCGCGATCGGCGTCGAACTGGCCTTCCCAGCGGGCGACGACGACTGTGGCGACTCCGTTTCCGACGAGATTGGTGAGGGCGCGCATCTCGGACATAAAGCGGTCGACGCCGAGCAGGAGGGTGATGCCGGCTACCGGTATGGAGCCGAGGGCGGCGAGGGTGGCGGCGAGCGTGATGAAGCCTCCTCCGGTGACGGCGGCGGCGCCCTTGGAGTTGAGCATCAGCACGAGCAGGATAAAGATCTGCTGGCCGAGGGAGAGATGGGTATTGGTCGCCTGCGCGATAAACAGGGCGGCGATCGTGAGATAGATGGAGGTGCCGTCGAGGTTGAAGGAGTAGCCGGCGGGGATGACGAGACCGGTGACGGCTTTGGAGCAGCCGAGGTACTCCATCTTGCGCAGCAGGCCGGGGAGTGCGGCCTCGGAGGAGGAGGTGCCGAGGACGATCAGCAGCTCTTCGCGGATATAGACCAGGAAACGCCAGAGATTGATGCCATTGAGCCAGCAGATGAGACCCAGAACGACCGCGACGAAGGCGATGCTGGTGAGGTAGACGCAGAGAAGGAGCTTGCCCAGCGACAGGAGGGTGACGAGGCCATAGCGGCCGATGGTAAAGGCCATGGCGCCGAAGGCACCGATAGGGGCGAGCTCCATGATGAAGGTGACGATCTTGAAGAAGAGTCCCGAGAGGGATTGCGTGAGGTCGACGAGGCGCGTTTTGTAGCCGAGCTTGTTGTCCAGCGCGGAGAGGGCCAGACCGGTGAGGATGGCGAGAAGGAGGACCTGGAGGATCTCGCCCGAGGTGAAGGCTCCGGCGTAGCTTTCGGGGATGATGTTGAGGAGGAAATCGGCAACGCCGAGATGGGCGCCTTGCGTCGCATATTGCGCGACGGCCCTCCCGTCGAGGCTGCCGGGATCGACGTTCATGCCGCGGCCGGGTTGAACCAGGGTGGCGACGGTCATGCCGATCAGCAGAGCGGCGGTGGTGACCGCCTCGAAGTAGACGAGCGCTTTCAGGCCGACGCGGCCGAGCGTGCGGATGTCTCCGACGCCGGTGATGCCGACCACGACCGAGAAGAAGATGATGGGCGCGACGATCATGCGGATGAGCTTGACGAAGCCGTCGCCGAAGGGTTTGAGCTGCTGGCCGAGATGGGGAAAGAGCGCGCCGACCAGAATGCCCGCGACGATGCCGACGAGCACGCGGAAGTAGAGCGAGCGGAAGAAGGGGCGGCGGCGTGGGGTGGCAGGCGGGATGGGCGACTCCGGCGGTGGTTGGTCTCTGCCATGCTAAGCGAGGTTTGGGGTTGTGGGGGCAAGTGTGTTGGAGGCTGCGCATGGGGCGGGGAATTGGCTGGGGTAAATAGCGGTCCTCTGCCGGCTGTGACGACCGACAGGCGACTCCTGAGACCAACCACGTTGCCACCGAACCACAGAGAATCGTTGACCAAGGGCAGAGTCGCGGTAAGGACCAAGGGCGAACCCGGCGGTTCGCCGCGCCAGCCGGAGCATGTGAGGGTGGTGACATACTGCTACTACGCCGGTCCAGACGACCGGGAGCTAGTCGGTGGCGACTCGCGAATCGTCTGAGATAATTCTGAGCGCCTCGAGGTTATGTCATGCGAAACAGAAGGGTTTTCGCCGTCTCCCTGCTTGGTGGGCTGATGGTGCAGGCTGCGGTGTCTTCAGCCCAAGAGGCGCAGACCGCTGCGAGCGTGGTGCCGGAGATCTTTGCTCCCGGCGTGATCTCCGGACCGCAGAACGATGGCTCCCCAACGTTTTCTCCTGACGGCAATACCTTGTTTTTCACCCGGAGCACCACGCACTGGAGTGTGATTCTCGAGTCGCACAAGGTTAAGGGGCAGTGGTCGACACCGAAGCTCGCATCCTTTTCAGGTGTTTGGCCTGATTCTTCTCCTTCCATGGCGCCGGATGGCTCCTACATCATCTTTCAGTCGACGCGTCGCTTGGGTGAGCCGGAGCCAGGCAAGGCCGCGCCTGTTCCCGTGTCGAATCTATGGCAGGTGGACCGGACTGATGCGGGTTGGAGCGAACCGAAGCGTCTGCCGGACGCAGTGAACCTGAGCCATTCGATATGGAAGCCCAGCATTGCGCAGGACCGAACCGTGTACTTCACGGTTATCGGCGATCGGGGGAGCAAACGCCTGTACTCGGCGGCGTACCGAAACGGCACCTACGCAACGGCGCAGCCGCTCTCTTTCAGCGACGGCACAACCGCGGACGTGGATCCCGAGATTGCGCCGGACGGCTCGTTCCTGGTCTTTTGCAGCTCCGGCCGTGTGAAAGGTGATGATAAGGATCACCTGTATATCACTCGGCGACAGGGCGACGGGTGGGGTGCGGTTGTCGCGATACGCTACGCCGGTGACGAGAAGCCGTACGGCTTCAGCACGGATGACGAACCACACCTCGGTGCGGACCATCGCACGCTGTACTTCAGCAGCGACCGATCTGCTGCCGTTCACTTCCCCCGGACGCACAGACAAGCGGAGCAGGACCTGGAACGGCTTGAGCTCTGGGACAACGGCAACAGCAATGTCTGGACGCTGTCGCTGACGCCGTGGCTTTCCTAACGGCCGTGGGTGCTCGTAAAACGCTCCTGGGTGAGCGATGCTAGGAGGTTTCGCCGGCGAGTTTGAGGAAGTCGGGTTTGACGTCGGCGAGCGTGGGGAGTTTGAGGTCTTTGAGGTGGGCGTTGACGGGGCGGGCGACCTCGGAGGTGAGGTCATCCTTGTACATGGAGACGATGCGCTCGGCGGAATCGTAGCCGTGAAAGCGGGCCTTTTCTTCCTCGGTCTTGCGCTTGACGTCGCGGAGGATGTGGCGGGCGCGCTCGTCGTAGTGATCTTCGCGGGCGTTGAGGATGGGGTGAAAGACGTGCTTATCGAGAAAGGCGAGAAGTTCCGGTTTGCTGGCCATTGGGTCTCCTGTTGAGAGGAATGCCGGTATTGGGTTCGTGCGTTGCCTGGCGAAGGTAGGATGTTGTGAGCTTGATGGCGCGAAGGAGAGGGATGACGGACGAGTTGACGCTGGACAAGAAGGGAGCTGCGCCGCATTTTGAGCGGGGGCTAGGGTTGTTTGACTCGACGATGGTGGTGGTCGGGGTGATGGTGGGGTCGGGCATCTTTATCGTGTCGGCGGAGATGAGCCGGCAGATCGGGAGCGCGGGTTGGCTGCTGGTGGCGTGGCTGATTGCGGGCGTTCTGACGGTGACGGGCGCGCTGAGCTACGGGGAGCTGGCGGCGATGATGCCGGAGGCGGGCGGCATGTACGTGTACCTGCGCGAGGCGTTCTCGCCGATGTGGGGTTTTCTGTACGGTTGGACGCTGTGGACGGTGATTCAGACGGGGACGCTGGCGGCGGTGGCGATCGCGTTTGCGCGGTTCTCGGGCGTGCTGTTTCCGGGGGTCTCGGAGTCGCGGTATCTAGTGCCGCCGATTGCGCTGGGGAGCCACTACGCCCTATCGCTTTCGACGGCGCAGGCGGTGGCGATTGGGGTGATTGCGCTGCTGGCGGTGGGGAACATGCTGGGGTTGCGGTACGGCAAGATCATTACGAACGTGTTTACGGTGGCGAAGCTGGGTGCGCTGGCAGCCCTGGTGCTGCTGGGGCTGACCGTGTGTGCGAATGGGGCGGCGCTGCATGCGAACTTCGATCATCCGTGGGCGGTGCAGCATGTGGCTCCGCTGGCGGAGGGGCTGACGGCGGCGAGCGGGTTTGGGATGTTGATTGCGCTGTGCATTTCGCAGACCGGGTCGCTGTTTGCGGCGGACTCCTGGCATGACATTACGTTTGTGGCGGGGGAGGTGAAGAATCCGCGGAGGAACCTGCCGCTGGCTCTGGTGATGGGGACGGGGTCGGTGATCGTGCTGTACATGCTGTGCAATGTGGCTTATCTGGCGAGCCTTCCGCTCGCTTCGATCCAGACGGCTCCGAGCGACCGGGTGGCGACGGCGGTGCTGCAGACGATCTTTCCGCGGTTTGGCGCGGGTCTGATGGCGGCGGCGATCATGGTGTCGACGTTTGGGACGGTGAATGCGATGTCGCTCGCCGGGGCGCGGGCGTGTTATGCGATGGCGCAGGACGGGCTGTTTTTTCCGCGCGCGGGGCGGCTGAACCGGGCGCATGTGCCTGGCTGGGGGCTGGGCATCCAGGGGATTTGGGCGGTGCTGCTGGTGCTGCCGCGGACGGTGAATCCGGTGACGCACGCGTACGGGAATCTGTACAGCAATCTGCTGGATTATGTGATTTCGGCGGCGTTGTTCTTCTACATCCTGACGATTGCGGGAGTGTTCCGTCTGCGCAAGACGCGGCCGGATGCGGATCGGCCATACAAGGCATGGGGATACCCGTGGCTGCCGGCGATTTATATCGTGGGCGCAACCGTGATTCTGGTGGCTTTGTTCACCTACCGCGCGGGAACGACGTGGCCTGGCATTGTGATTGTGGCGGTGGGGGTGCCGGTGTATTTTCTGCTGCGGCGGGGTGCCGGTGCGCGGGCTTTGGTGCGGTAAGAAAGGATTGGTCGGGGCGAGAGGATTCGAACCTCCGACCCCCTGGTCCCGAACCAGGTGCGCTACCAGACTGCGCTACGCCCCGAACCTCGGTGTTGACGGGAGATGCCGGCTTGAAGTGGTCTCGCGGGTGTGTGTGCGATCCGCTCAACCTGTTGCCGACACGGGTTAGTTTAGCAGAGATCGGGTGAGGATTGCGGAGGCTCCGGATGCATCCCATGTGGTGAGTGAGCGCTTTGGGTGAAGATAGAAGCAGGAGACACGGATGGAGCGCAGGCAGATTGTCGCGATGAGCCGGGAGGGGCGGGCAGAGGCGCTGGTGACGTTGGTGCGGGCTGAGGGCTCGTCTTATCGTCGGCGAGGCGCTCGGATGCTGACGGCTGGGGATGGGAGCTACTGCGGGACGATCAGCGGCGGGTGCCTGGAGGCGGAGGTGGTGCGGAAGGCCGCGTGGAAGACGCGCGGCGGGCCGGTGGTGGAGCGGTATTCGACGATGTTCGACGATACGGCAGAGATTCCCTATGGGCTGGGGTGCGGCGGTGTGCTGGATCTCTTGTTTGAGCGAACGGGCACGGCGGAGTTCGATGCTCTGATGGGGGCGTTGGAGAGGTCGCTGGCGGGTGTGGAGAGTGTGGTGGCGACGTGGCTTCCGGAGGGTGGGCGGCCGTTGCTGCGGGCGGTGTTCTCCCCTGATGGAGATCGGATATTTGCGAGCTCCGGGCTCGAGGTCGAGGATGTTGCCGGGGTGGATGTCTCCGCGCTGACGGCGATGGATGGTGTGTTTGTGGAGCGGATTGCGGCTCCGCAGAGGTTGTTTGTGATCGGGGCGGGCGATGATGCGCGACCTGTGGTGAGCATGGCGGCGATGCTGGGATGGAGCGTGACGGTGGCGGATGGACGCGGGCAACTGGCGCGGCCGGAGCGGTTTCCTGAGGCGGAGCGGGTTGCGCACGTGGAGAGTGCGGCGGGTCTGGGGGTGACGGGGCGCGATGCCGTGGTGCTGATGACGCACAGCTACGAGCAGGATCGCGCGGCGCTGACCGCGATGCTGGCGCTGGAGCCTCCGCCGATGTACCTGGGGCTGCTGGGTGCGAGGCACAGGAGCAGCCTGCTGGTGAGCGAGGCGGCGGTGATGCTCGGGCGCACGGTGGGCGAGTGCTGCGACCGGATCTACGCGCCGATGGGCCTGGACCTGGGCGGCGAGGGAGCGGGGGCGATTGCGCTGGCGGTGGTGGCGGAGGCGCATGCCTGCGTGGAGGGACGGATTGGCGCGTCCCGGCGATTGACGGCTGAGGATGTCGCGGAGAACGTGGCGCGGGGAGGGTCGTCGCGCTACCTGCAGGCGCAGTGTGCGTTGTGATTGAGGTAGTGATCCTGGCGGCGGGATCGTCGCGGCGGCTCCGGCGGCCGAAGCAGATGGAGCTTGTGGGCGGGGAGACGCTGCTGGAGCGTGCCGTCCGAGTGGCAAGGGAAGCTGGCGTTGGCAGGGTCCGGGTTGTGGTCAATGCGGCGGACGCGGCGGTCGTTGCGGAAGCTGGGCGGCTCGGGTGTGAGGTGGTGAGGAATGACGAGGCGGAGGAGGGAATAGCGTCGACAATCCGGGCTGGGGTGCGCGCGATGACAGAGGGGGCGAAGGGAGTGGTGTTGATGACGTGCGATCAGCCTGCGGTCTCGACGGAGCATCTGCGATTGCTGGCGGGTGGCGACGGTGAGGTGGTGGTGGCGTCGGCGTATGCGGGCCGCAGGGGTGTGCCGGCGTATTTTCCGGCGCGGTGTTTCGCGGCGCTGCTGGAACTGCGCGGCGATATGGGGGCGCGGGAGTTGTTGCGGGGTGCGCATGCTGTCGAACTAGCGCATGGGGAGCTGGATGTGGATAGCGACGCGGAGTTAGGGCGGGCTCGGGAGATGTTTGGCGGCGGTGGACTGCCTTCGCGCACGTGGGACGATCAGAGTTGACCGAGGAACTCTTCGAGCAGATTGGCCGCGACGGCCGTGCGGTACTTCGCGGTGCTGCGGATGTCGTCGATGGGTTTTGCTTCGCGGAGGAGAGCGGCGCGTGCGGCGGCGATGGTCTCGGGGGTGAGGATGCGGTTGAGGAGGGCTTGTTCGGTCGCGAGGCAGCGGATGGGGCGGTCGGCCAGAGACGCGGCGGCTATGCGGATCTCGTCGATTGCGCCGTCGCTGACGTGGGCGATGGCGGCGAGAGCAGTTTTTGAGATTGCCTGTGCGTTGCGTGTGCCTACCTTGCGGATGTACTGCCTGTAGCCGGTCCAGTTACGTTTGAGCTGCAGCGAGTAGATGAGCTCGTCTGGACTGAGCGCGGTGCGCTTGTAGCTGAGGTGAAAGTCGCGGTATGGCACCGAACGCTGACCGGTTGCGGAGACGAGAGTGACGACGGCGTCGTAGACAAGAAGCGCAGGGCTGGAGTCTGCGGCGGGCGAGGCGTTTGCGAGATTGCCGCCGAGGGTGGCGCGGTTCTGGTTGGCTATGGATCCGGTCCAGGAGGCGGCCTGGGCGAGGAGTGGAAGTGCTTCGGCGATTACCGGGTGTCGGCGAAGATCGGTGAAGGTGATTCCGGCGCCGACGGTGACCGTGTGTTCATCGGCTTCGATGAAGCGCAGCTCGCGGAGGTGCTGAATGCTGAGGAGAGAGCGCTGCCCGAGGCGGCCGGTATTGAGGGCGACCATAAGTTCTGTGCCGCCGGCGAGCGGTGTGTGCGACCCGGGCTCGGAGGCGAGCAGGTCGAGAGCAGCCTCGAGCGTCGGTGGCGCGGTGACGATGTAGTCAGCCGGATCGGAGCGCATTACGCAAGCTCCGCCTCGGCAGCTTTTGCGACTGCCTCGAAGATGCGCATGTAGCCGGTGCAACGGCAGAGGTTTCCGCTGAGGCCTTCCTGGATTTGTAGCAGTGTTGGTTGCGGATGGCGGTCGAGGAGATGCTGTGTGGCGAGGATCATGCCGGGGGTGCAGATGCCGCACTGCGCTCCCCCTTCTGAGAGGAAGCATTGCTGGATGGGATGGAGGTGGCCTTCTGTGCCGACGCCTTCGATGGTGCGGATGTCGGCTTGCGCGACCTGCAGCAGCGGAACGAGGCAGGAGTTGACGAGATCGCCGTTGAGTAGGACGGAGCAGGAGCCGCACTCGCCTTCACCGCAGCCCTCCTTGGTACCGGTGAGGTTGAGGTCTTCGCGCAGGAGATCGAGCAGGCGCTTGAGCGGAGGCGCGGTGACGGTGCGGCTCTGTCCGTTGACGGTGCAGGTGACGGTCACCTCGTTGCGCGTCATGCGTTCGCGATGTGCCATAGATCTCCGACGAGAAGGTAGAGCGAGGCGAGCGCGCCCACGATGGCGGCCAGACGGTAGAAGAGGGTGAAGGAGAGATCGCCATCTTCGGCGACGCGCCGGCGCATGAGGAGATTCGCGATGCGCACGGGAGCGATGGTGACCAGGGTGCAAAGAGCGAAGACGAGGACAGCAAGACAGGCACGGAGGCGGAGGACGTTCACGCACGGGACTCGCTGAAGTAGGGGCCGGCGATGGCGGGTTCGAGGCTTTCGCTGCCGGCGGTGTGATCGCCCGGAGCGCACAGGCGTTCGAAGATGTCTTCGGGGAGCAGGGGTACCGAGGTGAACGACTGGCCGGTGGCGTTTTCGATGGCGTTGAGGATGGCGGGTGCGGGGCCATCCATGGGGAGCTCGCCTATACCTTTTGCGCCGAACGCGCCGTGAATGGATGGCACCTCTGCAAAGGAGACGTGGATCGGCGGGAGGTCCATGGAGGTGGGCATGATGTAGTTGGTCATTTGATTGTTGCGCATGCGGCCACCTTCCCAAACACATTTCTCATAGAGGGCATAGCCGATGCCCTGGGCGACTCCGCCTTCGACCTGACCTTTTGCGAGAACGGGATGCAGAACGCGGCCGACCTCCTGGAGCGCGTGAAAATTTGTAACCGTGGCGGTGTAGGTGCGTGTGTCGACCGCGACCTCAGCGACGTAGACGGCCCAGGCGTAGGCGGGGTAGGCATCGCCGGAGTAGGTCTCGTCGTCCCAGAAGATGGCTGGGGAGTTCGGGGGCAGCTGGTAACGCGCGCTGACGCGGAGCTGACCATGTTCCGAGAGGTAGGCCTGTGCGGCGTCGCGGAAGCTCTGCGCGGTATAGGGCTGCTGCAGATTGCCGGAGGCGGCGAGGGTGGCGCAGAGTTTTTCGGCTGCCTCTTCGACGAGCTTGCCGACGATCATGGCGGTGCGGCTGGCGACGGTGGGGCCGGAGTTCGGGACGCGGGCGGTGTCGGGCTGCGCGATGCAGGATGTCGTCGTAGGGGAGGTGGAGGGCCTGTGCGGCGACCTGGCAGAGGATGGTGTTGGTGCCCTGGCCGAACTCGGTGGAGGAGACGAAGATTTCGGGGCGGCCTTCGGGCGTGAGCGCGATGTCGACGACGGAGTTGAGGCGGCGTTCGCCGGAGCCGGTGAAGCCCGCGCCGTGAAAGAAGGTGGCGAAGCCGATGCCGCGCTTGATGGTGCTGCCGGGGTTTTCTTTTTCGAAGAGGGCGCGCTTTGCGTGGTAGTCCGACTCGTCGAGGGCGCGTGTGAGCAGGGCCTGCATGTCGACGGGATCGGAGAGGATCTGCCCGGTGGCGGTGCGGTCTCCGGTGGTGAGGAAGTTGCGGCGGCGGAACTCTTCGGGCGAGAGGCCGACGGTGCGGGCGATCTTGTCCATGTGGCGCTCGAGCGCGAAGATGCTCTGCGGCGCGCCGAAGCCGCGAAAGGCGCCGTGCGGCGGGACGTTGGTGGCCATGGCCTTGGCGCGGATCTCGAGGTAGGGCCAGTGGTAGGGGCCGGGGGCGTGAATGGTTCCGCGCGAGAGCACGACCGGTGAGAGCGTGGCGTAGGCACCACCGTCGATGGCGAACTCGATGGTGCCGCCGAGGATTTTGCCCTCCTTCGAGATGGCAGTTCGATGGCGTGTGCGCGAGGGGTGGCGCTTGGTGGTGCCGGCCATGTCTTCGGCGCGGTCGTAGGTGAGCTTGACGGGGTGGCCGCACTTCATGGCTAGCAGGGCGGCGTGCGATCCGATCACGGAGGGAAAGTCCTCCTTACCACCGAAGGCGCCGCCGGTCTCGGTCTGGATGACGCGGCACTTCTCGTCGGGGAGGTTGAAGACGAGCTCGAGCGCGTGCACGAGGTAGAAGGGGCACTGCATCGATCCGCGCACGGTGACCGATGCGGGTTTGCCGCCTTCGTCGAAGGCGCACTCGGCGATGACGCCATTGTTTTCGATGTAGAGCTGCTCCTGCGCGCCGGTGGTGTACTCGCCTTCAACGATGTAGGCAGCCTCCGCCCAGACCGATTCGGGGACGGGCTGGCCGCCTTTGCGCATCAGGTACTGCTTGAAGGTGTTTGGCGAGGTGCCGTGCTCGTTATTCCAGATGATTCGCTGGAGGTCGTTCCGCTCTGCGGCGCGCTCGGAATCTTCGATGGTGAAGACACCTGGCTCGACCTCGTACTCGATGTGAATGGCAGCGATGGCGGCCAGGAGAGCGGATTTCCGCGGATGAGCCAAGAGAAGGATGGGCTCTTCGGGATGATTTACGCGGTCGTCCGCGAGACAGGGGTGATCCCTAGTGAGGTGGACGATTGTGTTCTCGCCGGGGATGTCTTTCGCCGTGACTACCGCGAACTCGTCCCAGTGGATGGTGGGATCGAAGGTGACGGAGAGGATGCGTCCGCGTGCGATGCCGCTGCGTACGGTCGCACCGAACCACATGCCGGGCAGGGTGAGGTCATCGACGTATATGGCGGCTCCGAGCACTTTGGCCGCGCCCTCTTTACGAGGTGGAGATGTGCCGATGACGGGTTGGATCTCCTGTGGCATGAAACGACCCTGCGGCCTCGCTTGCGACAGTGTTGCATGGCCGGTGTCCGTGGCCACGCGAAAATTCAGCGCGATCGGCTTGCCGGCTTCCGCTTCGACACCCCGGCGGTGGCTGGCGTCGCGACCTTTTTCTTTCCCTTGTGCTTGGTCGGCTTCTTCGCGGGGGAGGAAGGCGCGAGCAGAGGGATGAGCGCTGTTGCGATAGGCGATCCGAGGCCGGTGCAGGCGTCCCAGCCGGGGCGGCGGAGAAGGTTCCGTTGTTGCCCTGGGTAATGTCGCGGAAGCCGGACTTCGCCTTGGCGGCGTAGATGGCGGGGTTGATGAAGCCGGCGGAGATGCGGTTCTGCTGGTTGGCCACGGCGATGAGCCCCGCCCATAGAGGAGCGACGGCGCTGGTTCCGCCGATGACGAGGGTCTGGCCGTCCACGCGGACGCTGTAGCCGGTGGTTGGGTCGGCGTCGCCGGCGACGTCGGGAACCCCGCGACCACCGCCCGGGCTGGAGGGTGCGGGGACGTTGGCGTTTGCCTGCCAGGACGGAAGAGCGAAGACGGTACTGACACCGCCGCCGGTGGCGCCCTCGTTGTTTGCCTGCTCGTTCCAGACGACCTCGGAGGAGATGGAGCTGCCGCTGCCGGCGAGCGTGGTACCGCCGCAGGCGAGGACGTGCGGGCTGGATGCGGGGAAGTCGACGTTGTTTCCGGTGGCGCCGTCGGTCGACCCGTTGTCTCCGGAAGCGACGGTGATGGTGACGCCGAGCGCCGCCGCGGCCTGGCACGCCTGATCGAGCGCGGAGATGGATTGCTGGGTCCAGGCGGATTCCGGCGCGCCCCAGCTGATCGAGATCACACTGGGCTTGTTGGTGGTGTCGTGTACGGCTGTGGAGATGGCGTCGATGAACCCCTGGTCGGTGTTGGGCGCGAAGTAGACGGCGACATTCGCGCCTGGTGCTACGGCGGCCGCGACCTCGATGTCGAGCATGACCTCGCCGTCGGCGCCATCCGCGGTGGTGGGCGTGTTCTTTCCGCCATCCACGGAGATGGCGGTGACCTTGGGGGCTGTCTGTCCGAGAGATTTGAAGTATGCCGTCAGATCCGCGGTCCGGTAGCCGCCGCCAAGTTCGATGATGCCGATGGTCTGCCCCGCGCCGCTGGCGTTCTGCGGAAACTGGTAGAGCTGCGCGATCTGCACCGGGGTGAAGGAGGTGCTGGCAACAGCGGCGACGATCGACCCACCTTTGCCCCCAGCGGCCGAAGGTGAGTTATGAGCGATGCGGAAGTGAGGCCTGGCCTGCGGGCGGTTGTCGAGGCCGAGCACTGCTTCAACGAGGCCGTTGAGCTCCTCGGGAAGCTGAATGGCGCCCTCGCGAACGCGGTAGGTTGCGTCTTGCGTGGTTTGGAGCTGCAGGGTGACGCCGAAAGCGGCCTGCATAGCGGCAGCGGTGCCGGAGAGCCGGACGCCTCTTCGGCCCGGGGCGGGGGTGCCGGGCTCTACCGTGAGGCCGAACTCCTTTGCAAACGCGCGAACGGCTTTCACGGCGACGGGGTCGGCGCCGTGCTGCTGAGCGTATTGAGCGCGGGTAAGGCGCACCTTGCCTACGGTTCTCGGATCGAGGGCGGATTTGGGCCGAACGAGCACGGTTACGGTGATCTTTCCGGAGGCCTGCTTGCCTGCAGGGGCTGTTCCGAAAGGTGCCCTCTCGCTTCCGGGCAGGGTGAAACGTGGCTTGGGTGTCTGGGTTGACTTCCGGGTCGCTGGTGCCATGGGGAGGACCTCTGCTTTGCTCCGCTTGGATCGCGGTGGCTATGTGTACAGATGACTTTATCTTAGGCGGAAGGTCACCGGCTGCGGTGCAGTTGCGATGATCGACAGGGCGCCTATCTGCCCTGGGCGGCGAGCTTTTTGGCGATGAGGTCGACGAGATGGCCGACGGTCTGGAGCGACTCGAGCTCGGCGGTCTGGAACTTGATCTTGAAAGTGGCCTCAACGGCAACGATCAGATTGATGTGATTGAAGGAGTCCCACTCGGGCACGTCACCGGCGGTAAGGCCGGGTGTGAGCACCAGGTTCTCGTCGTCGAAGAGATCGTGAAAGATGGGGGTGAGCTGCGCGTAGATTTCCTGGGACTGCATCGGATGTTGCCTTACCCCTTGAGTTCGCTCATATGCTGAAAGATCGCGTCCAGATCGACATGGATGGGGGTTCCCGGAACCCGGAGGGTTGGGTCTTCCTGCCATATATTGCCTTTGCACATCCGTCCGGTGCGGCTCTTGGGATCGATGACCCAGACCATCTCGACTCCCATGGAAAGGTAGTCCTGTGCTCGCTCCTGCGTATCGAAGTAGGTGTCGTCGGGCGATAGGATCTCGACGACCAGAATGGGGGGACTGACCAGGACTTCGGGTTGCGGATCGGTGGAGGTCAGGACTATATCCGGGATGCGAATCCGGTTTGCGGCCACCTGGACACGTTGTTCGGTAAGCGCAAACGCCGACCAAATGATTTCGTGATTCACGAACCATGCTGTAAGCAGCGCCTGCACTCGCGCATGTTCCCTTTTGCCCACGTTCCGCTCCCGGATCTCGCCGTCGATATATTCGCGATCGGGCCGGAAGTTCGTGTGGAGGTACTCTGCCACCGAGAGAATCGTTGCGCTCGTCATGTTCGAGATGATATCGCAGCGGAGAAATTAGAAGTGCCGCAGAGTCTCGGGTTCAACCGCGGAGGCTCGCGTCGGATCGCCGGCTGCGGGATCGAACTGGGGCAGGCGGTCGGCGTTGCGTTCGAGCGAGCGGCTGACGATATCGCGGGAGCCGAGGCCGACGGCGAGAGCGAGCGTCAGGACGATGCCGCCGAAGAGGATGCCGAAGGCGAGCTCGACGATGGTGCCGCCGATCTGGAGGTGATCGAGCACCATGGCGGCGGTGAGCACGAGGACGAGCCACTTGACGCCGATTGAGAGGAAGCGCGCGTACTGGAGCTTGGCGTTGACGGCGCCGATGAGGACGGAGCGGGCGAGAAAGCGGGCGATCAGGCTGCCGGCGATCAGAAGAATAATGGCTCCGACCGAGTGCGTGACGTAGGGGAGGAGGAAGATCGAGACCTGGGCGTTGCCGGAGTACGAGGCGTCGAAGGCGGAGATGCCGATGACGAAGCCGAGGACGACGCAGCCCCAGAAGGCGAACCGCGTGACCAGCAGGGTGGGGCTGTTGGAGGGGGACAAGTCGGACACGCCGGCGGCGGTGTTGCGGGCCAGGCGCTCGTCGAAGCGAACTGTGGTGAGGACCCTGCGCAGCGCCATCGCGAGCAGAGCGCCGATTGCGGTCAGCAGGAGAACGGCGATGAGGAGAGCGAGGAGGCCGGGGAGAAAGCTGGCGAGCTTGACCAACGACGATGCATGGATTGGCTGAGCGCGGTCCCGACCTGCTGCCACATGGAAGGGGCCGCCTCGGGTTAGACCGGCAGCGGGTATGCGGGAGCGGCGGTCGAAGGGGTCACTTGAAGCATTCTGTATCTCCTTGCGGAATCTCTGAAGCTCGCGAGTGGACTCGGAACGAGCGCGGCCGGCGCTAGGGGTTGAAGCGGTCCGGCCAGCGCCAGCGCGAGACGAGGTACGGCTTGTCGGCTTCGAAGGCGGCGGCGGGCTCCTCGACGTGCTGTTCCGCCGGTGTGCCCGCTGGGTGAGGTTGAGGTGCGAGGCCACCCAGGCCAGATAGAGCGGCGTGAGCGCGCCGAGCAGATGGCCGCGGTTGAGGGTGCGCAGGCGATACGCGAGGATGAAGTCGTAGACGATGCGGGCCCAGAGGGCGTCGGGCATGCGGAAGGCCTCGGAGGGCATGAAGGGAGAGCTTCTTGAGGCCGAGCAGCGAGTGCGGCGGAAGGACCAGCGACCAGATCTCGTGCAGGTTGGTGTAGGCCAGGCGGAAGGAGTCGAGCATGGGCTGGAGATCGGGAAGCTGGCTCCTCGCAACGGCTGGGAGCGGCAAGGGTGTCTCAGGCTGGGTGACGCGTGATCTCTGCCAGAAGGCGGCCTTGGCTTCGACCTCGGCGAAGAGCGAGCCGGCGACCAGGGCGAGGAGGGGTTGAGGTCGGTGGCAGCCGGCGGCGGGAGAGTGCGCTGAGCCGCAGCGACCTGCGGTGATGGTGAAGCCGGCGACGGCGGCTTCGGCCACCGGCCAGAGAAGGCATCGTTCTGGCCGACGGCGGTGTAGCGCTGGGCGGCGGTGGCGAGGCGCTCGGCCATGCGCGAGGAGAGAGCCAGATCGACGGCGAGCGGAAAGCGCGGGCGGGCCCGAAGAGGGCGCGGGTGACGGGATAGAGGATCGCGGAGTTGACCAGGCCTTCGCGCGGGCGGAGGTCGTAATGGGGCGTGACGAGGTCGGCTTGAGCAGAGGACGGCGTCGGCGAGCGCGCGGATGGCTGCGGGTTGGACGCTCTGCGACTCGGGACCGAGGAGCAGGCAGCTCTGCGCGCCTGGTGCTGTGCCAACTCGTAGAGGTTCAGGTAAGTCGGCGGCGGTGAGGATCCAGGGCGTGGCGGAGAGGCCAGCGGCGTGTAGGGCAGTGAGCGTGAGGTTGCCGTGGTCGCGCGGCGCCGCCGTTCGAGGCGTCGGGAGCGACGACGTGGACTGCCGTGTCGGGAAGGCTGCGGCGAGGTTGGTCGAGCGTGGCGTCGAGCGCCGCCGGGGGGAAGGGCGCGAGGCTGACGAGCAGGCGGCTTGCAGGCGGCTGCCGGGACAGGTGCGGCACCGTCATGTTCCTGTTCGGTGGTGTATTCGGAATGAGGCCATCGAGTGTTCTCAGACTACGGCTTTCAAGTGTCAGCGCTTAATGAAGCAGGGAAAGAATGCCGGCAAGCGGGATGCGCACCCAGGCGGGCCGGTTGTTGAGCTCGTAGAGAGCTCGTAGAGCGCCTTTTCGAGCAGGTAGGCGTTGAGCAGGACTGTGCGCCTGCGCGGGCGTGGCAGGAGATCGGGATTGGCTGCGATGGCCTGCCGGTAGCCGGCGAGGAATTCGGTGGAGACGGCGTTTTGCCAGAGCTGCGCCCAGGCTCGAGGTTGCGGCATCGCTCGGGACGGCGCTGGGCGAAGTGGTCGAGGCCGGAGTAGGCGGCGTAGCTGAAGGAGCGCAGCATGCCGGCGACGTCTCTCAGCGGAGACTGCTTGGCGCGGCTCGGCGAGCGAACGGGCGGGCTCGCCTTCGAAGTCGAGGATGACGTAGTCGTTCGCGCGAGCGCAGCACCTGGCCGAGGTGGTAGTCGCCGTGGATGCGGATGCGCTGGCCGGCCTCCGGCCGGGTGCATCGCCGGTGCGATCTGGCGCGGGCGAGGAGATCGAGGCGGCGGCTGAGGAGGAGGGCGGCGGCGTCGACGACGCTGGCTCCGGCTCCGTCGATCGGGCAGAGTTGGGCATGCCGCGCTTGAGAGCGTCGAGCGCGCGCGCGATCTGGGCGTCGATGCGGTCGGCGTCGGCAGCGAGGTCGCCGGCGGAGAAGGGCTCGGCGGGGAAGGCGGGGATGTCGGTGGGGGTGGCGAGGGCGAGGTGCATCTCGGCGGTGCGGCGGCCGAGCAGGGCGGCGGCTCGAGGTAGAGGCCGGCGTGCTCGCGGGCGAGCTCCGGGGCGCTCGCGTGTCATCGAGGAAAGCTGGCGGCTGTGCCGAGATCGTGCGGGCAGCGGGCAGGTGGCGACGGACTCGTAGAAGCGGGCGAGCTCGTCGAGCGTGAACTCCCAGCCGTCGCCCTCGTTTTCGACCAGGCCCTGCAGCATGGCGAGGGTGGTGGGCTCGCCGTTGACGGAGCGACGGAGCGGATGTCGCCGAGGAACGGCGCGATGCGGGGGAAGTGGGCGACCTCGGTGAGGAAGCGGCCGATCTCGGTGTCGGGATTTTCGCCGGGCTGGAGGCGGCGGAAGAGCTTCAGGATGAGCCTGTCGTCGTAGAGGATGGAGGTGTTGGACTGCTCGGCCGAGCCGGTGCGCGCGGGCAGCGGGCCAGCTGCCGCGGATGGCGGTCGAAGGCGGAGGAGCGTTTGCCGATCGAGCGTGGAGTCTTGCGCTTCGACGGAGATGTTGGCGTCGATCATGGTCGAGCAGCGCCTGGCGGAAGTCTTCGCGGGCGGTGGCGTCGTGCAGGATGGCGGGGCCGGTCCGGTGGTGAGGGTGGCGAGGATGGATGCGGGCGCGGAGGCGCGGATGACGTCGGCCTCGGCGCCGGAGGTGAGCGCGAGCGGAAGCTGATAGAGGTCCATGGCGTCGTCGGAGTAGGTGAGCTCGAAGAAAGACGAGGGCGGCGGTGACGTCGGGCAGCTGCACCCAGTCGTCGACGCCGACGGAGATGGTGCTGGACTTGGCGCCGAACCAGCGCTGTGCGGGAGGTAGTGCGGGCAGCAGCTGCTGGAGGAGAGCGAGGCCGGGGCCGGCGAGCAGGTTGGAGAGATCGCCATTGAGAGCTCCGCGGGCCAGCAAGTGCGAGGCCGGGGTCTTCGTTCTCGACCGCGGGAGCTTCGGGCTTCGGGCGCGCGGGCTGCAGCTCGAGCCAGAGGAACGAGTAGGGCGCGAGTGTGAGCGCGTAGGGCTGCTTCGTGATGGTCGGGAAGGTGACGTAGCCGAGCATCTCGACCGGGCTCATGCCGGCGAAGCGGGAGAGATCGAGCGAGACGGGCTGGGCGAAGCGGGAGAGATTGGCGACGCAGAGGACGGTCTCGCTGGTGCCGTCGTCGCGATCGAGATTGCGGATGTAGGCGAGGACCTTGCGGTTTTCGGGGTGGAGGAACTCCTGCGTGCCGCGGCCGAAGACCTGGAAGAGCTTGCGCAGCGCGATCATGTTGCGCGTCCAGTGCAGCAGCGAGGACTGGTCGGTCTGCTGGGCCTCGACGTTGATGGCCTGGTAGCCCCAGATGGGGTCCATGATGACGGGGAAGTAGAGCTTGGCGGGCACGGCCGTGGAGAAGCCGGCGTTGCGGTCGGAGTTCCACTGCATGGGCGTGCGGACGCCGTTGCGGTCGCCGAGATAGATGTTGTCGCCCATGCCGATCTCGTCGCCGTAGTACATGATGGGCGTGCCGGGGAAGGAGAGCAGGAGCGAGTTGAGGAGCTCGATGCGGCGGCGGTTGTTGTCGACCAGAGGCGCGAGGCGGCGGCGGATGCCGACGTTGATGCGCATGCGCGGATCGGCCGAGTAGGCGAGGTACATGTAGTCGCGCTCGTCGTTGGTGACCATCTCGAGCGTGAGCTCGTCGTGGTTGCGCAGGAAGAGGCCCCACTGGCAGGTGTCCGGGATGGGCGGCGTCTGCGCCATGATGTCGGTGATGGGCAGGCGGTCTTCCTGGCGGAGCGCCATGTAGATGCGCGGCATCAGCGGGAAGTGGAAGGCCATGTGGCACTCGTCGCCATCGCCGAAGTAGGGGCGGACGTCGGCGGGCCACATGTTGGCTTCGGCGAGGATGAGGCGGTTGCTCGTATTCGGCGTCGATGACGGCGCGGATCTCTTTGATCTTGACGTGGGTCTCGGGGACGTTTTCGCAGGTGGTGCCGTCGCGCTCGACGAGGTAGGGATGGCGTCGAGGCGCAGGGCGTCGACGCCCATGTCGAGCCAGAAGCGCATGGCGTTGAGGACTTCTTCCATGACGCGCGGATTGTCGAAGTTGAGGTCGGGCTGGTGCGAGAAGAAGCGGTGCCAGTAGAACTGCTTGGCGACCTCGTCCCAGGTCCAGTTGGATTTTTCGGTGTCGGTGAAGATGATGCGGACGCCTTCGTAGAGCTTGTCGGTGTCGGACCAGACGTACATGTCGCGCTCGGGCGAGCCGTTGGGGGCGAGGCGCGCGGCCTGGAACCAGGGATGCTGGTCGGAGGTGTGGTTGATGACCAGCTCGATCATGACCTGCATGTCGCGCTGGTGGGCGGCGTCGAGAAACTGCTTGAAGTCGTCGAGGGTGCCGTAGCTGGGGTTGACGTCGACGTAGTTGGCGATGTCGTAGCCGTCGTCGCGCAGCGGGGAGGGGAAGAAGGGAAGCAGCCAGAGGCAGGTGACGCCGAGGTCCTGGAGGTAGTCGAGCTTGCGAGAGCAGGCCGGCGAAGTCGCCGATGCCGTCGCCGTTGGAGTCCTTGAAGGCGCGGACGTGCAGCTCGTAGATGATCGCGTCTTTGTACCAGAGAGGATCTGTGGCGCTGCCGGCTTTCTTCACGTATCGCCCTTCGGTGGATGATCGATCAGCGGCATTGCGAGTGCTTGCGTTGAGTGGAGTGCCGTTGCAGGCACAGATTGGCAGGGAAGCGAGGCTTACGCGGAAGATGTGGGCCGGCATGACGTCTCGGGGCGCAGCGCGACGTAGTTGCTGCGGTCATGCCACTGGTAATGCGCTGCCGGTGAGCAGATCTTCGACTTCGAAGTTGCTGGTCGTGAGGGATGGCGAGTTCGCTTCAAGGTCGAGGTCGATCCAGCCGGCCTGCTCCTGCGTGGGATCGAGATTGATCGCGACCAGGATGGTGCTGCTGTGGTCGGCCGTGGTTTTGCTGTAGCAGAGCAGGTGCGGGTTATCGACATGATGGAAGTGGAGCCGCTCGTTGCTTTGGAGTGCCGGGTTTTCCCTGCGGATCTGGTTCAGCTGCGTCATCAGCGGCGCGAGCGAGTGCGAGGCGGTGCGGTCCCATTGGCGGATCTCATATTTCTCGCTGTTGAGATACTCCTCGCTGCCGGGCTTGATGGGAGCGTTCTCGCCGAGCTCGATAGGCTGGGCCGTAGATGCCATAGTTGGCGGTAAGCGTTGCGGCCAGAATGAGCCGCTGCATGAAGGCCGGACGGCCGCCGTTCTGCAGCGACGCGTGGAGAATGTCGGGGGTGTTGGGCCAGAAGTTCGGACGGAAGAAGTCGCTGACCGGCGGCTCGTGTGATCTCTTCGAAGTAGCTGTTGCAGCTCGGCCTTGGTGTTGCGCCAGGTGAAGTAGGTGTACGACTGCGTGAACCCGGCCTTCGCCAGCGAATACATGACGTGCGGACGGGTGAAGGCCTCGGCAAGGAAGATCGCCTCGGGGTAGTCCTTGTGCACGGCGGCGATGCACCACTCCCAGAAGGGCAGCGCCTTGGTGTGCGGATTGTCCACGCGGAAGATACGGACGCCGCGTTCGGATCCAGAACTGGAAGACGGACAGCAGCTCCTCCCACAAGCCGCGCCAGTCGGCGGACTCGAAGTTGAGGGGATAGATGTCCTGATACTTCTTGGGCGGATTCTCCGCGTACTGGATGGTGCCGTCCGGCCGATGACTGGAACCAGTCGGGATGCTCCGTGACCCAGGGATGATCCGGCGAGCACTGGAAGGCGATGTCCAGCGCCAGCTCCATGCCGTGTCTCGCGTGCGGCGGCCGCGAGATGCTCGAAATCGGCGAGCGTGCCGAGCTCGGGATGAATCGCCTTGTGTCCGCCCTCGGCGGAGCCGATTGCCCAGGGGCTGCCGTGATCTCCTTCGGCCGCAACCACGTTGTTGTTGGGGCCTTTGCGGAAGGCGGTTGCCGATGGGATGGATCGGAGGCATGTAGAGCACGTCGAAACCCATGGCCGCAATGGCCGGCAGAAGGCTTCGACATCGCGCAGCGTCCCGTGGCGTCCTGGTTCAGGAGAGGCCGAACGCGGAAACAGCTCGTACCATGACGGAGAAGCGGGCGCGTTCGCGATCCACCCAGAGGTTTAGATCCTTGCCGGAGCGGACGACATAGCGCAGGTCCGGGTACTTTGCGGCCAGCTCGGATGCTTCGTCGGAGATCGGGTACTCGTAATATGGCGCGTCCTGGTCCGCCAGCCAACGAAGCGATAGAACGATCTGCTGTATCAGCTTTGCGTCCGCCGCATCGGCGCGGGTCGCCGTCGCCTCCAGCAGAAGTGCACCGCTGCGCAACGCGAGCGGGATATTTTGTCCGGGCACCCCGGTGTCAGGGTTGGCGGGATCGGGCTGAGCTGCGATTCGTTTCTTCAGGTCCGATTGCCACGTGTCGAAGTGGTCGATCCAACCCTCGACGGCGAAGCTCCACGAGCCCAGCCTGTCAACGGTGAAGGATGCCGTCCAAAGGTCGTTCGTCAAGGCGGTCATCGGCTTTGAACGCCACTTGCGCTCTTTTGCATGCCGATAGAGAAGGCGGCCAGCGACGTGGTCTGACCGTCTCCAAAGATGGCGGCTGTCACAACCACTTCGTCCCCGAGGACGCGTTTGGCTGGGTAGCGTCCGCAATCTATCTGTGGCTCAACCTCTTCGATGATGACGCGCTTGCGGCCTTCTTTAGGTTTCATCTCTTCCAAACTCTACAGACTAAGTTTCGCTCAGGTGGCGTTCCGTACAGAACGGCGGGACAGCATGCATCCAAAGTGACAACGCTATCTTGCTTTAGAGATGCAGCATCGGCACCGTGCGGTTGCTGTGCCGGGCAACGCGGCGGTTGTGCCTGCAAAGCCTGCAGTTCAGGAGAGACCGTGGAACGACAGATACGGCGGGAGCCCATGCCTCTGAAGGGCTCTCGAATCGAGGATTATGCGCTGATAGGCGACTGCGAAACTGCCGCCCTGGTGTCGCTCGAAGGCTCCATCGACTGGCTCTGCTGGCCGGCCTTCTCTTCCGGAGCATGTTTCGCAGCGCTGCTCGGGACGGAAGATCACGGCTTCTGGCAGATCTCGCCAAAATCGAAGGTAACTGCCGTGCGGCGCCAGTATCGGCCGCAGACGCTGATCGTTGATACAACCGTAACCACCGACGAAGGCGAGGTGATGCTGACCGACTTCATGCCACCGCGGGCGGACCAATCGCACATCGTCCGCATCGTCCGTGGAGTTCGGGGAAAGGTCGCCATGCGCATGGATCTGGCGATCCGGTTCGATTACGGCCGAACGCATTCCGTGGGTGACAAAGATCCCGAATGGCCTGCGTGCGATCGCCGGTTCCGACATGGTGGTGCTGCGAACAGAAGCTCCGCTTGAAGGCAAGGACATGGTGACAAGGAGCGAGTTCACGGTGCGCGCGGGGGAGACGGTCAGCTTTACTCTAACGAACGCCTCATCGCCTAGGACCGTTGCCGAAGGCACTTGTGGCAGAAGAGGCGCTCCGGGGGACGGCCGACTTCTGGACCGGGTGGATGAGCGGCGGCACTTATCGTGGACGCTATCAGATGGTGGTCGACCGATCGCTGATCACGCTGAAGGCGCTGACGTATCGGCCTTCGGGCGGCATCGTGGCTGCGCCCACAGCCTCTCTTCCCGAGCAGATTGGCGGCGTGCGCAACTGGGACTATCGCTACTGCTGGTTGCGTGACACTGCGTTCACGCTGCTGGTGCTGATGCATGCCGGATTCCAGGAGGAGGCGATTGCCTGGCGGCTGTGGCTGCTGCGCGCGATTGCCGGAGCACCCGAGCAGGTGCAGACGATCTACGGAATATGCGGCGAGCGGCAGCTCAACGAGTGGACTGCCGACTGGCTGCCCGGATATGAGCACTCCAGTCCCGTCCGGTTCGGCAATGCCGCTGTCGATCAGTTTCAGCTTGACGTTTTCGGCGAAGTTGCGGCCGCCCTGGCGCGAACACCGAAGGCAGGAGACGATATCAGAGTCGATTCAGGCGCCGTCCAAGCGAAGCTGATCGATCACCTCTGCGAGGTGTGGCAAGAGCCCGACGAAGGCATCTGGGAGACGCGCGGAGAGCGCAAGCAGTTCACGCACTCCAAAGTGATGGCGTGGGTCGCGCTCGACCGCGCCATCAAGCACCACGAGATCTATGACGGCAACGGGGACGTCAAGCGATGGAAGAAGAATCGCGAGATGATCCATCGGGAGGTATGTGAGAAGGGCTTCGACAAGGAGCTGAACAGCTTCGTTCAATCCTATGGCTCAAAGGAACTGGATGCTTCCTGCCTGCGCATCGTGCTGGTCGGATTTTTGCCGCCGGAGGATCCACGGATCCGCGGCACGGTGGAGGCGATCGAACACCGCCTGATGAGGAACGGCCTCCTCGAACGGTATGACCCGGGCGCATCGAGCGACGGATTGCCCGGAAGTGAGGGCGCCTTTCTGGCGTGCAGCTTCTGGCTGGTCACCAATCTGCATCTGATCGGACGGAAGCAGGAGGCGAAGGCTCTGTTTGACCGCTTAGTTGCGCTTACGAACGACGTGGGACTGATCTCAGAGGAGTACGATCCCGTGAAAAAGCGAATGCTCGGCAATTTCCCACAGGCCCTGTCGCATATCGCCCTGGTTCATTCCGCCTTTACGATCTGCGGCGCAGTGGCGGCCCGAAGTTGCCGGTGGCGTACCACGTGTCAACCTCCGGCATCTGAATCAGTTCGGGGCGTTCCACCTCATCCCGAACAGTGCTTCCCAGCGATTGAGCCACACACCCTCTCGACAGAGACGAGGATCATGCGAAGAATTCCCACATCGACCTACCGGCTGCAACTGCACAAAGGACTTCACCTTCGATGATGCCGCGGCGATCGCTCAGTATCTGCATGACCTCGGCATCTCGCACGTGTACAGCTCGCCGTATCTGCAGGCCGCTCCCGGCAGCATGCATGGGTACGACGTCGTCGATCACCAGCGTGTGAACGAGGAGCTTGGCGGACGGGAAGCGCACGAGCGGTTCTCAAAGAGGCTGGGCGAGAACGGCCTGGGCCAAGTGCTCGACATTGTTCCGAATCACATGTCACTCGGCCACGAGAACCGCTTCTGGTGGGATGTGCTTGAGAACGGTATGGCGAGCCGGTACGCATCGTTCTTCGACATCGACTGGCAGCCGCAGGAGGAGCGGCTGCGCGACAAGGTGCTGGTGCCGATTCTCGCCGACCAGTACGGCCGGGTGCTGCAGGATGGCGGAATCAAGGTGACGCGCAACGCGAGAACGTTCCACGTCGAGGCTGGCGGACAGATCCTTCCGGTGACGCCGAACTCGCTTGCCGGCCATTCTCAATCGCGCCGCCGAGTATTCGAAGTCGGACACGCTGAGCTTTCTGTCGGCCTCGTTCGGCCGACTTCCGGTTCCGGACGCCTCAGACCGCCGTGCCGTGCTCGCGCGGCATCGCGATAAGAACGTCCTGTGGAAGCTACTCAAGCGACTATGCGCGGAAGAACCGAACGTGTGCGAGGCCATTGATCGCGCCATTGCGGAGCTGAATGCCAATCTAGACGCGCTCGACGATTTTCTGAATCAGCAGTACTACCGGCTTGCTTACTGGAAGACGGCCGACCAGCAGCTTGGGTACCGCCGCTTCTTCGACGTGAACACGCTGATCGGCTTGCGCATGGAGCGGGAGCATGTCTTTGAGGAGACGCACGCACTGCTGATCGACTGGCTGCGCCGCGGCGTGCTCGATGGGGTTCGCGTCGATCATCCCGACGGACTGCGCGATCCGCTCGAGTACTTTCATCGTCTCCGCGCAGCACGTTCCCGACGGCTGGATCATTGGCGAGAAGATCCTTGAACCGGGGGAGTACCTGCGCGAGAGCTGGCCGATCGACGGCACCAGCGGCTATGACTTTCTGAACGTGGCGGCGGGTGTTCTCGTCGATCAGGCAGGCATGGTCGAGCTGAACAAGATCTACGGCGAGTTCACCGGCGAGCCGACGAACTTTCCCGCGATCGCGCATGACAAGAAGATCAATGTGATGGAGCAGGCGCTCGGCAGCGATGTCAATCGGCTGACGAGCCTCTTTGTTGAGATTTGCGAGTGCAATCGCAACCAGCGTGACTTCACCCGCACCGAGATTCGCCGCGCCTTGCGTGAGGTCGCCGCATGCTTTGCCATTTATCGCACCTACGTCGTGCCGGAGCGCGACGAGATCACCGACGAAGATCGCAGTCACATTGAACGCGCGGTTACGCTGCGCCAAAGACAACCGCTCCGATATCGATTCGACCCTCTTCGACTTTATTCGCGACGTCCTCACGCTGAAGGTGCGTGGCCGCAAGGAGACCGAGTTCGTCCTGCGATTTCAGCAGTTCACCAGCCCCGTGATGGCAAAGGGCGTGGAAGATACGGCGTTCTACTGCTACAACCGCCTGATCGCGATGAACGAGGTGGGCGGCGATCCAGCCAACGACGGCACCAGCGTGGCCGACTTCCACGCCTACAACACGATCATGCAGGCAACTCATCCGTCCACCATGACGACGCTGTCGACGCACGACACGAAGCGGGCGGACGATGTGCGTGCCCGGCTGGTGGTGCTGTCGGAGATTCCGCGCGAGTTCCGGCAGGCGCTGCGGCGCTGGTCCCGCATGAACGCGCAAGCTGCGCACGGGATCGTTTCCGGACCGCAACACGGAGTACTTCTATTACCAGACTTTGATCGGGGCGTGGCCGATCACGGCGGATCGCCTGCATGGCATACATGCAGAAGGCGACGCGCGAGGCGAAGCAGCAGACCTCCTGGGTCTCGAACAACAAGGAGTTCGAGGACGCTCTGAAAAGCTTCATCGACGAGACGCTTAGCGAGTACGTCCTTCCTCTCCGATCTCGAACAGATGGTGCGGCGCATCCGGGAGGCGGGCCGGATCGAACTCCATGGCGCAGACGTTGATGAAGTACACCGCACCCGGCGTTCCGGACCTCTATCAGGGTTCGGAGCTATGGGACCTGAGCCTGGTGGATCCCGACAACCGGCGGCCGGTCGATTACGGTCTCCGCCGCGCTTTGCTGGCAGAGCTGCAGACGCTTCCACTGAAGCAAATTCTTGATCGCTCGGAAGAGGGGCTGCCGAAGCTGTGGACGATCACGCGTGCGCTTCACCTTCGCCGCGAACACCCGGAGTGGTTCGGCGCGGAGGCCAGCTATGAGCCGCTCGAGATCACTGGGCGACGCCGTGACATCGCCATCGCATACTCGCGCGGAGGTCACGTCATCACTGTCGTTCCCAGGCTAACCCTCTCGCGCAACGGAACGTGGCAGGATACGTCGATAACGCTCCCTGAGGGCACATGGACCAATCGGCTGACTGGAGAAGAGCTCCCCGGCGGCCCGGTGCAGATCGAACGCCTGCTCCGCAACGTTCCCCGTCGCGCTTCTGGCAAAGGAGTAACAAACGCATGCATGAATTTTCCATCTGGGCTCCCAACGCAAGGAGGATGCGGCCTGAAGGTCGGCGAGACGACCTATCCCATGGACGCGCAAGGGGGACAAGGGCATGTGGACGCGCGAAGGTCGATGTGCCCTTTGGCGCGGAGTATGCCTTTCTCATCGACGACGACCCGACACCGTACCCTGACCCGCGCGGATTGCGCCAGATGCAGGGCGTTCATGGGCCATCTGCGCTCTACGACCAGAAGACGTTTGAGTGGCACGACGCCCGCTGGCAGGGGCCTCCGTTCAATGGCGGCATCATCTACGAGATGCACGTCGGCACCTTTACCGCGGCGGGAACCTTTGACTCGGCGCTATCGAACATTTACCCTACCTTGTTGACCTCGGCATCACGCACATTGAAGTCGATGCCCATCGCCGAGTTCCCGGGCGACTTCGGCTGGGGCTACGACGGTGTCGTTCTGTTTGCCGTCACCGAGAGCTACGGCGGACCGGACGCCCTGAAGCGGTTCGTCGATGCCTGCCATCAGCACGATCTCAGCGTTATCCTCGACGTCGTTTATAACCACTTCGGTCCAGTGGGCAATTATGCCAACAAGTTCGGCCCATACCTCACCTCGAAGCACCACACGCCATGGGGCGATGCGGTCAACTTCGAGGAGGGCGGCAGCGATCAGGTCCGGCGCTTCTTCTATCGACAACGCGCTGATGTGGATGCGTGACTTCCACATGGACGGACTTCGCCTCGATGCCGTCCATGAGTTCATGGATCGGTCTGCGATCCACTTTATGGAGCAGCTGTCGGCTGAGGTTGACGTTCTTTCGTCCACTCTCGGCAACGCGGCTCTTTCTCATCGCCGAGAGCGACCTGAACGATCCTCGTGTGGTCACCCCGCGCGAAGCCGGCGGGTATGGCATGGACGCGCAGTGGAGCGATGATTTCCACCACGCGCTTATTCACCGTTCTCCACAAGAGCGAAGAGGGCATCGGGTACTACGACGATTTCGGCAGCATGGAAGACCTGGCGAAATCGCTCGAGGCAGGTCTTCGTCTACGACGGCATCTACTCCGGCTATCGCAAACGCAAGCATGGACGCCCGGTTCAGGGTCTCTCCGCGCATCACTTTATCGGCTTCATTCAGAATCACGATCAGGTGGGTAACAGGGCAACGGGCGATCGCCTGGAGCACATCGTGGGTTTCGAGCGCGCCAAGGTCGCGGCGGCAATCGTGCTGCTCGCGCCGTTTATTCCTATGCTTTTCCAGGGAGAAGAGTTCGCCACGAGCACACCTTTCCAATACTTCGCGCATCACGAAGACCCGGAGATGGCAAAGGCAGTCTCCGACGGACGCAAGAGGGACTTCGCCGCCTTCGGCTGGAAGGCCGAGGAGGTGCCCGATCCCGAGAGCCGCGAGACATTCGAACGGTCCAAGCTGAACTGGAGCGAGATCCATCAAGGCAAACACGCGGAGATGCTGGACTGGACGAAGAAGCTGATCAAACTCCGACGCTCCTCCACCTCGCTGAACGACGGCGACCTGAACCATATCAAAATCAAATTCGATGAAGAGAAGCGCTGGCTGATGATGCGTCGCGGCGACGTCATGCTTGTCTGCAACCTGGGCAAGAACCCGCATCAGTGCCCGAACCCTGACCAGCTCGGTCTTACGCTCTCCTCCTCCCGAGGACGTCGTGTTGAACGAGTCCTCGGTAGTCGTGCCGCCGGACAGCGTCGCCATCCTCTCGAGCGGAGGCTCTCTAGCTGTGTAGAATTCCCCTATCCATCGAAATTAGTTCAGGGGAGCTCCACTACACATGGCTGAAAGTCGCCGGGCCGCGCTCACAGCCGTACTTTGCCTTCTTCTAGTCTCTCCGCAGGCAGCTATCGCACAGCAGCCCCGGCCGTCTCTCAGTGAGCCGGCGATCTCGCCCGACGGGCACGAGATCGCCTTCGTCTCCGGCGGCGACATCTGGACGGTGCCGTCGCAAGGCGGAGAGGCGCATCTGCTGGTTTCGCACCCCGCAACCGAGTCGCGGCCCATGTATTCGCCCGACGGCACGCGGCTGGCTTTTGTCTCCACCCGCACGGGCGGCGGCAACATCTACATCCTCACGCTGGCCACGGGCGACCTGATGCGCCTCACCTACTCCGACCAGCTGGATCAGCTCGACGGCTGGTCGCACGACGGCAAGTGGATCTACTTCACCTCTGCAGTGAATGACATTGCCGGCCTGGGAGACATCTTTCGCGTCAGCTCATCCGGCGGCACGCCGCTCGAGGTAAGCCGCGAACGATACATGAACGAGTTTGAGGCGGCGCCGTCACCCGACGGACAGGCTATCGCGCTGGTGGCGAAGGGCATCAGCAACCGGCAGTGGTGGCGCAACGGACACGCACACATCGACGAGACCGAGGTGTGGCTGAAGCCGATCGCGGAAAGCGGCAAGTATCAGCGGCTCCTGCCGGCGGACGCGAAGCATGCATGGCCGATGTGGTCCGCGGACGGGAAGACGTTCTTCTACATGAGTGACGCGAGCGGCGCGGAAAACCTCTGGTCTCTGCCCGCTTGGCTCCGCGCCTGCCCCGGCCAAGGAGCTCACTCACTTCAAACAGGGCCGCGTGCTCTGGCCATCGATCGGCAACGACGGAAAGACGATCGTCTTCGAGCGCAACTTCGGGATCTGGAAGTTGGACCTCGCCGGCGGCAAGGCGGAGGAGGTGCCGGTCCAGCTGCGCGGTCTGCCGGCATCGCCGGGTGTCACGCACGTCACCGAGACGAACTTCAGTCGTCTCGCGCTCTCGCCCGACGGCACCAAGATTGCGCTGATCGCGCATGGCGAGGTCTTCGCGGCCTCGGCGAAGGACGGTGGAGAGGCCCAGCGCATCACGCGCACCGCCGCTGCCGAGAACAGTCCCATCTGGTCGCCGGACTCGCTCAAGATCGCCTACACCTCCGAGCGCTCCGGCAACCGGCAGATCTTCGAGTACGACTTCACTAGCGACAAAGAGACTGCGCTGACGGATGGCAGCGCTGAAGACACAGCTCCCGCACTGGTCTCCGGACGGCAATAGCATCGCATATATCCGCGATGGCAAGCAGCTTCACCTTCTCACGCTAGCGACATTGAAAGCAGCGAAGTCAGACAAGGTAGTCGCTACCGGAGCCCTCGAGCGCGACTCCGCGCTGGCCTGGTCGCCGGACTCGCAGTGGATCGCCTTTACGCTGCTCGACCCGCGATCGTTCAACAATATTCATGTCGTTGCCGCGTCGGGTGGCGAGGTACATCCAATTACCTTTCTGGCGAACGGCGAGACCGGTAACCGGATCGCGTGGTCGCCGGACGGTCGGTACATCCTGTTTGACACGGCGCAGCGCAGTGAGCAGGTGCAGATTGCGCGTGTCGATCTGCTGCCGCATGTCCCGAAGTACCGCGAGGATCGAGTTTCGCGAGCTATTCCGTCCGTCAAAGACGCCGGGTATCACGCCATCTCCCACCCCGCCACGCCAGAGCACCCCTCCAACGATCCGGCAGACCCGGATCGTGTCACGCCCGCGCCACCTGCGTCTCAGCCGCGCCTGCGAGCACCCCGGGCAACGCCCCCGCCAAAGCGGCCGCGAGGAGAAAAAGAAGCCTGAACCGGTCAAGATCGTCTTCGAGGGTATCCGCGAACGTCTGACGATGCTGCCGCTGGGCCTCAGCTCGGAGGAGCCCGTGATCAGTCCCGACGGCAAGGTCGCTGCTGTTTCTTGCGCGTTCCGCGAACCAGCAGAGCCTCTACACCTACTCGCTCGACGAGCTGGCGAAGGAGCCGCCGTTTGCGCGGCAGCTCACCTCAACGCCGGCTCCGCTCCGACTACGCCTTCACGCCGGACTCGAAGGAGGTCGTCTACCTTGAGAACGGCGTCGTTCACTCGATTGCGGTCGAGAGCCGCACGCCAAAGACGATCGCCACCGACCGCACCCATGGATGTCGACTTCGACGCCGAGAAGAACGTCGTCTTTGAGGAGGCGTGGAGCACCCTGAACCGCCGCTTCTTCGATGCCAAGTTCAATGGACACGACTGGCGCGCGCTGCATGACGAGTGGGCGCCCTATATCGCCGGGACGCGAACGTCCGACGAACTTCGCCGCGACATCAATCTGATGATCGGCGAGCTGAACGCCTCGCACTCCGGCATCAATCGGCCGCAGGGCCGCGGGGCAGCTCCGCCATCCCGCATCGGCAACCTCGGCCTGCGCTTTGATCGCGAAGCCTACGAGGCCGGCCGCGGCCTGGTTGTTCGCGAGGTCATCGCGCTCGGCCCGGCGGACATCGAAGGCACGATCCATCCCGGCGACACGCTCGTGAGCGTTAACGGCGAGACCCGTTGCCGCGAACACCAATCTCGACGCGCTGCTGCAGGATCAGGTCGGACACCGGGTCGTGCTGGGGCTATCGGCGAGACGGGAAGAAGCGCGATGCGGTCGTGCGGCCGGTCTCGATCGTCCACCGCCACCGGCCTGCTCTACCGGCAGTGGGTGAAAGACCGCCGCGCCTTTGTCGACAAGATCAGCAACGGCAAGCTCGGCTACGTTCACATCGCGGATATGAGCGACGGCTCGCTGCAGCAGCTCTATCTCGATCTCGACGCGCAGAACGAGGCGCAAGCAGGGCGTGGTGGTCGACGTCCGCAACAATAACGGCGGCTACGTGAACGGCTACGTTCTCGATGTCTTTACGCGGCGGAACTACCTGATGATGACGCCGCGCGACCTCTTCCCGATGCCTAGCCGGCAGAGCCTCGGCCAGCGCGCGCTGGGCTGCCGACGGTGCTGGTGACGAACGAGTCGTCGCTGTCGGATGCGGAGGACTTCACGGAAGGCTACCGGGCGCTGCATCTGGGCAAGGTGGTCGGCACGCCGACGGCAGGCTGGATCATCTTTACGGGCGGCGCGCAGCTGATCGACGGGTCGGCGTTGCGACGCCTAGCACCACGGATTCAGGATCTGCATGGCGAGACGATGGAGATGCATCCGCGACCGGTGGATGTCGAAGTCGAACGGCCGCTGGGTGAGACGCTTAGTGGAACGGATGTTCAGCTGGAGCGTGCCGTGAAGGAGCTGCTCGCAAGCCATTAGATCAGCACGATTTACCTGGATCAGGAACGGGCCGCGCGACTGTGGTGCATCTCACTTTGTCTGGGAAACTTTTGCGTCGACTCCCTCGTCTCCCTTGCAGAGGCATTTCCTGCCTACTTGTAAACCTCTTCCTTGAGCTGCCGGCGCACCTCCTTCACGGAAAAGCACACGTAAAGGTCACAGCATGTCCACAATGCAGATTACGCGCACCGCGCTTCTTCACTTCGGCCTGGTTTTTGCGGCAGGAGGCCTCGTTTTGCAGCAGCGCTTTGCCGGCACAGACGCCCGCAGCAACTGCTCGTGCGACTCCGCAGCGGGGCACTGTCAAGGCGATCGATGGGAGTACCCTGACCATCCAGACGGATGCCGGCCAGCCGATGGTCGTAACAGTCTCGGCTGGGGCTCGCATCCAGCGCCTTGCGCCAGGCAGCACGGATCTCAAAACTGCGGAGGCCTCAGCTCTCTCGGACGTTGCCGTTGGTGACCGGGTGCTTGTTGCCGGAGCGGCCGGCGATACGCCGAGCACCTTCAACGCTTCGCGCGTCATCCTGATGAAATCCGGCGACATCGCCCAGAAGCACGAGGCCGAGCAACAGGACTGGCAGAAGCGGGGAAGCGGTGGCATTGTCAACGCGGTCGACGCCTCCACCGGCGCGATCAATGTATCGTCTGGTGCTCGCAAGCTGGAGATTAAAACAACCGCGGGCACTAGCTTTCGTCGCTATGCGGATGGATCCGTGAAATTCGAAGACGCAAAGCCCGGTACGCTCGCGCAGATCCAGCCGGGCGACCAGTTGCTCGCGCGCGGTGCAAAGTCCGAGGATGGCGGCTCTGTTCAAGCGGAAGAGGTCGTCAGCGGCTCCTTCAAGAATCTCTCGGGCACGATCGTCTCCATCGACAGCGCGGCAAATACCGTCTCGCTTAAGGACCTCGTCGACCAAACGCAGTGTCAAGGTGCAACTCACCGCTAACACGGCAGTTCACAGGCTGCCTGCGGAAGCCGCTGCCAGGTTTGCAGCGCGCACGCACGCAGGCGCTCCGTCTGCCTGGTGCTGCTGCCGCACCCGCTCCAGGGAGATCTGGGGCCGGCGGACCGGGTGCCGAGGGGGCGAATGGCGGGCCCCGGCGTAGTGGAGGAGACCTCTCGCAGATGGTCGCAAGGCTTCCCGCCGTGACAATCACGGATCTCCACACCGGAGATGCGGTCATGATCGTTGCCGAACAGTCTTCCTCCGACCCCTCCAACCTCACCGCCATCACGCTGCTCGCCGGCGTCGAGCCCATCCTCGCCGCAGCCCCGGGCGGCGCTCCGGCTATGACCCTGTCGCCCTGGAGTGTGGGGAGCGGCTCGCCTGACGCCGGAGGCTCGCAGTAGCCTCCACGTCCATACGTCATCTTTCACCAGGAGTAGGAATGTCTCTTCGCGCCACCTTGAAATTTTCCTTATTGCTCGTTCTCTGCCTCGCTACACCCTTCCGGCTCTGCGCCCAGCAGACCGGGGCCACGGTGCGAGGCACCGTAGCCGATCCCGATGCTGCCGTAATCCCCGGTGCGACCGTTACCTTTACCCCCGCAACCGGTAAGGCGACGATCGTCACCTCGCAGCCGGATGGCAGCTATGTGGTGCGCAACCTCGCTCCGGGTACCTACTCCCTGACGGTCACCATGAACGGCTTTGCGACCTTTGTGAAGCAGGGCGTCCGCCTCAACGCCGGACAGAGCCTCATCCTCGATGCGAAGCTGGGCATTCAAGAGCAGTCGGAACAGGTCAACGTGAACGCGCAGAGCGTGCAACTCAGCACGGACCCGGACTCGAACGCGAGCGCGACCACCATCAAGGGCAAGGATCTCGACGCGCTCTCCGACGATCCTGATGAGCTCTCCTCCGAACTGACGGCACTTGCCGGCCCGGCAGCCGGACCTAACGGCGGTCAGATCTACGTCGACGGCTTTACCGGCGGGCAGCTTCCCCCCAAGTCTTCGATCCGCGAGATTCGCATCAACCAGAACCCCTTTTCGGCGCAGTTCGACAAGCTGGGCTATGGGCGCGTCGAGGTCTTCACCAAACCCGGTACCGACAAGTTTCACGGTAGCCTCAACGTCCAGGGCGGCGCAAAGCAGTTCAACACCTCCAACCCGTTTCTTGGCGCAGCCAACACCCAGCCTGACTACCACCAGATCTTCATCCTCGGAAGCATCAGCGGACCCATCAACCGCTTCTCGTCGTTCAACGTCGGCGGGTCCCACCGCGTGATCCAGAACAACAGTATCGTCAACCCCAGCGGGTACTACGCCACATCCGCCAACGCAACAACCCCCTGCGCGCCGGGCGACCTCACCTGCAGCTACTTTTCGTCTTATCCTGAGGCTGGCCGCGCCGTCTTCAATCCGCAGACGCGCACCGATCTCAGCCCTCGCCTCGATCTTGCGCTAGGCGAAAAGAACACCCTTACAGCGCGTTACCAGTACTACAGCAACAGCAGTCAGAACAACGGTATCGGCAACACCGGACTGCCCTCGGTCGGCTACAACAGCGACAGCAGCGAGAACACCATCCAGATCAGCGACACGCAGCTTGTCCGCAGCAACATCGTCAACGAGACCCGCTTCGAGTTCGAGCACGATCAGTCGTCGCAAAATCCGCTCAGCACCAGTCCAACGTTATCGGTCCAAGGCATCTTCACCGCTGGCGGTTCAAGCAACGGCACCTCCAGCAATACCCAGAATCACATCGAACTGCAGAACTACACGTCCATCCAACTCGCGAAGAACTTTCTCCGGATCGGTGGACGTCTGCGTACCACGAGCGAGTCGCTCACTTCGACCTCTCACGCCAACGGGACCTTCACCTACTCCTATCTTCTGGACCCATGCACGGATTCAAATCCGAGCATCAAGCGCCCTGCAAACTGTGTCGTGACCTCCGCGACCAAGCCGTGCGACCAGGCCAACACCAGCCCTACAAATTACATCTCGTCCTATCAGTGCGGTCTGGCCAGTCAGTTCACGCAAGCCAAGATCAACAATCCGACTGTCAACGCGCGCCTTACCGATGTGGGGATCTATGCCGAGGACGACTGGAAGGTAAAGCCGAATCTCACCATCACGTATGGCATGCGATTCGAAGCCCAGAACCACATCGACAGCGGGCACGATTTCGCCCCGCGCCTCTCGTTTGCCTATGGAATTCCGCGTAAGAACGGGCAGACCTCGACTGTCATCCGCGGCGGCTATGGTATCTTTTACGACCGTTTCGCGCTCTCCGATGTCCTCACCACCGAGCAGCAGAACGGTCTCAACCAGGTCAACTCCACTTTCAAGAACCCCGGCGTGGCCTGCCAACCCTCCTCCATTGCCAGCTGTGGAACGGCGACCACGAATCAACTGGCGACCTACACGCTCGGCAGCAATCTCCGAAGCTCTTACATCCTGCAATCAGCCATTGGAGTCGATCAGCAGGTGGGCCGCGCCGGTTCAATCTCGGTGAATTACCTGAACGCGCGCGGCGTTCACCAGTATCTAAGCCGCGTTTATTTCGATCCGGTCAACTACAACTACCAGTTCCAATCCGGTGGGGTCTTCCGCGAGAACGAGCTGCTCGTCAACGGCAATCTCCGTATGCGCACCCTGTCGCTCTTCGGCTTCTACTCATTGAACCTAGCCGACGCAAATACCTCGGGTTCCGGCTTCTTTCCGACGACCCCGATCCGTATCGGCGTCACCACTTCCATCGATACGCATGCCGACTACGGCCGCGCCTCCTTCGCGCATAAGAACTTCGGCATCGTTGGCGGAAGCTGGACTCTGCCGCATACCATCAGCTTTAGTCCTTTCCTTCTGGCGCAATCCGGAACGCCCTACAACGCGACGGCCGGCATCGATCCCAATCAGGACACCATCTATAACGAGCGGCCGTACTTCGTAAACGGCGACACCGGCAGTTGCTTCCATTCCTCCGACTTCACCAGCGTTCAGACCGGATCGCTGACACCGGTACCCATCAACTACTGCACCGGCCCTGCGAACGTCTCACTTAACGTGCGGCTCAGCAAGACCATCGGCTTCGGTCCAAAGACTGAGGCTGCCCTGGCGGCCGCGAAGGCCGGTCCCGGTGGCGGCGGTCCAGGCGGCGGACGCGGCCCCGGCGGTCGTGGCGGACCGGGTGGCCGCGGGGGCGGTCCTGGCGGGGGCTTCGGTGGATCGAGCACCGGGCACCGCTACAACCTGAACCTCGGTGTGCTCGTCAATAATGCTTTCAATAACGTGAACTACGGAACGCCGACCAGCACCCTGACCTCTCCCCGCTTCGGCCAGTTCACCACCCTGGCTCCCCGCCCCTTCAGCAACGGCGCCGCCGTCCGTCAGATAACGTTGCAAGCTGTCTTCAACTTCTAACGCGGACTCGACCGAGACGGACGCGGGTTCACCGCGTCCGTCTTCTCTGACTCGTGCTGGATCACGATTACTGGAAGCTGTGAGCCGGAGTGACCGGAGCCGGTGCTCCCACCACGACTGTCTTCGCGTTCATGAACTCGCGCATTCCCGCCGCTGAGAGCTCACGCCCATAGCCTGAGCGCTTGATGCCGCCGAACGGCAATCGCGGATCGCTCGCAACCATCGCGTTGAGAAATACCGACCCGCACTCCAACTCTGCCACCAGCCGTTGCTGCTCGGCGGGATCGCGTGTCCACGCCGATGCACCCAGACCGAACGGCGTATCGTTCGCGAGCCGGATCGCCTCGTCCAAATTTCTTACCTGGAACAGCATAGCGACGGGACCGAACAGCTCCTCGCGATAAACTGGCGAGCTTCGCGGTACATCGGCCAGAACCGTCGGCTGAAAGAAGTTTCCCGCGGCGCCCACGCGCCGGCCGCCCGTCAGCAGACGCGCCCCTGCCCGAACCGCTCCGTTCACCTGAGCTTCGAGGTTCGCGAGAATATCCGGCGTCGCGAGCGGTCCAATCTGCGTCTCCGGGTACATGGGATCGCCGATCGTGAGTGCCTCCATGCCCGCTATAAATCGCGTCTTGAACTCACGGTAGATCTCCTGCGCAACGATGAAGCGCTTCGCAGCGATACACGACTGGCCGCTGTTGATGGAGCGTGCCCGCACTGCGTTCGAGACCGCCGCCTCCAGGTCTGCCGACGCCATCACCACAAACGGATCGCTGCCCCCGAGCTCCAGAACAGACTTCTTGATCAGCCATCCGGCTTGCGCTCCTACAGCCCGGCCCGCCGCCTCGCCTCCTGTCAGCGTGACCGCAGCAACCCGCTCGTCGCCCAGCACCGCCTCCACCTGGGGTGTCTCCAGCAGCAGCGCCTGAAAGCTGCCGCGGGGAAAGCCGGCGCGCCGCGTCAGTGACTCGATCGCGAGTGCACACTGCGGCACACTGGGCGCATGCTTCAGCAGCCCCACGTTGCCCGCCATCAAAGCCGGTGCAAGAAACCGAAAGACCTGCCAGAAAGGAAAGTTCCACGGCATCACGGCAAGCACAACCCCCAGTGGGTCCCACCGCACGTAGCTGCTGCTCGCCTCGGTTTGCACCGGCTCCGAAGCCAGCATGCGAGCGGCATTTTCGGCGTAAAAGCGGCACACGGTCGCACACTTCAGCACCTCCTGCCGCGAGCCCCCGAGCGGCTTGCCCATCTCGCTCGTGATCAGTGTCGCGAGCTCCTCCGTCTCTCCTTCAAGCAGAGTCGCGAGCTTCCGCATCCACAGCGCCCGGTGCTCCACCGGAATCAGGCGATAGCTGCGGAAAGCCTCAGCCGCAAGCTGGATGCGCTGCCGCATCTGGGCCTCGGTCAGCGCCTCAAAGCGTCGGAGCAGCTTTCCGTTCGCCGGATTGATCGACTCGATCGCCATGCTTGCGCTTGCCCTGGAATCCTACCGTGATCCTAACCGAGCCAGCGTCTTCGCCAGCACCCGCACACCGCGAGCGATATCCTGCGCGTCCGCAAACTCGTCCGGCCGGTGACTCACACCGTTTCGGCAAGGGATAAAGATCATCGCAACGGGAGCGATGCGAGCCATAAAGAGTGAGTCGTGATAAGCCCGGCTTACCATCCGTCGAGAGCGCACGCCCAGCTCCGCGCATGCCAACTCGATCGTCTCCACAATCTCGTTCGAGCTCTGCGCGGGCAAATCCGCGTTCACGAGCTCCTCCACGATGCGCACGTCCCGTCGAGCGGCAATCTCTTCAATAGACGCTCGCAGCTCTCCCAGCACTCCTTCTCGCCTCTCCGGGTCCGTATCGCGGATATCGAGTTGCAGTATCACCCGGCTCGGAACACTGTTGACCGCGCCCGGATACACGCTGCACGTCCCAATGGTCGCGACGGTGTCGATGGCGCCCGTGCCCAGAGCGTACCGTTCCACAGCCAGGATCACCTCCGCGGCCGCACACAGGGCATCGCGCCTGTCTGGCATCAGCAGAGCGCCTGCATGGCCGCCCAGCCCCTCGATGGTGAAGCGGTACCCCGCAGGCGCAGCGATGTCCGTCACCACCCCGATTGGAATGCCCTCGCGCTCGAGCAGCGGGCCCTGCTCAATGTGCAGCTCCACCCATCCGCTGTAATGCCCGTCCTGCATTTGCACTCTGGCAAGCTCGCCCGCAAAGCCTGCCTCCGATCGAATCTCTGCCAGAGTCGCGTCCGTCTGGTCGCGTAGTTGATCCGCTCTTTCGAAATCCAGTACGCGGCTCATCAATCTGCTGCCGAGGCACCCGATCCCAAAGCGAGTCGGCTCCTCCGACGTAAACATCACAAGTTCGATCGAGCGTCGCAGCCGTACGCCGGCGCGCTTCAGCGACCGCATCGCCTCCAGGCCGCCAAGGACGCCCACAGTGCCGTCGTACATGCCCGCATGAGGAATCGCGTCGGTATGCGATCCAGTTGCAACGGCAGGCAAGTCCGGCTGAAGCCCCTCCATACGGAAGAATGTGTTGCCCACGGCGTCTTCACGCACGCTGAAACCTTCCGCCCTTGCCAGCACCTTCAGCCACGCGCGCGCCTGCAGATCACGCTCGCTGAAGACGATCCGGGTGACGGCGGTTCCATCCGCAACCGGCTCGGCATCCGTGATCGCCGCCAACTCAAAGAGCTCGCTCAGCAGACGATCGCTATCAATCGAAAACTCTTCGGGTTCACTCACCTGTCACCTGCCCCGTGCGCATCGGATGCTGATTCCAATCCTTATAGATCAGGTACTTCGCGGGCCGCTTTCCGATCGCACCGAACCACTGGGGGCAGAACGGCGCCATCCAGATGAAGTCTCCGGCCTGCACTGGATACCACGCCTCCCCGAGCCGATAGATGCCGCCGCCCTCAAGCATCAGCAGCCCATGCTCCATCACATGCACCTCCACCATGCTCAGCGCCGCGCCCGGCTGATACGTCATCGTGTTCACCGCGAAATCGTACTGCACCCCGTCAGGTACGAGGCTCCGCACTTGCAGCCCGCTGTCACCCATCAGCGGAACTGAAACGCAGTCCTCTTCGTGGCCGACGGTCAGCTTCGGCGTCTGCCTGCGGTCCGCGATCGAGCGTTGCTGCGGAGGACGCTCGATCACGAGCGCCTTCGCCGCATCTGGTGCGGAAAAAATATGTGTAACCGAAGCAGGCACATAAGCGTACGCCCCGGGTCTGAGGTGCTGCTCAGTCCCATCTGCCCGCAACGTCAAATCACCCTCGAGGATGTAGACGAACCGTTGCGTATCTGCACTCGACAGGCTTCCGCCCGCGGCAAACTCGACCGTGTACTCCGCAAAGGCAGCTCCCACCGCGGGTCCGATATGCACGATCGCGAGCGCATTCTGCAGGCAGGGCAACGGGATGCGAACAAACGTATCCGGCGTTTGCAGCAGGTGGTCGCGTCGATTCACGCTACGCGTGTGCCCGAATTCATGCATGGCTCACCAACATCTCCGGCCCGTTCTCACGCAGCATGGCCACAAACTCCATCAGTGTCTGCATTGCCGCGGCCACATCTGCCGTAAGAACTTGCTCGTCTGGATGATGACTGATCCCGCCTGGGGAACGCACAAACAGCATGGCAGCAGGCATCAGCTCCGCCATCACCATAGCATCGTGGCCGGCGCCGCTCGTTATCCGTCTCGTCTCGTGCCCTGACCGCCGGGCAGCGCTCTCCAGTTCAGCGATTATCGGTTTCGACATCAGAATCGCCGCCTGGTCCATCGTTGTCGTCACGGCAACCCCCACACCGCGACATTCGCCCGCAGTACGCGCCGCATCCAGCAGATCCCGCGTCGCGTCGAGTCTCACCGCATCCGTAGCGTGCCGCACGTCGAGCGATGCCGTTACCTCGCCTGCGATCACGTTCGCCGCACCCGGCATCACCTCCAACTTTCCGACAGTCGCGACCAGTCCCTGCGTGCGCCGAGCTCGGGCCTCGACTGCCACGATCCACTCGGCCGCCGCCGCGACGGGATCCCGCCGCAACGGCATCGGAGTCGTCCCCGCGTGATTCGATCGTCCCATGAACGTAACCAGCAGACGCGTCTGCCCCGCAACCGCCTCAACAACTCCCAGGGCCAGATCTTCACTCTCGAGCACCGGTCCCTGCTCGATATGCACCTCAAGAAATCCGAGCGCATCAGCATCAGCAACCGCTTCGCTGATTCGCGCCGGATCGAGCCCGAAGCTTCGAAGCGCGGCCGCGACGCTCACACCCGCTCCATCTTGCAGCTCCAACATGGCCCCGCCCAATCTCCCGGTCAGCGCCATGCTTCCAAGAAACGGCCGCGCAAACCGGACGCCCTCCTCCTCCGAAAAGCCGATCACCTCAATCGCAAAAGGCAGCCGCTCCCCACGCAACGCCTCGACCGAGTCCTATCCCGATAACGACACCAAGAATGCCGTCGAACGCACCCGCATTTGGCACCGTATCGAGATGCGACCCGATCAGCAGCCGCGGCGCCTTGTTCTTATCGCCCGCGTAGAACCCGCGTAGATTGCCGGCGTGATCGCTCGCCACGTGCATCCCCGCTGCTTCCATCCAGCTGCGCACCAGCGCATGCACCTCACCGGCAGCCCCGCTGAGAAACAGCCGCGTCGTCTCGCCCTCTACGTCCGTGTACAACGCGATCTCGCGGCAACGCGCGATCACCCTCTCGGCTGCAATGTGTGCGGTCCCGTCCGTCATGCGCGCCGTCGCACCCGCGCTTCGATATACCCGTGCGGTTCGTCCGTCGGCACAAAGATCTCATTCGGGTTGTCCTGCCCGAAGCGCGAGAGATCCACAAGCAAGCAGTGCTTGTTCGGCATCGCAATCTCGATCTCGTCAAGCTGAGGACATGTCCCGAGCGCCGCCTCCGCCATGGCGTACATCGTCTGCTGCACCGACCGGCTCTTATGACCCGCGAAGGTCCGCAGCAAAGTCTCGCGCAACGTGCGACGAGTCTCGTCATAAGCATCGCCGTCAGTTTTGTATTCCCAACTCGCCCGCATGGCGGTCCCCAGCAGCCGGTCGCTCGTCTCCTTCAATGTCGTCCACCGATCCTGTACAAACCCCTCGAAGCCCGAATCGGCGGTCTTCAAAAGAACCATGTTGTCCAATCCCGCCGTCACGCGAACGACGCCCGCCTGCGTCCGCTCCACGCGGGCGGTCTGCTCCTCGCCACTACCACGCATGAAGTTCGTCGGGTCCTGTTCGCCATCGATGATCAGCCGCTTCCACAACGCACTCCGCACGTTCACTGTCGCCGAATCCACCTGCGAATTGTGCCCGAGCAGAACCCCGCTCAGCTCCTTCGCATACTCCTCCATCGTCTTCGCGCAGCTCGATCGCGCCACCGAATACACCATGTTCTTCATCGTGTCCGTTGCCAGAATCCGGCTGTTATCGCCCGCGACATGCGCCTCCGAGAACTCGCCGCGCAGCAAGCACCTCGACGGTCCAGTCGTAGAGCTCATGGACGCCATTCTTGCGCGTCACCTTCATCAGGCGAACACGCGATTTCCCATACTGATTCTCGGCCAGCTCGATCATCCGTCAGCTTCCTCTGTAAGTCGTGTATCCGTTCGCCGTCAGCAGCAGCGGAATATGGAAGTGCCGTTCGTCGGCCACTATAAAAACGATCTCCACATAGGGATACAGGCACGGCTGTCCCTTCGCGGCATAGTACCCGCCCGTCTCAAAACGCACACGATACACTCCGAATTCGGCAACGCTTTGCCCGCCCAGAAGGGCTTTGCACCGTCCGTCCACGTCAGTCTCGCCGTGCCCCATTGGCTCCCAGGTCTCGCCGTCGAGCCGCTCCAGTCGCACACTTACGCCGCAAGCCGGCAGACCCGATGATGTGTCCAGGACATGCGTCGAAATCCCCATATCTACTTCACTCCCATCCATCGCTCCAACCGCAGGTGCGTGATCAATCGCTGCTGTTCCGCCGCTTCGGTTATCTCCCCGTCCAAATCGTTTCTCATGCGTTCGTTCAGAATGGCCAGTATCTCGTCACCGGTCCTGCCGCTCGCACATACAAGAAAGGTTCTTCCAAACTTCGACTCATACAGGCGATTGGCCTCTGCCAGCGCCTGCGGAATAGATTCCTGTCCACGCGAAGCCAAGCTCTGTTCCTGGTCGCTCCACGCCAAGGACTGTGCTGTCACCGCACCTGCGGCATGTCGTTCGCCGATACGCGGATGGCTATCGAAAGCCTCTCTCCGATCCTGCTCTGGGAGACCGAGCCACACGGCATCACTCGCCGCCAAGAGGTCCGCTTCTTTGAGCAACGGTCGCCGTCCAGCCAGCGCACGCGCCCACGTCTTCGAGCCGCAGCAGGGAAGCACCTCTGCCGCGGCAGCCTCAGCCTCCAATCCGTTCCATCGCTCGAGAACGACATTCACTGTTCGGCCGATCATACCGTGATCTCACGCCCGCGCGGCTCTCCGGCAAACGCACCATCGCGCCACACCGCTTCGCCCCGCAGGTATGTCGCGCTGACGGAACCCTTCACCCGCTCACCGACATAAGGAGAGATCGCATGCCGTGTCTGCAACTGCTCCGTGACGATCGTCTTCTCCGTCTCACTATCGAACACGATAAAGTTTGCCTCGCGCCCCACCGCCAGCGCTCCCGCCTCCCCTGATATTCCCGCCAGAGCCGCCGGTCCCGCACTCATCCACCTCACAATCTCTTCAAGACTCAGACCGCGCCGCACACACGCCGTCCACATCACCGGCAAAGCCACCGAAAGACTCGCAATCCCGCCCCACGCCAGATCAAACCGGCCCATCTCAGCGCGTTTCATCTCCGGCAGGCACGGCGAGTGATCTGTCGCCACCAGGTCGATCACGCCGTTCACAAGCCCCTCCCACAGCGCCTCGCAATTCTCTCGTCCACGGATGGGCGGCGCACACTTCAGAAGCGTCGCGCCGTTCGAAATCTCTTCCGCGACAAAACGAAGATAGTGCGGACACGTCTCCACCGTAACCGGCAGCCCTTCCACCTTCGCCTCCCGCAGCATGGGCAGCGCCGCTGCCGCCGACAGATGAACAATATGTAACCGAAAGCGATACGCACGGCAAAGCCGCAACAGCAGAGCTATGGCTTCAATCTCCGCCTCCTGCGGCCGCGACGCCAAGGTAAGTCGCATACTTCGTCCAATCAGCACCAGCCAGGTCCGCCGTCGCCCGCTCGATCGTCCCCGCCAGTTCCGCATGCACCAGCAGTGGCAGCCCGATCGACGCGACCTCCGGCAGCGCCGCCTCAAGCTGCTGCTCGTCCACCATCGTGAAACCGTCGCAGCCCGGATAGATCAGAAAGCACTTGAAGCCCGGCACACCCGCCTCTGCCAGCCCGCGCAGATGCCCGCGATTGTCCGCCACCACTCCACCCCAAGCCGCCCAATCCACCCAGCACTTTCCCTCAGCCGCCGCCCTCTTTGCCTCCAGCGCCTCCACGGTCGTCGTCTCGGGCAAGCAGTTCAGCGGCATGTCAACCAGCGTTGTGTAACCTCCCGCCGCCGCCGCCCGCGTTCCCGTCCAGAACCCCTCCCAGTCCGTTCGCCCCGGCTCGTTCAGGTGCACATGCGTATCCACTAACCCCGGAAGCAGAGCCGCCCGGCCGCACTCAACCCTCAGCGCATTCGCCGGTATCTCGCTCTCTGCACAAACCGCCCGGATGCGTTCTCCCTCAACCAGCACAGCGCCCGCGCGGCTCCCCTCAGGGGTGATGATTCGGCCGGAGACAAATGCTTGTACCATAACCTTCACCACCTCATCTCTCTCGAACACTCCAAGGATATCGAAGGCCCATGCCGCCCGATCTTACTGGTCCCCTCCCGCAACCCGATCCGCGCTTTATGCAGCAGGCCATCGACCTCGCCACCGCCAACGTCGCATCCTCCTGCGGAGGCCCATTCGGCGCAGTGATTGTTCGTGACGGCACCGTCGTCGCCACCGGCGTCAATCGCGTGACAGCGATCAACGACCCCACCGCTCACGCCGAGATCACCGCCATCCGCAACGCCTGCTCCGCCCTCGGCGCCTTCCAGCTCACCGGCTGCGTCATCTACACCAGTTGCGAGCCCTGCCCCATGTGCCTCGCCGCCATCTACTGGGCGCGCCTCGATGCCATCTACTTCGGCAACTCCGCCGCAGACGCCGCGCGCGCCGGCTTCGACGATTCCGTAATCTACGCCGAAGTCGCTCGTCCGCACGAAGCCCGCAACATCCCCATCGTGCCACTGCTGCCGAAACAAGCCTGGACCAGCTTCGAGGCGTGGCTCCAAAGCGACTGCAAGATCGACTACTAAGATTTCGAGGACCGCAAGCACACGATGACAGCCCAGCCCTCCGCCTCCGGCACAACCCGCGTTGCCATTCTCGGCTTCGGCACCGTCGGCGGCGCCGTCGCCCGTGTGCTCGCAGCACAGGCCTTTCCGGGCCTCGAACTCACCCACATATACAACCGCGGCATCGCCCGCAAGCGCAGTGGCGACGCGGCAAACGCTGTGCCCACAACGGCGCTGTGGACCGAGAACATCGAAGACGTTCTCACCTCCGAGGTAGACATCCTCATCGAGACCATCGGCGGCCTCGATCCAGTCGACGGCTGGCTCACCCGCGCCCTCACATCCGGCAAATCCGTCGTTACCGCCAATAAGCAGCTCATCGCCTATCGCGGCGCGGCCCTCGCGGACATCGCGCAGGGGCGCGGCGTCCACCTCCGGTTCAACGCAGCCGTCGCGGGCGGCGTCCCCGTCATTCCCGCCACGCTCCAGGGCCTACAGGGCGACCGCATCACCCGCCTCAGTGGCATCGTCAACGGCACCTGCAACTTCATCCTCAGCCACATGGAGCAGGGCGCCGCCTACGCCTCCGCGCTCAAGCAGGCCCAGGCCGCCGGCTATGCTGAGGCCGATCCCTCTGCCGACGTCGACGGCTTCGACGCCCGCGCCAAGCTCTGCATCCTCGCCCGCATCGCGCTCCATGCCGAGCTCGACCCCGACCGCGTCTCCACCCAGAGCATCGCACCCGTCTCCGCCATCGACTTCCAGTACGCCCGCGAGCTCGGCTGCACCATCCGCCAGGTCTCCCGCGCCCAGCTCGGCTCCGGTCCGGACGGCAATCTCGTCCGCGCCCGCGTCGCGCCCATGCTCGTCCCGCTCACCTCGCCGATCGCCTGGTCGCATGGCACGCAAAATATGGTCGTCACCTCCGGCGAGTTCGGCGGCGACGTCGTCTTCTCCGGCCACGGCGCCGGCGGCAATCCCACCGCCGTCGCCATCGTCTCGGACCTCCTCGCCGTCGCGCAGAACTCCACCTCTGTCACCCTGCCGACCACGCCCCACGAGGTCACCGGCGAGTTCTTCGCGCCGCATTACCTCCGCTTCATCGTCGACGACAAGCCCGGCATCGTCTCCGCCATCTCCGGCGCCCTCGCCCGCGTCGATGCCAACATCGACTCACTCCTCCAGCGTCCCGGCCACCCCAAGCAGCGTCTCCCCTTCGTCGTCACCACCGAGCCCTGCCTCACCTCCACCATCACCGCCGCCGTCTCCTCCATCGCCGCCATGGACTGCATGCTCGAGCCCCCACTCGACCTCCAGATGCTCACCATCGACGACAAAGCCGAAGACTAGGCCTTCGCACCCTGCATCGCTTTGCGGCTGACACCGTGCCTTTGCCGTATCATGTCTTCCTCGACAGGCCTGGTACTTGCCGCACGCCACGGAGGGATCGCCATAGGCAGCCATTCTCAAAGCACCAACCTCCAGAGAACTACCGCCGCTCCTCTCCTGAACGTCCGCAAGGGCGCAGATGCGATCGCCTTCTATAAAGCTGCCTTCGGGGCTGAGGAGATCTTCCGCATCGCAGATCCGGATGGCGCTGTCGTCGCGCGCCTGTCCCTCGGATCATCGGAGTTTTGGCTCGCCGACGAGTCTCCCGCGCACGCAAACTTCAGCCCCGAGTCGCTCCGCGGGAGCTCCTTCCGTATGGTGCTGACGGTCCAGGACCCTGACGCCGTCTTCAACCAAGCCATCGCTGCAGGAGCCACCGTCGTCGCTCCGATCACCGACCAGCCCTATGGCTGGCGCGTGGGTCGCGTCGTTGATCCCTATGGGCACCATTGGGAGATCGGGAAACCACTCTAGCTCAACGACTGTCTCCCGAGGGATGATTGCAGCTCAGGGTCCAGCGCAAATTGAAGGGCAAGGAAGCATCTTCCATGCCCTTCATTTTGTCTCAAGCTAAGCTAAAAGCTAAAAGCTAAAAGCTAAGCTAAAAGCTCAAAAGCTAAAGCTAGTACTTCGCCATCGTCGGATCGATCTTATCCGCCCACGCCAGAATCCCGCCCGCCAGATTCGACACATGCGTGAACCCCGCACCCTTCAGCAGGAGCGCCGCTTTCTGGCTCCGCGCACCCGAACGGCAGTGCACCACAATCTCCGCATCCTTTTTGTCAGCCAACTCGCCGAGACGCTTCTCCACATCGCCCACGGGGATCAGCGGCGCGCCAAGATTTGCAATCGGATACTCATGCGGCTCACGGACATCCAGCACAAAGACATCTTCCTTCGCATCGAGCTTCCGCTTCAACTCTTCCACCGTGATCTGTGGAATCCCATCAACCATTGCAGCCTCCCCGACAGCTTTATCGCGAGCAACCTCAAGCGGCCCAACCGAGGCCGGTTTCGGCACCCCGCAGAACTGATCGTAGTCGATCAACTCCGTCACCGTCGGATGCGTTCCGCACACCGGGCAGTCCGCGTTTTTCCGCAGCTTCAATGTCCGGAAGCTCATCCCCAGAGCATCGACCAGCAGCAGCCGCCCAATCAGCGGCTCGCCGATCCCCAGAATCAGCTTGATCGTCTCCGTCGCCTGGATCACGCCAACCAGACCCGGCAGAATGCCCAGCACACCACCCTCCGCACACGAGGGCACCAGGCCCGGCGGTGGCGGCTCCGGATAGAGGCATCGGTAGCACGGTCCCTCCGGCAGCCCAAACACACTTGCCTGCCCCTCAAAGCGGAAGATCGACCCATACGCATTCGGCTTTCCGAGCAGCACGCACGCATCGTTCACCAGGTAACGCGTCTGGAAGTTATCCGTCCCGTCCGCGATCACGTCGTAGTCCTTCAGGATCTCCATCGCGTTCGCGCTCGTCAGCATCGTGTTGTGCTTCACGACCTCCGTGTTCTTGTTGAGGCCATGGATCATGATCTCGGCTGAATCCACCTTCAGCTTGCCGACGGTCGCCTGCGAGTGAATGATCTGCCGCTGCAGGTTCGACTCATCCACCACGTCGAAATCCACCAGCCCGATCGTCCCGACACCAGCCGCCGCCAGATAAAGCGCCAACGGCGCGCCCAGGCCGCCCGTGCCGACGCACAGTACCTTCGCCGCCTTCAGCTTCTGCTGCCCCTCATAGCCCCACCTCAGGCAGAATCAGGTGCCGCGAGTACCGCGAGATCTCCTCGTTCGTCAGCTTCGGCAACTCCGCCTTCGCTGTTTCATTCTCCGCAATCAACGTTCCCGTAGCCATCTCGTCCAACTCTCCGCCCGCTGGCTAAAAGCCAGAAGCTAACAGCTAAAGAGCTCCCAGCCACCCCACCGGCAATCGAAGGAATAATCGTCAACTCATCCACCTCAGTGGTCGCCGTATCCTCCGTTGCGGCAAATAGCGAATGTCGTCGTCGTTTAGGTAAATATTCACGAACGACCGCAGCTTTCCATCCTCCGTAAACAAGTGCTTCTTCAGCTCCGGCGAGTCCATCACCAGGGCATCGAGCGCGCCCTGCACCGACGAACTTGAAACCTCTACCGTCTCTTTATGCCGCGTGTACTGCCGCAGCGGCGTGGGTATATGAACCTTCATGCCTTCTCCCCTTCCATCTCCAGAACTCCAGCGACTTCACCATCGGCGCCAACAACGCTGATCTCGATCGCCTCATCCACAAAGCTCTTGTCTTCCTCAGTCTTTCCGGCCAGCCGAAAAGAGTTCGTCAGCGCCGCCGTCCCCTGCTCAACTGCCGTAATCACATACGAGCAGCCGATCCAGTGCGCCTCCGCAAAGTCAGTCGGAGACCACTGCGCCGGATGATCCGGATGCGAGTGATAAAACCCGATAATATCCAGCCCCGACTCCGTCCCACCCTTTGCGCCTGGATCAACTCAATCGGCGAGATGTGGTAACGATTGTGCGCCGAGTCTACACGCGTATTGCCCGCGCGCATGGTTGCCCGAACCTCGTTCGCTCCACCGTCATCCGCCTTTCCCAGCAGAATCCCGCAGCACTCGTTCGGATAAGTCTCCTCCCCGTGCGCTCGTATCGCCGCGTAGTCGTCGTAGCTCAATCGCAGCATCAGCCCTCCGTCCAGAATCGCTCGCTCATATACTTCTCCGCCGAGTCGCACAGCACCGTCACAATCACCGCCTCACGTCCGGCCTTCGCCTCACGCTCCGCCACGTCGAGCGACGTCTGCGACCGCCGCCGCCGCCGACACACCAACCAGCAGGCCCTCGTTGCGCGCCAGCCGTTTCGCCATCGCGTATGCCCGCTCCGTCTCCATCTCCACATCATCGTCCGCCAGCGTCGCGTCATAGATCTTTGGCACGATCGCCGTCGCCATATGCTTCAAGCCCTTCGAGGCCGTTGAAGGGTGAGTCCGGCTGCATCGAAATGCAGCGAATCTTCGGGTTCAACTCTTTCAGCCGCCGCGTCGTTCCCACAAACGTCCCGCTCGTCCCCAGCCCCGCGACAAAATGCGTGATCTGCCCTTCCGTCTGCTTCCAGATCTCATTCGCCATGCCGTTGTAGTGCGCGCGCCAGTTCTGCCTCGTTCGAGTACTGGTCCGCATAAAAGTAGCGCTCCGGCTCGGCCGCGGTCAGCTCGCGCGCCTTACGTATCGCCCCATCCGATCCATCCGCCGGGTCCGTCCACACCACCTCCGCCCCATAGATGTCCACATACTTCTTCCGCTCCGGGCTCACGTTCGAAGGCATGCACAGCGTGACCGGAAAGCCCAGCGCCGCACCCAGCATCGCGTAGGCAATCCCCGTATTCCCGCTGGTCGCGTCCAGCAATCCCTTCGCGCCCGCATCCCTCTGCCCGAACCGCAGCAGACCTCGTCGCTCCGCATCGAGCACAATCGCCGAAGCCGCACGATCCTTCACCGAGCCGCCCGGATTCGTCCACTCCGCCTTGCCCAGGATCTGTACGCCCGGCATCTCCGCCGTCAGCGAGTCCAGACGCACCAGCGGCGTATTCCCGATCCGTGCGAGAAGGCTTGTACCCAACGTCTTGTCCACAGCAATCATCTCTCGATCAGCCCATCCGTTGAACCTGGAATTGATAGCGGCCGCCAGGGTGTGCGACAGTTAACTCGAGTCTACCGAACCAAACCCCTATGGCAAAAAAGGCACCGCAGCGCACCTTCAACGACGTCCTCTCCACTCTCGGCACGCAGAGGTTTGATGTAGCGCCCGCCCACGAGGGTGCAAAGCGCACGCCCAACGCCTTCAAGGTCTCAAAATACGGTGCGCCGCCGAGATCGCCCCCGCGCCCGATGGGCAGGTCGAGATCCTCGCCCGCGCCGGCTGGCTCCTCAACGGCGAGATCTCCCGCATCCTCGACCGCGGCTACCAGAAGTTCCTCAAAACCGGCCCGCCTCGAAATCCCCGCCACCGCCGACCACCTCCGCGCCATCCACGAGTTCTCCGAAGAACTCAAGGAAGCCGTCGGATCCGCCTCCCTCTACAACGAAAGCCTCGGAACCACCTCAGACGTCTACGTCTACGACCGCGTCAAAGGCCGCCCCACCGACTGAAGTAGATGACTGAAATAGGTTTAGCCGCCTCCCCAAGCGCCGTCATCTCCACCGAAGCGCAACGCGCAGTGGCGGGACTTGCCTCCACCCGTCCGTAAAACTTCGAGGGTTTACGCCTCTCAAGGCTGTCTGCGGCATAGACTCGACTCCTAAGCAATCTGCCCCAACTATGGTGGCAGTTTGCCACGATTGCAACTTCCCTCCGCACTGACCGTTTCGATGTCCCATCAGAGAACAGTCCTGACCCGAAAGATGTATTTGCTTTCTTTGAGTTCGTGGATATATCTCACTAGCACCGGATAACAGGAGATATCGACGATGAAATCCTTTCTCGCGGCAGTCCTCTGCCTCATGATCCCCCTTTCTGCCTTTGCCGCGGATAACAACACTTACAAGGTCACCTATGATGGGGGCTCACTCGCCAGCATTAAATCCGGTACAAACGTGCGGCTCGGCATCGAGCCCAAAACAGTCAAGATCGTTCATGACAAGGAAGAGATCATTGCCGTTCCCGCAGACAGCATCACGGAGATCACCTACGGCCAAGATGTCCACCGGCGCATCGGCACGGCCATAGGCTTGGCTGTCGTGTCCCTGGGTGTCGGCGCTCTGATGGCGCTCAGCAAATCGAAAAAACACTTCATCGGCCTTACCTGGGCCAATGGAGATCAGAAGGGCGGCCTCGCGATGCAGTGCGATAAAAATGAGTACCGCGGTATCCTCGCCGCGCTCGAAGGCATCACCGGCAAGAAAGCGGTCGATTCAGACGCAATGACCGTCAAAAACTGATTGCACATCCAGCTAACCAAATGAGGGCATGTCCTATCCCTGAGGGCTGCCCTCCTTTGCTGCAATTTATCGTCCCTTCCCCCGCTGCCACTCCCGATAAACCTCACTTTTCCCCATCCTCCGCTCCCGAGCCACCCTCTTCAAAGCCTCTTTCTCCTCCACCCCTCCTGCCAACAGCGCCCGCACCGCTCCCGCCACGCTCTCCTGCACCTCCTCTCTTCGAGCAGCCGCAGGCGAAAGCAGCAGCACCATCTCCCCCCGCACGCTCTCGCGCCCGGCCAGTTCCGCGCGCACCTCCGCCACCGTACCCCGCAGAAACTCCTCGTGCACCTTGGTCAGCTCCCGAGCCACCACCACCCGCTCCCCCGGCCCAAACACCGCTTCCACATCCGCCAGAGCCTCCAGAACCCGGTGCGGCGTCTCATAGAAGATCTCTGTCCCCTCTCCTCGCGCCAGTCCCTCGAGCACCGTCCTTCGCTCACCCGCCTTGGACGGTAGAAACCCATGAAACCGCACCCGATCCGTTTGGAGCCCGCTCGCAATCACCGCCGACACCGCCGCATTCGCCCCTGGCACCGGATAAACCGGCACTCCCGCCGCAATCGCCGCCCCGACGATCTCTCCCCCGGGATCCGCAATGCCCGGCGTTCCGGCATCGCTCACGACGGCAACCCGCCCCCCCGCCTTCAACGCTTCGACCAGCTCCGCCGCCCGTCCCGCCTCGTTGTGCAGGTGATAACTCACCATCGGCGTCCTGATCCCGTAGTGATTTAGTAGTTTCAGCGTCTGCCGCGTATCTTCGCACGCGATCCGATCCACCTCGCGCAGCACCCGCAGCGCCCGCAGCGTGATGTCCTCGAGATTGCCGATCGGCGTCGCCACCAGGTAAAGCCCGGGCGCCAGCGGCCCACGCGTCCGGCCCTGATCCCACTCCGCCTCCGCCGCCTGCCCGTCCGCTGCCTCAGTCGCGTCCATCGCTCGGCCGCCGCAGCCTTCGCCGCTGATTCAGCATGCGCATCGAGTGCGCCAGGTTTTGCGGCGTAATAATCCCCACCACCCGCTCCCCCTCGACCACCGGAACCATCTGCACGCCGGTCGCGCCCATCATCCGCCGCAGCGTCTTCACCAGCGAGTCCTCGGGCTTTGCCGTCGACAACGTCCGCGTCATCACGCCCTGCACATACCCGTCACCGGAGGCCTGCAGCGCCTCCACAATCCCCTGTCGCGACACCGCTCCCACCACGTTCCCACCGCGCACCACCGGAAACACATCCTGGAGCGAGTGCACCGCATTCTCGAGCGCCCCTTCCAGCGTTTCCGAGGCCGAGATCGTCGCGAAATTCCGCAGCATCACATCGCGCATCGTCACTGCGTCCACATCGCTGTCCAGCAGAAGGCTGTCACTCTCCAGCTGCGGTCCGAACATCACTAGCACCCCCAGCACCGTCGCCCAAACGTTGCCGGAGTAAACGCCGCCTGCAATCAGCGCAAACGCCACCATCTGACCGATCCCGGCCGCCCCCCGCGCTCCCTGCATCACACCCCGCGACCGCGCAAACACCCCGCGCAGCACACGGCCGCCGTCGAGCGGTGTAGCCGGCAACAGATTCGCCGCCGCCAGCAGTAGGTTGATCCACACCGCCGATCGCAGCAGGTGCGCCGGCGTAATCCACGGATGCTCCCAAAGCCGAAGCCCCGGCGTCAGCGACAGCATCAGCCCGGCCAGCACCAGCCCCGACACAAGATTCGCCGCCGGCCCGGCGATTGCCATCCGCTGCTGCACCCCCGGTGTCGAAGCCCGTTCCGTCGCCTCAGCCGTTGCATAGCTCAGCACGCTTCCCGTCGGCAGCAGCAGAACGCCCTTCAACTCCAACCCGGTCCACAGCACCATCAGCGTCCGCGCAATCTCCCGCACAACCACAGCACTCAACATCAGGAACCAAAGCAGCACGCCACGACCTGCGGAGCCGCCCCCATACACCGACACTCCCACAGCAACACCAAGCAGCAGCAGCCAAAACGCGTGCACCCGCACATGAACCCCAAACCATCGGCCCGCCGAGAAGTTCCACCCTCGCATGACTCTCATTGTAGGCCCGCTGAAAGCCTCGAGGATGCAACTCCCCACTTCGTGTCGCTGACATGGACACCTCACCTCCAGGGCCCGGCTGGATCAATGGTGACCCATGCCGCGGAGGGAAGCTCCGGCAAGAGAGCTATCTCGCTAAATCCCCACTTAGCGATCTACCCGTATGCGGGTTCCAGGTGAGATGAACCGGCACCGCATCCAGATGGGGTTGTGCCGTAGCGCTGGTGAGACCGGGATCGTTGACGATGTAGGTTGCAGTCGGGATGCCCGAGTTGCTGAACGTTGTGAAAGCAAGGCCCGAAGCTCCCCATCGAACGAACTGGATCGGACGTCCAAGCAGGGGCGGCAGCGCAATCGAGCGAAGCAAAGCTCGGCTGCGAAGATCGTAGGCCTGGATCGAGAAGTCCAGATTTGTGGAATTCTGTCCGAGAAAGAACGCGATACCGAGGGCAGCGTCAGGAATCATCAGGCCGGATGCCGGGAACGTGGCGACAAGCGAAAGGTCGGTCGTGCTGGAAACGCGGCCACTGTCGCTGTACAGAAGGCTGGTCACAGGATCGAAGTGAATGCGCGCACCCAGGTTCAGCCCGTAGACATTCTGTAGGAGGCTTACGCCGGAGCTGAGAACGCCAGCTTTATCGAGGTCCTGCGGAGAAACCTCGGGCCCGTTCTGGGTGAAGAGGCTTAGCCCGTCGAGGGACCACGCGACTGAAGCGGCATTGTCGGTCACCGTCTGTGGCCGGGGCACGCCGGAGTCGTAGATCGCGAGCGGACCGCAAGCCAGCGGCTCCAGACCGGGATTGCCGCCGCTCACGGCCAGCGTCTGCGGTCGACCGGGAGCGACTGCGATCTCGACGGCAAACGTGCAGGTCTTCTGCGAGCCCACGGTGCTGCCCGGACGATCGGGCACAAGCTGGAACTGTGCAGCCGGCTGGAGGGAGGGAAGGGTGTACTGCTGTACGACAGCCAGACCGCCGAAGCCCGCGTAAAGAAACTGATTGTCACTCGAAAGCGCAAGCACATCGGGCCCGCTGGCCGTGGGGAGCGAACCGGTGGCCGCGCCTGAGACGGGATCGATCGTGACGATCTGGTTTCCGTACTGAGGATCGGTGTCCGGCACCGCCAGGTAAAGTCGAGCCGCCGCCGGATTCCAGATAAGGTCCCGGCCTCCGATGGGTAGGACTGAGATGGTCAGGGCCGGATCGGGCTGAGTTGGGAGGACGGTCACGCCCAGAGGGTTCGAGGCCGGCGTGCCCGGGCCATCGTCGACCGTGAGCGAAGTAGCCGACGACGTCGCGAGTAAGCTCGAGGGAACAGTGACCGTGGCCTGGGTCGAGCTGATCACGGTGATGGGCAGGCGTATGTCGCCCCAGTGCGCAACCGCGCTTTCAACCAGATCGGTGCCCGTAACTGTGAGCTGGGTGTCCCCGCTTCCGGCAGGGATTGTGTTCGGCGTCACAGACACCAGCGTCGGAGAGACCTGGGCAAAGCCGCCCTGGGCGGAGCTGGCAGTTGCGTTGGCTGCGACAAACGGACCGTCGACAAGGATCAGCTGTGTCCCGGTTAGAGCTAAGCCCGATGTTCCCCAACGAATCAGGTTGCCGAAGATCGCAGTATTTGGAACCTGAGCTTCTAGCGAATTGATATAGAGATAGCTGTCCTCGTTGAAGGCCTGGAGTGTGGCGGGAGCATTTCCAAAAGAGGGAACGAAAAAGAAAACGCGGTGGAGGTTGGAATCGACCGCAATACCATTCGCCTCGTAGTCCAGAGAGTTCTGCCGCGAAAACCGGCCCAGAAGCTGTCCGGTCGCGGCGAAGACCGTGTTGCCGTAGCCGTCCAGGAGGTGCTGCGTCGGTGCGTCGTAAATCAGATTCTTAACGAAGTCGCCGAAAACCGAAGATCGCGTGGACTGCAAAACCGCGCCAGCCGCAGATACGGCAAAGGTGAACTGGGGTCCGCCCGAGATCGCACCTTCCGAGGCGTAGAGAGTGGAAGCATCCGATCCCCAGGCGAGACCCGCATACTCGCCCGATCCGCCGTCCACGGCCGCCTGTGCACGGGGCGTGCTGTCGTCGTAGATGGAAAGACTCTTCTTCGTGGAGAGCGCAAGAACATGAGGCTGACCGGGCGCGCTCTGCATCGAGATCGCGAAGTTAGGATTGCCGAAGCTGTCCTGCCCCAGAGGAATGCTCATGCTTTGGGAAAGGTCGGGCAGATTCAGGCGAAGCACCGCAGAGGGAATGGCGACATAAAGGAACTGCTGGTCATCAGTCAGAACAAGCGAGGAAGGACTGCCTGGAATCGGTTGCGAGGCGACCGTAGCTCCGGTTGCAGGATCCACGACGACAATGCTTCCCGTGTTGGAGTTGATAGGCCCGGGGCTGGCGACGTAAAGAAGATGCCGGCGCTCGTCGGACGCCACATCGTTAGCCGGGACATTGACCGTCCGGATACGATTGGCCGCGGACAGCACCTTGATGGTTAGCGGAGCAGAGGTGCCCCCGCCCGGCGCCGGATTGCTGACCGTGATCTGCACGTTGCCCGGTTTTGCGAGATCTGCTGGGCCGATCATCAAGCTTATCTGTGTGCCGTTGTTGCTCGGAAAAGTATTAGTCTGTGGCGTTCCGTTGACGAGAACGGTGCTGTTCTGGGAGAAATTCGTGCCCTCGATCGAGAGGTAAAGGCTCGGCGCGCCGGCCACCACCGCAGATGATGAGAGTGACGTGACGATCGGCACCGGATTCTGGACCGAAAACGGCAGCGCATTGGAAACAAAACCAGCCGACATCGGGCAGTTAACGCTGATGTTGATCGTTCCGACGTAGCTGAAAAAAAAATCCGGAAGCAGCGTCGTCAGAGTCGTTGACGAGACAAAGGTGGAGCGAGCGAAGACGCCGGGAAGAGCAATATAGCAATCCGAGGTGAAGTGGGAGCCGGTCACGGTAAGCGTAACGGCCTTGGCTCCGAAAGTCGCATTTGCGGGGGAAAGGGAGGAAATAACGGGTGTTGGCGGAACAAGACGAACCGGAAGAGCCGTGGACGCGCCGCCGCCCGGCGCAGGATTCGCAACAGATATCTGGAGAACGGCCGGACTGGAAGCGAGGTCCGCACTGGAGAGAGTGACGGAAAGACTCGTCGACGAACTAACCTGGGTAGGCCGCGCGCCTCCGTTCACGGACCCAACAGAACTCGCATTGAAGTTGCTGCCCGTAAGCGTCAGGACCGCTGAATCCCCGCCTGATTGGAGCCCGGCAGGGGAGATGCTGGTCAGGGTGGGAACCGGGTTGTTCACCGCCACGCTATCGGCAGCCGTCGCCGTAGAGATCGAGCTTGCTCCGTCTGGATTCAGCACGGACACAACGTCTGTAGCCCCGCTAGCGATCAGGCTCGCGGGCACGACTGCCGTCAGCGATGCAGGGGAAACAAAGCCCGTCGAAAGGGGAGATCCGTTCCAAAGGACCTGACTCGCCGCAACGAAGTTGCTGCCGGAAACGGCAAGCGTCAGAGCGGCGGAGCCGGCGGGAACGGTCGACGGGGAGACAGTCGAAATCTGCGGGGCCGGTGCCTTGATGGGAGATGACGAGCTAGGCGAAGCACCCGAGCCACACCCCAAGGCAAGAAACAGAGGAAATGAAACAAGCCAAAGCAGAATAACTTGGCAGCTGCGGTGAGCTGCCAAAGGCGAACGGCGCATGTTGTAAATCTCGATCTAGGGCAAACGAAGTCTGGCTATCGTAATTCGGGAGGTGTCAGGCAGCAACACTTTTCCATCTGTGTCTGGTGAACTGCAATGCCGCAATGGACCATTTCGGAACTGCTCGCACGGGCGGCCGCGGCACAACCGACTCGCTTGACACCTGGCGCGCATCCACGCACCCCTCTCCCCGGATACCATCTATTCATGCGCGTCATCGCCGGCCTTTACCGTTCGCGCCCGCTCCTCTCCCCCCGCGGCGTCCTCACCCGACCCACCAGCGATCGCCTCCGCGAGACCCTCTTCAACATCCTCCAGCCCCGCATTGTCGGAGCCCGCTTCGCCGACCTCTACGCCGGTACCGGAGCCGTCGGCATCGAAGCCCTCAGCCGCGGCGCCGCCCACGTCCTCTTCGCCGAACGCGCCGAACCCGCACTCGCCAATCTCCGCGCCAACCTGCGCGCTCTCAGCATTACCCAAGGCTTCACCCTCGAACCTCGCAGCGCCATCTCCGCCATCGATCGGAGAATCGACCGGAGAATCGATCGAAACGAGAACGCCGCCGCCACCCTCGACATCATCTTCCTCGACCCACCCTACGAAGCCGCCGCCGACTACGCCAACACCCTCGACCTTCTCGGCAGCCAGCGAGCCAACAGCCTCCTCGCGCCCAACGCCCTCGTCATCGCCGAGCACTCCGGCAAAGCTCCGCTCCCCGTCACCTTCGGCACCCTCCATCAGACCCGCACCCTTAAGCAAGGCGACGCAGCCCTCACCTTCTACTCGCCTCAACCCAACTCCGAACTCTAGCCCTGCCCGACCACATTCGCCGCGCTTACAATCAACCCATCGCAACGCGCCGAGGAACCCTCCATGAAGCCAAAGCCCGCCTCCCCAGCAAGCCCCGCCTCTCCTCAGAATCCCGATCGCCGCAGTTTTCTTAGAACCGGTGGAGCCGTTGCCGCCGGCCTCCTCACCTCGGCCGCCATCCCCGCGCACGCCGACACGAAAGCCACCCTGCCGCCGCTTCCGGTTAACGCCCGCACCCAATCCGCGATGCCAACCCGTAATCTCGGCAAGACCGGCTACAAGGTCGGCATCTTCTCGCTTGGCGGTCAGGCTGCTATCGAGAAGCCCAACAACTTCGATAACGCCGTTCCCCTCATCAACCGCGCCCTCGACCTCGGCGTCAACTACATCGACACCTCCTCCATCTACGGCGGCCCCGAGCGCTGGAGCGAGCAGTACGTCGGCCGCGTCATGGCCCACCGCCGTAACGAAGCCTTTCTCGCCACCAAGACCAAGGAGCGCACCCGCGAGGGATCCCTCCGCATGATCGAGAAATCCCTCAAGCTCCTCAACACCGATCACGTCGACCTATGGCAACTCCACGACATCGGCCTGCCCGAGGACGTCGACGCCATCTTCGCGAAGGGCGGCGCGATGGAAGCCCTCCTCGAAATGCAGGATCAGAAGGTCGTCCGCTTCCTCGGCGTCACCGGTCACTACCGCCCCGACGCCCTCATCGACGCCATCAACCGCCACCCCTTCGACACCATCCTCATGGCCCTCAACGCCGCCGACTCCCACATCCACTCCTTCCAGCAGGCCCTCCTCCCCCTCGCCGTCGAAAAGCACATGGGCATCATCGGCATGAAGGTCCCCGCGCGCGGCCGTCTCCTCTCCTCCTGGACCCCGCCCTCGCTCGATGCCCAGCGTCACTCCTGGGAGGGCTCCGCCATCGCCACACAGCCCGGCGTCATGAACATGGGACAGGCCATGCGCTTCACCCTCACCCACCCCGTCTCGACCGTCATCATCGGCTGCGACAACATCGCCCAGCTCGAAGAAAACGTCCACATCGCGCGCAACTTCACCCCGCTGTCTCATAACGAGATGGCCAGCCTCAATACCCTCGCTGAGCCCGTCGCCAAACAATCCCTCTTCTTCCGCTTCACCGACCGCAGCAAAGGCTGACCCGCAAGGAGGCTGCACCTCTCGCAGCCTCCCTCGCTTCTGCGTTTACTTCTAACCGCCACCGCCTGTACCCGAAGCTCAGCGCCACCGGTTCTTCAGGTCGTCAAGCGCCCCGGTCCTCTCCGAGTCTGAGCCGCTCACCTCCTGCTGTTGTTGTTGTCTGTTGCTGCTGCTGCTTGTTGCTGCTGTTGTTGCTGCTGCTGTTGCTGCTGCTGCTGTTGCTGTTGCTGTTGCTGTTGCTGTTGCTTGTTGCTGTTGCTGCTGTTGCTGCTGTTGCTGCTGTTGCTGCTGTTGCTGCTGTTGCTGCTGTTGCTGTTGCTGCTGTTGCTGCTGCTGCTGCTGCTGCTGCTGTCTGCTGTTGCTGCTGTTGCTGCTGTTGCTGCTGTTTCATGTCGATCCTCCTGACCACAAAATCCTGCTCGCCGCATCATCCGGAATCTTCACCACGCACCGCGAACTCCACTCGGAATATTGGGCCGTACCACGCGTCAGCAACAGGAGCGCAAACGCTACGTAAGCCGCCGGAATCAAAAGCCCCGCCAACAGCCAGCCGCTTCGCAGGTGCAGACCGGCATAGGCGACCCCCGCCGAAGCCGCCAGTAGCAACGCCATCGCCAACCTCCCTCTCACGCTGAACAGCAGCTGTTCCCGCCACCGCTGCAGCACCCGCCCCCGCACCATTCCCGTGACCGACATCTCCACCGACAAGGCGCTATCCTCCTCGTCCAGGCCCACGCAAAGAACCGCCTCATCATAGACCTGCTCCCCCGGCTCGATCCACCGATGGCTGTCGAACACGTCCACCGCCCCGACCACCTCACTCGTCAGCGTTGTCCCCTTGGGCTTGTAGCGCCGCCGGCAAACCACCAGCGCGCAACCCTCCCCCACCAGCTCGAACTTCGATAACCCCACGTTTTTGAGACTCGCCTGCAGGTGCAGAAGGCCGCCCCCACGCCTTGGCTCGCACGTTCCCTTCACCTGGATCTCGCATCGGAGCTGATGCGTCCGGCTCCGGCGATAGTTCATCAGCGTCCACGCAGCCCCAATCACCACGGCCGCCGTCTTCGCCACCAGGTCGATAAGCTTATATGTAGAGTCGCTGATCATTCCCGCGTCCACCGTACCTCCGATATTGCGAGCAGCTTACAACACCTCCGTCTCCTCCTCCGTCACCACCCGGAAACCCCGCAGCTCCGCCCGCCCAAACGTCGTCGTGATCGCCACATCCGTCGCATCGCGCCCTATCGCAATCGGAATGCGACCGATCCGCGGCCGCCGGTGGCGCGCATCGAACACCCACCACCTGCCGCCCAGGTACACCTCCATCCACGCACTGAAGTCCATCGGCGTCGCCTCCCGCGGCACCCCGATGTCTCCCAGATACCCCGCAACATACCGCGCCGGGATGTGCAGGCCCCGGCACAACGCAATCGCCAGGTGCTGGAAGTCGCGGCACACGCCCTTGCCCTCCGCCAGCGTCTCCACCGCCGTCTTCCTCGGGTCCGCAAACGCATAGCCAAACTCCACCCGCTCATGCACCCAGTCGCACACCGCCGCCACCCGTTCCCATCCGCGAGCCATTCCCCCAAACCGCTCCACAGTCAGCCCCGAAAGCCGGTCCACCTCGCAATACCGGCTGCTCAGCAGAAACGGCAGCACCTCATCCGGCAGCTCATCCACCGGATGCTCCCAAGCGTCGGCGTTCTCCGCCTGTGGCTCTCCTGAATCTTCCACCAGCGTCCTTCCGCTCAGCCGCAGACTCCCGGCCTCAGCCGCCAGGCGGCAGCATCGGTTGCCGAATCCGTCCAGAAATGTGCTCTGCCGCAAAGGCGGCGGGTCGGCCCGCATGTCTTCAGGCTCCCGCAGGTCCGCCACGCGCGAGGGATGCACCTGCAGCATCGCCACCATCGAGACCGGCGCAGGCAGCCAAAACTCGATATCGTAACCAACCCGGATCAGCATAGGCAGAGGGGCTTGCGTCGCCCATCATATCCGTCATCGCGCAAACCCACCCCCCTCATGCTCCCCCGTCCGCAGATCCACCGCAAACGCTATCTCCTTATCCGTCCGCACATCCCATCCCCACCCCCGCAGCACCGCACCCTCCACCGCATGGAGCCGAACCCCCTCCCAACTCAGCCGCCCCGTCTCCCACAGCAGCCCATCCACGCCCCACGCCGCCACGGTATGAAACCCCGCAAATAGCAGCAGCCCCACCTCCACCGCCTCTCGGACCTCGACCACCGGCCGCAGCCCCACATGCACCGACACCTCGGGCCGCCGCGTATCGATCACGTACGCATACCCCCCCGCCACCGCGCACATCTCTTCCGCCCGCGGACATCCCCACACCCCGGTCGGCATCTCCGCGCTGCGAAACCCCAGCGCACACGTCGCCAGAAACTCGCCGGCGCCCTCCGCCCGCACCATCAGCTCCAGCGCCCCCCGCGCCATAGCATCCTCCTCCCCCGCCACCTCCCGCGGATACGTATACCGCCGCGCAGGCGCAATCAGCGGAGCCCGCTCCAGCACCTTCGCAGTCCATGCCCGCCTGAATCCACCTTCGCCCATCCGCCGATCCTCACCCGCTCCATCCAGACCGTCAAGTCTCTCAACTCGGTCGCCCTTGCTTCCTGTCTGCCATTCCCGAAGGCAACCTGCCGTTGCTTCTGCCGTTGTCTGTTCTTTTGCTTGTCATCCACGAGCGAAGCGGAGGAATTTGCTGTTGCCCTTGCCGTTGTCTGTTCTCTTGCTTGTCATTCAGGAGCGAAGCGGAGGAATCTGCTGTTGCCCTCGCTTTCTGTCTGTCATTCCCGAAGGGAATCTGCTGTTGCTTTTGCCGTTGTCTGTTCTTTTGCTTGTCATTCAGGAGCGAAGCGGAGGAATCTGCTGTTGCTTCTGCCGTTGTCTGTTCTTTCGCTTGTCATTCAGGAGCGAAGCGGAGGCTGTTGCCCTTGCCGTCATCTTTTACCCTCCTCACTGTCGCAGTCCAAGTGCTTTTCAGCCGCTGACATAAGTTGAAAGCCTACCCAGAGCACTCCATCATTGACACTCGGAAAGCAGCCGTGTAAGTTCACTGCGTCCCCGGCACGTGTTACTAATTCCAACCCTGAAAGCGACACCCATGCGAATCCCCTTCCCACTTCGTACGCCTGCCTCGTCCCTTTCCGCACGCCTCTGCGCCGCCGTCCTCATCACCTCGATGGCTGCCTTCGCGCACGCCCAGAACTACACCTCCATCGTCGTCTTCGGCGACTCTCTCTCCGACACCGGCAACGTCACCGATCTCACCCTCGCCAAGTACGGCGTCCCCATCCCCAGCCCGTACGCCAACTACACCTACGGCCGCTTCACCGACGGCTTCGACACCGCTCCCGCAGCCCGCAACTACCGCGGCGTCTGGATCGAGCAGCTCGCCGCCATGCTCCCCACGCACCCCGTCGTCAAAGCCTCCCTCAACGGCGGCACCGACTACGCTTACGGCTTCGCCACTACCGGCAGCGGCACCAGTCCGCTCACCCTCGGCACCGGCCCCAACGCTCCCTTCGTCAACGTCAACAACGTCGGCCTCCAGATCTCCACCTATCTCGCGACGCATCCAAAGATCACCAACAAGACCCTCTTCGTCGTCTGGGCCGGAGCCATTGACGTCCTCTACGCCACCAAACCCGAAGATGTCGTCGACGCCGCCATCCAGCAGACCGAAAACGTCCAGCGCCTCATCGGGGCCGGAGCCACTCAGTTCATCATCCCCAACCTCCCCCCGCTCGGCTCCGTCCCCCGCTTCACCGGGCTGCCGTCCGAAGCTGTAGTCGCAACCCAGGGAGCCGTCCTCTACAACACCACCCTCGCCGCTGGCATCGACGTCCTCCGCTTCTTCAGCTTCGGCCGTGTCCAGCTCCGTCAGCTCGACGTCTTCAATCTCTTCCGGCAGGTCATCGCCTCACCGGGCAGCTACGCCCTCGTCAACGTCACCGCGATGTCGCAAGGCAATCTCGCCGTCAACCCCGACCAGTACCTCTTCTGGGATGACCTCCACCCCACCACCCGCGGCCACAATATCCTCGCCCTCGCAGCCGACAAACTCGTCGACCCAAACGCCGCGAATCATCTGTCTTCTCCGCTGGGCGAGTTCGCCTCCCGATAAACTCACCCATGCTATCTGTCATCTCGACCGGAGCGCAGCGAAGTGGAGAGACCCGCTTTGCCGAAATTGGCGAGACCGTCCAATGCTTGGAATGTTGCCGTAGCTTTTGACATACACCCTAGAACCTGTAGTTCGCCGAGAACTGCAGGTGCCGTTCCACCGACCGGACGTTCTGGTTCGAAACCTTCCCGAAGTTCGGATCGGTCAGGCTCGTGTTCGGATTTCCATAGCTCACAATATTGAACGCGTTGAACGCGTCAAACCGAAATCCCAGCGTCTGCTCGCGAAACGTATGGAAGTCCTTGAACGCCGACATATCCACGTTCAGGTACCCCGGTCCGCGCACATTCCCGTTCCTCGCGGTACCAAACGTATTGTCCGCCGGAGTCCCAAACGCGCAAACTCCGTTGTCCACACCCGGCATTGTGCAAGGCGTCGCCGAAGGATCCGTGCCGAACCAGTTCGCAGTCGTTCGGTTCCGAACCTTCAAAGCCCGATACTGATTCGGCCGTGAGTTACCGTAGCTGTTCGAATTGTTCCCAGGCCCCGTTATGGTCTGCGGAAAACCCGTATACGCCACGCCCGCCACAGCGATCCTCCAGCCTCCAATCGCCTCATCCACCACGTGATTGACGCCCGACAGGAACTCTTTCCCGCGCCCCACCGGCAGCGCATAGACACCCGTGCCGCTGACGTTATGCCGCACATCGTAACCAGCCGGACCCCAGTCAGCCGCGCTGTCGTAATAATTCTGAAACGCGCCCGAAAATCCGTTTACGTTCAGCGCATAATTACCCAGGCTATTGGTCAGTGCCTTCGCGTAGGTGTAGTTCAGCGTAAACTCCAGCCCATGGCTTACACGTTCGCGCAGCACCGCCTGCAGCGCGTTGTAGTTCATCGCCGCACGCGACTCCGTAATCAAAAGCTGGTTGGACCCGATGCTCACCGAAGGATCAACCGCGTTCACGCCAATATATTTGTTGTTGTAATACGGGGCAGAAGTTTGGTCGCCATTGACCCGCCATTGATTCACATTCCCATAGTCCTCAATGTGCTGGCCCTGTTCCCCAAGGTACCCCACCTGCAGCGAAAGACTGCGCGACAGCGCATATTCCGCCGTCAGGCTCCACTCCTGCACATAGGCCGGCTGAATATTCTTCGGATACACGTTAAACGTGCCGCCGAACTGTGTGGTGCCGCCGGTAAAACCCTGTTCCGCCGTGCGCGGTGTGCCCCCGTTGCCGGCCGTCGGTGTAATTGTAGTTACACTAACCGCCTGGATAAATGGCGTAATTGACGTGAGCCGTTGATTGGACGAGTTACCTTCATAGAAGCTGGTCGCTCCGTACCCGCCGCGCAGCACAAAACGGCCGTTTACTTGGTAAGCAAAACCGAGCCGCGGCATAATCTGGCGGAAGTTGCTGTCATAGCAGGCACGATTGCTGCAAAGTCCCGATCCAGCCGGCGCACCCGTCGGCACGCTCCCGGCATAGATCACCTGCCCCGTCGCCACGTCGATATTGCCGGTCTTGTTGTTCGATTCAATCCACGGCTGGTCGTACTCATAACGCACACCGAAGTTGAGCGTTAGGTTCGGCAGCACCTTGAAGTCATCACTGGCGAATCCGGCAACACGCCACTGCCGCTGCCCCACGTTAACGCTATTAAGCGTCGCCGCGGCGGAAGAGACCCGGTCCAGCACAAAGTCTGCGCCGCCATAACCTGCCGCATTGTCGGCGGACGGATTGCTCGTGAACGAACCGCTGTAGCTCAAAGCGCCCAGATAGCCATTGTTGTTGCTCGTCGGATAATTGTTTTGATATCGCAGCGCCTGGACTCCGAAAGTAAGTGTGTGTCTGCCGCGCTGCCACGTGAGGTTCTCAATGTAGCTGTAAGTATTATCGATCAGTCCGCCGTCCTGGGCGGGTGTTCCTACTCCGCTCAGCCCACCGCCGATCCCCTGGTAAGAAAACCCGTTGTAAGCCTGGTTGGCGAACGTAATCCCTACCTTGGCATTTCCTCCGGTCCCAAACTGGCCCGTGGGATCCTGCGGCAATCCCTCATTCCAATGCGTGCGGGTAAATCCCAGGCGAGCGGAGTTGACGATAGTCGGCGAGAAAATATGCACCCAGTTCACGCCCATCACTTTAGTCGGAAAGATGTTCGCGCCGGGGAAGCTGATCCCCAGCAGCGCCGTAGACCCGTCATAGGCCGTCGACATCGCATAAAAGCCGGTAATCTTGTCCGACGGATGTGGATCATACTCGATCTTGATATCCCCCTGATTGTTCGCTTTAAAGTTCCGTGTCGGGCCTTGCAGATTGTTTTGTACGATGCCATCCAATGGCGTCGCATTTGGCAGCGGGTATAACTCCGGATGGGCAAACAGGAACTTGGCCACAGGATTCACGATGGGAACGCCTTTATTCCCAACAAATTCCGTAAAGCCATTCTCAGGGTCGTAGAGCTGAATCTTGTTATCCCCGGCCAGCAGCGCGGAGAAGTCCCCATTCCGCATGGCCTGCGTAAAGACGCTAGCCTGCGAGGTTCCACCCTGGTGAAAACGCGATCCCAGATAATCCACAAAAAAGAAGAGCTTGTCGCGCCGGATAGGTCCGCCGAACGTACCCCCGAACTGTGCCTGCGAATACGAATTTATCGGAATCTTAGGTGTCGCCTGATTATTGCCAAACGAGTTTGCATTGGTCCTGTAATCCTGCACATATCCGTAAGCTGATCCATGAAGCGCGTTCGTGCCGCTCTTGAGAATGCTGACAATTCCTCCGCCATTCACGTTCCCGTAGTCTGCCGGGGAGTTCGCCGTCAGTACCTTGATCTCCTGCAGAGCCTCCGGTGCTGGGCTATATGCGATCAGGTTGTTGAACGTCTCATTAATGTCGATGCCGTCCAGCGTGTAGTTGTTCGCCTGCGCGCGATTCCCGTTCAGGTTGACGGTGTCCGTGTAGTACGTGCTGCGTTCGATGCTGGTCGTACCCCCGGTTCCCGCGGTGCTCACAGAGCCGGGCACATACAAGGTCAAAGCCGAAAAATCGAGGCCGTTCAACGGAAAATTCTGAATCGTATTTGCCGTAAATGTGCTGCTCAGCGTCGAGTCGTTCGTATCCAGGATCTGCGACGACTCCGTAACATCTAACGTGGTGGAGGATGTACCCACCGAGAGCTTCACGTTGAACGTGATGGTCTGCAGAGCTTCCAGCTGAAAGGCCGGAATCGTCCTGGTCCCAAATCCGCTCGCGTCCACGGCTTCGGTGTACCGGCCGATCGGCAGAAACGCGATGCGATAGAGCCCCGCCGCGTCTGACTTCGCCACCGAGTCCACACCCGTATCCACGTTGTGCGCCACCACCTGCGCACCTGGAATAACAGCGCCGCTCGGATCGGTGACGATGCCGGTCAGAGTACCCGTTACCGTCTGAGCCTGGATCGCCGTAACGGACAGCAGCAAGGCCGTCATCAGCCCTGTACGCCTCCAAAGAGAAACACGCTTCATTGCATCCTCGCTTTCGATCCCTCTGTCCTCTCGCGGAAGCCCCGTGCCGCAACTCTCGCAAGAACCCGCAACAGACCAATTGGTCCGGTGTTTACCCGAAATCTGACAGAGACTTTATACGCCGTCCGCCAAGGTTTAGGCCCGGATTTCGAGCGGGCACCTTCAAAAGGGCTCTCCGGATTGCGCACCACTGCACCGGAGGCAGCCCTCTCCCCCGCCCGGATCTCTCCGCGGTCTCACGCGGACAAGGTAAAATTCCGCGCAGAACCCCGGACACCTCTTGCTCACAGATTCACCATGCACACACAAGATCGCACCTTGCTCAGATCGCTGATCGCGCTCCTTCTCCTCTCGGCGACCCCGTCGCTCTCGCCCGCGCAGACATCTGCCCCGGCGCCACTCTCCTACGTCTGCCATTACACCGGGAGGCCCATACGCATCGACGGCAAGCTCGACGATCCGGCATGGGCGCGTGCGCCCTGGACGGAGGACTTCGTCGACATCGAAGGTGCAGGGAAGCCGAAACCTCGCTTCCGCACACGCGCAAAGATGCTCTGGGATAGTAGGTATCTCTACATTGCCGCGGAGCTCGAGGAACCCGACGTCCACGCCACGCTCACGGAGCACGACTCCGTCATCTTCCACGACAACGACTTCGAGGTATTTCTAAAACCGCTTCCGTCGACCCCCAGCTACTACGAGTTTGAGATGAACGCCCTCAACACCGGTTGGGATCTCTACCTGGATAAGCCCTACAAGCTGGGCGGAAAGGCCGACAACAGCTGGGACATCAAGGGCCTCAGGACCGCTGTAGCCGTCGAGGGCACGCTCAACCACTCCTCCGACACCGATCATGGGTGGACCCTCGAGATCGCCTATCCGCTCGACGCCTTCGAATCCCGCCAACACGTGCCGCATCCGCAGGACGGCTCCGAATGGCGTATCAACTTCAGCCGCGTGGAATGGAAAGCAGGCCAAGGGAGGGAAGATAACTGGGTCTGGTCCCCGCAGGGCCTCATCGACATGCATGTGCCGGAACACTGGGGTTATCTCCGCTTTCAAAAAGGGACGTTAGCGCGTTGAGCTTTATTCATTCCACCATTTGTCATCTCGACCGAAGCGCAGCGAAATGGAGAGACCTGCTTCCGTTTTGAAGCCGGCGGAAATGTTCGACGCTCAAGGCGTTGCACGGACTTCCGATCTCCCACACGGACGCGGTCCGAAGTAAATACTGCAAGGGTTGTCTCCCGGAAATCCCTGCATTAGGCGAGAGGGAACAGCATTCAAATCGCCTCCAGCGCCCGCCCGAGATCCTCCACGAGATCCTCGCCGTCCTCGCACCCCGCGCTCAACCGAATAAAACCCTCCTCAATCGCATCGTGCCCCCAACGGGCGCGCCGCTCCGCCGTCGTCGTTACCCCGCCAAAGCTCGTCGCTTCGGTCACGAGCTCCGCCGCACTCAAGAACCGCTCCGCCGCCTCTCGGTCCCGCAGCACAAAGCTCACTACCGGCCCAAAGCTCCGCATCTGCCGCGCCGCTATCGCATGCCCCGGATGCGACCGGAGCCCCGGATACATCACCCGCAACACCTCCTTGCGCACGGACAGGAACTCCGCGACCCGCATCGCATTCGCACAGCTCCGCTCCAGCCGCAGCGGCAGCGTTGCCAGCGAACGCCCCGCCAGCCAGGCCTCCATCGGCCCCACAATACTCCCCGTCAACGTCCGCCACCGCTCCAGCCCCGCATACAAATCCACCCCCACTGAGAACTGAGATTTGGGAACGGAGAACTGACTGCCTTCCCGTACCGCCACATGCCCGATCATCAGATCGCTATGGCCTGTCATCGACTTCGCATCCGACACCACCGAGTAGTCCGCTCCCAGCTCCAGCACCTTCTGCCCCAGCGGCGTCGCCGTCGTGTTGTCGCACGCCACCAGGCACCCCGCCGCATGCGCCTGCTCACAAAGCGAGGAGATGTCGCAGATGTCCATCCCCGGATTGCTCGGCGTCTCCAGCCACAGCAGCCGCGCACCCTTCACCAACTCGCCCTGCGCCTCCCCCGTCGGTGCCATCTGCACCTCCACGCCCATTCGCGCGAAGTACTCCTCCGCCAGCAGCCGCGCCGTAAAGTACGCATTTGAGGGCAGCACCACCACATCCCCCGGCCGCAACACCGCCCCAAACACCGCCGCAACCGCCGCCATCCCCGACGAAAACACCAGCGACCGCGCCCGGTATCCCTCGCCCGACTCGAGTATCCCCAGTGCCTCCTCCAGCGCCGTCCACGTCGGATTGTGCGATCGCCCATACGTATACGCCACCCCCGCAGGATCGCCCGGCGCATGAAACGGCCCCGCAAACACTGGCCCCCCATGCATCGCCTCACCCGCCACAGCCGGCGTCAGCATCGCCCGCACCACCCGAGTCGTCTCCCGCACACCACACCTCCAACCTGCCAACAGAAACCGATGCTAGCAGCCTCTGCTGTCCTGTTCGTAGCAGTAGCAGTAGCAGTAGCAGTAGCAGTTGCAGTTGCGGTTGCGGTTGCGGTTGCCGTTGCCGTGGCCGTGGCCGTTGCTGTTGCTGTTGCTCTTGCCTTTCTGTCTGTCATCCTTCGCGAAGCGGAGGATCTGCTGTTGCTCTTGCTTTCTGTCTGTATTCCTTCGCGCAGCGAAGAATCCGCTGTTGCCGTTGCCCTCACCCGTTCTTCTGGTCGTCATCCTGAGCGGCAGCGAAGGACCCGCTTCTCCGCCCATGCGCTCATCCCCGAAAGTGCTCCCAGCCCCTCGCCTCTAAATCCCTCCGCGCCCCATCCGCCCCCACCAGCACAACGCCCTTCCGCTTCGCAACCACCTCTCCCACCCGCGTCACCGCCAACCCCGCAATCCGCCTGGGCACCCGCCCTGGGGCCGTAAACAAAAGCTCATAATCCTCCCCGCCGTCGAGCGCCAGCCGAAGCCCCTCCGGTCCCTCCGCCAGCCGATGCACCGGCAGCGCCCCCGCCCCCACCTCCGCCCCCACCCCCGACGCCTCACATAGATGCCGCAGATCCGTTGACAAACCATCGCTCACGTCGATACACGCCGTCGCCAGCCCCCTCTGCCGCAGGGCTCTCCCCACCGCCAGCCGGGGCTCCGGATAGCTCTGCGGCTGCGCGCCCGGCACACCCGTCCGCCTCGCTTTTCGTCCCCGCCCCGCCATCATCCGCTCCAACTCCGCGGCCGCCCCGCCCAGCGCCCCCGTCACATAGATCCCATCCCCCACCCGCGCGCCCGACCGCCGCAACTCCTTACCCCGCGGAACCTGCCCGACGAGCACAATATCCGCCACCATCGCGTCACCAGCCATCTCACCGGTGTCTCCACCCGCCAGAACCACACCACAACCATCCGCCACCACGCGAAAACCATCCAGAAATCGCCCCAACCATCGCCGTCCCGCACTTGTTTTCAACAGGTTAGAAGGCATGCCCAGTGACAGAAAAGCCGCCACAGGCTCCCCTCCCATAGCCGCTATGTCACTCAATCCACGAGAGATACATCGATGCCCGACCGACTCCGCACTATGGAGATCGTGGCGAAAATGCCGCCCCTCCAACATAAGATCTGTAGTTACAAGGAGATCCCACCCTCCACGAGGCCGCACCACGGCACAATCATCCCCAATCCCCAACTCCACCCCACCCCCCCGCCTCCGTGCAAACGCTCCTCGGATCTGCTCGATCAGCCCCAACTCCCCGCCTTTGTGAACCGTCAAACGCATAGAAACGACAGCATACCGCCAGCCCGCACCTGACGTACAAGTTGTAGAAAATGCGGGGTCTTGGGTTGCACAAGGAGTAGCCCTTTGTTAAACTGAACGTGTAAGCCCAATCGAGATAAGCGCATTGCCAATCGCATTCAGCAAACCGCATTTGCAAACCGCCCTTTCTCCGCGCCGCTCCCCACGCGGTCAAACCCGGGCCAAGGTCTCCGCTTGATCGGAAAGAAGCGTCACTACATCATGTTCGTCAGCCGCGATGCTGACGGCACCCTCACCAAACTCCCTATCCCTCTCCATTACGCCTACGTATTTATTGCTGCTGCCATCATTGGCCTCTTCACGATCACGGGCCTCGCCGGCTCCTACTCGCGCATGCTCATCAAAACCGCGCGCTTCAACCAGCTGCGCCAGGATCACAACAACCTCCAGAAGGACTACGCCCACCTGGAGAAGACCGCGCAGGAGCGCGACGTTCAGGCCGCCAGTCTCAGCTCCCTTGCAACCGAAGTCTCGGCACTCTACGGTTTCACCGCCAACAAACTCGCTGTTCCGGTCTCACAGGCAACCGGGCGCTTCCGCCACAGCAAGCCTGATGCTGTCGCGTCGACAGCAACCGCGCCGCTCGCCACCGAGCAGGGATCCTTCTCAAACGACAGCTATTACAAGTCGCTCGACGCCTTTTACAACCTGCGCACCACCGCAATGAGCGGCCGGGCGACCCGTTTCCTTCCGACCTCGCCCGTCAGCGGCATCGGCGAGGGCGCGACCAGCCTCACCCGCATCCCCGGAATCGGCAGCACCTTCGACGCTTCGCTCGCCCCCACCCTGTGGCCCGTCATCGGTCCCATCACCTCCGGATTCGGTCAGCGCGAGGATCCCATCCTCGGCACCGGTGAGGGTGAGTTCCACAAAGGCATCGACATCTCGGCCCCGCTCGGAACCCCCATCCGCGCCACAGCCGACGGCGTCGTCCTCTCCGCCGGCCTGTCCAACGGATACGGCCGCGAGGTCGTCCTCGACCACGGCCACGGCCTCAAGACCCTGTACGGTCACATGTCCGGCTTCAACGTGCTCGCCGGCCAGACCGTCTTCCGCGGACAGATCATCGGCTATGTCGGCCACAGCGGCCGTACTACCGGCAACCACGTCCACTACGAGGTCAAGATCCACGACCTTTCGGTCAACCCGCACAAGTATCTCCAGACCACCATCGCCGACCTCGGCGGACCAAGGCTCCCGAAGTCTTAGTAGCGCACACGAAAAAAGGGCAGAACCAGCCTCCGCGCCGGTTCTGCCCTTGTCTGTGCCGACCGATTACTGCGCGTGCATCAACGAAGCTCCATCCGGTCCTACCTGGACCTCGCCTCGCTTCGTTCCACGCAAAGTAGCAGCCTCATACGCAACCAGTCTGCCGTTCTTCGTGAGCGACTCGACCTTGGTGATCTTCGCACCCGCCGCCTTCACTTCCAGTCCCTTCTTCACGTCAGCCTGCAAAGAGTCCAGCGCGACCCTTTCTTCCACTTCCGTCAACGTCCCATCCTCCGCAATCTGGATGTCACGCGTGTGACCGTTCACGACGGTCTCCGCCTCATACACCTTCTTGCCATTCTCGCGTTCAGTCGAGAGCCTTTTTACGGTGGCGCCCTTTGTCTCCTGGTCAATCGTCTTCTGAACGGCTGCTGGCAAAGCGGAACGCTCGATCTTCTTCTCCTGCGCGAGTGCCGCTAACGATAGTGCGAGAGCCGCACCTAAGACGATTCCTTGTCCGGTCCATCTCATGTACTTCTCCTTCGGCCTACGTCCACAACTTGAGTGTGCCAGACCGCGCTTAAACCCTCCTGAAGCCAAACTCAAGCCACGCTGAAGACCCATGCGAGAGCGGTTACGGAGGCCGATAAGATCGCAATCACGATTATCCTTGGCGCATATTGCGATATGTGATATAAATATTGCAATCGGTGATATCGCATGAAGCTCTCCGACAAACTGAAGTACCTCCGGGAGGTCGAAGGCAGCCTCCGCGGCCTCAACCGCGCCATGACCCAGCAGGAGCTCGTCCGCGCCATCGCCGCGGAGATGGACGCACCCCTCAGCCAGAGCTACCTCTCGCAGATCGAGTCCGGCGCCCGCCCGCACCTCACCAACACCACGCGGCTCCTGCTCGCGAAGTTCTTCCAGGTCCATCCCGGCTACCTCGTCGAAGACCCCGAGGGCTACCACGCCGAGCTCCTCTCCGACCTCCGCACCCACGAAGACAAGCTCGACCTCTGGCTCATCGCCGGCTCCGAACGCTTCGATAAAGACCCCGAGCTCTGCCAGGCCCTGCGCGCCCTCGCCCGCCACGAGGACTCTCGCCGCTGCCTGCTGCTGCTCGAGTCCATCCTCGAAACGCCGGTCCTGCTCGATCGCCTGCTCGAAGTGCTTCGGCCCGCCAGCCCATCCAGGCTCGACGCTGCCCATCTCGGCCACGGCCGCACCTCACGACGCAAGCTCGCAGGGCACGCCGCAACGCATCTCCCCGCAAAAAGATCCTCCAACCCGCAAATCGGAGAAAGCCCAATGACCTGGGAACTCTTCTATCTCGCCTGCTTCGTCCTCGGCCTTGTTCTATGCGCGCTGTCGCTCTTTACCGGCGGCGGCCACATCCACGGCGGCCACGTCCACCTCGGCAGCCACACCCACCTGCACGTGTCCCCGTGGGCACCCGCAGCGCCCACGGTGCCCACGGTATCTCGCTCCTCAATGGTTTCACCCTCACCGCCTTTCTCTGCTGGTTCGGCGGCGCCGGCTACCTCCTGCGAACGCATAGCGTCTTCTGCGCTCCGCTTATTCTGCTCATCGCCACCGTCAGCGGCCTCGCGGGGGCCGGCCTCATCTTCTGGTTTCTTGCCTCCGTCCTCCTGCCGCGAGAGCGCGCTCTCACCTCCGAAGACACAGAAATGACCGGCGTCCTCGGCCGTGTCACCGATCCGCTCGAGCCCGGACGGACCGGCGAGATCCTCTACTCGCAACTTGGCGCCCGCCGTTCCGCCCCCGCTCGCTCTGAAGACGGCGCCGCCATCGATCGCGGCGCCGAGGTCGTCGTCCTCCGCTTCGAGCGCGGCGTCGCCTATGTCAGGCCGTGGCAGGACCTCGATCTCTGACGAAGTCCCCTCGCTCCGCCGAAGCCCCAACTTTCGCGGCCACAAGACCTCACTCGGGCCGCTTACAGCAACAACTCACTGCCCATCCTGAAAGAAGGCGTTTATGCCGAACTCGTACATCGTCGTCATCGGACTCATCGTCCTCGCCACCATCGTCCTGCTGTCTACTCTCGCCCGCATGTTCCGCAAGGCGGGCCCGAACGAAGCTCTGATCGTCTACGGCTTTCGCGGACCCGCGCGTCATCAAGGGGCACGGCACCGTCATCTTCCCAGTCGTCGAGCACGCCCGCGAGCTCTCGCTTGAACTCATGAGCTTCGACGTCGCACCGCAGCAGGACCTCTACACCAGCCAGGGCGTCGCCGTCACGGTCGAAGCCGTCGCGCAGATCAAAGTCCGCTCCGACCAGGAGTCGATCCTCACCGCCGCCGAGCAGTTCCTCACCAAGACCCCCGATCAGCGCGAAGGCCTCATCCGCCTCGTCATGGAAGGCCACCTGCGCGGCATCATCGGCCAGCTCACGGTCGAGCAGATCGTCAAGGAGCCGGAGATGGTCGCCGAACGCATGCGCTCCACCTGCTGCCGACGACATGACCAAGATGGGCCTCGAAGTCGTCAGCTTCACCATCCGCGAGGTCCGCGACAAAAACGAGTACATCACCAACATGGGCCGCCCGGACATCGCACGCATCAAGCGCGACGCCGAGATCGCCTCCGCCGAAGCCGAGCGCGACACCGCCATCCGTCGCGCCATCGCGCTGCGCGAAGCCGCGATCGCCAAGGCCGCCGCCGACCAGGAGCGTGTCATCGCCGAGACCGCTTCGCTCGCCAAGCAGGCCGAGGCCCAGCGCGACCTCGACATCCAGAAGGCGCAGTTCACCGAGCAGTCTCGCCGCCAGGAGGCGCAGGCCGACAAGGCCTACGAGCTCCAGACCAACGTCATGCAGCAGAAGGTCATCGCCGAGCAGGTCAGGTGCAGCAGATCGAAAAAGAGGGCAGGTCAAGGTGCAGGAGGCCGAGATCCTGCGCAACGAAAAAGAGCTCATCGCCACCGTCCTCAAGCGCTCGGAGATCGAAAAGCAGCGCATCGAAAACATGGCCAACGCCGAGAGCGCTCGCGCCTCGATGGCCGAAGCCGAAGGCCGCGCACCAGGCCATCCGCGTGCAGGGCGAAGCCGAAGCCGCCATCATCTTCCAGAAGGGCGAAGCCGAAGCCAAGGCCATGAACGTCAAAGCCGAGGCCTACCAGGAGTGGTCGCAGGCCGCCGTCGTCGACAAGCTCATCACCAACATGGCCGATGTCGTCCGCGCCATGAGCCGAGCCGCTCTGCAAGGTCGACAAGATCACCATCGTCTCCACCGGCAACGACGGCAAGACATCGGTGCGCACAAGCTCACCGGCGAGATGACCGAGATCGCCGCCCAGGTGCCCGCGCTCTTCGAAGCGCTCAGCGGCATGAAGATGTGCGACCTCATGTCCAACGTCAAGCAGATGGCCCCACGCAACACCAACGGCGACGCGCAACAGCCACTAACCGCGATACGGGTGCCCCACCCTCTCGCAGTCTCATCGCGCAAGGGTGGGGTAGAGCCCGCCACGGCAGATGACAGCAAAACGTAACCGAAAAGGAGCACAACACCATGGCACTCATGGAACGCGTCACCACTCTTCTCCGCGCCAACTCAACGACCTCATCGACCAGGCGGAAGATCCCGAAAAGATGCTCAAGCAGCTCGTCCTCGACATGGAAAACCAGCTCCTCCAGGTCAAGACCCAGGTCGCCATCGCCATCGCCGACCAGCACCTGCTCGAAAAGAAAGCAGGCTGAGCACAGACGCAGCCGTCAGCTCCTGGAAGGGAAAGGCAGCGCTCGCCGTCGCCAAGGGCAAGGACGACATGGCCCGCGAAGCGCTCGACGCGCTCGCTCTCCCACGCAGATGGCCGCGTCGTTCGCGCAGCAGCTCGACGATCAGCGCACCGAAGCCGAAGCCCTCCGCAGCACCTTTCTCAAGCTGCAGGGCAAGCTCGCCGAAACCCGCACCCGCTGCGATCTCCTCATCGCCGAGCACCGCCGCGCACGCATGGTCGGCAAGGCCCAGCAGGCCCACGCCGCCACCGAAACAGGGCAGGGAACCGCGTCCATCGATCGCTACAAGTCACGCATCGCATTGCAGCAGGCCAGCAACACCGCGGCACAGGCGCTGGCAGCCGGCGACTCGCTCGAAGACCGCTTCGCCATGCTCGAGCGCGATCAGCAGGTCGAGGCGCTGCTAGAAGAGCTAAAAACCCGCAAGGCTCTCAGCGCTTAGAGCAATTTCCCTGTCGCTGTATAGGTTACGTACCGGGGCAGTCACTCTGAGCGCAGCGAAGAATCCCGAGAAGGTTCGCCCCTGCAACGGCTCCTGGCACCTTTCAGCCGAAGACGTTCGCTCTAGAACAACCTGCTTGACAATCAAGGCAGTCGCTGAACGCAGTGAAGGACCCCTGTACTTGCTCTCGTCGTTGCCGTTGCCTTCTACGCCGTTATCGTGAAGGGCAGCGAGCGATCGGATAGCTCGTCGCCCAGCCCTCCGCAACAGAGTCTGTCAAGACGCAAACACGCCCATACCCGCGTAGGGCCGGAAGAAAGGACCTGGCGCAACCACCCCTCACAGTTAGCTATACTCAATCCATAGACAGAAAAGCTCCGGGGCCCCGGAGCTTTCTCCTTTAGAATGAGGAATTTAGCTGTAACCCTAATGGAATGACGATTTTGCGCGCATAGGGCTACGTTATGTGCTTTGGAATGACGATTTTAGCGCAAGAATACCCGGGGGGGGGTACCCCCCCCCGGAACTACTTCTGTACCGGCACACCGAGGGCAACCACCTTCGATCTGTTGCCCGTATAGCTCACATGCCACACCGTCTTCGTACCGTCGTCCGTGACAAAGAGCGATCCGTCCTTCGCCACCGCCACGCCAACGGGTCGTCCCCAGACCTTGCCGTCGGGCGTCACAAAGCCGGTCAGAAAGTCTTCGTACTCGCCGGTCGCGTGTCCGTCCTTCATCGGCACGCGGATCACCTCGTACCCGACGCGGTTCTTCTTGTTCCATGACCCATGTTCCGCCGCGAACGCGTCGCCCTTGTAGTCCGCAGGAAACTGGCTGCCCTCGTAGAAGGCCATCTCGAGTGAGGCCATGTGCGGCTGCACGATTACGTCCGGCGTAATCACCTTGCTCTTCAGCTCCGGATGGGTGCCGGGATGCCGCGGATCCTGGTGCCCGCCCATGTACCACCACGGCCAGCCATAGAACCCGTCCTCTTTCACGCTCGTGATGTAGTCGGGAACGAGGTTGTTGCCTAGGTTGTCGCGCTCATTCGTCGAGCACCAGAGCTGCCCGGTGGTGGGGTTGATCGCTTCGCCCACGCAGTTGCGAATGCCGCTCGCGTACACCTTGAGGAACTTGCCCTCCGGCGTGTACTCCAGCACGTCGGCGCGATGAAACTCGTTGGGGTGCGTGTCCGGGTCATCCACATTGGACGCAGACCCGACGGAGACGAACATCTTGGTGCCGTCCGGCGAAAAAGCGATATCGCGCGTCCAGTGGCCGCCGCCACGCAGCTGCGCGAAACCGGGAAGCTGCGCCACAACCGGCTCGGCCGCGCCTGTCGCAACCAGGTCGCCGGATTTGTAAGGAAAGCGCACCACGGTCTTTGTATTGCCGATGTACACCCACTTCGGATTCGGTCCGCTCGGATAAAAAGCGATGCCGAACGGCAAGTCGAGCCCGCTCGCAAACGTCGAGATCTGCTGCGCCTTCCCATCCGCGCCCACGCCTCGCAGAACCATGATCTTGTCCCCGTGCGAGTCGGCCAGGAAGAGATCTCCGTTCGGTGCCGTGCGGATCAGGCGCGGCTCGCGGAAGCCCTGCGCGTACATCTCCACCTTGAAGCCCGCAGGCGCCTGCGGCCACGCTCCCTCTGGACGCGGAACCACCGATGGTCCGTTGTCCACCGCCTCATCCTGCTTCGGCTCCGGCAGGTCCCCCACCGAGAGCTTGCGGCGAACGCCAGGCTTCTCCTGCGAGTAGTCCGTAAACGCCGCCTGCCCCGTAATCGTCGGCTGCCTGCTCTGGGCCTCAAGCGGACCCACGCCCACCAGCAAACCAGCCGTAACCGCTCCCACAACCAGCAGCCCTGCCGGTATGCCTGCCCGAATCTTCTCTTTCACGTTCATCTCCATCTCCCTCTCGTCTCGACCCATCTGTCCGCTTCATCGAAAGCACTGCCCAGCAGTGTCCCAGGGGCGCACCTTCAAAACCTGCCTGATACTAAAGATGCCGCTTTGACGCCGGAGAGCTTCCGCGAGAGCTCATTTAGCGCTGCGAAAGCGAATCCGCCCCGCTCAGCCGCTTTGCCAGTTCCAGCGGGATCGTCGCCGTCACCACCGCACGATCCCTGTGCCGGTCCACTTTCATCGAGTCGAGCGCCTCCTTGAACTCCGCGTCCTCAACAGCACGGGGCTGCGCTGTCTCGATCGATCGCACCAGGCCCAACATCGCCTCCAGGGACTCGGCTGCTTTGGCTGCTTCCGCATCGCTAGGAGCTATCTCCTCCACACGCAGATGGAGAGCTCCGACATAACGCAGACTCGCAACAAATGTAGTGTCCTCCGGCATCGGCAGTTCCAGCCCAAAGGCGGTGATGCGCCCGCGCTCGGAGAAGGGCAGCCCAATGTGCCCGATCGCCCACGCACTCGACAGCAGCGGAACCTCCCTGTACCGGGCGCTCAACAGAGACGAGCCAGCGAAAGGTGACGCCGCCGCTCGGTGCCGGTCCAGAATGGAGTGGATCTGCTCCGCCGTCGGCATATTCGATGCCGCAATCGTGTCATAGCCAAGCTGTGCCACCCGCAGCGACCGCCGCTTCTTTTCCGTCCCATCGTCCATGGGAATGGTGAAGATCTCATGGCCCGCATACTGCTCGCGCGCACTCGCGACTGAGCGGAGGTAGCTCGCGAGTCGTCTGCCATCGAAGCGGCCCTCAAACACCTCCGAGTAACCTACCGGACCGTTCGGCCCCGCTGGGTCGTCCATCCGGTGCAGCGCAAACGCCACCGCGTCCAGGTCGCGCTCCGGCACGATCCCGGTCGCGTCGATGAAGTTCTGGTACTCCGCACTGTGCGCCACCGGCTTCTGATCGAAGTGCGTCGCCAGCCGCAGCGGCCTCACGTTGGCATAGAGGATCGCGTCCGACTCCGGCAGCAGCCGTGCCACCTCCGGCGGAGCCTCCTTGCGCAGCAGAAATGCCAGCGCCAGCGCGGCGAAGACAACAAGAATGGCTGCCAGAGAAAATAGTGTGCGTCGGCGGCGGGATGAGAGTCGCTGCAAATGTCCTCGCGATGCGAGCATGGCCGGTACGTCACGCCCAACCTACATTCCGGCTTACTTGTCCACCGTGATCGCGAAGGTATAGATCTTTCCCGCGAACGCGATGCCGGGAACGCTGGCGGAGCCGGGCGGCAAAACGCCGAACTCGCCTCCACCGATCGTTAGGGGAATGGTAAACGCAAACACCCTCGACGCAACGCGTTTCGGCTGGATCTCCACCTGATCGCGCTCCACGCCGTCATGCGAGTTGAAGACACCGCCGGTTGTCGCCCGGAACTCCCGGCTATTCGGGTGCAACCGGAACCGCAGCAGCTGGTACTCGATCGCGTCCGTATTCGGCGGAGCCAGAATCTCCAGCTCGTCCCCTGGCTTCAGGATTAGCTGGGATTGCGCCCCGGACACCTCGCCGTTGCGATCCTTCTTCACGATGTTGTAGGTGGCCGTGCTCTTGATCCACCCGCCCGATTTGTAGCGCACCAGCTCCGGCGCAACGGGCACCCACTTGCCGTCCTTATCTTTGCGGTAGACACCCTCCTCATCGATGCCAGGCGACAGCGGTGTCAGCGTTACCGGCTCCGGCGTGTGCTCCGCCAGCCCAGACGTCCGCGCCATCATCGCAGCAATCACATTCTGCGGAACGCCCTCTTCTTTCAGAGCGATCAGGTCCTCAGGCCCGGTACTGTACTGGCCGGGCTGCGTCCGAATCGTCTGCAGGATCAACCCCGCATCGAGGCCGGCCTTGCTCATACGCATAATCGAGTCGTTGGTCAGCACATGAGCGTGCTGCGGCGCCGACCCCAGGTTGAGCGGGCCGTCTTCGGTACTCTGCTGCGCAACGCACAGAGGAGCAGCCAGTAGAACAAGCAAAGCAATTGATCGAAGTTGCATTCGGGCCCTCCACAGGCGGTACGTTGTTGTGCCCGTGTGCCGGCCATCGTAGCAACGCGCCTGACCGGGCACAATGGGTTCTCTGCGGCAGATCCTCGATGCTCAAGGTCTCCGCACTTGAGCAGACGGAACTACGGCCAAAACAGCACCGCAGAGCCCCGCGCTCTGTGCTTTGCCGGGGCCGCCGTCCCGTGCTAAAGTAGGTCTGCGGCGCACCCTGCGCGGTCCCATTCGCACGTCTGGCTTGGTTCCAAACAAGGAGCGACACAAGCATTGCGTGGGCTGGCGTAGCTCAGCTGGTAGAGCATCTGATTTGTAATCAGAGGGTCGGGGGTTCAAATCCCTTCGTCAGCTCCAGTTCCCCACAAGGCTTGGGTCACATCCGCATTGCAGCAGAAGCAGGATTTGGTTGACACTGCCTGACGGCCTCCACCGCCGGCCTCCGACCCCCCTCTTCAAGGCTTTCCGCTCCTCCCCGCATCTTCGGGACGCGCCGTGCTCCTTGACGATCGAATCGGACCTCCGGGAAGAGAATCGTCGCGCAGCAGGGGCACAGGTGGCCGAGCGGTTAATGGCAGCAGACTGTAAATCTGCCCGTCTATGACGTACGGAGGTTCGAATCCTCCCCTGTGCACCACACTTTTAGCAGCAGTTTCGGCACCGGTTTCTCCGCGGTCGCCGCAGAATCAGGGGCCAACGCCTAGTGGACCTAAGCCCGGCCGGCAGCGGACGTCTCATCATCTCGCTCGCCGTCCTGGCTCTCCTCGCGGCTCTCGCCTGGTTCACAATGGAGCCCGGCAGGTATCGCGCGCTCACCCTCGTGCTGCTCGGGTTTTTTGCCTTTCGGATCGCGCTGGCGCGGCTGCGTTCACGATAGGATAGTTAAGTTCGGTTGTACTAAAAGCTGGCGTAGCTCAGTGGTAGAGCACTCCCTTGGTAAGGGAGAGGTCGAGAGTTCAAGCCTCTCCGTCAGCTCCAGAATCTCAGCTGTTAGCTCTTAGCCTCCAGCTTTAGCGAAGGCTCGGCGCAGCGAGGGTCAGCTAAAAGCTAGAAGCTAGTGGCTAAAGGCTGCACTCCCGCGGGAGTAACTCAGTGGTAGAGTCACAGCCTTCCAAGCTGTTGGTCGCGGGTTCGATTCCCGTCTCCCGCTCCAAAGATCATTGAAGTTAGGCCCGGATGTCGGGCAGGAGAGTTTTCGTTGGGCACCACGTATCAGCAGGCAGCGCTCGAAGTCATCGATCCGCAGACCTTCAGCGCAGTGCGCGAGGCCATCGCAACCGCCTTCTCCCCTGCGCGCGTCGGTGATTTCCTGAAGTCGATCGAGCGGGCTTCGCTGCGTATCCGCGACTTCGAGGCTGTCCTCGGCAAGGGTCTGCTCGGACCAGCGACCGTTGCCGTCAATACGCCAAGCCTCTCCCCCGGCGATCAGGGCCAGATCCGCGAGTTCTACCTCGCGTCTCTCGAGCAGGTCGCCCCCGAGCTTCGTAACCGCTTCTTCAAGCTGTACGCGTACTACTGAAGAGCGGTCTCGCAAACAACAAAGTTCAGTTCACCCGCCGGCGATCCCGGCCAAAATCAGGAGAGCAATCATGGGCAAGGAAAAGTTTGACCGCAGCAAGCCGCACGTGAACATTGGGACGATTGGTCACATTGATCATGGCAAGACGACGTTGACGGCGGCGATCACGAAGGTGCTGTCGAAGCACAACCCGAAGAACACGTTTCGTTCGTTTGACACGATCGACAACGCCCCTGAGGAGCGCGAGCGCGGCATCACGATTGCGACCTCTCACGTGGAGTACGAGACGCCGAACCGGCACTACGCTCACGTGGACTGCCCGGGCCACGCCGATTACATCAAGAACATGATCACGGGAGCGGCGCAGATGGACGGCGCGATCCTGGTGGTTGCGGCGACGGACGGCCCGATGCCGCAGACCAAGGAGCACGTTCTGCTGGCGCGCCAGGTCGGCGTTCCCTACATCGTCGTGTTCCTGAACAAGTGCGACGCGGTCGAGGACGAGGAGCTGATCGAGCTGGTGGAGATGGAAGTCCGCGAGCTCCTGTCGAAGTACGACTACCCGGGCGACGACACCCCGATCATCCGCGGGTCTGCTCTGGGCGCGCTGAACGGCGAAGCCCAGTGGGAGGCCAAGATCGACGAGCTGATGGCGGCGGTCGACAAGTACGTCCCGCAGCCGGAGCGCGCGGTCGACCTCCCGTTCCTGATGCCGATCGAGGATATCTTCTCGATCTCGGGCCGTGGCACGGTCGTCACGGGCCGCATCGAGCGGGGCAAGATCAAGGTAGGCGAGGCCTGCTCGATCGTCGGCTTCCGCGATACGCAGCAGACCACCTGCACGGGCGTCGAGATGTTCAAGAAGCAGCTGGACGAGGGTCTTGCGGGCGACAACGCCGGCCTGCTGCTGCGCGGCATCGCCAAGGAGGATGTGGAGCGCGGCATGGTCCTGGCGAAGCCCGGATCGATCACGCCGCACACCCAGTTCAAGGGCGAGATCTATGTGTTGAGCAAAGAAGAGGGCGGCAGGCATACACCGTTCTTCAACGGCTACCGCCCGCAGTTCTACTTCCGCACCACGGACGTGACCGGATCGGCGAAGCTGCCGGAGGGCACCGAGATGGTGATGCCGGGCGACAACATCTCGCTTGAGATCACGCTGGGTACGCCGGTCGCCATGGAGAAGGGTCTGCGCTTCGCCATCCGCGAGGGCGGTCGGACCGTCGGTGCAGGAACCATCTCCGACATCATCAAGTAAACCTGTCGTCTTCCAGACGAGAGGCGGCGGGCTTCGGCTCGCCGTCTTTTCTTTGCAGCCCTTCGGCAAAGAGGCCTGCGGATTTAAATCCACTGCACCCAGGCCGGTGTCCGATTCCCACCCTTCTACTTTCGCAATTGCGAAACTTCGTGGATAATAGAGGGGAACGAGTGTGGCCTGACCGCTCCGTTTCCAGCTTCACAATTCAGGAACTTGGGCAGCGGGGCCCTAACCCGCGTCGCGGCGTGTCGAGAGAACTCTAGACACACTGCTTGCCAACCGAGGTGGTTGGCCAAATCAGAGAGGAAACATCAATGCGCGAAATCATTACCCTCCAGTGCCCGACCTGCAAGAACCGGAACTACTCAACGACCAAGAATAAGAAGACCACCACCGGCCGGCTCGAGTTCTCAAAGTTCTGCAACACCTGCAGAAAGCACACCGATCACAAAGAGACCAAGTAAGATCGGTTAGCGAGGCCGGGGCATGTACGCCCCCCTCGACACAGGGGCGTAAGCTCAACGGTTAAACTGTCGGTCTCCAAAACCGAACTTCTCGGTTCGAATCCGAGCGCCCCTGCCAGCACATCCGCACACACACCAGTTCCGCGTCACAAGGTAAGAAGCGTCATGGCCAAAGCAATCGTAGCAACAACTCCGACCGCGACCCCGGCATGGAAGTCCCAGCCGGAACGCCTCAGCAACTTCCTCAAGGATGTCCGCAGCGAGATGCGCAAGGTCATCACGCCCTCCCGCGAAGAGGTGCAGTCCACCACCACGGTCGTTATCGTGACGGTCTTCATCTTTGCCGCGTACTTCTGGATCGTCGACTCCGGAATGGACCTCATCATCAAATTCATCCTCGACACATTCGGCAAACACTAGCGGCGAGTGCACCCTGCGGAAAGAAGCACCCATTGCAAGACAAAGGCGTAACTATGGCGGAAGAAGCACAGAATTCGGACGAACAGAATCCCGAGGGCCTCGAACCCGGGCGGCGAGCCAACTGATGGCGCCGAGCAGCTCGCTCCTCCTGTCAATCAAAACTTCAAGTGGTACATCATTCACGCCTACTCAGGCTTCGAGCGCAAGGTGCGTGAGTCGCTCGAGAGCCGTATCCGCGCCTTTGGCCTCGAGAATCGCATCGGCCGCATCATGATCCCGACCGAGCCGGTCACCGAGCTGCGTAACGGAAAAAAATACACCATCGATCGTGTCTTCCTCCCTGGCTATGTCCTGGTCGAGATGGAGCTCGATAACGATCTCTGGCACGTTATCAAGAACACGCCTCGCGTCACAGGCTTCCTTGGAACCGGTGACAACCCGGTCGCGCTTTCTGAGCAGGAAGTCAGCTCCATCCTCTTCCGCACCGACGCGAACAAAGATAAGCCGACCATGAAGGTCAAGTTCGCCAAGGGCGAGCAGGTTCGCATCAACGAGGGCCCATTCGCCAACTTCACCGGCACAGTCGATGATGTCAACGAAGACCGCGAGACGCTCAAGGTCATGGTCTCGATCTTTGGCCGCTCCACTCCGGTCGAGATCGAGTTCTCCAAAGTCGATAAGGTCGTGGAATAAGCTTTCGAGCCGGGCCGACAGGCGCGGTGTAGCGCATAGATTCGCATTAATCTCCCGAGGCGGCCGGCACCCAGCAGGCCCTTCGAAACTAGAAGAGGAAACACCATGGCACCGAAGAAGATCACTGGATACGTCAAACTGCAGATCATGGCTGGCAAGGCCACCCCCGCACCGCCGGTCGGCCCCGCGCTCGGCCAGGCTCAGGTCAACATTATGGAGTTCTGCAAACAGTTCAATGAGCGCACCAAGGGCCCGGATATCGCCGGACTCACCATCCCCGTGGTCATCACCGTCTTTGCAGACCGCACCTTCTCCTTCATCACCAAGACACCCCCGGCACCGGTGCTTCTGCTCAAGGCCGCCGGTGTCGCCAAAGGTGCCGGTGCTCCAAACAAAGACAAGGTCGGCAAGGTCACGGAGAAGCAGATTACCGAGATCGCCACCCAGAAGATGCCGGACATGAACGCCTCCTCGGTGGAAGCCGCTGCCAAGACCATCCGCGGCACCGCCCGCTCGATGGGCATCGAAGTCGTAGCGTAATTGCCTCCACCTCACAAAGCGCGACCCACGGGTCGCGCTTTGCTTTGCGTGCGACTTCGCAAGCTCCCGCACTTACCCGAACAGACGCCGCTGCACAGGTTCGGTCGGCACACCCGCTGCCTCCTTTGGTGCGCCGACATCTCGAGTAAGGAGCGCGTCGGTTGATCGGCGCGCTAGCCCATGACGCCTGCAGACCCGCTCCACGCGTTGCTGGATCTCCAGCCGGTAAGACCGGGTAGCGAAATCCGCATCGGCGAAGCGGCTCGCATACTCGGCTTCAAGGGCAGGGAAGTGCTCACGAACAAAGCTCTGAAAGGTAGGACGTGAGCACGGCTTCAGAAAGAGCGGCTCGGCGGCGAAGAAGCTGGCGCCCGCCTCCGCCGCCCTTCGAGCCATCTGATCGAGCGCATCCTCGCTGTCGGTAATCCCCGGCAGCAGCGGCGAACAGAGAATCCCGGTGCGCAGACCAGCCTCGCGAAGGCGCTTCACTGCGGCGAACCGGAGATCCGGCCGCGGCGCTCTCGGCTCCAGCCTCCTCGCCAGCTCCGTGTCCGGCGTCGTAATCGTCACATGCAGTACGAGCCTGTTCTTCCGCGCAATCTCCACCAGCAGATCGACATCGCGCCCAATCAGGGTCGACTTCGTCACGATCCCCAGCCGAAATCCTGACTTCACGCGCAAATACCTCCAGCAGACTTCGAGTGATTCGCGCGCGCCGCTCGATCGGCTGGTAGGGGTCCGTTGCGGTACCAAGCGCGATCTCCTCGGACGGATCAATCCTCCTCAACTCCTGTTCCAGCAGCCACGCAGCATCTTTCTTCAGGAAAATCACTCGTTCAAATGCGTCGGGCTGCCGGAAGTCGACCTTTGCACCTTCCGCCTTTCGCTCCTCGCCCAACTCCTCGCCCGCTTTTTTGTCTGAAATCGGAGCAAGAAACTCGTGCGTGTATCGCGCATAGCAGTATTTGCAGCCGAACTCGCACCCCCGATAAGGATTGATGCTGTATGCCAGCGTCAGCCCGCGCTTCGATTCGGACCGGTTCAAGATGGTCTTCGCTTCAAGCGTTCGAAATTCGATCAGGTGGCCATTACCGGCATGTTCCGCCTCTGCTGCCAACCGCGCCACCCCGGTTTCCCGTGGTGGCAGGATCGGGAACAGCACAGAACTCGAATGCAGCCGTCTCATAGTTTCGCCTTCTGTTCGCCTATACGACGAACCTATACCCGAGGTTGCCAGTGCGTCAATCTCTGGGAATGCACTCACCTCACGAAGTTCTCTTGCAGAGGTGCCACAACCCCTACGCTTCCGGCCTGAGACGCCCATGGGTGATGACGAGTTCATGCGGCTCTGTGCGGCAAACGAGGTTCTACGCGTCGAGCGCGACGCAAATGGAGAGATTTTAGTGATGACGCCCGCAGGGTCGAGGACAGGAAGAAAGAACACCGCGATCATCAGCGCTCCATGCGGAATCCGGATGCTGCGTGGGTCGAAGCCTCGCATTGGGACGCTCTCACCGAAAGCGACAAAGACCGTTTCTCGCCGATCTGCCCCGGCTTCATCATCGAACTGCGTTCACCGTCTGACAAGCCTGCTGATCTCGAAGCCCAAGATGGAACAGTGGACCGCAAACGGCGCGGCCGTCGCATGGCTCATCGACCCGGACCGGGAGGTTGTTGCGGTGTACCATCCCGGAGAACCGATCGCTGAGTACAGCCGCCCCCCCTCGATGCAGGGCGACGGTCCGGTCGTGGTATTTAATTTGCCCATGGAGCGGATCTGGAAATAGGCACTGGCCCAAGGAACCACGCCCTTGACGCAGGTGGCCGGAACTGCCATACTTGAAAAGTTGTCCCAACTTCCGTTGAGACACGTCGTGACCACGCCTCCGCGAAGCAACGTCGGATGGGGTGGGAGACCAGGAAAATAATGTCCAAGAAGATCTCTAAGAATCTGACCAAGGCGCGCGCGCTCGTCGAGCCGCGTCCCTATGTTCTGGCGGATGCCGTTCCGCTCCTCCAAAAGGCCAAGTACGCCAAGTTCGACGAGACCGTCGATCTGACGCTTCGGCTTGGCGTCGATCCCAAGCATGCCGACCAGATGGTGCGCGGCACGGTCGTTCTCCCGCATGGCCTGGGCAAGTCCAAGATCGTCGCCGTCATCGCCTCGGGCGATAAGGTTCGCGACGCCGAGGCTGCAGGCGCCGAGTTCTTCGGCGGCGAAGAGCTCGTCGAAAAGATCCAGAAAGAAGGCTGGACCGCCTTCGACGCACTCATCGCTACGCCCGACATGATGAAGTCTGTCGGTCGCCTCGGAAAGGTGCTCGGACCGCGCGGCTCTGATGCCCAACCCGAAGACCGGCACCGTCACCACCGATGTCGCCGGCGCCATCCGCGAGATCAAGGCCGGTAAGGTCGAGTTCCGCACCGACAAGACCGCCCTCGTGCATGTTCCGGTCGGCAAGCTCTCCTTTGAACCGCAGAAGCTGGTCGACAACGCCATGACCGTCATCACAGTCGTGGTCAAGGCGAAGCCGTCCGCCGCCAAAGGGCAAGTACATCAAGGGCATCACGCTCAGCTCAACCATGGGCCCTGGCATCCAGCTCGACTACGCTGCGGCCGAGCTGGCCGGCAAGGCTTAGATCCATACCTTCGCTAGCCCGCAGAACACTTCGGCCGCATGAAACGAGGCTAGCAGTGAACAGCTAGCAGCTAAAGGCTAAGTACATGGCACTCAGCAGAAGCAAAAAGACGGAGAACGTCCAGAAGCTCGCAGCCGAGCTCGAAAGCTCGACCTCCGCGATCGTCGGCACGTTTAAGGGTCTGACCGCGTCCAAGGACTTCGACGCTCCGCAAGACCGTTCGCGGCGCTGGCGGCAGCTACCACGTCGTCAAGAACAAGCTGGCCGCGCGCGCCGGCGCAGGGCACCAAGATCGAGGCCGCGCTGCAGGGGCTCAAGGGCGTCTCTTCCGTCGCCTACACCTCGGGCGATCCGGTCGCGCTGGCCAAGGCGCTCTCCACCTGGGTCAAGGACAACGCGGAGTTCACCTTCAAGCTCGGCATCATCGACGGCAAGGTGATCAGCGTCGAGGAGATCGGCGAGCTCGCCACCATGCCCGGCAAGGAAGAGCTCTTCTCGAAGCTCCTCTTCCTGATTCAACTCTCCGGCGCAGCGCCTGGCAACCGTCATCAACGCCACCGGCCGCGATCTTGCTGTTGTCATCAATCAGGCGGTCGAGAAAGAGAAGTTTTCGGGTACGGCCCCGGCGGACCAGCCCGCAGCCCCGGTTGCGGCAGCGGCATCCACGCCTTCCACCGAGGCGCCAGCTTCGGAGGCTTCCGCCCCCCAAGCTACGGACGCCGCTGATGGGCAACTCATCGCTGAAGCTCACGCGGTTGAAGCGCCCACACCCGAGCAGCAGATCGCGGAAAATCCCGCCTCCGAGGCGGATCCGGTTGCCGAGTCCCCAGCCCGGGCGAGCCTGCCCAGCCGGAGAACGGCACCGCGTCCCAGGCCGGAGAGGCCGCAACCACAGATCCCGTCGAGGGCTAACCCAAGTTTCGCTTCACCTTCTCGCGGGTGCGCCAGTCTGGGCGCAACGGAAACCCGGAAGAGGTCGGAGGCAGTCGAGGTGCTACCCGCCGGCCTCAAGCAGCACGCATCACAAAGTTCAGATTCGCATTGGAGAAATAACATGGCAGACATCCAGCAGTTGGAAGATCAGATCGTTAGCCTGAGCCTGCTCGAAGCATCGGCTCTGGTCAAGAAGCTTGAAGAGCGTCTCGGCGTCTCCGCCGCAGCCGCGGTCGCCGCAGCCCCGCGCCGGCGGTGGCGGTGCAGCCGCTGCCGCTCCGGTCGAAGAGAAGACCGAGTTCACCGTCATCCTCAAGGATGCGGGCGCGAACAAGATCAACACCATCAAGGCTGTACGCGAAGTCACCGCCCTCGGCCTGAAGGAAGCCAAGGACCTGGTCGACGGCGCTCCCAAGCCCTTGAAGGAGAACATCTCGAAGGAAGATGCAGCCGCCATCGCGAAGAAGTTCGAAGGCGTTGCAACCGTCGAAATCAAGTAAGCCACCCCCGTCACTTGCACGACTGGGCGGAACGCGTTATCCTCTTTTATGAGGTGCCCGTTCCGCCTCTGCGCGTGCTCATTTGCGGAACCAGACTCCCCCAAGTATTCGGTATCATTCCGGCTCATCCTGCGAGTGGCAGGCTAGGGAGCCGGCCATTATCGCGATCGAGCGGCAGATCAGACGGTGTCAACCAGGCTCCACCAGCGGCAGCAACTTTGGGGCATGGCGAGCCCAAACGGCGGCAGGTATCTACACCAACACGATCGAAACAGTGCACAAGTCGAACTTTGCGCTCATGGGACACGCTGTCCCCGTGAGCGCTTTGCCGTCTTAACCTCTAAGCGGCTTTCGGCCCTGCTTCGGGGCCTCCTGAGCTCGTCCTGCAGAATGCTTCGCGGACACCCAGACATCTCAGCGTCAACGTAGTTCCTGCCGGGTTTCCCGGCAGCCAAATTCTGCGCACCGGTCTCCTGCAACGAGGGTAGGGTACCGAGTCAAGCTGTTATGCGCAACAGAATAAACGCGGAGGACCCCAACCAGGCCCTCGCCCTTACGGCTCGCGCAACCAGCATTCAGATGCAGGTTGCTCAAACCGGGAGGCCTCGAAGGTCCAAAGTCTCAGGAGAGAGCATGTCCACAGAAATGCGCGCGATCCGCAGCCGTCTAGATTTCTCGAAGATCCCAACATCCATCCAGATCCCCAACCTCATCGAGGTACAGCGCCGCTCCTACGAGCGCTTCCTGCAGATGGACAAGCTTCCGCAGGAGCGCGAGGATAACGGCCTCCAGTCCGTCTTTACCTCCGTCTTCCCCATCACCGACTTCCGCAACGTCTCCGAGCTCGAGTTCGTCGACTTCTCGATCGGCAACTGGGAGTGCAAGTGCGGCTACCTCAAGGGTCTCAACCACCTCCGCACCGCCTGCACCAACTGTGGACACATGGTCATCACCGATCCATTCCACCCGGGCGACGTCCTCTGCAACTTCTGCGGAACCTATAACAAGAACACCCCTGACTTCTGCACCAAGTGCGGCGACCCCGTAGGCCTGCAGCTCAAGTACGACCAGGCCGAGTGCGAAGAGCGCGGCATGACCTACTCCGCCCCGCTCAAGGTCACCATTCGCCTCAAGATCTACGACAAGGACCCAGAGACCGGCGTCAAGAGCCTCCGCGACATGAAGGAGCAGGAGGTCTTCTTCGGCGACATCCCCCTGATGTCCGAGAACGGCACCTTTATCGTCAACGGCACCGAGCGCGTCATCGTCTCGCAGCTCCACCGCTCGCCCGGCGTCTTCTTCGAGACCGCCAATAACCGCACCTACTTCCTCGGCAAGATCATCCCTTACCGCGGCAGCTGGGTCGAGTTCGAGTACGACCAGAAGAACACCCTTTATGTCCGCATCGACCGCAAGCGCAAATTCCTCGGCACCATCTTCCTGCGCGCGCTCGGCCTCCGTACCGACGAGGAGATCCTCAAGACCTTCTACACCGTCGATACCATCCAGGTCCGCGACGGCAAGCTGCACTGGAACGTCGCGGCCGAGAATGCCCTGACCCACCTCCAGGGCACCCGTCCCGCCGTCGCCATCACCGTCAAGGGTGAGGAGATCGCGCCCGCAACCCGCAAGATCTCGCCCAACACCCTTCGCCAGCTCCGCGCAGGCAAGGTCGAGTCCGTTGAAGTCGAGACGGGCGAGTTCGACGGCGCCATGACCGCCGCCGACGTCGTCGATCTCACCACCGGCGAGCTGCTCTACGAGGCCAACCAGGAGCTCTCCGCCGACAAGCTCCACAAGATCATTCAGTCCGGCGTCACCAGCTTCGAGGTCTTCTTCCCCGAGCGCGACGATGTCGGCAACATCATCACCAACACCCTTCGCCGTGACTCCGTGCGCAAGCCCGAAGAAGCGCTGATCGAGATCTACCGCAAGCTGCGTCCCGGCGACCCACCGACGCTTGACACCGCCACCGCGCTCTTCGAGGGCATGTTCTTCGATCCGCGCAAGTACGACTTCTCCCGTGTCGGCCGCCTCAAGTTCAACATCAAGCTCTATGAGGATCAGTCCGCTGAGAACCTCGACAAGCGCACCCTCACCCCCGAGGACTTCTACGGCACCATCCGCTACCTCCTCAAGCTGCGCAAGAACATCGGCGTAGTCGACGACATCGATCACCTTGGCAACCGTCGCGTTCGCGCGGTCGGCGAGCTTATGGAGAACCAGTTCCGCATCGGCCTGGTTCGCATGGAGCGCGCCATCAAGGAAAAGATGTCGGTCTACCAGGAGATGTCGACGGCCATGCCGCACGACCTCATCAACGCCAAGCCCGTCATGGCCGCCATCCGCGAGTTCTTCGGCTCCTCCCAGCTCTCGCAGTTCATGGATCAGACCAACCCCCTCTCGGAGATCACGCACAAGCGTCGCCTCTCCGCGCTTGGGCCCGGTGGTCTCTCCCGTGAGCGCGCCGGCTTTGAAGTGCGCGACGTTCACCCCACCCACTACGGCCGCATCTGCCCCATCGAGACGCCGGAAGGACCGAACATCGGTCTTATCAGCTCGCTCTCTTGCTTCGCGCGCATCAACGAGTACGGCTTCATCGAGAGCCCGTACCGCCGCGTGAAGGACGGCACCGTCCTCGACTTCGTCGCCGTCTCAAATGCCGGCGAGTCTGGCCTGCGTCAGGGCGACTACCTCGAAGTGGGCGAAGCCCGCAAACTCTCCGAGCAGCTGAAGAAAGATAAGAAGCGGCCCATGGAGCTCGAGCCCTTCTCCTTCTATCTCTCCGCCTGGGAAGAGGATCGGCACACCATCGCGCAGGCCAACATCGACCTCGATGAGAACCTCAACATCACCGAGGATCTCGTCAATGCGCGCCGCCAGGGCAACTTCGTCCTCGTCTCGAAGTCCGAAGTGGACTACGTCGACGTCAGCCCCAAGCAGCTCGTCTCGGTTGCCGCCTCGCTTGTTCCGTTCCTCGAGCACGACGACGCCAATCGCGCTCTTATGGGCGCCAACATGCAACGGCAGTCCGTCCCCCTGCTCGTCGCCGAAGCCCCCTTCGTCGGCACCGGCATGGAAGGCGTGACCGCCCGCGACTCCGGCGCCGTCATCCTTGCCAAGCGCAACGGCATCATCGACTCGGTCGACTCCGAGCGCATCATCGTCCGTGTCGAAGGCGAGCATCACCCCACACAGCTCTCGCGTGAGGTCGGCTCCGACATCTACCAGCTCACGAAGTTCAAGCGCTCCAACCAGAACACCTGCATCAACCAGAAGCCGATCGTCCGCAAGGGCGACCGCGTCCTCAAGGGTCAGGTGATCGCGGACGGTCCGTGCACGGAGCAGGGCGAGCTCGGCCTCGGCCGCAACGTCCTGGTCGCGTTCATGCCGTGGCGCGGCTACAACTTCGAGGACGCGATCCTTATCTCGGAAAAGCTGGTCCGCGAGGACTACTACACCTCGATCCACATCGAGGAGTTCGAGATCGAGGCGCGTGACACCAAGCTGGGGCCGGAAGAGATCACGCGCGATATCCCCAACGTCAGCGAGCACGCCCTGCGTGATCTCGACGAGTCGGGCATCATCCGCATCGGCGCCAAGATCGGCCACAACGACATCCTCGTCGGCAAGGTCACGCCCAAGGGCGAAACCCAGCTCACGCCCGAAGAGAAGCTCCTCCGAGCCATCTTCGGCGAAAAGGCCGGCGACGTTCGCGATGCCTCGCTCACCTGCCCCCCGGGTATCGAGGGCACCGTGGTCGACGTCCGCATCTTCTCCCGCAAGGGTCAGGAAAAGGACGAGCGCGCCAAGCAGATCGAGCAGGAGCAGGTCGAGAAGCTCGAGCGCAACCTCGCCGATGAGATCCGCATTCTTACCGACGAGCGCCTCAAGCGTCTAGAAGCCATCCTCGGCGCCAAGGAGGTCCTCGCCGATCTCCACGACGAGCGCACCAATAAGAAGCTGCTCTCCAAGGGCGACGTCCTCGATCGCGACACCATCGAGCTCATCTCGACCCGCAACCTCAAGCGCATACGGTATGCAGATAAAGATCCGCGTGTGAATGAGCAGATCGACGAGATCGAGGAGATGACCTCGCGGCAGATCGATGTTCTCCGCAAGATCACCAACGAGAAGATCGGCAAGATGCAAAAGGGCGACGAGCTCTCCCCGGGCGTCATCAAGATGGTCAAGGTCTACATCGCCATGAAGCGCAAGCTTTCAGTCGGCGACAAGATGGCCGGCCGCCACGGCAACAAGGGCGTCATCGCCCGGATTCTGCCCGAGGAGGATATGCCGTACCTCCCCGACGGAACCCCGGTCGAGATCGTCCTCAACCCGCTCGGCGTCCCTTCCCGTATGAACGTCGGACAGATCCTCGAGACGCACCTCGGCTGGGCTGCGCACGAGCTCGGCAAGCAAATCGCCGAGATCGCCGCCACCCACGAGTCCGCCTCGGAGGTTCGCGAGCTCTTCCGCGCTCGTTTCAGCAAGACCGCCGCTCTCAACCAGCTTCTTGACCTCGACGACGAGCAGACCATGCGTGTCGCCGCCGGCATGAAGCGCGGCATCTGGTTCGGCACGGCTGTCTTTGACGGCGCGCGCGAAACGGAGATCAAGGCGCTCCTAGAGGCCGCAGGTCTCCCCAGCTCCGGCAAGACGCAGCTCTACGATGGCATGCTCGGCGAAGCGTTCGAGCAGCCCGCCACCGTCGGCTACATCTACATGCTGAAGCTCTCGCATCTCGTCGACGACAAGATCCACGCCCGCTCCATCGGACCGTACTCCCTTATCACCCAGCAGCCGCTCGGTGGCAAGGCACAGTTCGGCGGACAGCGCTTCGGTGAAATGGAGGTCTGGGCGCTCGAAGCCTACGGCGCCGCCTACATCCTGCAGGAGCTCCTGACCGCCAAGTCCGACGACGTCTTCGGCCGCACCAAGATCTACGAAGCCATCGTCAAGGGCGAGGCAGCCATCGAGCCCGGCGTCCCCGAGTCCTTCAACGTCCTCATCCGCGAGCTGCAGTCGCTCTGCCTTGACGTCGAGCTGATCAAACAGGCCGACGGCAAAAAGGTGCCGCTGCCAGAGATCGCGGCAGCCGACTAGAAACAGCTTCTAGCCTCTAGCTGTTAGCTCCTGGTCAGATCATTGGCAGGAGCTAACGGCAAGGGGCAGGCAAGAACAAAGCTAACAGCTAGAAGCTAAGAGCTAACAGCTAAGCAACACCCACAACTGAAGACAAGCACCTGGCAACAGAACTAACGGCATCGCGATGCGCCGAGAGTCAACGCGAGACAGCATTAGCAACAGCCGCCGCCCGCGGCACACACACGGAGACGCAAACAATGTTCCGCTCCAGCCCATTCGAACTCACCGGCCCTATCGCAGACTTCGACGCGATCAAGATCCAGCTCGCCAGCCCCGAGAAGATTCGCTCCTGGTCCCACGGCGAAGTCACCAAGCCCGAGACCATCAACTACCGCACCTTCAAACCCGAACGCGACGGCCTCTTCTGCGCCCGCATCTTCGGACCTATCACCGACTGGGAGTGCCTCTGCGGCAAGTACAAGCGCATGAAGCATCGCGGCGTCATCTGCGATAAATGCGGCGTCGAAGTCACCCTGTCCAAAGTTCGTCGCGAGCGTCTCGGCCACATCGAGCTCGCTTCGCCCTGCTCGCACGTCTGGTTCTTCAAGGGCCTGCCGTCGCGCATCGGCCACCTCCTCGACATCTCGCTCCGCGAGCTCGAGGCCGTCCTCTACTTCGAGTCCTACGTCGTCGTCGATCCAGGCGACGCTCCCGTCAAGGAGCGCGAGGTCATCAAGGACGAGAACCGCTTCCGCGAGCTCGACACCCAGTACCGCGTCTCCGGCTTCAAAGCCATGATGGGCGCCGAGGCCATCAAGGAGCTGCTCAAGCGCGTCGAGGTCACCGAGCTCTCGATCGAACTGCGCGAGCGCATGAAGACCGAAACCTCGCTCCAGAAGAAGCTCAAGTACTCCAAGCGTCTCAAAATCGTCGAAGCCTTCCGCAAGTCCGACAACCTCCCGCAGTGGATGATCCTCGACGTGATCCCCGTCATCCCGCCCGAGCTCCGTCCACTCGTTCCGCTCGACGGCGGCCGCTTCGCCACCTCCGATCTCAACGACCTCTACCGTCGCGTGATCAACCGCAACAACCGCCTCAAGAAGCTCATGGACCTCCATGCGCCTGAGGTCATCGTCCGCAACGAAAAGCGCATGCTCCAGGAGGCCGTCGACGCTCTGTTCGACAACGGCCGCCGTGGCCGCGTTCTCCGTGGCGCCAACAACCGTCCCCTCAAGTCGCTCTCCGACACCCTCAAGGGCAAGCAGGGCCGCTTCCGCCAGAACCTCCTCGGCAAGCGCGTCGACTACTCCGGCCGTTCGGTCATCGTCGTCGGTCCCGAGCTCAAGCTGCACCAGTGCGGTCTCCCCAAGAAGATGGCGCTCGAGCTCTTCAAGCCCTTCATCTACCATCGCCTCGAGCAGACCGGCCACTGCACCACCATCAAGCAGGCCAAAGAGCTCGTCGAGATGCAGGACCCAGTCGTCTGGGACATCCTCGAAGAGGTCATCAAGGATCACCCCGTCCTGCTCAACCGCGCCCCCACCCTCCACCGCCTCGGCATCCAGGCCTTTGAGCCCGTGCTCGTCGAAGGCAAAGCCATCAAGATCCACCCGCTCGTCTGCACCGCCTTCAACGCGGACTTCGACGGCGATCAGATGGCCGTACACATCCCCCTCTCGCCCGAAGCGCAGATCGAGGCCTCCGTTCTCATGCTCGCCTCGCACAACATCCTCTCGCCCGCCAGCGGCCAGCCGATCACGGTCCCCACACAGGATCTCGTCCTCGGCATCTACTACCTCACCAAGGCCAAGGTGAACGCGAAGGGTGAAGGCCGCGTCTTTGCCAACATCGAAGAGGTCCTCATGGCCCTCGAGGCAAAGCAGGTCGAAACCCTCACCCCGATCCGTCTGCGCTACACCGGTCCCGTCCTCGACATGACCACCGCGTACGACGATCAGGACCTCACCCACACCGAGCCGGTCGAGTTCAACAAGCAGTTCATCAACACCACCGTCGGCCGCGCCATCCTCAACGACGCCCTCCCCGAAGGCATGCCGTACGTCAACGGCCTGCTCAAGAAGAAGGGCATGGGGCAGCTCATCAACTACTGCTACCTCAACCTCGGCCTTGAAGTCACCGTCAAGACCCTCGACCGCATCAAGGATCTCGGCTTTGCCTATGCCACCCGCTCCGGCCTCTCGGTCGGCCTCGACGACATGGTCATCCCCGACTCCAAGTACACCGTCGTCCACGACGCTGAAAAGCAGGTCATCGCCGTTCAGCAGCAGTATCTCGACGGCGCCATCACCAACGGCGAGCGCAACAACAAGGTCATCCAGATGTGGTCCGGCGTCACCGAGCGCGTCGCCGACGAGATGTTCAACAACATGAAGCGCGCGGACAAGGAAGGAGCCATGAACCCGATCTATCTCATGGCCGACTCCGGAGCCCGCGGCTCCAAACAGCAGATCCGTCAGCTCTCCGGTATGCGCGGCCTCATGGCCAAGCCCTCCGGCGAAATCATCGAGACCCCCATCACGGCCAACTTCCGTGAAGGCCTCACCGTGCTCCAGTACTTCATCTCCACGCACGGCGCGCGCAAGGGTCTCGCCGATACCGCGCTCAAGACGGCCGACTCCGGCTACCTCACACGTCGCCTCGTCGACGTCGCGCAGGACGTCATCATCTCCGCCAACGACTGCGGCACCGTCGAAGGCATCTACGTCACCCCCATCATCGAAGCCGGCGAGACCATCGAGCCTCTGCGCGACCGCATCATCGGCCGCGTCTCGCTCGAGAAGCTCAAGGACTTCGAAGGCAAGGTCATCGTCGATATCAACCAGGAGATCGATGAGGATCGCGCCTCCGCCGTTCAGGCCGCGGGCATCGAGCGCGTCAAAATTCGCTCGGTCCTCACCTGCGAGTCCAAGCGCGGCTGCTGCATCCTCTGCTACGGCCGAAACCTCGGCTCCGGCAAGATGGTCGAGATGGGCGAAGCCGTCGGTGTCATCGCGGCGCAGTCCATCGGCGAGCCCGGAACCCAGCTCACCATGCGTACCTTCCACATCGGCGGAACCGCATCGCGCGTCCACGACGCCTCCCACCTCGAGGCCAAGAACGCCGGAACCATCCGCTTCATCAACCTCGTCACCGTCCGCAACAAGGATGGCAACCTGGTCGCCATGAACCGCAACGGCTCGATCGCCGTTATCGATGAGAAGGGCCGCGAGAAGGAGCGCTACGCCATCGTCTACGGCGCCAAGCTCAAGGTCGAAGACGCGCAGGAGGTCAAGCTCGGCGACACCCTCGGCGAGTGGGATCCCTACACCTTCTCCCTCCTCACCGAGATCGCCGGAACCGTCCAGTTCAAGGACCTCCAGGAAGGCGTCACCCTCAACGAAGAGGTGGACGAGGTCACCGGCCTCTCCCGTCTCGTCGTCGCGGACTCGCCCGACGAAAAGCGTCAGCCGGCCATCATCATCAAGTCGGCTCAAGGCAACAAGCGCTACCTCATGCCCTCACGCGCCCACCTCATGATCGCCGACGGCGACGAGCTCTCCCCCGGAGACATCCTTGCCAAGATCCCGCGCGAAACCACGCGCACCAAGGACATCACCGGTGGTCTGCCACGCGTCGTCGAGCTCTTCGAGGCGCGCAAGCCACGCGACCCGGCGATCATCAGCAAAATCGATGGTGTCGTTCGCTTCGGTGAGGTCTCCAAGGGGCAGCGCAAGGTCTACGTCACCGCCGACAACGGTCAGGAAGAGGAATACTCCGTCCCCCGCGGCGTCTACGTCAACGTGCAGGAAGGCGAGCGGCTCCGCGCCGGCGATCCTCTGATCGACGGTCCGCGTAACCCGCACGACATCCTCGAGGTCCTCGGAGAGCGCGCTCTCCAGCAGTACCTCGTCAACGAGATCCAGGAGGTCTACCGTCTCCAGGGCGTCACCATCTCCGACAAGCACATCGAAACCATCGTTCGGCAGATGCTGCGCTGGGTCAAGATCGAAGAGGTCGGCGACACCGCCTTCCTCGTCGATCAGCAGACCGATCGCTTCCGCTTCAACGCCGAAAACCAGAAGACGCTGATGGAAGGTGGACGTCCCGCAATCGGCCGCTCCCTCCTCCTCGGCATCACCAAGGCCTCGCTCTCGACCGACAGCTTCATCTCGGCCGCCAGCTTCCAGGAGACCACCCGCGTACTTACAGAGGCATCGATCAATGGCTCTATCGACACGCTGCGCGGTCTCAAGGAAAACGTCATCGTCGGCCGCCTCATCCCCGCCGGAACCGGCATGGAGTACTACCGCAACGTCGCCCTCTCCCCAGAGCTCGAAGAAGCGGCAGCCGCCGTCCAGCAGGAAGTCCAGGAAGCCCACGACGCCGAAGAGCGCGAACTCGAACAGATGCGCATGGAAGGCGAACAGGAAGAACTAGCCGCCAGCGAATAAGGCGGAAGTTCTCAGCACTTGCCTTTCTTGTTGTCATACGCTTTTCTTATTGTCATTCTGAGCGGAGCGAAGAACCTGCTTCTCGCTTTACAAACGGGGGCGGACTCGAAAGAGTCCGCCCTTGTGCTGCTTTAGTGTTAGCCAATTCGTGTAATGAACTGATATTCTCCAGCACGAACATCAGGAAAACATATGCGTTTGCGGCTTGTTGCGCTTTTTCTCTGCCTTCTGACGACGACAACTTTACTCGCACAAAGCTTCAAGATCGTCTCACAACCGTCTGGTGCAACGGTCGAGATAGATGGCGTTCTAGTGGGAAAAACACCTTACGAGCAAAAGGTTCCAGGTGGTTACTTCCATCAGACAGCCACAGTCTTTGGGAAGCGCTTGATGACTCCCCTAAGCGCGTCGATTTCACTGGACGGTTATGTAACCAAGAGTTTCGAGCTCACGCGAGGACCTATCACTTGGATCGCCCTGAATGGCACGAGTCACGGTGACTACTTTTTGTTAAAGCTTAGCCGAATTCGATGTCAGGCTCGTTCCTGTAGACAAGGTCTTCCGTGGCAATGTCGCGGACGGTTCAGCATCTTTCAAAACTGCTTCCGTGATATCGGGTGAAGCACTTTCTACCGAAGATATCGTTGGAACTACAAGTGGTGCCGTCTTACGGTTAGAGAGTGGGACGGGTTGGGGAACGGCGTTTCTAATCACTCGAAAAGGAGTCGCAGCGACAAACGCTCATGTTGTCGAGGGTTCAGATCATCTAATCGCTTCAACTGAAAAGGGTCAGAAATTCAATGCATCGGTCATCTACCGGGATGCGGAGCTTGACCTGGCTTTGGTGAAACTTGATGTCGACGACACTCCTAGCCTGCCTCTAGCGGACCTGAGCACTGTTCGGGTTGGACAGGAGGTTCTTGCCATAGGAAATCCGGCGGGAGGGATGCAGAACACAGTGACTCGCGGAATAGTGAGTGCTGTGGGCGGGACTACCTCGCAAAGTGGAACGTTTATTCAGACTGACGCAGCTATCAATCCAGGTAATAGCGGAGGTCCACTGCTAAATAAAAGGGGGCAAGTGATCGGAATAAACACGTTCAAATCCATGCGCGCTTCTGGCGCAAACCTCCAGAGCCTCGGATTTGCCCTAAGTTCGTCTGATGTTCTAGCAGCTCTGGTGAAGCTATTCCCGGATCAGTCTACGACGGCTGCCGACATCAAGCCGATTCAACTAGCTACGGTCAGTATCCAAAGCAATGCTACAAGCGCAGAGATCTATGTTGACGGTAAGTACGTAGGAGATATCGGTTCTACTCTTTCTCTACCTGCCGGTGACCACAAGATCGAAGTGAAGTCCGACAAGTATCAGTCTTGGAGCCGAAACATCAACATCGGTGGACCTGATCGCGTGAACCTCAACGCGAACTTAGAGCCACAGTAGCGGGAGTGACGTACACCCCGGGTGCCCCATCCTCTCGCAGTCTCATCGCGAAAGGGTGGGGTATCGTTTGCGGTAGCAAACGACCGCCTTCCCCAGCCCAGCCAAAGAACCCCACCAAAGAGCCATACCACCCAATCCACCCAAAAACCTAAACTCCAAAGATGTCCACCGGCCTCATCCGCCTTCAAGACAAAGGCCACGACCACTTCATCACCTTCTCCTGCTTCCGTCACCGCCCCATCCTCGGAACCCCACAAGCCCGGGACACCTTCCTCCAACTCCTAGAACAGTTCCGCCTCAGTTACAAATTCAACGTCATCGGATATGTTGTCATGCCCGACCACGTCCATCTCCTCCTCTCCGAGCCCGAAACCAAACCCCTCTCCACCGCCATCCAAGTCCTCAAACAGACCTTCTCCCGAACCCGAACCGAACCCGAAGTCTGGGAGTCCCGCTACTACGACTTCAACGTCTACACCGCCGCCAAGCGCACCGAAAAACTAACCTACATGCATCTCAACCCAGTCCGCCGAGGCCTCGTCACCGACCCCGCCCAATGGCCCTGGAGCAGCTATCACCTCTACTGCACCCCAAAAACCGACCTAGTCCAAGCCGTCCCATAAAGTAAAGGACGACCCCAACCCCGGGTATCGCGCGTCCCGCGCGACCGCTTTCTCTTGAACGAGTACACCTGGAGTTCAGCCGAGCGAGGTCACTAGTGGCTGGCTGCCCCACGTCTTACGCATATTTCCAAGTCACTTAACCTTGCCCTCAGTCCAGCCGTGGTCTTGCCTGGCTAACCTAATTCGCTAAAATCGTTCGTATGGAAGTCAGCGTCCATCGCGCCAAGACCCACCTCTCCAAGCTAATCGCCGTCGCCGAGAGTGGGGAAGAGGTCGTGATCTCTCGCAACGGCAAGCCCGTCGTCAAACTCGTCGTTATCTACGAAAAACAGCCGCGGTCCAGACGCGAGATGTGGGGAGCCGGCATCGGTAGACTCTGGATCTCCCCCGACTTCCACTCGCAAAAGGAAAGCGACGAGATGGCAGAACTATTCGATCCCGGCGACAAGTTCGAGTGAGAGTCTTGATCGAGGAGATCTAACTTGGTCCACGCCCCAGCAGGATCGACCGGCGCCATCCTCGCGATTCTTTTCCTCTTCGCCCCATGGTCACTTCTATTTAGCAGGCGGCGGAGCACGTCCGCATACACCCTCGACCCGAAAGGCAAGCCAGGAGCCTACGAGCCCATCCTCGCGAAATATCTGAAGCTCGCCGAAGTCCTTCTCGGCCTGGCCACGGGGTCGATCGTTCTTCTCGTCGGCTCGAGCGCTCTCAGGGGCAACGGTGGCAAGCTGCCCTGGACCTTTGCCTCGGCGCTCGTCCTTCTAGCGTTCGCTGCCATCTACGCCGTCGGATTCATGGGTTGGCAGATCTTTTGCTATGAGTATTACCAGCAGGGAAACGCTCACACAGCCTTTCACTACTCCCTCAGCGAAGCCCTCGGTCTGGCGTCCCTGACGTCGTTCTTCATCGGATACCTCTGGCTCATTGCAGCCGTGACCCGCTGAGTTCGCTAACGGACGTCAACCTGCGGAGCTGCTCATAACCGGGACAGCTACTCCGCAGCCCCCATCCGCCGCATCGAATCCGCCGCCACCCGCAGCGACACCGTCTGAATCTCGTCCCCGATCACCTCGCACAGCATTACCGCGTCCACGTCCAGCCCATCCTCCTCGGCCGCCTTCAGGTACGAAGAAATCAGCCGTGTTGCCCGTTGCATCTCGTCCTTATCTTCCGCCGCCATGCGCGTAATCCTCCTGATCTCACACAAACCAAAGGGCCGGACCGTCCCATTCACCGTCCTGTCATCCGTATACGGCACCCCGCCTCAATTCGGGTATAGCTCTTTTCGGGTAGAACCACGCAAGGTTCCACCCGCGCGGACAACCCGAGCCTCCCGTTCAGCAGCAGCAACTTATCGTCGCGTCATCCGCGCCACCAGGTGCGCGCTCGCCCACACCCCGGATAAACAGGGCCGCGGCGCACTTGCAGGTCCATACTCGCTCAGCAGCTCCGGCGAACCCTTCACTTCTTCCACGGAAACACTCTCGGCAACCAATCTCGCATCCATCGAACCCATAGGGACACCGGGCAGCAAACGGTACATAGCATCAACCTCAGCGTGAAACCGTCCAGGCAGTCGCAACGCATCAACATTTTAGGAACGCCACCTTCTCTCCCGCGATCACCTATCCGTCCCTCAGCCTCCCACTTCCGTTACAACGCAACGCTCCACCACCTACCCGCACAGAAAACTGAGATCAACCTGGCGCAACGACCCCACCCGCATAGGTATTCTTGAATCAGGGGCAACCGTCCTTCCGAGGCTCCGCCGTTCACCCGACGGCAAGGACTCGGGGCGCTGTACCGAAGTCCGGACTTATCCTCAGATGTTTGAAGACTTTGGCACAAGGTAGGGGGAGGGGAGGATACCCGGATAGACCGTAAGCTCCACTCCGGGCTAAAGCTCCTGCTCCTGCAATAACCCTTGCCACTCCGTCCGACCTTGAGTAGCTTTGTGCCCATGCACCAGTTCTCCGCAAGGCAGCTGCTCCTAAGGAGCCTCGGCAGACTGTCGTTGATCGCAGTGATCTGCGTCTCTCTCTCCGGCTGCGCCATCTCCCCCCTGGCCCACCGGACCGCCGTCTTCGCCGCCGCCGCTACGGCGACAACGAAGAACACGGAGAACGCCTACGACGTCGTCCAGCAGGCCTACCACGACGCTCAGGTCGCCCGAGTGGTCGCCAACTTCGACGACGCCGGCTTCGACCCTTCCAAGCTGAAGCCATTCCTCAGCCCAACGGACCTTGCCGTTCGAACCCAAGTGCTGGATGGCCTCACCCGCTACGCCGAGCTGCTGGCCGCCGTGAGCGGAGACCAGCCCCTCGACGACGTGGACACGGGCGCAAAGGCGCTTGGAAAGTCCCTCAACAGCATCTCCGCCAATGATCTGGTCGCAGGAAAGCTCACCGCCACCGACGCCAACGCCGCAGCTACAGCAATCGACGCGCTCGGCCGCGCTCTCGTAGACCGCAAGCGCCGCCGCGAGCTCCCCGGCATCCTCCACCAGATGCAGCAGCCCATCGAAACCATCTGCACCCTGCTCGAGCAGGACATAGGCGACCCCGAACACTCCGGGCTCCGCAACCAGCTCCACAACAGCTACCTCGACCTCATCCGCGACCAGAAGAACTTCATCGTCGATAACAAGGGCAAGCTCACACCCGACGAGCGCCGCGACGAGATCCGCGTCCTGCCGCAACTCGCCACCTCCGAGTCCGCCGCCGACCACGCACTTGCCAAGACGCAAAAGGCTCTAGTGCAGCTCGCCCGCACCCACACCGCCCTCGCCGTAACCTCAAACCAGAAGTATGCCCCCGACTTCGATCTCGAGATCGAGCAGCTCAGGGATACGGCGCAGCAGCTCGGAGGGTTTTACTCGTCGTTAGCATCTGCAAAATGAGGAGTCCCTATGACCGCAGAGAAAAAGCTTCCTTCACCGCCGGCCTCTCGCCAACCTTCATCCGGCGCCAACAAGCCGCGTAAAGCGAAATCGCTCTCTGCGCCCGCAGCGGTGGCGCCGTCTGCCGTGCCCTCAGCTCCCGATCCGCATACAGTATGGCAGCAGGCGCACGACTCGCTCCAGCAGGCACTCGAGCAAGGCAATCGCAGCCTTGACCAGACGAAGGGAGACAAGGAAAGAAAACTGCTCAACCAACTTCTCGATAAGCTTTCTGACGAGCTCACCGCGCTCAACCAGGAGGACATCGAAGCCCGCACGATCTCGCTTCAAGCGGCCTCAATACAGCTCGGCGGCGGCATCGCCAGCCTGCGCGATCTGAAACAGCAGATCCAGCAGATCTCCGCCACCATCGCTGAGGCTGCCGAAGTGGTCGGCGCCATCGATAGCGCTCTGTCCGGCATCTCCTCTCTGCTCGGGACGTTCGCCGCAGCCTAACCCTCAGTCTCTTTCAACGCATCTCTGCATCCTAAGGACAAATGAAAGTTCTCGTCATCGATATCGGCGGCACCCACATCAAGATCGCCTCCACAGATCACCTCGTCCCCATCAAGATCGTCTCCGGTCCATCCATGACCGCAAAACAGATGGTCGCTGACGTCCTCGGCGCCACACGCGACTGGCAGTACGACGCAATCTCCATCGGGTACCCCGGTCCGGTGGTGCACGATCGTCCTCTCGAAGAGCCGCATAACCTCGCCTCCGGCTGGGTCGGATTCCCCTACCAGACTGCATTCCCGAAGCCCATCCGCTTCATCAATGACGCGGCCATGCAGGCTCTGGGCGGGTACACCGGCGGCAAGATGCTCTTCTTGGGCATCGGCACAGGCCTCGGCACCGCCCTTATCGCCGACAACGTCGTCATCCCGCTCGAACTCGCTCACCTTCCCTACAAAAAGGGCAAGACCTATGAGGAGTACATCGGTCTGGCAGGACTCGAGAGCCGCGGTCGCAAAGAGTGGCGAACCTCTGTGCTCGACATCGTCGCTCGCTTCCAGGCCGCATTCGTCGCGGACTACATCGTTCTTGGCGGCGGCAATGCAAAGCTCATGAAGAAACTGCCGGATGGCGTCCTCCTCGGCGCCAACTCAAATGCAATCGCCGGCGGCATCGCACTCTGGCAACAGCCAGCCGCTTCGGTCCCACGGCCTGCTCCTCTCAAGCAGACCGTTAGCACTCTGAAAGATGCTCACACGTCAGAACCGGTCCTCGCCGGCACATCGAAATCCGATAAAGGTAAACACCGCAAGCGAAAGAAAGAAAAGAAACCCGCGGAAAAGAGATCTCGCAAACAAGCCAAGAGCTAGTCGCACACACTCAGCGCTCATGACCCCAAATTACCCGTGAGTCGCTTTTCTTCTTTACTCGCGCGGGGTCATAGGTCACCCTATCTGCACCGGTCTGAGACCGTGCGGTCACGAAACCGCAGAAATGAGGAGCAACCTATGTTTCATCTGATCTGGGTTCTGATTATTGGTCTGGTCGTCGGTGCTCTCGCAAAATTCATCATGCCCGGCAAGGATCCCGGCGGCATCATCATCACCATGCTGATTGGCATTGCGGGAGCGTTCTTAGGAACGTACCTCGGCCGCCTTATCGGCCACTACGGTCCCGATCAATCTGCCGGGTTCCTCATGTCTCTCCTGGGCGCCCTGATCCTCCTCGGAATCTATCGCCTGATACGAGGCAGGCAAACCGTCTGAGCAGCAGGTCCGTCGCAGAAATCTGCAACGCTATCTCTTCACAATCCGCATCTCACCACCTATGACTATCCCCACCTCTCCCGCCGACAAGAACTGGCCCAAGGGGCCGAACTTTCTGGGCATCGTCATCGGTGCGGCTGTGGCGATCATCCTCGTCCTCTGTGTCGCCTACTTCATCGTGAGGGGTCGCGCTCAGAAGATCGTGCCCATGAAGACCGATACAACGCCGTCACAAACGATGGTCGTCGGCCGCCCCTCACCGACGCATGCCTGATCTCTCAATCACGCCGAGCGCAGCATCGCCACCGCGTTGCACGCCCGCACCGTCTCGGGGAACTCGCTCGCGGGCACGGGGCGAGCCAGGAAAAATCCCTGCGCTTCATCGCACCGCTTCCTGACCAGGAACCGGAACTGCTCTTCGTTCTCCACTCCCTCCGCAACAACCTTGATGTTGAGACCGTGGGACATCGCGATAATTGCGCGAACTACCGCAGCCGCGTTCGGCTCAGTCGCCGCCAGCTTCACGAAGTGCTGATCGATCTTTAACCGGTCAACCGCATACTCCAGCAGATAGTTGAAGTTGCAGAAACCCGTTCCGAAGTCGTCGATCGCGATCCGCACCCCCAGCTCCCGCATCTTCTGAAGCTTCGCCAGCGTCACCGCAGAGTTCACCATCAACGTGTTCTCCGTAATCTCCACTTCCAGGCACTTCGGCGACAGCTTGCTCTCCCCGAGCGCCGTCTCGATTACCTCCAGCAGATTCTTTTGTTGGAACTGCCTGGGCGACAGATTGACAGACAGGATCAGGTCCATGCCCAGCTCGTCGCACATCGACTTCGCCTCGGCGCACGCTCGTGTAATCGCCCACTCCCCAAGCGGCATGATCAACCCAGTCTCCTCCGCCAGGTTGATGAAGTGCGCCGGCAGCAGCAGGCCCAGCTCAGGATGCTCCCACCGCACCAGCGCCTCCATCCCGACCACCTCTCCCGTAACCAGCGAGACATACGGTTGGTAGTGCAGACGAAGCTCGTCTCGAGAGATCGCCAGCCGCAGCGCACGTTCCATCGACAGCCGGTCCGATTTGTCCTGCAGCAGGTCCGCGCTGAACAGCTGAAACTGATTGCGGCCGCCCTGCTTCGCCGCGTACATCGCCGCGTCGGCCCACTTGAGCAGCGTCCTGGCATCGCCCGCAAAGTCCGGATACACGCATACACCCACACTCGCCGAGACGTGCAGCATATGTTCTTCGACCGACATCTCCGGCGCAAACCGCGTTACCAGCGTCGTCGCGCAGTGCTCCACATCGGCTACGGTGGTGATGTCTTCCATCACGATGACGAACTCGTCCCCGCCCATGCGCGCCACTGTATCCGAGCTGCGCACCGCCTGCCGCAGTCGTGATGCCGTCTCCAGCAGGACCTGGTCGCCCGCCCAGTGGCCCAGCAGGTCGTTGATCCGCTTAAACTGATCCAGGTCCAGCACAAAGATCGCGACCTTCGTTCCGTATCTTCGCGCCCGCTCCACCGCCTGCACGATCCGGTCCTGCAACACCGCGCGTCCCACCAGCCCGGTCAACTGATCATGCGTCGCCAGGTGCGTCACATAGTCCATCATGGCGCGGCGTTCGGTTATGTCGAACTCGATGCTTACAAAGCCCGTCACGTCCCCGGCATCGTTCGTCAGGGCTCGCACGGCGGCGTTAACCGGAATGCGGACGTCGTCGCTTCGCACCAACGTCCATTCCTGCTCTTCCATCTCCCCTTTGGCCGCTTTGGCCGTCAGCACCTCAAAGCCGTCCATCGGCATCGACGCCGAAAGCCCAAGCTCCTTCGCTCGTGCCGCAAGCTCCTTCCGGTCGTGCAGCAGCGTCAGCGGAGCCTTGCCCACCAGGTCTTCCCGGCTGTATCCGCTCAGCTTTTCGGCAGCGCGATTCATGGCCGTCACCACGCCATCGACGTCCGCCGCAAACATGCTGAACGGGGCGTTCTCGAAAATACTCGAGGTAAACTCCGCGAGCTGCTTGAAGCTCTGCTCCGTCGCCTTGGCCTCACTGATATTGCTGAAAGTAATTGCCGCTCCGTCACCCAGGCGGACGGCTTGGTATCGAATCCACGAGGCCCGGATGCGCGGGTTGCTCATCACCTCAACCTCCGCACGAATCGGCGTACCCGCATTGACGACAGAGCACAGCGTCTTCCGGAAGGGCGTGTCGGAAGTACTCACCAGCAGCGAACTCAGCAGCTTCCCAATCAAGCCCGAGCGGCCGCCGTAAATCAGCTTGCCCGCATTTTCGTTGGCATACGTCACTCTAAAATCAGTGATCTCCCCGGAGGTGTCCCGCATCGCATCCAGGATCGCAAACGCGTCGAGGCTCGTGTCCGCAGCCGCCAGAAACCTGGTTCGCTCCTCTTCGCTTCGGAGCCTCGCGTCTCGACGCTCCGGCGTCCAGGGCCACACGATCGACAGCATCGTTCCCGCCGCGAGGCCATGCACATGCCCCGTCGCCAGGCTCCAGACGCAGCATGCAACCGCCGCACACCAGGCGGCCCGTCTTGCATGGGGCGCGATGCGCATCCATCGCACGCGCGTCTCCGAATCGCTGCTCCTCACGATCACCTCAACTCATATTCCGTTTCAGCGAACAGACGGGAGAAACAATAATGGTGCAGTTCGGACGAGACCGCAAACGATGTCCCTCATAGCATCCACTAATGTGCGACCGTTGCCAACCCCATCTCTTCGCGGCAGTTATTAGGATTGAGTCTCCACCACACCTCCGCCATCCCCAAATCGGGTCAGACCCGGCCTCAGCGCTCCGACGCCATCCACCCATGCATCACCATCCAGTTCTCCACCAGCGTCTCGAGAACACTCAGGCTCGGCACATACTTGAACCCCTGCCCGAGCCCCACGCCATGCGGTCCGCGCTCGAAGATGTGCAGCTCCGCAGGAACGCCCGCCCGCTTCAGCGCGTCGTAATATGCGGTCGCGTTCAGCGAATTCACCTGCTGATCCTCACTCGTCGAAAAAATAAAGCTGGGCGAGGTCGATCGCGTCACCCGTCGATCGATCGAGATCTCGCTGATCATCGCCGCCGTAGGATGCTCGCCAATCAGCGCATCGAGGTTCGTCGGCCGGGGGATCGACGCGTCCATGCTCAGCCTCGCATACGAGAGAATGGCGAAATCCGGCCGGTCGCTCACCCGCTCTTCCGGGTCCGTCGCCTGCGGATTGCCGGAATCGTTCACCGACGCCAGGTATCCCGCAAGGTGCCCGCCCGCCGAGAACCCCCACACCCCCACCTTATCCGCCGAAATCCCCAGCTCCGCCGCATGGCTGCGCACATACCGGATCGCGCGCGCCCCATCCAGCATCGGTGCAGGGAAGTGATACTTCGGTCCCAGCCGGTAGGCCAGCACAAACGCCTCAACTCCATGGTCGTTCAGCCACCGCGCCGCCGCTGCACCCTCTTTCTCCATCACCAGTGTCCGGTACGCTCCCCCAGGCATTACGATCACCGCCGAACGCTCGCCGCGCGGCTCCGTTCGCTCCTCCCGCACCCCGGTCCTCTCGCCGCGCTCTCGCTCGAACTCCCGCAACGGGTAGCAGTACAGCTTCGGGATATCGGCATCCTTATCCCCCAGCGCCCCTGGAGCGCCGCCCGGCCACAGCACCACAACCCGCGAGTACCCGCTCGGATCCTTCTTAATGGCCGGAAGAAGTTGCTTCGCCCCCGCCCGCACACCCAGTGCCGCCATGAAACAAACCACTGCCAGAAAACGCCGCATCGTCAGGCCAGCATACTGCACCTCACAGAAGGTCACGGTCGTAGCTGAATCCTTCTGCAACTCCCGCCCCGCGTTCTCTCAAGCTGCAGGCATCGGTCGGCGGTCAATCCGTTTACCCATAAGCCCGCAAAACATTGCACTGTTGTGCACATTTGCACCATAGAGGAACCGCAAGTCATTTGCTATGTGAACGTCCCAAAATGGGCAAGTGGCCTCCAAACTGCACTTAGCTCTCGCGGAACTCCAGAGCACGCACTGGACTTCACTCAGCCGTAAGGAGCAAATATGAAAAAGTTGGCAATCCTCCTCAGCGGCCTTGCGATCTCCGCAATGCCCTGCACCGCTGCGCTGGCCGATACCTTCAGCTTCTCTGGATCCACCTTCTCGGCTTCCGGCAATTTCACCTACTCCAATACCGCAACCTCCGGTGTCTTCCTTGGAAACACCATCACTGGATCGGCACTCATCGGCACCACCGTGGCTACCATCACCGGCCTCGCTCCAATTGCCGGCTTCCTCGGCAACGACAATCTCTACTACACAGGTGCTGCCGCAGTGGCTCTCACTGGCGGGCGCCCCTTTGACTTCCAGGGCTTCGCCTTCACCCTCAGCAATGGCGATGCCATCACGCTCTTCTCCGACAGGGGAAGTGACTTCGAAATCCTCGGCAACTTCGCCACCGGTGCTCAGATCGCCTCCGAAAGCGCTCCCATCAACGTGACACCCGAACCGGGTTCGCTCGCCCTTCTCGGAACCGGTGCGCTCGGCGTCGTCGGCGTACTCCGTCGAAAGTTCGCTGCCTAAACTCAATCTCCAACATCAACAACAAAGGCCATCCGCAGCGGATGGCCTTTGTTGCGTTATCGGCAACTCTTACGACTCCGAATCCCGATCTCCCACCATGTGCAAACGCATGAAGTTCGTCGCCCCCGAAAGCGTCCGCGTTCCCGCCACAATCCCTACGATCTGCCGCTTCTGCACGTATCCCAGCCGCTCCAGGATCTCCTCCGCCATCCCCACCAGCTTGTCCGTATCCCGAAAGCGTTCGCACAGCAGCGGATAGGTTCCCCACAGCAGCATCGCCCGGTTGATCACCGGCTCAAACGGACTCAGCGCGTAGATCGGCGGATCCGGCCGGTATTTTGACAGCAGCCGCGCCGTCGACCCGGTCTCCGTAAAAATCGCAATCGCCGCCAGGTCAAGATCTTCGGTCGAGTGCGCCATGCACTCGCAGATCGTCTCCGCCACGCTCAGACGTGTGCCCCGTCTGCGCTGCGCCCGCGGCGGCGGATCCAGCCGGATCTGGTTCTCCGTCTCGGCCACAATCGTCGCCATCATCTGCACCGCAGCCACCGGGTACTTACCCGCCGCCGACTCGCCCGACAGCATCACCGCGTCCGTCCCGTCGTATACCGCGTTCGCGACGTCCGATGCCTCCGCCCGTGTCGGCCGCGGATTCTCGATCATGCTCTCCAGCATCTGCGTCGCCGTAATCACCGGCTTCCGGAAGTCCGACGCCCTCCGGATAATGTGCTTCTGCAGCGCCGGCACCTTCTCCGGTGGAACCTCCACCCCCAGGTCTCCACGCGCCACCATAATGCCGTCCGAGATCTCCAGAATCGAGTCCAGGTGCTCGATCGCCTGCGGCTTTTCCAGCTTCGCAATCACCCACGCATCCGACCCCAGCTGCGCCATCCGCTGCTTCACATAGCGAACATCCTCGGCGGTCTGCACAAACGACACCGCTACCGTGTCCACACCCTGCGAGATCGCAAACTCGAGGTCTTCCTCATCTTTCTCCGTCAACGATGGAACCTTCACCGGAATCCCCGGCAGATTGATGCCCTTCTTCTCGCCCAGCATTCCGCCGTTCACGATCTCGCACACCACGTCCGCACCCTCAATGCGCTCCACTCGCAGTTCGATCAGGCCATCCGACAGCAGAATTCGCGATCCCGGCTTCAGGTTCTCCGCCAGCGTCGTAAACACGGTGCCCACGCGCTCCGCTGTCCCGTCGATGTCTTCAGGCGTAATCGTGATGCGCTTGCCCGCCACCAGCTGCACCGGCTTGTGGTCCACCAGCCTCCCCGTGCGAATCTTCGGCCCTTGGAGATCGGCCAGAATGCAGATCGGCTTGCCGAACTCCTTAGCCACCCCCCGGACCATCCGGATCAGCTCCGCCTTCTGCCCATGCGTTCCGTGCGAGAAGTTCAGGCGAGCCACATCCAATCCCGCTCGCACCAGCTCACGAAACACCTCAATCGTGCTCGAGGAAGGCCCCAGCGTGGCCACAATCTTCGCTCGTCGAAGCGGTTCCGCCACGGGTAGAACATCCTCGGAGCGGCGCTCGCCCGCTTGTGCAGAAATAGAGTCAGTCAAAGTCGAGATCATGGGTTTACGTACGCAGCCCTTCAGACAATTTATGGTAGGCATTCTGAACGTGAAGACTTCACGATCAACCAGCCGAAGCAATTCTACGCGCGATACCGCTTACATGCAGGTGCTCTCCCCAACTCAAACGATTCACTCGCTCTTTAGGAATCGCCTCCGTCCCACTCTTCCGTCCCAACACCTCGCATCTTCACCGCCAAAGCGGCTTTCACGAAGGTATGGAGATCCTAAACGTAAAGGTCTGTTCCCCTGCCAGCATGGCTAACGAGAGTGCTGAGAAGCACATCACCCACGGATCTCAACCCTGCGAAGATTCGCATCTAAATGGCGCCTAAGTCCGGGGTACTCAGTGTAGGGCCACATTCGCCCTCTGCAGCACCCTCCAACCCCTGTGGCGCAATCACTGTCCACACTCACTACAATAGAAGTTAGGGATGAAAGCCTGCTTAGAATCATCGAGATGAGGCCCATCTAGGAATCGTGCAACCCTCATCGAATGAATGCTTTGTCTGTAAACTATTTGAACTGAATACTTTGCGAGACATCTGTCACCAAGTTCTTTGGAATGAGGAGTTTACGCGAAGTACAGGGGTAGGGTAGGGATGCCGGAGATAGGACCGCGACGGGAGAATCAACTCCACAGGGTAGGTGCGCTGCCACATCCCCTACGCACCGCCGGAGGAGCGCTCCTGAACTGGGGGCGCGCAGCCACGCTCGACGCCCTGATCGTTGGCTGCCTGTGGCTCGTCGGTCTCGAACTCCTCCACGTCCCGCTGGCTCCGCTGTGGGCCTTCATCGGCGGTGTCTGCCAGTTCATCCCCGGTTTCGGCGGAATGTTTTCGGTCATCGGCCCCGTGCTCTCAACCGTTCTCACCGTCAACACGGGGGACGACTGGTACCGTCTCGGCTACGTTCTCGGCCTCTACGGTCTGATCGCGATCCTCGAAGGCCTCGTCATCGGCCCATACATCCTCCACCGCACCACACGTGTTCCGTGGTGGGCCGCCTTCCTCGGGCCGATCGTCCTCGGTATACTCATCCCGCCATGGGGCGTCCTCATCGCTCCACCCCTGCTGGCCGTCATCTACGCCTTTCGCAAACCGAAGCCGGCCAATCACGTCGCTCCGCCCCCGAGACCTCAGGCGCCCAGCTTGTAACGCGTCTCCGAAAGCCGATACAACGGCCGCCACACCAGCCGGTTTATCGTCACTACCATTAACGAGATCACCATCGTTCCCAGCAGCAGAATAGGGAACTGACCCTGCTCGGTCGCAGCGCTGATCTGAGCCCCCAGCCCCACCGTCTCCAGCGTACGGTTATTCAACCGAAAATATTCCGCGATGATGCTTGCATTCCAGGCGCCGCCTGACGCCGTCACCATCCCCGTAATCAGAAACGGGAAGATGCCCGGCAGTATCACCGTCTTCCAACGCTGCACCGAACTGAACCGGAACAGCGTCGCTACTTCCTTGAGGTCGGTCGGGATCGCCAGCGCACCCGCGATCACATTGAACAGGATGTACCACTGCGTGCCCAGCAGCATCAGCACGATCGAACCGATCCCTAACCCGCCACCCAGCCGCACCAGCGCCAGCAGAATCACCGGAAACAGCGCCGTCGCCGGCACCGACGCCGCGATCTGCGCCAATGGCTGCGCCAGCCGGGCCAGCCGTGGGTGAAAGCCGATCGCCACGCCCGCCGGTATCGTCCACGCCGCCGCCAGGATCAACGACAGGTTTACCCGGGCAAACGTCGCCGCCGCCCCCTTCAGCAGCTGGAGGTACTCAGCCCCACCCACCGGCCGCACCAGAGCCACCGTCTGCCGCGCCATATACAGGATCACTGCCACCGCCGCCGTCAGCACCACCCAGCCAATCACGCCCGCCGCCGCCGTCCGGACCGGCCCCTCGGGGCTCGCCGCCAGCGATCTCACCCGCTCTTCCCGCCGCTTCGCCAGCCGCGCATAGAGCCGCTCGCCCAGCGGCTCAGACGTATGCTCCCGCAGCGCCTGGAGCGCATGCGATTGCGTCAGCAGGTGCAGGATGGGGGACGCTACCCGCTTTGAGCTCTCCACCTGCTCGAACTTGAACTTGTCGCTCCACGCAATCAGGGGCCGCCACACGATCTGATCGGTAGCCACAATGATCGCGATCATCGTGGCCAGCCCCCATGCAATCGCCCGCCCGTTGCCCGCGTCCGCCGCAGTCTGCAGATACGATCCCAGCCCCGGCAGCCGGAAGTCTCGAGAGCGAAAGTGAAACATCTCGCATGCCATCAGGAAGAACCACGCCCCAGCAACCGACATAATCGAATTCCACAGCAGTCCAATCGCCGCATACGGCAGCTCCAGCTGCACCAGCCGCTGCCACCGCGAAAAGCGATACACGCTCGTCGCTTCGATCAGTTCACGCGGAATGCTCTTCAACGAGGAATAGAAGCTGAACGCCATGTTCCAAACCGCGCCCGTAAAGATCAGCACGATTGCACCCAGCTCCACGCCCACATGGCGCGTCGGAAATAGACCCACCATCGCCAGCATCACACCTGGCAAAAAGCTCAGCACCGGAATCGATTGCAGGATGTCGAGAGCGGCGATCATGAAGAGCCTCCGCCCGCTTGTTGTACGCGGCCAGGTAGCCATAGCCGATCGCGAACCCCAGACTCAAAAGGTAAGCAAGCCCGATCCGCACCACCGAGTAAAACGCGTAGAGCGGAAGCGCACGCGGGCTCAACGAGATGCTGAGCTGCACGTTCGGCGGCCCCGCCCAGAACTTCGCGATCACCACGATGCAGTAGAAACACGCCAGCCCGATGGCCGCCACCGCGAGGTCCAGCACAAACGGCCAGCTCCGCTGAATCACCTGCGAGCGTGCCAGCGTCTCCCGTCCACGGCTATAGCTGAGTGCGCCCGGAAGATGAATCACGCATCGATCTCCGCGGTCGTCTCGACATCGTGCTGCAGCTTCTCCGGCTGAATAAATCGCCTGCGCGAGGCGTCAAAGTCGAACAGCTCCGCATACCGGCCCCAGTTGATCGCTGTCTCCAGCTGCCGCAGCGTCTCCTCCTCGCTGAACTGCTCGTCCAGCATGTCATGGAAGAACTCTTCCGAGACGGTACGGTCGCTCTTGGCCTCGATCGCCCGTACGATCTGCCGCAGCAAAAGCACATTCTCAACAGCTGCCGTACGAAACAGCTCCTTCTGCCGCAGGATCTCCGAGTTCGCGTACTCCGCCCCCGTCGGCGTAATTGCCGCATCGCCCTCGGTCACCTTCAAAAACCCGAGCAGCTGCGCCGCATCCACGATCGGCAGCAGATCGTCGATCTCAAACGCCAGATCATCCGCCAGCCGGTAGATATCGTCCTTGCCGTTGTGATCCAGCACCAGCTCCAGCAACCCCGCAATACCACCCGGCCGCGCATGCGGAAGCATCTGATAGTGCATCTGCCGCTGGTCGCGCACCTTTCGTCCCGAAGCCGTCTCCGGCAGCGCGGGAGGCTTGGCATCGGGAAGCGTCAGCACCTTGTAGATGTAATCGACCAGCTGTGTAAACGCCGTCGTCTTTCGGTCTCGCGGATGCGCCAGCGATACCTTGAAATCCGTCCGCACGTGCCCCGGGTTACGTCCCAGAACGATAATCCTGTCGGCCAGCAGCACGGCCTCTTCGATATTGTGCGTCACCAGAAAGATAGCCTGTGTCGGAATCGTCTTCTTCTGCCACAGCTCCAGCAGCTCGCTGCGCAGGTTCTCCGCCGTCAGCACGTCGAGAGCACTGAAGGGCTCGTCCATAAACAGCACCTCGGGCTCTACCACCAGCGCCCTGGCAAACCCGACGCGCTGTCGCATGCCACCCGAGAGCTCCTTCGGATACGCAGCCTGAAAGCCGTCCAGACCCACCGTGTCCAGGATCTTGAGGCTCCGCTTGCGCCGGTCCGCAGCGTCCATGCCGCGAGCCTTCAGCGGCGCCTCCACGTTCTCGAAGACGGTCAGCCACGGAAATAACGCGAAGCTCTGAAAGACGATCGACACATTCACATCCGCCGTCGCGATCGGCTTCTCGTGCCAGTACACCTGGCCGGCCGACGGGGTGGAAAGCCCAGTCAGCATTCGCAGCAGCGTTGACTTGCCCGAACCCGACGGCCCGAGCAACGCAACGATCTCACCCGGCGAGATCGCCAGGTCCGTCGGCGAGATAACCTGTATACGATTCTCGCTCGGCTGTGCATAATACTTCTCGACACGCTCAGCACGTATGATGGGGGTCTGCATAGATTACCGATGGATCGGACGCCGTCTATAGGTCGTAAATTTGATCTCGTCGTCCGGCTTATGGCTCAGCGTATCATTAGCAGGTGCAACAAAAGATGGAAGCACGGCGTTCGTGGTATGTTCGCCTAGCCGTTACAGACTTCACTCCCGGGGATATTGAGCATGGCAGAACCGACAGGCACGACAGCAAAGCCTAAGGTGCTTGTTGCGGATGACGAGCAGGTAATCGCAAATACGCTGGCGATCATCCTTAACCAGGCAGGATTTGAGGCACGAGCCGTTTTCAGCGGAGAAAAGGCTGTTGAGGCACTCGACCATTTCCAGCCCGACATGCTCATCAGCGACGTCATCATGACCGGAATGACCGGCATCGAAGCCGCGATCATAACTCGGAGCAAGATGCCGCAATGCAAGATCCTGCTCTTCTCAGGACAGGCAGCGACCGCGGACCTGCTCGAAAAAGCTCGTGCGCAAGGACATGAGTTCGAGATCCTTGCGAAGCCGGTGCACCCCACCGATCTCCTGGCCAAGCTGCGATCCTGAACTCTAGGATCTACCGCTTTCCGGGAACGAATCTAAATCTCCCGACACGTGCCGCTTCCGCTCCTTCACCTTGACTGCGGGAACGCCTGCATATACCGCCCACGGGTCGAGGTGGCGCGTCGCGACCGACCCAAGCCCCAGAACTGCACCCTCTCCAACAAACACACCAGGCGCTACTGAAGCCCGCGCGCACACCCACGCGTATGCGCCGACCTCCATCGCAAACGCGATCAGCGGAAACGCCGCGTCGTCGTAGTCATGCGTCGCTCCGCAGAGATAAGCGTCCTGCGACAAGATTGCGTGCGACCCCAGCCGCACCGGCGCCGGGTTATAGATCTCCGCCCCATCAGCCGCCGTCACCTGATCGGCACAGAGCAGGTTCCACGGCGCCCAAACCTTCGACCTCGGATAAAAGTGGCAATTGCGTCCCATCGTTGCCCCGAAACTTCGCAAAAGAAAGCTTCTCCAGGAGTGCAGCGGTCGCGGTGATGTCCTGTAGAGCAGCGCATGGCAGATATTCCACGCCAGTCGACGTAGCCGATCTTTACCGGAAAATGCGGGCCGCAGGTAGGGGTCGGCCGCCGTTTCGGCCCTGATGTGTTCCGACGCGTTGTAGTGCACCTGCTTCGGCATCAGCCCTCGCTGACGCGCTTCGCCGCAGCGGCTGGCTCCGCACGCTCCAGGTCAAACAGCTGGATGATCTTTCTCGCGTTTCTCCGCATGTTGTATCGCTGATCGAAACACTCCCGGGCACGCCGGGTCATCTCCCGCTTCTCCTCGGCTGTCATATCGATCCACCGGTCCACCAGTCGCTCGGTTCCTTCCGGCGTGTCCGACTCCATCAGCCCGGCGCCATCCGCCGCAATCGTCTCAGCGATATTCACCTTATCGGCCAGCAGAACGGGCGTGCCGCAAGCGAGAGCTTCCGCTACTGCAATCCCGAAGTTCTCCTGATGGGACGGAAGGACGAATGCCTCGCTCGCATAAAACGCGCCCCACTTGACATCGCCTTTCAGCATCCCCGGCCAATGCACCCGGTGTTCTAAACCGGCTCGCGATACCACCTGTTGCAGCTCCTTGCTCCACCCTTGCTGATCCGGTCCGGCCATCACCAGGTCGAGCTCCGGATCGCGCGCCGCGGACCTCACAAACGCATCGATCAGCATGTCGCAACCCTTCTTCCGGTGAATACGCCCGAGATACAGAAGAAACCGCCGTCCCGATAACTCCGGAAAGCTGTCGATAAACGCTTGCCGCTGCGCAACCGGATCGCCATCAGGGCCCGAAGCTCCGTACGGAACGACGAAACCCTTCCACCGGTGCAGCCGGAAACTCTGCTTTGCTAGCCGCTCCTCCGCCTCGGTGGTAAACAGGACGCGCTTCGCCCCGCGCAGAATCCAGTACTCCGCCACAAGCCAGTAAATCCATTTCTTCAAGTGTTTTCCCGGATATCTGTCCTTGAAGTACGGATCCAACATGCCATGCGTAAACACCACGTACGGCTTTTTACCGCCAAACACGCGGTGCGCCGCAAACCCGCAGTACTGCCAAAGCCCGTTCACGATCACACCGTCGAAGCGCTCCGCATTCGCCCTCAGCCACGGCATCAGTCTCCGGTTGTAGCCGTATACGGTGTGGATGGGTCCGAGCGCATGAACGGGAAACGGATAATTGCCTAGGAACGGCGCTTCTGGATCATCAAGCGTCACGACCTCACCGATGTACCCCGGCAGGCCATAGGTGATCAGTGAGCGGACCGATTCGGTCGGACCACCCGCCTCCGGGCTCATCGTGCCTATGATGTGCAGCAGTCGCATGGAGGGAGATCTACCTTGCCCGAGCATAGCAGCATGCGGTTCATCGTCCTTAGCTTCCAGGCTCATGCGCGAAGACGCCTCGTCACCGCCTCGATACCTGCCCGCAGGCCCCGGATATCTGCCTCGAAGTCCCAGCTCTGGATACGCTGCTTCGCCCGATCCCCCATTGCGCGTGATGTGGCCGGTGATCGGAGTACCCGCCTCAGTGCGTCCGACAACCCATCCACATCGTCCACAGCGAAGACGCAGCCTTCAACCCCATCCGTGATCAGGTCCGGCTGACAGCCCACATCGTCCGAGACGATGACGGCGCGGCCTGCATTCATCACCTCATTCACGATCAGACCCCAAGGCTCGTGCTCCGAGGGCAGAACGAAAACGTCTGCAAGATCGAAGAACCGCGGCAGCTCCGACTGATTGCGGAATCCGCAGAAACGCACGTGAGCCAATCCCTTGCTCGCGACCAGCGCCTCCAATCGTCCGCGCTCCTCTCCGTCGCCGACAATCAGGAGGTACGGCTGGTCGCCGCGATCCCCGCCCGAGGCAAGAAAACGCGCGTAAGCCTCCACCAGATCCGCGCATCGCTTACGCGTCTGCAGCTTGGAGGCGAACAGGATCACCGGCCTGCCCGCCTCAATGCCGAGCTCCTGCATCAGATCTGCCCGTCCATCGGCACGCTTCCAAACTCCGCGATTCGAAGTACCGGTTATCCACCGCGTACGGCATCGGGAACTGTGGCACATCGGTGCCGAAGTAGAAGTGCCAGTACGCCGCGTTCAGACTTCCGATCGGCAGCACGCCGTCGACCAGGTTCTTGAGCCCAGCAAAGAATCCCCGCTTCGCCGCCAGCTTCGCTGCACCGCGTGTGCGATCCTTCAGCCAGGATTCCGCCCGAAGCAGCACCGGTATGCCCAGCGCCTTTGCAGCCAACATCCCGTGCATCGCGTTGACCGTGGCATACCCGTGCACCCACAGAACGTCGAAAGGAAGCACATCGGCGCCCCCACGGAGACGCTCCAGAATTCCCCGGTTTACTGGAGCAGCTACTCCGACCGTCCCGGTATCTCGCACCGCGGGCAGAAACTCGTGGGTGTATCCCTGAAGCAGAGGAACATCCCACTTGACAGCCACCCCAAACCCCTCGTCCTTGTATCCGCGTACCGAGAAATCCGACCCAAAGAAGACGGTGAGGTCGATGTCCGGCTCCTCCGCTATTCTTCGCAGCAACGGCGCCTGGTACTGAATCGGGTGGCTCACAAGATAAGCAAGCCGGACAGGTTTGATCATGAGCTCCGGCTGCGCACCTAGTTCAGCGATTGGGTCGTGAAGATCAGAAGGGAGATGACGCCGAGCAGTGTCCCGAGACCGCCATTCTTCAGAGCGCCCTTCCATGTACTGGTCGGCAGGAAGACGATATCATCCGGTTGCAGCACCGGGTCCGGCGCTCTTCCATTGATGACCTTGGAGATGTCGACCCGGACGACCTTACGCTCCAGCCCCACCGTCCGCACAATGCGGAGATCATCATATTTGCCCTCGAAGAGATCCCCATTTCCGAGCGCCGTGGCCTGCATCAGTGTCAGCGGTGTGTTCTGCTGCAACGGAATCGCTCCCTGCGTACGGAACGCTCCAAGCAGGTAAACCACACCGACACGGGACACGATGATGGTGTCGTGAGGAAAGACGGGAATGTTTGCCTGCGCGCTGTGCGCCGGGTCGGGGCCGAGGTCGACGATGATCGGCTGGTCTACCCCAGGGCGATTAATCGTGACCGTGTGGCTTGCTGTCTGCGGTATGCCGCCGGCTCCAGCCAGCACCTCGTAGAGACGCTTCTGCCCCCCGGCCGTGGGGATCACAGCATGGGCCTCGCCCGTAACTGTGATCACCTGGTTCGGCGACTCGACCAGCTGCAGCGTGACCTGCGGATCGCGGTACATCCCCGCGCTCGTCAGGCGCTCCGCAATCGCGTCCGCAGCCTGGTGCAGCGTCAACCCGATCACCGGAATCACCCCACCCAGCGGAACCTGGATCGAGCCGTCCAGACTCACACGCACCGACGGATTGTAGTCCGTCGACCCGAAAACATGGACCTGGATCAGGTCTCCCGCGTCAAGGTGCAGCTCCCGCGGTCCCGGATAAAGAATCGCCGGATCGGTCGTCACCAGCAAAGGCGCATTGGTGGATACGGACGGCTTCGGGGCAGGCCCGCTGAACTGCGCCCTCGCTACACTTGGCGCCATCAGGCAGAGAACGCCCAGGAGACCGGCAACTAGTCGTCGCGGGAGCCTCAGATTGACCGCACCGCGCGCCATTACGACATCAAGAAGGTTCTGTGTCATCATGACCCTTCTCCGGACCGGACTTCCCCTCGGCATCCTTGTTGGTCGGCTCCCAGCTCCCCGAGTCCATGCTCGCGTAGGCGTAGCTGGAATACCCGTAGTAGCCGTAGTACTCCGGCGAACGGAGATCGACCGCATTCAGAACCACGCCCGTAATCGGAGCGCCCGACCGGATCAGCAGATCGCGGGCCCTTCGTACAATCTGCTTGCTCGACTTGCCGTGCCGCACCACAAGCACCACGGCATCCGCATCCCGCGCCAGGATCACGCCATCCGTCACGGACAGAATCGGCGGGGAATCGATCACAATGTGCGCGTATAACTCGGAGCACTTCGCCAGCAGCGCATGCATCGCCTCCGAACTCAGCATCTCAGTCGGCAGCGGAGGAACCGGCCCGCTCGGAAGCACATCGAGATTCGGAATCTCCGGCACCTTCTGCAGGCTGTCCTCAAACGTGGTAGCCCCGGTAAGAAGCGTCGTCAGTCCGACGCGTCCATTCAGGCCGAAACGATGGTGAACGTTGGGACGGCGGAGATCGGCGTCGATGATCAGCACCCGTTCGCCGCCCTGCGCCAGCACGCACGCGAGATTGGTCGCCACGGTCGTCTTTCCCTCGGATGGCGTCGCGCTGGTGAAGAGGATCCGCTTCGGCGGCTGTCCCACCATCGACAGCATCAGTGAGGTGCGCAGGGACCGGAACGCCTCCGCAAACTGCGACTTGGGCTGCGTCAACAGGCCTATATTCCGCTGCGCGGTCGTCAGATGGCTCGCCTGCTCCGCAGAAGAACGCCGTGCCCTCGGAATGACCGCAAGCGAAGGCAGATCGGTCACCGCTTCAATCTCGGAGATGCTGCGGAGACCTGTATCCAGACTCTCCAGCAGGAACGCGACCACGATGCCCCCAAGCAGGCTGAACACGATCGTCGTAATGATCACGGTGGACTGCGACTGCTGCAGTGGACCCGCCGGCAACAGCGCCGGGTCGACCACGTCGATCTCGAGTGACTCCAGCCCAGCCTGAACGCTGGCGGTGCGCAGACGTTGCGACAGACCTTCGTAGAGCGCTCGATTGGTCTCAAACTCGCGCTGCCGGATCGTGTACTCGACCAGGTCGTCGCGCAGCTTGTAAGCGTCCGCCTTCTGCGCTTCGAGCGCCGCCGTCGTCTGGTCTTCGTTCGCCCGCGAAACGATATAGTTCTGCTTGGCCTGGATGAGAAGCCGGTTCTGCTCTGCGTTGATCTCCCGCTGCAACTCGTCGATCTGCGCCTGCAGCGCCTTGGACTCTGGGTTATTTGGTCCCAGCCCACCGGGGGCTGTGATGCGCGCATAGTTTGCCCGGACGGCGGCAATCTGTCCACGCAACGACGACAGCTGCGACGGAGCCGTTCCCGGCGTCGTCTCGATGGACCCCTCCATCGTATCCGGGTCCATGCCCGCCACAATCCGGTACCGCGCCTCCGCCACGATGCGCGCCAGCCGCGCCGACCCCTGCGCCCGCGACAGGTCCTCAAGCGAGCTGCTGATCTGGTTGTGATTCGGGTCGAAACCTAAAATGCCGAGCCGCCGCTGGAGATCCATCACCTGCTCCTGCGAGGTCTCCACCTGCTGCTTCAGGTCGTCCAGCTGTCCCGAGAGCCACTGCGACACGCGCTGCGTCGACCGGAAACGTGTCTCATAACTCCGCTGGATATAACTTGCAATCACCGTGTTGACGATGTCGGTCGCCAGCTTCGCGTTCAGCGCGTCGTAGCTGATTCGAATGATGTCCGTCTTCGGCACCAGCTGAATCCCGAGCCCCGCCTGCAGCCGCTCGATCGTGTCCTGTCTCACCGCGGGGTCGTCCAGCGAAGTATGCGGGACCGGTCCCTTTTCTCCCAGAAACTCGGCATTGTTATTCAGGTTCAACTGCCGCGCGACCGTCAGCATCAGCGAGTCGCTCGACAGGATCGTCACCTCGGTCAGCAGTTTGTTCGCATCCGAGCCGTATCCCGGCGCAGCGCTCACCTTGTACTCGTTGGAAGAGCCCGATCGCACCTCAATGCGCCCGTACGCCTCGTAAAGTCTCGGCTGGGACAAGGCCCTGTAGATGCCATAGATCAGCCCCAGAATTCCCGCGGCAATAAGAACCCATCGCCGCTTGCGCAACGTGAGCAGAGCATCGGAAAGGGTATTATCGGCCCCGCTTCCGCCCATCGCAGACGGGGAGGTGTCGGGTGCGGCCACGAAGGGCTGCGCCGGCGCTCTAGGGGGTACCATCCCCCTTAGTCTAAATGACCTGCCACTAAAGCACACCTGCCCCCGGGTTGCACTTTGGTGTAGCACCGCTGTGCTGTCGGCAGATTCCCAATCATCGTCTATCCTCCGTGTAAGAGGTTTTTTCAGGACCCATGAGCAAGACTATTCAAATCGCTGTCGTTGGCTCGGGATACGTCGGTCTCGTCGCTGCCGTCTGCTTCGCGGAGATGGGCCACGATGTCATCTGCGTGGATAACGACGAACGCAAAGTGGCCGCGCTTCAGGCTGGCGACACTCTGATCCACGAGATCTACCTCCCCGCTCTTCTGGCCCGCTACCGCAACACCCGCGTCCGCTTCACCACGGACCTCTCCGAGGCCACACGCCAGTGCGAGGCCATCTTCATCGCCGTCGGCACGCCCCAGTCCGAGACCGGCGACGCTGACCTCTCCTACGTCGAGGCCGTCGCCTGCGAGATCGCGCGTTCCATCTCCACCTACAAAGTGATCGTCGAGAAGAGCACCGTCCCCGTCTACACCAACGAGTGGATCCGCCGCGCCATCGAACGCAACGGCGTCGACCGGCAGCTCTTCGACGTCGTCTCCAACCCGGAGTTCCTCCGCGAAGGCACCGCCGTCGCCGACTTCCTCCATCCCGACCGCATCGTCGTCGGCTCAGACTCCGAGCGCGCCGCCGCGCTCCTCAGCGACATCTACGCCCCGCTCACCTCCGGGGAGTACTACGGAAGCACCGACGCCATCGAGGGCTGCTGCAGCCTCGCCGAGCCGCCTCCGCTCCTGCTTACCTCCACCAAAAGCGCCGAAATCATCAAGCACGCCTCCAACGCCTTTCTGGCTCTCAAGATCTCCTTCATCAACGCCGTCTCCAACCTGTGCGAGGCCACCGACGCCAACGTCGAGCAGGTCGCGCGCGGCATCGGTCTCGACAGCCGCATCGGCCCCAAGTTCCTCCGTCCCGGCATCGGCTATGGCGGATCCTGCTTCCCCAAAGATGTCGCCGCCTTCCGCTCCGTCGCCGATCAGCTCGGCATCGACTTCAACCTCCTCAGCGAGGTCGAAAAGATCAACGTCCAGCAGAAGCGGCGCTTCCTCGCCAAGGTACGCTCCGCCCTCTGGACCCTGCGCGGCAAACGTCTCGCCGTGCTCGGCCTGGCCTTCAAAGGCGAGACCGACGACATCCGCGAGTCGCCTGCTATCGACCTCGTCAAAATGCTCCTCGCGGAGGGCTGCCACATCACCGCATATGACCCCGCCGCCATGAAGCGCACGGAGGAGGTGCTCCCCCCGAGCGCGAATCTGCGCTACGTCGACGATGCCTATACCGCCGCTTCCGATGCCGATGCTCTCCTGATCCTCACCGACTGGAACGAGTTCGCCACGCTCGATCTCGAGCGTCTCAACCAGACCCTTCGCTATCCCATCGTGATCGACGGCCGCAATCTCTACGACCCCCAGGTCATGGCGCAGCACGGCTTCACTTACCTCAGCGTCGGCCGTCCCGCCGCGTATCCCGCCCGCCAGGGACGCAACCAGCCGGAAACCCAAACTGCCGTTCCAGCCACCGCCTGATCTTCCGAAAGCACTGGCGCAACGCAACAGGAGTCCAAGCATGCCTCAAACAGTTCTCGTCACCGGTGCCGCGGGATTTCTCGGCTCTCATCTCACCGACGCTCTGCTGGGCGAGGGCAACACCGTCATCGGCGTCGATAATCTCTGCACCGGCAACCCGGCAAATCTCGCTCATCTAAAAAACGAGCCCCGCTTCAGCTTCATCGAGCAGGACATCTCGAAGCCCTTTGATCCCGGCAGCATCGACTACATCTTCAACTTCGCCTCTCCAGCCAGCCCCGTGGACTACAGCCGTCTCGGCCCGGAAACCCTCCTTGTCGGCTCCGCCGGAACCATCATCACCCTCGACCTCGCGCGCAAGTACAACGCCGGCTACCTCCACGCCTCCACCTCCGAGTGCTACGGCGACCCGGAGGTGCATCCGCAGGTCGAAAGCTACTGGGGCACGCGTCAACCCCATCGGCCCACGCTCGCGTCTACGACGAGGCCAAGCGCTTCTCCGAAGCCGCCGTCATGGCCTATCACCGCTACTACGACGTCGACACCCACCTGGTCCGCATCTTCAACACCTACGGACCGCGTCTGCAGGCCAACGACGGCCGCGTCATCTCCAACTTCATCATGCAGGCCCTGCGCGGCGAGCCCCTCACCATCTATGGCGACGGCTCGCAGACCCGCAGCTTCTGCTACGTCTCCGATCTCATCGACGGTATCGTCCGCCTCTCAAAATCCTCCGAGCATCTGCCCGTCAACATCGGCAACCCCGAGGAATGGACCATCCTCGAGTGTGCCCAGGAGGTCCTCGCCGTCACCGGCTCCAAGTCGAAGATCATCTTCGAGCCCCTCCCGCAGGACGACCCCACCCGCCGCCGCCCCGACATCACTAAAGCCCGAACACTTCTCGACTGGCAACCCAAAGTCAAACTTCGCGAAGGCCTCGAGCTCTCCCTCGACTACTTCCGTTCCTGCCTCCCGGTCACCGTGTAAACACGTTTGCGTTCTCCGTCATGGCGAGGCTCTCTTGCTTCTGCCGTCAGATCGTAAAGCAACCTCGCCTTCTCCGTCATGGCGTAAGGCGCTCTTGCTTCTGCCGTCAGATCGTAAAGCCACGTCGCCTTCTCCGTCAGGGCGTAAGGCGCTCTTGCTTCTGCCGTCATTCTGAACGTAGTGAAGAACCCGAGACCTCATTGAGCGCCTAAGGCCGTAAGCACCTTTCAGCCCCGACTCCGCTCCTTCGGATTCGATCCTTCGGACCCCTAGTGCTGCTCCGGGTACGTATGCAGCCGCGGATACCACGTCAGCTGACCCGAAACAATGGTGTCGCTCTGCCCGCCGGTCTTGTACACAGGCGCCTTCCAGCGCTCATACTGCGCCCATGCATTCAGCTCCAGCTGCGGCCGCAGCCGCTTCACGACCTCCACCTTGAACTGGTTCTGGGTCGTCCCATACACAAAGTCTTTCGCGTTCTTCTTGTTCAGATACTCTATCTGCACCCACTCCTGCGCATTCCGGTGATACGTCAACCAGGCCTGCCCGCCCTTCGCTTCGCGGCCGATCCAATCCCCCATGATCTGGCCCTTATTCGTGTAGCCCTGCCTCTGCACGATCTCGTAGTAGTTGAACGATCCAAAGAGGCTCCGGCCCACCGGGGGGTCGGTCGTCACCGCCTCCACGCGAAAATCCATCTTCGGCAATCTGGGCAGCTGCGAAAGGTAAAGACCCGTCCGGAAGGCTGCCCGGCGGGGTGCGCTGATCGGCGTCACATCATCGTGCGCAATCGAATCGACATAAAACGTCGCGTATCTCCGCACAAACGGCAGCCGGTAACTGAAGTTGAAATCGCTGAACCGGGCGCCCGGATCCTCACGGGACGCCTTTACCTCCGGTGTCGTGTCGTTCAAATTGAAGAAACCATTCAGAAAGGTATGCAGCGTCACAGGGGCATGGTCCTGACCGCCGAAGATGATCGTCCGCTGAAATCCGAACTCGAAGTTATTGGTCGGCCGAAAGGAGAACATCTCCGAGTGAACATACGGGCTGTTCGGATACGTGTGCCCCTTCAGGCTTCCGTAAAAAAAGTCATACCGGACCGGCCCAAGCACCCGCGACACCAGCGGAATATGCAGAGGCTCCACACGGTTGATGCGGAAGGAATAGATATTCTCGGCATTGTTCGACCACGCCAGCGCTCCGCCCTGCGCGGGCCCCAGCCAGGCGTCCGATTTGCCTCCCGAGATCTCGTGCCCGAGCAGGTGAAACGACAGGTTCGCTTCCATCAGGCGAAAGGGATTCTGCGCCGCGATCGGTCCCTGCGGAATCGTGGCCTGGTGAGCGTCCGGGCCCACATACGGAATCGCATCCGTTTGGGAAAGGACCAGTGCCGTGCTTAGCGGGTATCCGTCCCCGGACGGCGCGTGCTGGTATTCGCCGCGAACATACAGCGAGAACCGGCCCCACTCGTTTACCGTCGAAAATCCCGTGTAGTTGTTAAAGCCAGTCTGGTACGGCCGCCCGTAATCGTTGTTGATTGCCTCGCCCACGTGATAGCTGTCGTGCAGCACCGGTCCTCCGATGCCCATCAGCCGCGTGTAGGCCGAGTGCAATCCGAACACAGCTCCCCGCGGTGCATCGCCCGCCGGCACCTCCGCCTCCAGTTCGTGCAGCACATCGTTCAAGATCCCCACGGCCTCCGGATTCCCATCCTGCTCGATGTCGTTCTCCGACTCGAGCAGCATGTGGAGAACACTCCGGCGCGTCCACGGCCGCATGCCCAGAAACATCGTGTCCACATAGCCCATCGAATACAGACGCGTCATCGCCGGCACGACCCAGCTGTCCACCGGGATGTAAGTCGAGCCATAGCTGTCCCCGTGCAGCTCAGGACCTTCATAGGCCTGGTATGCTCCCACAGGCCGCTCCGCCGTGGGCTGCTCCGGCACCACCACGGGCGGCCCCTGCTTCTGCGGGATAGGCGCCGAACTCTGATCAGCTTCCGGTCGCGGGCGTTGGTCGGGCGAGTACGCCGGCGCCGCGGGTACGCTCTGCGGAGCTTGATTCGTCGGTGTCGGTGCGGTCGTCTGACCGGAAACAGAGGTCGCAGGCGCCTGCGCCGAAAGCCTCGAAGCACCACAGACCAGAAGGCCCGCCAGCAGAAAAAAAACGTTGGTCCGCACTCACACCTCTAATGCCCGGGGGCGTCTGAATCTATCTCTTCAGTGTAAACCGCTCGTGCCCACCGACCCTGCTTCGGAGAGTTACCTGCTGGCCTGCAGCAATCTTCCTAAGCTCCTTCTGAGCGGAGCGAAACAATCCCTGTGTCTTGCTTCCGTCTGCAGTAAAGCTTCCTGGAAACGGCTCTCAGCGGCTGACCCGCTGGAGCCGCCCCGAGAAGCTCGATCGCGTCCGCCCCATCCACTCAGCGCTCGCCACACCCTTCGCCAGCAGAAGCTCACCCAGACGCTCGATCGGGTCCTCAACCTCCTGCCTGCCCTTGCCTTCTACGCGAAACCGAACGCACTCCATCAGCGCCGGCCCGCCATCGCTTCGTCCGCGCAAAAGAGACTCCTGCATCACGCGATACAGCGCGATCGCGTCTACACCATCAACCGGAAACCCCGGAACCCCCCACCGCCGCGATCTCACGCACAACTCGCCCGCATCCCTCGAGCTCTTCTCCCCAGGCTCCGGCAACACCACGAAGATGATCGGCAGCTCCTGCTCTCCCGCAGCAGAAAGCGCTCGCTTCCAATGCTTCTTCCCCACCTCGCCCGGCCGAAGATAAAGGAGCAGAACCCGCCCGCCGCGCTGTACCTTCAGCGCCGCCGCCGCACCAATCGCCATCCGCAGCCGCTCCTCCCCATCCTCCATCGCCGGAAGCCGAAGCACAGAGCCTTCCGCAGCCACCGCGCCGCGCCCGCTTCCCTCGGTCGTGAGAGCACCGAGCTTCGCGCCCAAAAGCAGCTCCATCGCTGGCGCAGCCAATCCATCACTCATCATGTCCCCGGCCCCAAGCGAAAGCGCCGTGCTCGCCCGCGCAGCCTCGTCGCCTCGAACGCTGGCGCCCTCCAGCCCTCTCTTCGAGGCGGACATGTGCTCCTCCAACGCCCGCATCTGCACCATCGCGGTATACATCTGCCGCAATCGCTCGTCCGGCATCAGCGGATTCTCAAACCGCACCGGCTTCTCCTCAACCTGCTTCCGCCCCATCCGCCGACCCCTCCGCATCCTGTCCAGCAAAAAGGAAAGGGCTCCGCTCCCGGAACCCTTTCCTCATACCTGCGCAAATCTCTCTAAGCCCGCGCCGGATCTTTCGCTTCCACATCCAGCCCCAGCTCCTCAAGCGCCTTCTGCGCCACCTTCGGCTTCAGATTGCCCTCACGCGCCAGCTTCGACAGCATCGCCCCCGCAATCGCCTCCGCACTCACCTCGAAGTGCCGCCGCAGATGTTCACGGTTGTCGCTGCGTCCAAATCCATCCGTGCCCAGCGTCACCAGCCGCGGCCCAAGCCACGGCGCCAGCTGATCCGGCACCGCCTTCATATAGTCCGTCGCCGCCACAATCGGCCCCTGCGCCCCTTCCAATGCCTCGACCACATACGGCACGCGCTCCTTCTCCGCCGGATGCAGCCGGTTCCACCGCTCTGCGCCCAACGCATCGCGCCGCAGCTCGTTATAGCTCGTCACACTCCAAACGTCCGCCTCCACCTTGTACTTCGTCTGGAGGATCTCCTGCGCCCGCAACACCTCATTCAGAATCGGCCCGCTCCCAAACAGCTGCGCCACCGCAGGGCCGCCAGCCGCCGCTTTCACCTTGTAGATCCCGCGCAAAATGCCGTTCGCCGCACCCTCCGGCATCGCCGGCATCGCGTAATCCTCGTTGTACATCGTGATGTAGTAGAAGACGTCCTCGCCCTTTTCATACATCCGCCGCATCCCGTCCTGCACCACCACGGCCAGCTCATACACATACGCCGGATCATAGGTAACACAAGTAGGCACAGTACTCGCCAGCACAATCGAGTGCCCATCCTGATGCTGCAAACCCTCGCCCAGCATCGTCGTCCGGCCCGCAGTTCCGCCCATCAGAAAGCCCTTGCCGCGCGAGTCCGCAAACGCCCACACCATGTCCCCAATGCGCTGAAACCCAAACATCGAGTAGTACATGTAGAAGGGAACCGTCGGCACCTTGTAGTTCGCATACGCCGTGCCCGGCCGCCGTAAACGACGCCATCGAACCCGCCTCCGTGATGCCCTCTTCCAGGATCTGCCCCTCCTTTTCCTCCCGATAGCTCAGCAGCATGTCCGAGTCGTGCGGCGTGTACTTCTGACCCTCCGGCGCATAGATCCCCACCTGCTTGATCGCCGACTCCAAACCAAACGTCCGCCCCTCATCCGGAACAATCGGCACAATCAGCTTGCCGATAGCCTTGTCCTTCAACAGACCGCGCAGCAGGCTCACAAAGCCCATCGTCGTCGAGACCGCGCGCCCCTTCGACCCCGCCGTCCACTCGCCCATCGTGCTCAGCTCCGGAGCTTTGAAGTTCTGCGCCTCAAGCGTCGGCACCTCACGCCGCGGCATAAACCCGCCCAGCTCCGCGCGCCTCTGTTTCAAATACTGGATCTCCGGCGCATCATCGCCCGGCCTGTAAAACGCGCCATCCTTCGCCGCTCCGTCAGGCAGAGGAATCTCAAAGCGCTTCACAAACTGCGTCACGCCGTCGTCCGTCAGCTTCTTCTCCTGGTGGCTCGCATTCCGCGCCTCCGTCGATCCCAGCCCATACCCCTTCACCGTCTTCGCCAGAATCACCGTCGGTCCGCCCTTATGCTCAAGCGCCCGCTTATACGCATTGTAAGATCTTCTTCGGATCGTGGCCGCCGCGGTGCAGACGTGCCAGCTCCTCGTCCGTCTTATCCGCAACCAGCTCCAGCAACTCCGGATACTTCCCGAAGAACTCCTTCCGCAGATACGCCCCGCCCTTCGCCTTGAACGCCTGGAAGTCGCCATCAACGCACTCTTCCATCCGCTTCAACAGCAGACCCTTGTGGTCCCGCGCAAACAGCGCATCCCAGTCCGAACCCCAGATCACCTTGATCACGTTCCACCCCGCCCCGCGGAACATGCCCTCCAGCTCGTCGATAATCCGCTTGTTCCCCCGCACCGGCCCGTCCAGCCGCTGCAGATTGCAGTTGATGACAAAGATCAAATTGTCCAGCTTCTCGCGCGAGCCCAGACCGATCGCGCCCAGCGTGTCCACCTCATCCGTCTCGCCGTCGCCTACAAACGCCCACACCTTGCGATCCGTCTTCTCGATCAGCCCACGATTCTCCAGGTACCGCATAAACCGCGCCTGGTAGATCGCATTCAGCGGCCCGATCCCCATCGACACCGTCGGAAACTTCCAGAAATCCGGCATCAGCCACGGATGCGGATAGCTCGACAACGCCGGCTCCCCGCGCAGCTCATGCCGGAAGTTCTTCAGCCGCGCCTCATCGAACCGCCCCTCCAGATACGCCCGCGCATAAACCCCCGGCGAAGCATGCCCCTGAAAGTAGATGAAATCCCCCGGCTGCTCCTTGCCGTCGGTGCCCGCATACTTGGCGCGGAAGAAGTGATTGAAGCCAACCTCCAGCAGCGTCGCCAGCGAAGAGTACGTCGAGATGTGCCCGCCAATCCCAGCGTCTTTTTTATTCTGCCCATGCACCATCGCCATCGCGTTCCAGCGGATCAGTGCCTCCACCCGCCTCTCCAGCTGACGGTCGCCCGGATACTCCACCTCATCGTGCTTCGGAATCGTGTTCAGATACGCCGTCGTCAGCTCGCTCCCGACCGGCACCCCCGCCTCGCGGGCCCGCTGCCGCAGCGTCTCCAGCAGCTCCGCCCCCTGCTCCCAGTCCGCCGCCACCACATCGTCGAACGCTTCAATCCACTCCGCAACCTCCGCGGAAAAGTCCTGCTTCACAGCCTCATCTGTCTTCGTCGCCATCGCTCTTCCCCAGAAAATCTGTTCCTGCCGTCTCCGCCTAAGCCACGCACTCAAACCAGGGTTTACGCAAAATCGCCTGTCACTAATAACGATATAAGCCTAACCCCGAATCGTCACCTGCGGCGCGAACGGCCAACTGGAACAAATCCGCTTTGCCGTTGCCTTCGGTCCGTCATTCCCGCAGGGAATCCGCTGTTCCTGCCTCCCTGTCTCTCATCCCGCAGGGAATCTGCTGTTGCCGTTGCCCCTCTGTCTGTCATTCCCGTAGGGAATCTGCTGTTTGTCCTCTCGCCGCTTCCGCTGCTTCCCATCGCCTGCATCCCATCTCAGGAGCCCACCTACGTCGAATAATCCGCATTAATCCGCACATACTCCGCCGTCAAATCACACGTCACAAACCGGCACTCCGCCTCACCCATACCCAGATCGATAGAAATCGTATACTCCCGCTCCAGCATCGCCCGGTGAGCAGCCGCCTCGTCATACCCAGGCACCCGCACCCCATCCGCAAACACCGGCACACCCCCAATCGCAATCCGCATCTTCCCCGGCTCGATCGCCACCCCGCTCCGTCCCGCCGCTGCCAGCAGCCGCCCCCAGTTCGGATCCCCGCTCGACCACGCCGTCTTGCACAGCGGAGAGTTCGCAATCGTCCGCGCCACCTGCCGCGCATCCGCCTCCGTCTCTGCGCCAACGACATCCAGCGTCACCACATGCGTCACGCCCTCGCCGTCCGCCACGATCTGGTACGCCAGCGACCCGCACACCAGCCGGAGCGCACTCGCAAACGCCTCCTTCACCCGCTCATCCGCCCGCACCCCGCTCGCCCCGCTCGCCAGCAGCAGCACCGTGTCGTTCGTCGAGCTATCCCCATCGATCGAAATATTGTTGAAGCTCCGATCCACCGCCGGCGCCAGCAACTCCCGCAGATCCTCCGTCTCCGCCAGGAGATCCGTAAACAGATAAACCAGCATCGTAGCGTGCGCCTGGGCCGCCGACACCGGCAAACCCATCTGCGGCCCGATCATCCCCGCCCCCTTCGCCGCCCCGAAGATCCGCACCTCCACCCCGTCCACGTCCACCACCGCGCGAGCCACCTTCGGCTTCGTATCCGTCGTCATAATCGCGGTCGCAAACATGGCCGCATGCGCCGGCGTATCGCCGAGCGACTCCCGCAACGCGGGCAGAGCAGCCACAATCTTCTCCGTCGGCAGAGGCACCCCGATAATCCCCGTCGAGGAAGGGAAGACCTCGTCAAAGATGCACCCCACGCTCTCCGCCATCGCGACACACGTCTCTACACACCCTTCGACACCCGCATCACCGGTCGCACAGTTCGCATTTCCCGCATTCACCAGAACCGCGCTCACCCGGCCGCCCGTCGCCAGCAGATGCCTCCGCCCCACCGTTACCGGAGCCGCAACCACCACGTTCCGCGTGTAACAAGCCGCCGCGCGCCCCCCACCCGCCACCACGGCCGCTGCCAGATCCAGGTTGCCACTCGCCTTGATCCCCGCCCGCACCGCACCCCACCGAAACCCCAGCGGCAAACCCTCACCCTGCACCTTCAAAGCATCAGCCATCCCCATAATCTACAGCCCCAGACCCGCCTTCGCCGCGCAATGGCCATTCACGGTTTCGCTGCCATTCTCATTCACGCTCTTGCTGTCATTCTGAGGAGCGTAGCGACGAAGAATCCCGATAAGTCCAGCCCCCATCAAATCCGCCGGCACCTTTCTGCCACAAACGCAATCGCTTCAAAAAGGCTGGCACAAACACCCGCACGCGTGGCGCGAACACCCCCATCCAGCGAATACAAGACCCGCGTTCGCCGCAGAGTCGCCGTTCCCGCCTTTGCTGTCATTCTGAGGAGCGCAGCGACGAAGAATCCCGACGAACCCAACGCTGCCACTTCCGCCAGCACGTTTCTGCCAAAAACGCCCGCAGCCGTGGCGCAACCACCCCCACCCAGCGAATACAATTAAATCAGCAGCCCAACTTCGCCCTCACCCTCAAAGCCCTCGGGTACCCCTGACTTAACCCTGGTCTTTCGAAGACTTTGGGTACTAAGTACGGGGGGGGGTAGGGTACCCCAAACCGAAGCCAAGGACAAGCCCCATGCTCCTCCAGCACCTCCGCGAAGAAGTCCTCGAAGCCAACCTCGAACTCGTCCGGCGCGGACTCGTCCTCTACACCTTTGGCAACGCCTCCGGCGTCGACCGCACGGAGGGCCTCGTCGTCATCAAGCCCTCCGGCGTCAGCTACGACGACCTCCGCCCCGAGCACATGGTCGTCACCGACCTCCATGGCAACGTCGTCGAAGGCAACCTCCGCCCCTCCTCCGACCTCGACACCCACACCCTCCTATACCGCGAGTTTCCCACCATCGGCGCCGTCGTCCACACCCACTCCGAGTACGCCACCTCCTTCGCCCAGGCTGGCATGCCCATCCCGGCCTTCGGAACCACCCACGCCGACTACTTCTACGGCCCCATCCCCGTCACCGCCCCGCTCTCCGACGCCGCCATCGGCGGCCGCTACGTCCACGAGACCGGCCTCGCCATCGTCGCCCGCTTCCGCTCCGACCCCAGCTCCTCCACCCAACTCCCCCCCACCCCCGGCGACAGCACCCACGCCGCCGACGCCGGCGGCAACATGAGCCCAGACCCCAGCAAACACATCGACCCGCTCGCCGTCCCCGCCTGCCTCGTCGCCGGCCATGCCCCCTTCGTCTGGGGCCGCACCCCCCACGACGCCGCCCACAACGCCGTCGTTCTCGAAGCCATCGCCCGCATGGCCTACCGCACCCTCACTCTCAAAGCCCACGCCGACGAAGTCTCCCAGGCCCTCCTCGATCGCCACTACTTCCGCAAGCACGGCGCCACCGCCACCTATGGCCAGCAGACGTAAACGCTCACTCGTAAGTCCCCGGCAGCGCCTGGACGGTGATACTCCGCCGGAAGGGGGGCATCCAGGCCCGAAACGGCAGCTCCCAAACGACCTTCGAGGTAGGGCAGTCCCGATGCGCGGAGCTCACAAAATACCGGGGTATGATCGCCGGTGTAAACGCAGCAATCCAGTAGTTACATCTCTCGGAAAGGCCGTAAGTAGGCACGTTCGGGTCGTAAGCTCCTGCCGGAATCACAATCCTGTTGAAATTGATGTGGCCATGCTGCACCTGCGTCCATCCGTCCGGCCCAAGGCCGGACTGGAGTTCTGTCGCGGGTACCCCCAGCGCCTCCATATGAGCAATGCCCCCCTCTGTCGCACGGCTCTCCGCAAACGAGTCATGGTTCCAGCCCACGGCGAGCACACCATAAAAGAGCAGCACCGCTGCGCTCGCAGCCGGCAGATCTCGTCCAAAGCTGCGCCGGTGCCAAAGCAGAAGAAACGCAATGCACGACGGCATCAGGCACAAAAGGTAGCGGTCCTGAATCAGCAGGATCGCGGCGCGTGGTAACAGAAGCAACACGTAGCACACGGTAAACGGCCCCAGGATCCAACCCATCTCCCTCAATCCCAGCTTGCCCACCACGGCATCTTCACTCGACGAGCTGCGCCGCCCTGCCGCCCACATGACGAGAACGATTCCGGAGATCCCGGTTACGGCGGAGAACACCGCTCGCACCGGCACCGGGATGAATCGCTCTCCGATCGAGAGAACAGGCAGCAGCCAGGGGGTCAGCCACCACGACGCATCGCCGCCAACCGTGATCGCTAACAGTGCCGCGCACATGGCAGCGGCACACGCAGCGCCGATCATCACGGTGCGACGCGACAGCTTTCGGAAGCCCGCAAACCAGGCCACGGTGAGAGGGAGCAGCAGCGACAGCTGGCAAAGAATCGCTTTACCGACCTGCGCCACAAGGTGCAGCAGGTTGCTCATCCCCATGCCCTTCTCCACGACGTGCTCCGGCAAGGAATACGGTTGCTTCAGAAACCACTGAACTGACGCCAAGATCGCCAGAACACTGACAAACCATACGCTCACGACAGAAACAACTATCCCTCGGCGCCTCCGCAGCATCCACGCCGCGGACGGCACCATCACCAGGGCGCCCAGCCATACAATCTGCCGAACGGTTCCCAGCGCCGCGTTGGTGAGCGCCGCTGCAACCAGCCATGCGACCGCATGCAGGTCCCTGCGCGCCAGCGCGCCTCGCTGGCACATCCAAACGCAGATCAGGATCGACAGCAGACCCGGCACGTCGGTCATGAAGGTTTCCGCAAGTGGGAGAAAAAGTGGGCTGACCCCAAGCGTCAAGGATCCGAAAAGGGCATCTCGCGGTGAGATCCCGAAGTTCTCAAGAATCCGCTCAAAGAGGTAAACGCATGCAAGCGCCAGCGGGATCATCGACACCCGCATGATCAGAAAAGAAAAGCCGAACAGCTTGATCCACAGCGCACCCCACATGATCTGCCAGCCGAGCATAGCGGACGCCCAGCCGTTGTAGACGATCCGCCCAGTGTGAGCAAAATCCAGCGCCGACTTTATGTACGAGAAGTCGTCGCCCCATGCGAGCTCCGCGACTGGATACGACACGAGCAGGCATGTCAGCACGATCAGCACGCTCCACAGAGCAAACCGCTGTGAGCTCCACCATGAGGAGCGAACCATTATGCTGCTGTCTCGATCTTCGATGATGCTCTCCCTGTCAGTGTTCGGCATACTCTATCGCAAACGCGGAGGCTCTTACAGAACCTCCAGCGCCGTCTCTCAAAACTCGACCATCAGCCGCTCGCCCTCCCGCGAACTCTCCCGCGCCATCTCCAGCAGCTTGATCACCCGAAACCCATCCTCCGCCGAAACCGCCAGCTCCGCTGAACCCAGCACCGCATCCCGCACGTTCGCATAGAACCCGCGATAATCTCCCAACTCCGTCTTCACCCGTGTCCGCACCAAACGCTCCGGCGTCTCCGGATCCGGCGCCACCGCCAGCTCGCCCCACGCACTCTCGTCCTCCTCCAGCCAGGTCTCAACCGAACCCATCCTCGGCACCTTCGCCCCACCCACAAGCGCCGGCTCCTGCGGATCCAGCCCCCACTTCCGAAAGCTCCCCCGCGTCCCGTGCACCAGAAATCGCGGCGCATTCTCCGCCGCCAGCATCGTCGACCGGCAATACACCCGCAGCCGCTCGTACTCGAGCGTGATGTCGAACGCATCCTCGATATCCGTAGCGTCCCGATCCTTCCGCACGCTCGCCAGCATCGCCTTCGGGACGCCAAACAGCGCCAGCGCCTGATCCACCAGGTGCGGCCCCAGGTCGAACAACAGACCATTCGCCCCGTTCGCCGCCTCCTTCCATGTCCCCGCCCGCTGCACCGGCCGAAAGCGGTCGAAGTGTGACTCAAACGTCACCACCCGCCCCAGCACGCCCTCCGCAAGAATCTTCTGCACGGTCAGGAAGTCTCCGTCCCAGCGCCGGTTATGAAATGGCGCCAGCACCAGCCTCTTCTCCGTTGCTGCCACGATCAGCTCCCGCGCGCCAGCGCTCGTGGCCGCAAATGGCTTGTCGATCACCACATGCTTACCGGCTTCAATCGCCTCCTTCGCCAGGTCGAAGTGCGTCTCATTTGGCGTGGCGACCACTACCATCTGCACCGCCTGGTCGCGCAGTGCCTCCTCGACCGATCGCAGCACCCTCACGCCCGGATAAGCCCGCCCCGCCTCCTCCCCCCTGCGCTGCACGATCGCCTCAAGCCGAAGCCCCGGCACGGCACTCACAAACGGAGCATGAAACACCCGCCCAGCCAGCCCAAACCCAATCACCGCTACGCCGATATCACTCGCCATCATGCTCTCCTACTCTTTTGCCGTCATCTCGACCGAGGCCGCAGTGGAACGACCCCTGTATTTCGCTCTTGCTCCTCGAAGAAGTTCAAACCCTTCCAACCTCCCGAAGCGCGGGATACAAACGCCGGTACCGCGCATACGCCTCATCCATCACGCCACATCCTTCGGCTCTACCACCTCCGCCACCCGAACCGTCGCCGCACAGGCCGCCTCAACGCTGGGCCACACGCCAACGCCCGTTCCCGCCAGCAGCGCCGCCCCAAATGCCCCGCCCTCCTCCGCCTCCAGCAACTCCACCGGCTTCCCGTACACGTCCGCCTGTATCTGCCGCCACAGCCTGCCACGCGCCCCGCCGCCGCCCAGCCGTATCCCTTCCACCGGAATTCCCAACTCCGCAAACAGCGTCAACGTATCCCGCAGACTCATCGCCACGCCCTCCAGCACCGCCCGCACAAAGTGCGCGCGCGTATGGCTCGCCGTGATCCCCACAAAGGCCGCCCGCGCCTCCGCATCCAGGTACGGCGTCCGCTCCCCAAACAGATACGGCGCCCACAGCAGACCATCGCTTCCTGCCGGCACCGCCTCGGCCAGGGTCGTCAACTCGTCGTAGCTCATCCCCGGCGCAAACGTATCGCGGAAGTAGCGCAGGCTCAACCCCGCCCCATTCGTCACACCCATCACGTGCCACAGCCCCGGAGCCGCGTGGCAGAACGTATGCAGCCGTCCCTTCCGGATCCTTCGTCGGCTGGTCGGTCGCCGCAAACACCACGCCGCTCGTCCCAATCGTCGCCGACACACTGCCCGGCGTCAGAATCCCCATCCCTACCGCCCCCGCGCCCTGGTCGCCCGCGCCCGCCGCCACCGGCGTACCCTCCTTCAATCCCGTCGCCCTCGCCCCCGCCCTGCTGATCGCGCGCGCAGATCTCCGGCCCCTCGAACAGCCGCGGCAGCCAGCTCATCGGCACCCCCGCCGCTTCCGCCACCTCCGCACTCCATCGCCGGTTCGCCACGTCCAGCAGCAGTGTCCCGCTCGCCTCCTGCATATCGATCGCAAACTCGCCCGTCATCCGGTAGCGCACGTAATCCTTCGGGCAAAGCACATGCCGCGATCCTCGCCCACATCTCCGGCTCGTGCCGCTTCACCCACAGCAGCTTCGTCAGGGTAAAGTTCGGCAGCGCCGGATTCGCCACCAGCTCGATCAGCCGCTCAAACCCGATCCGCTCCGTCAAGCCAGTCGCACTCCGGCTGCGTCCTCTGGTCGCACCAGATCAACGCCGGCCGCAGCACCGCCCCGCTCTCGTCCAGCATCACGCAGCCATGCATCTGCCCAGTCAGCCCAACCGCCTCGACCTCCCCGCCACCGCCGGCCATCTGCATCGCCCCTGAGATCGCTTCTTGCGCCGCCCTCCACCAGTCGTCCGGGTCCTGCTCCGCCCATCCAATCTCCTCCGATCGAATTGCTCGGTGCTCGCTGGCTTGAGACGCGACCACCCGGCCGCCTTCATCGACCAGCACCGCCCGCGTCCCACCCGTCCCCACATCTACGCCCAGCAGCATCCTTCACAATCCCCCATTTCCATGCGTCCGAGTGTACCGCCACCAAGCGCACCGTGATCTGGCCTGAACCGCGCGCGTCCATCCAGGCCGCCGTCCTGCCGGACCGGAGCGCACACCCTCACTAAACCGCCGTCATCTCGACCGAAGCGCACACGCGCACTAAAACGCCGTCATCTCGACCGAAGCGCGCAGCGCGTAGTGGAGAGACCCCTGTATTTCGTATTTGCTTTTGCCTGTTCTTTTGCTTGTCATCCAGGAGGGATCTGCTTTTTGCCCTCGCCTCCACAAACTTTTTGAAGACTCACGCCCGCAAAGCGCATCCCATAGTTGATTCGCTCCTCTGTCCGTAGCGAAGAGCGGTTGTGCTGCCCTGCATCAATTCAACAACTTCCAGCAGGTACGATTAGCGTATGAATCAAAACTCACCGGCACACTGTTCAAGGCGAGCCTATGTCCTGCCTGCGCTCGCCCTCCTGTGCGCCACCCTCGGTCCAGCCGTCGGCTCCAGGGCGCAAACGTCCAGTTCCTCCTCCACGATGGGTGGATCTTCAAACGCCGGCGGACGCACCACAAGTACCTCGGGCACACAGTCCGCCGTTCCCCAGGCCCAGCAGCAGCTTTACACCTCCTCGGGCGCAAACGGCGCACAGACCTCCCAGGATTCGTTCCGCGGCTCCCTGGTCGAAGGCAAATCCACCGGGACCACCATCGACCTCTCGCTCGACGACGCCATCCAGCGCGGCCTTCGCACCAACCTCGGCATCATCCTCCAGTCCACCAACCAGAAGAACGCCAACGGCCAGCGGCTCGAGCAGCTCCAGGCGCTTCTCCCCACCGTCACCGGCATCCGCCTCGATCGAGGTCGAGCAGGTCAACCTCGCCGCCTTCGGCCTCAAATTTCCCGGTCTCAACCCCATCATCGGCCCCTTTCAGGTCGTCGACTTCCGCGCCTACCTCACGCAGAACCTCGTCAACGTCCAGTCGCTCGAGAACTACCTCGCCGCCAAGCACAACTTTCAGTCCGCAAAGCTCACCGCCGAAGACGCCCGCGACATGGTCGTCCTCACCGTCGGCAACGCCTACCTGCTCTGCATCGCCGACGCCGCGCGCATCGAGGCCGTCAACGCCGAACTCGCCACCTCCAAGGTCTCGCTCGATCAGGCCATCGCCTCGCACGATGCCGGCGTCAGCCCCCGCCTCGACGTCCTCCGCGCCCAGGTCGACTACCAGAACGAGCAGCAGAACCTCATCTCCGCCAGCAACCAGCTCGCCAAAGACAAGCTCGCGCTCGCCCGCACCATCGGCCTTCCGCTCGACCAGCACTTCCGCCTCACCGACACCGCGCCCTTCAAGGCGCTCGACAACATCGACCCGCAGCAGGCCTTCGAGCAGGCTCTGAAGGCACGCAAAGACCTTGCCGCCGCCGCCGAGCAGGTCGAAGCCGCCAGGTCCGGACAAAAGGCCGCCTTCGCCGACCAGCTTCCCGTCGCCAGCTTCTCCGGCGACTTCGGCGATCTCGGCACCACGCCCGGCCACTCCCACGGCACCTACACCGCCACCGGCAAGGTCTCCGCGCCCATCCTTCAGATCGCCAGCACCCGCGGCGAGGAGGATGTCGCCGACGCGCAGTTCGAGAGCGCCCGCGCCCGCCTCTCCGACCAGGTTCAGCAGGTCAACCAGGATGTCCGCGACGCCTCCTCGACATCCAGTCCGCCGCAAAGCTCGTCGACGCCACCCACTCTAACGTCGATCTCGCCAGCGAAGCGCTCTCCGAAGCCCAGCAGCGCTTTCGCGCCGGCGTCGCCGACAACCTGCCCGTCTCGCAGGCGCAGGCTCAGACCGAGCAGGCCAACAACCAGTACATCAGCGCGCTCTACCAGCACAACGTCGCCAAGCTCTCGCTGGCCCGTGCCCTCGGCGTCGCCCAGACCAACTACAAAGATTATCTCGGAGGAAAGTAACCTTGGCAGACCAGGATCAACAAGGCCAGCAGCAGGACGGCGGGGAGGTACCCAGACCGCGCAGATCACCGGGACCGTGCAGATCAACCGCAGGACGGCGGCAAAGGAGCCGGCGACCAGCAGAAGAAAGATGGTCGAAAAGACGACCAGGGCAAGCCCGAAGGTGACGATCCCGAGGCCGCCGGCAAGAAATCGCGGCGCAAGTTCATCATCATCGCCGTCGTCGTTCTCCTGGTCATCATCGGCGCCCTCTTCTACTGGCGCTCCACCTTCACCGAAGACACCGACGACGCCCAGGTCGACGGCAACCTCTACCAGGTCAGCTCGCGCGTCACCGGCCAGGTCATCAAGGTCTACGTCGACGACAACCAGCAGGTCCAGGCCGGCCAGCTCATCGCCGAGATCGACCCCAAGGACTACCAGGTCGCCCTCGAGCAGGCGCAGGCCAACCTCGCCAGCGCCAGGCGCCTCGCACCAGCAGGCTCTCGCCAACGTCCCCATCACCGGCACCACCACCCGCACCCAGATCAGCACCAGCAGCTCCGATGTCGCCTCAGCCGCAGGCCGGCGTCGCCCAGGCGCAGAAGCAGGAGCAGGCCGCCGAGGCCCGCGTCGCGCAGGCCAAAGCCAACGCCATCAAGGCGCAGCTCGACGTCGACCGCTACACCCCGCTCGTCCAGAAAGACGTCATCTCCAAGCAGCAGTACGACGCCGCCGTCGCCCAGGCCGCCGCCTCCAACAGCCGCCGTGCTCGAAGCCCAGGCCAACGTCATCGCCCAGCAGGAGGCCATCCGCGCCGCCCAGCAGCGTGTCGCAGTCAGGCGCGTGACCAGGCCAACCAGGCTTCGCAAGAACGCCCCCGGACAGGTCCGCGCCCAGCAGGCCCAGGCCAACGCCGCCTCCGCCGATATCAAGCAGGCCCAGGCCCGCGTCGATCAGGCCAAGCTCAACCTCTCCTACTGCAAGATCACCGCTCCCGTCGCCGGCATCGTCAACAAGAAGAATGTCCAGGTCGGCGCCAACCTCTCCATCGGCCAGGACCTCCTCACCATCGTCCCGCTCACCGACCTCTGGGTCACCGCCAACTTCAAAGAAACCCAGCTCGACAAGATGCAGCCCGGCCAGCAACGTCACCATCAAGGTCGACGCCCTCGGCGGCCGCAAGTTCTCCGGCAACGTCACCCAGATCGGCGGCGCCACCGGCTCCACGCTCTCCCTCTTCCCGCCCGAGAACGCCACCGGCAACTACGTCAAAGTCGTCCAGCGCATCCCCGTCCGCATCGACTTCACCAACCTCGCAGAAGGAAAACGGCGACTACGTCCTCCGCCCCGGCTTCTCCGTCGTCCCCAGCGTAGCCGTCAAGACTAACCTCGATCCGTCTCACACTCACCCGAAAGACCCGGACGCTAAACTCGTCCGGGTCTTTTTCATGCGACTGCAACGCCGATCTTCAGGTGCCCACCTGAGACAAACCGCGCCCATCGCCGCGCATCCAACAGGTTGAAAGAAAAAAGGACAGAGGTGTTTCATGGCAGTTGTTATGAAGAAATCGCAGACCGAGATACAGACCGTCACTACCCCCCACTGGCACGCGCAGGCCAAGGAGATCCAGAAGTACGGCGAAGTCATCCAGGACATGCCGCATCGCCTCGACGCCGGCGTCCGCGCCGACATGGTCGGCAAGCTCAACCAGCTTCTCGCCGACTCCATCTCCATCCGCGACATGTACAAGAAGCACCACTGGCAGGTCTCCGGCCCCACCTTCTACCAGCTCCATCTCCTCTTCGATAAGCACTTCGAAGAGCAGGTTGAGATGGTCGACACCATCGCCGAGCGCATCCAGCTGCTCGGCGGCGTCTCCATCGCCATGGGCGGCGACGTTGCCGAAGTCAGCAAGGTTCAGCGCCCCCCGCGCGGCCGGGAAGAGGTCCCGGTCCAGATCTCCCGCCTCCTCGAAGCCCACAAGATCATCATGGAAAGCTGCCACGACATCGCCGAAGCAGCCGACAAGGCCGGCGACGACGGCACCAACGACATGGTCGTCTCCGACATCCTCCGCCCCAACGAGCTCCAGTCCTGGTTCATCGGCCAGCACCTCGTCGAGATGCCGCTCACCATCCCGGACAGAACCTCATCTAATCCGCTCATTGCACCGAAGGCCCGGCCGCGAATTCTCACGGCCGCGGCCTTTCCGCGTGCTGCAACCAATCTGCATCCATCTCTGTCCGCCCATCATCTACACAGGAGTACCCTGATACTCCCATGCCTATCGCCCTCGTCTTCTTCGTCCATTACGCGTACGCGATCCTGTTCCTCTGGGTCCTGGTGGAGCAGCTTGGCGTGCCCATCCCCTCCATCCCCCTTCTCCTCACCGCCGGCACCCTCTCCGCCACCCATCGCGTCCACGCCTCCTACGCTCTCGCCGCCGTCCTTGCCGCCTGCATCGTCGCCGACAGCATCTGGTACGCTCTCGGCCGCCGCTACGGCAACTCGCGTCCTCAAGCTCCTCTGCCGGCTCTCCCTCGAAGCCTCCACCTGCGTCTCCAAAACCGAGAACTTACTTCACCCGCCGCGGCCCCGTCACCCTCCTCTTCGCCAAGTTCGTCCCCGGCCTCTCCACCGTCGCCGCCCCCATCGCCGGCCAGACCGGCATGCCGTACCCGCGCTTCCTCCTCTGGGACCTCGCCGGCTCCATCGTCTGGGCCGAAGCCTACCTGCTCGCCGGCCGCTTCTTCGGCGATCTCGCCCAGCGCTCCGAGCGCTTCTTTCACTACCTCTCCCACTTCGCCTTCGCCATCTTCGTCCTGCTCGTCCTCGGCTTCATGGCTACCGCGTCTGGAAAAACCGCGTTCCTCATCGAGCTCCGCGCCTCCCGCATCGAGCCCGATGATCTCCTCGAGATGCTCGACCGTCGCCGCCGAGCAGGGCAACATCGCCCCCTTTATCGTCGACCTCCGCCACCCCCTCGACTACCTGCCCGACCCCCGCGTCCTTCCCGGAGCCCTCCGCATCAGCCCCAAAGAGGTCGCCGTGCACGCCGAAGACCTCCCACGCGACCGCGACGTCATCCTCTACTGCACCTGCCCTTCCGAAGAGACCAGCGCCAAGGTCGCCCAGCAGCTCCTCAAGCTAGGCGTCCACCGCGTCCGCCCCCTCCGCGGTGGCTTCGAAGTCTGGCGAGACAGCGGCTACCCCCTCGAAGACTACGTCGAGCCGAGACAAGCCACCGTACCTCTCGGCGCCACAGCCTGACCGAAACACTCCTGCTGGTGCATTTGGCAGTTGCTCTTGCTTGCTCTTTTGCTTGTCATTCAGGAGCGCAGCGGAGGAATCTCCTGTGGCCTGCCGTTGCCCTTGCCTTCTTGTCTGTCATTCCCGAAGGGAATCTGCTGTTGTCTTGGTCTCGCCTGTCTAAACCCTGGTCTATCTACAAAGAGAAGCATCAACCACCCATCCGAAAGTTCACCGTAATCGTCGTCTCCACCTCCGTCGCCGCGCCATTCAGCCGATACGGCGTATACCGCGCCGTCTCCACCGCCTCAAGCGCCGCACCCGCCAGCATCGCCGGCCCACTCAGCACATGCGCCCGTTCAATGCGGCCGTCGCGCGAGATCACCGCCGACACCACCACCACGCCCTCCACATGCGCCGCTCGTGCAATCGACGGATACACCGGCCGAATCGGAGACATCAGCATCCCCGCCGCAACGCCGCTCGAAACCCGCAGCGGCCCACTCGCGCGCTTCGCCGGAGCCACCTCCACCCGAGCCGTCGGCCCTGCCTCCGCAATCGCCCCGGGCAGCCCCGTCCCCGAGCCCTCCATGAAGCCCGTCACACTCATAGACGGAGCATCGCCAACCGCAATGCCATGCGGTATCTGAGGCGGCGCCGTCATCAAGCGCGGCCCACTTACGGCAATCGCAGCCACCCGGCTCAAAGCGCTCGAAGCCGCGGCCTGCTTTACCTTCACCTCTTCCATCTTCACCACACGCATCGGCACAAACGCCCGCGGAGCCGTTCCCGGCAACACCATCCGCTCCGGTTGCAGCAGCGGAATCGCGATCAGCAAAGCCGCCGCGCAGCCCTGCAATGCCACCGATCCAGCCCACGTCCACCGCGACTCGGCAGACACACGACTCACCTGCGAAACGACCATACTCTGCTCGAACATAAGGCACCATCCAGCGTCGGATTTGGGTGCGCATCGAGCGAGAATGCGTCCACACTCCCTTAGACACCACGTGCAGCCGCAGTTGTACCCGGGGCAGCTCACTTCGGCGATGTCGCCACTCCGAGCACGTCCAACGAACTTCATCTTGAGCCCGATGCCCCATGTCGACTATCGCCATGCCCGCCGAAACCCACGCCGCCGCTCCCAACCGTGTCCTCTCCATCGACGTCCTCCGCGGGATCACCATCGCCTTCATGATCCTCGTCAACGACCCCGGCGACTGGGCCCACACCTACGCGCAGCTTGACCACGCAAAGTGGAACGGCTTCACCCTCACAGATCTCGTCTTCCCCAACTTCCTCTTCCTCGTCGGCGCCTCCATCATCCTCTCGCTCTCCACCCGCATTGCCCGCAGCCGGAGCGGAACGCTCGACAACGCTACCCGCCGCACGCTCGCCCTCCGCATCCTCCGCCGCTCCGCCACCATCCTCTTCATCGACCTCTTCCTGACCGCCGCCCCCTACTTCCACCTCACCCGCCTCCGCATCTACGGCGTCCTCACCCGCATCGCTATCTGCTACCTCGTCGTCGGCCTCCTTTGCCTGTTCACTCAGCGAGCCCGCACCCTCCTCATCACCGCCGCGGCCATCCTCCTCGGCTACTGGGCGCTCATGCGCTTCGTCCCCGTTCCCGGCTTCGGCGTCCCCACCCACGCCATGCCCATCCTCGATCCCGACCGCAATCTCGCTGCCTGGCTCGACCGCGCCATCAACGCCGCCCTCCAAAACACCATCCACACCGGCCGCCTCTACGAGCACACCCGCGACCCAGAAGGCCTCCTCTCCACCCTTCCCGCCATCGCCACCACCATCTTCGGCGCCGTCACCGCCCTCTGGCTCCGCCGCCCCGACCCCACCTCTACCACCCAAAACCTCTCATCCCGACCGGAGCCCGCCACCCAAAGTCTGTCATCCCGACCGGAGCGCAGTCCGGGGTCCCCGGCGAGCGTACTTCCTCGCTGGGGTGGAAGCGTGGTGAAGGGACCTGCTTCTCTCCTGCCACAATCATCACAACTGCAGACCCCCACCCCCGATCACCTGCACTCACCATCACTCAAAACCCAGCACGAGACCCTTCGCGGCCTCCTCCTCGCCTCCTTCGCTTGCCTCCTCGCTCGGCCGCCTCTGGAACCCCACCTTCCCCATCAACAAAAATCTCTGGACCAGCTCCTACGTCCTCTTCGCCGCCGGCTGCTCCCTCCTCGGCCTCGCTCTCTGCTACTGGCTCGTCGATGTCCTCCGCCTCCAGCATCGGTCGCGTGTGCGGCCGAGCCATCCTCTGGCCCTGGCTCGTCTTCGGCTCAAACGCCATCACCGCCTACGCCGTCTCCATCGTCTGCGTTAAGACCCTGGCTCCTCATCAAGATCCACGACTCCTGGAATCCCGATCCGACGAAAACCATCAGCGCTTGGGGCTGGATCTATCGCCATCTCTTCTCCCGCGGCGTCTCAACGGACAACACCTCTCTCGCCTTCGGCCTGGCCTTCGTCGCCCTCTGCTTCCTTCCCAACCTCTTCCTGTGGCGCAAGCGCATCTTCCTCAAGGTCTGACTCGCATTCTCATCCGGCTCTGTCTTGGCGGTGCCGTGCCCCTCGTCTTTGCCGTCATTCTGAGCACAGCGAAGAATCCCGATGAATCTCATCTTTGCCCAAACCGCTCAAACCTTTCCTCCACGAATTCCATATCTTCCATCTGCCTGTAATGGTCAGGTTCAAGCAGCCCACCCTCCGTACAGCAGCGCCAATGCGCGCACACCTTCCCGAGGCAAGTGGCGCAACTACTCCCCTTCACCAGCTACACTGGAACTAGTTCCAGACTCGCCCTGAAACACCGGCAGTCACTGCAGGTCCGGACCTAAGTATCACCTCTTGAATACTTTGCGTACTTTCTTGGGGGAGGGCTCCCTCCTCGCCGCACAAGGAAAGCAGGGAAATGCCTTACACCGACCTCCGCGACTGGATCGCCCGCATCGACAAGTCCGGCGACCTCCGCCGCATCAAGCAGCCCGTCTCTCCCTACCTCGAAATGGCCGAGATCGCCGACCGTACCGCCAAGCTCCGCCGGGATGGCAAGCCCTGGGGCGGCCCCGCCCTCCTCTTCGAAAACGTCACTGGCCACCCCGGCGCCCGCGTCCTCATGAACCAATTCGGCTCCGAAGAGCCGCATGAAGCTCGCGCTCGACACTGACTCCCTCGACGCCATCGCCGACCGCATCCGCATCCTCATCCACCCGGAGACCCCCACCAGCTTCCTGGACAAATTGAAACTCCTCCCCAAACTCGCCGAGATCGGCAGCTTCTTCCCCAAACTCATCGATCGCTCCGATGCCGCCTGCAAGCAGGTCATTCTCAAGGGCGACAAGCTCGACCTCACCAAAGTCCCCGTCCTCACCACCTGGCCGGGCGACGGCGGCCCGTTCATCACCCTCCCCTGCGTCATCACCCGCGACCCCAAATCAGGCAAGCGCAACGTCGGTATGTACCGCATGCAGGTCTACGACCGGCACACCACCGGCATGCACTGGCAGCGCCAGAAGGTCGCCGCCGAGCAGATGCGCGATCGCCTCCGCTCCACCGCCTCCACCACCGCCGAAGCCGTAGACCTCATGGCCCTGACCTCCGGCGGAACTGCCGCCGCCCCATTCAGTCCTACGCTCGCCCCCCGAACCATCTCCGCCATCAAGGGATCCCGCCTCGAGGTCGCCGTCGCTATCGGCACCGACCCCGCCACCACCTTCTCCGCCATCGTCCCCGCCCCACCCGAAGTCGAGGAGTACCTCATTGCCGGCTTTCTCCGCGGCAAACCCGTCGAGCTCGTCAAAGCCGAAACGGTAGACCTCGAAGTTCCCGCCCACGCCGAGTACATCCTCGAGGGCTACGTCGATCTCGCCGAGCTCCGTTCCGAAGGTCCCTTCGGCGACCACACCGGCTTCTACACCATGCCCGACGACTACCCCGTATTCCACCTCACTGCCATCACTCACCGGCGCAACCCCATCTACGCCGCCACCGTCGTCGGCAAGCCGCCCATGGAAGACGCCTGGATGGGCAAGGCCGTCGAACGCATCTTCCTTCCGCTTATGCAACTCACCCTGCCCGAGATCGTCGACGTCTGCCTCCCGCCCGAGGCAGTCTTCCACAACCTCATGATCGTGGCCATCCGCAAGTCCTACGCTGGCCACGCGCGCAAGGTCATGAACGGCATCTGGGCCATGGGCCAGGCCATGTTCACCAAATGCATCGTGGTCGTCGATGAGGACTGCGATCCACACAACCTCGCCGAAGTCGTCCTCCGCACCTCCAACAACATCGACCCCGAGCGGGACATCCAGTTCACCCTCGGGCCCGTAGACTCGCTCGACCACGCCTCCCGCCTCCCCAACTTCGGCTCCAAGATGGGTATCGACGCCACCCGTAAGTGGCCCGCCGAAGGCTTCACCCGCCCCTGGCCGCCCATGCTCTCAATGCCGGACGAGGTAAAAGACCGCATCGATGTGCTCTGGAAAAAGCTAGATATCGAATAGCTGCCGCGCGATCCGCCCAACGCTGCCGAAGTAATATCGGCGGATAACGGTCGGACATTTCTTCGTGGATCGAGCAAACTCTTCCCGATGGAAATGCATCACCTTTCGGCAATTCCAACGGAAACGCTCGGCTTTAAGCGTGCGCAAGGTTTGGCACCCAAAGTGCAATGCTTTGCAGTATTAGTCAGAGCGCGAGACCTTCAGGATCCCTGCCCATTTCAGGGTATTCCACCGCTACAGCGCGCTGACTATTGTGAAGCTATGAGTATCCACGAACCCGCATGACGGATCGATCGCTGACATCGTTGCCCCCTCGTCGAAGCCGATTATGTTTCGCCACGGAAGTCGTCGAGCCTGTCTTTCAGCACCAACTCTAAAGAGGACCGCATCATGAAGTTTCTCCTGGCGCTCCTGTTCGCGGCGCCTCTCACCGCACAAACGCCTGCGCAACTCAACATCGTCTACAAGGTTGTCGTCAATGTTGTGCAAGGCGGTGGTTCCTCGAGCCCCGTCCCCAGTCCAACCATCGTGCCCCCTGGCTCTTACACCTGCGACGACATCAGCCTTACGGCCCCACAGACCTCCATCCGCGCAGGAAACAGGACCACGCTCCCGTTCTACGCCACCGCGCACGGCCAAACGGTTGCTGGCGGACGGTGGGATGTCGGTCCCAGCTTTCTCTTCGGAACCATCGACCAGAACGGCCTCTACACGACGCCGGACGCCCTGCCCTCACCAGCCGCTTCTACCATCTACTGGGTTCTGGACGGCTGCCGCAAGCAGATGCCCATCTCTCTGCTCAACTATGCTCCGACCATCACCTGGTTCGAGCCGGGCGTCCTCTGGCAGCTCAACACTCCCGTGACCATCCACGGAGCAGGCTTTCTCCCCGGAACAACTCTCACCGTAAACGGCCAGCCCACGCCAGTGACCTTCCTGGATAACTTCCGGCTCGCCATGAACATCAACCTTCCCGCCGCGACCAGTCAGCCGCTCAACATCGTTGTCACCAATCCGGATCCCGGCTCGTCGTCCGTCGCCGGCTCGATCACGACCAACTTCCCCACGTTCACAAAGGTTAGCCCGACTACCTTTGTCGGTGGTCCAAACACACTTACTCTCACCGGCACGGGCATCACCGATTATTCGCGGTTCACGTTCGACGGTAAGCCTCTCTATCCCACCCGCATCGCCGACGGCACCTATCAGGCACAGGTGTTTATCGCTCCATGGCGGACGGGCTCCGTTCCTGTCACCGTGAATACGATAGACGGCGCGCCGGTAAGCTCCTCGCAGACGATTCCGATTCAAAACACGCTAATTCCCTTCGATGTCGCGGCTCGCTTTTCGACGCAAGCCGCCTTTGGCCCGCGTCCGGAGATCGTTCAGCACATCCAGCAGATTGGCCTGCAGGCATTCGTCGCCGAACAACTCCAGCAGCCGGCTGTCACCTACACAGAGCCCGGTTACTTTTCCACCCGATCCCAGTACATGCGCGCCGCCCTCTATAGCAACTCGCTTCTGCGGCTTCGCGTTGCCACAGCTCTCAGCAGCTTTATCGTCAATGTGGCCGATAACAGCGATTGGGCCTCTTACTCCACCTGGGAGTCGCTGCTCGAGAACGGCGCCTTCGGGAACTTCCGCGACCTCATGACCAACATAACGGCGGACGCTCGCATGGGCTTTTTCCTCAACCTCGCTGGCAACAACGCCTCGTCCGACCCGAACGTGCATCCCAACCAGAACTACTCCCGGGAGCTCATGCAGCTCTTCACGATGGGGCCGATCGTTCTCAACGACGATGGAACACCCAGGCTGAACTCCAGCGGCCAACCCATTCCGAGCTACGATCAGAACACGATCCTCGATCTAAGCCGCGCCCTTACCGGTTGGAACAATGCGCCTCCCGTCAATCCAGACTTCACGGAGTTGGGTGTCGACTACTCACAGCCACTGATTCCACGCGAAGATTTGCATGATCAAGGGGCGAAGACGCTGTTCGGCAATGTTCAGCTTCCTGCTGGACAAGGTATCCTTGCCGATCGCGCACAGGCGCTCGACGCCATCTTCAACCAGCAGAGCGTGCCGCCGTTTATCTCGCGCATCCTCATCCAGCACCTCGTCAAGAGCAATCCATCGCCCACGTACGTCGCGCATGTTGTCGCCGCCTTCAAGGACAACGGCCACGGCGTCCGTGGAGACCTGGCTGCCGTGGTCTCCGCCATTCTGCTCGACCCGGAGGCTCGTGCCGGCGATACGACAGCCTCTCCCGACGACGGCTTCCTCCAGGATTCACTGTTGTTCCAGATCTTCGCGATGAATGCCCTCCAGCAGGACTACTGGGATAATCAGCCCGACCTTTCAGCCTGCCGAGATCGGCCAGAACTTCTGGTATCCCGGCAGCGTCAACGGATTCTACTCACCCGGCGCGCTCATCCCCGGCACCTCCATCAACAGTCCCGAGTTCACGCTCTGGAACAATCTCACCCTGGTTCACCGCAGCCAGTTGCTCTATGGCATGATCAGCGGCTCCGTTACCGGCTTCGGCGGAGACTACATCAATCGGTCGTGGCTGTTCCAGAACTTCACCACTGTTCCTGACATGGTGGACGCTCTCGACCACCTCCTCTATCACGGCACCATGCCCGCGACGACGCGATCGCTGATCACAAGCTACTGCTCCTCTCTCGATCCCAGCAACCGTCAGCAGTTCATCGCCGCCGTGTTCCTTGCGCTCAACAGCGATTCCTTCAACGTCACCCACTAAGAGGACCATCCGTGATCACCCGTCGCAACTTCATGAATCTAGGCGCCCGCGCCGGCCTCGCCTCTGCAACTACGCCGCTCTGGCTCAACCTCACCGCTTCACGGGCGTTTGCGCAGGTTGCCGGGGGGTACAAGGCCATTGTTCTGGTGACGCTCCCGGGTGGGAACGACGGCAACAACACGGTGGTTCCGCTCGATGCCGCCGGATACGCGCAGTACCGCTCGTTGCGGCCGTCGATCGCGCTTGACCAGTCGCAGTTGCACGTCCTCAACGCCTCAAGCGGCTCGCCCACGCTCGGCCTCCATCCGGCCCTCAACAACGTCGCTGCACTCTACAACCAGGGGACTGCGGCTATCGTTGCGAATGTCGGGCCTTTGCGCGCTCCGGCCAACAAGCAGCAGCTCCAGGCCAACTCCAGCCTCATTCCGGAGAGCCTCCTGTCGCATCCGGTAGGGGTCGCCCAGTGGGAAAGCTCGAGCGCGATCAGCTCTCCGGTTACAGGCTGGGGCGGACGCATGGCCGACCTGCTTACGGCACAATCCGGATCTCTGCCGCCTTTGCTTGACGCCGGCCCCTCCAGCATTTTTACCGTTGGGCGCTCCGTTCAGGCCGTCGCCCTGCAGGCCAGTACAGGGGCTTTCGTCGCCCTGCCTGGAGGTCTTGACGACGCCGTTCTCGCCATCGCGAAGAACGATGCGAGCTCCACCAATGAGATCGTCGCCCAAGCGGCCCAACTGCGGGTAGCCGCGACCAGTGAGCAGGTCATCCTCTCGCAGGCTCAAGCGGCCGGTGCAAATCTCCAGACGCAGTTTCCCGGAAGCAACTTCGGAAACGCCATGAAAGCGATCGCGCAGGTCATCAATGGCCGTTCCGTCGTCGGGGCGAGCCGTCAGATCTTCTACTGCAACCAGGGCTTCTACGACACGCACATCAACCAGCCATTTATCCAGAATTACAATCTGGCCGAACTCGACGGTGGCCTGGGTGCCTTCATTCAAGCGCTGGCCGAGATGGGTCTTTCCAACCAGGTTCTGGTCTGCACCCACTCCGATTTCAGCCGCAGCATGCAGGCGAACGGCAACGGCGGTACCGATCACGCCTGGGGCAATCACCAACTCGTCCTAGGCGGCGGGATCCGCGGCGGCAAGGTCTACGGCAACATGCCCGATTTTGATCTCGGCGGCTCGTCCGATCTCAATGGCCAGGGCATCTGGATCCCGACCACGTCCGTCACCCAGATGACTGCAGGCATCGGCTCCTGGATGGGCCTGAACGCATCACAGCTCAATACCGTCTTCCCCGACCTCGCAAACTTCGGGTCCGGTCTGACGTTCGCCTGATTCCGGACTGCGCCTGCCAGCAAAGAGAAAGCCGCCATCTGGCGGCTTTCTCTTTGCCGAAGTAAGCGACGCCCGTCCTGCATGCGCGGACCCGTTCCGGATACGATAGAGGTCTCGCTATGGAGGCTTTATGTCCGCGGCCGCCGCGTCCACCGCACCGTCTGCTGCTGTTACACCTCAGGTCCAGTCCGGGAGCACTCCGGTTCAAATTCCCTGGACCATCTGGACGGGCGTCCTCGCCGTCACCTCCGCCTCCATCGGCGGCGCATGGGATGTCTCCTGGCACCGATCCATCGGCCGCGACACCTTCTGGACCCCGGCGCACATGGTCATCTACCTGTGCGGTGTGCTCGCGGCCATCGTCTGCGGCTATCTGGTGTCCCAGACCACCCTCGAACCGCGACGCCGGAACTGCGCGCCGCCATCAGTCAACTCCTCGGCTTGCGCGCGCCGCTGGGAGTCTTTCTCGCGGGATGGGGCGGCGTGGCCATGCTCACCTCCGCGCCCTTCGACAACTGGTGGCACAACGCGTATGGCCTCGACGTGAAGATCGTCAGCCCGCCGCACGCGCTGCTGATCCTCGGCATCCGCGCGGTCTGCATCGGCATGCTGTTCCTGATCCTCGCCGCCATGAACCGCGCAGCCGACGCCGGCGACGCCAGTTTCCGCACGCTGCAGAAGCTCTCTGCTCTATCTCGGCGGCCTCTCGCTCGGCGGGCAGATGTTCTTCCTGCAGGAGTACACCTGGGACATCGCGCTGCACCGGGCAGCGCTTACATCGCCGTCGCGCATCGCGATGCCGGTCGTCTTCGCCGCTGCTCTCGCAGGCTTCGCGCTTCCGCTGGGCCGCGACCACGGCCGCCGCCGTCTACACCTCGTCCTTATCCCGAGATTCTCATTCTTCCGCTCTTTCCCGCACAGCCGAAGCTCGGGCCGGTCTTCTTACCCGTCACGCACCTGTACCCGCGAAGTTCCCCATCCTGATCATCGTTCCCGCCTTTGCGCTCGACCTGCTTTGGCAGCGCACCCGCCACTGGAAGCCGTGGCAGATCGCCCTCGTCTCCGGCGTCGTCTTCGTCGCGGTCCTGTTGCGGTCGAGTGGCCCTTCGCCAACTTCCTGTTGTCGCAAGGCGAGCGAAACCGCTTCTTCGGCACGATCTACTTCGACTACAACTCGCGCCCCGGACGGCTTCGACCGCGCTGCGGCAGTTCTTCCATCCCGATTCCGGCCTACCCTCTGGCGCTCGGGCCTCTTCGTGCGTCGATCTACGCCGTCGATCTCGACCTGGATCGGCCTCGCGCTTCGGCCGCTGGATGCGGAAGGTACAGCGATGAGAGCGCCTTCCGCGACCGTGGACTACTGGCCGCTCTGCTCGCTGTGCTGCGCTGCACTCTCGCGATCGCCTGCCCGCGCGCACGTCGGCACAAAGACGTCTTCGAGCAGATCAGCCGCCGGCCCGTACAAGTTCTTCGTCACCATCCGCCCGCCGACCGTGATCCCGGGCGTCGCCACCATCGAGGTCCGCGCCTCGCGGCGCCGGCAGTCGACACGCTCAGCATCACACCCGTGCCGCTCACCGGCGAAGCCGCCAACCATCCACCCACCGCCGACGCGATGCAGCGCTCCCCCGCCGACCCGGCCTTCTTTACCGGCTCCCTTGTGGCTCATGGCCTCGGGCTCCTGGCAGGTACGGTTCCAGGTCGACGGAGCGGCCGGGCCAGCGACCGCCAGCGTCCCCGTTCCCGCCATGCCGCTAGCCGTGCTGCGCATGCAGCGGCCTCTGGGCATCATCCTCGCGCGCTCTTGGGCCTGGTCCTGGTGCTCGGCAATGGCCGGCATCATCTACGGCGCCGTCCGCGAGTCGCGCCTCGCTCCCGGGACAGACCGCCGACCCGCACGGCGCCGCCGCGCCGTGATCGCCGCCGCCGCCGTCACTCTTCCTGCGCTGGTACTCCTCGTCTGCGGCAGGGGATAAGTGGTGGAACGTCGAAGCCGCCGACTACTCGCGCGGACGTGTACCACCCGCTCGGCATGCACCCCACGCTCAGCGGCAACATGCTCGACCTCCGCATCGACGCCGACGTCCCGACGAGGAACGCGGCGCAGCCGCGTTCCAACGACGACCTCCTCCCCGACCACGGGCACATCATGCACCTCTATGCCATCCGCTGGCCGGAGATGGACGCGGCATACCACCTGCACCCCACAGTCGCCGGCACCGGGGAGCTCCGGCGACGCTCTGCCCGCCATGCCTGCCGGGCACCTATCACCTCTACGGCGATATCGTGCATCGCAGCGGCTTCCCGGAGACGCTCACCGCGACACTGACGTGCCGCCAAACGCCTCGCACGGCTCCGCTCGACGGCGGAAGACGCCTCCGCCATACCCCGCGCCGCTCAGCCAGGGCGACCTCGGCACCCGTCTACAAGCTGCCCGACGGCTACACCATGGTCTGGGACCGTCCCGCCACCCTCACCGCCAACACGGCCAGAGCTCTTCCGGTTCCACCTTCTCGATCCCAACGGGCAACCCTGCCGACCGACATGCAGCCGTACCTCGGCATGGCCGGCCACGCGGCCTTCGTGAAAACCGACGGCACGTCTTCGCGCACACCCACCCTGACGGCTCTGCCGCCATGCCCGCCATGATGCTCGCCAACGCCGAGCTCGATGTCCGGCATGCGATGCCCGGCATGGCCGGCCCGCACGAACCCATCGCCGCCGATCGTCGACTTCCCCTACGGCTTCCCCTCCCCCGGCCGCTACCGCATCTTCATCCAGATGAAGCACGCCAACACGTCGAAACCGGAGTCTTCGACGCAGCGGTCAAGTAAGCCTGCCAGCCCCTGGCTCACCGGGGAAGCGCCTTCAACTCCACCGTGCGCCCAGTCTCGGCCGACTGCCTCGCCGCATCCAGAATTTGCATGACCACCATGTTTGTGTCCAGTGCGGAACAGATCGCCCTCCGGCTTGAATCTCCCCGCGGAGCACGGCCGCAAGGTAACCGAGCGAATCTGCCGGTTTGCCGGCAAGGGTGGCGCAGTTCGTCGCCTCAGCGCTCGTCACCGTGGTACCGCACCTGCAGATGGGCCGGCCCCACTGTAACGGCATACCCGCCATCGCCATAAATCTCCATATCCTTGCGGAGAAACTCCAGTCCCACGACGGCATCAACACACCTTGCGCCTTTGGGTATCGGAGGATCACTGTGGCATCGTCGTCTACATGCGGATAGATGTCGGGCTTGTCCGTCTGGGCGACCGCCGTCACACTCAGCGGCGCATCCGCCATGCATCATTACGGTCAGGAGATCCGCGCCGTAACAGCCGAAGTCGAAGAGCGCGCCTGCCCCGTTCTGTGCCGGATCGGTAAGCCACGGCAGCCACTCCGGTCCAACGCCGATCTCCTTCGGACCTTCGTGTCCATCGTGCACGATGACTTTCCGGATCCCGCCAAGTTTGTCCCCGTCCGCCTCACGTAAAGCTTCGTCATTGCTTGAATACCACGTTGTCTCGTAATTCACGAGCACCTGCACATGATGCTCACGCGCCGCAGCCCGGATCGCGATCGCATCCTCAAGAGTGGTCGACAGCGGCTTCTCCACCATCGACGAGACCCCATGCCGCGCGGCCATCTCGATCACCTTCCGATGATCCCGAATCGTCGTGTACACCAGAACCGCATCCGGATGCACCTCCGCGATCATGCGCTCGGTATCGGTGTAGAACAGCTTCGAGTCGAGGTGGTATTTAGCGGCATACTGCTCCGCCAACGCGCGATCCGGCTCCACGATAGCAACCAGGTGAGCGCTGCTGTTCTTCGGTAGAGCTGCCAGGAACCCCTTCACATGCCCATGCACAAGCCCCACGATCGCCACACGAATCGGCTCGCCGGGGGTGATCGCATGGAGTCGAAGCGGTGCAAGTGTAGTCAGGTATAGCGCCAGAACAAGTCGGAGGTGCTTCAGCATCGGGAGTACCCTCTTTTCAGTACAAACTTCGCGTTGCCGATTCTAACCTCGAGATCCAACCCCTAGCGCTCTCCTCGCTTGAGCACAAGGCCAGAACGGCCCGATGGGAGGTCCGCGAAGCCTCCCGTTTATACTTGATCTATGTCCATCGTCAGCAACGCCGCAGCGATCGCCAAGGGAATGAGCATCACCCTCAAGGAGGTCTTCCAGCCGACCGAGGTCGAGAACTACCCTGACGGCCCCGGTCCCATGCGCGGCGCGAAGTTCCAGGAGCGCTTCCGCGGCAAACACCAGCTCCAGCGCGACGAAAACGGCCTCGAGAAGTGTGTCGCCTGTTTCCTCTGCGCGGCGGCCTGCCCCTCCAACTGCATCTACATCGAGGCCGCCGAGAACACTGAAGAGAAGCGCATCTCCTCCGCCGAGCGCTACGCCAAGGTCTACAACATCGACTACAACCGCTGCATCTTCTGCGGCTACTGCGTCGAAGCCTGCCCCACCGACGCCATCACCCACGGCCACGGCTTCGAGCTCGCCACCTTAACGCGACCAATCTCGTCATGCGCAAGGAAGACCTGCTCGTCCCGAGGCCCACGCTGCCAGATGAGGTCGCGCTCCGAAAAGGATCAGGCCGAGATTCTCGCCTAAAAGAGCCAGCGCGAAGATTTGAACGATGGGCCTCCGTAGCTCTCCGCACCTCGCGGACGCCAGAGAGCACCGAGCGACCCATGAAGGACATCGAATAAACATGACCACAGCCAGTCAGCATCCGCTTGAAAAGATCCTTGAGAACCGTATCGCCATCATCGACGGAGCGATGGGCACGACCATCCGCACCTACGGCATGAAGGAAGCGGACATCCGCGGCGAGCGATTCAAGGATTCCAAGAAGGACCTGCTGAACAACGGTGACCTCTTCTCCCTTACGCAGCCCGGTTTGATCTGCGACATTCACCGCCGCTTCCTCGAAGCCGGGGCCGACATCATCGAGACCAACACCTTCGGCGCCACCAGCATCACCCAGAGCGAGTTCTTCGTCGACGACCCGCGCGAACACGGCGGCCGCAAGGACCCGGAGTTTTACGGGAAGATCATCGAAGACGCATCCCTCAACAATCTCGCCTGGGAGATCAACGAGAAGTCAGCGCAGCAGTGCCGCGAATGGGCCGACCGCGTCGGCAACGCCACCGGACGTCAACGCTTCGTGGCCGGAGCCATCGGGCCGTTGACCGTCTCGCTCTCGAACTCTCCGGACGCCGACGATGCCGGCTTCCGTGTCGTGACCTTCGATCAGGTGAAGACCGCCTACATGCACCAGGTGCGCGCGCTCATCGCCGGCGGCTCCGACCTGCTCCTGGTCGAGACCATCTTCGACTCGCTTAACGCCAAAGCGGCCCTCGTCGCCATCCGCGAGGTCTTCGACGAGGACGGCAAAGATCTGCCCGTGATGATCTCCGCAGCAGTCGGCCGCGGCGGCGAGACGCTGATCTCCGCGCAGACTACCGAGGCTTTCTGGAACGCGGTCCAGCACGTCAAACCGCTCTCCGTCGGTCTCAACTGCTCCCTCGGTCCCGATCTGATGTATCCCTTCCTGGAAGAGCTCTCAGAGAAGGCCGACGTGGCGATCTCCTGCTATCCCAACGCAGGCCTGCCGAACCCCCTCTCAGAAACCGGATTCGACCTCGGTCCAGCGGACATGGCGCGATATCTGGGCGACTTCGCCCGTGGTGGGCTGATCAACATCGCCGGCGGCTGCTGCGGAAACACGCCCGAACACATCGCCGCAATCGCGGAGGCGCTCGAGGGCAAGGAGCCGCGAAAGCTGGGCCGGATCGAGCTTGCCGCGTGAGCGCCGCCACGGAAACGAAGCCGCTGCGCCTCTCCGGATCGCAGCCGTTCACGCAGCAGCCCGGTGTCTACATCATTATCGGCGAGCGCACCAACGTCGCCGGTTCGCCAAAGTTCGCCCGGCTGATCAAAGAAGGCAAGTACGAGGAAGCCGTCAGCGTCGCCCGGCAGCAGGTCGAGAACGGCGCGAACGTACTCGACATCTGCATGGACGAGGGCATGATCGATGGCGTCGCGGCCATGTCGCGATACCTGCAGCTGCTCGCGAGCGAGCCTGAGGTCGCCAAGGTCCCCTTCATGGTCGACTCCTCAAAGTGGGAGGTGATCGAGGCTGGGCTGAAGTGCCTGCAGGGCAAGGGCATCGTGAACTCCATCTCGCTCAAGGAAGGCGAAGAGAAGTTCCGCCGCAACGCCGCTACCGTCCTCAAGTACGGCGCAGCAGTAGTCGTCATGGCCTTCGACGAGCAGGGCCAGGCCGCGACCTACGAAGAGAAGATCCGCATCTGCGAGCGTGCCTATCGCATCCTCGTCGACGAGGTCGGCTTGCCGCCCGAAGACATCATCTTCGACCCCAACATCCTCACCGTCGCCACCGGCATGGAGGAGCACAACAACTACGCTGTCGACTTCATCAACGCAACGCGCTGGATCAAAGCCAACCTGCCCCACGCAAAGGTGTCCGGCGGCGTCTCCAACATCTCGTTCAGCTTTCGCGGCAACAACAAGGTTCGCGAAGCCATGCACTCCGCATTTCTCTACCACGCGATCGCGGCCGGCATGGACATGGGCATCGTCAACGCCGGCATGCTCGAGGTTTACGAGGAGATTGAGCCGGAGTTGAAAATCCTCGTCGAGGACGTGCTGCTGAACCGTCGTCCCGACGCGACCGAGCGCCTTGTGGACTACGGTGAGTCGCTCAAAACCGTCGGCACGGTGGTTAATGAAAAGAAAGCCGAAGAGTGGCGCAGCGGCACTGTCGAAGAGCGTCTCTCGCACGCTCTGGTCAAGGGCATCGACGCCTATATTGACATCGACACGGAAGAAGCCCGCGCCAAGCTCGGCCGCCCTCTTCTCGTCATCGAAGGTCCGTTGATGGACGGCATGAGCGTCGTCGGCGATCTCTTCGGAGCCGGCAAGATGTTCCTTCCGCAGGTCGTCAAATCCGCTCGCGTGATGAAAAAGGCGGTCGCCTACCTGACCCCGTTCATGGAGGCCGAGAAAGCCGAGTTGGCAGCAGCCGGCCATGCGGTAAAAGCGCAGGGAAAGATCATCCTCGCAACGGTCAAAGGCGACGTCCACGATATCGGCAAGAACATCGTCGGTGTCGTGCTCGCCTGCAACAACTATGAGGTCATCGACATGGGCGTGATGGTTCCGAGCGAGAAGATCCTCGAACGCGCCAAGGCGGAGAAGGCCGATCTGATCGGTCTCAGCGGCCTCATCACGCCGTCCCTCGACGAGATGGTGCACGTCGCTCGCGAGATGGAACGCCAGGGCTTCAAAGTCCCTCTGCTTATCGGCGGGGCCACCACAAGCCGTCGGCACACCGCCATCAAAATCGCGCCGCACTACAGCGAGCCCGTCATTCACATCCTTGATGCCAGCCGCGCCGTGCCTGTCACGACCAGCCTGCTCAGCGACGAGGGCAAGCCGGCCTTCGTAGCCCAGCATCGCGCCGACTACGAGGCGCTGCGCAAAGCGCACACGGCACCGCGACAGCAGGGTGTCTCGCTTGCGACTGCTCGGTCGAGACGCACCCCCATCGAGTGGCGTCCCGAAGATCTGCCCACACCCGCTTTCACCGGCGTGCGCGTGCTCGAAAACTTCCCCCTCTCCACGTTGCGCGAGTACATCGACTGGTCGCCCTTTTTTCATACCTGGGGCCTCAAAGGTGTCTACCCCCGCATCCTTGACGACGAGCGCCAGGGAGCAGAGGCGCGCAGGATCTTCGCCGACGCCAACGCCCTTCTCGATTCGATCGTCGAAGGCGACCTCATCACAGCGCGTGGCGTGTACGGCTTCTTCCCCGCCAATGCTGTTGGCGACGACATCGAGCTGTATACGAGCGGCACACGGGAGGAAAAGCTCGAGCATTTCCACTTCCTCCGCCAGCAAGCCAATCGCGAAGGCAGCGAGCCATGCCGGTCGCTCGCAGACTTCATCGCGCCCAGGGAAACCGGTTTGCCGGATCACATCGGCGCCTTCGCAGTGACCAGCGGCATCGGCCTCAAGGAGCTCTGCGAGCGCTTCCGCGCCGACAACGACGATTACAACGCCATCATGGCGGAAGCTATCGCCGATCGCCTCGCCGAGGCCTTCGCCGAGTGCCTGCATAAGCGAGCGCGCGACGACTGGGGCTACGGCTGTGCCGAAGGCCTCAGCCCCGCAGATCTCATCCAGGAGAAGTACCGCGGGATCCGCCCCGCCCCGGGCTATCCCGCCTGCCCGGACCACACGGAAAAAGGCACGCTCTGGCGCCTGCTCGATGTGGAGGCGAACACCGGCATGCAGATCACCGAGTCTTTTGCAATGTGGCCGGGATCAAGCGTGAGCGGGCTCTATTTCGCGCACCCGCAGTCGCGCTACTTCAGCCTCGGCAAGATCGACCGCGATCAGGTCGCCGACTACCACCAGCGCAAAGGAATGAGCGTGGCTGAGGTTGAGCGATGGCTCGGACAGAACCTGAACTACGATCCTGGCTAGACGTTTTCTAGCGCATCGGTGATGCGGTCAAAAGTCAGAGGGTTGCATGATAAATCTGAATCGGTAGAATAAAGACCTGTTGAAGCGAAGAACGGCGTAGAGGCCACTACGAAGGCCAGGAGCGTTCTGTGTCTCGCCTCGGACAAGATCCAACAACACACCTATGCCGAGCCCTTCCGAGTCCGCTCCCGCCATTCTGCACATCTGCCGTCGCGAGATGCTGCGTCCCCTTCGCGATGAGATTCTGCGCATCTCCGGCTTCCACGTCGATTCCACACTCGACAGCAGCAGCGGTTTATCCATGCTCGCGCGCCGCACTTACGATCTGGTGCTGATCGACGTCGAGGGGGAGACGGGCGTGGCAGAGGCGGAACATCTCTGCTCGGAAATCAAAGTCGCTCAACATAAGCAGAAGGTTGCGTTCGTCTGCAACTGGCGCGTAGCCATCTCACCGACTGTCCAGACGAGATTCTCCGCACGGAGTTCGACCCCGGAGCCTTCGTCCAGGGAATCAAGGGTATCGTCAAGGTCTAGCGTCCAACCGCTTCTTCTTCTCGCAACGAAGCATCCCTTGGCTCAGGTTTGAACTGCTGTTATCGCGCCAGGAACATATCCAAGACCTCGCTTGCGGTGAAGTCACGGCTGTGCTACAACTCATCTATTCCAGTCTGCTTCACCGCAGATTTGAATTTCATGCAGAGTGGTTGAGGGACGAGCCCTTTGACGCCACGACAACCGGACAGAACAAAGGCGTACCGGTGTCAACTCTCTCCTGGAAACCAGGGAACATGAGATTCGGAGCACGCACTTCCGGCAGCATCGGCTGCACCCGCATTTCTCCTTCCCCAGCCCTCACGGCGCCCCCATCAGAGACATCGTCAAAGCAGCCAGAACCCTCTCTCCTCGGAGAAGAGTGCAATGGACTATTCCTGTACGGCGTATGAGCTGAACTGCAACGAGTGCGGCAAGCGCTTCGGCAACCAGCCGCTCTCCGCCTGCCCCGATTGCCTGGCTCCCCTCGAAGTCACCTACGATCTCGAATCCGCCGCGGCGCCAGTTCACGCGCGACAACGATCGCCAGCGGTCCCGCCAGCATCTGGCGCTACGCCGCCCTGCTGCCCATCCCCGAAGGCTTCCAGCCCGACCTCCCCGTAGGCTTCACCCCGCTCGTCCGCGCGCAACAATCTCGGCAAGCGCATCGGCGCCAACAACCTCTACGTCAAGAACGACGCCGTCTGCTTCCCGACCCTCAGCTTCAAGGACCGCGTCGTCGCCGTCGCGCTCGCCAATGCCCAGCGTTTCGGCTTCAACACCGTCGGCTGCTCCTCCACCGGCAACCTCGCCAACTCCGTCGCCGCGCAGGCCGCGCGCCTCGGCCTCAAGGCCTGCATCCTCGTCCCCGCCGATCTCGAGCCCGCCAAGATCCTCAACACGCTGGTCTACGGCGCGCGCCTCATCCGCATCGACGGCAACTACGACCACGTCAACCGCCTCTGCACCCAGATCGCCGACGAGTACAACTGGGGCTTCGTCAACGTCAACCTCCGGCCCTACTACGCCGAGGGCTCGAAGACCGTCGGCTACGAGATCGCCGAGCAGCTCGGCTGGCGTCTGCCCGACAACGTCGTCGTGCCCATGGCCGGCGGCTCGCTCATCCGCAAGATCCGCAAGGCCTTCAACGAGCTCATCTGCCTCGGCCTCGTCGAAGACAAGCCCGTCCGCTTCTTCGGCGCGCAGGCCACCGGCTGCTCGCCCATCTCGCGTCGCGGTCAAAGCCGGGCACTCGACGACATCGAGCCGCAGCGGCCCAACACCATCGCCCGCTCGCTCGCCATCGGCAACCCCGCCGACGGCCCCGCCGCCGCCAAGATGATCCGCGACGACGGCGGCTGGGCCGAGGATGTCTCCGACGTCGAGATCGTCTCCGGCATCCAGGAGCTCGCCGAGACCGAAGGCATCTTCACCGAGACCGCCGGCGGCGTCACCACCGCCGTCACCGCCCGCCTCTACGCCCACGGCCGCATCTCGCCCGACGAGACTCACGGTCATCTGTCATCACCGGCAACGGCCTCAAGACCACCGACGCGCTCGCCGGCCGCTACGACGCAGGAGCGCGCCAGTCCGCCCGCGCCTCGCCGACTTCGACGCCTACCTCCGCGAGCTCGACGGCGCACGCCGAACCTGAACTTGCCGCCGCAGGAGATGCACTATGTCGATTAAAGTCATTCTTCCCACCGCCTTCACCCGCCACACCGACGGCCGCAAGCAATTCGACTCCGCCGCGCACGAATCTTCCCGCGCTGCTCGTCGGAGATCGACCAGCAGTTTCCCGGCGCTCGGCACCCAGATCAAGGACGAGATCGGCAAGCTTCGCCGGTTCATCAACATCTACGTCAACGACGAAGACATCCGCTTCCTCGGCGGCGAAACCTACGCCTTCCAGGACGGCGACGAGGTCATGCTGATTCCCTCCATCGCCGGCGGCGATTGAGCCGTTCTCAGCGGAGTCGCCTCGAAAGCCTGATTCAGAATCTGATTCAGCACATCAGCAGACAGCCAACCGCCGCTCGGATATCCTCGCTGCGCTTAGGCCATCGGTAAGCGTCAATTCGCACGTAGATACAATGGCATCGTGCCCGTACGTGGCTCTTATCACCTGCAGATCTTCGCGCTGACGCGATACATCGAAGAAAGAAGGTACTTCACATGTTTCTCATTCTCGCAGTTGTTCTGTGGTTCTGTGGCTCGGCGGTTTCCTGTGTTTGCATGTCAGCGGCTTTCTCATTCACCTGCTCTGATCCTGTTCGCGGTCATCTCGCTCATCATGCACTTCGTCACCGGGCAGGCGAGCGGTCTAAGCGTCCGCCATCAGCCGCAAAAGCAAGGCCGAGCCCATCAGGCTCGGCCTTCTTTGCATGGTCCATTGTCAGCTGCCTACTGGTGCGCGCGCAGGCTGTGACACACCGGCATCGGCGGAGGAATCACAGTGCCGAGCGCCGCCGGCGTCTCTTCCTGCAAGCTCCGGCAGCTTCTCCTCCAGCGCAATCTGCAGCACCTCGTCCATCTCGCTCGACGAAGTGCAGCTTCATCTGCGGTCTTCAGCAGCTCCGGCATGTCGGCCAGGTCCTTGCGGTTGTCCTCCGGCACAATCACCTCGAAGATGCCCGCGCGATGCGCCGCCAGCAGCTTCTCCTTCAGGCCGCCGATCGGCAAGCACCTTGCCGCGCAGCGTGATCTCGCCCGTCATCGCGATGTCGCGCCGCACCTTGATCTTGGTCAGCGCGCTCGCCAGGCCGGTCGCCAGCGTGATGCCGGCCGACGGTCCGTCCTTCGGAATTGCGCCCTCCGGCACATGCACGTGGATGTCGACGTGGCGGTAGAACTCCTTGTCCAGCCCAAGATGCTGCGCCCGCGAACGGATGTAGCTCAGCGCCGCCTGCGCCGACTCCTGCATCACCTCGCCAAGCTGGCCGGTGGTGGTCAGCTTGCCCTTGCCGTCCAGCACCTGCACCTCGGTCTGCAGAATCGTCCCGCCCACCTCGGTCCACGCCAGGCCGGTCACCAGGCCGACCTCGCTCTTCTCATGCACCTGCGAGTCGCGGAACTTCGCCACGCCGAGCAGGTCGCGACAGATTCTCGCCGGTCACCAGTCTCCCGATGCTCCGCGCCGTTCTTCACCACGCGGCGCGCCACCTTGCGGCAGACGTTGCCGATCTCGCGCTCCAGGTTGCGCACGCCGGCCTCGCGCGTGTAGCCGCGGATGATCTGCCTGCAGCGCGTCGTCCTCAAAGACGACCTGCTCTTCGGTCAGGCCCGTGCCTTCGCGCTGCTTCTTCACCAGATACTGCTTGGCGATCTCCAGCTTCTCGAGCTCGGTATAGCCATGCAGCCGCAGAATCTCCATGCGGTCCTGCAGCGGCCCCGGAATCGTGTGCAGCACATTCGCCGTCGCGACGAACAGCACGTTCGAGAGGTCGTACTCCACATCGAGGTAGTGGTCCTGGAACGAGGTGTTCTGCTCCGGGTCGAGCACCTCCAGCAGCGCGCTCGCCGGATCGCCGCGGAAGTCCGAAGCCATCTTGTCGATCTCGTCCAGCATGAACACCGGATTCTTCGTGCCGGCCTTCTTCATCGACTGGATGATCTGCCCCGGCAGCGCGCCGATGTAGGTGCGGCGATGCCCGCGAATCTCCGCCTCATCGCGCACGCCGCCCAGCGACATGCGCACGAACTTGCGGCCGGTCGCCTTCGCGATCGACATGCCCAGCGAAGTCTTGCCCACGCCCGGAGGCCCGACGAAGCACAGGATCGAGCCCTTCGGATTCTTCACCAGCTGCCGCACCGCGAGGAACTCCAGAATGCGCTCCTTGATCTTCTCCAGGCCATAGTGGTCCGCGTTCAGGATCTGCTCCGCGTGCTCGATCGAGCGGATCTCCTTGGAGCGCTTCTTCCACGGCACGGCAAGCAGCCAGTCGAGGTAGTTGCGCGAGACCGTCGACTCGGCCGACATCGGCGGCATCGCCTCCAGCTTCTTCAGCTCCTGCAGCGATCTTCTCCAGCACATCCTTCGGCATTCCGGCCGCTTCGATCTTCTTCTTCAGCTCGTCGAACTCGCGACTTCTCGCCGCGCCCAAGCTCCTTCTGAATCGCCTTGATCTTCTCGTTGAGGTAGTACTCCTTCTGCGCCTTCTCCATCTGCCGCTTCACGCGCGACTGGATGGTGCGGTCCATGTTCAGCTTCTCGATCGCGACATCCAGCACGTCGGCCACCCGCGCCAGCCGCGTCTCCGGATCGAAGACCTCGAGCAGCTGCTGCTTCTCTTCGATCGACGAGCTGCAGGTTGGCGGCGATCGTGTCGGCCAGCTTCGCCGGCTCGTCCATGCGCACGCTGGCGGCCATGGTCTCGTAGTTCAGCGATCTGCTGCAGCTTCACGTACTGCTCAAACAGCGTGTGCACGCGCTGCATCAGCTGCTCCACCTGCGGCGTCATCTCCAGGTGCGTCTTGCCCGGTGCGCACGGTCGCGACGAAGAAGCCGTCCTCGTCGTTCACCTCGATCGAGCGCGCCCGCTCCACGCCCTCCACCAGCACCTTGATGTTGCCGTCCGGCATCCGCACGCTCTGCACGATGTTGCCGATCGTGCCGGTCTCGTAGATATCGTCGGCGCTCGGCTCGTCGACGGAGGCATCGTGCTGGGTCGCCAGAAAGATCTTGCGGTCGCCCGGTCAGCGCCTCTTCCAGCGCGCGCACGCTGGATTCGCGGCCCACCACAAACGGCGTCATCATGTGCGGGAAGATGACCATGTCGCGGATCGGCATCATCGGCAGCTTGCGGACGTCGCCGGTCAGACAGTTTCTTTGGTTTGGTTTGCCATGTCTCTCCCGATTAGACGTCCGTACGCTGCGCAACGGTGCAACGCGCGCTGCGGCTTCGAGTGATTGTAATGCGTTCGGCCACTGCGCTGCGCAGTATCGGTGGCTCGGATGATGACGTGCTGACACACGTGAGCAGAAGCGAGCACGCCCGCACCCCGTCCTCGCTTGCAGAGAAAACGAGGTACGCGCAAACGGCATGCGCTCTGTCATTACATCGACAGTAATCCATCCTAGCCGGCCTTCTCCAGCAGCATCGGCAGCGTCAGGCTGTGCTTCTTCACCATCTCGGCCGTGATCGACAGCTCCTTGACCTTCTTGTTGCCGGGAACGTAGTACATCAGGTCCAGCATCAGCTCTTCGAGAATCATCCGCAGCCCGCGCGCGCCGACCTTGCGCTGCAGCGCCTCGCGCGCAATCTCCCGCGCCGCCTCGTCGGTGAAGGTCACCTTCACGCCCTCGTACTCGAACAGCTTCGCGTACTGCTTCAGGATCGCATTGCGCGGCTTGGTCAGGATCTCGATCAGCGCCGCCTCGTCCAGCTCGTCCAGAATGCCCAGCACCGGCAGCCGTCCGACGAACTCCGGAATCAGCCCGTACTTCAGCAGGTCCTGCGGCTCGGCCTGGCGCAGCAGCTCCGTATCGCGCTGCGCGCGGATCGGCGTCACATCGCCGTCCTTCGCATCTCGGCATCGGCGACGCGTCTTGAAGCCCAAGCGCCTTCTTGCCGACGCGCCGTCCGATCACCTTCTCCAGCCCGACAAACGCGCCGCCGCAGATGAACAGGATGTTGGTCGTATCGACAGCGGTGAACTCCTGGTGCGGATGCTTGCGCCCGCCCTGCGGCGGAACATTGGCAACCGTGCCTTCAAGAATCTTCAGCAGCGCCTGCTGCACGCCTTCGCCGCGAGACATCGCGCGTGATCGAAGGGTTCTCATCCTTGCGCCCGATCTTGTCGATCTCGTCGATGTAGATGATGCCGCTCTGCGCGCGCGTCACATCGCCCTCGGCCGCCTGCAGCAGCTTCAGGATGATGTTCTCGACGTCCTCGCCGACATACCCGGCCTCGGTCAGCGTGGTCGCGTCCACAATCGCGAACGGCACGTCCAGCATCTTCGCCAGCGTCTGCGCCAGCAGCGTCTTGCCCGAACCCGTCGGCCCCACCAGCAGAATGTTCGACTTCGCCAGCTCCACATCGTTGCCGCGCGTCTTGTTCATCTGGATGCGCTTGTAGTGGTTGTAGACCGCGACCGCCAGCTTCTTCTTCGTCTGGTCCTGGCCGATCACGTACTCATCCAGAAACGCCTTGACCTCCTGCGGCTTCGGCAGGTGCGCCGGCGCGGCGCCGGGCTGCGCCTCGCTGCGGTCGTCCTCCAGGATGGAGTTGCACACCGCAACGCACTCATCGCAGATATAAGCCCGCGGATAGTCCGAGGGCGAAGAGATCAGCTTCGCCACCGCATCCTGCGACTTGTGGCAGAACGAGCAGCGAAGCGATTCGTCCGAACCGCGGGATGTTTTCATAAGTGCGGCAACTCCTGAGTGAACCGCGTGCATGGTACTATACAGAAGTTTACACCCGATTCATCGTGCAAGTACACGGAGTCACGAGGTACCCCTTTCAGGTACACAGTCGATACTGCCGCATCAATGCACGAAAAGCCCGGACCATCGGCCCGGGCTCTCGTGATCTGCAATCGCTCAGGCTTACGTTCGCGGCCGGTCGATGATGTCGTCGATGATCCCGTACTCCTTCGCCTGCGCCGCCGTCATGATGAAGTCGCGCTCCACGTCGCGCTCGATCCGCTCCAGCGTCTGGCCCGGTGCTGGCGCTCATCAGCTTGTTCGTGATCTCGCGAATGCGCAGAATCTCGCGCGCGTGGATGTCGATGTCCGTCGCCTGCCCGCTCAGCCCGCCCATCGACGGCTGGTGGATCAGGATGCGCGAGTTCGGCAGCGCAAACCGCTTGCCCTTCTTGCCCGCCATCAGCAGAAACGCGCCCATGGTGGCCGCCTGCCCGATGCAGAACGTCACCACATCGTTCTTGATGTACTGCATCGTGTCGTAGATCGCCAGGCCCGCCGTGATCGATCCGCCCGGCGAGTTGATGTACAGCTGAATGTCCTTCTCCGGGTCCTCGCCGCTCAGAAACAGCATCTGCGCAATGATCACGTTCGCGATGTTGTCATCGATCGGCGTGCCCAGAAAAATGATGTTGTCGCGCAGCAGACGGCTGTAGATGTCGTAGGCGCGTTCGCCCCGGCTCGTCTGCTCGATCACCATCGGTACTAATCCCATAGCACTCTCTTTCTTCATCTCGTTGCTGTAAAGTTCTGGTTGCATGTTTGCTGCTCTACGACGCCAGCTTCTCGTACAGCACGCTGCCGGTCTTCTCGCGCCGCATCTGCTCGCGCATCCGGTCCAGGCCGCCGTCCTTCGCCAGCCGCTCCCGCAGCGTCTCGCAGCGGCTCGCGCGACTGGATCGACAGCATCAGCAGCTCGCGGTCCAGGTCCTCGTCGCTCACCGTCGACGTTCTCCGCCTCCGCGATCCGGTCCAGGATCATCGAAGCCTTCACCTCGTTGCATCGGCCTGGTCGCGCTGCGCCGCGCGCAGCCGCGCGAAGTCCAGCTTGCGCATGTCCTCCGCTTCATGCCCTGCTGCGCCAGCGCCCGCAGCCCGCGCTCCAGCCGCGCATCCACCTGCTGCTGCACAAACGACTCCGGAACAGGGAACTGGTACCGCGCGATCATCTCTTCGAGCATCTTGTCCTTCGCGCCGTTCTCGAGCGCCTCGCTCTTGCGCTGCGCCGCGTGCTCCCGCAGCTTGCTCTCAAACTCCTCCCAGCTCTCGTACATTGCCCAAGCTGCTTCGCCAACTCCGCATCGCGCTCCGGATAGGTCTTCCGCTTGATCGCCTTCACCGTCACGTCGTAGCTCACCGTCTGCCCCGCCAGCCTGCGGTCGCCGAAGTCCGCCGGATAGTCCACCTCGAACTTCAGCTCCTGGCCCGGCTTCGCGCCGCGCAGCGCCTCGTTGAACGCCGGCAGCGTGTTCTTGCCGCCGATCTCGATCAGCACATCCTCGCCGTTATCGGCTCCTGCTTCTGCGACGCTTCGACGCCCTCTTCGGTCACCGTCTGCGCCAGCTCCTTGACCTCGCCCGTAAACTGAATCTCGGCCCAGTCGCCATCGGCCAGCGCACGGTCTTCTTCCACCGGCTCCACCGTCGCGTGGCTCTCCAGCACACGGCTCAGCTCCGCCTCGAACTCCTCGTCGGTCAGCGCCACATCCGGCTTGCTCACCGTGAACGCTGTCGTAGCCGGCACGTCGAACTCCGGCAGCACCTCAAACGCCGCCTTGAACTCAGCGGCTGCCCGTCCATCAAGCTGCAGATCCAGCAGCTGCGGCTCGGAGACCGGCCGCAGCTTCCGCTCGTCGATCGCCTTGCGGAACCGCTCCGAGACCAGGCTCTCCAGCACCTCCTGCCGCACCTCCTTGGCGAACTTCGACCGGACCAGCGACTCCGGCACCTTGCCCGCGCGGAACCCGGGGATCCGCGCCAGCTTCTGATACCGCTTCATCACCGTCGTGAAGCTCTTCGACACCTCTTCCGCCGCAGCCTCGACCTCGATCTCGCGCGTCAGCTCCGGGTTCAGCGCCGGCGCCTGGTGAGCGTGCTCATGATCGTGTCATGCTCATGGTCATCCGTGTTCTCGTGGCCGTCTTCGTGCGTTGATGCGCCATCTCCAGGCTGCTGCTCGGCTGTCTCGTTCGTCTCTGTCATCTCAGTCGGAGTTCAAATCCATGCCTTCCGGAGGTGCGTATGAATAGGCGGCGCGCTCACCACAGCGCTGTCGACGCTACGGCCCGCGCCTCTCCTTCACTGTACGAGGCTTCAGCTGTGAGAGGGTCAAACCGCGCAGCTGCCGGCTCCTCTAGCAGCGCGCGGACGCTTCCGTCTGTCGAGTCGTGAACAAGCTCCAGCCGACCTTCCACTGCGCCGTCTGCCCGGCTGCAGCACCACCATGCCGGTATCCTCGTCGCTTCGGCCACTCCTTGCCCAAAGGATCGTCGATAGTTGAACTGCGGATCGATCGACGACATAGTTCGCATCCGCAGGCGACATCACCCGCATCGCGCTGGATCGCAGGTGTCATCGCCGTGATGCGCAGCCGTAGTTGCTCTTCGGATCGCGCAGCTCCGCCACCGGCCCGTTGTCCAGCAATCGCCGGCCGCAGCTGCACAAAGCTGTCGTCCAGGTTCGGTGTGCCCAGACGCTGCACCCTCGCGCGCCGTGAAGTCGTACGGCGTGCCCGCTACCGGCAGCAGCTTGCCCGTCGGCACTCCGTCCGGCGATCGCGCCGTCTCCATGCGATCGCCCGCGGCATCCGCAGCGTCAGCCTGGCTGCGATCTCCGCTCAGAATCGCGAATCGCGGATGCCAGCCGATCCCGATCGGCTCCGGCTCAGTCGCCGATATTGTGGCAGTCACCTGTCAGGTCCATCGCATGGCTGCTCAGCAGAACCGTCATGCTCACCTCCGTCTTCGAGGGCCATGGTCCCCAAAGTCGCCCGGTTGAAATACCGCCTGCGCCTCTCCGCCATCCGGCATCACGCTCGATGTCACCGAGTCCGACGCTGCCTTCAGCAGCAGCCGCCCGTCGCGCCGCCGCACCTTCGGTCTCCTGCGTCGTCACAGGCAGCGTCAGGCTGCCTGCCCCTCCATTGCGTACAGATGTGTGAGCCGTCCGGCGAAAGGCGCCCGTAGATCCGCCCCGCCCACGGAGCCTCAATCGCCCCGCCCATCTCAGGCTCGCGCCTCCGTTCGCATCCGCTCCCTGTCCCGGTCATCGACACCGCGGCTTCGTCCACGCGTCGGAGAAGCCAGCAGCGCACCTCGCCCTTGCCCGGCAGATACGCCGTGATCTGCAACATGTTCATCCCTCGCCCGGGCAGCAGCGTCGCCGAGAGAAACTCCGGCATGCCCCCGCCCTCCAGCAGCGCTCGCTGCAGCACCAGTGCGTCCTGGCCGCCCGGCCGTGGCGGCTGCGCCTCCGGTGGCGAGATCGCTCTCGCGAATCTGCGATCTTCAACTATGCGCAAACCGACCCTCCGTGCTGCGCTGCCCAGCCAAGCGGAAGCACAATCACCAGGCCCAGAACCACCATCCAGACCAGCCGCGTCGCATTCAGCGACATCCAGTTCGCCGAACCTCTCGCCAGAGCCCTGCCAGCTCTGTTTGCCAGCATCGCAGCGTACATCCTGCTCAGTCGCGGATCTTCCAATGTCGTTCCCCCAGTGTCACGCGTTGTATTCTACGTCGCCACAGGTATACCGCGTGCGCAGTCAGCCGCCCTGGCGGTCGCAACCGTATCATCAAAACAGCGTGCCGCCACACCGGTAACCAGATCAGCCACATCAGCGTCCAGCTTCAACAGGTTCAGCGAGGCGATCGTCCCCTGCGAGCGCTGCCCGCGCCTGCGCGCCTATTGCACGGCGATCGGCGAAACCCGCCGCCGCGCCTACATCGACCAGACCTACTGGGCGCGGCCCGTTCCCGGCTTCGGCGACCCCCGCGCCCGCGTGCTCATCCTCGGGCTCGCCCCCGGAGCCCACGGCGCCAACCGCACCGGCCGCCCCTTCACCGGCGACGGCTCCGGCGATTTCATGTACCCCGTCCTCCACGAGCTCGGCTTCGCCACCAAACCTCGAGCCATCCGACCGCGACGACGGCCTCAAGCTCCGCCACGCCTGGATCGCCTCCGTCGTCCGCTGCGCCCCGCCCGGCGACAAGCCTCAGCCCCAGGAGATCCGCAACTGCGCGAGCACCTCACCGACGAATCGCCGCGCTCCCGCGCGTCCGCGTCGTCGTCTGCCTCGGCAAGATCGCCTTCGACGGCTACCTCGCCCACCTCCTCCACACCGGGCGTCATCGCAGCGCTCGCTCCGCCTACCGGTTCGCGCCACGGGGCCGAGTACGATACTGCCCAACGGCCTCCACCTGCTCGCCAGCTACCACCCCTCCCTGCGCAACACCAACACCGGCCGGCTCAACCGCGCCATGTTCGCCCGCGTCTTCGTCCGCGCCCGCGAACTGGCCGGTCTCGACCCATAGACAAATCGCGTCTGCCGTGCCAACGTCACTGCTCCGGAGCACCCGCGGTCACCACAAAATAAGTGCACGGTCCGGCGCCGGCATTCCGTACCCAGTGCTCGTCACCCGCCGCACAGATCCCCACATCACCGGCTTCCATGCGCCGCGTCACGCCGTTGGTCATCAGTTCGCAGGTGCCCTCTTTCACCAGCCAGATCTCGTTATGGAGGTGTGTCCCAACAGCCTCGTGCGGAGCCCCGGCCTGCTGCGTCGTCTCATGAATCTCCATCTGGACATTCCCTGCTTTGAATCTGCCCATCAGATATCGACGCGAGCTCCGTGCCGTCCCGCTTCCATGCTCCGGTCCAGGCTTATACACGCCCGAGAGGATCTCCGGCAGCGGCCCCGCCGCCCCGCCCTTCGGAGCTCCCGTCACAGCCTGTGCCCCCGCCTTCTCCGTCGTCATCGTAGACAGCGCCAGAAGCGCCGGCATCAGCGACCCAAATTCACGACGATCCATACCCAATCCCCCTCGCGTTCACAAAAAAGGCTGCTCCGGCAAAACACCGGAACAGCCCTCCATTACGAACGCAGCTAAGCAACGCTCAACGCCAGTCCACTGACCTTGTCTTCGCCATCCGACGAGAGCGGCCGGTAGAACAGCTGGTTGTTCTCCATGTAGACCTCGAGGAACGCCGGCCGCTGCGCGATCCCGCCGGCGATCAGCGCCTCCGACAGCGGATCCTCCACAAACCGCTGCAGCGCCCTGCGCAAGGACGTGCGCCATAGCTCCGGTCCGTCACCGTCTTCTCCAGGATCCACTGCTTCGCATCGTCGTTCACGCTGAGCGTGATCGCCTTGTGCACCAGGTTGACGTTCAGCTGCTGCACCAGGAGCTCCAGGATCTGCATCAGGTCCGCATCGCTCAGCGCCGTGAAGATGATCATCTCGTCCAGACGATTGATGAACTCCGGATTGAAGGTGCGCTTCACCTCGCCCTTCACCAGCTCCTCCATCTTGTCGAGCACCACATCTTCCTCGCGCGACTGGAAGCCCAGCCCCTCGCGCTTCTTCAGGTGCTTCGCTCCGATGTTGGACGTCATGATCATGATCGTGTTCTTGAAGTCGACCGTGTTGCCCAGGCCGTCCGTCAGCTGCCCGTCTTCAAACACCTGCAGCAGCAGGTTGAACACATCCGGATGCGCCTTCTCGATCTCGTCCAGCAGCACCACCGAGTACGGCGACCGCTTGACCCGTTCCGTAAGCTGTCCGCCCTCCTCGTAGCCCACATATCCCGGAGGCGATCCGATCAGCTTCGACACCGAATGCTTCTCCATGAACTCCGACATGTCGAACCGGATCAGGCTCTTCTCGCTCCCGAACAGGAACTGCGCCAGCGTCCGCGCCATCTCCGTCTTTCCAACGCCCGTCGGCCCCAGGAACAGGAAGCTTCCAATCGGCCGCGCCGGATTCTTCAACCCCGCACGCGACCGGCGAATCGCCCGCGCCAGCGCCGAGATCGCCTTCTCCTGCGAGATCACGCGCTTGTGCAGCTCTTCCTCCACCCGCAGCAGCCGCGCCGTCTCCTCTTCCTTGATCGATGTGATCGGAACACCCGTCCACCGGCTCACCACATCCTCGATATCCTCGCGCGTCACAATGCCCGCGCTCGAATCGTCCAGGTGATACTTGTCCCGCAGAGCCCGCAGATTCTCCCGCTCCTTGCGCTCCTCGTCCGAGTAGAACCGCGCCTTCTCGAACTCGTGATTCGCAATCGCGTTCTCCATCCGGTGCACGATGAACTTGATCCGCTTCTGCACCTCGGTCAGCTCTTCAGGAAGGGAAGTCTGTCGCAGTTTCACCCGCGCCCCGGCCTCATCGATCAGATCGATCGCCTTGTCCGGCAGGAACCGGTCCGGAATATACCGGCTCGAGTGCGAAACCGAAAAGTTGATCGCCTCATCCGTGTAACTCACCGCATGAAACTTCTCGTACTTGTCCTTGATTCCCATGATGATCTTGATCGCATCCTCCTCGTTCGGAGGTGGCACCTTGACCGCCTGGAACCGCCGTTCGAGCGACCGGTCCTTTTCAATCGACTTCCTGTACTCAGCCGGCGTCGTCGCGCCGATGCACTGGATCTCTCCGCGGCTCAGCGCCGGCTTCAGGATGTTCGCCGCATCGAGCGAACCCTCCGCCGACCCCGCACCCACCAGCGTATGCAGCTCGTCGATAAACACGATGGAGTTCTGATTCTCCATCAGCTCCTTCATGATCGTCTTCAGCCGCTCTTCAAACTGCCCGCGATACTTCGTTCCCGCAACGATCAGCGAAAGATCGAGCGCCAGCACCCGCTTGTCCGCAAGAAAGCTCGGCACCTCGCCGTCCGCGATCTTCTGCGCCAGCCCTTCCACGATCGCCGTCTTACCCACACCCGGCTCGCCGATCAGCACCGGATTGTTCTTCGTCCGGCGGCACAGAATCTGGATCACGCGATCCACCTCCGTGTCCCGCCCAACCAGCGGATCCAGCTGCTGATCCATGGCCGATTGCGTCAGGTCGCGGCTGAACTCGGCCAGCATGCTCTGCTCCTGCCGACCGCTTCCGCTCGCCTGCTTGCCCGCCGCCGGAGCCTTCTCCTGCGTCGTCCGCTGCAGCTCCTCACGGATCGCCGGCAACCGCAGCCCCCGCTCCGTCAGAATCTCCGCCGCAAAGCATTTCTCCTCACGCAGCAACCCCAGCAGCAGATGCTCCGTTCCAATATGTTTATGGCTCAGCCGCTCAGCCTCTTCCGCGGCATACGCCAGAACCCGCTTGCACTCGTTCGACAGCGGCAGATCGACCGAGGTCGATACCTTCTCCCGAATCGTCGTGTGCTGCTCAATCTGCTTCCGTATCGACTCCACCGAGGCATGCGACCGCAGAAAGCGATTCGTCAGCGCCTTGTCCTCACGCAATAGTCCCAGCAGCAGGTGCTCTGTCTCGATATAAGGTGACCCAAACTGACTCGCCTCGTAACGCGCAAAGAAAATCACGCGCCGCGCCTTCTCCGTGTAGCGTTCGAACATGTTCTCCCCTTCGAACCGGGTGCCGTCCGACCCAAAAGGCCGAATGACCCCGTGGTCACCTTGCCCATCCCTCCGCGTTGACCGCTCGCGGCGGACACTCAGGCTGTCCCTGGTAGGGAGGCAGCCTCCACTACACCTAGTGTAGTCCCCCTGCGAACAGAGGCAGAAATCGCTCCGAGCATTATCCCTCGCAGGTACCCGGGCCGACTCCTCCATCTCTGTGCAAAGACGGGTACTAAATAGGTCATTACCCCACATCCGCCACCCTCCGGGCGATATAGTGGGCTTCAACACCTGCCCGCCGGAGATCCCATGCCCGACCCGCTCCTCATCGCCCAGGCCGAAACCAAACCGGCAGACCCTATAGCTCTCCTCCCCGGCATGAGCAACCGCCACGGCCTCGTCGCCGGAGCCACCGGCACCGGAAAAACCGTCACCCTCCAGGTCATGGCCGAGGCCTTCTCCCGCATCGGCGTTCCCGTCTTCGCCGCCGACGTCAAGGGCGACCTCTCCGGCATCTCGCAGCCCGGTACGGCAAGCCCCAAATTCAACGCCCGTCTCCAGCGCCTCAACCTCTCCGGCTTCCAGTTCGCCCCCACCCCCGTCACCCTCTGGGACGTCTTCGGGCAGGGGGGCCATCCTATCCGCGCCACCATCTCCGAGATGGGCCCGCTCCTCCTCTCTCGCATCCTCAACCTCAACGACATCCAGTCCGGCGTCCTCACTCTCGTCTTCAAAATCGCCGACGACAACGGCCTCCTCCTCCTCGATCTCAAAGATCTCCAGGCCATGCTCCAATACGTCGGCGAAAACTCCAGCACCTTTCAGTCGCAATACGGCAACATCTCCGCCGCTTCCATCGGCGCCATCCAGCGCGGCCTCGTCCAACTCGCCTCCCAGGGCGGAGACACCTTCTTCGGCGAGCCCGCCCTCAACATCGAAGACCTTCTTCAATGCCAGGACGGCAAGGGCATCGTCAACCTCCTCGCCGCCGACCGCCTCATGCAGTCGCCCCAGCTCTACAGCACCTTCCTCCTCTGGCTCCTCTCCGAGCTCTTCGAGCACCTTCCCGAAGTCGGCGACCTCGACAAACCCAAGCTCGTCTTCTTCTTCGACGAGGCCCACCTCCTCTTCACCGACCAGACCGCCGTCCTAAAATCCCGCATCGAGCAGGTCGTCCGCCTTATTCGCTCCAAAGGCGTCGGCGTCTACTTCGTCACTCAGAACCCCACGGACATCCCCGATACCGTCCTCGGCCAGCTCGGCAACCGCGTCCAGCACGCCCTTCGCGCCTTCACCCCGCGCGATCAGAAGGCCGTCAAAACCGCCGCCGAGACCTTCCGCCCCAACCCCGCCCTCGACACCGCCAAGTGCATCACCGAGCTCGAAGTCGGCGAAGCTCTCGTCAGCTTCCTCGACGAAAAAGGCACCCCCGGCGTCGTCGAGCGCGCCCTCATCTACCCCCCGCACAGCCAGATCGGCCCCATCACTCCCGGCCAGCGCAAAACCCTCATGCAAACCTCGTTAGTCGCCGGTGTCTACGACACCCCCGTCGATCGCGAAAGCGCCTACGAGCGCATCAAAAACCGCGCCGCCGCCTCACCCACCGCATCCACCACGACTAACCCCACCTGGACCCCACCCCAACCCTGGATCCCGCCGCAAACCACGGGTCAGCCCGCACCCTCCCAGGCAGGGCAGGGAAGCCCCGCCCCACAACCCCCCACCGGAGGAGCCCAGCAGCCCTTTCCGCCACCCACCTCTGCGCAGCCAGCAGCCTCCGTCGCCGGCTCCATCCTAGGCGGCCTCACCTCCCTCATCGCCGGCACCACCGGCCCCCGCGGCGGCCACCACGAAGGCCTCGCCGAGGTCATGATGAAATCTGCCGCTCGCTCCACCGGCACCGCCATCAGCCGCCAGATCGTCCGCGGTGTCCTGGGCTCGATCCTCGGCGGCAGTCGACGATAAGTCGCAGTCCCTCTTGTTTAGAGGTCAGCCGTGCTCTGCTCACGCGAGCTGAAGGATACGTTGTGAGCCTTCGACGGGAGCAGAAGCGCGAACGCCACCGCTCCCCGTCAAAGACTCAGGTATCACCGTGAAGCAAAGCGGATGCTCCGCCATCACACGGAGCTTACGATCGCATCCGCAGAAACGATGGACGTCGTCGAAGCACGATCCCCACCAGCCCCGTTCCCAGCAGGCAAAGCGTTCCGGGCTCCGGAGTTGGAGAGACGCCGTTGCCGATGTAGTCCAGCTGCGTCGCACTCGTAGCCACCCCCACGCCGTAATCGACGAAGTTAGTGCCTGGGGTAATGCCGTTGCTCCACAAGTCCACGACCTCGCCATTGCCGATGCTGAACAGCAAGCCGTAGATATCCAGAAAACCGCCATGGAAACGGTAGTCCGTTGCCGTTTGAGGCGAGCCGGTCGGATAGTAGAGGTTGGTAAAAGTCAGCCCTCCCTCGGCAGATCCCGAGGTGATCGAAAATCTGCTGAAGTCGTTCGGCGCGAGCTTGTTCGTCAGCTCCGGCGCCGCATGGTTAATAGGCACCAGGCCAAGGATCGGCGCATTGACGATCCCAAGACTCGCGTCAGAGAAGTTGCCGCTGATGCCCGTGACCTCGAAGGCCTGCGGATACTTCGAGTCGGTGGCCGTACCGTACGTCAAAGTGATCCCGCCGCCCACTCCAGGGCCGGTAAAGACGAACTGGAACGTGCTGGCATTTGCTCGCGAGGTCAACGACGCAAGCAAGAGAGCTGCCGCAGAGTACAAAAGTCTCTGTTTCATGTAGGTATGCTCCTATTGTGAATTTTTCTTGCAGGGCCCAGGAATTGCGAACGCGCACATCCCTCAGAAAACAGACACAGTGGTCACTAAGCTGGTGGCAGGCTCTTTGGGAGTGGGACAAATCTAGCATACAAACCTGGAATGGCAAATGAACGCTCCCGCAGCCCGGAGACTCATCTGCTTAGGTAGTCCGCATCATCAGAAGCCCCAGATGTGAAGCCGATCTTCGGGACCTCCTGTCGGTTTCAATTCGCTCTCGTATATTTCAGTTGTGGACGGAAGTCTGTGACCTTGGATCACCCCATCAGCTACCGAACGGCATCCCGCCTCGTCGCGGCCGGCATAGCCGCCACAGCCTGGACCGGCCTCATTCTCCAGTGCGTCGCAACCGGCTCCCTGACCTCCTCCCTTCTCGAAACGCTTTGGATCATCTCCGCATACTTCACCATCCTCACCAATCTCCTCGTCGCGGCCGTTTTCACTGCCATCGCCGCAAATCGCACGGCTTTTCGCGGGGCCTGGGTCATCGCCGGAACCATGCTCTCCATTCTGCTCGTCGGCATCATCTACGGCCTGCTGCTGCACGGAACGGTCGAGCTCTCCGGTGGTTCCGCCATCGCCAACGTCCTCCTGCACATGGTGACGCCCATCCTTGTCCCCCTCTTCTGGATCGCCTTCGTGCCCAAAGGCAGCCTCACCTGGCGTCACCCGCTCCTCTGGGCCACCTACCCACTCGCCTATCTCGTCTACGGACTCGCCCGCGGAGCGGCCACCGGCAAATACGCCTATCCCTTCATCAACGTGCCGGCACTGGGCTGGCCCCGCACCGCCCTCAACGCCGCCCTGATCGCCATAGCCTTCATGCTCTCGGGCTATCTAGTCGTCTGGATCGACAACCGCCTCGCCACGCGTTCGACGGCACCGTTCCCCCATACTCTTTAACAGAACCTCCACCGTCGCATAAAACGCCCGCCCAATCTTAATGGCGGGTCAGTCTACATCTGCCCGATAAGCAGGAGTAAGTCACAAGAAGGGCGTTTCTCGTTACCTATTACTGGTGCAGCCGTCCGGGTGACACTGTTCGTCCGATCGGGATGAACCCCCCCCTCCTAGACAGGTACTCACCAAGAAGTTTTCCGTGTCCACCTCAATTGACATGAAGGGATTGTGGGCTGCCTTAATTCCTCCAAATTTAGACCAGGCTCGGTCAAGGCTCCGTGTATTGTCGCCATGCAGGCGCGTTCACATGTAGGATTTTGCATGTTCTCGGCGGAATCCTATCGAAGCTGGTCCGTATCTGGATGAGCCTTGCCGCCGATAGGCGAGAACAGCGTGGCTCCAAGACGATTTCCCGGTTCCTCTGCTGGCGGTGGCAAGTCGCGGAGCATTATCGCCTTGCGGTCGCACCAAATCTTTTCGAAACAGCATGAGTCGAAAGTGGCTCCGGGGTTCTCGACCTGCAGAACAGGTTTAACAAAGGCGAGTTCCATCACGGCACTTTCCGCACATCCGTTACGGCATCCTGAATTGGCCCGGCTTACTTTTCTCGATGTATCGTCCCGCGCGTTCGTAGGCCAGGATGGCGACTTCGTGTTTGAGCAGGCCTCTGGCTTCCGACCGAAATGATGTGCTTGGTGCGCATACGCTGGTGAATCTGCCCGCTTTCTGAGCCGCACGAGGCATCCCGCAGAGAAAAGCCTTCAATGCGTCTTCACCCTTTTCTCGGTGCATGATCTCGTCATTTGCAGCCGTCGATTTCAGCGCATGCCAGGCCGAAGATTCACGCAATCCTGATTGGTTTAGCTGCTCTTTGGCTTTCATGATGGCAGCCGCTCTATCTTGACGGCGTTGTATAGATGTAACCCGTTTGGCTTGCTACTGTGACTGTCCTTTCGAAACTCTTGTGGATCTCGCCGGTCTTGGAGGGCTCGTCGGCCCAGAATTAACCGTAGTTTCTGACCCAAGCTTGACTGCGCCACTCGCGGACAAGATCACGGCCGCTTCGGAATTTTATTACTACGTCTCCGGCAGAACGAGCCGCGAAAATGGAGTTCAAGGTCTGGTTCATCACAGGAGCATCGCGCGGTTCTCGGCACGCGTGTGGGCAGAGGCAGCACCTCGAACGAGGCGACAAGGTTGCGGCAACTGCGCGAAGTCTGGAGAGCCTTTCAGATCTGCGGGAACGGTTCGGAGGACGCGGTTCTTCCGTTGCAGTTGGACGTAACGGACGCTGCTCGCGTTCCGGAGGCAGTGCAACAGGCGTTCAGCGCATTTCGGGCGGCTGGATGTTCTGGTCAACAATGCGGGGTTACACTCTGATCGCCACGACGGAAGAGGCGACCGACGAGCAGATCGCGGAGCTCTTCGATGCAAACTATACCGGCGTTGTGCGCGTTGTTCGTGCAGCTTTACCCATAATGAGGCAGCAAGGCAGCGGTCACATCCTGGGCGTAACCAGCAGTCTGGTCTGTAGTTCCCCGCGCCTCTGATTGGTGTCTATGCCGCAACCAAGGCGGCTGCTGAATCCATGCACGAGTCTCTGGCCAAGGAGGTTGCGCAAATTTCGGGATCAATGGTCACAATGATCGAGCCTGGAGCCTACGCTACGGAGTTCGGCAAGAGCGCTACACGTGCGAATCCGCTGCGAGGTGTATGACACATTCCGTAAGGACTTCATGGCAGGTCTCATGAAGCTGGAACGCGGAAACCCGAAGGCGACTTCAGAAGCGCTGTTCAAGGTGGTCGATGCAGAGCAGCCACCCTTGCGTCTCATCCTCGGCAGCACGACCCTGCCACAAGTTCGCGCCACCTATGCCGACCGTCTTGCGACCTGGGACGCCTGGCAGGCTGTTTCGGATGCTGCTCGAGTAAGAGCGGAACATTGCAGCTCGGGAGCAGAGAACCTCACCTCGTGGTCCCGAGCCGTTTTGATCGCTACTGTGAAGTCGCATTGTGAGAAGTAACAGTCACTGCCGAGTAAAAGGTCGATGGAGAATGGCACACTATCACTCCGGCCAGCTTGACTCCGAACCCAGCCTCAAGCATCCTTCTCCCATCCCTCAAAGCAAGCGGAGGCTACACATGAGCACCTCCGGGCCACACATCCAGCAGATCAAAGCCTCCATGCGCGCCGCGTGGATGGCCGGCGACTTCGGCGTCGTCGCCAAAACCATCTCCTCCGGGGCCGAAGCCTTCATCAGCCGCCTCCCCAATCCGTCCGGCCTCAAAGCCCTCGACGTCGCCTGTGGCACCGGCAACCTCGCCATCCCACTCGCCCGTCAAGGAGCCGATGTCACTGGCGTCGACATCGCCCCCAACCTCCTCGAACAGGCTCGCGAACGCTCCCACGCAGAAGGTCTCAAGGTGCAGTTCGATGAAGGCGACGCCGAGCAGCTGCCCTACGAAGACGCCTCCTTCGACCTCGTGGTCTCCATGTTCGGAGCCATGTTCGCCCCCCGCCCCGAGCTCGTCGCCTCCGAACTCGCCCGCGTCCTCAAGCCCGGCGGCCTTCTCGCCATGGCCAACTGGAACCCGGAGAGCTTCACCGGCCAGATGTTCAGGGTCTCCAGCAGCCGCGTTCCAGCTCCGCCCGGGATGCAGCCGCCCGTGCTCTGGGGCGATGACGTAACCGTCCGCAATCGCCTCGCGCCTTACTTCACCGGCATCCGCACCGAGATCATCCCCATCGACTTCGACATGTCCGTCAACCCCGCCGGAGCCGTCACCTTCTTCCGCACCTACTTCGGCCCCACCAACGTCGCCTTCAGCCGTCTTGACGAGCCCGGCCAAGCCGCCTTCGCTGCCGACCTCGAAGCGCTCTGGGCCAAAGCCAACGTCGCCCCCGATCCCGAACACCACACCCTCGTCCACAATGAGTACCTCCAGGTCACCGCCACCCGTACCTGAACGTCTCAAGCTGTCATTGCGACGGCGAATGCTTCAGATGGGTCCGCTGTTCCAACACCTTCTCGCGCGCCTGCTCCAGCGTTCCCTGAAACAGAAGCAGCTTCACCTCATAAAAGGCAGTCCCACCCCTGGGCAGAACCACCTGCGGATCGACGTGCTGGCACGTAAGCTCCGGATTGCTCCAGACGTTTCCAGTCTCTTCCGTAAAACTGGCAGCCACCCACCTGTGGTCCACCGAAAGCGTCGCGATCATCGGCAGATCGACAGCTCGTGACTTGTAGTAGTAAGTAATGCCATCTTCCCGGTGCTGTACCCTCTGCTCCGGGATCGGAGCCGTGAGCTGTGCATGGTATCGAGCAGGAAACCACTGGCTCAGCGGCATCGACAGCCGTGCCGGGGTCTCCGATGCAAGCAGTTCGAATCCGTCTCGGTGATGGACGTACGTTCGCTCGAGGCGCGGATCGTAAAAAAACGTACGGAAGCGTGGGTCCGTAATCGCCCAGGCCATGTCGTAGTCCACCGCCGACCGATTCTCGAACTCATAGTAGAAGAGAATCCCGTCCGCTTCGAGCGTCGCTCGGACGGAGAACCGGATGCCAGGCAACTCCTTGCTGTACCCAAGCGAGTTGCCCACCTGCCTCCACCGGGGAACGTCGCCTCGGGAACCTGGTTGGTAGACGTAAAGATGCTTTGCCTCTGTCTGTCCGTGCTCCCGAACCGTCACATGCTCCGGCAGAAGTATGTTGAAGCTCCTCTCCGCCTCCGGTCCGCCTGGAACAACGATGTGGATTGCAGGGTCGCGGTCGGCCATATCAACGGACATCCGGAGTCCCTCAAGGTTGCTGACTTGGAACTCTTGGCCGAGCACCCGACCAGAAATCAAAAGCGCAAGTGAGATCAGGACCGCGAACCGACCCGAGCGCACCACGTCTTCAGATCTTCGGCTCAGCTCCATCTCAGGCCCTTTCGGCAAACGGCAGTAGTCTACATCCCTCTTCGGCGTCACGCGCGGGTCTCGTCCTCAGGACACCCCTTTCGCTATCCTGTATCGGTATGCCCTTCCCCATCAAAGTCTGCGCCCTCTGCTCCGAAGAGTTCGAACTCAAGCCCGATAAACCCGGCTTCGCCAACCGCTGCCCGGACTGCAGCACCCCCGATTCCACCCAACCCGAATCAAAAACCCGTCTCGACGCCGTCGACCGCAAGTCCCAGGCCGAAGCCAATCAGGCCCGTCGCGAGGCCATGCGCAACCTCCTCTACCGCAAAGACAGCTAAAGGCAATGCTCCTCTGCCGTATAGGACATACAAATGAAGCTCGTCGATCTGAGCGAAGCGAGAACCCTTGTCTTTCGCTTCGGTCGGCAATAAACCTCAGGCGAACCACGGGGGAGCCTAAACCTCCACCAGCCGCCCCTCTCGCAACCGCAGAACCCGGTCACATCTCCGCGCAAACTCCATGCTGTGCGTCACCAGCACGCTCGCCAGCCCATGCACCCCATGCAATCGCTGAATCAGCCCAAAGACCGCCTCCGCCGTCTTCTCATCCAGATCGCCTGTAGGCTCATCCGCCAGCAGCACCTTTGGTTCCGTCACCAGAGCGCGCGCCAGGCTCACCCGCTGCTGCTCCCCCCCGCTCAGCTCGCCCGACTGGTGCTCCCACCGCTCCGCCAACCCGACCTCACCCAGCCACGCCCGCGCCTTCTCCATCGCCCCGGCCCTTCGCTCCCCCCGCGCCAGCAGCGGCATCGCCACATTCTCAAGCGCCGTAAACTCCGGCAGCAGGTAGTGAAACTGCCACACATACCCCACATCCCGGTTGCGAAACTGCGAAGCCTCCGCCGCAGACAACCCGCTCAACCGCCGTCCCGCACACCACACCTCGCCCGCCGTCGGCCGGTCCAGAGCAGCCAGCAGGTGCAGCAGCGAGCTCTTTCCCGCCCCACTCTCGCCCACCACCGCCACCATCTCCCCGGCCCTCACCTGGAGGTCCAGCCCTCGAAACAGCTCCAGCTCTCCCCGGCCGCCCTTCGCATCGCGAGACACCGCCGCATACCGCTTCGTCAGCCCCTCCGCCCGCAGCACCACCTCACCCCGTCCCACACCGCCGTCATCTCGACCGGAGGCAGTTCCATCGCCGGAGCGGAGAGACCCCTGTATTTCGCCTCCGGTAGCGCCCATCACTTCCCGTCCACCGCAACCTCCCCCTCGTCATCTGATACGGCGCTCTCGACATCCGGCGACGCATCGCGTGCCCCAGAGCCTGCCCTGAGCTTGTCGAACGGTCCCGCGTTTGGGAGCTGAGATTCTCGCCCGCCACCCTCGCTCGCGTTCTTTGCCTTGGCCGCATCCCACTGCGGCCGAAACGCAATCGCCATCCGGTTCCACGCATTGATGCTCGCAATCGCCAGCGTCAGGTCCACCAGCTCCTTGTCTTGGAAATGCTCTCGCACCGCCGCAAACGCCTCATCCGAAACATGCCCGTCCTGCACATTTGTAACCGCTTCAGTCCACGCCAGGGCCGCCCGCTCCCTCTCCGTAAACGCCTCCGATTCGCGCCAACCCGCCACCGCACTCACGCGGCTCTCCGGCTCGTGGTGCTTCTCCAGTTCATGCGCATGCATCCCGATGCAAAACTCGCACCCGTTCAGCAGCGAAGCCCGCAGCCGCACCAGCTCCAGCAGCACCGCGTCCAGCCCGGTTCCCGTGTTCAGGTGATGCTCCACCCCGCGCATCGCTTTCACCCCGTCAGGCGACAACTCCGTATACTTCAACCGCTGCTCACTCATACCGCAAAGCCTCCGCCGGCAGCACCTTGGCCGCCGATCCACTCGGATACAGCGTAGCCAGCAGACTCACCCCCAGCGACACCGCCGCCACCACCAACCCATCCCACCACCGCGCCGCAAACGGCAGGTAGTCGATCGAGTACACCGCCGAATCCAGCCGGATAAACCGGTAGTGCCCACCCGCCCAGCTCACCGCATATCCCACCACCAGCCCCAGCGCCGTCCCGATCACCGAGATCAACAAGCCCCTGCATCAGAAACACCCGCCGCACCTGAGCCGCCGTCACCCCAAAGCTCATCAGCACGGCGATATCCCGCGTCTTCTCCATCACCATCATCGTCAGCGCAATCAGAATGTTCAGCGCCGCCACGCACACAATCAGCGCCAGGATGATAAACGTCACCACCTGCTCCAGCTTCAACGCTCGGAACAGCTCGCGATTCTGCTCCATCCAGTTCGTCGTCTGAAATCCCTTCCCGGCAACCCGCTCGATCTCCGCTCCAACCTCCCGCGCCCGGTACAGATCATCCACCTTGAACGCGATCACCGAGATCAGGTCCGGCTCCGAAAACAGCCGCTGCGCATCCCCGAGCCGCATAAACCCATAGCTCGAGTCGTACTGGTAAAACCCCGAAGCAAAGATCCCCACCACCCGGAACCGCTGATACCGCGGCACCAACCCCAGCGGCGTCAGCTCCCCCTGCGGACTCGTCACCAGCACCGAATCCCCCACCCCCGCCCCCAACGTCTCCGCCAGATCCTTCCCAATCACAATCGGCGGCACAGCCCCCGGTGCCCCAGCTCCGGGTGCCCCACCCTCTGCGCACTTCGCGAAAGGGTGGGGTCCATGCCACCACGACCCGTGGCCCCACCCACCGGCTCCAACTCCGCCGCACTCCCCACCTTGATCGACTGCAGCAGATCCCCCACCTTCCGCTCATCCGCCGGAATCACCCCCTCCACCAGAGCCCCGCCACTCCGAGCCCCGCGCGAGATCAGCACCTGCCCATACAGCCCCGGAGCCGCAGCCGTCACCCCCGGCACCCGCCGCAGCCGCTCCAGCAGCGGCCGCCAGTCCCGTATCCCGTCCGCCGCCACCCGCATCAGCTGCACATGCGCCGTCGACCCCAGCAGCCGCTCCTGCAGATCCCGCCGCATCCCATTCGTAATCGCCAGCGCAATAATCAGCGAAGCCACACCCGCCGCCACGCCCACCACCGAGATCGCCGTGATCACCCCCACCACGGCCTGCCGCCGCTTCGCCCGCAGATACCGCGCCGCAATGAAGAGCTCAAATCGCACGTCTACCGCACCACCATCTTCACGCTCGCCATATTCTCGAACCGGTCATAAACCCGTACCGCCACCACATGCTCCCCCGGCTTTGAAACCTCGCCCGCAGCCACCGGCACGCTCGCCAGGAAGTCATACCGCTCCATCAGCGAGTCCGACAGCCCGCCCACCGGCTCCACATACTGCCACGCCCCCGCATCCACCGAGTACTCCGCATGCGCAATCGGCGACGTCGCATCCCGCGCCTCCAGCCTGACATGCACCTTACCGCTCTCTAGCGTCGCCGTCAGCGCCCCCGGCACCGGCGGAGTCGTATCCACCGTAAACCCCGCGCTCACCTTCTCCCCCGTCAGCGCCTCCGCGTCCGTGTGCACCGGAGCATCGCTCGCCACCACCTTCGCCAGGTAGCTCCCATCCGGCAGCAGCGACGAGTCGAAGCTCAGAAACCGCTCCGAAATCTTATCCTTCAGCAGCCGCCAGTTCGCCTCATTCTCCCCCCGGTACCAAACCGCAAACATCAGGTCGTCGCCATTGTCGTCATGCGCCGACCACCGCACCGTCACCGCATTCTTATCCTTCTGCGCTGTTAGCGGAGACGTCGACGCATCCTGCACGAAACTGATCGCCTGCGCCGCTCCCGCAGCCGTCGGAAACACCACCTGCACCGTTGGCGGCTGCGTCGATGCCGGGGTCGCGGCCACCCGCGCTCCCGGAGCCACCACCACCTCATCCACCACCGGAGGGACATTCCGCGGTAGATAATTCAACCCCACCGCATCCACACCAGCCCCCGCCCGTAGCTCCGCCCGCCACTGCGCATACCGCCCCAGCGGCACCCCCGCCGCACCCTCATTTAGTCTGACCTTTTCCCAATCGCTCCATCCCTCCACCGAGCTCGGCACATTGCCCGTCCGCACCGAAATCTCAGGAACCGGATCCGCCGCCGGGTACTGCACCTCCACCCGCCCCCATCGCGAGATCTGCCCCGCATCGAACACCTCGCTCGTATACGTGCTCACCGCCGCCGGAGCATCGCCCACCCGCACCACCTTCCCCCCGTTTGTCGTTCCCACCAGCACCCCGTCCTTCGTCGCCGCAAACGAAGTAGCCTGCGCCGCGCCCTCCATCCGCGCCACCTCCGTGAACCTCCCGGGCACCTTCGGATCGACCCGATACACACGTCCACGATTTCCCGTCGCCGCCAGCACATCCCCGCCCCGCACCACGAGCGCATACACCACGTCATCCTTCAACGTCAGCAGCTTCGAAGGCGTCCCATCCGCCGCAATTCGGTCGATCTCCGAGCCATCCGGAACCACGGTATTCACACTCGCCGCGGTCGCCGACCCCGGCTGCAGAAATGTAACCGTCACACCTACATTTCCCGTCACCGGCAGCGGAGGCAGCGTGCTCCCGCTCTTCGCCCCCACCGCCGCCGCATACACCTCGCCCCCACTCCCCAGCGCCAGCGACGTAATCTCCCGCCGCCCCGCGGCATACGCCGCAAACGGCTTCGCCCCCGCCTTCTCTGTCAGAAATTTGTAGATCACCCCAGCCCCATCCGACCCCGCCCACAGCGTCCCATCCCCCGCCATCGCCAGGCACCGGATATGCTGGTCCGCCGTCCGGAACAGCACCTCCGCCTTCGCTCCCGCTCTCACCCGGTACACCACAGCCGGAGCCCCCGCCGCCACATACACCGCCCCGTCCTTCCCCAACGTCAGATCCCACAGATACCGCGGCTTCTCCGCCGTCGTCCCCGGATCGAAAACCACCTCCGCCGCCGCCCCAGTCTTCCCCAGCCGGTAAACCTTTCCACTCGGAGAAGTCGCCGCGTACACCGCCCCGTCCGCACCCACACGAACCGCCTGCACCCCCAGCTCCGCTCCCGAGAAAACCTTCTCCGCCTTCCCGTCCGCCGTCACCCGCATCACCGCGGCCGATCCCGCCGTGCTCCCGCCCAGCCCTACATACGCCACCCCACCCGCGTCCACCGCAACCGACCAAACATAGCTCGTTCCAGCCGTGTAGAGCAGGGAAGTCGCCGGCCCAGCCTCCAGCCTCCCGTCGTTCCGGATCGCCACGCCCTCAGCCGTCCCCCGCTGCATCTCGTCGTACCGCCCCACACTCCACAGCTTCGTCCCCTGCGCCACAGCCACTTGCGCTATTCCCAGCCACACCACTCCAAACAACACCCGCCGCATCGTCATCGTTCTCAAAGTCTACGTCCCTCACGCGAAAAGGCGAGAGCCGAAGCCCTCGCGCCTTATCCTCACCGGCAGCCGCAGATCGCTTCCGAGATTGCGACTTATCGGTCTCAACGGGCCCTGCTGACAGCTCCGCATGGCTGTTTTTAGGGGAGACCCGGAATCTTGTTGCCCAATCTTCCGTGTATAACAACCGTGATGCGGAAGCAGCTTTGTCTTTGTTCCCCAGATTTGGGTGAGGTGTTTTCGTGAGCGACGAGTATGTTTTACCGCATGATCTTGCGGGTGAACAGCGACGTCTCGCATTGATGTCACAGCTCCTGGACCCCCTTCACCGCCGATTGCTCCTAGGTCTCGGCCTGAGATCGGGATGGAAATGTTTTGAAGTTGGGTGCGGGAATGGTTCCATCTCACGATGGATGGCGCACGAGGTTGGTCCTCGAGGTCAGGTCATCGCAACTGACATTGACCTGAGATATCTCAAGCGGCTCCGTGCGAAAAATCTTGAGGTCCGGCAGCAGGACATCCTTCAACAGATGCCCGAGGCAGGCAAATACGATTTGGTTACGTGTCGCGCCGTGCTTCATCACATCGCGTCGCCAGAAGAAGCGATTCGCAATATGGTTTACGCGCTGAAGCCCGGCGGTTACCTTTTGTTAATCAGAACCGGACTTCCTGCCCGCTACAGCCACGCCATCTCCACTCCGCTTGTTCTGGAAAGGGTGGCTTGAGTGGTCGCGATCGGTGGGCATCAACTATTTCATAGGCCGGACCTTGCCCTCACTTCTGACTGCGGCCGGTATTTGCGATATCGCTGCAGAGGGTACAACGGACTTTTATCCCGGCCGTTCGCCTTGGTCGAAGTACTGGCTGGAGACCACTTCCGAACTAAAGCCTCGGCTCTTAGAGTCCAGATATATGACACGCCCTGTGCTCGCTCGTTTTGAACGCATCTACTCCGATCCCAAAGTGTGGACGAGCGCAATCACATTTGTTGCTTCATGGGGAACGAAATCGTGAGTTGAGTTTTTTAGCGCCGCTCGTTCAAACTACGTTCACGAGGCCAGGTCCCAAAACGCGCTTGGTGCCAGTTAGGACGTCTCGCCTGCATCGAAAATCAGCTCGCTCACAAGTTCAGTTCGCCAGCACAGCCCGGTACCGCACCTGATTCTTCTTCACCTTGGCGATCGCCTCGTTCGCCTTCGCCATCGCGTACCTCTCCGTTACTGCCTTCACCCCGTGCCGCGCGGCCACATCCAGCATCTCGGCAATGTCCGTTGGGCTGCCCGTGGGCGATCCCGAAATTGCCTTCTGCCCACCCACCAGTGGAAACACCGGCAGCTGCATCGGCGACGGCGGCACGCCCACAACGCAAAGCATCCCCTTCGGCCGAAGAGCTTGGACGTACCCCGGCCAGTCCTGGTCCGCGCTCACCGTGCTCAGGATGAAGTCAAAGCATCCCGCCAACTTCTTCAGCGCACCCGTATCCCGCGTATTCACAAAATTGTGCGCCCCCAGTTGCCTGGCCTCTTTCTCCTTATCCTTTGAGGTCGAAAACGCCGTCACCTCCGCGCCGAACGCCCGTGCAAACTGCACTCCCATGTGCCCCAGGCCGCCAATCCCGATCACTCCCACCCGCGACGACGGCCGCACCCCATGGTTGCGCAGCGGGCTGTACACCGTAATCCCGCCGCACAGCAGCGGAGCCACACCCTCGCTCTCGAGCGCCTCCGGTACCGGGATCGCAAACCGCGCATTCACTCGGATCCGGTCCGCATACCCGCCATTCCGCCCCACGCACGTCGGCTGAGCCTTCGCGCACAGATGCTCCTCACCCCGTCGGCACCACTCGCAAATCCCGCAGCTATCCGCCTGCCACCCGATCCCGACCCGCTCCCCAACCGCCCGGTCCTGAACCAGGCTGCCCACCGCCGAAACCGTTCCCACCACCTCATGGCCTGGAATAAACGGATACTTGCTCAGGCCCCAGTCATTATTGATCAAGTGAATATCGCTGAAGCACACCCCGCAATGCGAGATCTTCACCTCGACCTCGTCGGCCTTCAAATCGCCGGGATCGTACCGGTACGCGAGCAGCTGTGCACCGGCCGCATGGGCAGCCAGACCTCGAATCTCACTCATCGTCCGTCGTGTCCTTCTGGCGGCCGTCCAAACGCCGGTCCCGCACCTGAGCGATGCTACATCACTCGCTCACCAGCTTCCTCCCCGAAGAGGGAAGTGGCAGTGACTTAAGAGTCAGCGCACGGTTAGCGTAAGCACCTGCGACCCACTCACCGCATCTCCCACCTCCGCCGAAGCCGCCTCATTCGCACTCTCTCCCGTCAACCGCAAACGCTGCCCCTCCTTCAGCGGCTCCAGCACATTCGCCATCGACAGCGGAACCGACTCAAGCGCAGCCGAGTCCAGCACCGCCTGCGCCGCATGGTCCAGCAGCGTCACATACACCCGGTCGTTCGCATGCATCCGATCCGCCTGCGCCACCGCATCCAGGAGCGGCACATTTCGTGCAACACCCGCCGCAGGCGCCGTCAGCCGGTCCAAAGTCGCCGCATCGCTCACCAGCACCCGCAGCGGCCCCGGAGCCGCGCTCTGCGGGACCGCAAACCTCATCCGCACCACCCGCGCCGCCTCCGCATACGGCCGCAGCACCGCCTCCACCTCCACCGTCTCGCCTGCCTTCGCCTCCGTCCGGCCCAGCCGCGCCGAATCCAGCACCGCAATCCGCCGCTGCCCAATCGCCTCCAGCCGCAGTCGCACCCCTGTCACCACCGGCTGCTCCAGGCTGTTGCTGTACACCCGGCTGAACCGCTCCCCCACATACAACGCCCCGTTGATCGCACCCGAGTTGAACTCGCTCGGCGCCATCATTCCCCGCAGCGGCACCGTCCCCATCGCCGCGCCCTCTTGACCCTCCACCCCACGCCGCGCCACTCCGATCTCGCCCGTCAGTCGCCAGCTCGTATCCGCCGCCGCCGTGTTCGTCTCCTGCATCGTCTGGTACACCGAAACCATCATCGCCTGCGGTGTCAGCTCCTTGTTGTCCACCACCCGCAGGTGAAACGTCCGTGCCTCCGTCTTCGCCCCACCCATCACCTCCACGTCCACCGGAATCATCCGCGCCCGCGCCCCGAACCGCCCCAGGATCGCCGACGCCCGATCCTCCGTAAACGCCCCCACCTCCTCCGTCGCATTCACGATCTTGAACGCATTCAGCGGACTCGGCAGCGTCGCCACCACCTCCGCCTTCGTCATCGGCATATCCACCGCGCCCGACTGCGTAATCGGGTGCCCGCACGCCAGCAGCCGCTTCGCATCGACATACGTCACCGTGCACGTCCCGGTTATCGAAAGATCTCCCTCCACCAGCACCGCGCTCACCGCGCTTCCGGGAACGAGCGGCTCCGGCTGCCGGGCCTTTGCATCCATCCCACCCAGACCCGCAACCGGCGTCATCCCCATCGCCCGAAACCTGTCCCCAAATCGCTCCACCGCCTCCGCGCTGAAGCCCCCAAACACCACCGGCGTCTCCATCGCCTGCATCTGCTCCTGCCCTCCGCCCGTCACCCGCGGCGCCCCAACCGGAACCGCGACCCCATCTCGAACCTCCAGCATTTGCTCGATCGGCGTAATCCCCGCAATCGGCTCCTTCGAAAACTGCCCGATACGGTAGCTCAGCGCGCCCACCAACCGTCCGTCGATATACACCGGGCTCCCGCTCATCCCCGCCACCACCCCCGTAAACTCCGGCTTCACCCCCACCAGCCGCGCCAGGATCATGTCCCGCCCCGGCCCCAGCGAGTCCTTCAGCACCCCCAGGATCTCCACTTCCATCTTCTCCGGCGTCACCCCTTCGAACACCGTGTACGCCACCCCCTTCAAACCCCGGTGCACCTCCGCGAGCGGAAACATCCGCACAGCACCCGCCTCCTGCCCCCACCCACGCCCCTGCACCAAAAACCCCGCCGCCAACGTCCAAATCATCAGCCGGCCGGATCGGGCCCAACCCGCTCTTCGAAATCTCCTCAAGTCCATAGACTAGAGACTAACCGGAGCCGGAAAGAGCACCCAATCCGCCGCCGGCCCGCCGGAGTAAAGTCACTGATGCCCATGATCACCCGCCCCAAGCTCGCTCGCCTGCTCACCGCCGCCACGTTCCTCAGCCTCACCGCACTCCCCGCGAGAGCCCAGGAAGCTCCCTCGACCCCGGCCCCCCAGCAGCAAACGCCCCCGCAGCAGCCCGACGACCAGGCCGGCCCGCAGACCGACAACGGCCCCCTCGTCATCAAGAAGAAAAAAGAACCCAACGACGCCGAGCCCACCCCACCCCCTGCCCCCGCCGAGCCCCACGTCAAAAACCCCAACGGCGAAACCTACTCCCTCCGCGTCGACGTCCCCATCGTCAACCTCGACGTCAACGTCATCCTCGACAAGACCCACCAGTTCGTCCCCGGTCTCAAGGCCCCCAACTTCCAGATTCTCGAGGACGGTGTCCCCCAGCAGGTGCAGAGCGTCCGCCTCACCCAGACCCCCATCACCGCTGTCATGCTCCTCGAGTTCGCCGCCAACAGCTACTACTTCATCTACGACATGCAGAACGCCTCCGCGCAATTCTTCCACACCCTCCGCCCCGATGACTACATCGCCGTCATCACCTACGACCTCCGCACCCACATCCTCACCGACTTCACCAACAACAAGGACGTCGTCGCCGACTCGCTCCGCTCCCTCACCATCCCCGGCTTCTCCGACACCGACATGTTCGACGCCCTCTACGAGACCCTCGACCGCACCTCCCGCATCGAAGGCCGCAAGTACATCATCCTCATCGGCACCGGCCGCGACACCTTCTCCAAAATCACCCTCGACAAGATGCTCGCCAAGATCAAGGCCACCCCCAACGTCACCATCTTCTCCATCGGCACCGGTGCCTTCATCCGCGAGATCGCCGACTCCCGCGGACAGATGGGCGGCATCCAGCGCCTCGACTATCTCCAGGCCGAAAACCAGCTCAAAACCTTCGCTCAGATGACCGGCGGCCTCTACTTCAACCCCCTCTTCCAGGGCGCGCTCCCCGACATCTTCAACCAGATCAACGACTCCATCCGCAACCAGTACGTCCTCACCTACCGCCCCACCAACAACAAAAACGACGGCAGCTACCGCCGCGTCAAAGTCTCCCTCGTCGACAACGAAGGCCACCCCCTCCGCATGTCCGACGAAAAAGGCAAGCCCCTCAAGTACTCCGTCATCGCCCGCGACGGCTACAAAGCCAAACTCCCCGTCGAGTAAACGGTCAAGAAACGTCAACAGCCGTTCTCCGATATCGCCCGCGCCCAGGCCTCAGCCGTGCCGTTGCTATTACTTGCCGTTTCCCTGGCCGTTGCTGTGGCTGTTGCCTTGCCTTTGCTGTTGTCTGCTCTTTTGCTTGTCATTCAGGAGCGAAGCGGAGGAATCTGCTGTTCTCTCCTCTCGCCTGTCATCAGCAACGAAGCCACCGAACCTGCCGAGTACCCGCCCCGAACACCGCAAATCGTCACGCAATCAGGGCCGACGGCCGGCCCACATACCAGCCTGGGGCAACGCCCCAGGTTCGGAACACGGCAATATCCAGGGCTGAAGGCTCGGAACATAACTCTTCCGCGACTCGCTGCCCCGCCGCCATCCTGAGCGCAGCGAAGGACCCCTGTGTCTGCCCCCCCCCGGATCACGTTGCATCGAACGCCGAGCAAACAAGACCCCCACGCATTAACCTAATATCCGGAGAGCGCAAATGCCCGCAACCCCGGACGACTACCACCTCCTTCAATCGCGCCTGAAAACCCTTCTCCCCGAGGAGTACAAGGACTCCTACGAAGACGTACAGCCCGTCTCCATGGGCTCCGCCGGCCTGAAGTACGCCTCGGATGGCCGGGTCGCGTGGAACGAGATCTGGGGCTCCTTCTGCGACCTCGCCATGGCGGGCGGACCACCCCATCGAGGTACGCTGCTCGAAGCCGCCACCAAAGCAGACATCAACCTCGACCGGAAGCGTTACCGCCAGGTCGCAGACGAACTCTGCCGCGGTGTGGAGATGGTCACAGGACTCGCCGCCCAGCCCTCACTCATCTCCGGCTGGATCCACGTCGATTGCCCGAGCACCGGTATGGCCGGTTGGCTCCTTCGCGCCATCAACATGGAAAACATCTCCGCCCACGCCGACGGCATGGTTCTCCACCTCCCGGCCGGCCCGCGCTTTCGCCTGGAGAAGGAGATCAAGAACGTCGTCACCTCCATCGCCAAGACCTGTCACTACTGGCTCGGTCACACCTCCGTCAGCCAGCACCGCGCCATCGCCGATCTCTTCAAGGCCATGGAAATCGACTCGCCGCTGATACAGCCGCCATTCTCAACTCACGACACAAGGACTGCAATCTTTGAGAAATTGCGCGACGCGGTCGCCGAAGAGATCCACACCGAGACCGGCTCTCCGGCCACAGGTCGCGAGTATCACGGCTGGTTAGGCATCGACCGCCTCAACACCCGGTCCGCCATCTGGATGATGCGGGTCATGGTGGCAAGCAACGTCCTGTGCCGGCGAGAGGGCAATTTCATCTACGTTCCCGTTAATCCATCGACGGATCCCACGGGAGATCGCATCGCCGCCCTCTACATCCGCGCTCACCGCCTGGCCGCCGCTCAGGCAATCACCTGATTGCTCCACCTTCCCGCATGCTTTCTCGCACTCGCATTTGCCCTTGACCTTCTGTCTGTCATTCCCGAAGGGAATCTGCTGTTTACGCAGCGACCGAACAGCCTAAAAGAACCTGCGCCCTCAGCACGAACCCGGCGCCCCCGACATCATTGAGTAGTGCACCTGGAAAGCGTTAACCTGATCTAGGTTTCTGACGGAGGCTAGCTCGATGTGTCGAAACATCAAAATGCTCTTCAACTTCGATCCACCGGTCACGCCCGATGAGATCCAGGCTGCTTCCATCCAGTTCGTCAGAAAAATCAGCGGCTTCAACAAGCCATCCAAGGCAAACGAAGCAGCATTTCTCTCTGCTATCAATGCAATCGCCGCCACCTCGGCAAGCCTCCTGAACTCCCTCGAAACCAACTCGCCTCCTAAGAACCGGGACGAGGAGAAGGCGCGCCTAAAGGCTCTCAGCGCAAAAAGGTTCGGCAACCCTCAAAGCCCCGCTTAGTCCCGAAACGCCTGGAGCGCAAGTGCGGAAGCAAACGACCTCCTCTCCCAACCCGACCCTTTGGCCGCCATCCCAAGCGAAGCGGAAGACCCGCTTCTCGCACTTGCTCTTCTAGCTGTCATCTCCCGGCGGGCAACTCCTCTGCCTTCTCCCCGTCAACGTCACCGCCGCCCCCAGGATCATCCCTCCACCCACCCAAGCCCCCGGTCCCAACCGCTCCCCTAGCACCAGCACCCCCAGCAGACTCCCCATCAGCGGCTCCATATTCAACAGCACGCCTGCCTGCGACGCCGGCACCTGCGTCATTCCCCAGTTCCACAGCAGCGTCGTCGTCGCCGTGCACAGAACACCGCTCGCCGCCAGAGCCCCCCACGCCTTCCATGAGATCCCATGCACCGGCGGCATCCCATACCGCACCGGAACCCACACCACCAGCATCAGCGTCCCCAGCGCCAGCCCATACACCGTCACCACCACATGGCTATGGCCCCGCATCAGCCGCTTGTTCAGCAGAATCCAGAACAACGCAATCATCAATGAGACGATCACCAGCAGATCTCCCACCAGCGAAGGCCCGCCCGCCGTATGACCGCGCCATCCGCTCAGCGCAATCAGCGCCGCTCCCGCGCTCGATGCAGCCAGCGCTGCCCACCCCACCCCATCCATCCGCTCATGCGCAAACATCGTCGCGCCCACCGCGAGGATCACCGGCATGGTCCCCACCATCAACGAAGCATGGCTCACCGTCGTCAGCGACAGACCATAAAACTGAAGCAGAAACTGGAGCGGCACGCCCAAGAACGAAGCCAGGAGCAGCATCCCCCACTCCCGCCGGTTCAGCCCAGGCCGGTGGGTGACCAGCAGCGGCAGCAGCGGCACCATGGCAAACAGAAACCGGTACAGCACCATGTACTGCGACCCCATCTCCACCAGCGCAATCTTGCCGAAGAAAAACCCGCATCCCCAGAAAGAACTCGCCAGCGCACAAGCCGCAAACCCCCACCCCCGATGCCGCCCATGCCCCTCCACACCCATCCCTCCACTCTCGCACACAAGAGAACGGGTGCAGCCCATGCCACACCCGTGACTTTCTAGCTCCTGGCCTTTAGCTAACAGCTAAAAGCTAGCGGCTAGTAGCTGCTTCACCAGACCCGGCAACTCCCCACCGGCACCATCGGCGATCCCTTCTTGCACCCGAACGCCTCCGCAAACCCCGGCTGATTCACAATCGCGCCATTCGCCCGGAAGTGATCCGGTGAGTGCGGATCCTGCAGCACCTGAGCCCGCACGCTCTCCGGTCGAGCGTTCTCGCACCAGTTCTGCGCATACGCGATGTAGAACCGCTGCGGAGACGTGTACCCGTCCTTCTTCGCCTGGAGGTCCACACCCTCCTTCTTCGCCCGGTCCAGATACGCCATGTACGCCAGCACCAGACCGCCGTTGTCGGCCGTGTTCTCGCCCAGCGTCAGCTTTCCGTTTACCTTCACGTCATCCACCGCCGTGAACGCGCCGTACTCGTTCACAATGCAGTCCGTCCGCGCCTCGAACTTCTTCGTGTCCTCCGGCGTCCACCAGTCCGACAAGTTCCCCTTGCGCGTCGAACTTCTTGCCCTGATCGTCGAAGCCGTGCGTCAACTCGTGCCCGATCACCGCGCCGATATGCCCATAGTTCACCGCATCGTCCTCGCTCTTGTCGTAGAACGCCGGCTGCAGGATTCCCGCAGGGAAGTTGATGTCGTTCATGCTCGGGTCGTAGTACGCGTTCACCGTCGGCGGCGTCATGCCCCACTCGCCCCGGTCCACCGGCTTGCCGATCTTATTCAACTGCCGGTCATTCTCAAACGCATCCGCCCGCAGCACGTTGCCCAGCGCATCGTCCGGCTTCACCTCCAGCGTAGCTGTAATCGCGCCACTTCTCCGGATACCCGATCTTGTTCGCCACCACCGTGCAGCTTCTCCTTCGCCCGCACCTTTGTCGCCGCGCTCATCCAGTCCAGGCTGTCGATATCCACGTCCATCGCATGCTCGATGTCGTGCACCATCTCCAGCATCTTGGCCTTGCTGTCACCGGCAAAGTACTGCTCCACATACACCTTTCCCAGCGCCTCTCCCATGGCTCCGTTCACCCCGTTCGAGCAGCGCTTCCACCGCGCCGGCTGCTCCGGCTGTCCGTTCAGCTTCCGGCTGTAGAAGTCGAAGTTCTCGTCATCGAACGCCTTTGGCAGCCGGCTCGAGACGGTCGTCAGCAGGTGGTATTGCATGTAAGCCTTCAGGGTCGCCATATCCGTATCCCGAACCTCCTTCATCAGGGCAGGGAAGAACTCCGGCGTCGAATCGTTGATCTCCGTCACCTGCGGCGAATGCACCGCCTGCTCAAACTGCGCGAAGTTCACCCCCGGCAGCTTTGCCTCAAATGTCGCAATCGGCTGCAGATGGTAGGTCTTCTCCGGCTCGCGCAAGTCGACCACGCCCAGGCTCGCCTTTGCCAGCGCTGTCTCGAACCGCAGGATTCCCTCGGCATCCTTCTGCGCCTTCTCCGGCGTGCTTCCCGCCAGCGTCAGCATCTTCGCCACATGCGCCACGTATTGCTTGCGAATCTCCTGGTCCTTCGCTCCGTCACGCAGGTAGTAATCCTTCTCCGGCAAACCCAGGCCACCCTGCCCAATCGTCGCGATCTGCTTTGTCGCATCCTTGAGGTCCTGCTGCTCCCCAAACCCGAAGAACACCTCCACTCCCTCCCGCTGCAGCCGCCCGATCAGCGGCGTTAGGTCCCGCTTCGCCATCATCCCGTTCCCGAGCCCGTCGATCTGCGCCAGTATCGGCTGGATCGGCGTCAGACCCTTTCTTCTCGATCGCCTCCGTATCCATGCAGCTCTTGTAGTAGTCCCCGATCTTCTGCTCGTCCGGCGACCGCCCCTCACCTCCCGCCGCCGCCTTCTCCAAAATCCCCCTCAGCGACTGCGTGTTCACGTTATAAAGCGAGTAGAAAAGATCGGAGGCACGTCTGGTCCGCCGGAATCGGATGGTTCGCCTCGTAGTGCCCGCACGCAAACTTGTAGAAGTCGTTGCAGGGGTCGGCCTTCCCATCAATCGAGCTCACATCGAATCCCGGGATCGGCTTATACACCTGCTCAACCTTGGCTGCGCTCGGGCCTTTATCTGCTTGTTCCTGCCCCACCGCAACCGGCGCAAACACGCCCAACCCCGTCCCAACCATCAATCCGGCGCAGACCGTAACTACGCCCGCACTTGCTTTCCTGGTTGTGGTCCTTCGCGCAGCGGAGGATCTGCTTTCCGCTCCCGCAGCCAACAACCCGTTGTCGCCCCGTGCAACCTCAACTCCAGCCCCGTCCCGCCAATCCAACATGCACTCTCCTCAGAAATAACCAGCTTTAGCAGTTCTAACACCCGCAACCTCGCCCGTCCTGCCTCGTCAAACCTCCAAACAAGGTCCGCACGTCCGGTGACGCCGCCCGCGCGTCCATGAAACAGTAGACGAAGTATTAGGCAGTACGTCCCCTCAGCTATGCCGGTTCCGTCACTCACATCGCGTCTCCTTCTCCCGGCTCTGCTTCTCGCAGCCTGCGGCCCAATCCTGCATGCCGCCACCCGTCCACCCGCCGCCCGCATCCCACTCGAATCTCTCGGCTACGTACCCTTTGCCAGTCCCGTCCTCTCCTCGGGCGCCTCCCTCCTTACCCTCAACTTCGTCGACGACCGGCACATGCTCGTCACCTTCAGCCTCCGCCGCCTGCTCAAGCGCATCCCGGACGACCCGCCCCAGGATATCGACCGCAACATCGACGCCGTCCTGATTGACCTTCCCTCCGGCAACGTCCTCGCCCGGACCAGCTGGCGCATGCACGATCCTGCGCAGTACCTCTGGCCCCTCGGCAACGGACACTTCCTCCTCCGTATCCGTGATCGCCTCACCACTATCTCTCCCCTGCGAAACCTCAAATCCGGCGACCCCTTCAAGGAGCAGCCCCTCCTCGCAAGCCCCAAACCCATCGGCGCCGTCCTTCTCTCGCCCGATGCCAGCCTCCTTATCCTCGAAGCCCTCGACCACCTCCCGCCCGTCGAGCCCGAGCGTAGCCCCAGCCCCGGGACCAGCGCCTACGCTGCGCAGGTTGCGGCTCAGACCGCCAACGGAAACGGAGCCCCAACAGCATCAACCTCCATCCCCGCCCCGCTTCCACCTCCACTGAAACCCCGCATCCCCGTCGAGGTCCACTTCTATCGCCTCCGCAGCAACCCGGAAGGCGAGCTCTTCGCTCAGGCCTCCGGCGGTCTCCGCGCCCGCACCCTCGTCTCCATCCCCGCGGATGGTGCCGGCTTCCTCAGTGTGCTCGATGAAGGGCGCCAGCACTGGGCCTTTAACTACAACTTCTACCGGGGCAAGGTCGAAGAGCTCTCCCCCTTCGACTCCGCTTGCCACCCCTTACCCCTCTTCGTCAGCCGCAGCGAGTTCATCGCCTTCGGCTGCCGGAGCGGAACCCAGCGCCAGATGTTCGGCGGCTTCAACCTGCGCGGCGAAGAGATGTGGGAGCAGGCCATCCCCGAGACATACCTCAACCCGGGCTTCGCCTTCGCCCCCGCCGCTGACCGTTTCGCCTTCGGCCGCGTCACCACGGCCGCCGTCGTCGGCGACCCGGCCTCCATCACCCCCGAGATGTACAGCTCCGAGATCGTCACCGTCCACCAGACCGACAGCGGCCGCCAGGTCTTCCGCATCGAGTGCACCCCTATCCTTCCCGCCGGCCAGAACTTCGACCTATCCCCGGACGGCTCCGACCTCGCCATCGTCCGCGACTCCGCCATCGAGATCCACCACCTCCCGCCGCTCTCCTCCAAAGACCGCGCCGGCATCGCCAAAGCCGCCTCGCTCGCGCCCGAACCCACCGAAGGTCCCGTCCTCCTCACCGCGCCCCTCACCAACGCCAATGCCCGCGCCGCCGCGCACGCCGGTACCCCCGTCAGCACCCCGCCCACCGACGCCGCCTCCCATCGCCCCTCCGCCATCGTCGACAGCGATACCGTGTCCGTCACGTCCCCCGACCAGGCCGAGAGCCCGGTCGCACCCACCGCCAGCGCAACGGCACTTTCCGCCCCACCGGAGCAACCCGCACAGGCCACCGCCGCCCCGCCCACCCCGCCACCCAACATCATCGAGAACGGCGACGCCCAGCCCCAGACCGAAACCCCCCGTAAACGACCCACCCTCTACAATCCCGGTGAACACTCCGACGACGCGCGCGACAAATCCGCTGCACCGAAATAGCCGTGCAGACGCACAGGCCTTCACACGCGGGTTCGCCTTTGCTGTCATCCTGAGCGAAGCGAAGGATCCCGATACGCCCAATCCCCCTCGACCGCCTGTCTCTTTCGGCCACACCGTCTGAAAGCGATTCCTTTCGCCGAAAGCCGAAAAGGGCTCCAGCACCGTCTTGAACCCCGGTGCTGAAGCCCTGATCTAAACCAAACTCTGCTTGAAACTAAGCGGCTTTAACTGACAGAGCCTTCACCCGAGCATTCAACCGGCTCTTATACCGGCTCGCCGTGTTCTTGTGCAGAACACCCTTCTGCACACTCTTGTCCAAAACCGATGCAGTCTGGCGATAGCTCTCCATCGCCGCCTTCGCGTCGCCCTTGCCGATCGCCTCGCGCAGCATCCGAAGGGTTCCACGCAGCTTGCTGCGGTTGGACCGGTTTACAGCGGTCTTGGTCTCGGTCTGACGTGCGCGCTTCAACGACGAAACATGATTTGCCATTTGCCTAAACTCTCTTCTTAGGTCCCGCGTCTACATCGGGAAAAGTTTGCAGCCGGCCCGCGCATCACGCGCTCAAACCAACTCGGGAACTTCGGCTCGACCGGTCCGGAATCCAAGCCCGGAACACACGTCGCCCCGATCCACTGCAATCTCATAAGTCTACGGAACTCCCGGCCGGAGGTCAACCGCATCTTCGCCCCTTCCCACCCGCGAACATTCCCCGTTTCCCACTTGACGGCCCCACCTCCGCGTTCTACCCTTCACCCATCGTTGGCCCTCACGCCATCTCGGCTCCCCGCCACCCGCGCGACCCCAACCTGTCCCTGTCCCCAGCACAGCATGCAACCGATCCCCTCTCCCCGTGTCCAATAGAGGTAGGCAACCCTCGCTTAATCCTGACGGAGGTCAGGCTCACCATTGACTAATCAGACGACCAAAGTTATCGCCATCACCGCCGGTATCGAACCCCTCTACGGAACCCACGACGAAAACCTCCGTCTCCTCGAAGACTCGCTCCACGTCAACATCGATCTCCGTTCCGACGGCGTCCATGTCTCCGGCGATTCCACCTCCGTCAGCCGCGTCCAGCAGCTCTTCTCCGACTTCGAAGCCCTGCGAAAATCCGGCGTCAATCTCCATAATGGCGAGCTCCACGGCCTCTTGAAGCTCGTTGTCGCCGACCCCGCCGTCACTCTCAAGTCACTCGTTGACTCCGGCAAACAGCGCTCCGCCGGCGTCAAGCGCATGGTCCAGCCCCGCAGCCCCAACCAGCGCAAATACGTCGAGGCCATCGAATCCTGCGACATGACCTTCGGCCTCGGTCCCGCCGGTACTGGCAAGACCTACCTCGCCGTCGCCATGGCCGTCAGCGCCCTCGTGTCAAAAAAAGTCGCCCGCATCATCCTCGTTCGCCCCGCCGTCGAAGCCGGCGAGCGTCTCGGCTTCCTCCCCGGGTCGCTACAGGAAAAGGTGGACCCCTACCTCCGCCCCCTCTACGACGCCCTCTACGACCTCCTCGACCCCGTCAAGGTCGACAAGCTCCTCGAGTCCAACGTCATCGAGGTCGCCCCGCTCGCCTTTATGCGCGGCCGCACCCTCAACGACGCCTTCATCATCATGGACGAAGCGCAGAACACCACCATCGAACAGATGAAGATGTTCGTCACCCGCCTCGGCAACAACTCCAAAGCGGTCATCACCGGCGACCTCACCCAGACCGATCTGCCCAACCCAAAAAAGTCCGGCCTCCTCGACGCCCTTAATGTCCTCGACGGCGTAGAAGGCATCCGCTTCTGCCACTTCGACGATGTCGACGTCGTCCGCCACCACCTCGTCCAGCGCATCGTCCGCGCCTACGACAGCTACGGCCGCGCCCAGCAACAACTTCCCCTCGCCATCGACGGGGCCCCACTCAACGAGCCCGCGCTTAACGGCTCACAAACCATCAAGCCCATCGCCAAACCGCAGTAAACGCAGGCGAATGCGGTAAAATCACGGCGGAAGGGCAACATGCCTTCCGTCGTCTTCCCTTAGCATCACCGCAACCGGCCTCTAAGTTTCTACGCCGCATCTGAGCGAAGCGAAGAACTCCTACACTTGCTTAAATGGCCGCAACATCTCAGACTTGCGCACCATCCTCCGATGATCACCATCGACCCCCCAAGTAGCCCCTCAACCGCGCTCAACAAGCCAACCCTCACGCGCTTCCTCAACCGCGCCCGCGCCGCCATCCCCCTCTCCGGCTCCGTCTCCGTCCTCCTCACCTCCGACGCCGAGCTCAAACGCCTCAACCGTACCTTCCGCAACAAAAACAAACCCACCGACGTCCTCAGCTTCCCCGCCAACCCCATTCCCGGCATCCCGAAGGCCCAACAGCACGCCGGCGACCTGGCCATCTCCCTCGAAACCGCTGCCCGCCAGGCCGCCGAACACGGTCACCCCCTCGAAGCCGAGCTCCGCATCCTCCTCCTCCACGGCCTACTCCACCTCTCCGGCCTCGACCACGAGACCGACACCGGCCAGATGGCTACACGCGAATCCGAACTCCGTACGCAACTCCGCCTCCCCAACACCCTCATCGCCCGCACCCTCAAGCCCTCCGCCGCGCCCCCCGCAAAACCGCCGCGTTCGCCGCGTCCGGCCGTTCCCCGCATTCCCGAACCGCCGTCATCTCGACCGAAGTCTTCGCGCAGCGAAGACGCAGTGGAGAAGTGCTTGCATTCCGGCCGCATCAGCAAACGACCATCCGGCAGACCCGCCATTTCCACTCCAGCACTGAGAACGCACAACCGGCAACGGAGAACTCTCCCATGAGCCTCCTCGCCCTCGCTCTCCTCCTCGCCATCCTCTCGCTCGCCGCCTACGTCGACCGCGTCTACTCCGAGATGGGTAAGTTCCTCGCCCGCGAGTACCAGGACAACATCGACTCCTGGGAGCAGCCCGTCGAACCCCGCCTTCGCCTCGGCCGCGAGTCCATCGCCCTCTCCGCCTCCGTCCTCCGCCAGCTCACTCTCGCCGCCATCGCCCTGCTCTCGGGCCTTCGCCTCTACACCCACACCACGCTCCTCCCGCAGCTCGTCCACGTCCCCGGCCTGCCCGAGATCGTCCGCGCCGCCTTCGAGCTCATCCTCCTCATCCTCATCTTCGACCGCCTCGTACCCCAGATCCTCTTCGCCCGCACCCGCGGCCTCTGGATCCGCCGCATCACCCTTCTCTTCCAGGCGCTCTTTTACCTCATCCTTCCCATCACCCTCCTCCTCGGTCTGCTGCTCTCCATCGCCGCCCTCGCCGAGCCAGAAGACTCCGGCGAAACCCGAAGATCAGTCCGAAGCCATGGACGCGCTTCTCGAAGCCGGCGAAGAAGAAGGCATCCTCGAAGAGTCCGACCGCGAGCTCGTTCGCTCTGTCGTCGAGTTCGGCGACAAGCTTGTCCGCGAGATCATGACCCCCCGCCCCGAGATCTTCGCCGTCCCCGGCACCCTCACCCTCCAGCAGTTCACCGCCGAGATCGAGGAGCACGCCTTCTCCCGCGTTCCCGTCTTTGAGGGCACGCTCGATAACATCACCGGCATCGCCTTTGCCCACGACCTCCTCCAGGTCCTCGATACCGAGGCCGCCAGCCGCACCGTATCCGAGCTCCAGCGCCCGGCCGCCTTCGTCCCCGAAACCAAAAACGTCGCCGAGCTCCTCCGCGAGATGCAGCGCGAAAAACAGCACATGCGCATCGTCATCGACGAGTACGGAGCCGTCGCTGGCCTCGTCACCATCGAAGACCTCCTCGAAGCCATCGTCGGCGAGATCGCCGACGAGCACGATCAGCCCGAGGACGAAGACACCCCCATCCCCCAGCCGGACGGCTCCTATCTCGTCACCGGTACCTTCGAGCTCTCCCGCCTCCGCGACCTCTTCCGTGAAGAAGCGCGCGATACCGAACCTCTGCTCCAGGACCACGCGCAGGACCATCAGCCCGAAACCCATCCGCCCACCGCTCCCACACCGGAAGACGGCGAGTTCGACCCCACCGAAGCCTACGACCCACCTCCCGAGCGCGAAGAGCCCAACCTCCCCCAGCCCCACCACTATGAAGCCACCACCCTCGGTGGCCTCGTCAGCGAAATCGCCGGCCACATCCCCCTTCCCGGCGAAGTCGTCGAAGAGGACGGCCTCCGCATGGAAGTCCTGGCCAGCACCGACCGTCGCATCGACCGACTCCGTGTCAGCCTCACCACCCCAGCCTCCTCCTGACCGCGGACCTCCCCCCGCTTCCGCGGCATTGCTATACTGGTCCTGTCGACCGACGAACGATCAAATCCCCTATACGATCTTCTGCCCGGCGTGCGGAGACGGGCTCTCCGTGAATATCAAAAAGCTTGCGCCACCCCTTCTCGGCTCGACACTCTTCTGCCTCATCCTCCTTGCGATGTACTCCGTCACCGTGCGCGCGGAGCATCTCTTCGTCTATCCGCTCGACGATAGCTACATTCACCTCGCCCTCTCAAAGACGCTCGCCTTTCACCACGTCTGGGGCATCAACCCCGGCGAGTTCGGCAGCGCCTCCTCTTCCCCCGGTTGGACCCTGCTCCTGGCCGCCTTTGACCTCCTCTTCGGCTCGCATCTTCTTACTCCGCTCATCCTCAACGCCCTCTGCGCTCTCGGCGTTCTCTTCGCCGTGGACTTCGGCCTTCGCGTGCTCCGTCCCAGTCTCTCCCTTACTACCCGCATTCTCGCGCAGATCGTTATCGTCGTCCTCACACCCCTGCCCAATCTCGCCTACATTGGCATGGAGCACGTCGCGCAGACCCTGACCATCCTTCTCACGGTCATCTTTGCCGTTCGTATCCTCGCGATCGAGCCGGATCAGCCCGTCCCCTCGAAGCTCTCCATTCCACTTTGCGCCGCCATCCTCTGTGCAGGTGCGCTTCGGTACGAGGCCGTCTTCGCCGTCATCCCCATCGCTCTCTTCCTTGTGCTCCGGCGCAGGATCGCGCTTGCCGCCATCTTCTGCGTCTGCGCCGCCGTCGGGCCGGTCGCCTTTGGCCTCTACTCGCATCACCTCTCCGGCTTCTGGCTGCCCTTCTCCGTCATCATGAAGGCGCAGATGGAGAAGGAATCAACCGAGCCGAGGTGGTCACGCTTTTTTCTGCCCAACTCCAACGGCTCCTTTCTCCAGATCCTTCTTATCCCCATCCTCATCTGGGCCATTCGCCTCCGCTCCCACCGCTTCTGGACCCCCACGCAGCTCCTCCTCCTCCTCTCCTTTCTCATCACGGGGTTCCACCTCGCGCTCGCTCCCACCCGCTGGCTTATGCGGTACGAGAGCTACTTCGTCGCGCTCGCCATCTTCGCCATCTTCGCGGCTCTTCCACCATGGGAAGGCCTTCGCCGGACTCTCTCCGCCATCACGGAGGCCCCGCCCAGGACCAAAGCCACCGTGGCTGCCCTCGTACTCGTCAGTGTCTGGCTCTCCCCGTTTCTGCTGTCCCGCTTCATCAAAGGGCTCACCGGGGGACCGAACTCCTCCATCGATCGCTACCACGAGCACATCCAGATGGCCCGCTTTATCCGGCAGTTCTACGATCACGACACGGTCGTCGTCAACGACATCGGTGCCGTCGCCTTCTACTCCGACGCTCATCTCGTCGATCTCTACGGCCTGGGCAGCATCGAGCCCGCCCGTCTCCTCAAAGACCATGGCCAGGACCTCACCTCGCCCTTTATCCGCGACTGGGCCAGCTCAGAACACGCCTCCATTGCGATCCTCCAGACCGAGCCTCGCTGGATTAATCAGCGCATCCCTCGCAGCTGGATTCACGTCGCAGACTGGCATCTCCTCCGCAATCTCATGTTCGGCGACAAGACGGTCAGCTTCTATGCACTCGAGCCCGGCGACGTTTCACGGCTCTGCGGCGATCTCCATCGCTTCCAGCTCGACCCCGGCATCCGGATCATCCCTGTACCTGGCTCCTGTCCCGCCAGCTCGACGGCTGTCACCCGCAACGAATCGGCTCCCTCGGGTAACGCCGCCGCCCTGTCACCGGCTGCTCCATGAAAACAGGCGGAGGCGCCCTCCATCCCTAGGGCGTCTTCTGGCTCTCGGTCCACCCGCCGGCCGCGTTCGGCTTGCGTAGGTAGATCCGGTAAGCGCGTGCCCTGTCGTCCGGCAGCGGCTTCGTCCCCCAGACATCCTCCATCGGAAAGACCCTCTCGGTCGCTAGAACGTAATTCTCGGCCAGGTAGGCCGAGAACTCAGGCCACCGATCGATCTTCGCAAACGAGTTTGGCTCGCCGAAGACCTCGTTCGTAATCACATACACGGCAGCCGGGTGCTTCTCTTGCGATTCCCGGAACTTAGTCCGATAGAACGCCGTCGCTGCGCTCGGATCCTTCGAGAACAACAGCAGGTCCCCCGTGAACCCCGTGTTCTCCACCAAGCGGAGGTGGTACAGCGAGTTCAGGCAACCGAAGACCAGGTCGAAGCATTGAACCTCGCCCTGCAGCCGGTCCACTCCCTGGGCGCGCAGGTCTCTTTCCATCGACCGCACCAGTCCGCCCGTAGGCGGCAACACCCGAAACCGCCTCACCTGCTCTGGGATCGTATACACAAGCGTGATCAGCAGGCCCGCGCACCCCAGCACCCGCAGCACACCGCGTCCCCTCGCCGCACGGAGCAGCTCGGCGCCCGTCAGCGCCAGCAAAAACGCGACAAACATATACCGGTGGTGATAAAAGCCCTTACCCTGCACGAAATACGAGGCTGCCCCCAGCACCGCTCCGAGAAGCAACACACCCCGCTCCCAATCCCACCTCCTGGTCAGCAAGACCGCAACCAACGCCATCAGCCCCAGCAGCGCGAAGTCCTTCGGTGCAAGGTGAAGCACCATAAATCTCCAGCCCGGACGGTTCAGCGCCGCATACGTAGGCGTCACCGTCTTCAATACAAACAAAAACGGCCGAAACGCTGCGTACCGGACAAAAAACAGGATGTTCGTCGCCACCACCACCGCCATCCCGCCTAGCGCCCAACCCACATAGGCGCCGGAGCGGATCTTCCGCGTCCGCAGCGCAAACGCGAGCAGGACAAGAGCCCCAAGCGCGAACGGCGCTATCGTCGGCTTGACCGAAGCAGCCAGCGCCGCCGCAACCCCGAACACCCCAGCTATCCACGGTCGCCGCTGCCGCAACGAAACAAACAAGAACGCACTCGAAACCAGCAGCAGCGCCGTCATTACCTCTTCGCGCTCACCGGCAAACCACGGACCTTCGCTGATGTGCATCAGGCCAGAAGATCCCGCCCGCATAGATTCCCGCCAGTCTGTCGCGATGCCATGCAATCGTCGTGACCGCGGCCGTGATCACGCCCAGCAGGAAGAAGTCATACACCCGCCATCCGAGGTCGCCGCCGCCAAACACCCGCATCGCCCAGCCCTCGGTCAGGTAGGCTCCAGGCATGTTGTTGTCCGTGATCTCCTGGTACGGTCGCATCCCATGCCGCATCAGGAAGTTCACATAGTGCATGATCGGCGAGTCCACCAGCATCGGCCAGTGGAGGCTCCGCCACATTACGTAAATACAGCTGCAAACAATCGCCGCCGCCAGCAGGAGTCGTAGCGCCAACACGGCGCCATCCCGAGCCGGAGATACCGTCTCCGAAGACGCCTCCGCGTCTCTCGTCGCCTCCCCCCCTTAACGGAGAGGGGTTCAAGCAGCATATTCAGGGAGTCGCCTCGCTCGGCGGTCGTGCTCAGTCGTTCCATGTCTAGTCGATCGAAATCTTTCGCAGCAGCTTGAAGTCGCTCAGCATCTTTCCCGTCCCCAGCACCACCGATGCCAGCGGATCGTCCGCAATCGAAACCGGCAGCCCCGTCTCCTCGCGAATCCGCTTGTCCAGGTTCTTGATCAGCGCCCCACCCCCCGTAAGCACAATCCCGCGGTCGGAGATATCCGCCGAGAGCTCCGGCGGTGTTCGCTCGAGCGCCACCCGTATCGCATTCACAATCGTCGCTATCGATTCGCTCAGCGCCTCGCGTATCTCCGAGTCCTCAATCGTGATCGTCTTCGGCACACCCTCGATCAGGTTGCGCCCCTTCACCTCCATCGTCAGACCCTTATCCAACGGATACGCCGATCCCAACTCGATCTTGATCTGCTCCGCCGTCCGCTCGCCGATCAGGAGGTTGTACTTCCGCTTCAGGTATGTCGAAACCGCCTCGTCCATCTGGTTGCCGGCCATGCGCACCGACCTCGAATACACGATTCCAGCCAGCGAGATCACCGCGATGTCCGTCGTTCCACCACCAATATCCACGATCATATTGCCGCCAGGCTCCGTAATCGGCAGCCCCGCGCCGATCGCCGCAACCATTGCCTGCTCAACAAGATGCACCTCGCTGGCTTTGGCCCGGTACGCCGAATCCATGACCGCCCGCTTCTCCACCTGCGTAATCTCGCTCGGAACCCCGATCACGATCCGCGGATGCACCATCATCTTGCGGTTATGTGCCTTATGAATGAAGTAGTTGAGCATCTTCTCCGTATGCCGGAAATCCGCAATCACCCCATCCTTCATCGGCTTGATCGCCACAATATTGCCCGGCGTCCGCCCCAGCATCTCCTTCGCCTCTTTCCCCACAGCCTCCACTTCATTCGTAATCTTGTTGACCGCGATGATCGACGGCTCGTTGACGATAATCCCTTTATTATGAGCAAAGACGAGCGTATTCGCCGTCCCGAGATCGATCGCCAGATCGCTCGAAAACAGGCTGAACAACGACCGCATGTTGTGGATGCGGGAGTAACGCGTCTGAAATCCGTTCGATGACATCGGTGAATTTTTATCCTGGAGTAGAGGCTTTCCCTAGTGTAATCCCTCGCGAGGGGCCTGCTCGCGACCCGCACGCGCAAGCCCTCGACAGCACATCAGAACCGACGGATAGATCAGCACGCTCACATGCCGCGTATACGCAAATCCCAGGACATAGGGCAGCGCGACCGCGCCCACCACCAGCAGAAACACCGCACCAGAGCCACGCAGAGGCGATCCACGCACCACCGCAAGTAGCGAAATGCCCATCGCCGTCCAGAAGATCACCCGGAAGAGCACCATCCCCACCACCTCCGCAACCAGCAGGGCGCCATGGCTCGCGCTCGATCCAACCTTCCGCACCGAGAAGAAGATCATCTCGACCTTCCGCACCTCCCCCAGCGCAGTCGCCTCAGGATGCGACCGGATAAACTCCACGGCCGCTCTCTGGTGAAAGTCATTGAAGCTCCACTCATCCGGAAAGTGAACGCCCGCATTCAGGTCCACATCGAAGCCGTCGAGCGTGTTTCCCGGCGTCGGCGGATAGTGCAGCAGAAACGCAGCATCGTTGCCCTTATGCAGATTCAGACCGTCAATGCTCGTCCCCAGGCTGTACCGCCCCGTCGCATGGTGCTGATACGCCGCCCACCCTATCGGAGCCGCCAACGCCAGCACCAGGGCGACGGAGCGAGCCTTCCCACCATGCGCCCGCAGAATATAACCGCCCGTCAGCACCGCCGCGACGGGAGCCATCGAGCTCTTCGACAGATACAGCCCCGCCACCGCCGCTCCAAACACAATCGCCTCTCCCACACCATCTCTCCGCAACCACCCACGCCGGGTCCCGCGAAACAACACCACAGCCGTCGCCAGCGCCAGAAATGAGTACGAATACCCCTCTTCCACCTGCAGGTTCACTACGTCCGCGAGAAACGCCGTAACTCCAAACGGCGCCAGCAGCAACAGAACAGCTAGCCATCGCCGCCAACCCGCTTCAACAGACCCAACACGCCCGCACACCAGAAAAATCCCGATCTCCAGCGGCACCAGAAACAGCAGCGTCTTCAGCACGGCAACGCGCATCAGGTGATCGCCCAGCAGCCGAACACCCAGCGCCATCGTCAGCGTCGGCATCGGCATCCTGCCGCCATGAAAGCAGATCGGATTTCCCGGCGTCCCCAGCAGCACCGTACACGCCGTAAGACCGCGCCCATGCAGCAAACTGTTCGTTGTCGGCCCAACCAGGTTCGTCAGGTCCAGCAGCGACTCCCTCGCGCTCTGACCGGTCGAACGCCAGAACCGCCGCCAGCGAGATCGCCACCGTCACCAAGAGCAGCAGGAAAAACAACCTGCGCCCCCAGGCCACGTTATGTTCGAAATGCATGCCGGTGCTCCGCTAACTCCGAGTCGTATTCGAACCTGCGCTTCAACACCAGGAAGCGCTTCTCGAACCACTCATAGCTCGCCATCGAGATCAAAAATGTAACCGCGAAGTTGATCGGCAGAGCGATCGCACCGCCCAGCGCCAGGGAATGGACTTTTGAGGTTACAAATACCAGAAACTGAATCCATGCCCAGCCAAACAGCACATGGTAGATGTAGAACCCGTAGCTGTACCGCCCCAGCCTCCGCAGTGGGCTCGTGTGAAAAAGCCGAAACGCCGGTGACTCCCTCCGCAGTGCCATTCCGATCAGACCGGCGCTCCCCAGCGCCGTCACCGTAAACCCCACCGTCATCAGCACCGGCGAGTCATAGTCCGGAAACGCGGCAAAGATCCCCAGCAGAGCCGCCAAAGCCGCCACAAACACCCATCGGCACCGGCGCTGCCAAATATCGGCCGCCGGACCCCGCAAAAGCAGAGCCAGCATCGCCCCGATCAGAAGCGAGTCCATCCGGAACGGCAGCGTCCTCACAATCCACAGCTCGCACGTCCCGCGCGAAAAGTGCATCTCCATCCCGATCCGCAGCAGCAGCGCCAGCACCGAGATGCCGCCCGCCGTCCACAGTAGCCGCACACGATCCCGCACCGTCCAGACCAGCAGCGGCCACAACAGGTAAAACTGCTCCTCCACACATAATGACCAGAAGTGCCCAATGAAAACGCGAGCAGTCGGGTGGTTCGCGCTGAAAACCTCGTACAGTGTGAAGTCGCGATTGGCCGCAAAGTTTCCCAGGTAGACGAGGAACCACAGGTGCCCCGCGCGCCAGCGGTAGTGAAAAATTGGCGTCAACAGCAGCAGAATCGCCACCACAAGGTAGAACACCGGAAAGATCCGCACAGCACGCCGTGCAAAGAACCGCAGAAAAAACTTCGAGTCATTCCGCGTGTCGTACAGAATGCCCGTGATCAGAAATCCGGAGAGAACAAAAAACACATCGACGCCTATCCATCCGCGCGCACGAACGTCGTTCAGAACGTTCAGCACACGTCCACCATGCTCTCCGCCACCAAAGTGGTTCAACCACACCATCAGCACGGCTAATGCGCGCACGCCGTCCAGCGCCGGAAAGCGCGTCCTGAAATCAATTGGCTTGAAATAGCGGCCGGAGGTGGCCACGGCTGCAGTCACTCGCTCTGGTCTCCCGCGCCGGAGGGGCACTTCCGAGACTATCCCACGCCTCCCGGCGTGTATAGCCTTTGAAGCCGCGCGCGCCTCCTCTATACAATCGATCCTGCGAACGGAGATCGATCTCGATGACCATCGGTGTACCCAGGGAAGTGAAAGACCACGAAACGCCGCGTCGGCGTCACGCCGGCCGGTGTCAAAGCACTCGTCGAAGCAGGCCACAAAGTGCTCGTCGAGCACGACGCCGGCGCCCTCTCCGCCATGCCCGACGACGAGTACCAGAACGCGGGCGCAGAGATCGTCGGCTCGGCTCACGACGTCTGGCGTCTCGCCGACATGGTCGTCAAGGTCAAGGAGCCCGTCGAAAAGGAGTACAAGCACTTCCGCCCCGGCCTCCTGCTCTTCACCTATCTCCACCTCGCGCCCATCCAGGACCTCACCGACGCCCTGCTCAACAACAAGGTTACCGGCATTGCCTACGAGACCGTCCGCGACCGCTTCGGCGCACTCCCTCTGCTCACGCCCATGAGCGAAGTCGCCGGCCGCCTCTCGGTCCAGATCGGCGCGGAGTACCTCACCAAAGCCCACGGCGGTCGCGGTCTCCTCCTCGGCGGCGTCCCTGGCGTCGCTCCGGCCAGCGTCTGCATCATCGGCGGCGGTATCGTCGGCACCAACGCCGCCAAGATCGCCCTCGGCATGGGCGCAAAGGTCACCCTGCTCGACCTCAACCTCAACCGCCTCCGCGAGCTCGACGACATCTTCTCGGGCCGCGTCTTCACCGTCGCCTCAAACTCCTACAACCTCGAGCGCGCCACCGCCGAAGCCGACCTCCTCATCGGCGGCGTCCTCATCCCCGGAGCCGCCGCGCCCAAGATCGTCACCCGCGCCATGGTCTCCAGGATGAAGAAGGGCGCCGTCATCGTAGACGTCGCGATCGACCAGGGCGGATGCATCGAAACCGCCCGTCCCACCACCCACTCCGACCCCTCCTACGAGGTCGACGGCGTCGTCCACTACTGCGTCACCAACATGCCCGCCGCCGTCCCCAACACCAGCACCCTCGCCCTCACCAACGCCACCTTCCCCTACGTCATGAAGCTCGCGCGCATGGGCGGAAACGCCGCGATCGGGGAAGACAAGGGAATCGCCGAAGGCGTCAACACCTTCAACGGAACCCTCACCTACGAGGCCGTAGCGCAGGCCCAGAAGCGAGACTGGAAGCCGGTCGCCGAACTTCTCTAACCCGACCGCTCACAACGGAGCCGGGGACGGGCCGGTATAGATCACAGCGAAGTCTGCCCTGTTCCTTAGACACAGGCGGTGAGTCAGGGGGAACATGCGCACGACTCTAAGTCGCTGGCTTGACGAGATCCGAACAGGTTTCTGGTTCCTGCCGATGGTTATGCTCGCCGGTGCTGCGGGGCTGGCCATACTCCTGCTCCATGTGGACAGGCAGCTCGATCCGGGAACCCATGCGGGACTTGCCTGGGCCTACTCAGGAGGCCCGGAGGGAGCACGGTCTCTGCTGAGCACCATCGCGGGTTCAATGATCACGGCGGCCAGTGTCACGTTCTCGCTCGCGTCGGTTGCCCTTTCCATCGCTTCACAACAATACGGGTCTCGTGTTCTGCGCAACTTCATGCGAGATCGCATCACTCAGGTGCTGTTAGGGACCTTCGTCGCCACGTTCATCTACAGCGTGCTCGTGGTTCGGACCATTCGCGGATCGGATTTCTCGGGCGGCTTCGTGCCAGCCATTTCGGTGACCGTCGCCATCGCTCTCTCCCTCGCCAGTCTGGTGCTGCTCATCTACTTCATCCACCACGTCTCAGCCTCCATTCAGGCGTCACACATCATCCGAGTCATCGCTGAAGATCTGGAGGGAGCTATTCCCCAGCTGTACCCATCGGAGACAGGCGAGCCGCTTCAGGATCGAGCAGCCTTCGAACAAATGAAGCAGAAAGGCAGCGTGGCGGTTGTAGCGGAGAAGAGCGGCTATCTGCAAAGTGTCGACCTTGACGAGCTGATGAAAGTCGCACGCGAACAGAACCTCATTGCAAAGCTGCTCGTGAAGCCTGGAGATCATCTGCTGGCAGGGCAGCCCACCGTTGAGCTGTGGGGGACCCCGGAACTCACCGCGGACGCAGCCAAAGCGGTTCTGACTGTGTTCTACATTGATAGGGAGCGCACACCGACGCAAGACATCCGCTACCAGTTTCAGCAACTCACCGACGTGATCGTGCGAGCCCTCTCCCCCGGCATCAACGACCCGTTCACCGCGATAAATGGCATCGATGAGCTTGCCGCTGCCCTGTTGCTCTTTACACGGAGAGCCCACGTACAGGAGCAAAGACAGGACCCGCAGGGCAGGTTACGGCTGATCGTTTCGCCAGCCGGCGCCGGGCAGATCTTGAACGAAACGATCGGTCATATCGCGATCTACGGTGCTGCCGACCATTTCGTGATGGATTCTTTGCGGAGAGTTCTGGCGAGCGTCTCGCCCAACCTCCGGCAGACGGAAGACCTCGACATCGTAGCGGCCCTGGGACAGGAGTTGGATCGGCGTGAGCAGGCGGAGGCGCGCAGCTAGCCCGAGTATCCCGCTTTCAGGTAAGTAAATGGCAGATGCGCTGCTCATCGCCAATCTAGTCTCCGCACCTATAATCCCGTCAAGTTCCGTCGTACCTTTTGAGAGGAAGCCAAGCGATGACCCCCACCCCAAACCGGCGCAAGCTCATCATCATCGCTCTCGCGGCCACCTTCCTCCTCCTCTTCGCGGTCTTCGCCACCCTCAACGGCTTTAATCTCAAGTTCCTCAATCCCTCCACCATCTTCCAGATCTTCGTCTTTACCGGCCTCTCCGCTGTCGCCTTCCTCCTCTTCGTTGCCGCCCTCATCCTGCTCGTCCGCAACGTCCTCAAGCTCTACGCCGACCAGCGCTCCCGCGTCCTCGGCGCCCGCCTCCGCACCCGCATGCTCTGGGGAGCCGTCCTCGTCAGCTCCTCCCCCTCGTCTTCATGTTTGCCTTCAGCTGGCTGCTGATGAACCGCGCCGTCGACCGCTGGTTCTCGCAGCCCGTCAACCAGATGCGCGACGACTCCAACCGCATGGCCCTCCAGCTCGCGCAATACACCACCGCCAACGCCCGCGTAGAAGCAGAATCCATCGCCACCGAGATCCCCTTACCCGTCGCCGTCCTACCCGCCGCAACGCTGCCGACGCCTCGCTCCCACCAGTCGCGCACCGGCAGCCACCCAGGCCGGGTGCCCCACCCTCTCGCGTCTTCTGCGAAAGGGTGGGGTCGCTCCCGCCCAGGGCAGCCCCAGGCGAACGCCCCCATTCCATCGACAGCCCTCACCTCTGATTCCCGTCACGTCGTCGACAACATCCTCCGCCAGCACGAGATCACCCTCCAGAACGGCTTCGCCATCGTCTACCGCAACGGCCGCGCCGTCGCCGGCTTCCAGACCCCGCAGTCCCCCGCGTCCGGCGCAGAACTCAAGACCTGGATCCCTGACGCCGTCGACGACCATCTCCGATGACGCACCTCCCACATCCGCGACAACGCGCCCCAGACCACAGAACGCCGCCAGCAAGTCCGTCGACGCCGCCATCCTCGCCGCCGCGCAGCGCAACGATCAGCCCCTCTTCTCCATCGGCGCCACCGACTACGCCCTCGGCACCGCCGCTCTCAAAGAGGGCGGCACCGTCGTCGTCGGCCTCCCCGTCCCCTTCGGCATGGCCGCCACCATGGCCCGCCTCCACGCCTCCACCGACGCCTACTGGACCCTCTTCCGCTCCCGCCGCCAGATCCGCAATCTCTACACCATCCTTCTTCTGATGATGACCGGCCTCGCGCTCTTCGCCTGCACCTGGCTCGCGCTCCATCTCTCGAAGCAGGTCACCAAGCCCGTCGAGGCCCTCGCCGACGCCATGGACCCCATCGCCGCCGGCGACTACGCCCATCGCGTCGCGCCCTCCGCCACCGAAGAGCTCGGCGAGCTCGTCCGCAGCTTCAACCGCATGGCCGCCGACCTCGAGAACAGCCGCCGCGCCGCCGCACGAGTCCAACGTCCAGCTCTCCGCCGCCAACGCCGCCCTCGAGGCCCGCCGCTCCGAGCTCGAGACCATGCTCGAGACCATCCCCAACGGCGTCGCCACCCTCTCCCCCGACCGCCGCATCGTCCTCACCAACCGCGCCCTCACCGAGATGATGGACCCCGGCGGCCAGCAGCCCTTCTTCGGCCGCGGCATCGAACAGGTCCTCCCCGCCGAAGTCGCCGAAGCCGTCGACCGCCTCATCCGCCGCACCCACCGCATGGGCTCCGCCTCCGCCGAGATCGAGATGCCCTCCGGCAACGGCAACGGCGGCACCACCAACCTCCTCGCCACCGTCGCCCTGCTCGAAAGCGCTCCCACCTCCGGCATGCGCGGTCCGCAGCGCCGCGACCATCTCGGCTACGTCCTCGTCCTCGAAAACGCCACCGAACTCCTCCGCGCGCAGAAGCAGTCCGCCTGGAAGGAGGTCGCCCGCCGCGTCGCCCACGAGATCAAAAATCCCCTCACTCCCATCTCCCTCTCCGCCGAGCAGATCCGCCGCCACATCGACCGCCTCGCCGCCACCCTCGCCGCCCACGCATCGAGTCGCCCTCCGTCGCCGTCATCCGCCGCTGCAGCGAGGTCATCTCCTCCTCGGTCGAAAGCATGCGCTCGCTCGTCGACCAGTTCTCCGCGCTGGCCGAGTTCCCCACCGCCCAGCCCCGCCCCGCCGACCTCAACACCATCGTCGAGAACTCGCTCGCCCTCTTCGCCGGCCGCCTGCAGAACATCCGCATCGTCCGCAACCTCGCCCCCGGCCTCCCGCTCGTCCTCGCCGACCCCGAAGCCCTCAAGCGCGCCCTCGGCAACCTCATCGACAACGCCGCCGAAGCCATGCAGCAGTCGCCTCCTCCGCGAGCTCCGCATCTCCACCGCGCTGCTCGACCCAGCCTCGTCGAGCTCACCGTCGCCGACACCGGCTCCGGCCTCACCGACGACATGCGCGAGCGCCTCTTCCTCCCCTACTTCTCCACCAAGCAGCGCGGCACCGGCCTCGGCCTCGCCATCGCCGCCAAGATCATCCAGGAGCACGGCGGCACCATCCGCGCCGAAAAGAACGAGCCCGCCGGCGCCCGCTTCATCATCGAACTCCGCCCTGCAAATCCGCCAGCGACTCCGATCCCGACCTGGAACCCGTTGTCTCCATCGCCTCGCAAACGGAGATGCAGCCGGGCTTCATCGGCAGAGCCTAGTGCTAGCATGACCTCCATGCTTGTACGTCTGCCGATCGCCTTGCTGGCGCTCTCGCTCCCAAGCTGTGCATGGCTCTCGGGAGGGCCGCCAGAATCGCCAAAGCTACCCACCTTTGCCATACCGGAACATAACCGTTCCGATCCGGAGTGGCCCGCCCGCACCTGGCCTGCGGAGATGCGCTCCGCCATCTCGCAGGCGCTCAACTGCTCAACCTGTCGGCGGGTCTCCGCCTTTCACATTGGCCTTGGTGCTCTCGGCCCTGGAGCCATCATCACGCAACAGCAAGATACCTGCGGACAGGGCAACAACTGCTCCACCTTTGTCGTTCTCTTCCGCAGCAAAGGAAAGTTCGAAAGCTTCACGTTCGGCGCTCCCGGCTCGTCCGGATACTTCGTCGTTGGAGCTGACAATCCGGTTCCTGACCTCATCGCCACCTACGACTATCCATGCTGCTCTGCCAACGCACAACGCTTCAGCTTCAACGGCAAAACCTTCCGGCTATCAGCTTGCGATGATCTCGAATTCACCGAGTCCCTTTGGGATATGAAGCACGCCACCATCAAGCCCTGTCACTGAGAACCGCCCCCATGAACCACGTCCTCATCGTCGACGACGAAGCCGAGATCCGCGAGTCGCTCGACACCATCCTCGCCGAAGAGGGCTACACCGTCACCACCGCCGCCACCGCCGCCGAAGCCCTCGAGCTCATCCGCGACGCCTCCTACGACGTCGTCCTGCTCGACATCTGGCTGCCCGACCGCGACGGCCTCGACACCCTCGCCGACATCCGCCAGCTTCCGCCCGACCGCATCCCCGAGGTCATCATCATCAGCGGCCACGGCACCATCGAAGCCGCCGTCCGCGCCACCAAGCTCGGCGCCTACGACTTCCTCGAAAAGCCCCTCTCGCTCGACCGCACCCTCATCGTCCTCAAGAACGCCATGAAGGCCCGCCGCCTGCGCGAGGACAACGACGAGTTCGCCCGCCAGCTCTCCGCCAAGTCCACCGTCACCGGCGACAGCGTCTCCATGAAGGCCCTCCGCCAGCAGATCAAGCTCATGGCCCCCACCAACGGCCGCGTCCTCATCTTCGGCGAGTCCGGCACCGGCAAAGAACTCATCGGCCGCGCCATGCACGCCGAATCCCTGCGCAAAGACCGCCCCTTCGTCGAGCTCAACTGCGCCGCCATCCCCGAGGACTACATCGAAACCGAGCTCTTCGGCTACCGCCACGGAGCCAGTCCCTCCGGCTCCTCCGCTCCGCCCGAAAAGACGCGGCACCTTCGAGCGCGCCGACGGCGGCACCCTCTTCCTCGACGAAGTCGGCGACATGAGCCTCAAGACCCAGGCCAAGGTCCTCCGCGCCCTCGACGAGCAGCGCTTCCTTCCCGTCGGCGCCACCCACCCCGTCCACGTCGACGTCCGCGTCATCGCCGCCACCAACAAGGACCTCGAAGAGGAGATCGCCCGCGGCAACTTCCGCGAAGACCTCTTCTACCGCCTCAACGTCATCCCCTTCTTCGTCCCGCCGCTGCGCGACCGCAAGGAAGACATCCCGCTCCTCGTCAAGGAGTTCCTCGCCGAGTTCGGCACAGCAGTACGGCCGCCCGCACGTCGAGATCACCGAAGACGCCCTCGCCGCCCTCCGCCAGTACCACTGGCCCGGCAACGTCCGCGAGCTCCGCAACCTCGTCGAGCGCGTCCTCATCCTCAACCCCAAGACCCAGCGCATCGAACGCCACCATCTTCCCATGCTCGTCTTCCGCGAGATCCCCCGCACCAGCAACGGCGCCGACGACAGTGCGCACCGAACGCGCCGCCGAAGGTCCATCCGCAACGCCGAGCTCAGCCCCACCCTCCTCGAAGCCCGCGAAGCCTACGAGCGCGACTACATCCTCAAAAAGCTCGACGAGCACCACGGCAACGTCAGCCGCGCCGCCGAATCCCTCGGCCTCGAACGCTCCCACCTCTACCGCAAGATGAAAGCCCTCGGCGTCAGCGTCAAAGAGTAGCGCATCGCACTACTTCGTTCCCTTCGATAGATATCTGGGTCACGATCTGGCCCTCTCTCGAGAGGTCCGTTAGAAACTTCCAGTTCGTCTCCGCGCAAACCGCCACAAACTTTCCAGGAGAATCACCCCCAGCCCCACAAACAGAATCACCCCGCCCAGTCCCCCGGAGACCCCAAACCGCCGCACCACCACCCACATCACACCCACCCACACCACAATCGCCACCGCAAAGCTGCCGTCATCCACAAACAGCCCGTACACCTCACCCACCACCGTCCGCAACCATCCCATAATCATCTCCCTGGCACCACAGCCAGGCGCCGCCCGGCACACCGGCACCATCATCAGCGCGACCCGAGATAAAGAATCAGCAGCCCGAAAATCGACCAGTCCTCACCCGGCCACCGGATCCCCAGCCCTCGCCCACCCAGAACGTTCCAAACGCCGACAGCAGCACGCCCACCACGAACTTCAGCGTGTTCTCCGGCACCCGCGCCAGCGGCCGGTGCAGCAGCAAGCCCAAGGCCGATCACCACGACCAGCGCCGCCACCGCCCCCAGGCTCGCCGGCAGCAGCAAGCCCCGCCCCGCCCGCCCCAATCGCAATCACGATAAACACCACCTCCGTCCCCTCCAGCATCATGATGTTGAACGCCGTCCCAAACCCCACCTTGTCGAAGCCGCCGCCGTACCCACTTGCCCCGCGCCCGCAGCAGCCGCCTCGTTCTTCGCATACGCCGCCGACTCATCGTGCAGCGCAATCAACCCCGCCGATCGCAGCATCGCCTTCCGCAGCCATCGCAGCCCAAACAGCAGCAGCAGAACCCCCACGACAAGCTGCAATGATTGCAGCGGAACCCGCGTCAGCGCCGGCCCCAGCGCCGCCACAATCGCCGCCAGCACCAGCACCGCCGCCCCGCACCCAGCAGCGCCGACCTCCATCCCCGCACCGTGCCCACCGCCAGCACCACCGTCAACGCCTCCACGCACTCCACCAGCGACGCCAGAAAAGATGCCGTCACCGACGGCCCCGCATGCGCCCATCCATCCCACTCCTCCAACCCTCAGGTCTCAACCAGGCACTCCATCACGGGCGAGCCACTCCCTCGAAATGCGAAGACTGACGCAAAAGCTCTAGAACAGCCTGCACACAGCGCAAAGCTCACTGCGCGGAGCTGGCCAACACACTAAACCGGTAGTCTAAACTCTACCCAAGCTCCCAGCTGAAGTACGTTAGGGGATCCCGAAACCAGGTCGCTCATTCCGGATACTTTGCTCCGAAGAACCCGGGGGGGTACTGCTACCCTCCTCCTTCTCTTCCACCGCCTGCTTCGCCGCGATCTGCTCCATCTGCCGCCGCCAGTCCAGATCCTCCACAAACCCGCGGCTCGACCGCCACTCCTCCTGCACCTTCACAAACAGCTCCAGAAACACCCGCGTCCCCAGCAGCCCCTCGATATCCTTCCGCGCCGCCGTCCCGATCCGCTTCAGCATCTCCCCGCCCTTGCCGATCAGGATCGCCTTCTGCCCCGTCCGCTCCACGACAATCGCCGCCGCAATCTTCGTCACCGGCAGCCGCCCGTCCCGCAGCGGCTTCGTCGACGGCGGATCCTCCCACTTCTCCACCACCACCGCCGACGAGTATGGCACCTCCTCCCCCGTCAGCAGCAGAATCTTCTCCCGGATCAACTCCGCCACCAGGAACCGCTCCGGCTGATCCGTCACCTGGTCCCGCGGAAAATACCTCTGCCCCTCCGGCAGCTGCGCCACCACCTTGTCCAGCAGCAGGGGCAGCCCCTCCCCCTTGCGCGCCGAGATCGGCACCACATCCACGAAGTCGTGCAGCGAGCTCCAGTGCGCAATCAGCGGCAGCAGCTCCTCCTTCTTCACCGCGTCGATCTTGTTCAGCACCAGCATCACCGGGCAGTCCAGCTTCTGCACCAGCTGCAGCGCAAAGTCATCCTCCCGCGCACTCATCGCCCGCTTGCTCGCCGTAAACTTCTTCCCGCCGTCACCGCTCGCGCCGCCGTCTCCTCCGCATCCTCTCCTGCCCTCGCCACCACCGCCTTCTCCCCCTGCGGCAGCCGATGCGTCGCGTCCACGAGAAACAGCACCAGGTCCCGCGACTCCAGCGCGTCATGCACCTCCTGCATCATGCGCCGGTCCAGCTGCGTCTCCGGCTTGTGCACGCCTGGCGTATCCACCAGCACCACCTGCGCCGCCGGATGCCCCGCCACCCCCTTGGCCTTCTTCACCAGCGCCACCTCCAGCACGCCGTGGATCCGCGTCCGCGTCGTCTGCGGCTTATGCGTCACGATCGCCAGCTTCTGCCCCAGCAGCGCGTTCAGCAGCGTGGATTTCCCGGCGTTCGGCCGGCCGATGATCGAGACAAACCCTGAGCGAAGAGCCATCCCACTATTATCGCCCTTCGGCCCCATCGGCCAGCGTCCACCCGTTTCGTCTACACTGGCCCGCATGACCTTTGCCGCCCGCCTTGCCCTCGCCGCACTCGCTCTCCCGCCCCTCGCTCTCGCCCAGACCCCCGCCACCCACCCTTCCACTCCACCGACATCAACCCCGACCACACCGTCACCTTCCGCTACCAGGACCCCAGCCGCCACCAAGGCCGAGCTCTCGCTCGAAGGCGCCGGCCCCAGCATCCCCATGGAGAAGGACGAAGACGGCACCTGGTCCGCGACCGCAAACCCCTCGCGCCCGCAGATCTACGGCTACCACTTCGACGTGGACGGCCACCCCCGCCTCGACCCCCACAACACCCGCCTCACCACCAACCTCCTCAACCTCTCCAACATGATCGACGTTCCCGGCGACGCCCCGAGCCCTGGGAGCCGCAGAACATCCCTCACGGCGAGGTCCACCACCACATCTACACCTCCTCCGTCGTCCTCGGCCTCCCGCAGAACCAGTCCGACTTCTACGTCTACACCCCACCCGGCTACGACCCGAAGGCCAAAAAGGACTATCCCGTCCTCTACCTCCTCCACGGCTTCTCCGACGACGCCGCCGGCTGGACCGCCGTCGGCCAGGCGCAACCTCATCCTTGACTCGCTGCTCGCTCAGGGCAAGATCAAGCCCATGATCGTCGTCATGCCCCTCGGCTACGGCAACATGCAGTTCGTCCTCGGCCACACCAACTGGAACACACCCCGCCGCCGTCACCGAGAACACCGACCTCTACTCCAAGGCCCTGCTCACCGAGGTCCTCCCCCGCGTCGAGTCCGAGTACCGCGTCTCGCAAGAAACGCGAAGACCGCGCCATCGCCGGACTCTCCATGGGCGGCCTCGAGTCGCTCTCCACCGGCCTCAACAACACTGACAAGTTCGCCTATGTCGTCGGCCTCTCCTCCGCCGCCGCCAGCGTCGACCAGACCCGCCTCGCCAGCCTAACCCCAAATCCGCCAACCTCAAGCTCCTCTGGATCGCCTGCGGAACCGAAGACCACCTCCTTGAGCCCAATCGCAAGTTCATCGCCTTCCTCAAATCCAAAGACATGCCCGTCACCGCGATCGAAACCCCCGGCATGCACACCTGGATGGTCTGGCGCGACAACCTCATCCACTTCACCCCGCTGCTCTTTCAATCAGTAGACTAAGTCAATCCGTCGTCATCTTCTGAGCGCAGCGAAGAACCGCTGTACCTGCTTTCGCCACATCGACCCTCCAACCATCGAGACCGCCTCACCCATGAAGATCCTCGCTGCTTCCATCCGTGCTCCTGCGTCTCTCACTGCTTAGCCCAGGCCCCCCCACCTTCAACTCCGCCCAGGCAAACCCCGACCACACCCTCACCTTCCGCTACCAGGACCCCGCAGCCACGGCCGTGGTTCTCAACATCGACAGCGCGCGAAGCCCATCCCCATGACCAAGGGCGCGGACGGCATCTGGACCTACACCACCGCGCCCCTCGCCCCTGAGATCTACTCCTACCGCTTCGACGTCGACGGCCGCCCACAGTTCGACCCCAACAACCTCACCCACATCACCCCCAACCTCGTCTACCGCGGAGACCAGGTCGAGGTCCCCGGCGATACCCCCCAGCTCTGGGACGCGCAGAACGTCCCCCACGGCAGCCTCCACCGCCACCGCTACACCACCGCGGTCGTCAAAGGCCTGCCCCGAACACCAGCCAGTACCTTGTCTACACGCCGCCAACTACGACCCGCGCGCAAAGACGAAGTACCCCGTCCTCTATCTTCTGCACGGCTGGTCCAATACCGTCGACACCTGGACCCAGACCCTCCAGGCCGACATCATCCTCGACAACCTCCTCGCGCAGGGCAAGATCAAGCCCATGATCGTCGTCATGCCCCTGGCTACGGAGACATGAGCTTTGTCAACGGACCTATCGGCGAGATGTGGAAGCAGAAGCCCCTCGTCAACCGCAACACCGACCTGTTCTCGCAGGCGCTCCTCACCGAGATCATTCCCCGCGTCGAGCGGAGTACAACGTCTCGCCCAGGCGCGAAGACCGAGCCATCGCGGGCCTCTCCATGGGCGGCCTCGAAAGCCTTCAGATCGGCCTCAACAACACCCAGACATTTCGCCTGGATCGGAGGCTTCTCAGCGCCGTTCACCTGCTCGACCCCCCGACCCAGCTTCCTGTTCTCCAGCCCGCAACCGCGGCAAAGTCGGCGAATCTGCGCCTTCTCTGGATCGCGTGCGGCACGGACGACGGCCTCATCCAGGCCAACCGCAAGCTGATCGCCTACCTCAAGGGCGAAGGCCTCGCCGTCACGGCGATCGAGACCCCCGGCGCCCACGTCTCCTACGTCTGGCGCGACAACCTCATCCACTTCGCCCCGCTTCTCTTTCAGCCGAAATAAACCACGCCCTGAACCGTTCCTCTTGCCTTTGCGTGTCATTTAGGACCCCGGCCCGATTGGGGCAAAGAGTCTGCTGTTGACCTTTGTTGTTGCCTGTCCTTTTGCTTGTCATTCAGGAGCGAAGCGGAGGAATCTGCTGTTGCCTTTTGCTCTTCGGACCACCGCGAACCGCCTCAGGCCACTCGCTCCCGGTAACCCTGCATCCACCCGCTCGCCTCCACCGCAGCCAGCGCCGCCATCGGCAGCGTCCACTCCAGCCACACCCGGCTCTCCGTCCAAACCCCAAACAGAGCGGGATCGGAAAACAAGCCAGACACGCATACAGCAACATTCTTTTTCGACCGCATCGAGCCGCCGCCGCTCGATCCATATAAATATCAGCAGGTATCCCCCCGCGCTGAACAGCTGCGGCCAGTGATGCGGAAACAGGATCTCGTGCATGTTCTGAGCCATGCGCGGGTACGTCTCGTTCACATTGTTCGCATAGTGCCGGGCGATCAGCGTGCGCACCGCAATCCAGTAAACACCCATCCCGCCCATCACGGCGGCCGTTCTCCAAACCCTCCCTCCGCTCTCCCGTGACCTCGCCCACACCATCGCGCCCGCCAGAATCACCAGGAATAAAGACGTCTCCCGGGTTGGGACATCCAGCGCAAAACACAGCAGCATCGGCGCCCAAAGCCCCTCCAGCGCGAACAGCGCCGCCATGCCGAACAGCGCCGCATGCGGAAGATCATAGGCATACCAGTAGTTCGTCGTCGCGCGCATCACGGTCATGGCCGTCGCCATCACCAGCACAAGCACATTTCCCAGCCACCAAGGCTCCAGCCCGCGTCGCCTCGTCCACCAGAACATCGCCACCATCATCGCGAACAGCGAGACGAGCCCAATCAGCATGCTCGTAAACTTCTCCACCGTGATCGGCTCGATGTGCCGCGTCCCGATCGTCACCGTAATCGCATACCGCTCGGCATAGTGCCGCATCCGCGCGCTGTCGCTCGCCCATCGCAGAATCGGCACCAGGCCCGCGCGCGACTGGTACGGATTGGCGATCCGTCCATGCGCATATCCATTCCAGTCGAGAAACGTCTCGTTCACCAGAAAATCGGCCCGCACACACTGAATTGTCGCCAGCAGCAACATAAAGGCGATCAACCAGTCGCGTCTTCTAAACCTCCGCCGCACTCCCCACGCTGTCTCGCCCGCCACCGCAGCTGCTCTGCCCATGCGCCTAAGATATACCGCGTATCGCGGCGCATACTGATGCCTTGCACCTTCTCGCGGGATAATAGGATCAGAGCCGCATGGATTCCTTTTTCGCCCGCTTCAAGAACGCTCTGGTGCTGATCGCGCTGCTGCTCGCGCAGACAATCGCCCTTGCCATCCAGGTCCGGCGTCCCATCGAGTCCGGTGCCGACGACGGGGCCAAGGTGACGCTCGCCCGCTCGTGGGTCGTCGCCGTCATCACCCCCGTGGAGCGCCTCTTCCTCAACACCGGCCACGGCCTCCGTTCCCTATGGGCGAACTACGTCGATCTCCGCGATGTCCGCCGGCACGACCGCGATCTCCAGTACCAGATCGACCAACTCCGCATCCAGCAGGCCGCCATCGCGGAGGACGCCGTGCAAGGCCACCGCCTCCAGGCTCTTCTCGCCTTCCAGCAGCACTACATCGCCTCCACCGTTGCCGCGCAGGTCATCGGAACCAGCGGCACAGATCTCTCGCGCGTCCTCTACATCGATAAAGGCGCTGCTGACGGCCTCAAGCCCGACATGCCCGTCATCACGCCGGACGGAATAGTCGGCAAGATCCGCGACGTCTTCCCAACCTCCGCGCCACATAGCGCACAGGTGCTTCTCATCAACGACCAGACCTCCGGAGCCGGTGTCATCCTCGCCGACACCCGCGTCCGCGCCATCATCCGCGGCACCTCCGGTGGCGGCGTACAGATCGGCAATCTCACCCCGGACGACCGCATCAAACCCGGCGAGCACGTCCTCACCTCCGGTGGCGACCAGGTCTTTCCACGTGGCCTCCCCGTCGGCACCATCGAATCCATCGCTCCCGATCCCGAGCATCAGCCGTACACAGCCATCCGCATCAAGCCCGCGGCAAACCTCTTTCAGCTGGAGGAGGTCCTCGTGATCACCGGCAGCAAACCGACGCTTCCGCCCGAGACCCTGCAGGCTCTCGCCAGGGGCGCCTCCGCCTCAGTCGCAGCGCGTGCGGCAGCGGAGCGCGCCGCCGCACAGGCCGCCGCGGCACAAGCTGCAGCCGAAGCTAAGGAGGCCGCCGCCCGATCGGCCGCAGAGGTCGTCGCCGACCGCCTCCCAAGCCTCCGTGACGCAACCGCCGCAGCTCCGGACTCGCCCGAAGCCAAAGCAGAGGCCAAGCTCAATGCCGCCAACCCCAACGCCGCGGGCGGACACGTTCCCCACCCCACACCCACCGTTCACCCGGATCGCTACAGCCCAGGAACCACACCCCCGGCCAGCTCCCTCACACCCGGAGCCCCGCACTCCGCCACATCCGGCACTGCGGAGCCAACCCCCCAGCCGCGCAGATCCAGCCACCCACCCGCTCCGGAACCCACCCCTTCGCCCCAAACCGACAATTGATAACTGAAACCGACAACGGGAATCGACATCCGCCTCATGCTGAACCGCAGCTACACCTCGCGCCGCGAACTCGAAGAGCACACCTTTCACCCGGTGATCGCTCTGCTCGTCCCGCTCGCCGCCATCTTCCTCCAGGCGCTGCTGCCACGGCCCGTTCCATACCTCACCATTGTCGATCTGCCGCTCATCGTTACCATCTTCTTCGCGGTTAGCCGTCGCACCCCAATCACCGGCGCCCTCACCGGAGCCATCATCGGCCTCCTCCAGGACGCGCTCACAGGGCAGCCCATCGGTGTCAACGGCCTCGCCAAAACCGTTATCGGCTACATCGCCGCATCCATCGGTCTCCAGGTCGATGTCGAAGCCCTCACCACCCGCGTCCTCATGAACTTCCTCTTCTCCGTCCTCAACAGCGTCCTGCTCTACCTCATCGTCCGCCGGCTGCTCGGCCTCAGCTCTCAGCAGTTCGTCTGGAAACATGAGCTCATCCGCGCAGGCATCAACACCGCTGTCGCTGTCCCCACCTTCCTCCTGCTCGACCGCGCCAAACGCGTCGCCTGAGAGTCTGCTTAGTTGGCCGGCTCAGTCCAGTTCTCGACCCTCAGTCCCGGGACTCGCCCGAACTCACGGACGTTGTTCGTGACAAGCGTGAGCCCGAGCGAGCGTGCGCAGCGATCAGCAGGTCGTTTGCTCCATCATCCCATCACTCGCTCTGAGAGCTCCGCGTATGTCAGCATAGTGCAGGGCAGCCGGGTAGCCGTAAGCAAGCACCTCGACGTGCCTGAGATATCCATCCAAAGCCTCCTGATCCCTCTGCCGCCTCGGTGAGATCTCCACCCAGATCAGCAACTCGGAGTGTGTAATCGCAGACATGCAGACGTCCCCACCAGATAGCTTGTGAAGTCTCTCCAGAACCTCTGGATTTGAACGCTTCATGATGTACGACGAAATATCGGTATCGAGCATGTACACGGCCCTTAAAGCTCGCGCTCTTGCACCGGCAGATCATCCACCGCATTCATAAACTCATCCGAAGCAACCGGACCGGAGGCCAGGTAGGCCGACCAGTCCGCCGGCCGGGCAGAGAGGATCACTGCACCACCCTCCGTGCGAAGGAACACCTCAGCGGTAGCAAACTGAAAAGCCTTCGGCAACCGGACTGCCTGGCTTCGGTTGTTCATAAAAATCTTTGCCGTGCGCTGCATAGAAAGCTCCTTACGCGGTGGCATCTACATCAGTATGTGCCAAGCTCGCTGAGGCGTGCCATCCAGTAGCATCCGATCGGTAGCCCACATCGCGTGTGACTCCGTCTAAACTGACATCACGCCGATGAGCACGCCTCCCCAATCACCCTGGCAGCCCCCCACCCGGCCCGACTTCCGGCCGACCGGCAGAATGCCGGGCAGGGAAGAGAAGCTCTCTCCCGGCAAGCTCCACGCCTCGCAGTACGTCGTCGCGCTCATCCTCACCATCCTCTTCGGCGGCCTCTAGCGCCTCCAGGTCCTCGGAGCCAGCAACTACCGCGTCCTCGCTGAGGCCAATCGCATCCGCAAGATTCCGGTCCTCGCGCCGCGCGGCCGCCTCTTCGACCGCGAAGGCCGCCTTCTCGTCGATAACTATCCCTCCGTCACCTGCTATCTCCTCCGCGACCAGATCAAAGACATCGACGCCGATGCTCCGCTGATCGCCGCCGGCCTCCACCTCCCAGCCGACCAGATCGAGGCCACTCTTCGCCGCTTCCAGGCTCGCCCCAAGTACCAGCCCATCCCGCTCAAGCAGGACATCACCCCTGACGAGCAGGCCTTCATCGCCGCCCATCGCGACGAGCTCCCCGAACTCGAAACCCTCGACGAGCAGCGCCGCCTCTACCCCCGCGACGGCTTCGCCGCCCATCTCATCGGCTACGTCGGCGAGGTCTCCGAGCAGATGCTCAACGACCCCCGCTACGCCTTCTACGAGCCCGGCGACGTCGTCGGCCGCTCCGGCGTCGAGCAGACCTACGACGCCCTCCTCCGCGGCACAGACGGCTCCCGCGACGTCATCGTCAACAGCCACGGCAAAGAGCTCGGCCACCTCGGCCAGACCCTCGCCATCCCCGGCAAAGACCTCCGCCTCACCATCGACCTCGACGTCCAGATGGCCGCCGAAAAAGCCCTCGAAGGCAAAATCGGCGCGCATCGTCGCCCTCGACCCCCACACCGGCGAAGTGCTCGCCCTCGTCAGCCGCCCCACCTTCGACCCCAACCAGTTCTCCGTCCACCTCACCAAGACCTACTGGAACGAGATCCTCAACAATCCCGACCACCCGCTGCTCAACAAAGCCATTCAGGCCCAGCTCGCCCCCGGCTCCACCTTCAAAATCATCATGTCCGTCGCCGGCCTCCAGGAGCAGCGTCGCCCAGACCATGCACGTCAACTGCACCGGCGGAGCCACCTTCTACGGTCACTTCTTCGCCTGCGACAAGCACCACGGCATGGTCGACATCTACAACGCCATCCCCTAGTCCTGCGACACCTTCTACTACACGCTCGCCAACCGCCTCGGCATCGACACCATCGCCAAGTACGCCACCGCCCTCGGCTTCGGCCAGCCGCACCGGCATCGACCTCCCCGACGAGGCCTCCGGCACCATGCCCTCCACCGCCTGGAAGCTCAAAAACTTCCATGAAAAGTGGTACGCCGGCGAGACCATCTCGGTCGGCATCGGCCAGGGAGCCGTCACCGCCACCCCCCTCCAGCTCGCCCGCGCCCTCGGCGGCATCGCCTCCGGCGGCGTCCTCCGTCGCCCTCACGTCGTCTTCCCCGACGAGGTTCCCGCCGCAGACGCTCGAAGCCATCCACGAGACCTTCCCCGGCTCCGGCGACCGCACCATTCCCCTCACCACCGACAACTGGCAGATCATCACCGACGCCATGGCCAACGTCACCAGCAGCCCCATCGGCACCGCCTACGCCTCGCACCTCGACGGCATCGACTTCGCCGGCAAGACCGGCACCGCCCAGGTCATGAGCCACGACGCCCTCGCCGCTCCGGCGGCGGCCACAAGACCGTTCCCAACGCCTGGTTCGTCGGCATGGCTCCCCGCCGCAACCCTGACATCGTCGTCGCCGTCCTCTGGGAGAACGGAAACTGGGGCAACAACTCCGCCAAACTCGCCGCCCAGGTCATCGACGCCTTCGTCAACAAGCAGCGCCGCCGCGCCAACAACCTTCGTGAAGTCGCGGCGATCCCCAACCCGCACCCCGTCGCCGCACCCTCCGCAAGCACCCCCGGCGCCTCAGTCGCCAACGCAGCGGAAGACGTCGCCAATCCCTAGTCGTCTCGTTCAAGCAGGCGAAGGCTCCCCCAACAGACCGTCGATCGTACGCAGGAGGACGCGTGGCCCATCCAGCGCCTGCACCTCGGCATCCATCTGATTGTCGTTTCGTTCGAAGGTCAGCCCGAACATCCCCAGCAGCTTAGCCTTGGGCCATCGCTCCCGCACGTAACCGGCAGCTGCATCGCGTTCGTCGCTCAAAAGCGAATGGCACAGCAGAACCAGATCGAACTCCTCGGCATCGAGACGCATCATCTCGCTCAGGCTTGTCACCCCCTGCGCGGTGTAAGACCGCGAAAGAACACGGAGGCGCGTTTCAAGAAGGTACGCATCACGTCCAAAACACAGCAGCTTACGACTACGCATAGGTCCCTGAATCGGCGAGAGCAGGCATGCGCCGGAGAATGAGATTTGCCGATCTTGCTTCATCGGAGCCTTGCGGACGCCGGCATAATCGCCGGAACGGAACAACATTTCATTCCTGAACCAGCTCAACCTGACTCCCCCATGCTGCCCCGCCTTTAGGACCCAGCAGATGCAGAATAGAAATGCGGCCGCACCCCGGTCTGTACGGCGTCGAACAGAATTGAAGCTCCACCAACTTCGATCGGCGAATTCAAACAGCGCAGCCGCCTTTTACCGTATCCAACGATGCAGCGCTGAGATTCCAGAGCGCTGCGGATAGCGTCATCTCCTCTACCCATCGGTGTCAGGGCCCCTTGCACGTGGCCTTCGCTCGGAGGTCCTCCTTCCGCGAGGTGTAACGTGCCCCAGCCAATCAGAAACCTGCTCCTTGACGCGTATGCAAAACAGGGCGATCCCGCCTTTCTGTCGCGGTTCGAGTCCGTGCCCATGCCGTTCAAGGCCAGTCTCTTCAGCACTCCCAACGTCCGCGTTACGCCCACTTCATGACCTCAGGTCTAGCCTCGCACGTGGCCCTCCTCTCCCAGGGCACCGAAGTCGAGGTCTCTATGACAGGGCATGAGGGCTGTGCCGAGGCCATCTTCCTCCTCGGTCCGGAGCGTGCTCCGCGAACCTGCTACATCCAGATCCCAGGCACGGCGCTCCGCATGCCCTTTTCAGAGTTCGAAAAGATCTTTGAGGAAGATGTCGCAATGCGCCGCATCATCCTCCGCTCCGTCCAGTTTCAGACTCTGATGGCAACGCAGCTTGTCGTCTGCAATGGACAGCACGATGCCGAGGAGCGGCTCTCACGCTGGCTTCTGATGGTTCAGGACCGCATTCAGAGTGACGATCTCCCCCTCACGCAGGAGTTCCTCGGTCAAATGCTCGGCGCCCGGCGCTCCACCGTCACCATCGCGGCCAGCAACCTCCAACGCGCCGGCGTCATCGACTATCACCGGGGGATGATCCGCATTCTCGACCGCGACCGCCTCGTCCAAACCGCGTGCGAGTGCTATGACGTCATCTGGAAGCTCTACAGCAACCTCTACGACCGCCAAACCTCCGCCAGCCGAGCGGCCGCTCCCACTACCGCGTCGTCTCCAGTATCCGGCAAGCCGAAGCCACAGGGCCAACCCGCTTCAATCTGAGCCGAGACGGAAAAGAATCTCAGTATCCCGCCCGTCCCCGCCAGCAGCCACACCATCGCTCAGCAGGGCGATCGGCTCGTCCGAAACCTCAGCTCGCGGGGAACACCCATTTCCGCACCCATCTCCGCACCCGCACCTGCTTCGCTTCGGAGCACGGAGGAAAGGCCTCATCCCCTCCCGGGCGCAACCCAGATGGGACGCGCGTATGCGAAAATGCTCCCGTCGAGGTGTCAGCTCGACATCCTCGTCCTCGGAGCTCTCCTATGCCTGAAGAAGTAGCCGCAAAGCTGCTGACCTTTGAAATTGAGCGCAACGGCGATACTGCCGTCGTCACCTGCCATGGCCGTCTCGTCGCCGGCGTCGCCAGCGAGTTCTACGCCGACATCAAGCCACTCCTCTCGCAAGCCAAAGAGGTCGTCATCGACCTGGCCGATCTCGCCTATGTCGACAGCATGGGCCTCGGTGCGCTGGTCCGCTCCTACATCCACGCTCGCCAGGAAGGCTGTGACCTGAAGCTGCGCCATCTCGGCAAACAGGTCCGCAACGTCCTCAAAATGACAAATCTGCTCTCCGTCTTCAGCGAGGCCGAGGACCACGGCATCACCATCGCTTGATCTCTCCGTAACGACAGCAAACAAGGCCCGAGGTCCCCAATGACGTCTCTCCACCACACACTTATCGGCAAGCGTGCTTGGCCCGCAATCCTGGGTATCCTGTGCGCAGCGGCTACGATCTCTCAAGCGTTCGCAACGCCCTCGCCCGCCTTCCAGGCACCTTCCTCCATCACCCAAAGTCCCCAACGCTACGCCGGCTCCTGGCAATGGATGTTCAAGGGCAAACCCTTCGCCACCATGCACCTCGTCTCCTCCGGCGATCACTTCACCGGCTACATGACCAACGGCTTCTTCACCAACGACGATGCCGGCAACATGACCGACGCGGGCAGTCAACCCGGCCAGTCCCCCATCACTCGAACCTTCTTCGCCGGAGACGTCCTGCACATCGTCGTTCAGAGCGACCACGACAAGAGCCTCAGCGAATGGACCATGCGCCTCCTCGACAACAAAAAGGCAGAGTTCAACACGGCTGACCCGGGAGCCCCAAAGAGCATCAAGCCCTGGCCCGCAGAACGCACCTCCGACTAGACACGCCCTCTCTATCCCTGATTGTCTTCATGTTCTGTCTGTGGCGGGACCCGGTTCCCCCCATCGACCTGATAGCTGTCCGGCATGCCGCAATTCTGATCTCCACACCAGAACAAAGATTCTGCACCAAAAATATATTTGGTGCATACTGTGGATATGAGAATGACCGTCAACCTTGATCCGGACGTGTATAGCTTCACCTCTGCGTATGCGGGCGCAAAGGGAATCACGATGTCCGCCGCGATCAGCGAACTTATCCGCCGCGCAGAGCAGGCGCCGGAATCGGGGAGCGATTCGCCCAGGCTCAAGAGGAACAAGCATGGGTATCTCGTCATCGCCGGAACGGGCGATGTGCTTACCCCGGAGATGGTGAAAGAAGCCTCGGAAGATGCACTTGTCTAAGGCCAAGTACCTGCTTGACGTGAATGTGTTCCTTGCGTTGCTGTCGGAAGATCACATTCATCATCAGCTCGTGACCAACTGGTTCAACACTCCGGGCCTCCAGTGGGCCATTTGCCCATTTACGGAGGCTGGCTTTCTTCGCAACGCGACCGCGCCACGGCCCGGCAAGGTCACCATCACCGAGGCCACAGCGGTTCTGACCAGAATGGCGCAGGAGCCGGGGTATCACTACGTGCCGATTACTGACGGCTGGCACACTTTATGCAGCCCTTTCTTTCCGCGGCTGTACGGCACAAAACAGGTCACAGATGCGTACCTGCTCGGTCTTGCCGTGCGACACGGTTTGGTTCTGGTCACGATGGACAAGGCAATGATGCACCTGGCAGGTAACGAGCACAGCAAGCACGTCTTGTTGCTCGGGAACGAACCTGGATGAGCGCCATCGGATATCTCGAACCGCAGTTCACCACGTAACGCTCGCCCACGAGGCGGAAATCAGGGCTCCCGGTGTGAGGCAAAGCTGGGCTAGAGCAAAAACCAGACCCGCATTGTCCATCCGTACCCGGCTATCGGAGTTCGCGACGGCAGCATTGGATGTCCGCTCTCTCGCGGCTCTCGGTATAGTGAATGTGCAATCGCTTACACCGAGGCTCGCCCGCATGAATCCCCGCTCTCTACTCTGCTCCCTCCTCCTCGCCCCGGCACTTCTTGCGCAGGACCAGCAGCAGGTCCGCCCCCCGGCCACACCCCTCATCACCCACAATCCCTACTTCTCCATCTGGTCCGATACCGATAAGCTCACCGACTCACCCACCGTCCACTGGACCGGCAAGCCCCAGCCCATCACGGGTCTAGTCCGCATCGACGGCCACCCCTTCCGCTTCATGGGCCGCGACCCCCGCGGCCTTCCCGCAATGGAGCAGACCTCCCTCGAGGTCACGCCCACCCACACGCGCTATAGCTTCAACGCCGCCGGCGTCCAGCTCGACCTCATCTTCTTCACGCCTACCATCCTCTCCGACCTCGACATCCTCTCGCGCCCCGTCACCTACATCAGCTTCACCGCAAAATCCTCCGACGCGAGCCCGCACGAAGTTTCGGTTCTTCTCGACGTCGATCCCCTGATTGCCGTCGATGCTGCTGGCGAAAACGTTACCTTCTCCCGCAACAATACCGAGACTCAGACCGTCCTCTCCGTCGGCTCTCGCGATCAGCGCATTCTCAACCGCTCCGGCGACGATCTACGCATCGACTGGGGCTACTTCCACCTCTCCGTCCCCAAGGACGAGCAGTCCACCTCGGCCATCACGCAAAACGCCACCCGCACCTTCGCCACCACCGGCCAGCTCCCCACAGCCGACGATATGGAGCAGCCGCAGACCGTCGGCCGCAACGACGCCCACCTCGCCACCGAGCTCCCCATGGGGGAGGTCTCCGCCACCCCGGTCACCCGGCACGTCCTCGTCTCCTACACTGAGGGCTTCGCCATCCAGTACCTCGAGCGCAACCTCCGACCCTGGTGGCAGCGCAATGGAGAGACTGTTCCCGCCATGCTCGATGCCGCCGAGCGCGAGATGCCCGCTCTCGAAAAGCGCGGAGCCGACCTCGATGCCACCCTCACCGCCGACCTCACCCGCACCGCCGGCGCCAAGTACGCCAATCTCTGCATCCTCGCCTACCGCCAGGCCTGGGCTGCCCACGGTTTCGTCGCCGATCTCGATGGCGAACCCCTCGTCTTCGGCAAGGAAAACTTCTCCAACGGCTCCATCGGCACCGTCGACGTTCTCTACCCCGCCTCACCGCTCTTCCTCTTCTTCAACCCCGTCCTGCTTGAAGCCGAGCTCCGCCCTCTGATGGAGTACACCGCTCTCCCCAACCGCTGGCGCTTCCCCTTCGCCCCCCATGATCTCGGCACCTACCCCCTCGCCAATGGCCAGACCTACGGCGGCGGAGAAAAGACCGAGGAAAACCAGATGCCGGTCGAAGAAACCGGCAACATGCTCCTCATGGTGGACGCCGTCGCCCGTGCTGGTGTCAACGGCCAGCCCAACACCAGACTCGCAGCCCAGTTCTGGCCCAAGCTCACCCAATGGGCGGAGTTCCTCAAAGCACACGGCCTCGACCCCGAAAATCAGCTCACCACCGACGACTTTGCCGGCCACGTCACCCACAACGCCAATCTCGCGCTCAAGGCCATCGACGCGCTCGAGGCCTACGCCGACCTCGCCAGGCTGCTCGGCAAGGACGCTGTGGCGCGCGATTACTCGAAGACCGCCCACGCCTACGCTCTGAAGTGGATCGACCTGGACAAGGAAGGCGACCACTACAAGCTCGCCTACGACTCCCCCAACACCTGGAGCCAGAAGTACAACCTCGTCTGGGACCAGCTGCTCGGCTACAACCTGTTCCCAAAGTCCGTCCGCGAGAGCGAGATCGCCTTCTATAAAACGAAGCTGAACAAATATGGCCTCCCCCTCGACAGCCGCAAGGACTACACCAAGCTCGACTGGTCGATCTGGACCGCCACCCTCGCCTCGGACCCCGCCGATTTCAACGCCATCATGGACCCCATCGCCCTCTGGATCAACGAAACCCCCACCCGCGTCCCCCTCACCGACTGGTACGACACCAAAAATGGCAAACAGATCGGCTTCCAGGCCCGCAGCGTCGTCGGCGGCGTCTTCATCAAAGCCCTATCCGACAAACAGCTAACCGAAAAATGGCGCGCCAAAGCACAAGCCAAATAGCTCCTGGCTGTCCCTGCTGCTGGTCATCGCCGAACTGTTGCCCTTGCCCTTGCCTTTGCCCTTGCTGTTGCTCTTGCCCTTCTGCTGTCATTCCCGAAGGGAATCTGATGTTCCCGCCGCTTGTTTCGCCGTAATCCTGAGCACAACGAAGAACCCCTGCCTTTACCCCTGCCTGTCCATACGTCACAAACGCCCAACAATGGCGCAACCACCCCCAGCAACCAGCTAAACTAAACACAGCGAACAAAGCATCAACTCGCAGCGGCAGACCATACGTTGAAGTCCGGACCTAAAAGACCTCTTTTGAATAGTTTGCGCAACGAAGAGCAGGGGAGGGGAGCACCGTCTAAACTACCCCTATGGCTCGCCTCTCCTCGTTCCGCGACTTCGACTGGGTGCTGCTCGCGTTCGTCGGCATCCTCTCGGTCATCAGCGTTCTCGAGATCAAGTCCGCGACCCTGCACACCAAGTTCCACGGCTTCGATCACCAAGCAGATCGGCTTCCTCGCGGTCGGCCTCGTGCTCATGTTCTTCATGTCGCTGATCGACTACCACCGCCTCATCGACATCGCCACACCCGCCTACTCGCTCTCGATCGTCGCCCTGCTCGCCGTCCTCGCCATCGGTACCAAGGTCATGGGCGGTAAGCGCTGGATCAAGTTCCCCGGCGGCATCCACTTCCAGCCCTCCGAGTGGGTCAAGCTGGTCCTGATCGTCGCCGTCGCCCGTTACTTCTGGGGCCTCTCCGGTAGGGAACTCACCTGGGGAGACATCGCCAAGGCCTTCGCCCTCGTCTGCGTCCCCATGCTCCTCGTCCTCAAGCAGCCGGACCTCGGCACCGCCCTCACCTACCTCCCCATCCTCCTCTGCGGCCTCTTCCTCGGCGGCATCCGCCCCAAACAGGCCGGTATCCTCCTCCTCGGAGCCGCGGTTCTCGTCGGCGGCGTCTGGAAGACCGGCAAGGTCCTCAAGCCCTATCAGAAGGCCCGCCTCACCTCCTTCATGGATCCCGACTCCGACCCCCGTGGCTCCGGCTACCAGATCCGCCAGTCCCTCATCGCGGTAGGCTCCGGAGGCATCTGGGGCAAGGGCGCCAACAAAGGAACCCAGACCCAGGGCGACTTCCTCCCCATCCCCTACACCGACTTCATCTTCGCCGCCTTTTGCGAGGAACACGGCTTCATCGGAGCCATCGGCGTCCTCCTTCTCTACTTCTTCATCCTCATGCGCCTCATCCAGAACGCCCAGACCGCCGCGGACCTCCCCGGCAGCTTCCTGGTCATGGGTGTTGTCGCCGTCATCGTCTTCCAGATCGCCGTCAACGTCGGAATGGTCGTCGGCCTCATGCCCGTCACCGGCATCCCCCTCCCCCTCATGAGCTACGGCGGCTCCTCGATCCTGTTTACGTTTCTGGCTCTGGGAATGGTCATGAACGTCCGAATGCGGCGATTCGTGAACTAGAGCCCCAAGGATCCGGACGCTCGCTTTGGCGATCCAATGGCGCTCCTCGTCACTTAGTGCCATACTGTTACCAGCAGGTGAACGGCTGTAGATGCCAATCGCCGCACTCCGTCCGTTCCACCAGGCGTCAGGCGCCAACGAACGGCAACAAAGACTTTAGAAGAAAAGGCCGGCCAGCCAGAGTACGATTGAAGCCCGTTGGCCGGGCAGGTTTTCAAGGGAATGAACGCATCCGGATGGCAAACGGCCCCGCCTCACACCCGTGAGGTTGTTCAGGTCACAAACTCCGGCTGTTCACCCTCGCCACAAGCGTTCTCTCGCGTCCCCGATTCATCCAGTGCCGCCTCATCCGCGATCTCACACCTCGCGCCTACGGCAGAGCTGTTCCTACATCTCGCACCGGCCATCGCGCCCCGAGCTTCCGCATACCGCGCCTGCCCGAACCAAAGGGTGACTTGCGCCTAGCCTGACGGCAAAGCGCATCGCCTTCGATCCACTCTGTCTCGTCTGCCGTCCGTGACCCCAACAGGCCGGGCAGAAAGAGCAGAACCGAATGTCAAAAGAGATCTACATCTCCTCCACGCCGCATGAGACGCGGCTTGCCATCGTCGAAAACGACGACCTAACCGAAATCTACTACGAGCGCGAGAACGAATACACGCTCGCAGGCTCCATCTACAACGGCAAAGTGACGCGCGTGCTCCCGGGCATGCAGTCCTCCTTTGTCGACGTGGGTCTCGAACGCGACGCCTTCCTTTACATCACCGACTTCATGGAAGAGGCCGGCGACTCCGCCGAGTTCGACTCCGCGGACGCCGCAAACGGAACCCGGCGCGGACACCGCGAGAACGCGCCAGTCGCGCAGGACGACAGCCAGGATCGTCCCTCGGCACAGGCTTCAGAGACTCGCACCGATCGGGGAGACCGCGAAGGTGGCCGCCGCCGCCGCGGCAACCGCGACAGTCGAGGCGGAGGCCGCGATAATGCCGACGGTCGCACCAGCCATCGCGAACAGAGCACCGATCCTCAATCCTCCCAGCTGAATCTTGCCGAACCGGTTCCTGAGGCGCCCGCCGCCATCGATTCCGGGTATGTGGGATCTGACGCTGACGGATCCACCGCCGATCTCGGAGAAGGTGCTCCGGGCGCCGATGGCAGCCGCCGCTGGAGGGGTCGCCGCGGTCGCCGGCGCGGCCGCAACACCGTGCAGCGAGAAGAGTCGCAGGTGCTCCAGCAGCCTGCACACGCCGAACCGACCAGTTCGCCCGTCGAGGGCTATTCCGTCGAGCCCGAAGAGACCGAGGAAGACTTCGATACTGAGTACGCCGACAGCTTCGATGTCCATGCCACTGCCGCACCCTCTCCCGAGCCACCGGTCCCCCCCGCTCCGGTCGCCGCCTCAGATGACCGCGGGCGGCGCGACCGGGGAGACCGGGGATCGCGTGACCGCAACCGCAGAGATCGTGGCGATCGCGACCAGCGAAGTCCGCGGGCTCCTCGCGGCTTTGCTCCCTCTCGCGCGCTGTATGGCGTCGACAGCTCTCCTGAGTTCGAGGAACAGGGCACCGACGGACCGGCTCTTGAGCCGATCATCCTTCCCGGCGAGTCGCTCTCAAAATATCGCAAGGGTGATGCGAGTACCGCATCGTCAGAGAGCATGGCCTCGTCGCACGCGGCTCCAGCAGTCCAGCCGGCGCCGGAGTTTACCCTCCCGGGCGCATGGGATGGCGGCAACGTTCTTCCCGGTGAGACGCTTCGACCGCGTTCCAATGCAGGCGGGGCCACGGAGTCTTCGGAACGTTGGAGGCAGGATCGCAAAGGGAACGATCGCGGTCGGCGCGACCAGCGGAACGATCGCCCGAATCGCACTGACCGTAGCCGCTCAGACCTTACGGTCGCGCCGCTGACACAGGCCCGCTTCGGCCAGGAGCCTGCCGCAACCGGCGAACGGCGACCCGATCCTGTCACACAAGAGGCAGCACCGGCTTCCGATCTCCACTCCGAATTCGGTCACAGCCCATCGGAGCCTTTGCCCGAGAGCAGCCTTCCCCATCAATCGCAGGCCCCCGTCGCCGAAACGGAACACCTTGAATCCGCCGAGTACGAGCCGGTCGAGGGCTCTGCATCCGTTCGTTTCGATGCGGCCAGGGTGAGTGAGTTTCGTCAGAGCGCGACGCCCGATGAGGAACTGGTAGCGCCGCTCCCCTCCAAGCCAAATCTCTATGGGGACGCCGCCCACGAGCCCGAGCCTGTTGTCGACCAGATATCGCGGACCGCAGAACCGGCCGAAGAAAGCCGCTCGATCGCCCACACCATCACTCCGCAACCTGATGCTTCGGTTCGGCCGATCGCTGCCGCACCGGAAGAGACTCCGGCCGCGCACGAGTTCACGGCAATCGGGAATACGGGAGAGATGGTCTCCGAAGCCGCCACACCGTTTCAGCACGAGATCGCCGAGCCAACCTCGCCCATGCATCATGAAAGCGCCGTATCCGAAGGCTCGCAGCTCGAGGGCGGCCTGGATACTCCAGGCGGGCTTCCGGACTCGATCGCCCCGGAACGCCACCAGGATTTCAGTGCGACGACCCTTCATGCGAGCTCGATCGAAGAGATGGACTACGAGGACGATGAGACCCTCGAAGGCGCTGCGGATCTCGGCACCATGATCCGCGAGATGTCTATCGACCAGATCACGCGTCCTGGCGAAGATCAGGAAGGCGATGAAGACGAAGACATCGTCGAAGAGGAGTACGCCGTAGGGGACGACCACCATCACGAGTCGTTTGAGGAATCAGAAGACGCGGAAGATGACTACGAGGAGCCGGGCAGATTTGTAGAGAGCTCCAAAGCCGACGAATTTCTAGAAACATCTTCAGCCCAACAGGAAGAGACCGGGAGTGACCGTTCGACGGTCGGAGACGCGTCCGGCAATGGTCGCGAGCCCGATCGCCGTTCAAGCCATCGCGACGGCCGCGGCCGCGACAATCGTCGTGACGGACGCAGCCGTGATCGTGGCGGAGATCGTGGGAGGTCAACGGGCGGCAGCGGGGATCGCTCCACCAGCCGGCCCGGACGACGCGACGGACGCCACTCCGCCCAGACGACAAACCTGCCGGCGATCAGCGATCTGCTGAAGCCCGGGCAGGAGGTGCTCGTGCAGATCGCCAAGGAGCCGATCGCGAAGAAAGGCGCGCGGATCACCTCGCACATCGCCCTTCCGGGGCGGTTCCTGGTGTTTATGCCAACCGTCAACCATACCGGCGTCTCGCGCAAGATCGAGTCAGACTCGGAACGCCGGCGCCTCAAAGAGATTCTTCTCTCCGAGAAAGGCGAGGCCTCCGGCGGCTTCATCGTGCGCACCGCCGCCTCCGGCGCCAGCGAAGAGGAGCTGCGCTCCGATCTGCGCTTCCTCCTCAATCTCTGGGCCGACATCAAGCAGAGGTCTGAGTCGTCCAAGTCGCCTGCCTTGATCTACCACGATCTCAACCTCGTGGAGCGCGTCTTGCGCGATCAGGTCACCGACACCTTCTCGGCCATCTGGGTCGATACCGAAACGGAGTACGAGCGGGTCCTGCGCTTTCTGCAGCGGTTCCAGCCCTCGCTCATCCGGCGCGTCAAGCTCTACACCAAGGAGACGCCGCTCTTCGAGCAGTTTGGCATCGCCGAAGAAATCAACAAGGCACTCCGCAGCAAGGTCTGGCTCAAGAGCGGCGGATCCATCGTCATCAACCAGACCGAGGCGTTGGTCGCCATCGACATCAACACCGGCAAGTACGTCGGCAAGACAGCGCGTCTCGAGGACACGATCGTCAAGACCAACCTCGATGCGATCCCGGAGATCGTGCGGCAGATCCGGCTTCGCGATCTCGGCGGCATCATCATCATCGATTTCATCGACATGGATGAACGCAGAAATCGTCATAAAGTAATGGCAGCTCTCGAAGAAGAGTTGAAAAAGGACCGTGCGCCATCCAAGGTTCTCCAATTCAACGACTTCGGCCTGGTCGCCATCACTCGTAAGCGCGTCAAGCAATCGCTCGAACGTACCCTCTCCACCACCTGCAACGTCTGCCAGGGAACCGGCATGACGAAGTCGCCGGTCACCGTCTGCAATGACATCTACATCGAAATTCGCAAGATGCAGAAGCACCTGGACCGTGGCGACGTCATGCTCAGGGTTCATCCCGACGTCGTCAAGCAGCTCAAAGCAGGCGGAACAAAGTGGCTTCAGGAGATGGAAGAGATCGTCGGAAAGACGATCCTGGTCAAATCCGACCCCAGTCTGCACCCGGAGCAGTTCGACATTCACTAAATCTCACCGACACGCAGCTAAGAATAGGCGTCCATATGGGCGCCTGTTCTTTTTTGAAGCGCCAGTATCACCCTTCATAAGAACAAAGCGATCTGTTATCCAAAACCTGAAATCACGCGTCTTACACAACTAGAGCGATTGCTTCGGGTTCACCCCGTAAGACGCAGAGCACGTTCAGAAAACGTTCAGAAAATTAGGAGCAGATCTTGATGAACTCGTCCCCTTTTCGCACCTCGCCTATCTCCGGAATGGTCCGCATCGCGGCGGTGGCTTTTCTCGCCTCGTGCGCCGCGGGTGTGTATGCTCAGCAGCCTGTCGCCTCCGGCTCGCGGCCGACACTCGACCTGTCTCATCCGGCCTTGAATTTACAGGCAGCACTCAAAGCCCCAGTCGAGATTGCCCCGGCAAACGCAGAGTACAGCAGCAGCTCGAGCAGCAGCGTAACTGCCGATCTTCCTGCCGACCCAGGTTCCGCGAGCGCCGATCTTCAACCACCGCCGCGCAGACGTCGTTACGGCCGGCCGAACTACAGCGATAAGTATCGCAATGCGGACGGTTCCAATCGGCTGGCATTCAACGTCGGCGGTGGTTTCAATGTTCCCGTCGGGAGCGCCAGCAGCAATTACCTCAATACTGGATGGCGTTTCCAGGGTGGCGCCGGCATCAACACCAGCAAGAACTTCGGCGTGATGTTCCAGTTTGACTATGACCACTTCGGCATTCCCGGCAACGTACTCTCAAATCAGGCAAACCTCTATAACAGCCTCAGCCTGGCGGGTGGTGGAACCGGGAACGAATACACCGGGCTGGGCGGCAACGCCCACATCTGGTCGTTCACGCTCAATCCGACCTTCAACTTCTACCAGAGTGACACCGTAGGGGCATACGCCGTTGTGGGTGGCGGGTTCTACCACAAGGTGACCAACTTCACCATTCCGGTCACTGTTCAGGGCTATGACTACTACGGCTTTCCTATCCAGTACACAGCCAACCAGATTGTCGATCATTACTTCAGCAACGCACCCGGGGTAAACGGCGGCATCGGCTTGACCTACAAATTCTCGCGCTGGTCCAACGAGCGGCTCTTCGCCGAGGCACGCTTCGTCCACACCTTCAACCAGGCGCGTGTCGGAGATCCCAGTGTCACTGGCGGCACCACCGGACAGATCGGCAACTTTTATCCTCCCAACAGCAACGAGACCAGCTACATCCCAATCACCTTTGGAATTCGCTTCTAACATTCTCTCGGCAGGTGGCGTAACTCCTGCCCAAACCAGCTATCCTGGAAATAGAGGAATAACAAACAAGAAAGGCTCCGGGTGTCCCCGGAGCCTTCTTCTTTGTTTTCAAGACTTTACCTATAAACCCAATCGATGCAATAGTTTGCAGAGTTACCTGAACCGTAACCTGTTGAAAGGAGAGACTTAAGCTCAAGGTACGGGGGCGAGGGGTAGCCCACTCGCCCGAAGGAGAGTCAGACCACCTGCCGCTGCAGCACGTATCCACCCGCCACGCCCAGCACCGTCAACGCCGTGATCAGGACCTGGTGAGCCATGCCTCGCTGCCTGGCCTCCCAGCTGTTATCCCACAGGATCCAGATCAACGCAGCCAGCAGTGCCGCTTCGGTCACGAGCGGATGAATGCCCTTCACAATCAGGGACGTCGTATACCCCCCCGCAACCGCCGCCACCAGCCAGAAACCCTCGTGTACCAGCTTGTAACCGTTGCGAATAAGGTGGTCCGCTTCCACAAACCTGGGCAGGGCAATGGCAACCGCAAAGGTCAGGATCATCGAGATCACCACCGTGACTGCGTACCCCGCCGCAATCGCCCCAGCCATCATCACTGCAATGAACATGTTCCCCCAAGTCTAGCAGCCAGTGCCCGTGTCGCCTGCCGGCGCCCGCGCCCTAGATACCCACCGGGTACGGCTTCTCGTGCATCTCCTGCCCAACCGCTCCGAACCGGTCGAAACGGCCCTGCAGCAGGCTCAGCAGCGCCGTATACCAGTAACCGAAGACGAACAGCAGCAGAAAAGGAACAGTAAAGAAGTTCTCCGTAGACACCGCGTACCAGACCGTGCACGCGAAATAGCACCCCAGCGCCAGTTCGATCCAGGGCACCACGCCCAGACGCTTCCTGTACTTCCTCGCCTGGCTTCTCTCACCTTTCTTCTCGACCCGGTACTTCGGTGTTCGCGCAAACGCGCTCTGCACCCCGAACAGCGCCTCAAGCACCGCTTTGGTGTTGGTGATCGTGAGCCCCACGCCAAGAGCCATCAGAAACGGAACGTAAAGAAGAGTCTTACCCCAGGTCTTCGGGTAAAGCTCCTTCTGACTTACAAGGTAAAAGCTCGACACGGACATCGTGCTCGCCATGAACAGCGGCAGATCGATCAGCAGCATCTGCAGATACCCCTGCCAGCTGCGGATAATCATCGCCGGCATCAGCAGCGTGCTTAAGACGATCATGAGCGGATAGCTGATATTCGCCGTCAGGTGATACCAGGCCTCGAGCTTGGTGTGCCACGACGCGTCGCTCGCCATCACCCTCGGGAGGATCTTCTTACCGGTTTGGATCAGGCCCTTCGCCCACCTCGCCTGCTGCGTCTTGAAGGCGGTCATCTCGATTGGAAGTTCCGCCGGACACTCCACATCCTGCAGGTACTTGAACTTCCACCCGATCAGCTGAGCCCGGTAACTCAGGTCTGTGTCTTCGGTCAGCGTGTCATGCTGCCAACCACCCGCCTCACCGATCACCCGCCGCCGCCACATTCCCGCGGTTCCGTTGAAGTTGAAGAAGACCCCGGCGCGGCTGCGCCCACCGTGCTCCAGAACAAAGTGTCCGTCGAGCAGGATAGCTTCAACCTGCGTAAGAAAGCTGTAGTTTCGGTTCAGGTGAGTCCAGCGCGTCTGCACCATACCGACCCCCGGCTCGGCGAAGTGATGGATCACCTTCATGATCCAGTCGGGCGGTGGAACGAAGTCCGCATCAAAGATCGCGACGAACTCGCCGCGCGCGACCTGGAGCCCCGCGTCCAGAGCGCCGGCTTTGTACCCGTGCCGATTTGTCCGGTGAATATAGACGATCGGCTGAGGCGCCAGATCGCCGAATCCTGCCGCATACCGATCTACGATGTCCCGTGCCACCGCCGCAAGTCTCGTCGGTGGAGTCATCGAGTACCTGGATCTCGAAACGATCTCGCGGATAGTTCAGGCGGCAGCAAGCCTCTACCAGGCGATCAATAACGAACTGCTCATTGAAGATCGGTAGCTGGATAGTTACAAACGGCAGGTCGTCTTCCGCAAAGCGCGCCGGGGGCTCCGACCAGCGCACCTCGTTCTTGCGGTTTCTGTAGTAAAGCCAAACCAGCTGGTAACGATGAATGCCGTAAAAGGCAAGGATGACCATGACGACGAAATAAGGGATCAGCAGTGCAGTGTCAAACGCGTTCCACCGATACAGATGTTCAAAGGTCTTATCGGCGTAGTGCGTCTTCCAATAGTGGCCGAGACCGTGCGGTGACGCCAGAAGCATCGTAGCGAACAGATGTGTAGAAACTGGCAGAGTGCGGCTCCTGGTGTCCCTACGATCTTATCGTGGCTTCGACACACCTCGAATGCGTCCGGCTCTAATTCAGGAACATCGTCCGGTACAGCGTATCGCGCTGCACGGGCTTGAAACCCGCATCGCGAATCACTCGCCGTAGCTCCTCTTCCGTGGTGCAGTTGGCAGTGCCGGCCGCCCGCACCACGTTCTCCTCCAGCATCACGCTGCCCACATCATTGCCGCCGAAGCGCAATCCCATCTGGAGAACTTTCAGGCCCTGCGTCACCCAACTCGACTGCACATTCTCGATGTTGTCCAGGACCATGCGTGAGATAGCAAGAGTCTTCAGATATTCAACGCTGGTCGCCTCATCCCATCCGCGCCCGCCCAGAGCCGTATTATTCGGCTGAAAAGACCACGGAATGAAAGCCGTGAAGCCGCCAGTCTCTTCCTGAAGCCGCCGCACAACCTCGAAATGATTCACCCTCTGCTCCATGGTCTCGCCGACGCCGAACATCATCGTCGCTGTAGTACGCATCCCCAGCGCATGTGCCGTACGGTGAACGCTCACCCAGTCCTCTGTGCGGCACTTCAGGCGCGCTATCCGCTTGCGAACCTCGTCGTCCAGGATCTCTGCCCCGCCACCCGGTATCGAGTCCAGCCCGGCATCTCGAAGCCGCGCAATCGTATCCCGCAGACTCAACTCCGAATACTCCGCGATAGCCAGGATCTCGCTGGCGCTCAAACAGTGGAGCCAGATCGTCGGAAAGCGTTCTTTAATTCCGCGAAACAGCCCCTCAAACCAATCAATCTTGAGGTCCGGATGGATGCCGCCCTGCATCAGCACGCCCGTCCCCCCCATCTCCAGCGTCTCAGCAATTTTGGCGTAGATCGTCTCGAAATCGAGGATGTAACCTTCAGCGGCCATCTTGCCCTTGAGTGGCCGGTAGAAGGCACAGAACGTGCAGTACTCCGTACAGAAGTTTGTGTAATTGATATTGCGATCGATAATGTAACTGACGACTCCCTCGGGATGAAGACGTCGGCGCACAGCATCTGCTTCCATGCCTATACCGATCAGATCATCGCTCGCAAAGCAGTCCAAAGCCTGTTCCCGGCTGATTCCCATGTGTCAATTTTACGCCTGAGTGTCAGAGTGCTGACGCGAAAGGATGGCGCCATGTTGCTCAGACACAACTCGCGCCTGTCCGCTGTGCTCTCTCGCGCAGACGACGTCGAAGGTCCGCCGTGAACTCGCGATGGCAGGGAAGACACAGGGTACGAATGTTCTCGAGGTCGCACTGGCCTCCACCTTCCGCAACCGGCAGAATGTGGTCAGCATCCCACAGCGATCGTCTGCTCGCAATCGTCTTCATGCCGTAGATCGACAGGCCGGCGGCACGCGCAGCGCCCCGGGAGCGCTTGAGAGCGCCGAAGATCGCAACGGTGTCGGCCTGGCACGCCGCGCAGATGCCGCGATCCCGTGCGAACACCTGATCGCGCAGGTAGCCAGGGTCTGAACGCAGTCGCCACTGATGAACGCAGTAGTCCGAGCAAAAGGTGCGTCGCCTTTTAGCCAAGATCTCCAGCTGACACCAGCGGCAGAGCGCAAACCCATTCGGGCCAAGCGCAAGCCCAGCGCGACGAGGCGCTCGACCGGCTTCTGGAAGCACTCGCGGCGGTTGATGGAGTGGACTGGCCTTCATAGGCTAAGCCCAGCTTAGGAGCTCCGGCATGCTTTCGGGAAGTAATCAGAAAGCTTCTTGGATGGCGAGTAAGGCAGCGCTACGTTCCGGTGATGTTTCTCTCGAGATACGCGTTGCGGAACTTGCCTTGCGGATCGTAGTGCTTTAGCTGAGCCTGAAACTCACCCATGCGCGGCTGAACCGAACGCAGCCGGGAGGGCTCGGTGGTAAAGAGTTTTGCCCAGTGCGGTCTCGCATCGAATGGCGCCAGCTTCGCCTCGATTAACGGCAGCAGCTCCCGGACAGCGTCCCACTCTGGCTTCCAGGTAAAGTGGATCGTCATCGAGTCTCTCTGGTAAGCCGGGCTGATCCAGAGGTCATCGGCCGCAACCGTGCGAAGTTCTGAGATAAACAGGTGTGGCGTCAGGCTGTCGCGCAGCTCTTCGACAGCGAGGATCGCCTGATAGCCCCTCGCGCGCGGAACGAAATACTCTGACTGCAACTCGGCCCCGCTGCTTGGTGTAAAGTTCATCCGGAAATGTGGCATGCGCTCGTACCATGCGCCTGGAATCCCGAGCTGCTCCGTACAGTTCTCCGCCGAGTGGCCCGCCAGTGGGTGCAGCTTCTTTGTCGCGAGCGTTGCCCCAAAGAAATGGGGCTTCGCAGGGGACGGAGCCTTCGGATCGAAACGGCTCTTGATCCACACCTGCGTAACACGATGGTTCTGCCAATCTGTGAACAGGCTGACGCTGTATCCACTGGCGAAGATCGCGTCAAGATTCCTCTCAAGTTGTGAGATCGAAAGATTTTCATAGACCACCTGTGTCATCTGGAAGGTGGGCTGGAGGTCGAGCGTGATTCGAGTCACGATGCCAAGCGCGCCGAGCGCAACGACAGCTCCACGGAAGCGGTCCCCATCCCCCTTGCGCGAAAGCATGACGACTCGGCCGTCCGCCGTGACCATCTCCAAAGCAGAGACCGCCGTCGAAAGATTGCCATTGCTGCTGCCTGATCCGTGCGTCGCCGTTGCGCACGCCCCCGCAACCGTAATGTGGGGAAGGGAGGCCAGATTGTGTAATGCGAAGCCATTCTGGTCGAGGTAGGGAGCAAGCTCTCCATACCGGACGCCGGCACCCACCGTCACAGTGCGCGCCTCGCGGTCGATGCTCATCTGGTTTAACCGTTTCAGCGAGACCTGCTCGCCGGTGGTGTCGGCGATCCCGTTAAACGAATGCCGTGAGCCCAGCGCCTTCAGCCGGGAACCTTTGTTGATGAGCGCCTGGACATCCGCAGCCGTTGCGGGCGAGTCCAACCGCTCGGTGCTGTAGGTGTAATTACCAGACCAGTTGGTCCGCGGCGTGGGCTGCTGCTCAGCCGCAGCGAAGCGTGACAGCATGCTGCCGCCGATCAGAAGACCCGAGGTCTTCAAAAAATCTCTCTTATCCATAGCCGACCTGTTTGCTCTTGTCCTGGAACGCTCAATCTCTATGCTTTCTTACGCTAAAAGATATAGAGCCCGCAGCCGCTCTATGCAAGCACGACGTGAACTCCAGGTACATCGCCCCAAAACTGGCTCGGTCGTCGCTATGATGTTGTTGAGCCAGGATTCAACCAGGGAGGGTGCGTGGCAAGAACAGAGTCGGCGATGGTGAAGCTGGGGACGGCGGCACCCGCCTTTGAACTCACGGACGTCACAACCGGGCGAGCCATGGGACGCGATGACATCTTCGCGCTCAGTTGGGATGACGAGGCCAGTGATCAAGTCAACAAGATGCCCGGTGGAGGAACGTCAAGGCAGGGTCGCCATGGCCTGCTCGTGATGTTCGTGTGCGTCCACTGCCCGTACGTCAAGCATGTCGAAGAAGAGCTTGCGCGCATCGGGCGGGATTACTTTGACGATGGCAACGGTCCGATCGCTATCGCAGCTATCCAGTCGAACGACGTCTCGCAATATCCAGAAGACGGCCCCGATGGTATGCGGGAGCAAGCCGCGCGGTTAGGCTGGCAGTTTCCCTATCTGCTCGATAGCACGCAGGAGGTGGCGAGATCCTATGGAGCGGCCTGTACCCCGGACTTCTTTCTCTTCGATGCGGAGATGAAACTGGTCTACCGCGGACAGCTCGACGGGAGTCGTCCGCGGCGAGGCGACTCGGGAAATGACGAGCCGGTTACCGGTCGTGATCTGCGCGCCGCACTCGACGCGGTCATCGCGGGCAAGCGGCCCGATACAAACCAGCGCACCAGCCTTGGTTGCAACATCAAGTGGCGGGAGTAAGCTGAACGCGAGGCGACTCGAGATCGCGGCAGCTCAGAAAGGGATCGCATGCAAGAGGATGTACTGGAGCGACTAAAAGCAGGCGCACGGCGATTCCAAAGTGAGGTGTATGCCGAGCGAGCGGACGACTATAAGCGCGCCGAAGAGGAGCCGCAGCGGCCGCACACGCTGTTTATCGCCTGCGCCGATTCGCGCGTCGATGTGGAGTCGATCACTAGCGCCGGTCCCGGAGAGGTGTTTGTTACCCGCAATATCGGCAACATGGTCCCGGCGTACGGTGAAATGTTAGGAGGCGTTAGCGCCGTCATCGAGTATGCTGTGGCCGCGCTCAAGGTACGTCATGTGGTGGTCTGCGGGCACTCCGATTGCGGTGCCATGAAGGCACTGTTGAACCCCGCGTCAACCGCCGGCATGCCTGCGGTGTCCAACTGGCTGACGAACGCAAAGGCTGCGCTCACAGTCGCCGAGAGTATGTCCGGGAAAGACGAGGCGCCAACCTCGCAATTGCGCAGACTCACCGAAGAGAACGTCCTTATGCAATTGGCTCATCTGAAAACGCATCCTTCCATCGCTGGTGGGTTGGCGCGTGGAGAACTGACCGTCTCTGGCTGGGTCTACTCCATCGGCTCGGGCGAGGTGCGGATTGCAGAAGACGGCCAGAAGGCCTTTCACGAGGTGAGCAACGCAGATGCCCGGCACGATCTCACCAGCAGCACCAAGGAGACCGGAGACTCGGCGTGATCGTTCCGAAGGGGCCGCAACTCTGGCGCATGCTCAAGTATGTCGGCCGGCCCCTCGTACTACTGCTCGCGTGGGATTGCGTCATCGTATTTGCGTACATGGTGCTGCACTGGCAATGGGTGGGCTCGCGCCACATCCCGCTCGGTCTGTACGGCGGTGCCGTGGGCGTCATCGTGGGTTTTCGCAACAACTCGTCCTACGCTCGATGGTGGGAGGCTCGCACCCTCTGGGGCCAGATTGTAAACAATAGCCGGAGCGTCGCTCGGCAGGCAGTATCAGCGGTGCAACTGACCAGGTCAGAGGATGAGACCGCGGTACAAGCCTGGAAGAAGCGCATCGTCTACTGCCTGATCGCCTATGTCCATGCCTTGCGGCAACATCTGCGCGGACTCGAGCCTTGGAAGGAACTCACTCCATTCCTGTCCGCCGAAGAGATCTCGACACTTCGCCACGAGAGAAATGTGCCTTTCGCTCTGCAGAAGAAGATCGGCGACTTGATTCAACAGGCGAAGAATTCCGGTTGGATCGACAAGATAGCCTGGCAGTCGATCGACGGGAACCTGGACGATCTGACAGATGCACAGGGAGGCACAGAGCGAATCAAAAATACGCCGATGCCGAAGCAGTACGACTACTTTCCCATGCTCTTCGTTCAGATCTATTGCCTGCTGCTGCCGATCGGACTTGTGGAAAACCTGGGCTGGTTTACCCCGCTCGGTTCGACGCTGGTCGGATTCATGTTTCTGGCACTGGACAAGATCGGCCGTGATCTCGAAGATCCTTTCGACAACACCATCTACGATGTTCCGCTGACATCAATCACGACGGTCATCGAAATCAATCTGCGACAGCTTCTTGGGGAGTCAAACCTTCCGGTCGCAGCAACTCCGCAAGATGGCGTGCTCTGGTAAGCGCGGTAGCTGATCGTCGCAACGCAAAAGGACCCCAGCTACCGCCGGAGCCCCCTGGCTGAGATACAACTCCCATCGCGAAGCTGATTTAGGAATAGTTCTTGGTTGTAGCGTCGGACCCGTGCTGCTTGACCAGCTTGTTGTAAATCCCGAGAAGCAGAAAGGGTGCGACCCACTGTCCGACAAAGAGCGCCTCGTGCTCTTTCTTCGCAATCTTGAAACAAACGGATCCGAGGATCGATGCGATAGCGAGGCCAAGGTAGGCGCTGGACGGCACCTGCGAGGTGACCTTCTCAATGGCTGCCGTGACTTGGTCTTCTGATGCTTCGCCAGCGGCGACGCGGTAATCGGTCATAACTGGATCTCCTTGGGCGATAAGCCCGATGTCACATGGGATGCGCGCTTCTCATCTTCGCGATGGCGAAGCCAATGAAATTTCTCTAGCCGGCTTTTAGCCGGGCGAAATTTTCGAAGATTATGTTGCCCGGGTACGCAGCCGAGAAGCACGCGTACCAGTCGCCGCTTCACAGCCACCGCATGCGGCGGAGCAGTAACAGCAGAACAGCCGTCGACGCGATCGTCAGGCCGCCCACGATCAGGGCTCCGTGGGCGGAGTCCTGAAAGGGTAACCCCTTCAGGTTCATCCCATAGATCCCGGAGATGGCGATGGCCGGTAGAGCCACAGTGCCCAGCACGGTCAGCACCTTCATCACTTCGTTCGTGCGGTTTGCGACGGAGGAAAGATAGATGTCCAAGGCATTGTTGACCAGGTCCCGCTGGGTCTCGACCGAGTCCAGCAGCCGAACCACATGGTCATAGATATCCCGCACAAACGGCTGGTGTTCGGAGTCGATGATCGACTGCGGATCACGCTGGAGGTGAAGCGTCGCGTCTCGCGTCCCCACCAGCACGCGCCGCAAGTCGATCAGCTGGCGCTTGATCCCGAAGACCTCCTGCAATACCTGGGGCTCCGGCTGCGCGACCACGCGGTCTTCCAGTTCGTCAATCCGGTCGTCGTAGTGGTCGATCGCGGGGAAGTATAGGTCGACGATCGTATCCAGAATGAGGTAGAGGAGGCGCGCCGGGTTGTCGTCCTGCCCGTCTCGGCGGGCGCGTGCCAGAGCCTCCTCGGAGGTCGGACAGGAAGGATCTGCGATCGTAATGAAGAAGGTCTCCTTGTCCATGCGGCCGGCGAAGACGTCAATGGTCGAGAAGGAGACGGTGTCCGCATGACAGTCGCCGCGCGCAGAAGCGTGCTCCAAATGGACCGGCTTGAGGACGGCAAAGGTGTACGTGCCGGTCTGATCGACCTTGATGCGCTCATCCGGGGAACGGGCGTCCTCGACATGCAATGGATGGAGCTTGTACTTTGCCGCCAGCTCATCAAGCTTCGGATCGTCGGCTGACGTGAGTTCATACCAGGGCATCAGTGGGATTGTCGCAGATCGGCGAGGTCCGCACTCAAAGCTGAACCGGTTGGAGGGGAATCTGCTGTTGCGCGAGCAAAATTCGGTTCCCGAGCAAAGTCATGCGATCGCCGATCGCCCTTTCGGCCGCAATGCGCGCCAGCTCCGGCGCATTATTGGCTTCGCTCAGGTGCCCCAGGATGATGGTGTGAGCGCCGCCGTCGTAGTCCCGCTCGAGGAACTCCGCTGCCGCCAGGTTCGACAGGTGACCGACCCGCGATAGCACTCGCTGCTTAACCGACCAAGGATACGGCCCATCCTTCAACATCTCGAGGTCATGATTGCTTTCGATCAGCAGGACATCCACATTTCTCAAGGCCGACTTCACGTTCGGCGGCATGTACCCCAGGTCCGTGGCGATCGCCATCCGAACACCGGCAGAGGAAAACACAAAGCCACACGGGTCCGCGGCATCGTGCGGAATGGTAAAAGGGCACACATCGATGTCGCCGATACAGAAGCTCGTCCCGGAATGGAAGTATTCAACCGCGGGAAGATAGGTGGGATCCGCCTTTGCGCCAGGTTTTGAGACTTCGTTCTCGCAGGGCTCCTCGGCGCTCTCCATCGGCAGCTCCGCATGGGGATCACCGGCGCGGTTCAGGCTCGGGTCCAGAGTGGCTGCCTCCGCCGAAAGGCTTGCAATCGCCTCCAGCTTGCAGGCGTCATAGGTCGGCACACCGGCATTTGCCGAGGCCTTTGCTTCCCGTTCGGCGGCAAGCTTATCCAGCCACTGCGCATACGTCATGGTAGTTCTCGGCGTCAGCATGCGGACCCACGCGCGATGGGTCGGCTCCGTGAAAAAAACGGGAATTTGGAGTCTCCGCGCAAGGACTGCCAGCCCCGCAACATGATCCTGGTGCTCATGCGTAATCAGGATCGCGGAAAGCTGGGCGGGATCTTCCCCCGCAATCGTCAGGCGGCGAAGGAGCTCGCGGCACGAAAGGCCGGCATCCACAAGAATGCGCGTGCGTTGGGAAGCGATGACGGCGCTGTTGCCCTTGGAGCCCGAGGCTATAACCGTCATGCGCATCTCGTTAAGATACGCCGGATAGGATGTGGAAAGGCGGAAGAAAAGCGAATATAAATAGGTACCGGCGCGGTTCATCCTGCCTGCGTCTGGTACGCCGGATCCCCGCCTGGGCGGCAGGGATCCGCAATACGTCTCAATAGCGCGTGGTTGTGCCGGTCTGAACGTCCCGACCCACTACGTTGCCGCGATCGTCCACCGTGTCGCGATCGTCGACCGTAGTGCTTGTATCGACATCATCGTTCCGTCCCGAGATGTTTCCAAAGGTGCCGCGGCTGCCGCTGGTATCTGCGGCTGCTTCTTCGCCCGCCGACGCGATGTCTTTCGCGCCCGTGTCACGAAGGCCATTCTTCGCCTTGGTAATCTCATCCGAGCTATCGCAGTGGACCGACAAAAGCGTTCCGCCGCCCTTTACCGCTCCCTCGAATCGCTTCGCCTCATACTCTGGAATGCCCATGCCGACGAGGGCGCCAACGATACCGCCGACCGTGCCGCCAACCCCGAGGCCTGCGAGTGCACCCATGATCGGCCCTGCTGCAATCAGCGGCCCAACACCCGGAATCGCAAGTGCGCCAATACCCGCCAGCAGACCAAGCGTCCCCCCGATGACGCCGCCTGTGGTGACGCCAGTAACCGTCCCTTCCGGCGCTTTCGTGTTCTTCTCATGGGCGAATGCACGCGTGCTCTCATCGTCCGGCAAAAGAACCGAGATGGCCGAGTTCGTGAACCCGATCGAAAGCAGATGGTCGACCGCGTTCTCTGCGGTGGCAGGCGTGGCGTAGATGCCGAATACAGCGGTGTTCTTGTTGGACATGGATAGATCTCCTGGCTGAATGGGTGTGACGTTGGGTCTGCGTGGTGACGTGGAGGGCCGTTACTGTTTCACGGTCAACTGATCGACGATCTTTTCCTGGCTTACAGCTCCGGCAGCGTCACTTGCGACCTTCTGCTTTTCGTCTGCGGACCTTACAGGGCCTTTCAAGGTAACCGTGCCGTTTTCAGTAATAATCTTCACGTTGTGAGCGTAGGTCGAGAGACCCTTGTCGGCAATGATCGCCTTTCTCACCTTTTGCGTGGTGAGCCGATCCTGCTTGGCATTGTTCTGGTTGTCCGCCGTCTTGGCGTGCTGCTTGTTCTTCCCGGAATTGTCCGGCTGCTGACAAGATTGCGTCTGGGCCAGCGCCCACCCTGTAAGGAGTGGCGAACACACCAGGCTGGAGGCGAGCAAAGTGAACTGAATCAAACGTGGTTTCATGAGTTCCTTCGATGGAGGCGGATGACCTTCGGAGCTGCAGGGCTCGTGTAAACGTAACGTCCCCTTCACGCAGCCAATCCCTCAGATGGCCGCCCGCCGCTCCCCGTTGTCATCAGGAAAGAATCGGTGTCCACCGGAGATCAAATGTTTGCAGCCGGGTCGAGAGAGGTAGGAGAAGGTATGGCACATCCTTCTCCCTTGTCACAAAATTCGTCGGCCAGATCGTCCGAACCGATCACCTACGCGCGATCTGGATCCCGCAGCGGAGCCAGAAAGTTGACGGTCGACCGCATAACCACCTCATTGCGCTGGTTATAGACCGTCGTCCGGGAACGAACCACGCCGAAAATCGGCCGCCGGCTCGATCGCCGCACATTCTGGATCTCGGCTTCTGTCCTAAGCGTGTCGCCGGGCCGCACCGCCTGCGTCCAGCGGATATCCTCCACGCCTGCACCGATCATGCCGCCCGAAACCGGCATCGACTGCACTCTCAGGCGCATCACGATCGCGGCGGTCAGCCAACCCGAGGCAGCCAGACCCTTGAAGAAAGAGTTCTCTCCCGCGGCCTCGTCAATGTGAAACGGCTGCGGATCGTACTTCTCCCCGAACTCCTTGATCTCCTCAGTCGTCACTTTGTAGCGTGTAAATGGAGTGAAAGATCTTCCCCGGATGGAAGTCTTCAAAGTACAGGTCTTGCGGCATGTTGCGATCTCCTGCTTGCTTGCATTTGGATGCGGCGGGGAAGAGCCCCGGCTCGAAACTCAAAGCGTACCTTACCCGAGTCTTTGTCGTGAAGAGGCGATCCTCTCCCGCTTCACCCCGATGTCGGATAAATGTAAAAGCCGCGATGCGACTTTCGTCCGAGCCAGCCCGCATCCACCATCCGGATCAGGAGCGGACAGGGCCGGTACTTGGGATCGCCCAGCGATTCATGAAGCACTCGCATGATATCCAGACACACGTCCAAACCGATAAAGTCGGCCAGCGTCAGCGGACCCATGGGATGAGCCATCCCGAGTTGGAATACCTGGTCGATCGCCTCGGGTTTGGCGACACCCTCCATCACAGCAAAGATCGCCTCATTGATCAGCGGCATCAGCACACGATTCGAGACGAAACCGGCTGCATCGTTCACCTCGACCGGCGTCTTGCCGAGCCGAAGAGAGAGCGCATGAACACGATCAAATGTCGCCTGAGATGTCTCGAGCCCCCGGATCACCTCAACCAGCTTCATCACCGGCACGGGATTGAAGAAATGCATGCCGATCACCTGTTGGGGACGCCCGGTGGTAGCAGCAAGCCGCGTAATCGAGATGGAGCTCGTGTTCGAAGCAAGAATCGCTGTGGAGGGCAAAATGCGATCAAGCTGTTGAAACAGCGCAGCCTTGACCGCGAAGCGCTCGGTCGCGGCCTCAATCGCAAATGCAGCCTCCGCGAGATCCTCAAGCCGCGTTGTCGGCGTGACCCGCGAACCGGCCTCTTCCGCCTGCTCGCTCGTAAGCTTTCCCTTCGCCACCTCGCGGGCCAGGTTGCCGCGAAGGGTCTCCAGGCCGCGGGACAACGCCGCCTCATCGATATCTGCAAGCAGCACGGGAATGCCGGAACGAGCGATCACATGAGCGATGCCGTTGCCCATGGTTCCCGCTCCAAGCACGGCAATCGTTTGCGTTGATTCCATAAAGTTTCCTTGCTCAACCAGGAAGTCTACCAGTGCCGCGATCCGTTGCGGACTGTCCATCTAGCAACCTTTCGAAAACATACAGCCGTCTGATGTGCTATTCAGGGTGCTGACCTTTCAAATGGGTGAGCTAGCGGCGTCCGAGCACACGGGGTTGATGCTGCATGCGACAGAGAAAGAGGGTCCTGCTTCTTGCGGTGTACCTGCTTGCGACCGTTCAGTTCGCGTGGTGTTATTTCTGGCTCACGCGGCCCTACGTAAATACGGCACTGTACGAGCAGGGGCTCGAGCGCATGCCGTTCCAGGGGCGATGCCTGATGCTGCTGCCCATGCGCTGGGCACATAACAGCGATACGCTCCACTTGATCACACAGCCGTTCGCCCTCTCCCATTTCTGGTTCCCGCGACCGGTTCAGCCGGAGGTCCTCGTTCAGGCCGTTGTCAATGTGCTCTGTCTTCTTCTCACCGGCTGGTTCACCACGAAGATCTATCAGGCGAGCTCCCGCAGACATCTCTTGACTCCAATGGTCTATCCGCTTCTGCTGGTTGTATGCGGTGCGACCTACATCATGCACACGGTTCAGAACTTCCGCTTCATCTACGACCTGCCCAGCCTGGCCTTCTTTTCGGCAGCGATGTACCTCCTCTACTTCCGCCGTCACTGGAGCCTGTTTGCCGCACTTTTCCTGGTAGCCACAATCAATCGGGAGACCACACTTCTGCTGTTGCCGCTCTATCTGATCAACGAAGCAGCGACGCCGACCGGTCTGAGATGGTCTCGAGCTCTTCACTCCCGCAGCCTGATACTGGTCGTGCCGCTAGCCGTAGCCTGGATAGCTTGGCAGCTCATGACGAGGCATCTCTTTCAACACAACCCCTCCGAGTTCTACCCTCGCCTGAACTGGAACGTGAAGTCGCTGCTCGTGCCGCAGGCATGGCCGCAACTATTGAGCGCATGCGCCTACCTCATGCTGTTTGTGGTAGTGATGCGGCGCCGCATCGTCGATGCGCCGCCTTCGAGCGTGGCTGTGGCTCCTGCCCGCTCTGGTTTGCGTTCATGTTTAGCTTCGGCATCCTGATCGAAACCAGGGTCTTCGGGGAGCTGATTCCATTTGTCGTCTGTGCCACCGCGCTGATCGCAGAAGAAATCATCGTGTTGCGGCTTAGAAAACCGCAGGTCCGTTCAAACGTAAGACGTGGAGCGCCGGCATCTCCGTAAGCAGCGCAGCCTGACCTACAAAAAGGCGAGCAGCAGAACCGTGATGTTGTCCCGGCCTCCGCGATCATTGGCAGCCGCGATCAGTCCGAGACAAGCGGCGTGCAGTTCAGGCTGAGTCGGAGCCGGACCGGGTGCCATGCAGGCAAGAACACCGGCAATTTCAACGTCCGTCAGCTCCCGTGTGAGGCCATCCGAGGCCAGCAGGTACAAATCTCCCGGCTGCGGCCGGTAGCACTGGATATCCGGCTCCACCCGATCCTGAGGACCTATCGCGCGCGTGATGTAGTTGCGCATGGGCGAGATCGCCGCCTGGTCGACCGTAATCTGACCCGCAAGCACCTGCTCCTCCACAAACGAGTGATCGGTTGAAAGCTGGAACAGCTCTCCCCCACGCCGGCGGTAACACCGGCTGTCCCCGACATTCGCCAGAAACAGCGTTGGCGGTGTAACGAAGCGTGGTTTGGGCGTACGCGGCGAAAGCCGTCGATCCCCCTCCGGACCCGGAACATGGAGCAGCGCCACCAGGGTCGTGCCCATGCCCGCCAGATCCGCGTCTCCGGACGAGCGTTCAAACACCGCCTCGTTCGCCGCGTGCACGGCCGCATGGAGACGTGTCTGCGGCCTGGATCTTGCGCTGTTCGATGACGTGCCGGTCAGTGCTGCCTCACCTGAGGAAGCAGCCGGCGCCCTCGACGCGCTGGCAGCCAGGTGCTCCAGAAACGTGTCGACCGCCACCCGGCTTGCAATCTCGCCCGCGGCAGCTCCGCCCATGCCGTCACAAAGGACGTAGGCGCCCAGAGCCTGCGCCGCGGCGGCCGCATCTTCGTTGCGCGTGCGGACCCGGCCGACGTCGGTGGCAAGAGCGTGGATGAGTTTGGCGTTGGACACAAGAGCGACGAAAATGATCCCTGCAAAACTCTATCGTGCCGCATGCCGATGGCAAAAGGGAACAAACGTGTTAGATCAATTGGATCGAGAAGATGAAGGGCATAGACCAAACGTGGGTAACCGGATTGTGCACGGCGATAATCTCGCCGTTCCTTCAAACAATGGCAGACCGCAGCGTGCAGCTCATCTATATCGATCCGCCCTTCAACACCGGCCGCCGGCAGCACCGCCAACGTATGCGGACCGTGCGCGACCCCGAAGGCGATCGGACCGGCTTCGGCGGACATCGTTATCGCACCGAGCTCATCACGGAAGACCACAAAACCCGCGGAACTGGATACGCCGACAGCTTCGACGACCTCGCCCAATTCCTGCAACCACGCATGGTCGAGGCCAGGCGCATCCTCTCGGCCACAGGCAGCCTCTTCTTTCATATCGACTACCGCGAGGTGCACTACTGCAAGGTGATGCTCGACGGAATCTTCGGCCGCGACTGCTTTCAAAACGAGATCATCTGGGCCTACGACTACGGCGCGCGCGCAAAGAAGCGCTGGCCGGCCAAGCACGACAACATCCTCTGGTACACAAAGGATCCCGAACGCTACACCTTCAATCTCGAGGAGTGCGACCGAATCCCCTACATGGCCCCCGGCCTGGTGGGGGAAGCGAAGGCCGCGCGCGGCAAGACTCCCACCGATGTCTGGTGGCACACCATCGTCAGCCCCACCGGCAGAGAAAAGACAGGCTACGCAACCCAGAAACCCCTTGGCATCCTCGAGCGCATCATCAAAGTCCACTCCAATCCGGGTGATCTCGTCATGGACTTCTTCGCCGGCAGCGGCACAACAGGAGAGGCGGCCGTGAAGCATGGCCGTACGTTCATCCTCGTGGACCAAAGCGCGGAGGCTGTGCAGATCATGGAAAAGAGACTTGCATCCGCAACACAGCAGATCTCAGCGCCCAGAAGCCGGAAAACATCGCTCCGCATAGCAAGCAAAACAGAAGCGCAGCAATCACCGCAACCCGGGGTAAGATGAGCCATTGTTTCTCGGGAGAACTGTTCCATGTTGTGGCTTATACGCAGCCTCGGATTATTTCTGGTACTGGCAAGCTTCGACTTCGCACAAGCTCAGCAAAGCCGGAGCTGCAAAGTCGACCACACTGCTCCCACCGACGCTGAGGATGCCATGGCGCGACGGGAGTACGAGACTGCGGCCACACTATTCGCCGCAACCCTTAAGGATCAGCCCACCGACACGGAGGCTTCAGCCGGCCTTGTGAGAGCTGAACTTGGCCGGGGCCATCTCACCGACGCTCTCGCTCTAGCGCGGAAAGACCTCGTGGATCATCCGGGAGACGCCTTATTCCTCGACGTCATGGGCGATGTGGACCTTCGCAGGGGCGAGCCCGAGGAGGCCGTAAAGGCGTTCAACGCGGCCGTCAACACAGACCCCTGTCTTGCCCGGGCCCACTTTGACGTCGCCCGCTTCCTCGATCTCGAGGGAATGCATGCGTCTGCGCGAAAGCAGCTGGAGCTCGCTCATTCCCTTGCACCGCGCGATCCGGTAGTCGATCGCGCCTGGAGAAATGCCACCTTCGTCTATCTCACCCCGGAGCAGCGATTGGCCCGCCTCAAACAGCACGCGCTTGACCCGAATCTCACTCCGGAACAGAAACGCGCCTCCACGGACGCCATTGGAGCAATTGAGGCGCAACAGCGCGGGGACTGTAAACCCGTCAGCGAGATACCGTCAGCGACGCTCCAGATGGTTCCTATCTCCAACGGTCCCACGCGCCCCCTCTTCGCTGTAGGGCTGGACGTGCAGATGAATGGGAAGCGCAAACGCCTCGAAATCGACACCGGCGCCTCGGGTCTGCTCATCAGCAGGAGCTCCGCGATCAGTGCCGGCCTCGTTCCGGAAGCAGAGGTTGCCACCAACGGCATCGGCGATCACGGGCCGGCAGGCAGCTATCTCACCCACGTCGACGATCTGCGCATAGGTGGCATGGAGTTCCGCAACTGCATGGTCCGTGTGCTCGAAAAGCGCAGCGTTCTCGACGTCGATGGCCTGATCGGTACGGATGTCTTTCGCAGCTATCTCGTCACTCTGGATACGCCGGGGCGCGAGTTGAGGCTCGCTCCGCTGCCAAAACGGCCCGATGAAGCGGCGGCGGAGAAAGGCCTCGCTACCACGGGTGACGCGGCGGCCGCCGGCGAGAGCGCGTCCGTGCCCGTCCCGAGGGATCGCTACCGGGCGCCGGAGATGAAGGACTGGACACTCATCTACCGTATCGGCCATCAACTTATCGTTCCGACGCGCATCGGAAATGCTCCGCAAAAGCTCTTCATCATGGACACGGGATCCGCCATGGCCCTCATCTCACCCGAGGCCGCCCGTGAGGTCACTCATGTCAGCGGCAACGACGGTCTCCACGTGCATGGCCTCAGCGGCGAAGTGAACAAGGTTTCCGAGGCCGATTCTGTCACCATCCGCTTTGCTCACGTCCAGCAGCGAATCCCGTATATGACCTCGATCGATACGGGCAACATCTCGCGCAACCTCGGCCTTGAGATCGCTGGCTTCATCGGGTTTCCGACATTAAGCGAGCTCGTGATCACCATCGACTACCGCGATGATCTGATCAACGTCGTCTACGACCCGAACCACGGCTTCCACGCGCACTGAGATCAACTCACCGTCGAAGTGGCGGGCCTTACGGTCGTTGATCTAAACAAAACAAAGCCGCCGCCGAAGCTGGGCCTCTTTAAGCAGGGAACACTCTACACGAAGCGTCTGCGCGCCACACTCACAATCCCGAGAAGACCAGTGCCGAGTAGAGCAAAGCTGGACGGCTCGGGGGTAGCGGAAACAGGTATGCCGGGAGTGTAGTTGTAGGTCAACGTTCCCGTCGCAGAAACGGTGCTTGGACCATTGAAGTTAAGTACGAGCGCCTGAGTTCCGGGTCCCTCAAAAAGAAGCAGTAATGACGGAGCAAAAACCGTTCCGTTTGCGGAGATTGGAAACGTGGCGGGTCCGAAACCCGTGCCGGACCCAAGCACAAGCACAGAGTTCACGGCATTTGCTGCTACTACATCGAAAAAGTAATTATCCGAGCTCGACGTCGCAGTGCCTGCGAGCGCAATCGTCATGCTGTTCAACGTTCCAAGAGAAGTATCGAACCGTGAGAACGAGGAGGAGGTCACCCCCAAGAAACCGGAGTTATTTAGGACGGTTGAACCACTAACTGTGTAGTTCTCCGTCAATGTGTCAGCGCGAGCAGCGAGGCTCAACGCAAGCACAGGGAAACAGAGCAGGAGAAAACGTGAACGCATACTGACTCCGAGGAACGAGATGGAGGCAGCCTACCGCACTCGGTTCACGCGCCTAAAGGGGGACCCGAGCCTCGAACTGATCTTTGGTAACCGGGCAGTTCCATCGCGTCGGTCTACACGCTTAACCTGTCGGTTCATCTACAGTCGTCTATACCGGTCAAGGCTGCACCGCCGCCCTCGTTCATCTTCTTCAGTCTGGTGACTGGTCAATCACGCTGGGCAGCGGATCCCGCTCCCTGGCTCCGCCTCCCCGCTGCCCAGGTCATACCCATCCAAAACCGCTACACTCTTCCCATGAAGTACCTTATCGTCCTGCTGGCCGTCGCAGGTATCGTCGTCAGCGTCCTTGCCCTTCGCGTCCACAATCAGGACCCCGGCCAGGCTCCCCCCTGCGCCGTCACTGAAAAGTTCGACTGCGGAGCCGTGAACCACTCCCGCTACGCCGTCTTCCCGGCACGTACCTTCGACGAAGACGCGAACAGCCACAAACTCCACATCCCCATCGCCACGCTCGGCATCGTCGGGTACGCCCTTATCGCCGTCGTCGCCCTCACCGGCCGCCTCTGGATCGTCTTCGAACTCGCGCAGATTGGCTTCTTCTTCGCCCTCATGCTCACCTATCTCGAGGCCTACGTCATCCAGAAGTGGTGCATCTACTGCCTCTGGTCACAGGCAATCATCGCCTCGGTCGTCGCCGTCACCGCCCTCGCCCTCGCCTCGCGCTGGTACGCCGGTCGCCAACCCCGGTCCACCCCCGGGACATCCGCTCAGCTTTAAAGTGCCAACTCCCGTGGCGCAACTACCCTAGGCAGTCAGATAAACTGGAGGTAAGTTGGTTCCAGCTCAGGCTGGCACCTTACACTCTCCACCACGACAGTACTGGGCAGTCTTCGGTCCTCTGGTCCGCCTGGAGCCGTTCTCGAATTGGTTTAGCTCCGGTCTTCCGGGCTGAAGCCCGATTCACAAGCTCGAGGTGAAAGGCCAAGTCCGACCAAAGGGATGAAGGCCCGGCATAAGCGTCGGGATCATACCGTTGGGGGAAAGATCGAAGTCCAGACCTAACCCGAATGATTCGAAGACTTTGCACCAAATCAGGGGAGGGGGTGGTCTCGGTCCACTCCCGGGATATGGAGAAACAAACCATGCGCGCCGCACTCACGCTTCTCGCTCTCGTCACCGCCATCGTCGCTCCGGCACAGCAGCCCTCCGCTCTGCCCGTCACCGGAGACGTCGCCGGCACCCACGACCCATCGATAGCAAAGGACGGCAAGACCTGGTACGTCTTCGCCACAGGTAAAACCCCGCAGGGCGGCGAGTTCGCCGTCCGCTGCTCGGAAGACCTCAAGCACTGGCGCATGTGCGGGCAGGTCTTCGACGCGATTCCACAGTGGATACGCGAAAAGAGTCCCGGCACCAAAGAACTATGGGCACCGGACGTCCATCGCGTCGGCGACGAGTACCGGATGTACTACAGCTACTCGCTCTTCGGGAAGAACACGAGCGGCATCGCTCTCGCCGTGAACAAGACCCTCGACTTCAGCAGTCCCGACTACAAATGGGTCGATAAGGGCCTCGTCCTCGAGTCCAAAGCCACAGACAACTTCAACGCGATCGATCCCAACTTCGTCCAGGATGTCGAGGGGCATGGCTGGCTCTCCTTCGGCAGCTTCTGGGACGGCATCAAGATGCGGCGTCTCGATGACCGTACCGGCCTCGCAAGCACCGTCAACACCCGCGTTTACTCACTCGCCCGAAGAGCGAAGGGGGCTGTTCCACGCATGGAGTCGACCGCTGGCCTGAACGAACATATCAGCGGCCTGCCGCCCGACTCTGAAGCTATCGAAGCTCCATTCATCGTGCGCCACGGCGGCTACTTCTACCTGTTCACCTCGTGGGACCTCTGCTGTCGCGGCACCCACAGCACCTATCACACGTTGGTCGGCCGCTCCAGGGCCGTCACCGGACCCTACCTAGACAGCACCGGCAAACCCCTCGAAGAGGGTGGCGGCACAGAAGTGCTCACCGCGAACAACCGCTGGCTCGGACCCGGAGGCGAGAGCCTCCTGATGGATCCGGGCGGCAAAGACCTCATCGTCTTCCACGCCTACGACGCCCACACCGGCAAGCCGTCCATGCAGCTCTCCACCATCGACTGGAGCGATGGCTGGCCGCACGCAGCGCTGGCCACGGAGTGATGATGGGCTTCTAGGCGGCGGCGATTCGCTGGACCAGGTCCTTCTGCTGTCGCTCCGACTCCGCTCCGATCGTGAAAGCGTCAAGGACGCCGGAACTGAGCGCATACCGGATGGCCTCCTGCGGCTTGTCGCTCAGATCCCCCTGCCCCAGGATCTTCATGCCCACAATGCCCTTACCCTGCGCCCGCATCTGCTTGATCACACCAATTACAGTCTCCGGGTCAGCATCCATATGCGATCCGATCGGGTTCAGCCGCACCAGATCCACCTCGACCCAAGGCGAAGCGGCAGCCGCCTTCAGCGCAGGCAGGCTGTGGCAGGAAACCCCATGCGCCCGAATCACACCCTTCTGCTTCGCCTCCGAAAGCACGTCCATCACACCACGGTACCGGGTGGTCCAGTCCGCCTCGGTGACGCAGTGGATCAGAACCACGTCGATGTGATCCACGCCGAGCTCCTTCCGAAACCGGTCAAGGTCGGCGCGCACACCCGCCGGATCCCGCGTATCAGTCTTGGTCAAAACCGTCACCTTATCGCGCGGAAGCCCCTTCAGCGCTTCCGCCACATACGGGTGGCTCCCGTACGAATCCGCAGAATCGAAAAAGCGCAGGCCATTCTCGTGATACCCGTCGGCCAGCAGCTTCACGAAAGGATTGTTCCCCAGCCGGGTCTGGTTAGACCGTCCCCCGCCGCCGATCGTTCCAGTCCCCATCGCCAGTCGGCTTGTCCGTATGCCGGTATTCCCGAGAACGACCTCATCCTGGGCATGGAACCGCTGCGGAAGCGGGTCGATGGCCGAAGGCGGCAACTCGCCCCGAAGCATAGCTGCCCCGCCCACACGCTGCGTTACCCACGCAGTTCCCACGTAGCTCGCCGTACGTCGAAGAAAATCTCTCCTCAGCATGGAACCCTCCTCCTCCGCGACAGATGGGCCTAAGATACGCCTTTAACCCGCCTGCCTAACAGCGCCTTCCGTTCGTGTTGTACAACACTTGCAGTCTCACCAAAAACCCAATCCTGGCTCGAGTGCTAGCGGAGCAAACTCGTGCTTACAGTTCGTGACCGAGGCTGCTAGACTCCCGCATACCCCCGGAATCTGAATTTCAGCGGAGACCCGCAATGGTCGACAGCAACCGATCGTACTGCTTGCGTCTCGCAAGCGTAACGTTCCCTCTTCTCAGCACCAGGCCAGCCTCGACGGCGGCCTCCATGCCGCAGCAACAGGCTCGCCTGAGCGTCTCGCAACCTGCACTTCCAGCCACAGCGCCCGTTTCCGTTCGCGAAGAATTGGCAACTCTTTTCGGCAGAGCATGCGACCCGCCGATCTCTTGCCTTGAATCGGTGGAGAACCTGGCACTGGCTTTGGAGGTGAGGCCCGACGTGCAGTCACGTCTCGCTACTATCACCCAGTACACCCCCAGCAAGTGGCTCCTGGAACGTGAACTCGAAGCTTCAGGGCATTGGCCCTTCTCTCCGCTGGCGGAGGATCAGGCCGGCACCGCGCTCGAGGAAAAGCCGGACGCTTACGAGAGGGCGCGTCAGCGATCCACTATCGGTCTTTGCCTGTCCGGAGGGGGCATTCGCAGCGCCACGTTCAATCTCGGCATCCTGCAGGCTCTAGCGCGCCACCGGCGTCTCGGCAAGATCGACTACCTTTCCAGCGTCTCCGGCGGAGGCTACATCCACCAGTTCCTTGCCAACTGGATCTACAGGGCCGACAGCTTGCCGGCTGTAGAAAGTCTTCTCGATCCGATCCCCAACGCTATCAGCAACTCCCCAGCAGACCACCGCGCTACGGTTCAGCCCGAGCCAATCTCCTGGCTGCGCCGCTACTCCAACTATCTCGCGCCGCGCAGGGGAGTGCTATCCCTGGATAGCTGGACGATTGTCGCGGTTTGGACTCGCAACACCGCTCTCAATCTCGTAGTGCTCCTCTCCACGCTGTTTTTTATCCTGCTGCTGCCTCACTTCGGCACGATGCTGTATCTGCCCCTGCGCGCGCACAGAGATGTCACTGTCGCTCTCTCAGGTGTGCTTCTTGTCGTCTATATTGCGATTGCATCTCTTCTGTATCGCTGGCTGGTCGATCTTCAGCTGCCGGGGCCTCCTCCTAGTTTGGTCAAGCTGACTGCTGTAGCCCTCTTCCTCGCGTCGAGCCTGATTGCGCCCGCGATCTACCGATCTTCACTTCCTGGCGGCAACAGCACCAATCCAGCGGCCGCCGCGATCTTTACGCCCATCACCCATCCTACGGAGCTCCACTACAAATCCACCTACTCCAAGCAGAGCGCATCGTCCGAAGTTCTGAACGTCTCAGTCGATTCGCGTGAACCCGAACCCCAGTCCCGCCTGCGCGCTCACTGGGATGCGCGACCTCGTCCTTTATGGCACTACGCTCTGACAGGGCAACGCTCGCACATCTTTCTGCTCGTCTTCCTGGTTCTCTGCGCGGGCTTTCTCACCGCCGTTGCTGCCGCTGCGAGCAAGCTTCCAGCTCCCATTGTGCCGCTTTTCTTCGTCTTCGGGCTGATCGTCTCCTACGTCCTCGTGGAAGCAATTCGCCTTCTCTTCTTTGTGGCTGCTTTCGCTGTTCCGCCCCATCTCATCGCACCGCTGGCAGTGGTGTTTCTGCCGACACTGATCTTCGGTATTCCCTTCCTCACCGTAGAATCGGGACTCGGTCTGATCGGACGAGCGACAGACTCGGCACAGCGGGAATGGCTCGCCCGCGCCCGCGCCTTCTCTTTTCTGTTCGGCGGAGCCTGGCTTGCCCTCAGCTCATTTTCCCTACTCGGTCCGGCTCTCTTCGATCTCCTTGCCGACTACTCCCGCACCGGCTACACCGTCTGGACCGGTTGGCTCGTAACCAGCATCGCAGGCGCACTCTCGGCCAAGAGCGGTGAGACCTCTCGTGGACCGGCGACCTCATCGGATGCCCCAACCCGCACGAGCTTCTTTCTCGAACTCCTCGCCAAGATCGCGCCACCTGTTTTCATCAGCGGCCTGCTTATCCTGATTGCCAAACTCGCGGAATGGTCTCTTGTCGTGTCGAAGGGCGGTGGGAGCCCCCACATCCGCTTCGCCATCCTTGCCGGATCAAGTCTTGCCGTAGCGGTGCTCTTCGGCTGGCGTGTCGATATCAACGACTTTTCCATGCACACCTTTTACCGGGATCGCCTAGCCCGCTGCTATGGCGGAGCCACCAACCCGAATCGCAAGCCGAATCGCTTTACCGGCTTCACGCGGGATGATCGCGACCTCCGCATGGACCAACTGCTCCCATTCGGCTATACCGTCCACGATGAGCATGGCAATCCTGCCGTCGACGAACATGGCAACACCTTATCCGGAACGTATAAAGGACCGTTTCCCATCGTCTGCACTTCCATCAATCTCACCATGGGCGAAGATCTCGCCTACCAGGAGCGAAAGGCATCCAGCTTCGCATTTACGCCTCTCTTCTCCGGTTTCAACGTCGGCTGGACAGCCGCATCAGACGCGAGCAATCAGTTCAACGGCTTTGTCAGCACGCGGGACTATGTCTACACCCGCGAACAGGGACTCATGGTCGCTACAGCCGTCGCTATCTCAGGGGCTGCGGCAAGTCCAAACATGGGATACCACTCCAATCCCGCGATTGCATTCCTACTGACAGTGTTTAACGTTCGCCTTGGCTGGTGGCTTCGCAATCCCCGCCGGCGGCAGATCGGTCTTGCCAGTGCTGCGTCGAAGATTAAGCCCGAGGCTCACGACGATCCATTTGCGCCACCGCACCCATCACCTGCTCCCACTGTCCCGAAACCGCTCCCGTCATCCCCGCGGTTTGGTCTGCTCAAAATCATCACTGAGCTTCTTGGGCGATCCAACGACACGGCTGCTTACGTTTACCTCACCGACGGCGGACACTTCGACAATATGGGCCTGTACGAGCTCCTTCGGCGTCGTTGCCGTTCCATTATCGTCTGCGATGGCGAGGCGGATAGCCACCTGCACTTCGAAGGCATCGGCATGGCAATCCGTAAGGCGCGCCTGGACTTTGGCATCGAGATCACTCTGGACGAGACAGCTCCCGTGCCTCCCAAAGCGGCGCATTCCGTCTCCTCGACCGAAAAGACCGCAGCTCCGCCCACGCAGGGAAAGACTGCGGGAGCTTCGTCTGATCCTGCGGCACCTTTGCCTGGGGCCGAGGTGCAGCCCACCGCCGAACTCCCCTACGTCCTCAGCGCCCACATCTCGACAACGGACGCGACTGCCGTTACCGGCACCCTGTCGCGCCACACTCCACCTGCGCCCACGGTCGAGGGTCTCTCATCCTTTCAGGAGTTTCCCGGGAACTCTATCCACTGTGTTCATGGGACTATCCGCTATCCCGAGGACACGAACTCCGATCAGTTCGGTCACATCCTCTACATCAAGGCATCGCTCACGGGAGACGAACCACCGGACCTGCTCAACTACCGTCGCCAGCACGACAATTTCCCGCATGACACAACCCTAAACCAGTTCTTCACCGAGTCTCAGTTTGAGAGCTATCGACGTCTGGGCGAGCACATCCTGCTTACCGACAAGACCGCGATCTCGTGGCTTGATCGCTATCTCTAAACTCTCGCGACACGGGCTTGGGAGATAGCTTCGGAACGGAGACTCAATGCGGACGGAAGGGGGAACGTTCTGCCGACTTGCGGTACTCCTCATCCTTGGCTTCCTTGAATTTGGCGAGTTTCCGATTCGTCTCGTCCATGTGTGTGGCCTCACTGTCCTTCGACTTAATCAGTTCTCATAGGAGGCTTAAGCTGAGGGACAGGATTGAGGGAAGGTGCGCAAACCTGAACTTGGGACTTACGCACCTTCTTAGCGAGGAAACTCAAGTCACGTTCGACTTACAGGCCCTTCTGAACAAGAAAGAGAATCAGGTCCTTGACACGGTTCGAGTAACCCCACTCGTTGTCGTACCAGCTGATCACCTTACCGGTCTGCCCGACGACCTTGGTCAGCTTGGAGTCGACGATCGAAGATAGAGGGTTCCCCTTAAAGTCGGAAGAGACAAGCTCTTCATCGGTGAAACCGAGATAGGCTTTGAGTGATCCGTCGGCTGCCGACTTGAGCGCGGCGTTGATGCTTGCGACGGAGATAGGCTTCTCCGCCACGAAGGTGAGGTCGACGACCGAGACATTGGGTGTGGGGACGCGGATGGCAAAGCCGTCGAGCTTTCCGTCCATCTCCGGAATCACGAGCTTGAGCGCTTTCGCGGCCCCGGTCGAGCTCGGGATCATGGAGAGCGCGGCGGCGCGAGCGCGGCGAAGATCCTTGTGCGGCGTGTCCAGGATGACCTGGTCGTTGGTGTAGCTGTGGATGGTGGTCATGATGCCGGATGCAATGCCGAAGGTCTCATGAATGACCTTAACCACAGGAGCCAGGCAGTTCGTTGTGCAGGAGGCATTGGAAATAATATTGTGCTTCGCCGGATCGTACTTGTTCTCGTTGACCCCGAGAACAACGGTGAGGTCCTCATTCGTGGCCGGAGCGGAGATGATGACCTTCTTGACCGTGCTTCCAAGGTGCGCCTTTGCCTTTTCCGCGTCAGTAAAGAAGCCGGTGGACTCAACAACAACCTGTGCTCCTACCGACGCCCAGTCGAGCTTGGCGGGGTCGCGCTCGGCAAACACCTTGATCTTCTTGCCGTCGACCGTGATGGAATCAGAGTCGGCGGAGATCTCCTGCTTGAGATTGCCGAGGATCGAGTCGTACTTGAGGAGGTGCGCGAGAGTCGCGGGCGTGGTGAGATCGTTGACTGCGACAAACTCGATATCTGGATTGCCGATCGCGGTGCGAAATACATTGCGACCGATGCGGCCGAAGCCGTTGATGCCTACCTTAACTGCCATACGTGCGTTTGCTCCTATCGGTGAGTACGTGGATTCAACTCTGATTGTAAAGCGGCAGCGAGCGCCGCGCCTGTTTTGCGCCGACAGCTGGCCCGGAAGATTACAGGGCATTGCTGTTAGCGGCTGTGGTCCCGAGGTTTGCGACGCATCCGGCGCAGTGTTACAAGTGAGGGATGCGCGACCTGCGCGAATGGATCAGCGAAAAGATGAGACGACGTCCCAGACGTGGACCAAACGAGTCGGAGTCCACTGGCAAGATCGGTCAGGAACTGCCAGCGAACCAGTTGGCCCCGCTTCGGCCTTCTTACCCAGATCCACTACCCACGAGAGCCGCTGAATCCGCCGCTACACCGGTAAGTGAGACTCCGCTGGCGGGGAGCGCGACTCCGCCAATGGCACATGACGAGCTCAAAAACGAGCCCAAAGACGAGCCCAGGACCGAGCAGGCAATTGCGTCGCCCGCACCACAGGAGCCCGCAGCGCCCGAGCGCAAGATAGAAGTCGAAACGCAGCCGGAGAGCCTGGGTACACCTCCCGCCGAGCTGACCGCAGCAAAATCGCCGAAGGGATATGTGGTGCTCGCCATCGGTCTGCCCGGCTCAGGCAAGACGACCTGGTACAAGCGCCGGGGCGTCACGCCGCTATCGAGCGACCTGCTGCGAACCCTGCTCTTCGACGACATCACGGACCAGAGATACCAGGGGCTGGTGTTCTCCACGCTGCGTAGTCTCCTTCGCGCCCGGCTCATCGCAAAGATGCCGTGGAACTATGTCGATGCAACAAACCTGAGTCCGCACGAGCGCCGGCAGTGGATCAAAATGGCCAAGAGCTTCGGGTATGAGGTCCAAGCAGTATTCTTCGATGTCCCGCTGGCAGTGTGCATGGAGCGGAACTCCAAGCGTGACCGCGTCGTAACGGACGAGGTAATGCAGAAGATGGCGGAGCGCTTGCGACCGCCCACCTTCAAAGAAGGGTTCGACAAGATCACGGTCGTTCGGGTGAAGGGGCAGCCCGGCACAGAACCAGTTAACGGAAGCGCAGAAATCGGGTCCGTGGAGAACGCTCGGGCAGATACGGCGTCCAACATTGCGTCAGGGGATGCAGGCTTGGAGTAGTCTCGTGCCTCTGTCTGAAGGGGCGACCGCGCCAGCTCAAGCGACTTTGGATAGGTGGTGAGCAGCTTGGACGGAACCGGAGTCGTCTTCTCGGAGGTGCGATTCCGATTGCCGGATGGGCGTGAGCTGCTGCGCGGGATCTCGCTGAACGTGGCGGACGGCACGACGACGGCGTTGCTGGGGCGAAGCGGGTCCGGTAAGACGACTCTTCTGAGAACCGTGAACGCGCTGGTGACCCCCAGTTCAGGTCGGGTGACGGTTGCGGGGCACACGAGTGGTGGTTCGGATCTTGTTGGGCTGCGGCGAAGCATTGGTTACGTCATTCAGGAGACAGGGCTGTTTCCGCATATGACCGTCGAACGCAACGTGGGTCTGGCTCTTGAACTGGCTGGACAACATCGCGAGCAACGACGATCACGTATCGACGAGCTGCTGCAGATGGTTGGGCTTGAGCCGGCACAGTTCCGCGAACGCTACCCGTGGCAACTGTCGGGTGGGCAGCGGCAGCGGGTGGGCCTAGCGCGGGCGCTGGCGACCGATCCGGCCGTGCTGCTGATGGATGAGCCCTTTGGAGCGCTCGATCCGATCACGCGCGCTGAGATGCAGACGATGTTGCGGGATCTGCTCCGGCGCGTCCGGAAAACAGTGCTGATTGTGACCCATGATCTCGACGAGGCTCTCTATCTGGCAGAAAGAGTGGTTTTCCTGGAGGAGGGCTCAGTCGTGGCGGACCTGCCCTCGACCGAGGTCATGGGGAGTGGGGTCGCCGCCGTCCAGGAGTATGTGCGTGCGGTGCACCGGGTTGTCGCTCCTGTCGAAACAACAGGGATTATGCAATCGGCAACGGCAGGTAATGTGGAAAGTAGCGGTGTGGCGTGACAGCTTTTCTGCACTCCCATGGGTGGGAGATTGCGCGCCTGACCTTTGAGCATCTATGGCTCACGTTGTTTGCCATGCTACTGGCCGCGGCGATCGGGCTTCCGCTCGGAGTCTTGCTGACGCGGCGGCGGGCCCTGGCGAAGCCGGTAATCGCGTTCGCGAACGTGGTGCAGGTGGTGCCGAGTCTGGCCCTGTTCGGGCTTCTGCTGCCAGTGCCGTGGCTGGGATCGAACGCTGCTCGGCTGGCGATATTGGCCCTCACGGGATACGCTCTGCTCCCAATTCTGCGCAACACCTATGCCGGGATCGGAAACGTGGATCCGGCGCTGCGCGACGTGGCCAATGCGCTGGGAATGACCGGTACACAGCGGCTGTGGAAGGTGGAATTACCGCTCGCAGCGAGCGTTATTCTGGCCGGGCTGCGGACGGCGACGGTGACCTGTGTGGGTGTGGCGACGATCGCGGCCGCGATCGGCGCAGGTGGCCTGGGCGAGCTGATCTTCCGCGGTGTGGCTTCGGTAGACAACGGGCTGGTGCTCGCGGGTGCCGTACCGGCGGCTCTGCTGGCGCTGGCGGCGGATGCGGGACTGGGGCTGCTGGAGCGGCGGTTTGCAGTGCGGGAGCGCTAGATTGAGGGGACAGGTTACGGGGAACACGGGACAGCGAGCCGTTGGTGCTCTGTTGGCGGCCTCCATAGCGCTTTCGATCGGGTGTGCGCCGCCGCGATCTTCGCGGATCACGGTTGGGGCGAAAAACTTTACCGAGCAGGTGATCGCCGGGGAGCTGCTGGCTCAGGAGATCGAGGCCGTGGGGCACCGGCGTGTGGAGCGGCGGTTCTACTTGGCTGGGAGCTACATCTGTCAGCAGGCGCTGGTGGGTGGGCGGATCGATGCGTATGTCGAGTACACGGGAACTGCGCTTACGGCGATTCTGAAGCAGCCGGTCGATCGTGATGCGGCCCGCGTCCTCGCCACGGTTCGCGACCTTTATGCGAAGCGGTATGGGGTGCGGGTGGAAGCTCCGCTCGGGTTTGAGAACACCTTCGCGATGGTTGTGCGTGGTGACGATGCGCGACGGTTGGGAGTGAAAACATTGAGTGAGGCTGTGCCCTATGCCGCTCGGTGGAGGTTGGGGGTGGGGTATGAGTTCCAGGAGCGGCCGGACGGTCTTCGCGGCATGGAGGCGGCTTACGGATTGAGGTTTGCCGGTGCTCCGCGGGTGATGGACCTTGGGCTGCTGTACCGGTCCCTGTCGGCCGGCCAGGTGGATCTTGTGGCTGGGAACTCGACGGACGGGCCGATCCGGGCGCTGGGGTTTACGGTGCTGGCGGATGATCGGCACTACTTTCCACCGTACGAAGCGGTGCCGCTGGTTCGCGCCGATGCGATCCAAGCGCATCCAGAGATACAGGTTGCCATGGATCGGCTGGCGGGCAAGGTGACCGCGGAGGAGATGCAGGCGATGAACGAGGCTGTCGATGCACAGCATCGGGATGCTGGGGACGTTGTGCGGGAGTTTCGGGCGCGGAAACAACTGTAGGACAGTTGTTGGTTCTGAGTTGTCAGATTTCAGTTCTTGGCTGGTTGGCCTGCTACTACCTTGGAGGTGGTGATTGCCTGGCCTACGTGGCGCTGGGTGTGTTCCGCGCAGTGAACTAATAGGCCACCTACCGTAGTTGGCAGCTTCTTCCGTCCGACTTCACGTTTCTCCTCGAAGGTTTGAGGTGCGATGTTCAGCACTCTCCCTGCCGCCTCCTGAAGTGCTGCGTTGAACTCCGACAACAGATCCGTGCGTGTAGCTCCCGCGTCCATCTCGCCGGCCAGCCCTGCAAGCTGCGAGGCCGAGAGCTGCCGCCCTTCGGCATAGGTCAGCAGCCGATCGAGAGATCGCGCTATATGGCGGAGGTGATACGCCACGGAAGCCAGACCAAACGGACGTGCATGCAATTCCGCCTCGCTGCGTCCCTCCGTCCAGTGTGAGACATCTTCGCGGGCCAACTCAAGCGCGTGCAGAACCTGACGTCTGACTGCATCCACCTCCGGCAGCGTACCGCGCAGCCAGGGCTCCGGGAGTCTCTCGTTCCCCATTGAGCTTCCACCTCCGAACAGCGTTGTAGCGCGGGGTACCCCCCTCCCGGGTACCCTTGTACCAAAGTATCTGAAATCAATAAGATAGCGAGGTCCCGACCGCGGAAAGTATTGATTCCAAAGAGCTTGCAGCTAAAGTCTTCATTCTAAAAGGAATGTGTTCACAGGACAGCTGTTCTCCTCGTCTTCTTCTGTGCGCTGTCTCCATTGTAAGTGGCCGGTGAGAGGTGTTGCGCCACCCGCTTCTGCTTGCAGCGAATGAGGTTGGGCCGGAGCGGGGCTTGACAGGGGGGAAGATGCTGCCAGCGGGGATTGCCGGGGAGTGCTGAGGTTGACGGTTCCAGGCGGCAGGTTCCAGGTCTCAGAAGCGAGCTCCGGCACCAGCCCAGCGGCCAGGGACTCAGCCGACCAGGTGCCCCATCTTCTCTCGCTTGGTTTCGAGATAGTGGGCATTGTGCGTGGACTCGGGGACTTCGGCGGAGATGCGTTCGATGACGCGAATGCCGGCCTGCTCGAGGGCTTCGACTTTTTCAGGATTGTTGGTGATGAGGCGGACGGCGGGAACGTGAAGCTCCGCGAGAATTCGGGCGGGCAGTTCAAAGACGCGGCAGTCTGCCTTGTAGCCCAGTTCGAGATTGGCTTCGATGGTGTCGCGGCCCTGGTCCTGGAGCTCGTAAGCGCGGAGCTTAGCCATGAGGCCGATCCCTCGGCCCTCCTGCTGCTCATAAAGAAGGATGCCCGCGCCGGCGTCGGCTATGGTGGCAAGGGCGAGCTCCAGCTGTTGACGGCAATCGCAGCGCAGCGAGTGGAAGACGTCGCCGGTGAGGCACTGGGAGTGGATGCGGACGATGGGAGGAGCGCCGTGGATGTCGCCCATGACGAGAGCGACGGCGGATTCGACGCGCCTTAACGGAGCGGGGATGGCATTGTTGCACGGCTCGGGATTGTCGATGATGCCTTCGAAGCCGAGGATGCGAAAGTGGCCCCAGATGGTGGGGAAGTCGGCATCGGCGACTTTGGTGACGCTGGTGAAGGGCATAGCTGGATTATATGATTCGCGGTTGGATGGAAAGATGCGAAGTGTCGATTGGCGTGGAGCGGATTCCGTGGCGAAAAAAAGAGCACATCCAAAACGCAACAGCTATCACAGAGCTAAAAAGAACAGCAAAATGACGGCGTTTAGAGGGCTCGGCTCAGGATGAAAGGGCAGGAGAGCGCACGGCAGCCTTGGCAACGCAGGCCGGGTGTGAGGGTGCAATTGCGTTCGCGTGTGCGTAGAGTATGGGTGTGACGCAGCCGGACCCAAAGCTCATCCTGATTACGCTGCTGGTGGAGCTGGGTGTGGCTGCCGCGTTTTCGAGCTCCCTGGCGCGATCGAAGACCTTCAAGGATCTGCTGCTCAAGGCGAATCGGACGCCGCGCGAGGCTGCAGGTCTGCTGGCGATGATCTGTATCCCGATGACGCTGGGCGTTTGGATTCGTGTCTCGGTGCCGAACTTTCTGGCCGCCGATCTTTCTTTCGAGACGGCCATTCTGCTCGGCATTCTCATGGGACCAGTCGCGGCCTTGGCCGGGGGAGCGATGCTGGCGATACCCGCGCTTGTGCACCATGAATACTGGGCTCTTCCGGTGAACCTGATGGTGGCCGGTGTGGCAAGCATGTTCGGCAGGTTTGCCGATATCGAGGATGTCTGGTCGTTCTCGCCGATGATCGATCTGAGCATCTATCGCTGGGTGACGCGGAACCTGCGGCGGCCACATCTCGACCGGCAGATTCTGTTGCTGTTGCTGATCACGGCAATTCAGTTTGCAACGAGTTTCTTGGGGCGAGCCTATCCGCGGCGGCTGTTTGAGCTCCATTCAGACTCGTGGCTGATCGAGCTGGCGATCTGTGCGTGCGCGCCGGTCGTCGTCGGAATCCCCCTGAAGATATGGAATGCGATCCGTATTGAGCGGAAGCTCGAGGAGCAGGGCCGTTTGTTGCTGGAGGCGAGACTGGACGCACTGCAGCGGCAGATCAACCCGCACTTTCTTTTCAATACTCTCAACTCAATCACGTCGCTGATCCGGTCGAAACCGGAGCTCGCGCGCGAGATGATCGGCAAGCTGGCCAGCATCCTGCGGGCGTTGTTGAAGGATCGCGAAGCCTTTGTGCCGTTTCGCGATGAGCTTGAGTTCACGGACAACTATCTGGCGATCGAGGTCGTGCGCTTTGGCGAAAAGCTGCGCGTGGTGAAGCAGATCTCCGAAGAGACGCTCGACATTGTGGTGCCGAGCATGCTGCTGCAGCCGCTGATCGAAAACAGCATTAAACACGGTCTGGAACCGCGCATCAGCGGTGGAACCGTCACGCTGCGCAGCCGGATTACGCCGGAAGGTCAGCTGATGCTGGAGGTGGAGGACGACGGGGTCGGCATGGCGCCGGATCATCCTGTCGCTTCGCCGGTCAGCGGCCTGGTACGGCCAGGGACAGGGATCGGGATGCGCAACGTGCGCGAGCGCATGAAGGTGTTGTATGGGGACCTTGCCGCAGTGGAGATCAACAGCCGGCCTGGACGCGGAACACGGGTCCGCCTGCTGATGCCTGTTCTGGAGACCGGCGCGGAGGTGTGGTCGAGCATGTCATCTCCATACGCGGAGGCAGACGGGCGGGGTCTATAGCGGCTATTTCTGCGCCGAAAGATCTCCATAGTGAATAAGTGTGGGGCCGCCGGGTCGGGCCAGGGTCTCTGGAACAACATCGAGAAGAGCCCTGTGTTCGATCTCACGATGGTGACGGAGGCGGGTGGACGCGCGGCCGAGATCCGCGTCGTTGTAGCCGGGGTGACAGACAAGCTCCCATGTGCCCTCGGGAAGTGCGTCGAACAACTGGCGGAGCGTAGCCGCGTCGAGATATCCGGTAGCGGAGATGCCAACCGTGCCGTCGGTTGTGGCGAGGGACTCTGCGACCAGCTCGCGGTCAACGGAGAAGCGATGCTCAAGCTGTCGTAGCAGGCTGATTTGAAGCCGGCGGAGTTTGCTGCCGGAACCGAGATTGACGCTCCAGGGCTGTTCAAACGGGTTACGAATCGCGCGCACCGAGGTGGTTCGAGCAGCTTCGAGCAGAGCGCGGCTGACGACGGGAAACATGTGGGTGTGCTTATGTGTATCCAGATGGGTTACATGAATCTGAGACGCCTGGAGCCTGCGGATCTGTGCCAGGGCTTCTGTCTGGATGTCGTGCTCGCGAAGGCGGCCCAGCAGAGCGGCGGCTGCAAAGGCCGGCAGGGCAGGGCGAAAGCTCTTGCGGTCTGGTCCAAGGAGGGACGGAATCGACTCAGGCGGCGCGAGAGGCACACCGTCGGTCAGAACCACATGGCAGCCGACGCCAAGGTGCGGATTTCGATGTGCGACGGCAACCGCATCATCGAAGGCGGGACCGTTCGCCATCAGGGTGGCTGAGCTGAGGACGCCTGCACGATGGAGCTCTTCGATGGAGCCATTGATCCCCGCGGTCAGGCCGAAGTCGTCCGCATTGATGATCAGGCGAGCGGGCATTTTGCAGGCGTGGGTGCGAAGGCGGGCGATGCGGTTGGTGGGCAGTGAGGGACTCGAACCCCCGACATCCTGCTTGTAAGGCAGGCGCTCTAACCAACTGAGCTAACCGCCCACGCTGTGCATGGCAGAGCTCAGTCTATGGCACGCACAGATGTGTTGCAACTTCCGGATAGGGAAAACTCTTACGTATCCAGCACCACCAGCTTATGCGCAATCGCAAACAGCGCCAGCTCCAACCGCGTTGAAACGCCCGTCTTATCGAAGATATTTGACAGGTGCCGCTTCACCGTTTCCTCGCTGATCGTGAACACCTTCGCAATATCTTTATTGCTGCAGCCTTCCACAATCGAGTTCACCACCTCAAGCTCGCGCGGCGTCAGACCGTACGTCTTTCTCTCCGGAACCGCCGCCGCTTTCGCCATCAACTCGCGCAGCGCCTGCAACAGGTTCGCGACGCGCTGGCCGCCGATCCAATAGTCGCCCGCGAGCACCGTCCGCACCGCCTTCGTCAGCTCGCCAACCACCGATGCCTTTTCGACAATCCCACGTGCGCCGATCTGCAACGCTTCGATGATCTGCTGCGTCGAGATCGTCGATGTCAACAGAATGATCTTCACTCCCTGCGATCGTCCCATGATCGCCTTCATCGCATCGAGACCCGGCAGCCGCGGCATCGCAAGGTCCAGAAGAAGAATGTCCGGATCCAGATCCAGCGTTTGCGTGATGGCTTCATCTCCGTCCTCAGCCTCGCCCACCACCTCGTATCCAGCCTCTGCCGTCAGCATGGCCTTTACACCCATCCGCACCACGGAGTGGTCATCGGCCACAACTACGCGGACCGCCGACGATCCGCTTCCGACCCCTGCCGGTCTCTTCAACGTCTGATTCATTAATGGCACCCCTTACGATTGCGTCTCGTATTGCTCTTCAGATTTCTACTCCACGCGCGATCAGCATACGCCTCAACCGCTCGAGTGCATCCGGAAACTCGGCAAGTGTAGCAGCATGGTCATCAGCGATGCCGCTCTCTTCAAGCACCGAGCACAGCCGTTGCAGCTCGCGCGCGCCTACCATTCCGAGGCTTCCCTTGATTGCGTGCGCGTTCTTCCGCAGGCCCGCATCATCGCCCGAGGTCCATGCAGTCTGGATTGCAGTCACATGCCGGTCCGCATCGCGCACGCATTGCCGGTAAAGCTCGTGCAAGGCCTCTGCTCCCACCATCGCTTTGAAACCCCGAAACGTATCCGGATCCAGCACCTCGTCCTCCGGGGCCGCAGTGCTCGCGACAGCACTGGCGGGGTGTTCGATCGCCTGCCCTGAGCCGGCGGAACGGTCCGGCTCTTGAGCCATGGGTTCCGTCGCCGCCCGGAGCGATGGACGCTGCAGTGCCCGTTCGAACTCCTCCATCGAAAACGGCTTCAGCAGAAAACCGTCAGCGGCGGCCACCTCCTCCTGCACCTTGCTCCCGCTCATCGCCAGCAGCCGTGTGGATGGCCCGCAAAGCTCACGCAGCCTCTGCGCCAGCTCGTTGCCGGAGACCCCGGGCATCTGCCAATCCATCAACACGGCATCCGGCATCTCCTTCTCGGCCTGGAGAGCAGCCAAAGCATCTCCCCCCGAACTGGCGGAGTTCACCGCATAGCCCGCGTCCCCCAGCAGCAGCGTCAGCACCTCACGGCTGAGGTCGTCGTCGTCGATCACCAGGACCCGTTGCACATTGCGCTCACTCACATCGCAAAGAGTACCAACGGGCGCATCCGCATGCCACTCGCAACCGTAAAACCGTTACAGTAGGTGCCATGGATCCGGAGCCAACCCCCATCCAGACATCTGCCGAGATGACCGCCCGGCAGGATCGCCTGGAGCAGCAAGTCGCCGAGCTCTCGCGCAAGCTGGCCGAGTTGGAGCGACAGGTCGCCCGCCCCGAAACGCCGCTCGTGTCCACGCCGCTACGGTCGACCCCACCTCCGCCGCAGATCTCCGCACCGCTCAGCAATGGCGCGCAGGTCCTTACACCACCTCCGGTCCGCGCATCCCTTGAAAACCGGCTCGGCTCCCAGGTGTTCAACCGAGTCGGCATCATCGCCCTGCTGATCGGATCCACCTGGTTTCTCAAGCTCGCCGTGGACAACCAGTGGATCGGCGCCATCGGCCGCGTTCTCATCGGTCTCCTCGCCGGTGCCGCGCTTATTCTCTGGTCCGAGCGCTTCCGCCGCTCCGGCTACCCCGCCTTCTCCTTTTCGCTCAAAGCCCTTGGCGGCGGCGTGCTCTATCTCGCGCTCTGGGCCGCATTCCAGCTCTACCATCTCGTTCCCGCCGCAGTCGCCCTGGCTGCCATGCTGCTCGTCACTGCCTGGAACGCATGGATGGCGTGGTCGCAGAACGCAGAGCTCCTGGCCGTGTATGCGCTCGCTGGCGGCCTCGCGACGCCGCTCCTGCTCTCAACCGGCGGCAACCACGAGATCTTCCTCTTCACCTACCTGCTTGCCCTCGACATCGCCTGCGTGGCGCTCTCCCGTCTCCGGTTCTGGCCCAGTCTCCTTGCGATCTCCCTGCCCGCGACAGCCGCCTACTTCATCGGCTGGTATACCAGCTTCTACGCACCATCGGAGCTCCTCCTCACCAGCCTCTTCGTCGTCCTCTTTTTCGCCGTGTTCAATGCCGCTGTCTACGGAGCTGGCGGCGCAGCCGTGCCCCCGGCGAAGTACCCGCGCATCGCCCGCCTCATTCCGCAGGTTCTCCTTCCTATAGCGAACGCCGCCTTCGTCTCACTCGCGCTCTACTCCGTCCTCCAGGACTCCGGCAACCACGAGCTTCTGCCGTGGCTTATGGTCGCCCTTGCCGCCGTCTATCTCGGCCTTATGCGGCTTCCGCAGCCCCCCATCACCGCAGCCATCCACCTCTCGCTCGCTGTCGTCTTCCTGACCATTGCCATTCCGCTCAAAGCCAGCGGCGCGTGGATCACCATCGGCTGGCTCGTCGAAGGCGTCGCTCTCCTCTGGGTCTCCACGCAGTTCCTCGCCACGTCCTCCGAGACCGGCAGAATCCTCCGCATCCTCGCCTCCGCGGCCCTCCTCCTCGGCTTCGCCGGAATCATGACCGAACTCATCCGCCAGAGCTTCCTGTCCAGCTCCGGCTTCTTCAACCGCGGCTTCGTTACCGCACTGATCGGTCTCGCATCCTTTGCCCTCGCGATCGCCATTGGCGAACGTACTCCGGCCACCTCGCGGATATCCCCAAACTTCGCCCAGATCGCCGCAGGCGCCCTCATCGCCTTCAACCTCTCGGCCATTCTGGCTGGTGTCGTCCAGATCAATCTCCTCTTCGTCTCCACCACCCAGAACGCCGACGCCACTCTTCAACGTGCCCTCGCGACCTCCGCCTTCCTGATGCTCTATGGAGCCCTCCTGCTAGCCGTCGGCTTCTGGCAGCGCTCGGCCTTTATCCGCTGGCAGGCGCTCCTCCTCCTCGTCTTCACCATCGCCAAAACGTTCCTCTACGACATGCGAAACCTGAGCCAGGGCTACCGCGTCCTCAGCTTTCTCGGCCTCGGCGCGCTGCTTATGGCCGTCAGCTTCGCGTACCAAAAGGACTGGCTCGCCCTCCGCGAACCCGCAGCCTCCACCCCAACCAACAGGGAAGCCCCAGAGTGACGCGCCACCTCCTGCTCGCCCTGGCTCTGCTCCAACTTCCCGCCACGCCGGATGGGAGCTCCTTCTCCCGCTACCGGCGGCCAGTCCGCGTCACCTCACCCGGTCAAAGCTGCGTCGTGCTCGACGCCGCCACCTTTGCCCACGCCGCGCCCTTCCTCAAAGACCTCCGCCTCTACGCAACCGAGGGCGAGGCGACCCGCGAAGTTCCCTACGTCCTCACGCTCTCCGAAGCCCAGCAGGCCGAAAGCGAACCTGCCCGCATCCTCAATCTCGGCACCACCCGCGGCCATGTCATCGACTTCGATCTCGCCATGCCGCACCGCCCCTACACCGAGGTCATCCTCGACCTCGCCGCCCAGAACTTCGTCGCTACCGCCTCCGTCACCGGAAGCGCCGCCCCGGGCTCAAAGGAGGTCACCCACCTCGGCGACTTCACCCTGTTCGATCTCACAGCGCAGCACCTCGCCCGCAGCACCACACTCCCCATGCAGGAGTCCACCTTTCCCTTCCTCCACATCTCCCTTTCCGCAACGCCGGCAGGCAGATCATCCTTCACCCCCAGGCCGCAGATGATCCGGGGAGCCAGCGTCCCTCCAAGCCGCGAAGCCCAAACGCTCTTCACCGTCGCCGCCCAGACCTCCAACTTCCAACAGCGCGGCGCGGAGACTGTCGCGCACCTCCATCTGCCCCAGCGCGTCCCCATAGAGCGCGTCGACTTCGCCCTTATGCCCGCCTATGTCGCCAATTTCAGCCGCGATGTCGTCGTCTCCAGCCACGCCGCCGGCACCCCCGCCAACTCAGGCGACTCGGTTACCGGAACCATCGAGCGCGTCAAGCTCACAAGCGGCTCCCGCGAGATCGATGCCCGCCAGCTCAGCATTCCCGCAACCCTCGGCGCTAATCTCCAAAGCGCCGCCGAGGTCGAAGTCTCCATCCGCAACGGCAACGACCCACCCCTGCCCATCGCGTCCGTCGAGCTCGAGATGCGCCAGCGCAGCATCTGCTTCCAATCCACACCCAACGGGCAGCTCACCCTCACCTACGGAGACCCCGAACTCCCCGCCCCGGTCTACGACTTCGCACGCACTTACACACCCGCGGCCCACTCCGCCATCGCACAACTCGGCCCCGAAGAAGCTAACCCCGCCTGGCGCAACCGCCCCGATACCCGCCCGTTCACCGAGCGCCACCCGCACCTGCTCTGGATCGCCCTTCTCGCCGTCGTCTGCTCGCTTGCCCTCGTCGCTTTCCGCTCCGCCCACCCACACAGGCATCATCACCGCTAAAGCAAATCCGCTTCGACACAGTGGCACAAGCAACATCGCCATGTCGACACAGCTGCACAACATTCATCGTCATCTGGACCGGAGCAACACAAAGCCCGTCGTCATCTCGACCGCAGCGCAGTGGAGAGACCCCTGTATCTCTCTGCGAACCGTTGCACATCCTCATGCAAACAACTCGCGACGTCCTAAGCTACCGCAGAGCCGCATCCACCTCGTGGATCCAGTTCGCCGGCTTCAGGATCTCCCGCGGCTTCGATCCATCCGCCGGCCCCACCAGCCCATCGCTGTGCATCAGGTCGATCAGGTGCGCCGCGCGCCCATACCCGATCCGCAGCCGCCGCTGCAGCAGGGAAGTGCTCGCCTTGCCAAACTCGAACACCAGCCGCACCGCATCGTCGTACAGCGGATCGTTTTCATCGCCGCCCGGCTCCCCGCCCTCGCCGTCCGCCTTCTCATCCTTCGGCCCTTCCAGGAAGCCCGTGCACGTACTCGGCCTCGCCCTGCGCCTTCCAGAACTCCGTCACCGCCGAGATCTCCTTCTCGGTGACAAACGGCGCATGCACCCGCTGCACGCGGCTCGTCCCCGGCGGCAGATACAGCATGTCGCCGCGTCCCAGCAGGCTCTCCGCGCCGTTCGAATCGATGATCGTCCGCGAGTCCACCTTGGTCGCCAGCCGGAAGCTCATGCGCGTCGGCACGTTCGCCTTGATCAGCCCCGTAATCACATCCACCTACGGCCGCTGCGTCGCCAGCACCAGGTGGATGCCGACCGCGCGCGCCATCTGCGCCAGCCGCGTGATCGACTCCTCCACGTTCGACCGGTCCAGCATCATCAGGTCCGCCAGCTCGTCGATGATGATGATGATGTACGGCAGCGGCTCCTGGTTCACCATCCTCAAACAGGTATCCGCCGTCGAGTTCTCGAACAGCTTGTTGAACTGGTCGATGTTGCGCACATGGTTGGCCGCCAGCAGCTTCAGCCGCCGCTCCATCTCCCGCACCGCATTCCGCAGCGCGTTCGCCGCCAGCTTCGCCTCCGTGATGATCGGCGTAAACAGGTGCGGGATGCCCTCATACATCCCCAGCTCCACCCGCTTCGGATCCACCAGGATCATCCGCACCTGCTCCGGCGTCGACTTGAACAGCACGCTCATGATCATCGCGTTGATCGCCACCGACTTGCCCGAGCCCGTCGAGCCCGCGATCAGCACATGCGGCATGCTCGCCAGGTCCGCCGTCACGATGCGCCCGTTGATGTCCTTGCCCAGCGCAATCGCCAGCCGGCTCTTCGACTGCGCAAAGCTCTCGCACTCCACCACGTCGCGCAGCCAGATCGTCTCGCGCTCGTGCTTCGGCACCTGGATCCCGACCGTGCTCTTGCCCGCCATCCGCTCAATCAGGATCGACTCCGCCGCCATCGCCAGGCACAGGTCATCCGCCAGCCCCGTCACCCGCGAGTACTTCACGCCCGCATCCGGCTTGAACTCAAACGTCGTCACCACCGGCCCCGGATTGATCTGCGTCACCTGCCCGTCCACGCCGAACTCGCCGCACTTCTCCACCAGCACGCGCGCCTCTTCGCGCAGCGCATCCTCGCGCACCGTCGCGTGCTCCTCGCTGCGGTAGAGCAGGGAAGAGGGCGGCAGCTTGTAACCGCGAACGCTCTTCGGCACAATCGCCACCGCCTTGATGTCCGCGTCCGCCCGCTTGCCAAACGAGATCGCCTGCCCAGCCGCCGCCTGGGCCCGCTCCGTCGCCTGCACCCGCTCCTGTTCGCGGGCGAGCTCCTGCGGCTGCACCTGCTGTTGCCTGTTCTTTTGCTTGTCATTCAGGAGCGCAGCGGAGGAATCTGCTTCTCGACCGCGGCCCGCTCCCAGATCGAAATCCAGCTCCTGCTCCGCCGCACCAAAGTTTGCCTCATCATCGAGCGCCCTTCGCGGTGTCGACGCTTTCGCCAGCGCCTCCGCAAACGGAGCCGCCGCCGCCGTCGCCGTACCCAGCGGCGTTACCGGTGGAGCATCGACCACCGTCCGCGGCATCGCCTCCCACATCGAGGCCGGCTCGGCCACCGCCTGCTCCTGCGGCATCGCCTCCGCAGCCTCGACGGCCACCCGGCCCTTGCGTCCCCACCACCCAAACAGCCCGCCCAGCAGGGTCGTACTCTCTTCCGGAGCGGCCGCCTTCTGTTCTGTCGCTCCGCGCCTTCTTCTCAAACGCCTCGCGCTTTCCGCCAAAGCTCTCACTCTCAGCCCGCGCGGCCTTGGCCAACCGGCGTTGGTGCCGCCGCTGCTCCCATCGGTCCTGCATCCGTGCCACAAAACCAAAGCGCGTACCCACCCACTCCCGTGACGTGTTGAACGTAAACGTTGTCACGAGATATAGCGCCATCAGCACCATCAGCGACAGCACAATCAGCGCACCCGGCAGGTTCAGGTACTGCACCAGCGCATCGCCCAGCAGCCGCCCGCTCACACCCTCGATCGGCAGCGCACCCCGCCACAGCAGATGCCCCGGTACAAGCGCAACAAACGCAGGCGCAAACACCACCCACAGCAGCAGCCCAATCATCTTTGCCGTCGGAGATCCCGCAGGCCGCGACCGCATCCAGCAGATGCCCAGCCGCCCGGCCAGCAGCGGCAGAAAAAAGATCGCCACGCCCAGCGTCTGCAGCATCGCGTCCGCGAAATAAGCGCCCACCACGCCCGTCCAGTTGTGCGCCGGCCGCCCGGTCGCGTATCCACCTACGGTGTTGAACGAGGGATCGGTTGGCGTGTAGCTCGCCAAAGCCAGAAGGGACAGGCAGCCGGCCACCAGCAGCATGAGGCCCAGCAGTTCGTTCAGCCGGCGGCTTCGTGTTGGTGCAGCAAGGAGTCTCAGCGTCTTCATCTCGTCACAAAAGGCAGATCGCGAAACACCCGCAGCAAACCGAGGACGCCAGTCTTCGGAGCGATCCTTTGCATGGGGGTGCGGTCATCCAGAGCAAGTCCGATTATTACAGAGCCAACAGAATCAGCGCGAAATGACACCGCTCCCGAATCAGGATGCAAACCCATCGCCCCACCTCGCATCTATCCCCTCAATACTTGCCGCTGGTTGGCTCAACCAGCGGACCTTACGAAGTTTGACGGGCAGGGGCGCGGGATTTTAGCGATTTCTCTTGCTTGCCACCGGCGAAGGAGAATCGCTGTCAGCCGGTGGACCCTGCCTGTCGAGCACAATCCAAAGCACGAGGTTCTATGTCGACCGACTCAGCGAAGCAGAACGAAGCCAAACGTGTCCTCCACTCCCTTATCAGCACCCTGCAGGACAGCCAGAAAGGTTTCGCAGATATCGGCGAGCACCTCAAAGACGACACCCTCAAGCGCTACTTCCTCGCCGAATCGCTCAAACGCGCCAACTTCCGCGCCGAGCTTGAAAACGAGCTTCATCGCCAGGGCGAGCACGATGTGAAAGAGTCCGGTACCGCAGCCGGTGCCATCCATCGGATATGGGGCGATCTCAAGGCCAAACTCGGCGGTGGCGACCACACCCTGCTCGAAACCGCCGAGCAGGGTGAAGACGAAGCCAAAAAAGCCTACAAGGATGCGCTCGAGCAGGACCTTCCGCTACCCCTTCACCAACTCGTCAGCGAGCAGCAGGCCCACATCCTCACCTCACACGACTACGTGAAGCGAGCCCGGGACGAACGCAAAGGCTGACCCGCGGCGCAGCAGGATCCGAAATGGGCGGCTGTCATTCAGCCGCCCATCTCTTTGTTCTCATCCTTGGGGATCTGCTTCCGCCTTTTGCCGTTGCTTCTGTCTTTGTCGTTGCCTGTTCTTCTGTCTTTGTCGTTGCCTGTTCTTTTGCTTGTCATCCCGTAGGGATCTGCTGTTACCCTCTTCCGCCACACGATCCAGGAGGAAATCCTCAATGCGCATCGGCAGGCTGATCATGGGTACCCTGTACATCGTCGCCGGAACCCTTCACTTCCTCGCCACCCGCACCTACGCCGGCATCGTCCCGACGTACCTCCCCGCCCATCGCGAACTCGTCTACATCAGCGGGGCCGCCGAGATCCTCGGCGGAATCGGTCTCCTCATTCCCCAGACCCGACGCCCCGCAGCCTGGGGACTGATCCTTCTCCTCATCGCCGTCTTCCCCGCCAACTTCACCATGATCACGGAGCACTACCGCTTCCCAACCGTCCCCCTCTGGGCCGCCTGGCTCCGCCTTCCCCTCCAACTCCCCCTCATCTACTGGGCTTGGCTCTACACCGGACAACACCCGCGTAAGCTTCACTAAGCCCCTCACTCGTTACCCATCCCTCATAACTCATCATGAAAACCCGCGGAAGCGCACGGAGCGGTTCCGTCCGGATGAGTGGCGCAACACCCCAAACCGCCCCGGTATACTTAGAACAGCAGAACGAAAAGCCCGGCCATCATGGCCGGGCTTTTGTATTTTGCCGTTTATGGAGAAACACATCCGGAAGTCCAGACCTAAAGTATCTACTTGGAAGACTTTAGGACCAAACAGGTGGGGGTGGGGGACCGCATCCGGAACTCCTGCGTGTGTAAGGCAAACACCACGCATGACGCCAGCACGCAATATACCCCAAACAGCCACCAGCGACCCTGCTCCAGCCACGAGCTCAACCACCGCAGCGCCAGAAGCCCCGCCAGAAACGAGAACACCATGCCCAGCACGCTCGCCACCATGCTCCCATGGAGATCCACCGGGCACGCCGCTGTCGCCGCGTGGGTAGCCTTCAGCAGCCGCAACACCTCCCGCCCCACTACCGGCGGCGTCAACACTACGGCCAGCGCAAAGCTGAACCGCTCCGCCCGCTCCCTGGCAGCACCCGTCAGCATCCCCACCGAGATCGTCGACCCGGACCGCGAGAACCCCCGAAACGGCAGAGCCAGACCCTGCACCGCCCCCATCCAGCCCGCCTGCCGCATGGTCACACTCGTCCTGAAATCGTCGGCCGCCGCCTTAACCCGAGCCCTCTCGCGCAGACCCGCAATCAGGATCAGCACCCCCGCCGCCAGCAGCGCGGGCGCAATCCACTCCAGATGCCCGAAGAGGTCCTCGATCTCCGCCTTGGGAGTCCCGCGCAGAATCGTGTGTTCAATCACCGTCTTCAGACCGACGCCGATCACACCCGTCAGCAGCGTCGCCCACACCACCCGGATCAGAAACCGCTTGAACGCATCCGCGCTCGCAAAGTACGTCCGCCGCCACGTCTTCCAGAAGTACGCAATCACCGCAAACATCGTGCCCGTATGCAGCATCACCAGCAAAAGCGTCATCTGCGGGGAGGACGGGTCCAACCCCATCAGCTTCTCCGCCACCACCACATGCGCAGAACTTGAAACCGGCAGCAGTTCCGCAAGACCCTGAACCACCGAAAGGACAATCACTTGAACCAGACTAGGCATGGAAACATTCTAGCGGGACGACCGGCCCCTACAGCCGCTCCCAGCGTTTGAGGCGTGGCGTCTAATAGACGTCATGACCGCTCTTGTCTCTCGCTTGACCTCGGATCGTTCACTTCGTCCTTATGCCTCATTCGCAACTCTTCTGGCCGTGAGTGCGCTGGCTCTTGCGTCGTCGACCGCCTCTGCGCAGGTCAGGAGCAACATCGCAGGCTACGATCGCGCAGCACGGGCAACGGTGGTGCACGACGCGAACGTCTACCTTGCCGCGGATGCGGACTCGCAAAAGGTATCCGAGGTCACGCCAGGGCATGAGGTGGTGGTGACAGAGCGGAGCGGGCCGTGGGTCAAGGTGTTCGCGAATACGGATACGCAGGACGATGCGGACTCTGAAGCTCAGCCGGACTTTGGCGGCGATGACAAGGCGACGCCAGCGTCCGGCTGGATTCGCGATAAAGGGGTAATCACGCCCAGCACACCGAACGGAGATGTCCTGCTGTTTGGGTTAGCGGCAGGCATGGAGGATGAAGCAGCGCAACCTCACGCGCCCAAGGGTGCGGCAGCGGCGGCTCACCTGCTGTATCGCAGGGTGGCCGAGTACTTCCCCCAGTCGCCCATGGCGCCCGAGGCGGCGTGGAGGTCGGCCGATGTTCGCTGGCAGATCGAGCGCCGCGATGTCAGCTCGCTCCCGAGCGCAAAGGAGCAGGAGGCATACCTCCGTCCGCAGATCTCCGAGGGCGAGATGAAAAGGGTGATCAAGAGCTATCCCGGAACGAAGTATGCGGCGATGGCCGCGTACGAGATGCTGGACAACAAGCTCTGCGGAGACTGGCAGGGCCTGCCGAAGTGCCCGGAGATGGAGGCGGGACTCTACGAGAAATACGCGAAGCAGTTTCCGGATGGGCCCAGGACGGCGGAGGCTCTCTATAACGCCGCCTATCGTGAGGGTGTCGCCGTAACGATGTACCAGGTCGACGGAAACAAGAAGCGCGCCGAAGCCGCGGCGGCCAGGACGCAAGGGCTGGCCGCGGATGTGCGCGCGAAGTTTCCGCAGAGCGACTTCGGTGCGCGGGCGCAGAGCGTCGCGTACCGGGTGGAGCAGGGAATCGCGGTGTATGGGAGCGATCGGGATTAAAAGGGCTCGCGTCGGCCGGGCACAGCCGCAAATATTTGCGAGCGAAGAAGACCTCATGCGAGTACGCTACTCTCGACGGCCGCCACGGCAATCACCGCCTCCTCTGCGGTGTGCACGCGAGAGATCCTGGTTGCACCCTCTCCTGATGGCAGACTCCGGCTAGGCCATACGCAATCCCGCTAGGAGACGCTCGCATTGAAAGAACCCTTTCGCCAGGCACTCGAAATGTCCCGCCGGTCCGGACCCCACGTCGAAGATGTTCGGCGCCTGCTTGCCTTCCACGGCATCGACTACGGAACCCCGGATGGCCTGGCTTCCATGGAAGCCAAGCTGGCGGACAGCAGCGCCTTCCGTGCCGACCTGTCCGCACTCGCGCGGCATATCTCCGACCTGGAACACAGGACCGTTACCGACGACGAGATGCAGAGCTTGATCGAATTGGCAGCAGGCGGCAAGCAGCCGGTCGAGCAGTCTGTCGATTCGAGAGTTCCGGCACAGGACGCGACCGCAACCGACCCGGATTCGACTCGAAGCACGGCGGCCACCATCCCGGCAGACACGAGGGCAGCCGCAGCAGCGCCGGAGACCGACGGCTCTCAACATCGGCTGGAACTCGCGATCACCGAGCTAAAGGTCTATCTCGACGACATCGACCGGCGGATCGGCCGTCTCGAGCCGCGCCTCGAGGACATCACGCGTATCATCCAGAGTTCCGCGGATCGGCCGCAACAATCCCAGGACGCTGCGGGACCGGAGCCTCCTTCCGCAGGTCAGCCGCACCCTTCGACAGATCCTCAAACGCGCAGGGCTGCTCTGCATCTGCCGGAAGAGGCTGACCTCCGACATCGAGGCGCCCCTCTTCCGGCCCCGCTGGCTCGGCCTTCAGCGGAAGACCCACCGCCGGTGGCGGCGAACTCGCCCGTGCCGGACCCTGCGCCAGCAGCGGAACCCATCCGCCCCGTCGGCACGGCTCAGCTCAGGCCTTGGGAGCACATGACAGCTCCAATCGAACACAAGCGCTCCTCCAGCAGCACACGACAGACCGTCGGCAGGATCCTGGGTGTCGCTGCCGTGCTTCTGGCCATCGTCGGTGGAATCGCAGCTCTCTACGCCTTCGGCAACCCCGGTGAAAGCGCGTCGACAGCACAGACCGGCACCCAGTCAAACCAGGGCGGCGGTCCGACATCGGATCAAGGCAGATCCGCTCCGCAGCCCTCTGCAATGTCTGCTCAGCAAACAGGGGGGGCGCCCGCGCCTCCATCGACCTCGCCGGAAAACAGGTTGGAACCCATCAGCCAACCGGAACCCACAGCTCAGCCCAAAACGCCCGTCTCTGTACCGATCCTCAGGCCAAAGCAGCAAAACAGGAGTACCGCTCCGGCAAAGGTTGCGGGAAAACGAGCCGAGCCTCTCCGTCATGAGCCGAATATCGAGGTCATGCCAGCTGTGCAGCCACCCCCGCACGGCACAACGGCGGTTGAACGTCCCGCTGCGCAGCACATCGCATCGCGAACGGGAAACGAGGGCGTCGGTACGTTAGCTGCCAACAGCCCACCACCAGATGTAACTAGTCACGGAGCAGGAACGCCGGAAGTGGAGTCGCACTCGTCCGAAGGTGCCCTGGTTTCTTCCAGAAAACCGGTGTATCCGCCGGAAGCAATCAGTCAGCATAAGGAGGGGACCGTGGTTCTGGATGCGCTCATCGCCAAAGACGGCACCGTCAAGCGCATGGACGTCGTCGAAGGCGCTCCCGGCTTCACCCGGTCGGCGCTCAACGCGGTCTCCTGGTGGCGTTACAAACCCAACCGTGCGCGTGGTGAAGCCGAAACTCAGGCTCGGATCACCGTGAACTACCGCATACGCTGACGCTCTCAGCGGGTGGTTGATCGTTCGTCGAGACGCTCCAGCAATGCCGGATCGATGTTGCCTCCGCTTACCACTGCCACCACCTTCGCCGCTCCCGGTAAGCTCCTCGCCCCGAACAATGCGGCTGCAACCGTAACCGCCCCACTTGGCTCCGCCACCAGCTCTGTGGCAAGCAGTACCGCGCGCATGGCAGCGTAGATGTCCTCCTCCGGCACCGCCACAATCCCATCCACAAAGCGCAGCACGTGCTCAAAGTTCAACGCCCCAAGGCTCTGCGTGCGCAGCCCGTCGCCAATTGTCCGCGTCGTCTTCGCAGCAGGCCACTCCACCAGCGTCTTCGTCTCAAAACTCTCTTTCGCATCTGCCGCCAGCTCCGGTTCACAGCCCCATACCCGCACATCGCTCTTCGCGAGACCTTCCCCGGCTGCCAGCTTTACCGCCGTCGCAACCCCGCTCAGCAACCCGCCCCCGCTCACCGGAGAGAGCACGAGGTCCACATCCGGCAGCTGCTCCACAATCTCAAGACCACACGTTCCTTGCCCCGCGATAATCCGCGCATCGTCATAGGGCGGAATCACCGCATACCCGAACCGCGCAGACAGCTCTTCCGCCTTTGCCTTCCGCTCCGAAGACGCCGGTCCCACCATTACGATCTCCGCGCCCAGCGCTGCCGTTGCTGCCTTTTTGACCTCGGGCGCGTTGTCCGGCATGACAATTACGGCCTTCACTCCCACCGCCCGAGCCGCATACGCTACACCCTGCGCATGGTTGCCGCTCGAATACGTAATCACCCCGGGAGCCCGAACTGACTCCGGAAGCTGCGCCACCATGTTGTACGCCCCCCGCAGCTTGAAGCTGCCGATCGGCTGCGCGCTCTCCGCCTTCAGCCAAAGCTCGAAGTCCGGAACCGCCAGGCCAGCCGCCCGCAGCCGATCGGGATCAACCCGCACCAGCGGCGTACGCACCGCAACTCCCTCGATCCGCCGATGCGCCGCGCGAATCTCTTCCAAGGTTACAAATTCACTCATTCTTCAACCCCTTCCAGAATCGATCTCCGAAGCATGCATCACCAGCGCGAAAAAGTGCACCAGCCTCCACTCATCCCACAACCCCGGCTTCGCCTCGTCCAGGTCCAGATGCGAAAGCACCGGGCTCACCAGCACTGCCTGCAACGACTCGCCCGGCAGCTCGCTCGCCATCCAAAGCGTCTCCGCCGAAGGGATGATGTTATCCGCCTGTCCATGCAGCAGGTATACCGGAGTAGTCATCCGCTTCAGCCGACCGCGTGGCGAGAGCCCTGCCATCTCGTCAGCATGCTTCGCGCTCGAGCGCTCGATGGCCGACCGCGTCTCCGCCGATCCCGTGTCCATCAGCTTCCGTGCCTCGCCCTTCTGCGCATCGTTCAGCCGGGCTATCGCTTCCGCCTCGCCGGTCTTGTCCTCATACAGATGAGCCCGCAGCACCTTGCGCACCGCCGCCACATCCTGCGGCGGAACGAAGTCCCCGAGATACTCGTACTCGAGCACCAGTGGCCCATACTCATGCGCAGGCAGCAACTCGCGCTTGCCGTTCGGCATGTCATCCTCGCCGGTCCTGTAATACTGCGCCACGCGTGTCATCGAATCCTGCGAGCCCACGGCGAACACGAACTTGAACTCCGGCCGGTACAGGGGATCGGCCGCCGCCACCAGAGCCAGCCCACCCGAAAAACTAAGGCCCATCACTCCGACTGGTTTACCCGTCTGCCCCGCAAACCAACGGGCCGATTCGCCGATCATCCGCACCGAGCTCTGATCCACGTGATAGTCCTTGATGTCCGGCAGCTCCGGCGTCAGAACCCTTAGACCGCAGCTCGCCATGGCCGCCGCAAACCCCATCAGCCGGGGCTCATCGATCCCCAGGTGATGCACCCCATGCAGCACAATCAGCGCCGGCGCATGGGGATGCCGCACCGGCACATACATCCGAGCTCGCACCGGGCCCTCTTCCGTGTCGAAGCGGAGTTCGCGCGTCCCGACCGGCTCCGCGACGGCCTTGCTGATCAGCCACGGAACCCTCTGCCCGCTTACGAGATCCAGGATCTCAAGCGCCTGCATGTGCGCCTTTGTAAACGGCCAGGCTGCCGCGCACAGGACCCCTAGGGAAAGCACAGACAGCGCGACAAAGCTCTTCCATCGCGGCGCAATCCTTGCGTGAGCGGCGCTCCGTGCGCGGCGGACGCGGAGCGCCAGCCCAGCAACGCCCGGAGCCTTTCGCAGACGCCGCCCCGCACCTCGCACCACTCGCCGCATTCCGGATAGACCTTATCAGAGAGTTTTGTCGGAGCCGTTCAGATCTCCAGGATCACCGGCATGATCAGCGGCCGTCGTCCCGTGCTCTTCTGAATCGTGCGCTTCAGCTCCGTGCGGATCTTCTCCTTCACCACGCCGTAGTCCGCGCGCTCCTCTGCACTCGACTGCTCCAGCACCCGCTGCACCACCTGAGCGCACATCCGCTACCGTGTCCGGATCCTCCACCGCAAACCCGCGCGTCACGATCTCCGGCGCACCCTCAATCTTGCCCGAATGCTTGTCGATCGCGATGATCGGCATCACAAAGCCATCCTCGCTCAGGTGCTTGCGATCCTTGATCACGATCTCTTCCACCACGTCGCTCGCAGACCCGCCCGAGTCGATGCACACCCGGCCAACCGTCACCTTGCCCGTCTTCGCCGCCTTGTCCTTATCCATCTCGAGCACGTCGCCGTCCTCGAGCAGAAACGTCTTCTCGACGATGCCCAGCGATCCGGCCAGCTCCGCATGACGCTTCAGGTGCCGATAGTCACCGTGCACCGGGAATGAAGAACTTCGGACGTACGAGATTGATCATCAGCCGCAGCTCTTCCTGGCTTCCATGTCCGCTCACGTGAATCAGCCCCGCCGCGCCGTCGTCGTAGATCACCTTCGCATCTCGCCGCTCCAGATGATCGATCACCCGGCCGATCGACTTCTCATTGCCCGGGATAATTCGCGAGCTCAGCACGCACCGTGTCGCCGGCGTCGATCTTCGCGAACTTGTGCGTGTTCACCGCCGCCCGGCTCAGCGCGCTCATCGGCTCGCCCTGCGTCCCGCTGATCAGAATCATCAGCTTCTCAGAAGGGAAGTCCCGCATCTGCCCCGGCTGAATCACCAACCCCTGCGGCAGGTCGAGATACCCAAGGTCCTGCGCGATCTCGGTCGAGTTATCGATCGACCGCCCGACGATCGCGACCTTGCGCCCATGCTTGTGCGCCAGCTCCATCGCAATCCGGATCCGGTGAATCGACGACGAGAAGCAGCTGAAGAACAGCTTCTTCTTCGTGCGCGAAAACACATCGTCCAGCGCCGGCCGCACCGCCCGCTCGCCCGGCGTATACCCGTTCCGATCCACGTTGGTCGAGTCCTGCAGCAGCGCCAGAACGCCCTGCTTGCCCAGCTCCGCGAAGCTCTGCAGATCGAACGGCTTTCCATCCGGAGGCGAAAGATCGATCTTGAAGTCGCCCGTATGCAGCACCACACCCACCGGCGTATGGATCGCCAGCGCCACGCAGTCCACCAGCGAGTGCGTCACCCGGATCGGCATCACCGAGAACGGTCCCATCGTAAATCGCCGCCCGGGCAGCATCTCGATCAGGTCGGCGTCGTCCAGCAGCCGGTGTTCCTCGAGCTTGCCCTCGACATACGCCAGCGTGAACTCGGTCCCGTACACCGGAACATTCAGCTCACTCAGGATCCAGGGAAGCCCGCCAATGTGGTCCTCGTGCCCATGCGTCAGCAGGATCGCCCGCACCTTGCTCCGGTTCTCCAGCAGGTAGCTGATATCCGGGACGACGATGTCGACCCCCAGCAGCTCTTCCTCCGGAAACATCAGACCTGCATCGATGACGACAATGTCGTCCTGCCACTGGAGCGCCATGCAGTTCATGCCGAACTCGCCCAGGCCGCCCAGCGGAATCATCTTCAATTTATCGTTTGCCATCAACCTTCAATGTTAGCAGGCTGGATCTGCTCTTCGGTTCCCAGCACCCGCTCCCGCTCCATCTGGGCTCGCGCACGCCGCCCCTGCCTTCCCATGTACGTTCCTGCTAGTGTCTTCGTGACGGCAATCAGAAAATACGTAAAGCCGGAGAGCCCTGCCCTTTCGGGCGCGAGAAGCAGAGCCAGCGCACAAGCCAAAAGCCCCACCGCGCTCTCCGCCGCCATGTCGAGCGTGTATCCCTTCGTCAATGCCCGCTCCAACGGATTCAACTCCAGCTGCTTCCGCTGCCGCCATGCATTCCAGTACAGTGCCGCCAGCAGCAGATAGATCGCCGCGAACCCGCCGCTATACAAGATCATCAGTTCCCGTGTCTGCGCATCGGTTATATGCGCCATGTGCGCGGATTGCAGAAAATCCCCGGTCATCAGGCTGAACAGAAACTTCAGCGGATAGACATAAAACAACACCACGAACAGCAGCGCCGAGTTCAGCACAATGGTCGTGAGATCTTCCAGGCCAAACCTGCGAAAGAACTGGAAGTGCGCGAACCAGATCATCAGCAGAAACAGAAAGCTGATCGCGAACGGCACAAATCCGCCCACCATCTCATGCAACTGCTGAAACGTCTTCGGCGCCTCCAGCGACACCACCAGCAGTGTCAGCGCAAACCCGAACACCACATCGCTGAAGCCGTCGATGCGAGACATTGCCGTCCCGCGGAGGCGGAAGCCATCCCTTGCTATGTGATCGTTCAGAGTCTTCATATGTGTTTCGGAGAGCCTACCGCAGCAGGTCTTCAAGCGCCAGCGACAACTCCGTCTTCTCATCCCGGTACTTCACAATCACCGGTGTCGCCACGCTCAGCCCCCACTCTGAGCCCTTTCCCTTTGCCCACAGCGCGCGATCCCGGCACCACCACCGCGCCCTCCGGGATCACCAGCGGCATCTCCGCCGTAGCCTTGTACACCTCGCCCCGAACCACGTCGTAGACCGGCGTGCCCCGCGTCAGAATCGTTCCCGCCGCCAGCACCGCTCGCCGCCGCACGATCGTCCCCTCATACACACCCGTGTTCCCGCCCACCAGCACATCATCCTCAATAATCACCGGCGACGCGTTCACCGGCTCCAGCACTCCGCCGATCTGCGCCGCCGCACTCAGGTGCACCCGCTTGCCAATCTGCGCGCAGCTTCCCACCAGCGCGTGCGAGTCCACCATCGTGCCCTCATCCACATAAGCACCCACGTTCACAAACGATGGGGCGCCATGATCACGCCACGCGCGACAAACGCCCCGGCACGCACGCGACGATCCGCCCGGCACCACCCGCACGCCATCCTCCGCCGAAAACCGCCGCGCCGTGAACGTCGATTTGTCCACAAACGCGAGCCCACCGTCGGCCCCACCCATCGCTACCGTCTGCCCCAATCGAAACCCCAGCAGAATCCCCTGCTTCACCCACGCATTCACCCGCCATCCCAGCGGCAGGGAAGCATCCGGCTCAGCAGAGCGCAGCTCCCCACGCTCCAGCGCCCCACGTAATTCCTCGAACGCACGCAAGCGCCTCAGCATCGCCAACCGCCTCAGCGCCCTTCGCAAACCAATCCTCAATCCGTCTTCTGCAAGTCTCCTCAAGACAATCTCCTTCCACGCCGTCCTCTCGACCGAAGCGCAGAGCGCAAATTGGCAGAGCACCCCAGTTTTGTCTGCCACAAACCCATCGCGCCGCCAAACCCAGCTCTTCAAGTAGCAGTCGCAGATCTCTCCCGTATCGCCCTCCGTCAACCGGAACCATTGGCAGCCGCAGCACATCCTCACCCCTGCCCATCATCGCCAGCACCGCCTTAACCGGAGCCGGACTCGCCTCCCAGAAGTGCGCCTGCATCAGCCGGAACCATCGCGCGTTCAGCTCCCGCGCCCGCACCCATTCACCGCTCGAGAGCCGCTCGCACCATCTCCGACATCTCCGCCGGAATCACATTCGAAGCCACGGAGATCAAGCCCACACCGCCCAGCGCAATCACCGGCAACGCCATCCCATCATCCCCCGCAAACACCTTGAAGCCGCTCGGCCCCTCCGTGGCAAGCCGCGTCAGCAGCTCCGTGATCTGCGCCACGTTTCCGCTCGACTCCTTGATCCCGATGATGTTCTTCACATCCGCAGCCAGCCGCAGCACCGTTCCCGGCTCCAGGTTCGCCCCCGTGCGGCCCGGAATGTTGTACAGCAGCACCGGCAGATCCACCGCCTCCGCGATCGCCCGGAAATGCTGATACTGCCCCTCTTGCGACGGCCGGTTGTAGTAAGGATTCGCCGTCAAAATTCCCGTCAGCCCCTTCACTCCCGCCAGCTTCTTCGCCCGCGCATCACCGCCTCCGCAGTCGAATTATGCGTACACCCGCCAAACACCGGCGCCCGTCCCGCAGCGGCTTCAACCGTGATCTCCACCACGCGCAGCCACTCTGCCTCGGTCAGCGTGCTCGCCTCACCCGTCGTTCCGCACGGAATCAGCAGATCAATCCCGCTCTCCACCTGCCAGTTCACATGACGCCGCAAGGCCGCCTCGTCCACCGCCCCATCGCGGCGAAACGGAGTCACCAGAGCCGTCCCACATCCACTCAGTTCCATATCGGCTCAGTCTACGCCGTCGGTCTACCCGTAAAACTCAGCGGGATCGCTACAAAGTCGTGCTCCGCATCACCTTGCGAACTCGGCCGCTTCTCCGTTAGACCCACTCCCCCGCCCGCATCAGCGGCTCACTCGTCCCATCCGCCGCAACCCCATCCACATCCATCGCCCCCGACCCGATCATCCAGTCCACATGGATCAGGCTCGAGTTCGCGCCCAGCTTCGCCAGCTCCTCTTCGCTCATCTTCTCGCCGCCAATCAGGCAAGTCGAATAAGCCTGACCCAGCGCAATATGGCTCGCCGCATTCTCATCGAACAGCGTGTTCCAGAACAGCACCCCGCTCTGCGCAATCGGCGACGAGTGCGGCACCAGCGCCACCTCGCCCAACCTCCGCGCGCCATCGTCCGTCGAGATCAGCCGGTTCAGCACGTCCTCTCCGGCGGTCGCGTGCGCCTCAACAATCTTCCCGCCCTCAAACCGCACCGAAATATTTTCGATCAGCGTTCCCTGGTGCGACAGCGGCTTCGACGCCCGCACCACCCCATCCACGCGATCCTTGTGCGGAGTCGTAAAGCACTCCTCCGTCGGAATGTTCGGCTGGCAATAAACCCCGTTGCCCGCCGTCGTCCCGCCACCCGCCCACAGGTGGTCGTCCGCCAGCCCGACCGTCAGGTCCGTTGTCCGGTCCGCGATCCGGAACCGCAGCGAGTGATACCGCTTTGCATTCAGCACATCGACGCGCTGCTTCAGCCGCGCCCCATGCTCCTTCCACTGCGCCACCGGATCGTCCCCATCGATGCGCGAGGCCTTGAAGATCGCCTCCCAAAGCTTCGCGACCGCCACCTCCACCGGCTCATCCGGGAAACACCAGCTTCGCCCACTCCGGCGTCGCACACGCCACGATCGTCCAGTTGATCTCGTGCCGCGTGATCAGCTCCATCGCCGGCTTTGACGCCTTCGACATCGCCACATTCGCCCGCGACACCTTCGCCGGATCCTGCCCCGCCAGCAGCGCCGGGTTAGCCCCCGCAATCGCCAGCCGCGCCGCGCCGCTCCTGAACGCCGTCGCAATCGCATCCTGCAGCCACACCGGCGCGTAGTCGAAGCTCGCATCTGGCGCATACTGGTACCGCGCCACAATGCTCGGGTCGTCTCCATAAAACGTCGTCACCAGCAGCGCGCCCGCTCGGTACGCATGCTCCGTAATCCGCCGCACCAGCGGCAGCGCATCGATCGGCGCGGACATCAGCATCTCCTGCCCGGCGCGCAGCCCCAGCCCGACCTTCACCGCCACCTCGGCCAGCCGGTCCAGCTTCTCCTCGAACGTCAACCTGCTGAAACCCGTCTCCGCTTGCAACTCCATCATCTCTGCCCGCTGCGCAAATACTTCTGTCACTCATCACCCCGCTACCCATATCAAACCCTCTCTCCGTCTCGCACGCACTCAGCTACTACATCTGCGTGTAAATATCCTTGAAGTCATAGCAGCCACGCCGCGTCGAGAGCCACTCCGCCGCCCGCACCGCACCCTCAGCAAATCCGCGCCGCGACACCGACTCATGCGTCAGCACCAGCCGCTCCGCATCGCTCTTCGCGTCAGCACATGCACGCCCGCAGCCTCGCCCTCGCGCTTCGATTCGATCGGCACCTCCTTCGCGCCGCTCGCCGCCTTCACCACCTCGCTCAGCGTGACCGCCGTCCCGCTCGGCGAGTCCAGCTTGGTCGCGTGGTGCGTCTCCTCAATCGAGAACTCGTACCCCGCACCCTTCAGCGCCGCGCCCATCTGCTTCGCCAGCTGCAGCATCAGCTGCACGCCCACCGAGAAATTCGTCCCGTACAGCAGCCCCGCATTCCTGCGCTCGGCCAGCCCCCGCATGTCCGCCAGCCTGTCATACCAGCCCGTCGTGCCGATCACCATCCGCGCGCCCGTCGCCAGGCAGGCACGCATGTTCTGCACCACCGCCTCCGGCGTCGTGAAGTCGATCACCACGTCGAACCCCGCCACAAACGGCGGCGTCAGCGCCGAAGCATCACGGTTCTCCTTCGCGTCCAGCACATGCACGCCATGCCCGCGCTCCGCCGCAACCTCCGCCACCAGCTTGCCCGTCTTCCCATGCCCCAGAACCAGTACCCGCATCGTCGTCGTCCCTTCTCTATAGCCTTGCATCTCGCACCACTGAACCGCGCGACGCCGCCACATCAAACACCGTCTCGTCCGGCTCCGCGAAGAAGTGCCGGTGCAGGCTCCGCACCGCCTCTTCCACATCCTCCTCGTCGATCATGAAGCTCATGTTGATCTCGCTCGCCCCCTGCGAGATCATCCGCACATTCACATGGCTCACCGCGGTAAACACCTGCCCTGCAATTCCGTTGTGCCCGCGAATATCCTCGCCCACCAGGCAGATCAGCGCCTTGCGGCCCTCATACTTCACATCCGCAATCCGGCCCAGCTCCTCGCAGATCTCCGGCAGCCTCTCATTCGAGTCCACCGTCACCGAGATCGTCACCTCGCTCGTCGAAACCATGTCGATCGCGCACTTGTACTTGTCGAAGACATCGAACACCGCCTTCAGATATCCGTGCGACATCAGCATCCGGCTCGCCACCACGTCAATGATCGTCAGCCGCTTCTTCGCCGCGATGCTCTTGAACGGGCTCGCGCACTGCGGCGCCATCGCCGTGATCTTGGTGCCCTCGTTCGCCGCATTGCGCGAGTTCAGCACCCACACCGGAATGCTCTTCTGCACCGCCGGCAGGATCGTCGCCGGATGCAGCACCTTCGCCCCGAAGTACGCCAGCTCCGCCGCCTCTTCAAAGCTGATCGTCTTCACCCGCAGCGCATCCGGGCAGATCCGCGGATCGGTCGTCATGATCCCGTTCACGTCCGTCCAGATCTCGATCGCGCCCGCATGCAGTCCGCCGCCCACCAGCGCCGCCGTGTAGTCGCTGCCGCCGCGCCCCAGCGTCGTCGTGATCCCCTCTGCGGTCGACCCGATAAAGCCGCCCATCACCGGCGTCTTCCCGGCCTCAAGCAGCGGCAGCACAATCTCCGTCAGCTTCGCCTCGATCGCCGCCTCCATGCGGCACCGCCTTGCCATAGTTCGCGTCCGTCATGATGCACGTCCGCGCATCGACATGCGCGCCGTCGAGCCCACGCTGCGCGAACGCCTCCGCCACCATGCGGCTCGACATCCGCTCCCCAAAGCTCACCACCAGATCGTTGGTCCGCGGCGTCAGCTCGCCCACCGCCGCAATCCCGCGCAGCAGGTCATCCAGCGCGTCGAACTCGTTCCCAAGCGTCGCATGCATCGCACGCAAACCGTCGCCCCTCCAGCAGCTGCGCCGCCGTATCGACATGCCGCGTGCCGCAGCCGCGCCGCAGATCGCCAGCGCACTCAGCTTGTCGCCGCGTCCCGCCGCAGCCGCCGCCGCCAGCAGCTGATCCGTCACCTTCGCCATCGCCGAGACCACCACCACAGCGTCGCAGTCCACGTCTCGCGCCGTCCCGCGAACGATCGCCGCCGTCCGCTCCATCGCCCGCGCGTCCTCGACCGACGTCCCGCCGAACTTCATCACCACCAGATCTGTGCGCGAACCGCTCACACCATCACCGCCGCCCGCACTGGCGCAACTCCTGCCTCGCGCCGCACCCATCTTGTCCAGCTTGCCCATCCGCGCCAGCACCTCCGCATTCAGCACCGCCGCGCCCGCCGCTCCGCGAATCGTATTGTGCGAGAGCACCACGAACTTCCAGTCCAGCAGAGTGCACTCCCGCAAACGGCCCACCGTCGCCGCCATCCCGTTTCCGCGCATCCTGTCCAGCCGCGGCTGCGGACGGTCAATCGCCTTCATCAAACTCCACCGGCTGATCCGGCGCGCTCGGCAGATGCTCGCCATCCAGCGGCTTGAACTCCCTCCATGCCGCCAGGATCTCCTCCCGCGTCGCCTTCTTCTCGCAGCTTGATCGCTCACGCACTCCGTATGCCCGTCTTCGACCGCCACGCGATTGCAGTGCGCGCTCACCTTCGCGTCCAGCATCTCGACGTGCGATCCCCGCATACCGGCCCAGCAGCTTGCCGCACTCTTCCTGCAGCTTCTCTTCTTCATTCTTGATAAACGGCACCACGTTCCCCAGGATGTCCAGCGATGCCACGCCCGGATATCCCGCGCCGCTCACCGCCTGCATCGTCGAAACAAACAGGCTCTCGATCCCGAACCGCTCCTCGAGCGGCTTCAGCGCCATCACCAGCCCAATCGCGCAGCAGTTCGGATTCGTCACGATAAAGCCGCCGCGCCTGTCGTTCTCCTGCCGCCAGCTCTGCGTCTCGATCAGCTGCAGATGATCCGCATTCACCTCCGGAACCACCAGCGGCACATCCTGCACCATGCGGAACGCGCTCGAGTTCGAGATCACCGCGCACCCGGCCGCCGCAAACTTCGGCTCCAGCTCCCGCGCAATGCTCCGCATCCAGCGCCGCAAAGATGATCTTCGGCAGCTCGCCCACCGCCAGCTCCGGAACATTCGGCTGCACCGTCATCGCCGCGATAGTGCGCCGGCAGCGGTGTATCCAGCTTCCACCGGCACGCCTCGCCATACGTCTTGCCTGCGCTCCGGTCGCTCGCCGCCAGCCACGCAATCTCGAACCACGGATGCGCGTGCAACATCTGAATAAACCGCTGCCCGACCATACCCGTCGCGCCAAGGATGCCGATCTTCCGTCGCTCCATATCCCTCAAGAATAGCAACAGGAGGCCCGCGCTGGGCCTTTGCATTCAGAAGATCTCCTCCTGGACGTGCCCCCGGTCCATGTCCTGGTCCATGTCCAAGTCCGCCGCACGCAATGCCGCCACACAAAAAAGGAGAGCCGGACAGCTTAGCTGTTCGGCTCTCCTTGTTCTGCGCGGCCCACTTCTGTTACATCCCGTGATGCTTACGACTTCATCCCCGCAAACCGGCGCCGCATCGCGCCAGCTGCACCGACAAGACCGGTTGCCATCAGGCTGAGGGTCGCAGGCTCCGGAACCGGGCTGTTGCCCGAACCACCACCAGTCGCGTTGATCGTCGCCGAAGCGGCGGCAACACTGCCGTCGAAGTTGATGTCGGCGACGTTACCGGCGATGTTGACGTTCGTGCCCACAGCAGCCACCAGCGACAAGTTGCCGAGGGTGACATCCGTGAACGAGAGCGCGAACTTCTGGCAGGGAACCGCAGGCCCGAAGATCACAACGTTGGCGCATACGTCATTGACATTCAGTACACCCAGGGTGCCCAGAACATCCGCATACGTGATTGTGATCGTCGAGGTGCTGCTGTTGAGGATGTTGCCGTTGCTGAACAAACCCAGCGTCTCATTGACGTAGGTGTACTGGTAGCCGCCAAGAATCGGCGTCTTGACCAGAGTGTCGGTCGTGGCGCCCGTCTTGAGGGTCAGGCCGATATCGTCAGCGCGAAGGGTAAGAGGAGAGAGGGTGATAACTGCCAGGGCGAGAGAGAGAATCAGCTTTTTCATGGGGAAAACCTCTGCGTGGATCCGTGAAGTGACTGCCATGCTTCTGCCTGCAATAGGTTGCATGACGATGGCCAAACTTCCTTCCACTCGTCCACTTTCCCCAAAACTCCCGTTTCTATGCAGAAGGTCCCCGCAACGATGATTCCGGCATATACGTCGCACCGCCACACTCGGATTTCACCAGGGGAACACCGTCCCGTTTCGGGACCAGAGGGCGTTCCACCCAGGCAAATCATTTGCTCTCGCTTGCGAAAAAGAAGAACTATCAGCAGGAAAGTCCCAAATAGGGAACACGGAACGTGACTAAGCTCTTCCCGCAGGTAACTCGCCCCAAGGCAAGACACAGCCGAGAGTCACCTCTGTCGTGGACGGGAACTGAGTCCCCCATCCCGAAACCGCCCTCAGTAGTCGTCCCGCCGTCGCCTGCGCCGATTCGTATACCCGCCCGACCCACCCCAAACCAGCAATGCCGCCACCAGATGAATCAGAAACCACAGGCTGAGCCCCTGGTCCACATAGATCATGTAAAGAATCAAAACCCGGGGCAGCAGGACCGCGATCACCAGCGGCACGATCCCATGCAGATGAAACGGAACCAGCGCGCCCTGAAGCCACGCCACCGCAAGCGCTACGCGCGGAAGAAAAAGCGAAAACACCAGAAACCACAGCGGGAGCGAGTGAATCACCAGCGTCAAGGAGTGGAACGTCATCTATCGGCTGTGCCTTTCGGGAAAGCTTCCGCCACCGCGGCGGCAATCGCAGAATTCTACTTCATCGCAAACGTAAACTCCGCCTTGCCTGTCTCATGGCGGCGACACCGTCACCTGCATCGTCTGCTCGCCCAGCTTCTCGTGCACTGCCCCCAGCGTGTAGGTCCCGGCGGGCAATCCCGAAAGATCAAATCGTCCGTCCTCTCCCGTCAAAGCGAAGAACGGTGTCGCCGACACATTGATGAACGCATTCATCCACGGATGGTTATTGCATCGTACCGGCAGCATCAACTCCGGCTCGCGAAACACGCGCCTCTGCGGCTCGCCATTCGGCCCTTGCGACACATCGATCGACCTCATTCCCCGCCACCACCGGCATCGTGTGGATGTTATGCATCGTCGGGTCGGAGTTCCGGAACTCGACCGTCCCGCCCGCATCACCGCGATGACGTGCGGCGTATACCGGCAGCCCTTCTGGTCCAGCACCACCGGCGCCGTACTGCCCGGCCCCGCCCCCATCGCCGCCGCCGGCCCGCTCTTCACATACACAAACACATTCGCGAGCTTGCCGTCTTTCACCAGGTACTGCTCCGAGTAGTTGTCCCCGGCCTTCATCTCGCACACCGGATCCATCGTCATGTCGATCTTCACGCGCGCCGGAGCCTTGCCGGAAAACCGCACCACCCCACTCACCGAACCTGCCGTCGCCGGATCCACCGGCGTGCCCACTCGCGAAGCAGACGCAGGCTTCACCCCGCCGTCCACGACCTCACCCCTACGCACCGCCGCATCCGGCTTGCATCCCACGATCGCCAGCACCACCGTCGCTCCTGCTGCCAACACTGCGCCTTTAAACATGCGCCACCGCCACACCCTCCATCGCCTGGAGCACCGCCTCCTTGAACTCCACCGTCCCGCTCTTCCCCCCCACATCCCGCGTCAGCGTCTTCCCCGCGCGATACACCTCGTCGATCCCCGATTGCACCAGGTCCGCCGTCGCCATCTCGCCCAGATGCCGCAGCATCAGCACCGCGCTCTGCAGCAGCGCCGTAGGGTTTGCCAGCCCCTTCCCCGCGATGTCCGGCGCAGACCCATGCACCGCCTCGAAGATCGCACACTCCGTCCCCAGGTTCGCCCCCGGAACCAGCCCCAGCCCACCCACCAGACCGCTGCAAAGGTCGGACAGAATGTCCCCGTAAAGATTCTCCGTCAGCAGAACGTCGTACTGCCACGGGTTCATCACCAGCTGCATGCAGGTGTTATCCACAATGTGCTCCGCATAGGCAATCTCCGGATACTCCGCCGCCACCCTCTTGGAGCACGCAATAAACAGCCCATCCGTCTTCTTCATGATGTTCGCCTTGTGGATCGCGTGGATCTTCTTGCGACCCATCTTGCGCGCGTATTCAAACGCAAACCGCGCAATCCGTGTCGACCCCGTTCTCCGTCATCACCTTCAACGCCGTCGCCACACCCGGCACAATCTCCTGCTCCAGGCCGACGTACAGCCCCTCGGTGTTCTCGCGCACGATCACCAGGTCGATGCCCGGATACTTCGTCTACAGCCCAGGCAGATTCTTTACCGGCCTGAAGTTCGCATACAGATCGAATCTCTTGCGCAACGTCACGTTGATCGAGGAAAACCCTCCGCCCACCGGCGTCGTCACCGGCCCCTTCAGCGCCACCCGGTTCTGCTCGATCGACTCGTACAGCGCCTTTGGAATGTACTCCCGCGTCTTCTCGTAGGAGTCCGCGCCCGCATCGAACCGATGCCAGTCGAAGCCCACCCCCGTCGCCGTGCCCGCAGCCTCCAGAACCTCCACGACCGCCGCCGAAACCTCCGGCCCAATCCCGTCCCCCTGGATCAAGGTCACCTTGTGCGTCCGATTCGTCCCAGCCGTCTTGATCTTCGCCATAAACGTCCTATTTCCTCTTAGGCTCTTTCCCGCTCAGCAACTCTTCCAACTCCGCCTTGAACTCACGCACATCCTTGAAGTCGCGATACACGCTCGCAAACCGGATATACGCCACCGTATCGATCTCCTTCAGCCGGTCCATAATCAGCTCGCCCACCTCGCTGGTCGACCTCTCCCGCTCCACGCGACTCCACCACAAACGCCTCGGTCTCATCCACGATCTCGCCCAGCCGCGCCGCCGGCACCGGCCTCCGCGAGCACGCATGCAGCAGACCGTTCAGCACCTTCTGCCGGTCGAACTTCTCCCGCCGCCCATCCTTCTTCACCACCATGTACGGGATCTCATCGATCCGCTCATACGTCGTAAATCGCTTGTTGCACCCCTCGCACTCGCGCCGCCGCCGAATCGAGTCCGCGTCTTTGCTCTCACGCGAATCCACCACTCGATCCTGGGCAAAACCACAATACGGACACTTCATCGGATGAACCGATTCTAGCAGCGCCCCCATAGCGGCCATCGCATGCTCACGGTGCAGAGTGCTCTTTCGACAGGTACTTCAGATCCGCCTCCATCTGCGAGCGCACGGACTCCTCGCTCTCCCGTGCGATGGCTTTGCGCAGGGGAACCATCCCTTCCTCACGATTTAACCAGCGGAGCGCCTGGGATGCCTGAAGCCTCATTCCAACGTCCGGATCTGCCAGTGCCGCCGCCGAAAGCTCCAGTACCGTCTTTCTTTCAACATCTGTCATGGAATGGATCTGAGATGCTGCACTCATAGCTTCAATGCGCGCGCCCGTCTCACCCGACCGCATCATCTCCACCAGTGCCGGAAAACAATCGTGGTCGTGCCTTTCAAAGGCGGTGCGGGCCGCATTCGTCCGGATCCAGGAACTTTGGCTGCGGTCGTTGCAGAGATCCTTGACCAGCAGCAAGCCATTTGGAGAGCCCATCCAGGTCGCAGCGCTCGCGAGATTCAAACGCGTCTGTCCATCCCGCTCCTGTTGTGCCGCGCGAACGATCATCGGCAGCGCCTCGGTATCTTTTCGCTCAGCAAGTTCCGCAGCGGCCAGTCCTCGGACCGCCTTATCGGAGCCGTGCAGTGCCTCCACGAGCCCTGCCCGGCTTGTATCGACATGGCGCTCCTGAAGAGCCTGCAGAATCGTCGGCGGCGCTTGGGACAAACTCACCACCCGGAGGAGAAAGAAGCATACGGCCAGACGGTATGTGGTCGCAATGGAATACCAGACGCGCTTATTAGACATGGTCTTCTCTTAAACTTCCTTGAGGTAGACACCCCTGGAGGAAGAGAAGTTCCCGATGGGCACAGCTCAAAACCAGCGTTTCACCTGCGCTTGCAACGGAGATGGTCAGGCAGCAAGCCGATTGCTGCTGCGTCGAACCACCAACTCGTCCACCAGAGCCCCAAACCCGATCGCCACCCAATACGCCACAATGTCCCACCCCGAAAAGTACCGCCCCAGCAAAAGTACCCCCGGCAGCGTCAAACGAAACGCATCCAGCCACCCCACCCGGTACAACTTCAGGAACTCAACCGCCGTAGCCACCACCCCAGCCACAACCACCACCGCTAGGACCGACCACCGAGGCCGACCCACCGCCGCCACCCAGTAGATCATCAGAGCCCACATCGTCGATCCGCCATACTTCACCACGAACGCCGGCAGCCCCAGAGGAGCAAACCGCAACAACAGCCCCGCAGCCATCGTCACCAGCATCAACCCGCCATACACCGCAACACGCCGCAACCGGCACCTCCGAAAAGCCAAAATTAGAATAGGCTCGAAGCCCCAAAGGCCTGAGTTGCTATCGTACTGATCTCACGCCACAACCTCGGACACCGCCTCACGTCTATAACGCATGAAGAAACGACTCTGTCTCCACCGTAGCGTGACCATCGCGGCTGGACTGGCATGGACTCTCGCCGGCGTAAGTGCACAGTCTCAGGAGACCGGTAAAGCCTCCGCTACGTCCGCGAATACGCCAACCATTGCGGTCGATGCAAATCTCGTCAACCTCCCGGTCGTCGTCCGCGACAAAAACGGTGCTCTCATCCAGACCCTCACCAAGGATGCCTTCTCGCTGGAGGTCGACGGTCACCCGCAGACCATCCGTTACTTCGACAAGGATGCCGACCTGCCTTTCACCCTCGGCCTCCTCGTCGATACCAGCCGGTCCGTCGCCAGCGTTCTGGACGAAGAGCGAACCGCCAGCTCTGCCTTTCTCGAAGGCATGCTCGCCTCCGAGAAGGATCAAGCTTTCGTCATCCAGTTCGCACATCAGACCGAGCTGCTTCAGGACCTCACCAACTCCCGCCCCAAGCTGCAGGCTGCCCTCAAGGAGCTCGATACAGACTCTCCCGGCACTCGCTCAAGCGGAAGCGATCCCGACGATTCCAACAACTCCGGGAACTCCCGTAGCCACGCTCGAGGCGGAACCACCCTCTACGACGCCGCCTTTCTCGCGGCCGACGAACTCATGCGGAAGCAGAAGGGTAGGAAAGCTCTCATCCTCCTCACCGACGGCGAAGACCGCGGCAGCAAAGAGAGCCTGGCTAGCGCCATTGAGGCCGCGCAACGTTCCGACACCATTCTTTATGCGATCTACTTCAAAGGTCAGGAGCAGCACGACGCCGGCGATCGCGGCGGTTACCCCGGTGGCGGGAGACACGGCGGTGGCTTCCCCGGTGGCAGTGGATATCCGGGCGGTGGCGGCGGATATCCGGGCGGGGGCGGAGGATATCCCGGTGGTGGTGGCGGGGGCCGGACGGTGGCGCTCCCGGGGGTGGACGCGGCGGCGAAGCCCACGTCGACGGCAAAAAGATCCTCGAGCGCATGACTCACGAGACCGGCGGTCGCACCTTCGAGATCGGCAGAAAGCAAAACGTCGCCGACATCTACAAGCAAATCGCCGAGGAGCTGCGCGCCCAGTATCGGCTCGGGTTCACGCCAGACAAGGAGACCGCCTCAGAGGGGTATCACCAGATTGATCTCAGCGACCCGAAAGATAAGGCTCTCTCGATTCAGACCCGCGACGGCTACTACACCGGGGAAGCAAAGTAGTCGTCCTGCAAAGGAAAAGCGGATGAGGCCATAGCCTCACCCGCTTCAAACATCGGGGCCCGCAATCTCGAGGAGCTCTACAGACTGCTTACAGCTTTTATCCTGCCTAAACTAGACGCTGCGAGCGAAGCGGCGTCGTACGGCGCCGCAGGCGCCAAGCAGACCCGTTCCGAGCAGGGCCAGCGTCGACGGCTCAGGCGTCGCGCCAACCGGGATGTTGTTGACGTTGAAGACGAGGTCCGCAGGCAGCGAGCAGCACTCCGCGTAATCAAGTGTGAAAGCGAAGTCGCCAGCAGTTGCCGAGTTGACGATGAACGGACTTGCCGTTGAACCCGGTCGGTCCAGGAGCGTTCAAAACTGTGTTCCCCGCGACGGTGAGAACCACACCGTCATCGTGGCCAACGACAAAGCTGTTACTCCCGGCATTCAACGTCAGAAATCCCGTGATCACGAGCTCTGTTCCGTTCCCGTTCGCGAAGTTGAGCGGTCCATTCGGATCAAAGCCATGTACCGCATTTGTGAACGTCGGATTGTTGAGGAATGTGGCAACAGTATTGGTGCCGGTGCCCGTCTGGAAGTTGATGCCCGCAGCGCCGATCGTGAAGTTGGCGCTTGCAAGCCCCGGAGTCATATTGGCCGGAGACCCCGCATTGCCCGGGTTCGGAATATTCTCATACACGGTTGCGGAAGTGATACTTGACGCATGTGCCATGGATACTGCACACGCAAGAGCTGCGCAGGACGCGAGCTTCATCAGTCTGTTCATTGGAACTCCTTGAGATTGGGCGATAGCAGACTTTAGTGCAATCGGCGTACCAAACCGAAACCCGAAAATCCCCGCATTTTCATGAGAGTGAACTTCTCCTCTGTGCACTCGTTTGCCGAGTCAGTGGAAGTGCTTTGCTTTCTTCCAGGCATCCAATCCGCCAAAGCCCGCATCCAGACTCGCGGAAACCGTCACACTCCACCGACCCCACCCTCCAACCCACTCTCTCCCGATACCCTCCGCAGGCTCACGCCCTCAATCCGCGCAAACACCAGCCCCGGCGGCACAATGCTCAGCGTCGTCACAATCAGCAGCATCGCCCCGCACGCCGTCGCCGCCTCGATCGGTGCTCCGTAAAACCCGTGCATCGCCGTCGCCGTCACCGCAATCTGCGTAAACCAGCCCAGCACCGGCAGCTGCAGCAGCGATCCCCCCATGCTCACCGCCATCAGCAGCATCGTCCGCGAGAAGTTCAGCGCCGCCAGCTCCGGCGTATCGCACAAACGCATGCGCCGTCTGCATGTACGCCGCTCCGATCATCCCCCACATCGCCAGCGAGATCAGCAGCGCCACCACAAACTCCCGCACCGTCGACACCGCCCGCAGTCCATCGCCGAAAACCGAGGATCTTCTCCGCCACCCCGCCCGCCATCCTTGGCGAAAACCGCTGCAGCGACCGCCGCAGCCACGCCGCCACCGCGTCCCCCCGCAGCCGCACAACCACCGCAAACGCTGCGATCACCAGCGTCGCCGCCAGCCCACACCCACCCGCACAAATCTGTCCCGGTGCGGCAGGTTCGCCGGAGACAACGCCAGCGCACACGAAAAGACCACCGCCGCCGCCCCCAGATCGAACATCCGCTCAATCGTGTACACCGCCACCTGCGAGCTCACCGGCAGCCCCGTCCGCCGCGCCACCAGGTACGGCCGCACCAGGTCCGCCAGCCGCCCAAACATCGCCACCGCCGTAAACCCGATAAACTGCGGCCCCACCAGGCCCGCGCCCGCACCCGCTTCGTCGATCGGCAGAACTCCGCCCAGCGCAGCGCCCGCAGCCAGTAGTCGCCCTAGATCAGCGCCACGCCGCCGCAATATGCCTCCAGCTCACATGCCGCAGCTGCTGCCAGAACCTCGCCCCAGTCAAAATGCACCCGCCGGAACAGCAGCACCACCGCCAGCAGCGCCACCGCGCCCAGCACCCACAACACACCTTTTCGCTTCTTCATCCTGCCAGTCTACTCACGGAGAACTGTTCCCCGAGAACTGACAACCCGCAAGCGACAGCTATCTCTCCGCCAGCTTCCGCCGGTTGAACTCCCGGATCACCCGCGCCACATACGCCCGCGTCTCGCGATACGGCGGTATCGCCGTGCTATCGGTCCACCGCTGCCGGCCCGGCGTTGTAAGCCGCCAGCGCCAGCGCCATGTTGTCGTGATACCGCGTCAGCAGCGGTCCAGATACGCCGATCCACCATCGATATTCTGCTCCGCCACAAACGCGTCCTTCACCCCCAGCTCCGCCGCCGTCGTCGGCATCAGCTGCATCAGCCCACGAGCCCCCGCCCGCGATACCGCAGCCGTCTGCCCGCCACTCTCCGCCCGCACCACGCTCGCCAGCAGATCCGCATCCACCCGGTGCTTCGACCCCCGCATGCGCCAGCATCTCGTGCATCTCCGCCGCGCTCGGCGCGAGATACCCCGCCCCATCTCTCCCCTGCCATCCTGAGCGGAGCGAAGCGCCTGTCCTGAGCCAGCCGGAGCAATCGGCCTCTCTTCGGCTCGCGCGGGCATCGGCTCCACCCGCACCACCGCGTCCGCGGCCACCTCCAGAAAGTTCGTATCCGCGCCTGCCCCCAGCCGCACCCGAGTTCAGGTACAGCCGCACCCGCTCGCCCACCACCTCGCGCCGCACACAGTCCAGCTCGAACCCGTTCCGCAGCGTCACATGCTCCATGCGCGCGCAGGCTCGTGCCCGCCCCGAACAGAGGCAAGCAGCCGCCAAAACCCGCATCTGCATACGAACCATGCATCAACACAAAAAAGCCTACATCCACCCTCCCCCCAAACCCATCCGCAAAGGACGCATGCCCTTCCATTCTTCAATCCCGCAAGTCCGCGGTCGCATCTCAACTTTGGGGAACGTCCTACACCACAGACGAGGCGACAATCTCATCGTTAGCCGCGGTGGAGCCCTGCCGAAGGAGCGTCCGCTCGATTGCCCCCGCCACCCCGTCCTCATCGTTTCGCGCCGTGATCTCCCACCCGCGCAGGCCGCCATCGACTTCAGCTCCTCCGGCGCATTCCCCATCAGCACCGGCCGGCCCGCAACCTCCAGCATCGACAGATCGTTCCAGTTGTCGCCGATCGCCATCATCTCGTCCGGCTCGATCCCCCATCGCTCCGCCAGCCGCAGCAGCGCCACGCCCTTGCTGCACCCCGCCGGCAAGATGTCCAGGATCGAAAGATCCCGCTCCGGATACTCCGTTCGGTTGAGCGCAATCTCCACACCAGCCCGGTCGGCCTCGCCCACGCCCTGCACCCGCGCGTCCCCCAGCAGCCTCGCCTCCGCCCGGCGCATCCGCTCCACCGTCCCGCACAGCATCATCTGGATCGGACTTCCCGTATCCAGCGACCGCTCAATCGGCCGCACCACCGCGATATAGGGCGCATTCGCCACCATCCACTTGCCGATGCTGCCGTGCAGCTCCTCCAGGTCCTCCACCACCAGCGCCCCCCGCGTCTCCTCGCCCGTCCCATCTGCCGTATCAAACGTCACCACCAGCGCATTCCGGAACTCCCCCACCTGCTCGATACAGCCACTCCGCCGTCGTTCGCGACATATGCGTCCGGTCGATCAAATCCGATCCGATCGTCCGCGTTACCGTTCCGTTCGAGCTCACCAGCACGCTCTCCGCCCTCACGCCGAGCCCCCGCAGCAGCTTCATCGCATAGCTATGCCGCCGCCCTGTCGCCACGACAACCTCGATGCCCGCCCGCTCCGCCGCCCGTATCGCCCGCAGACTCCGCTCGCTCACCTGCCCGCCGGCCCCGATCAGCGTTCCATCCATATCCACCGCGATCATCCTGATGCTTCGGCAGCCTCCATCATCTAGTCCGTTGCGACGTGCGGACGTCTTCTCCACTGCACTCAAACCACCCTCCTTCGAACCTCATCCACACAGGCCCGCACCCGATACCCGAAACCCGATACCCGATACCCGAACCCAAACCTCACACCGTGCATCCCATCCTATCCATTGCAGACCCTTCGGCCGTCAGTTCCGAGGCGCACGACGCCACGCCCAGCTCCGCGGTCTCAGGTCTTGGAAGATAATTCGTCCAAACAACCCGAGCGGAAAGGCTAATATGGTCGGATTCATTGGGCCGCGTATGACGTTCTTTTCCCTGAACCAAGGAGTCAGTCATGGGCATTCTGCTGGCCTTCGCCCCCTTCTTCGTCTACATCGTCGCCGCTCGCCTCACCAGCATCCCTAACGCTCTGATAGCCGCCGCTCTCACCTCGCTTCTGCTCCTTGCCCGCGACGCCTTCATCGCTGGCCGGTCGGTCAAGCTCCTTGAGCTCGGAACGTTGCTCCTCTTCGGCGGCCTCGCAGCCTACGCCCTCATCGTCCACGTCGCGTGGTCGATCCCCGCCGTTCGCCTTCGCGTCGACCTCGGGCTCCTGCTCATCGTGCTCGTCTCAATCGCGATCCGAAGACCCTTTACCCTTCAGTACGCGCGCGAGAAGGTTTCCCCGGAGCTCTGGAACGCCCCCGAATTTATGCGAACAAACAACATCATCACCGCGGTCTGGGCTGCTGCCTTCGCCATCATGGTCGCCGTTGATTTGGCCATGCTCTACATGCCCGCGCTCACCACCCGCATGGCTATCCTTGTGACGATCCTGGCTCTTTACGGAGCGGCGCGCTTCACCGCCTGGTATCCGGAGCGCGACAAAGCAAATCCCGCCGCTTAGTTCCCAGATAGGTCACCTCAGCAGACCTGACCGCTGGAGCTTCCAGTCGCCGCCCGGGCGACCCCGGCCGCAAGTGTCAATCCCCTGACCTTGGTAAACCCTAAAAAATCATCAAGATAGCCTTGGCGCAGACCAGCCCGCGAAAGCGGTACCATAAATCATCTGCCTGGGCCTCTCTCTCATTGGCTCCATCAGACCCGTAAGTCCAATAGAAAGAGGATTTTACCCGTAACCCCAATCGTTACACGAATTTGCGATTTCAGCCTTTTGCTAAGTCGCTTGTTTGCAGGATTTTACTCGCGAGATCCGGGGGGGGGACCCCCAACCACAACACTATGCGCCTCCGCCAGGAACTCCGCCCCATGCTCGCCATCGCCCTCCCCCTCGTTGCCGCCGAGATCGGATGGATGCTCATGGGCCTCATTGACACCATGATGGTCGGGCGGCTGCCAGCCGCGGCCGTCGCCATGTCCGCCGTCGCCCTCGCCCAGATCCTCTTCAACACCGTCGCCTTCGGCCTCGGTGGCATCCTCCTTGGTCTCGACACCGTCGTCGCCCAGGCCCACGGCGCGGGCAAGCTCGACCAAGCCAACCGCTGGCTGGTCCACGGCCTGGTCCTCGCCACGGCCGTCTCCGCCGTCCTTACTGTCTTTTTCTCCCTCGCCCCGCTCGGCATGCAGCGCATCTCCACCGACCCAAACGTCATCCGCGGAGCCATCGGCACCCTCCGCGCCCTCACCCCCGGCATCCTCCCCCTGCTCCTCTACTTCACTCTTCGCCGTTATCTTCAGGCTTTCAATCATGTCCGCCCCATCGCCGCCGCGCTTATCTCCGCCAACCTCATCAACCTGCTCTTCAACTGGCTCCTCATCTACAGTCACAACTGGCGCTTCGGTGGCGCAAACCTCAGCTGGACCGGCCTCGGCGTCGTCGGCTCCGGCATCGCCACCACCCTCGCCCGCGTCTACCTGGCCATTTTCCTCGCCGCTGCGCTCTGGCGTCTCGACCGCCGCCACGCCTACGGCCTTCGCACCGTCTCGCTCCGCACCGAGTGGTCTCTCCTCAAACGCCTCCTTCAGCTCGGTCTGCCCGCCGGCGCCACCATCCTCGTCGAGATCGCCATCTTCGCCGTGGTCACCTTTCTCATCTCCACCCTCGGCCCCGTCCCGCTCGCCGGACACGAGATCGCTCTCAACTGCGTCTCCTTCACCTTCATGATCCCCATGGGCATCTCCGCCGCCGCAAGCGTCCGCGTCGGGCAGGCCATCGGCCGCCGCGCTCCAGCCGCCGCCCGCACCTCCGGCTTCGCCGCCCTCGCCCTCAGCGGAGCCTTCATGCTCTGCTCCGCGCTCGCCTACCTTGCTTTTCCCCATCCCATCGCCCGCATCTTCACCCCCGACGCCCTCGTCATCGCCGCCACCGTCCCCCTCTTTGGCGCCGCTGCCCTCTTCCAGCTCTGCGACGGCCTCCAGGTCACCGCCATGGGAGCCCTCCGTGGCGCCGGCGACACCCACTCCGGCCTCATCACCCACCTCTGCTGCTATTGGCTCATCGGCCTTCCCGCCGGTCTCTACCTCGGCTTCCATCGGCACATGGGAGCCCGCGGCCTGTGGCTGGGGCTCGCCATCGCCCTCATCCTCGCCGGAGCTATCCTGCTCTACCGCTGGCACCGCGTCAGCCGCGCGCTGGCTTCCGCGCCTTGGTTTCCGCCACCATCCGCCACACCGGACTAACCAACTCCGCCCCCAATGCCGGGCCTCTTTCGATCGGCGGCACTCCCCGCCGACATGCCCTCTTGGCATTGCTGGTGTCTGTCATGCCCGAGCAGAGCAGCCGCACATTACCCGTTCGCCAGCTCCCGCGCCCGCATCGTCGCCCGCTTCACCGCCTTGATCAGCGTCACCCGCAGCCCACCCTCTTCAAGCTCCAAAATTCCGTCCACGGTGCACCCCGCCGGAGTAGTGACCGCGTCTTTCAGCAACGCCGGGTGCGACCCCGTCTCGAGCACCATCTTCGCCGACCCAAGCGTCGTCTGCGCCGCCAGCAGCGTCGCGACCTCCCGTGGCAAGCCCACATTCACCCCCGCCTCGGCCAACGCCTCGATAATGATGTAAAGAAACGCCGGTCCAGACCCCGACAGCCCCGTCACCGCATCCATGTGCCTCTCATCCACCACCACAGCCCGACCCACGGTCTCAAAAATCCTCCGGGCCACCGCCATCTGCCCCGCATCGCAGAACCGCCCGCCGCACAGCGCCGTCATCCCTTCGCCCACCGTCGCCGGCGTGTTCGGCATCGCCCGAACCACGGCCAGTTCACACCCGGCCGCCTCTTCAATTGCAGCGTGTCTTCACCGAAGCCGCAAAGGACACCAGCATCTTTTCCGGCGTCAGCACCGGCTCGATCTGCCGCATCAACTCCGGCACCTGCGCCGGCTTCACGCCCAGAAGAATCACATCCGCACCCGCCGCCGCCACAACATTGTCCGTCGTCACCGCGACACCCCATCGCTCCCCCAGCACCCGGGCGCGCTCCCCATGCTGTACCGTTGCAACGATCTGCTCCGGCCGGAAGCAGCGAGTTCTTCAGAAACGCTTCCAGCAGAATGCCGCCCATCTTGCCCGGCGCCCAGCACCGCCACGCGCACATCCCGCATCGTCTCCGTTCCATCGCTCATGCCCAGAGGCTACCAGACCTTTTCCGCTATTCCCGGCAGCAGCGCACCTATCGCTTCTGCGCCGCAATCCACGCCGTCACGCGCCGGTCCAGAACATCCATCGGCAGTGCGCCAGAGTCCAGCACCTCATCGTGAAACGCCTTGATGTCGAACTTCGCCCCCAGCTCCTTCTGCGCACGTGCACGCAGCTGAGAGCAGCTCCAACTGCCCCATCTTGTACCCGAGCGCCTGCCCCGGCCACGCAATATACCGATCCACCTCCGCCTGCACATCCGGTTCGTCTACCGTCGAGTGTTCATGGAAGAAGTCCACCATCTGCTGCCGCGTCCAGTGTTTCGAGTGCACGCCCGTATCCACCACCAGCCGGATCGCCCGCCACACATCGTTCTCCAGCCGTCCGTAGTCGCTGTACGGATCCTGGTAGAACCCAACATCCTTGCCCAAGCGCTCCGAGTACATCCCCCATCCTTCGGTGTATGCGGTGTAGTACTCATGCCTGCGAAACTCCGGCAGCCCCGTAAGCTCCTGCGCAATCGAGATCTGCAGATGATGCCCCGGCAGCCCCTCGTGATACGCGATCGCCTCCACCGGCGCCAGAGATCGATTCGCAAAATCGTACGTGTTCACATCCACGCGCCCTGGCCGCTTCCCATCAGGCGATCCTTCGTCATAGAACGCAGCCGCCTGATCCTTCTGCGATGAACGCCGGCATCTCGACAACCTCAAGCTTCGCCTTCGGCAGCCTCCCAAACAGCTCCGGCAGCTTCTTTGACATCGCGTCTTCGTGACCCTGATACGCCTCAACCAGCGCCGACGCAGACACCGGATGCATCTTCGGATTCGTCTTAATCGCCGCACCTAGGCTCTTCACATCCGCGAAGCCCAGCCGCTTTGCGATCACCAGCATCTCGGCCTCGTCCCGCTTCACCTCATCTAAACCGATCTGGTGAATCTCCGCAGGTGTCTTGTTGAGAGTCGTACTCTGCCGCACGCGAAATGCGTAGTACGCGTCCCCATCCGGAATCGCCCACACACCCGGGTCTTTGCGGCACGCCGGAATGTACTGCGCCTTCAGAAACTTGGCGAATCTCTGATACGCCGGCAGCACATCCGTCGAGATCGCCTCCAGCATCTCATCAGAGATTCGCTTTCGATCCGCCGCGCTCACAGCAGCAGGAAACTTCTTCAACGGCACCGCAAAGGGGCTATCGGCCGCCTTTATCCCAGCAATATCCTGCGTCTGAGCCAGTACCTTCTCCATCAAGTACTGCGGTGGCACCCTCCGCTCATCCATTCCCAGCATCATGTTGGTTTCAATCTGCGAAAATGCGCGCGGGATCTTCTTGAGCCGCACAGTCCAATCGTCGTAGTCCTTGACGGTCTCGAATGTCAGCTGTCGCGAAAGCTGAGCGATCCCGGTATGAAAGCCGTTGAACTGGTTCACCGGCATCTCCCACTCCTTGAACCTCGCACCCTCCTGATCGTCAATCAGCGACCGCAGCATCAGCTCCGCCGAGATCTGCTCCTGCTCGCTCAGCTTCGACGTGTCGATCGCACCGAGCCGGTCGATGTAGCCGCGTCCCCGCGCCAGCCCCGCATTTACCTCGGCTGCCGAGTAGTCTGTCAGCTGATCGTCATAGCGCTTGTCCCCCAGCGATGATGCGTATTCCGGCGAATGCTTCAGCTGGTCTTCCCACATCTCCGCGAACAGAGTGGACAGCTGCTTACCCGCGTCTGCATTCAAGTCCGCGGCGGTTGCCGTCCCCGCAACTGCCTGTGCGCTCGAAACCCTCGCGTTGACAGTACCAACCGCAATCAAAGATCCCAACAGACACAGCGCAACCGCTCTCATACCCCTCCGTGACCTTCCAGCCAAGTGTATCGCCCGGCCGTTGAACTCCGCCCTTCCCATCACACAGCCGCAGGCAGGGCATCCAGCATCCGGTATAGCGTCGAGCGGCTGATGCCCAGCACCTCCGCCGCTTTCAACTTATTGCCGTCGCAGCGGCGCAGCACCTCCTGCACATGGGTATCCATCACGTCCTGCAGCTTCATCGCCGAGACGGTCAGCCTTTCCGATCGGTCTACATGTTCCGCACCCGCGGGGGGAACCGGCAGATGCGACACTTCGATCCCAGCTCCACCGCTCGTCAGCACTGCCAGACGCAGCGTGCTCTCGAGCTCGCGCTCGTTGCCGGGCCAGCCCCTTCGCTGCAGCTCTTGCAGGGCGCCCTCGGAGATCGTCGCCGCCTCAACTCCCGACTTATGGGCGATCTGGTCGAGAATGCGTGCAGCCATGCTCGCAAAATCGCTGAGCCTCTCCCGCAGTGGAGCGACCGCGAGCTCGATCACGCCGATCTTCTCCCGCAGCTCCGACCGCAACGTTCCTCCGGCCACCATCGCCTGCAGGTCGCCACTTACCGATGCGATCACCCGAACGCGATGCCCGGGCTCGCTCTCCATCGACAGCAGGAGATGCAGCACCTCGATCTGCGCGGCCGATGAGAACAGCCCCAGCTCAGGGAAGAAGATGGTTCCACCCTGTCCCGCCCGCGCGAGACTGCGGTAGGTACTGCGGTCCTCCACGCTATTGGCGTCTTTTCTTCCGCCACTTCGCAGCAGCGTCTCCATCCAGCCTGCGTCGCACACAACGAACGGACCACGCGCAACCGGGCTCGCCGCATGTAAGGCCCGCGCAACCTCCTCCTTGCGCGCACCTCGTTCGCCGGTGATCAGCGCCGTGCGGTAATGCGGCGCAACCATGCGCACCTGAGTCTTCAGCCGCTCCGTCGCAGCGCTGCAAGGAGCAGCAGGTACGTCGCTCCTGCGCAAAGGCGTCGTTCGCTCGGCGGGAGATCCGGCAAGCACGCCGCCACGCATCGTTTGTACCGCATCGGAACTCAAGGAAAGGGAAGAGGTCGCCATTGACATACAGCTTCTATCGGCGATCCCCCCCGGAAACTTTAGCCTTCGAAGCAAGAAAAAGCCGGACACCCGTAGAAGGCGTCCGGCTCTCCTTACCTTTCGGCAGTTTTAGGCAGTTGTCTTCGCGCAATACGTGTCGAAAGCCCGCTGCAGCTCCGCCGCAATCGCCGGTGCCGTCGACGTCTCGATCGCCGACCGCTGCATCAGGTACACCAGCTGTCCGTCGCGAAGGATCGCAATCGCCGGCGAAGTCGGCGGATGTCCGCCGAAGTAGCCGCGCGCCTTCTCCGTCGCCTCCCGGTCCTGGCCAGCAAATACGGTTACCGCATGGTCAGGCTTCGTCCCGTGCTGCATCGCCAGGCGAACGCCCGGTCGCATCTTGCCCGCTGCGCAACCGCAGATCGAGTTCACTACCACCATCGTCGTTCCGGGCTCGGCAACCGCTTTGTCGACATCGGCAGCAGTCCGCGCCTCCGCAATACCCGCGCGCGTCAACTCCTCGCGCATCGGAATCACCATAATCTCTGGATACATAGCACTCTCCCCGCGGCCGGTGCTCTCGCTCAGCACACTCAACCCGCTCCCTCCATACTACGGTGTCGCTCCCAACCGCGTCACGTCCGCTGTCGTATCCTCAGACCGTGCCCGGCCCCAGTCTCCAGATTCAGGAAAACGTCTCCCTCGCTCCCTTCACAACCCTGGGCATTGGCGGCCCCGCACGCTTCTTCGCCGAGATTCGCTCCGAAGCCGATCTGCTCGAAGGTGTAGCCTTTGCGAAAGCCCATCACCTTGCCCTCTTCGCCCTGGGCGGCGGCTCCAATCTCCTCATCTCAGACAACGGCTTCCCCGGCCTGGTTCTCCATCTGATTCTCGGCAATCCCCTCTCAACCGGTCCAGCAGGTCCTCGCCACGTCACTCTCTGTGCTCCCGCAGGTCTGGACTGGAACACGCTCGTCCACCACGCCTGCACCCACAACCTGTCCGGCATGGAGTGCCTCGCCGGCATCCCCGGCCTCACCGGAGGTGCTCCAATCCAGAACATCGGAGCCTACGGACAGGAGGTCGCCGAGACGATCGAGTCCGTCCGCGCCCTCGATCTCCACACAGGAACCTTCACCGAGCTCTCAAAGGAAGACTGCCGCTTCGGCTACCGCACCAGCCTCTTCAACTCCACCGGCCGCGGTCGCTACATCGTCACCGCGGTCACCTTCCGCCTATCGCGTGAAGCCAAACCGAACCTCACCTACGCCGACCTCGCCCGCCACTTCGCCGGCCGGCAGCCGACACCGCTTGAGGTCTACCACGCAGTCCGAGAGATTCGGCGGGGCAAGGGCATGCTCCTCACACCCGGCGACCCCGACTCGCGCAGCGCCGGCTCTTTTTTCAAAAACCCCATCATCCCCATCCGGCAGTTCGAACACCTCGCACGTTCCCTTGGCTGCGATTTCACCGGAATCCCGCACTGGCCCGCAGCAAGCCCCGGCACGAGCCCCACCATCAAGCTCGCCGCCGCCTGGCTCCTCGAACAGGCAGGCTTTCATAAGGGCTATACCCTGGGCGAAGCCGGCATCTCCTCACGCCACACACTCGCTCTCATCAACCGCGGCCACGCCACCTACGCTGACCTCGCCGCACTTCGCGACCGCATCCGCTCCGAGATCGACGCCCGCTTCAACATCGCGCTCGAACAGGAGCCGGTAGAGCTCGGCGGACCCTGATCGCAATGCAATGGATTGGTCAATCATGAGCGCAGAGAAGGACCACCGTAGTTCGCTCGCCCGACAACCTCGTTCGCAGGCAAGTGACCGCGTCTTAAACCCGCAGCCCGGCCATCAGCCGCGCTCGCTCCCCGCAGCCAGACCACCTCCGCCGTACCCTGCTCCATCACCTGCCCCTCCGCCAAGCGGATCACCTCTGCCCGCAATAAAAACGTCTCTCCAACATCGTGCGACACCGACAGTACCGGCACGCGTCGCTGCGCCAGCCAGTCCCGCAGCTGAACCGCTAACTCATCCCGCAACATCGCATCCAGACCCGAGAACGGCTCGTCCAGCAGCAGCAACGCTCGCCCAGCCCCACCGAACGTCACCGCCGAAACCACCGCTCGCGCGACCGAAACCCGCTGCCGCTCGCCCCCGCTCAACTCCGACGATCGCCGCTCCGTCAGAGCACCCAGCCGAAAGATCCGCAGCACCTCATCCAGAGCCCCGCTCACTCCGTCCCGACCACAACCTAACCCGGCCCCGTACCGCACATTCTCCCCAACCGTCATCCCGGAAAACAGCCGCGCCGCCTGCCCCGCCGTCCGAACCGGTCGCAGGTGTGCCGGGACAAAGATCCGCTCGGCTGTACTCACAAGAACGCGCTCGTCCGCCGCAAACACCACGCGTCCCTCATCCGGCTGCACAAAACCCGCAATCATCCGCAGCACGGTCGACTTTCCGCTGCCCGACGGCCCAAACAACACCGTCCAAGCGGCTTTGAGCTCGAAGATCACATCCAGGTGCAACGACCCCTGCCGATGTCGCAGCCTCACAGATAACAATCTTTCCTCACCCAAGCACGTCACCCTGGCCGGCCGCGGCACCCGCACCGAAACGCCTCCCCAACACGGGTGTCAGATACACCAGCAGCAGCGTCACCATCGCCACCGCAACCAGCAGCGCCGCCGTCTCACTCGCCGCGCCGTAGCGCCCGTCTTCCACCATGTCATAGAGCGAGATCGACAGTGTCCGCGTCGCTCCAGGAATATTCCCGCCTAGCATCAGCACCACCCCGAACTCCCCAACCGTATGGGTAAACGTCAGCACCGCACTCGTCAGCAGGGAAGCCCGCGCCATCGGCAGCACGATTCCGAAAAACACCTTGCGCGGCCCCACGCCCAGCCCCTCCGCCGCCTCGACGAACTCCCGATCGACACCGCGAAATCCCGCCACCAGCGGCTGCACCGCGAACGGCAAGCTATAAAGAATCGACCCCACCAGCAGCCCCCCAAAACTAAACGCCAGCGGGTGCCCCACCGCCCGGATCAGCGCCCTTCCCGGCACCGTCATCGGTCCCATCACCACCAGCAGATAAAACCCCAGAACGGTAGGCGGCAGCACCAGAGGCAACGCGACCAGCGCCTGAACCAGCCCGCGTCCAAAGCCGCTCCCACGTGCAATCCACCACGCCAGTGGCACCGCCATCAGCAGCAGCAACGCGGTCGTCGCCGAAGCCAGCCGCAGCGTCAATAGAAGCGCCGGAACGTCCATCCCCCTGAGTCTAAGTCATATACAAGTCGATTCGTATAATTTCGCCAGAGCTACCGAACGGCCTGCAAACCAACATTCGGCAGCTTTCCCTGGATCTCCGAAGACAACAGCCAGTCCAGAAAGGCGTGCGCCTCCGCCCGCCGCCCCGCCTTCAGTACCACCGCCGTCTGCCGGATCTCCGGATACTGCGACTCCGGCACAAGCACGTACGTCCCCACATCCTTGTAATGCTGAGAGCTCGCCAGCGTCATGGAGATCAGTCCCACCTGGGCATTGCCCGACTCCACAAACTGCCCCGCCTGCGCCACGTTCTCCGCCATCACCAGCTTCGGCTTCAGAGCCGCCATCATCTTCATCCGCTCCAGCGCGCTCGACGCCGCCCGCCCAAACGGCGCATGCAGCGGATCCGCAATCGCGATCTTGGTCACCCGCGGATCCATCAGCTTCTCGACCGAGATCGGCTGCAGCGGCGAGTCTTTCCGCGCCCACACCGCAAGCCGTCCGGTCGCATAGGGCGTCGGTGCCTTGGCGTCGGCCAGGCCAGCCGCAACAATCCTTTCGGGATAGATAAAGTCCGCACCCAGAAACAAGTCCACCGGGGCTCCGTTTTCGATCTGCGTGGCCAGCGCTCCCGAAGACCCGAAGTTCACCACCAGCTTCACCCCGGTCTTCTTCAGGTAAAGATCAGCCAGCGGCGGCATCACCGGCTGCAGATCCGCCGCCGCGGCGATCCGGAGCTCCTTCGATCCCTGTGCCTCGGCAGATTTGACCAGGCTCCCCAACCCCAGCAAAAGAATCCCCAGACCCCACCAAAACCTTGGCCTCACCAGGCGCATACGATACCCTGTCCCTACCGATGAAAGTCGCATCCCACCAGCTTAGATGCACCGGGTGTGCCGCCGGCATCGCCCCCGATGCGGCCGCAGCGGACTTCCGCTGCGCGGTGTGCGGCGGACTTTACGAGGTCATCTATCCCTGGTCTTCGACTGCCAGCCAGGCCTCCACTCGCACTCCCGGCACCGTCATGCCGGACGTCCGGCTCCCCAACCCCAGCGCCCTTCGCTGGCTCTGGCAGGAGCGTCGCACCTCCACCATGGCGGTCGACCAATCCGGCGTCTGGCGCTTCCGGGACCTTCTCCCCATCCTCCAGAATCCCGAGAATCCGGTCACCCTCCGCGAAGGCAACACACCTCTTTACGACCTGCCCCGCATGCGCCAAAGCCCTCGGCCTCGACTTCCTTCTCGCCAAGCATCAGGGCATCAGCAACCCCACCGGCTCCTTCAAAGACACCGGCATGACCGCCGCACTCTCCGTCGCGGCCGAGCGCGGATTCGAGTGGGTCGCCTGCGCCTCTACCGGCAATACTTCGGCCGCGATGGCCGCCTACGCCGCCCGCGCTGGCCTCCGCTCCATCGTCCTCATCCCCGAGGGCAAGATCGCCTGGGGCAAGCTCTCGCAGTCCATGGACTACGGCGCCATCACCCTTCAACTCCGCACCGACTTCGACGGCTGCGTCCGCATCCTCGCCGAACTCATCCGCCGCCTTCCCATCTATCTCCTGAACTCCGTAAACCCCTACCGCGCCGAGGGCCAGAAGACCCCCGCCTTCGAGCTCGTCGAGCAGCTCGAATGGCAGATCCCCGAGCACATCGTCGTTCCCGGCGGCAACCTCGCTAACGGCGCCGCGCTTGGCAAAGGCTTCCGCGAGATGCGTGAGCTCGGCCTTATTCACCGCGTCCCGAAGATCAGCGTCATCCAGGCTGAAGGCGCCAATCCGCTCTTCCGCTCCATGCAGGAAAACAACGGCGAGCACCTCATCCCCGTCGTCGCCGACACTCGAGCCTCCGCCATCCGCATCGGCAGTCCCGCCTCCTTCCGCAAAGCCGTCGATACCATCCACTCCACCGGAGGCTGGTGTGAGCAGGCCTCGGAGCAGGAGATCGCCCTCGCTAAGGCCGAGATCGGTGCCGAGGGCATCGGCTGCGAGCCCGCCTCCGCCGCCACTCTCGCCGGCCTCAAAAAACTCGTCCGCGACGGTCGCATTACGCCCGAAGAGCGTGTCGTCCTTATCCTTACCGGCCATACCCTTAAAGACCCTGAGTACACCATCGACTACCACCGCGGATCACTCCTCAAGGAGACCGAGGTCGCCGAAGCCACACCTGCAGCGCTCGCCCTGCACCGAAGCCTTCAAAAGCCCCCCACTGTCCTCGATGCCGACACGGATGCCGTGCTCCGCACCATCGACACGGTCCTGGCCTCCCCGGTTCACGCCTGAGCACTCCATCCCATGCCATCCCAGAATCTCCTCTCCGAATCGGTTCCACCTATCCGTCTTCGGCTGCCCGCGACCTCCGCCAACCTCGGCCCCGGCTTCGATGCCCTGGGCCTCGCCCTTTCGCTCTATCTCACGCTTGAGGCCCACCAGTCCTCTGAGACCACAATCGAGGCCACTGGCCGCGATGCCCACCTCACCGGCTCGCTCTCCAACAACCTCATTCTCATGACCTACACCGAGGTCCTCGGCGATCAGGGCCTCCCCGCCCCCACCATCGCGGTCAAGCTCGGCAATGAGATCCCGCTCGGCATGGGCTGTGGCTCCTCGGCCGCAGCCATCCTCGCCGGCCTCTTTCTCGCCAATCACTTCGGCCAGCTGCTCTGGTCACCCCAGCAGATCGTTGACGAGGCTTGCCGCCGCGAAGGCCACCCCGACAATGTGACAGCGTGTTTCTACGGCGGCCTGACCGCCTCGGCGATGGAACTAACCGCATCAGTCGAGCCCGAGCTCTCAAGTGTCGCTGCAACCATCGGCCGCAACTCGAAGTGGAAGTTCTACCTCGCGCTCCCGACGGCCAGTCTCGCTACAACCAGGGCGCGTGCGCTCCTTCCGGCGTCCTACCCTCGCGCCGATGCTGTTGCCAACGTACAGGCCACCGCGCTCCTGGTCGCGGCCTTCGCCCTCAACAGCCCCGAGCTGCTTGCGTCTGCTATGCGCGATCGCCTCCATCAGCCATTCCGGGCCGCTGCCTGTCCGCTCTTGCCGGCACTTCTGCCACTCGCCCGGCAGCACGGAATCTACGGTGTTGCTCTCAGCGGAGCCGGTCCTTCCATTCTGCTGATCGCCAGCCCTGACGCGCCGCAGGAACTCATTCATAGAGAAATCACCGCCGCCGCCGGCCCAGACCTCGCCGAAATACTTACCCTCCAAATCGGGGATGCGGCAATGGTCTCTGTAGAAATCCGGTAATCTCGTAAAATGTTACCTAAGAGTTCTTTACGGGACGCGACTTTATCTTTACTGTTCCTCCTGTAGACAGTTCTGGGGAGGGCTGCTACAGCGCCCGTTGACCTCTTTCGAGGGGTCCGGGCGTTTTCCTTTGAAGCACGAACTTTACCTTGCTGTTGCTCGCCCTTCGTCTGTCATTCCTGAAGGAAATCTCCTGCGCCCTTACTGTTGCTCTCGCCCTTCTGTCTGTCATTCCTGAAGGAAATCTGCTTCGCCCTTGCTGTTGCTTTTGCCTTTCTGGCTGTCATTCCCGAAGGGAATATGCTTCGCCCTTGCTGTTGCTCCTGCTTTTCTGTCTGTCATTCCCGAAGGGAATCTGCTTTTGCATCTAATTGCCGCCTCCACATCACCCATCGCCATGAAACTTCCCGTCTCCCGCCGCATCTAGTATGGTGAGGTCGGACCCGCACTCGGCACGACATAACGGGCGACGCGGACAGAAGGGAACCACACAATGGCAGGTCAGTTCGTCACCGAAGTGAATGATGGATCTTTTGAGAAGGAAGTGCTGCAATCGGAGCAGCCTGTTCTCGTCGATTTTTGGGCCGCCTGGTGCGGTCCCTGCCGTGCCCTCGCGCCCGTCGTCGACGAGGTCGCAACCGAGTATCAGGGCAAACTCAAAGTCATGAAGATGGACGTGGACGCCAACAATGCCACGCCCGCGCGCTACGGAATCCGCGGCATCCCCGCGCTTCTGCTCTTCAAGGGTGGTAAAGTGGCCGACCAGATCGTCGGCTTCGTCCCCAAGGACACGATCTCGAAATCGATCGAGAAGACCCTCACCAAAGTGGTCGCCTAAGCAGGCGCGCAGCAAAGCGATCGTGCTCTCCCGGTGAGAGCGCGCAAAGGCCCGGAGCGAACCTGCTCCGGGCCTTCTGCTTTCCGACTGAGCGCATTCCCCACCACCCCTCTGTCATCCCGGCCGGAGCCGAAGGCGAAGTGGAGGGACCTGCTCTTCCGCTGCTCGTACCTCTATTTGGCCGTGGGAGTAGACTGTCTGCGTCGTCCTCAGGAGGCTCTCATGCGCGCCCCAACCTTTGCGTACGCCGCCGCCCTTTTCTCTCTTATGACCCCCCTTCTCGCCGCGTCACCGCAGAACACCCCTGCTCCGGCAACGCTCAGAGCCTTGGCTGTTGCAGTGTCTAAGCTCACGAGTTGCCCCGTCGGCTTCGCTGCCCGCCGCCAATCCCCCACCGAAGTCGTGGCCATCGACCACGACGCGCGTCACCGCTCCGGGCAGGGCGTCCACCTCTCCCTGCAACATCCGGACACCGACATCCGCAGCGCCGAGGTCGTCGTCCACGCCGCTTCCAACAAGACCCGCTACCTTCCCCTGCAAGCAGGGGACATTCGCCCAGACCTGTCGAAAGACTTTCATCTCTCGGCCTCCGGCGCAGGCGGTCTCCGCTCTTCCGACCTCTGGCTCGATAACGCAGGCAGCATAACCTCCGTCGATCTCGTCTCTATCACCTACGCCGACGGCACAACCTGGAACCCCGATCCATCCGCGATCTGCCGCGCCATCCCCAATGGCTTTATGCCAGTCGACCTGACCTCATCCCGCTGATCTCTTCCTGCCTGTCTAACCGTTGGCGTAGTTCCCCCTTCTACCCCTATAAAATAGGATCAGTGCAGAGATGGTGGCGTGCGGAACCGGAGTCTCCGAGCCGCAGTCCAACCTTGGCCTGGCCCTCTCCGCGCTTGCCTTGAGCAGAGGTCCGGACCTAACCCAAATCATTGGAATACTTTGCGCACAATACGGGGGAGGGGCCCCCGGTGCCGCAGCCACTCCGCCACATGGCCCCGGGGTGGTCGCGCCGGACCTGCCCCGGTTGCTAAACTCATCCTGATGCTCGAGCAGATCCTCTTCCGCGCGATCATGGTGGCCTTCTTCATCCTGGCCAACGCATTCTTCGTCGCGGCCGAGTTCGCCCTCGTCAGCGTCCGTGAGACCCGCGTCCAGCAGCTGATCGCCCTCGGCCGCCCCGGGGCTCGCACCGCCCTTCAGCTCAAGCACAACATCGACGAGTTCCTCCCCGCAGTCCAGTTCGGGGTCACCCTGGCCGCTCTCGCCCTCGGCTGGCTCGGTGAGCCTGCTATCACCGAAATCCTCCTCCATGCCGCACCTCACTTCGGAATCGAGAACCCCGACAGCCGCGCCCTCCACGCCACCTCCATCGCCCTCGCCTTCGCCCTCATCACCTATTTCGAAGTCCTTCTCGGGGAGCTCGTTCCCAAGTCTCTCGCCCTCCAGCGCGCCGAGCGCATCGCCCTCGCCGTCTCCGGCCCCATGGACGTCTTCATCCGCATCACCCGGCCGGCCGTCAAGCTCATGAACGGTTCCGCCGCCCTTGTACTCCGCCTCTTCCGCGCCCCCCTCCGCGGGGAGGGAGCCGTCCACTCGCCCGAAGAGCTGAAGCTGATCGCCACCGCCACCCGCCGCATGGGCCTTCTCCCTTCTTTTCAGGAGGAGATTATCCACCGCGCCATCGAACTCAACCACGTCACGGTCCGCGAGATCATGACCCCACGCGGCAAGATCTTCTCGCTCCCTGCCGACATGCCCGTGGAACGCGCCAGCGCCCGAATCATCGACGAGCAGCACTCGCGCGTCCCCGTTTACGACCCAGCCGCAAGCTCCACCTCCAACTCCGGCAATGACCACATCATTGGCATCGTTTACTCCAAAGACATCTCCCGCCTCATGCACTTCCGCTCCGCTTCCCTTGCGCTTGGGGGCGCCGGTGCCAGCGGCCTCACCCTCCGCCAGGTCATGCGCCCTGCCCTCGTCGTCCCCGAGACCAAACTCGCCGTCGAGCTCCTCCAGGACTTCCAGGAGCGCCGCCAGCAGATCGCGATCGTCGTCGACGAGTTCGGCTCCACCACCGGCATCGTCACCGCCGAGGACGCGCTTGAGCAGATCGTCGGCGAGCTTCACGACGAGTTCGACACCACCACCCAGATGCCGCTGCCCAGCCCCGCCGGCGTAATGACGCTCGACGGCTCAACCAGTCTTCGCGACCTTACAACCCAACTCCGCTGGAACTTCCCGCGCGAGGCGGGCGTCGAAACACTCGCCGGCTTCCTGCTCGCCCAGCTCGGCCACATCCCAGAGATCGGCGAAACCTTTGAAGACGAGATCGAGTCGCGCCGCTACATCATCGCCCAGATGCAGGCTCACCGCATCGCTCGCGTCCGGGTCGAAAGCACCACTGGAGCTCCACTCGACCTTTCCACCCTCGAACCCGAACAGAGCACGGGAGCCATGGCGCGATGAGACCCCTCACCCGAGCCTTGCGTCGCACCGCCCTCACTCTCCCCGTCCTCTGGGTCGTCGTGTCGGTGGTCTTTCTCCTCATCCACCTCGTCCCCGGAGACCCCATCGTCCAGATGCTCGGCGAGGGCGCTACCGCGTCCGACATCTCCGCCCTTCGCCACAGCTACGGCCTCGATGCGCCTCTGAACCAGCAGTACGCTCACTACTGGCGGGGGATCTTTCATGCCGACCTCGGCCAGTCGCTCCGTCTCCATGATTCCGTCCTCCACCTCATCCTTCAGCGCTATCCCTACACCCTCGCCCTCACCGCGGCCGCCCTTCTCATCGGCATCAGCCTATCGCTACCCGCAGGCATCGCTTCCGCCATCCACCGTAACCGCTGGCAAGACCGCACCACGGGCGTCCTCTCGCTCTTCGGGCTGTCGTTCCCCAATTTTGCCCTCGGCCCCATCCTGATCCTGTTGTTCTCGATCCGCCTCGGCTGGCTTCCCGTCTCGACCGCCGGCACCGGTGGCGCCCTCAACTTCCTCGCGCATCTCGTTCTCCCGGCGGTCACCCTCGGCCTCTCGCTTGCCGCCATTCTCACCCGCATGGTCCGTTCTGCCATGTTAGAAGAGCTCAATCAGGACTACATCCGTACCGCTCGTGCGAAGGGACTCTCCGAGCGCCGCGTCCTCTATCGCCACGCCCTGCCCAACGCGCTCATCCCTATCCTCACCGTCATAGGCCTGCAGTTCGGGTCGCTGCTCGCGGGCGCCATTGTCACGGAAACGATCTTCAGCTGGCCCGGCCTAGGCCGCCTCACTCTGTCCGCCATCTCCAACCGTGACTACGCGCTTGTCCAGGGCTGCCTCCTCGCCGTTGGCCTCACCTATGTCGCCGTCAACCTTCTCACTGACCTCTCCTACACCCTGGCGAACCCGCGCATGCGCAACACGTGACATGCCACCATCTTCATGTGGGACGAAACGCAGCGGAGTGTAGGAACTCTCAACCCCAAAAAGTATGGTCAGGACTTGACATAGTGCTTGGCATCTGCCAGCAAGGGATCGAATGCCTTCGATCAATGCTGAGGTCAAGGGAGAAGAGACCGGCGCAAGTCAGTTAGCACGGAATGAGTCATCCACTGCAATGAGGTGGGAAATGGAGGCGCGGGTCGGGATCGAACCGACGCATAAAGGTTTTGCAGACCTCTCCCTTACCGCTTGGGTACCGCGCCTCAGGGGTGCCAGGCTGCCAGGAATGCATTGGATTCAGGAGCGAATCCCGCGAGGCTTCTCTGGAGAGTCCGGAATGTAATTGGAGCGGGAGACCGGGGTCGAACCGGCGACATCTTCCTTGGCAAGGAAGCACTCTACCACTGAGCTACTCCCGCTCGTTACAGGCTGAAGTATAGCCGCGTCGTGGTGGATGGGTCAACGACACGGTACCGAAGGTGCTTCGAGCTGTACTCGGAAGCAATATCCAGGACCTTGTGCACCACATCAGTATTCCAATGGGCGGATCTCTCCGCCAGCAAGTGTCCGCTGAAGAGGCGGTTCGTAAGAATAGACCCTACCCCTTGAAGTACGACACCATGTTCCGCAAAGACGGTAGTTTCTTTGCGGCAGAGATTTCTGCGCGGCCGGTGGCGATCAAAATCAGGTCGTCGAAGCAGTCGTCAGACTTCGAGACGCTTCCGCTCTGCCCATGCAGCAAGCAGAGCTGTAGTCCGCTACGAACTTGCGGAGAAACGCACGGCGCCATGCAAGCGGACGAAAGGGTGTGCGGCTGACGATTGCGGCCGGCGAAGAAGGGTCGACGCGCGCATACAAGCTCAGCTGCTTGAGCCGTCTCAGGCGACGAAGGAGACCACAGGAACAGGACTGAGGGCTGCGGGTAAGCAAGAGCATCGTCGAGAAGCACGGTGTCCATCTTCGTGCCGGAACGCGCGCGAAAGCGCTCACGGGACGGTTTTCACACTCTGGCTGCCGGTCAGTCAGGTGAGCCAAGCGGCTGGTTAACGGCGATACGTGGGCCGACCGTGGTGTTGGCACGGCGGCGGACAACATGAGGCGTGATCAGCAGGACGAGTTCGCTCGTGTCCTTCTCGGCGATGCGGTCGGAGGTCGCGGTTTGGAAGCCGGGAAGTTCACTGAGACCGGGGATGCCGTTGATGGCCTTGGCCTCGGTTCGGCTAAGACTGCTGATCATCAACGCGGTCTCTCCGTCTCCAACGGTGATATCGGAGACGAACTGACGATTGGCCAAGATGGGGATGTTGTCTATGGAGCCGCCGGCGAGCGCCTCGACCTTCAGATCCAGGTGCATGGCGATCTGTCCCGACTTCTGCACTACCGGGGTGGCCTTCAGGGTGACCCCGAGGTCCTCATACTGAACCTGCGGAATGGTCTGGTTGTTGGCGGATCCGAGATACTGATTGAGCAGGCTGGCAGGCACTGACGCCGTTGACTGTGACGCCCGCCAGGGACGCACTGGAGCCGGCTGAACCGATCGTATAAGTGGCGGTTGTGATGGGGAAGCGTGTGCCCACGCGGAAGGTTCCGGTCTGGTGGTCTCCCAGACGTAGACGAACCTCGTCGAGAACCCTGGAGTCAGAGGAGTTCAGCGCTAAGTTGAAGCTGGTTGTTCCCACACTCGTAACACCGGTGAGCGTAAGCCCGTTACCGAAGAAGCCGAGCGTATTGCTGAGAAGGGAACTCTGCACCAGGCCGGAGCCGATAAGATAAAGTGCGATCTGGATGTTGCTGGCGTTGGCCGGAATTACGCCCTGCGCGATCGCCTGATTCACCAGGGTCTGATTGGCGCTAACGAGACTCTGGGCGGCGCTGGCCACGTTATAAACGCCGAACTGCTGAGGAATCTGCACACCGATGTTGCGTGTGCGTGTCTGATCGACGGAGTAGAGGCGCAGCTCGAGCATGACCTGTGCGCCGCCATCGATGAGATCGGCGAGGGTGAGATTGAGCGCGTTCAGCGTCTCCGCGGGCGCCCGCAAAACCAGTGTCTTTGCGGAATTCTGGACGGAGGCTGTTTTGATATCAAAGACGCTGCGGACGAGGTTACCGAGTTCGGCCATCTGCTCCGGGGTGGAGCCCGGAACGTAAACCGTCTCCTGAATCTGCCGTTCGAGCCGCTGCCGGTTCTCGGGGGTGTCTTTCGCGATCACCACGCTGGTTGCATCAAGGGGAACCGCGAAGACCTGCGCGATACGAAGCAGAGTGGGCACAGTTTGTGTGTAGCTCGTGTTTTCGAGATCAAATCGCAGTTGCTGCGGGGGAACGGAATCGTCGAAGACAGTGCGAACTCCATAGGCGGCAAAGACCTGGCGCATCACGCTGCGGGAGTCCGCGTGGATGTGAAAGCTGCGCACACCGGAGGACGGCGCCAATGTGACGGGGCCGGCGAGTGCAGGCCCGGTGACGAGCCACGGAACTGGTTCGCCACCAATCTCCGGGACGAAGCTGGCCCCCAGGACACCGGTACCAAGGTGCTGCATGATGATGGCGTTATGTGGGTCGAGCGCGCGCGCCTGGGTCAGCAGAGCTTCAGCCCTGGCACCCTGCCCGAGAGCTCGGGCTGTGGCAGCGGATTGAACCAGGGCGGTGAGGCGGTGTTCCTGGACGACTGCAAGCGCGGTGCTGTAGTCGGGATTCGTGGAATCGAGTTCGGCGGCTTTGCGTAAGTCCTTTTCAGCACCGTCCAGATCGTTGTGCTCCAGGAGACGGGCGCCAGCGAGGTAAGCATCAGCCGCCTGCTGCACGGCGGGCGAACGGGATGCCTTGCGTGATGATGAGGGTTTAGAACTGGAATCCTGCCCATAAGCCGACACCAGAGTCGTTAGCGCAAGGACGGTTGCGAACAGGAGAACACTTGAAAATCGCGAAGGTGGGTTTACGGATCTCGTCACGACGGAGATTCAGGGAGCACAGTTGCACTTCAGATTAGACGCTCGTCGACGAGGCTTAGCGCACATTGGCTATGTTCTGTATGCGGGGACGCTCACTTGAAGGCGGGCGCCGCATGCCATTGCGGATGCCGTTCCTGATCTGCACCGTGTCCAGATCGAGCTCTGCGAGAGTGCGGCTGAGGGTGTTGCGGTGCATGCCGAGCTCTTCCGCGGCCTTGCACTGATTGCCATTGTGATGCGCGAGGACCTCGAGCAGATAGCGGCGTTTAAATTGGCGGAGCGCTTCGGTGTACGAGACGCCGGCGCTATGCATTTGAGTGACGAGGCTGTGCAGTTCGCGCTTCAAGGTCAATCCTCACTTGCTATCTCGGGCTTCGTGTGTCCCAGAAAGGGATATGTGCCTCATTGTCACTCGCGTAAGACGAGTTGATCCAGCGGGGTCCGGTGTGCTTAGCGCCCGGCAATACGTCTGACGCTGGCTATGCCGCCGGTGATCCGCACCTGGAGGTGCTGAGGTACAACGAAGCATACCTCACGCGCGGCGGCAAGGAAATAGGGTGATAAGCGGGACTTTGCGATCGAAGTTTGCGGTGGAAAGAAGGCAGTTGCAGTGATCAGAATGACAACGCCGACGAGGGCTCCCCGAAGAAGACCAAATGCAGCACCCGCGAGGCGGTCAAAGAACCCGAGACCCACGGTGTGAGCAGCGCTGCGCACGATGCGTCCGAGCAGAGTGCATGCCACAAGAACGCCTACGGCGATGAGCAGAAAAGCCGGGACTTCTGTTGCGACCGGCGATGTGATCCAGCGGGCGAGCCAACGGGCGAGGGTGGGGTAGTTCCAGGCAGCGAGGAGGAGACCCAGAATCGTTCCGGCGAGACCAAAGATCTCTCGAATCAGACCGCGGATCAGACCCAGGATCGTAGACCATGCCAGAACGAGGAGAAGCAGCCAATCGAAGGCGTTGAAACCCGCAAGCTGCTGGATGGGCGTGTCTGTGAAGGGAGAGGTCATTCCGTTGGAGAAAGGTCCACATCACAGAATGAGCCGCGCGGCTGGCGCACTCAAGTGTTGAGGCTGGTACGGCCCGTAATGAGACTGAAGGCTTCGAGGTATTTAGCGCGCGTTTGCTCGACGACCTCCGGAGGGAGAGCGGGGGCGGGCGCCTGCTTGTTCCAGCGAATGTCTTCGAGGTAATCGCGGACGAACTGCTTGTCGAACGAGGGCTGCGCGCCACCCGGCGAGTAGGTATCGGCAGGCCAATACCGCGAAGAGTCGGGGGTTAGGACCTCGTCTGCAAGCGCAATATCGGTGCCGATGAGGCCGAACTCGAACTTTGTATCCGCAAGAATCAGGCCCTTGCTCGCAGCGTGGTCGCTGGCTTTCGCATAGATTGCGAGGCTAAGTGTGCGGAGGTGTTCGGCCGTCTCGGCTCCAATGTGCTCGACGACGGTATCGAAAGAGATGTTCTCGTCGTGGCCGCCGGTGTTGATCTTGGCTGCCGGAGTGAAGATCGGTTGGGGCAGTCGGTCGGATTCGCGTAGACCTGCAGGCAACGGGATGCCGCAGATGCCACCGGTCGCGAGGTAGTCCTTCCAGCCTGAACCGGAGATGTATCCACGCACAACACACTCGACCGGAAACATTTGCGCGCGGCGGACGAGCATGCTGCGGCCCTCGATCTGCGCTCTGAAGGCCTGCAGGTCTGCAGGGTAACGGTGCACGTCCGTGGTGATGAGATGGTTTGGGACGAGGTCAGAAAGGTAATCGAACCAGAAGAGCGAGAGCTGAGTGAGGATCTTTCCTTTATCGGAGATGCCCGAGCCAAGCACATGATCAAAAGCGGAGATGCGATCGGTCGCGATAAAGAGCAGATCGGAAGCTGGTTCGCCGGACACGGCGTAGATGTCGCGGACCTTGCCTCGTGCGGTGAGCGGGAGCGCACCAAGGTCGGTGGACAGAAGAGCTTGACTGGAGGTCGTCTCAGGCATTCCTTTCGACGGTAACACTGTGCGCCTCGCGATGCGCCTGGATACGCTTGCCTTTCAGTGTAGGCGGATGATGTTGCCGTTGCCGCTCTCGCTCGAACTCGGCCAGGGAGGACATCGAACAAAGACACTCTGGTGGTCGGGCTCGAGTGCCACCTCGGTGGCAGCCGCGTTGCAGCGCAGGTCGTAGAAGCGGCCTCCGAGCCGCGTATGCTGCAGAAACGGAAGCAGCCGGGGCCGATAGAAGACCTCCAGGTCTACCCCGGAGCTCGATGGGCCGAGCTCTGTGAAACGCTGCCATGAGACGTAGAGATGATCTCCGAGGGGCAGGACGCGACGCGGAGAGGGATGGAAGACGCCGCCGAGCGGGAGGAAGATGCTCGAGGCGAGGACAGGTAGCGCCAGGATGACCGCGGTAGTTACCGTGAGCCAGCGCGGACGGGTGAGACTGTGGATAGTCAGAAGCAGGAGGTATCCAGCGATGGCCCCCCAGTAGACGGCGGAGTTGAAGCGATCGGAGGCGGTGGCCCAGTGGGTGGCATACCCCGCTAGGAAGAGTGCGATCACCAACAAAGCCAAGCCAAGGATGGAGGTGCGGATGGCAGGCCGCATGGCGGTCCAGCGACGCCTGACAACAAGGAGGACTGCAACGAGAACTGCAAGCGTGATGAGGATGAGAGGAATGTGCTGCATGCGTGCCGTCGGGTGCTGTGGCTACTCTAGCGGAAAGTGAGTTGGCCTGGGCGATGCCTCGTCTCGCTGTACAGCGACGTTTAGGAACCAGCATTAGGTCGCAGCTTACGCCACCGCCCGCCGTGCTTCCGATGACTCCCGTCGGTTGCCGAGGTTGACTGAGACAATCTTCGACACGCCGGGCTCTTGCATTGTGACGCCGTAGATGACGTCCGCTTGTGCCATGGTCCTCTTGGAGTGGGTGATGACGACAAACTGCGTGGTGGCGGACATCTCGTGAATGAGGCGCGCGAACCGCGCGACATTGGTCTCATCGAGTGGCGCATCCACTTCGTCGAGAACACAGAAGGGCGCGGGCTGAAACTGAAAGATGCCGACGAGGAGCGAAAGGGCGGTGAGGGCCTTTTCGCCGCCTGAAAGGAGGAGGATGTTCTGAAGCTTCTTGCCTGGAGGTGAGGCGAGAATGTCGATGCCGGATTCGGCTGCGTTATCGGCATCCGTGAGCCGCATGGAGGCCTGGCCTCCTCCGAAGAGTTTAGTGAAGGTTACGGAGAAGTTCTCGTTGATGACCTTGAACGCCTCATCAAATTTCAGGCGGGAGACATCGTCGATCTCCTTGATCGAGGCCTGAGTGTTCTCGATGGAATCGAAAAGATCCTTGCGCTGGTTTTCGAGGAAGGCGTGACGCTGCGTTGTTTCGTTGTACTCCTCGAGTGCCATCATGTTGACCGGCCCCATGGCTTCGAGCCTCTGCTTGAGCGCACGCGACTCCTCCTCCTGCCGAGCCAGGGTCTCACCGCCGATGCGCTCGATGGTGGTGTCCTCGCGGAGCACGGCGGGCTCTGTGCCGAGATCGTTGAGGCAGGTGACATTAGTGTGTTCGATGTCAGAGGCAAGCCTGGCGGCGCGTGCGGTCAGCTGCGCACGCTGCTCGCGGAGGAGATCGGTTTCAGAGCGGAGAGAGCGGAGGCGCTGATCGAGTTCGGTGAGGTGCGCGCGCAGACCTTTGGCTTCGGTGGTGAGGCGATCTATGTCGGCTGTTGCGGCCACACGAACTTCCGTCAACTCGGTGTTCTGAACCGCGAGCGTGGTCTGTTCTTCTTCGCGGCGCTGCTTTTCCGCTACAGCGGAGGCGAGCTGCTGTTCGAGCTGCTGAATGCGCTGGCTCTGTCCGTTGACGAGGCGGTGCGTTTGATCGAAGTTTGCTTGCGCGTTGCGGCGTCGTTCCTCGATACCAGCGAGAGCGGCTGAAGCGGCCGCTGAGCCCTGCTGGAGATGGTCCTTTTGCTGACGGAGGTCGGTGAGACGGGACTGGGCCTCCGCGATTGCCGCTTCAAGTGTCTGATGCTCCGCGTCGAGGGTGGCAGCCTCGCCCTGGCGGCGTGCGATGAGGTCGCTTTTGGCGTTGCGCTGATCGCGGTTTCGCTCTGTAGAGAGTTGCCATTCCTGCAGGCGCCGCTCGATGCGTGCGGTCTCGGACTCCATCTGCCGCAGCGCCGCGCCGGAGTTTGCGGCTTCGCGCTCAGCTTCACGCCGTTCGTTGTTGCGAGCCTCGATGGCGGAGACAGCTTCCGCAATCTGCCTGCCCAGAGTGGCCGTTGCGAGGTCTGTTTGGGAGAGATCGGCCTCTAGGCGGGCAACCGTCTCTTGCATCTCGCGCAGCTCACGTTTCAGAGCGAGGGGTCCGCCTGAGGTGGGCCGGCCGCCGGTGACGGTGAGGTTGTGGAAGGTCTCGCCGCTGGGTGCTAAAAACCAGGCGCTGGGATGGGCGAGCGCGAGTGCCCTGGCCGCGTCGGCGTCGGGAGCGATATAGCCGTCGCGAAGCTTGGGCAAAAGGCGCTCCAGGGATGCGATGAAGCCGGCGTTGTCCTCCCGTGTGACTCGAATGGAGTCGCGCAGGGGGATGAGAGCGTCCGCTGCTGGGCGTTGTTGAGGATCTTCGCCGGCCGCCGGCGCCGGGAGCTCCGACGACCGGATCAGGAATGTGGCGCGGCCGGTGACATCGGATCTGAGTAGCCTGACGCCCTGGTCGGCCGCATCCCAGCTCTCGACAACGACATAGTTCAACTCCTCCCGGAGGAACTCGTCGACAACTGTTCCAAACGGTCCTTCAATCTCCAGGAAGTCGGCCAGTGTACCGATCGGCGTGAGCTGACCTGGCGTTGTCGGCTGATTCTTCTTTACGCTGCGGAAGATGTTTTTAACCGTTTCAGTGGAGTAGGAGTGATCGCGGATGAGGCCTTCAAGCGAGTTGCGCCGCCCGTGAAGCGAAGCGAGCTCTCCGCGGAGTCTGTCGCCCTGCCGCTTGGAGTCGGATTCCTGCTGACGCAGCATCTCGGTATCGAGACGCAGACCGGCGATCTCGGCTTCAAGACGCTTGAGGCGTTCGGTGACGTCTTCAAAGGAGAGCCGAACCTGTCCGCGTTGGAGCCCAAGGGTGGCAAGCTCCTGGCGCGCGACCCCGGATTCGGACTGCAGGCGCTGCGACTCGCGTTCAAGTCCGTCCAGTGCTGCCTTTGTCTGACCGATCTCATTCCGTACCTGGTTCGCACGCTGCATCAGCTGCATCGCACCTCGACGATTGCTCTCGGCCTGCTGCTCGGCAGCCGTGAGCGATCGTGCGGCATCCTGAGCGTCCGTTTGGTGGCGATTCGCTGTCTCGCGCGCGGCGTTGGCCTCCGTCGTGGCGTTCTCGAGGAAGCTGCGGTGCTGCTCGGCTTCGCCGGCAAGCTGGGTGAGCTGGGCCTGAGCTGCGGCGAGATCGTCCGTGCCAGCGGCGAGTCGATCGGCAAGTTCTTCGATGCGGTCAGTGTTTGAAGCCGTGCGGGCGGTAATCCGTTCGAGCTCGACCGCAACTTGACTTGCTTGCGCATTCGTTTGCCGGATCTGCTGGTCGAGCGCGTATCCGTGATGCATGCCTGAAGTGTGCTCGGTGTCGAGGTGCTCGATTTCAGTGGATTTGCGGTCGATCTCGACGCTCTGGTTGCTAATGCCTTCGGCCGTGACTGCCAGCTCGGTATCGAGCTGCGTCATGCGGCTGGCGAGCGCCACCAGCAACTTGCCGCGCAGCTCCTCGCGGAGGGAGCCGTAACGCTCGGCTTTGGCGGCCTGCCGCTTCAGCGTGGACATCTGCTTCGTAACTTCTTCAAAAATGTCATTGACGCGTGAGAGATTCTGACGGGCGGACTCGAGCCGGAGCTCCGCGAGCCGCTTCTTGGTTTTAAAACGTGTGATTCCGGCGGCCTCTTCGATAATGCCTCGTCGATCGAGCGGCTTGGAGCTGAGCAGCTGGCCGATGCGCTCCTGCCCGATCATGGCGTACGATTCGCCTCCGAGACCGGTACCCATAAAGATGTCCTGGATGTCGCGTAGCCGGCAGATCTTCCCGTTAAGCAGGTATTCCGAGTCGCCAGTGCGGAACAGCCGGCGCGTAATCGTGATCTCACCTGCGCGGACGGGGGCGCGGTTGAACCTCCGGCGGCGGATCTTGAGTACCACGTCGTCCGCAGCCGAGACCTCCGTTGTGGCGGCATCCGTGTCTCTTTCAGGAAGCGGATTGCCGTCTCCGTCGAGCACGGTTCCGGGCTGCGCCGCTGCAACGGCCTCGTCGGTCTCGGCCGCGGATAGTTCGCGTTGCTTCGCCTCATCCCAATCGCTCGACATCTCGGCAGGGTGGTGATCGGCCACGACGAGCTCCGGACCTTCATGCGTGAGGGTAGGTCCGTCGTAAACGTCGGGGTCGACCAGGGTCAGCGAGACCTCGGCCATGCCGGTAGGCTTTCGATCGCGCGTGCCGGCGAAGATTACATCCTCCATCTTCAAACCGCGAAGACTCCTGGCGGACTGCTCCCCGAGGACCCAGGTGATCGCGTCGGAGATGTTGGATTTACCACAGCCGTTCGGACCCACGATGGCGGCGATTCCTTCTCCCGCAAGCTGGACCTCGGTGCGGTCGCAGAAGGACTTGAAGCCGAGAATCTGGATTCTTTTTAGCTTGAGCATGCGCAGGGACCTCGGACGGCGGAGTTCACCGCCAGTTAAGGGACGGTGGGACATCGATGCCGGTCACCCTCTACCCTATTTGGGCAAAGAGTCTGAATCAACAGTGCTAGCCCTACATATTGTGGATAAAAGGTTCGGAACCCCAGCAATAGGCCGACAGTCCGTCATTAGGCGCCCAGACCAGATTATCTGGAAATGGGGTATGACAATTCCTGCAGCGCATGTTACTGGAGGACGGTTTAGGCGCTCGTGGTTCAGCACGAATGTTCAGCTGCCAGAGATGCTCTGTCAATTCCAGCTTGCGGGACAGCGCGGGAGACGCTGCTTGCGTACGAGCAACGGCGTTCTTATAATCCGCATCATCAAAGCCTTGATCGGCATGGCGTGGCGGACTCACACAGCTGCAAGACCGGCGATGCTCTATGATGTGTGAGACCCGCAGTGTGGGGATGTGGCGGCAAAGAGGTAGCAGCAGATATTTACGAGGGATATTGAATGAATAAGGCAGTCGTTGCGTCACTCCTGGCCGTCGCTAGCGTTGCTCCTGGTGCTCGGTTCGCGTACTCCCAGACTCAGGTCAACCTTGGCTCCAACGCTCAACAACAGCCGGCGGCGAGCGGCGGCGTGCAGATGTCACAGCCGGAGTACAACTCCTATAACAATGCGATTACGCAAACCACACCTCAGGCAAAATCCTCCGCGCTGGAAGCCTATCTGACGGCGTACCCGCAATCAGCGGTAAAAGCGGACGTTCTGCAGCAGTTGATGGTTGCGTACAGCCAGTTCGATCCAACAAAGACTCTGGATGCGGCGGACCGCCTACTCCAGGTGGACCCGACCAACCTCCGTGCTTTGACCCTGGAGGTCTACTTCCGCAAGTCCGCAGCGGATCAACTAACCGACGCCACCGCGAAGCAGGCAGCACTCGACAAGGCGTCGGATTACGCCCAAAAGGGTCTCGCGGCAACCAAGCCGAAGGAAATGAGCGACGACGATTTCAAGAAGCTGCAGGCGAGCGCGAACCCAATCTTTTACAGCGCAATTGGCACCGCGGCGTTGAATAAGAAGGATACCGCCACCGCTATCACGAACTTCAAGCAGGAGCTTGCGGCAGTTCCGGTCGACACGACCACCAAGCCCGGCCCGGTACTGCAGGACACATACTTCCTGGGGCTTGCGTATCTGCAGTCCACCCCCCCGGACTACATCAACTGCACGTTCTACGTCACCCGCTTTGTGGCGTTCGCTCCCGAGCCTTACAAGAGCCAGATGGCCCCAACGGCGCAGTATTGCTATAAGAAGTACCACGGCAACGCAGACGGGTATGACAAGGTGCAGGCGGCGGCGCAGGCAAATCTGAACCCGCCAAGCGACTTCACGATTACACCTGCTCCGAAGGCCTCCGACATCGCCCATCAGACGGTCACGTCGACCTCCGATCTCGGGACTCTGGCACTGAGCGACAAGGAATTTATCTTGCAGAACGGCACGCCGGAGGACGCGGAAAAGGTCTTTGCGACGGTGAAGGGCAAAACGGTTGAGATCCCGGATGCGACAGTGATCTCAGCCACCGATAGCGTTATTACGGCAGCGGTCTCGGACGACGCAGTTCAATCGAAGACGGCGGATTTCACTTTCAACATGAAGGAGCCGCTTAAGACTGTGCCCACAGTGGGGTCGAAGGTCACTCTGACGGGTACCTACAGCTCCTACAGCCAGGCAGGTGCGGCTACGGCAGCAACGCCGGCAGCTTCCACGGATGCCTCGGCGGCGAGCACACCAGCACCCGCCGCGTCAGCAGCTGCACCCGGAGCCGTCATGATCGTTATGAGCGACGGTGCAGTTGTCACCAAGGCCGCACCGAAAAAGGCCGCAGCACCGGCGCACCACGCTCCGGCTCGCAAACGATAGAGGCGTCCTGGCTTCTCGGTAAGGGCAGTCCTTCGGGACTGCCTTTTTCGTTGTCTTCTGACGTCGGCTAATACTGAGCACAGCGATCTCCTCGCGTCAGCGGAGCCTGTAGAACCAAGGTGCGTCGTGCTTACCCATTTGAGTGATGGCGGGGCTTTGCGAGCGGGAACAACATCAAGGCATGAAACGCCTCTCTCCTTGTTGCACTGCTTCGCTTCGTTCCGTCTCTGCTTTGGTTGGTTGTGGTTTGATCTTCGGTTCAGTTGCGTTCGGTCAGAGTTCGGCCAGCTTGTCGGGCCGGGCAGTTGATGCGGCTGGCCACGCGGTCGCCAATCCAGTGGTTCGCCTTGTGTCTGACACAACCGTGCAGCCTGGAACACACCCGCTGCGTTACACGTTGATTGGTGATTCCTTGGGAAAATTCAGCCAGGAGGGCATAGCGCCGGGCGCCTATCTGGTGATGCTGTTTACCGACGGGAAGGCCGAGAAGATTTTACAAAGCGTGTCTCTGGCACCGGGAACCGATACAGTGCTCGAGTTTCGGCCGGGATCTCTGCAAGGGATTCGGGTAACCACTTCGGGCATCAGCTTATCGATGGCCGGCAAAGGGAGACCTTTGACGCGAACCAGGTGAGACCGCCGCAGACCTTCTGGGAGCGCGTCGAAGGAGCGCTGCCGGACTGGTTGAACTGGTAGTCCAATCTGCTCCGCGGCTACTCGCCGAGCATGATGCGGCGGATGTGGCTGGCGCGGCCAGTGGCTCCGTCGCATTCGATCAGCGCGGCGCACATCTTCGGGTTTGCCTTTGCGGGCTCGAACTTGCCAGGCATGCCGGTTAGGAAGCGTGCCAGGACGAGGTCGCGTTCGACACCGATGACCGAATCATATGGGCCGGACATGCCCACGTCGGTCTGAAACGCGGTTCCGTGGTGCAGAATGCGTTCATCAGCGGTGGGAATGTGGGTGTGCGTACCTAAAACGGCGGTGACGCGACCATCAAGGTACCATCCCAGCGCAACCTTCTCGGATGAAGCCTCTGCATGGATGTCTACGATAACGACCTTGGTCTTCGACTGGCGGTCGATCTGGGCGAGAAGTTCGTCGGCTTTGCGAAAGGGATCGTCGCAGGACGACATAAAAACCCGCCCTTGAAGATTGATAACGGCATAGGTCTGTCCTGTGGGAAGTTCTCCCTCGTAGAGCCCAAAACCGGGTGTGGCTGCGGCATAGTTAGCGGGACGGAGGACGCGGCGGCCACGCTCGTGTGACCCCGCGGGTACGGCCATGTATTCGAAGATCTCGCGCTTGTCCCATATGTGATTGCCCGTCGTGATGACGTGCGCACCCAGGTCGAAGATCTCGTCCGCGATGGATGGCGTGATGCCGAAGCCCCCCGCGGCATTTTCCCCGTTGATGACAAGCAGATCGACCAAATTTGAATCGAGCACGTGAGGGAGGTGTTCGCGGACAATATGACGGCCGGCGGAGCCGAAGATGTCTCCGACGAAGAGAATGTTCATTGGGCTGAGGGTAGCACTCCAGTAAAGGGGAGTGCGCTGAATTGAAACCACATCGGAGGACGAGGGGAGCGGACGCGAAATAGATCGGAAACCCGCTTGCCTTCCTGCTTCGCTGCCGGTATGCTTCTCTCCTCGCCAGGCAGGACTCCCAGGGTGTCGCTCAGGGCCCGGACTGCTGCAGCGCCTCCATGGGCGCGTGCACAGCCGCTTCCGTTTCACGGAGGGCTTTCATGGCAACAAACTTCACCGATCACAACGGAGCAGTTATTCAGTTTGTCCGCGCTTACCTGATCTTCTGGGGCAACGCGTGGACAAGCAATCCACCCCCTACACCTACCGTCGCCCAGGTGACCGACGCAATTCGACGCATCCTCTCGGGCGGCTATCTCACCGGACTTTCGCAATACCGGGGCATCGGCCAGGGATACATCCTGGGTTCGACCACCGTCACCAGCAGCAACCCGCCCAATAGCTTCACGGACGCTCAGGTCTCGACCTTCGTCAAGGGCCTGATCTCCGCGAATACGATCCCCAACATAGACGCGGACAACCAGACGCTCTACATCGTATTTATGCCGAAGGGCATCAACTCCACCAACGTTAACTTCACCGGGGAGCACACCTACTACACCGACGGTAACGGGAAGCGCATACGCTTCGCCTGGATTACCAACAATGGCACGCTGTCCGAGGTGTCCATCATCACCTCGCATGAGATTGCCGAGGCCATGACCGACCCCGAGGGCAGCTCGATCCTGGGGGATGCAGGAACGTGCTCCGGCGGTGGATGGTGTGAGATCGGTGACGTCTGCGAAGGGACAGATGGCACCGTGAACGGGGCCAGCGTGCAGTCGCTCTGGTCGCAAAAGGATAAGGCGTGCAAGGTCTTCGACTACCCCGCGCAGAACTTCCCGTACGTGGGCACGCAGTTCACGGGAACAGTTGCGGCGAACCAGTCGCACCGTTGGTTCACGTTCAACTGGCCGGCATGGCAGCAGGTGAACTGGACCGTGATGCCGACTACGGTGGACGGGACCAATCCGCAGATCTCATGCAAGGTCGAGGTGCAGCGTGCGTCGGGCGCGTTTATCACCTACTGGATCACGGTGACAAACACGACCAATGTTGCGGTGAACTTCGAGGGCCGGTACGAGGTCCTGGGCCGCTGGACGCAAGACACATAGACGCGGCTGAGCCCGCAGAGGAGAGATCGTATGACAACCGGAGTTCAGTTCCGTGGCACCGTCCCCGCCAACCAGACGCATCGTTGGTTCACCTTCAATTGGCCTGCAACCGAGCATGTGATCTGGACCGTAGTACCGGATACGGTCAATACCACGGTGCCGGAGATCTCGTGGTCGGTCGCCGTGCAGCGCGCGAGCGCCACTGCCGTCACCTACTGGATCAGCATCACCAACTCGACCGGGAGCAATGTCGATGTTGAAGGCCGCTACGCCATTCTGCCGTAGGCCGTTGCCCCTCACGTTTTTGCAACCGAAAGCAAAAGGAGTTTCGTTATGCCGCAAGAGATTACGACTATGGATGGAGGGGAGGCGCCCATGTCTGTACGAGGGGGCGCCTCATCCGGCAAGACCGACACGATGCAGCAGGAGGGGGGGCAGGCTCCGTCGCCTGGCTACACCCCTGACGCGACGGACGCGTCGCAGAAGGCCAGCGCGGCCGCTCCGAACGGGGAAGACCCGCAGCTCGGAGGAGTTGCGCGAGCTCGGTGATGTCCGACCAACACCGCCTCTGCCGCAGGGGCAGGCGTGTGGTAGCTTGCTTGCTATGGCACAGAGTGGGCGGTTTCAGCTGAGCGTGCGGGTGTTGGCGGTGCTGGCTGCCGCTCCGGAGACGATGCACACATCGACGGCGATCGCGGAGGAACTCCACGAGAGCGCGGTGATGGTGCGGCGGACGTTTCTGCTGCTGCAAAAGGCCGGCCTGGTGGTGCAGCGCAAGGGGCCGAACGGCGGAGCCAAGCTCATTCTTTCGCCTAAGCAGATTGGGCTGGGCGACGTGTTCTCCGCTGCCGAGGGGGATTGGATGTCGCTTGGGGAGAGCGAGGCGGCGCAACTGGGTGGCCTGATGAAGAAGGTGCGTAAAGAAGCGGTGGCGGCGATGAATGAAACAACACTCTCGCAGGTAGTCAAGCGGATGCGCAAGGGTTAGGCGGGGGGGTACCCCCCCGGATCTCGGGGCTAAAATCCTCTTGTGGAAGGACTTACCGCTGCCTGTGTTTGCCAAAATCCTCAAAAGAAAGGGTTTAGAGGCAAAATAGTCAAAACAAAGCGGTTAGCTGGTTGAGGGTCATTTTGCATCCCGGGTTCGACCGGAGAGCCACCTAAGTTTATTTACCGACCTCATCGCAGGCGATTCGCTCACCTTTTCTCTTCCTGTAATAGTTTATCGAAGTCAGGTGGGTGATTGCGCCACCGTTGGAGCCGATTTTTGTTGCGATCTCGGGAGGGAGGTCGCGCCTGTGGGTGGTGGCTGCGTGGATGTTGGCTGGGCCCTTGTGGTCACGTGAGGACTTGTTTGTGGTGCTCCCTGAACCTGAGTCCCCAGAGCTCCGTTCGGGTTGACGGGGAGGTGCCGTATGTCTTCTGCGAGCGAATGTGGGAGCCGGGGTGGCCTAACCCAAGCGGGGGATACTCAGGCGGGAGAGCGCAGACCTATGCTGTGGACACTCGGTCCAGAGATTGTCAGCGGCCGGGGTGATCTCAGGAGCTGCGCATCCGATGACGAAACCGAACGAGTACCGCAAGACCTATGTCCTATCCGAGGATGTTTCCTACAGCGCTGCCACCCTTCTCCGGAAGGGAACGCACGCGAGCGATGGCACGCTGGCGCGTGGCCGGGTGGTGTGGCTGGAGAATGATCCGCAAGCGTCGGAGGTGCCAGCGTATGCAGAGGGTGTCGGTGTGGTGATGCTGACGGCTTCTTCGGTTCAGCCGGCCGGGTGATGTCGGTGTGGCCGGTAGACGCTGGGCCCGAGAGCGGAGTTGGTTGTTGCCTTCGGGGACCTCCGGTGGTATCTACGAAAGGCTGATTCCCACCGGGTTTGAGATAACAGCGTGCGCTTGCGGGAGCCAGTGACCGAAAGCGTCCGCCGCTCGTGGTCTGGCGGAGTTTATCGGGATCCTTCGCTGCGCTCAGGATGACAGCAAAGACTGGAGCGAGCGGCGTGCTGAAGCAAGGCTCTTCGGAATCTTCAGGAGGCCTACTCTGCCGATTGACCGACCTTTGTCTCCGGTGAGAGCTTCCCGGGGCGCATGAGGGGGAAGAGGATGACGTCGCGGATGGAGCGGGAGCCGGTGAGGAGCATGGTGAGGCGGTCGATGCCGATGCCTTCTCCGGCGGTGGGCGGGAGGCCGTAGCCGAGGGCGCGGACGTAGTCGTCGTCCATGGCATGGGCTTCGTCGTCGCCGCGGTCGCGTTCGGCTAGCTGCTGCTCGAAGCGTTTGCGCTGTTCTTCGGGATCGTTGAGCTCGGAGAAGGCGTTGCCGACCTCGAAGCCGCCGATGTAGAACTCGAAGCGCTCGACCCAGTCGGGATCGTCGGGCTTTTGCTTGGAGAGGGGGGAGACGGCGAGGGGGAAGTCGTAGATGATGGTGGGCTGGATGAGCTGGGGCTCGGCACATTTCCTCGAAAGTGTCGGCGACCACCTTACCCCAAGGTTCCCCATGCTTCAGTCGATAAAGCTTGAAGTCGACGAAGTAGTCCTTGACTTCCTTCGTGGATCACCGAAGCTTCAGCCCGACTCGATAAAAGCTTCGAGAGGTTAACGACGTCCGCAAAGTCGCCACGTCCACGGGGCGCTGCCGAAGTCGCGGCCTCCAAAATCGGCCAGACTTGATGATCGCCTCACGCATGGAGAGTCTGGTCCATTTGCTTAGGTCGATTTCGTGGCCGTTGAAGTGGGTGATGGGGGTGCCGTTGACTTCTGTAGCGACAGTGGTTACGAGTTCTTCCGTGAGGTCCATCAGGTCGTGGTAGTTGCGTAGGCCTGGTAGAACTCGAGCATGGTGAACTCGGGGTTGTGCTGGGTGGAGACGCCCTCGTTGCGGAAGTTGCGGTTGATCTCGTAGACGCGGTCTAGACCTCCGACAACCAATCTCTTCAGATAGAGCTCGGGGGCGATGCGGAGGGAGAGGGGGATGTCGAGGGCGTTGTGGTGGGTCTTGAAGGGGCGGGCGGCGGCTCCGCCGGCGATGGTATGCATCATGGGGGTTTCGACTTCGAGGTAGCCGCGTTCGTCGAAGAACCTGCGGATGGAGCGGAGGATGGCGGCGCGTTTGACGAACACCTCGCGGACGTTGCGGGGGGCGTCGTTGTGTTCTTCGTTGGGTGCGGCGGTCTCGGTGACGACGGAGGCGCCGGGCTGGGGTTCGGTGGTTGAAAGGGCAGAACGGTCGTGGAGGGGTAAAGGGTTTCGGGATCCTTCGACTGCGGCGCTCACGGCGTGAGCGCCTTCGCTCAGGATGACAGCGGGAAGCGGTGAGGCGGGTCCGTGCTCCTGCTGCCTGGTCGAGGTTCCGGGGGCGTGCTCTTGCTGGCTGGTCGAGGTTCCGGGGGCGTGCTCTTGCTGCGTTGTCGAGGTTGCGGGTCCGTGCTCCTGCTGCTTGGTCGAGGTTCCGGAGTTCATGATGAGGTCGACGTAACGCTGGCGGTAGCGGAGCTCGACATCTTCGAGGCCGTGGTACTTGTCGGGGAGGGCGAGCATGGCCTTGGCGAGGAAGGTGATGGGCGGTTTGAGTTGGGCTCCGGGCGAGGATGCGGGCCCGGGGCCGACGTGGACGGTGAGTTCTCCGGTGCGGGTGCGGAAGAGGTAGCCGTGGACGCCGATGTGGTCGCCGAGGTCGAGGAGTTTGTAGAGGGCGAAGGCGGTGTCGCCGACGGAGTCTTTGCGGACGTAGATCTGGAGGCGCTCGCCGCCGCCCTGGAGCTGGGCGAAGCCGGCTTTGCCCTGGGCGCGGATGGCCATGATGCGGCCGGCGACGGCGACGTTGATGGGCTTGCCTTCGGCGAGGGCAAGGTCGAACTCTTCTGCGGGAGCGTGCTCGTAGGTGCGGCGGATCTCCGGGATGGAGTTCGCTTCGCCGGTGCTTGGGAAGCGGTTGGGGTACCTTGCTTCCGCATCGGTGGGGACGCCGAGCTCGCGGCTGAGCTGCGCGATCTTGTCGAGGGTTTGGAGGCGTGCGGCGTAGAGATCTTTTTCGAATTCGGAGTCGAAGGTGCGCATCGGTTTCTATCTTACGGGGTGGCGGTGGGAGGGATGGCGGGAGCCGGGTGATGCGCGGGGAAGAGCAAAGCAGATTCCCTTCGGGAATGACAGACAGGAGAGCAAAGGCAAAAGCAACAGCAGATTCCCTTCGGGAATGATCGACAGGAGAGCAAGGGCAAAGGCGACAGCAGATTCCCTTCGGGAATGACAGACAGGAGAGCAAAGGCAAAAGCAACAGCAGATTCCCTTCGGGAATGATTGACAGGAGAGCAAAGGCAAAGGCAACAGCAGATTCCCTTCGGGAATGACAGACAGGAGAGCAAAGGCAAAAGCAACAGCAGATTCCCTTCGGGAATGACAGACAGAAAAGCAAAGGCAAAAGCGACAGCAGATTCCCTTCGGGAATGATCGACAGAAAAGCAAAGGCAAAGGCGACAGCAGATTCCCTTCGGGAATGATCGACAGGAGAGCAAAGGCAAAGGCAACAGCAGATTCCCTTCGGGAATGACAGACAGGAGAGCAAAGACAAAGGCAACAGCAGATTCCCTTCGGGAATGACAGACAGAAAAGCAAGGGCAAAGGCGACAGCAGATTCCCTTCGGGAATGACAGACAGGAGAGCAAAGGCAAAAGCGACAGCAGATTTCCTTCGGGAATGATCAGACAGGAGAGCAAGGGCAAAAGCAACAGCAGATTCCCTTCGGGAATGGACAGAAGCAAGGCAAAGACGAATACAGGAGAGCAAGGGCAAAGACGAATACAGGAGAGCAAGAGCAAAGACGAATACAGGAGCGCCATCCCATTCGGTCCGGCAGGATTGTGACGTGATGTAATGGGTGGGCTATGGCGGACGGGGCAGAGAACGGCGGCGGGAAGAAGAGTGGCGGAGCGATGGGCGAGCTGGTGACGGCGGAGTCGATGATTCAGCTGGCGATTGCGCTGCCTGCGGGGTGTCTGATCGGGTGGTTGGCGGGGGCCTGGCTGGACAAGCACTTTCATCAGGGGTGGATCGGAATTGTCGGGATTCTGCTGGGAGCGGTGGGTGGCTTTATTCAGATCTTCCGGATGGCCTCCGGCGTACCTGAAGCGGGGCGATTAGTGGCGTTGATGGAGGGGTACACGGACGCGGATTTTCGGCGGACGATCCTGGGCGCGATCCGGCTGCTGCTGGTGGTGACTGCGGTGGCGGCGCCGGTGGTGTGGTGGAAGGCAGGTTGGCAAAGCGCGGTGCTGCTGCTGGTGGGTGCGGTGATCTCGGGGTCTGGGTTGTACGAGTGGCTGCGGCTGATGACGGCGGTGATGGTGCGTATGGATGGGGGCGGGACGGCGCGGCCGATGGGACTGGTGCTGACCGGCTTCTTCCTGCGTCTGGGGGGAACCCTTGCCGTTCTGTATGTTAGCCTTAAGTATCTGAACGGATCGGTCTGGGCGTTGGCTGCGGGTCTGGCTCTGGGTGTGTTCTGTCTCACCTTTGAGGGTCTGCGGTTGATGAAAGCCTGGACGGTCTAGCGCTCCCGAACGTGGGGCTTGCAGAGCAAAATCTTTATGCCGACACCCTTACTTTTGACGCGATTTCTGAACGAGCATTTTGCCGCGCCGACGACGGCTCTGCTCCATGCGCTGCATATCCAGCCGTCGCAGCCGCAGGCTCCGATCACGAATGCCTTTGCGATGGAGCTGCTGGTATTTGTGTTGCTGCTGCTTTACTTCATTGCGGTTCGGGTTTCGTTGAGCGTGGAGACGCCCGGAGCGGTGCAGCACCTGGCGGAGATTACGCATGAGTTTGCGTCGGACCAGGGCGAGCAGATTATCGGGCACGGGTTTGAGCGGTTTACCGGGTACCTGACGGTGATGGGGCTGTTTATCCTGGTGGCGAACCTGATGGGGCTGGTTCCGGGGCTGGAGTCGCCGACGGCGAACGTGGTGGTTCCGCTGGGATTTGCGCTGGTGACGTTTGTGTACTACCACTACCACGGCATACGCTCGAACGGGGGGGCGTATATCAAGCAGTTCCTGGGGCCGGTGTGGTGGCTGTCGTGGCTGCTGTTTCCGATCGAGGTGATTTCGCATTGCGCGCGTGTGCTCTCGCTGACGGTGCGACTTTACGCGAATATGTTTGCGGGCGACCTGGTGACGCTGGCGTTCTTTTCGCTGGTGCCGGTTGGGATTCCGTTGATCTTTATGGGGCTGCATCTTGGTGTGGCCATTGTGCAGGCATATGTGTTTTTTCTGCTGGGGGCGATTTATCTGTCGCTGGCGGTGGCGCACGACCATTGATGCTTCGCATCATCCAGGACTGAAGTCCTGGGCTACCGATTTTGAGTTTGCCGTGGGGTCGACCTCCCGCCCCGGGGTATGCAACAGCGCCGTTCAGCGTGAGGGGGCCAGCACGGTGAGCCTCAACCACCCACTGGCGGCGTCATCCTGGGAGAGTTGGAGTACTTCATGTTGAAGAAGCTGCAGTACATGTTTATGACGTTGGCCGCGATGCTGCTTGCAACGCCGGCTTTTGCGCAGGATGCTGCTGGAGCGAACGCTGCCGCCCAGTGGGTTCCGCTGGCTGCGGGTCTGGGTATGGCGCTGGCCGCGGGTCTGTGCGGTCTGGGTCAGGGGAAGGCGACCGCTTCGGCGACCGAGGCGCTAGCGCGCAACCCCGGGGCGCGTCCGGGAATCTTTATCTTCCTGATTCTTGGCCTGGCGTTTATCGAGTCACTGGCGCTGTTTACGTTCGTCATCATCTTCCTCAAGGTGAAGTAGGCTTTCCGTTCTACCTGGAGAGGCCTCCGCCGATTGCGGAGGCCTTTTTGCGTCTGGCGACGCGACCGCTGTGCGGGGGTCAGGCGCGCTTGATGACCTTGCCTTCGAAGTAGGAGGTGTTGGCCATGTGGCAGGCGGAGGCGGCGTGGTGGCCGAAGACGACGTCTTCGACCGGCGGCTTGCGGGTGCGGACGGAGTTGAAGAAGTTCGCGAGGTGGGGGCGGAGGTCGTCCCAGGAGCCGGCGTGCCAGACGGTGACGTCTTCGAAGGGATGCTGGGCGAGTTCGGCGTCGTGCTCGGCGTGCCACTGCTTTTCGGCGATGGCGTGGAGCGCGGAAGGGAAGCCGTTGAGGCCATAGCTGGGTGAGCTGTCGAGACCGGTCTGCGGGGTGAGGATGACGGAGTTGGCGGTGACCTCGATGGTGCCGTGGGAGCCGAGGATGCGCGTGATCTCCGGTGTGCCGGTGCCCTGGGTGAGACGGATGTTCACGGGGATGTGGCCGTAGGTGAAGAGCGTGGTCTGGACGTCGGGCATGTTGCGGCCGTCCTTCCAGCGGTAGATGCCGCCGATCGAGTAGGCCTGGTCGGGAGCGGCGTTGATGCCAGTGATGCACTGCATGCCGCTGACGAGGTGGACCATGAGGTCGCCGGCCATGCCGGTGCCGTACTCGTGGAAGCAGCGCCAGCGATGGAAGGCGATGGGATCGAAGGGCTTCTTGGGAACCGTGCCCTGCCAGGTCTCCCAGTCGAGCGTGGCGGGGGAGAGGTCGGGGAGTATGGGGTACTGCCATGCGCCCTGCGGGGAGTTGCGGCCGAGCTGCAGCTCTACCTGGAGGAGATCGCCGATGGCACCCTGGTCGAAGAGGGACTTTGCTTTGATGAAGAGCGGCGAGGAGACGCGCTGCGAGCCGACCTGCACGAAGTTCTTACGGCCGGACTGAACGGCGTGGGCCTGGACCGCAGCTACCATGGCCTCGCCTTCGGCGATGGTGTGGGACATGGGCTTTTCGCAGTAGACGTCCTTGCCGGCTTTGAGCGCGTCGACGGTGATCTGTTTGTGCCAGTGGTCGGGGCTGGCGACGATGACGGCCTCGATGTTGGGGTCGTCGAGGATCTCGTGGTAGTTGCCGGTGGTGCGGATGCTTTGGCCGGCGATCTCGCGGGCGAGGGTGTGGCGACCGTCGTAGAGGTCGCAGGCGGCGACGCACTGGGCCTGCGGGAGGGTCATGGCGGCCCGCAGCAGGGAGGAGCCCTGGATGCCGACGCCGATGGAGGCGAAGCGGACGCGGTCGCCGGCGATGCTTTCGAGCTGCTGCGCGGCGAGGGTGAAGTGGCGGCCGGAGGTGATGGCGGCGGCGGTGCCGAGCTGGAGGAAGTTTCTGCGGGAGAACTGGGACATGAACTCGGCCTCGTGGTGTCGCCGACCACTATAGCGGAAAGAATGACAGGCAACAGCAACAGCAGATTCCCTTCGGGAATGACAGACAGAAAAGCAAAGGCGAAAGCAGATTCCCTTCGGGAATGACAGACAGAAAAGCAAAGGCGAAAGCAGATTCCCTTCGGGAATGACAGACAGAAAAGCAAAGGCGAAAGCAGATTCCCTTCGCGAATGACAGACAGAAAAGCAGGGACGACAGCAGATTCCCTTCGGGAATGACAGACAGAAAAGCAAAGACGACAGCAGATTCCCTTCGGGAATGACAGACAGAAAGGCAGGGACAAACAGCAGATTTCCTTCCGCTAGCTTTTGCCTGCCGACTTCGCGAACGCGGTCGAGGTGTAGTAGGTTGATCTGGTTTAGAAATCCTGTTGTGAGTGAGGCGCGATGTCACGATACACGCGAAGAGAGTTCCTTCGGACCGGATCTGCCGGTCTGTGCTGTGCCGCTGGTCTTCTGCGTACGGAGGCACTGTGGGCGCTGCCGTTGGGTTTGCCGCTTGGGCTGCAGCTGTACTCGGTGCGCGAGATGCTGCCGAAGGACTATGAGGGCACGCTGAAGCAGGTGGCGGCGGCGGGGTACACGGAGGTGGAAGCGGCCGGTTTCTTCAACCACACGGCTGCGGAGGTGAAGGCCGCGATGCAGGCGGCGGGCCTGCGATGCGTGAGCGGGCATTACTCGTACAGTGCGATGGCGCCGCGGCTGGATGAGATCATCGCGTTTCATAAGGAGATCGGTGCGGGCTATATCATTTGCGCTTCACCGGGGCATAAGAGCGCTCCGGCACCGGGCGCGCATCCGTCGCTCACGCTTGACGACTGGCGGTGGAATGCAGGCGAGTTCAACCGGATGGGCCGGCAGGTGAAGGCGGCTGGTCTGCAGTTTGGGTACCACAACCACACGCCGGAGTTCGCGAAGGTGGATGGGTTGGTGCCCTATGACGAGCTACTGCGGCTGACCGATCCTTTGCTGGTGACGTTTGAGATGGATTGCGGGTGGGTGAAGGTGGGCGGCGCTGATCCGGAGGAGTATTTGCGCAAGTATGCGGACCGGATCTCGATGCTGCATGTGAAGGACTTCAAGGCAGTGCCGGCGGGGTCTCCTGGGGGGACAAGGCCGGAGCCGGCGGAGCTGGGGCGGGGAACGATGGATATGGGAGCGGTGCTGCGGGCCGCGACTCCGGGGCGGATCAAGCATATTTTTGTGGAGCAGGAGGGGTTTGACATGCCGCCATTCGAGTCGCTGAAGGTGGATGCGGATTACATGCGGGGGCTAAAGGCTTGAGCTTTTGGCTGCGGGGCGAAGGCGAAAGCAGATTCCCTTCGGGAATGACAGACAGAAAGGCAAGGACGACAGCAGATTCCCTTCGCTGCGCTCCTGAATGACAAGCAAAAGAACAGGCAACGGCAACAGCAAGTGCAAGTGCAAAGCGGATTCCCTTCGGGAATGACAGATAGAAAGGCAAAGACGACAGCAGATTCCTCCGCTGCGCTCCTGAATGACAAGCAAAAGAACAGGCAACGGCAACGGCAACAGCAACGGCAACGGCAACGGCAACAGCAAGTGCAACAGCAACAGCAAGTGCGACAGCAACAGCAAGTGAAGCAACAGCAAGTGCAACAGCAACAGCAAGTGCAACAGCGGATTCACTTTGGGCAATGACAGACAGAAAGCAAAAGCCTGCAGAGCGAAGCGAGAAGAGGACTACTGCACTTCGAGGTGGGTGTCGCCCTGGCAGAGGTCGGGACGGGCGAGGCACTCGGCGCGTGCGCCTTCGGTGCGCTGGGTGAAGCTGGCGTACTGCGCGAGCCAGAGTGTCTGACCGGGCATGATGCCAAGGATGAGAGTGGCGGCGGCGGCGATGCCCAGGCCGATAGCCGCGGGGATGCTGGTTGAACGGAGTGGGTTCAGGCGAGCGGTCTCGGTGGCGGGGCGGGCGTAGACCGCAGCGAGCAGGCGCAGGTAGTAAAAGCATGCGACGCCTGAGTTGAGCAGGCCAATGACCGCGAGCCAGACGTGTCCGGCATGGAGAGCGGCGGTGAAGACGTAGAACTTGCCGAAGAAGCCGCCGGTGAACGGAATGCCGATGAGCGACAGGAGGAAGAAGGCGAGGAGGGCAGCGAGGATGGGGCGCTTTAGGGCGAGGCCGGTGAAGTCGTCGATGGTGCGCGTCGGCTCTTCGTAGCCGGAGACCTCCGTGATGACGGCGAAGGCTCCGACGTTCATGGCGGCGTATGCGGCGGTGTAGAAGCAGGCCGCGGCGATGCCGTCGGCAGGGAAGGCGGTGAAGGCGACGAGGAGGTATCCGGCGTGCGCGATCGAGGAGTAGGCGAGCATGCGCTTGACGTCGCGCTGGAACAGGGCTCCGAGGTTGCCGACGCACATGGAGAGCGCGGCGATGATCCAGATCAGGGCGCTCCAGCGGTGCTGCATTGTGGGGAAGCCGGAGAAGAGGATGCGCAGGAGGACGGCGAACGCGGCGGCCTTAGGCGCTGTGGACATCAATCCAACCACCGGAGCGGGAGCTCCCTGATAGACGTCGGGGGTCCAGACGTGGAAGGGTGCGGCGGAGACCTTGAAGCCGAGGCCGATGATGATCATGGCGACGGCCATAAAGGCGAGCCGGGGAGTGGCCGTGGTGGTGAGACCGGCGGCGATGGCGCCGATGGAGGTGGAGCCGGTGGCTCCGAAAGCGAGGGCGATGCCGTAGAGGAAGAAGGCGGTGGCGAAGGAGCCAAGAAGGAAGTATTTGAGGGAGGACTCGGAGCCGGTCGCCTGGCCCTTGCGAAAGCCGCAGAGGATGTAGGTGGCTATGGAGGAGATCTCGAGGCCAACGAAGACGACGAGGAGCTCGACGGCGGAGGTCATCAGCATCATGCCGACGGTGGCGAAGAGGAGCAGGGCGAAGTATTCGCCGGCGTGGGATGCGTGGGGCTCCTGGCCGGCGTGATTTTCGAAGTAGTCGAGCGAGCCGAGCAGCGTGACGAGGACGACGGCGGCGATGAGCTGGTGGAAGAAGATGGAAAAGGCGTCGACCTGGAGGGTTCCGGAGAAGGCGCGGATGGTGCCGAAGCTGAGCTGGTACCAGCTGGCTCCGCCGGCGAGGAGGGTGGCGGCGATAGCGAGGCCGCCGAGCGGCTTGCGGGAGGCGCCGGGGTGGAGGAGGGGTTCAGCGAGCATGATGAGGACGCCGACGAAGGTGAGGATGAGCTCGGGGAGGAGGGCAAGGATATTGGGGGACATTAGTAGCGGGCTCCCGGGTTCTGCGGCGGAGCTTGTTTGCCGAGTGCGGCGGCTTTCAGGGCGGGGTCCACGAAGGACGGACGCGGAGCTATGGGTTGACTTTGGCCTGCGGCCTCAAAGCCGTTGACAGGTTTTTGTGGCTGGGGGAGGGTTTGCGCGATGCGGGTGCCGACGGTGTCGATGGCGTGCATCCAGAAGGGGGAGGCGATCCCCATCAGGAGGAAGAGGGTGACCAGAGGCCAGAGGGTGAGGTGCTCCCGGCCGTTGAGGTCGGGAACGCCGGGAAGCTCGGTAACGCGGAGGCCGGTGTCGCCGTAGAAGATGCGCTGGACGAGCGACAGCATGTATGCGGCGGAGAGGATAACGCCGGTGGTGCCGATGACGGTCCAGAGGATGTGGTGGGCGAAGGTGGCCCCCATGCCGCCGGAGAGGATGAGGAACTCGCCGACGAAGCCATTGAGCATGGGGAGGCCGACGAGGGCAAGGGTGGTGAGGACGAAGAAGGTGACCATCCAGGGGAGGCTGGCGGCAAGGCCGCCGAACTCGCGCATGTCGTAGGTGCCGAAGCGCTCGTAGAGGAAGCCGAGGAGAAGGAAGAGGGCGGCTCCGGCGAGGGACTCGTTGAGGATCTGATAGATGCCGCCGTCGACACCTGCGGTTGTGAAGGTGAAGATGCCGAAGACGATGAAGCCGAGCGCGGAGAGGGTGGCGTAGGCGGCGAGGCGCTTGAGGTCTTTCTGGACGAGCGCGATGAGTGCGCCGTAGGCGATGCCGATGGCGCCGAGCGCGAGCATGAGCGGGTGCGATGCGGTGGGATTCGCTCGGGGAAGATGCCGAAGGAGAAGCGAAGGATGGAGTAGAGGCCGAGCTTTCCGGCGAGCACCATGACGGCGGCGGTGGGAGCCTCGGCGATGGCGTCCGAGAGCCAGCCGTGCAGAGGGAAGACGGGAACTTTGACGGCAAAGGCGAAGAGGAAGGCGAGCGAGGCGAGCCAGAGAGCGGCGGAGTTGGAGGAGAGGCCGTGGGTGGCGGCGAGCGCCTGGAGTTGGGGCAGGTCGAAGGTGCCGGTCTGGGCGTAGATCCAGAGGATGCCGACGAGGAGGATAGCGGACGGGATGAAGGCGTAAAGGAAGTATTTGATGGCGGCGCGGCGGCGGTTTTCGGTGCGGCCGAAGGTGGCGATGAGGACCGTCATCGGGACGAGCGAGAGCTCCCAGAAGGCGTAGTAGAGGAAGAGGTCGAGCGAGACGAAGACGCCGAGCATGGCGACCTGCTGGAGCAGGAAGAAGATGTAGAAGGTCTTGCGGCGGGTGCTGATGGCGTTCCAGCTGGCGAGTACGCCGAGCGGGGCGAGGAAGCCGGTGAGGACGACGAGCCACATGGAGAGGCCGTCGACGCCGAGGTGGTAGCGGATGGCGGGGGAGGCGACCCAGGAGAGGTTCTGCTCGAACTGGAAGGTGTGTGGGGTTGCGCCGGCCGCGGCGTAGTCGAAGTGGGCGGGGAGGTGGAGGGTGCAGAGGAAGGTGAGGAGAGTGACGGCTAGAGCGCTCCACTGCATGATGCGGCCGCGATCGGGAAGGAGCGCAAGGAGGATGGCGCCGGCGAGCGGGAGGAAGGTGATGATGGTGAGGATGTGGTGATCGAAGTTCATCGTGTGGTCAGCGAGTTCCTAGTGAAGCCATAGGGTTCGGCCGAAGATCATGACGGCGAGGACGGCGGCGGCCCCGAGCGCGAGCCAGCCGGCGTAGGAACGGATGTTTCCGGACTGGATGCGGCGGGTGAGATCGCCGAGGCCGCGGGTGGCTGCGGCTCCGGTAGCGGGACCGCCCGAGACGATGCCGCGATCGACGAGGGCGAAGAGGACGAGGCGCGTGACGGCGAGGATCGGCGTGACGATGAAGTTGGAGTAGAACTCGTCGACGTAGAACTTGTGATCGACGAGACGGTAGAGGGCGGGGGCGCGCCGGGCGAGAGCGGCGGCGGTGCCGGGCCTGCGGTAGTAGAAGAGCCAGGCGACGGCGAAGCCGGCGAGGGCGGTCAGGACGGAGATTGCTGCGAGACCGAGCTCGAGTGAGTGCGATACCTGGTCTGCGTTAAGGGCAGAGGCACCTTGAACCGCGGCGGTGGAGGCGAAGACTGGATCGAGGAAGTGCTCGAAGTGATTGGAGCCGCCGAGGGCTGCGGGGATGCCGACCCAGCCGCCGATGACGGAGAGGATGGCCAGGATGACGAGCGGGCCGAGCATGATCCAGGGGGATTCGTGCACGCCGTGCGGGTGAGCGGCCTGGCCGGAGTCGTGTTCGGCTTCCATGACGAGGGTGGAGTCGGAGCGGGCGTGGACGGGTGCTGCCGTGATTTGAGGGAGGCGTTGTGGTCGAGCATGCCCGAGGGCGCGTTCGTCGAAGCGCTCGGGTCCGAAGAAGGTTTTGAACCAGAGGCGGAACATGTAGAAGGAGGTCAGACCGGCGGTGATGAGGCCGACGAGCCAGAGGAGCTTGCCGAGGGGGTTGGGGCTGGCAAAGGTCTGGTAGAGGATCTCGTCTTTCGAGAAGAAGCCGGCCCAGGGTGGTATGCCCGCGATGGCCAGGACGCCCATGGTCATGGTCCAGAAGGTGACGGGGATGCGGCGTGCGGAGGCCGCCCATGACGCGCATGTCCTGCTCGCCGGAGAGGGCGTGGATGACGGAGCCGGCGGCGAGGAAGAGGAGCGCCTTGAAGAAGGCGTGGGTGAGGAGGTGGAAGATGGCGGCCGAGTAGGCGGCGACTCCGCAGGCGAGGAACATGTAGCCGAGCTGGGAGACGGTGGAGTAGGCGAGGACGCGCTTGATGTCGTGCTGCACCACGACCGATGCAGGCGGCGACGATGGCGGTGAGCGCGCCGATGATGGCGACGACGCCGAGGGCGTAGGGGGAGCGGTCGAAGAGGACGTGGGCGCGGGCGACCATGTAGATGCCCGCCGTCACCATCGTCGCGGCGTGGATGAGGGCGGAGACGGGTGTGGGGCCTTCCATAGCGTCGGGGAGCCAGATGTAGAGGGGGATCTGGGCGGACTTGCCGGTGGCGCCGAGGACGAGGAGGAGGGCGATGGCGGTCAGGAAACCGCCGTGCCATTCGGGATGCTGCGCGATGGAGCCGAAGACGTCGGCGAAGTTGAGTGAGCCGAAGTGGGCGATCATCAGGAACATCGCGAGGAGAAAGCCGAAGTCGCCGATGCGGTTGACTATGAATGCTTTTTTGCCGGCGTTGGCGGCGGAATCGCGCTTGAAGTAGAAGCCGATGAGCAGGTAGGAGGCGAGACCGACGCCCTCCCAGCCGACGAAGAGGAGGAGGAAGCTCGAGCTGAGGACGAGAACGAGCATGAAGAACATGAAGAGGTTGAGGTAGGCGAAGAAGCGCCAGTAGCCGTCCTCATGCGCCATGTAGCCGGCGGAGTAGACGTGGATGAGAAAGCCGACACCGGTGACGACGCCGAGCATGATGAGGGTGAGGTGGTCGACGGCGAAGGCGAAGTTGACCTGAAAGCCGGAGACACTGATCCAAGGGCGGCTGACGACATCGATGACACCGATGTTGCCCGAGAGCATGGTCGACCACAGCCAGGCCACCAGAAGAGCGGGGATAGCGGTAAAGAGCAGAGCGATGGCAGTGACGGCGGGTCGCGTGAGTTTGCGCCCGACGGTTCCGTTGAGGAGGAAGCCGGCGAACGGCAGAAGCGGGATGAGCCAGAGATAGGTTAGCGGGCATTTACGGGTCTCACGCAGATTGAGTCTCTGCGAGTGTTGCTGGCTGATGGTCAATGCGAGGTACAGGGGTCTTCACTTCACTTGCTCCGGTCAGGATGACGGCGTATGAGCAGACGCGGCTTAGAGCTTCATGAGGTTGATCTGGTCGACGCTGAGGGTCTGGCGGGTGCGGAAGATGGCGATGATGATGGCGAGGCCGACGGCGGCCTCGGCGGCGGCGACGACCATGACGAAGAAGACGAAGATCTGACCTTGAATCTGGTGACCCATGTGGGCAAAGGCGACAAAGGTGAGGTTTACGGCGTTGAGCATCAGCTCGATCGACATGAAGACGCTGATGATGTTGCGCTTGATCAGGAATGCGGCGACACCGACCGAGAAGAGGACGGCCGCGAGAATGAGATACCAGGCAGTGGGGACGGCGCTCACCATGCGGCTACTGCTCCTTCCGTGCGAGCACGACGGCTCCGAGGATGGCGACGAGGATGAGGACGCTGGTGACCTCGAAGGGAGGAGCAGGCGGGTGAAGAGGACGGTGGAGATCTCGGAGATATTGGAGACGGCGCCGGTCAGGTAGCCGCCGATCTGCGATGAGCCGAGGGCGTGGCGCTCGGAGAGGAAGACGAAGGAGAGCAGGCAGAAGATGGCGGCGGCACCGGGGAAGCCGGCGATGTAGGCGGCACGGCTGCCGTGGGTGCGCTCTTCTTCTCCGGCATTGAGGAGCATGATGACAAAGGTGAAGAGGACCATGATGGCGCCGGAGTAGACGATGACCTGGGCGGCGGCGAGGAACTCTGCGCCTAAAGACCAGTAGAGGACGGCGAGGCTCATCATGACGACGACGAGCGACAGGGCGCAGTTGATGGGGTGCCGCTGAAAGAGCAGATTGAGCGCGGCGGCGACGGCGAGCAGGCCGAAGATGAGGAAGAGTGCCAGTTGCATGGTGTGGACTTAGATCTTTCCTGTAGAGCAGGCGTGACTAGGAGTTATCTGCTGATTGTAAAGCAGCAAGCGGCTGCCGGAGCATGCGTATCAGGCGCGGAGGGCAAGGACAAGCGAGGTGACGACGATATTTGCCATGGCGATGGGGAGGAGGAACTTCCAGCCGAAGCTCATGAGCTGGTCGTAGCGGAAGCGCGGGACGGTTCCGCGGACCCAGATGTAGAGAAAGATGAAGAAGAACACCTTGGCGACGAACCAGAAGATGCCGGTGAGAGAGGCGAGGAGGGGCGTGTTGAGGAAGCCGTCGAAGAGATGGCCGAAGGGGCTGCCCGCACCGCCGAAGAAGAGCAGGGTGGCGACGCAGGAGACGGTGATCATGTTGGCGTACTCGGCCATGAAGAACATGGCGAACTTCATGGAGGAGTACTCCGTGTGGTAGCCGGCGGTGAGCTCGGACTCGGCTTCGGGGAGGTCGAAGGGGGCGCGGTTGGTTTCGGCGTAGGCGCTGAGGAGATAGATGAAGAAGGCGACGATCTGGAGGCCGCCGAAGACGTTCCAGGAGAGGAGGCCGTGGGCGGACTGGGAGTTGACGATGGTGCGGAGGTTGAGCGAGCCGGCGCGGAGGACGACTCCAACGAGCGAAAGGCCGAGGGCGAGCTCGTAGGAGATCATCTGCGAGGTGGCGCGGAGTGAGCCGAGCAGGGCGTACTTGTTGTTGGAGCTCCAGCCAGAGAGTGCGATGCCGTAGACACCGATGGAGGTGATGCCAAGGATGACAAGCAGGCCGATGTTGATGTCGGAGATGTCGAAGAGGTCGACGCCGCGCACCTGAAAGAGGGGGCCGAAGGGGACGACGGAGATGGAGATGAGCGCGCAGGTGAGCGCGATGATGGGCGCAACGATGAAGAGCGGGCGCTCGGCCAGTATGGGTGTGAGGTCTTCCTTGAGGAAGAGCTTGATGCCGTCGGCGAGGGGCTGCAGGAGGCCGAAGGGGCCGGTGCGCGAAGGTCCCCAGCGATTCTGCATGCGGCCGAGGACTTTACGCTCGAGCAGAACGGTGTAGGCGACTGCAGTGAGGGTGATGACGAGCACGACGACGATCTTGGCGATCGTGATGAGGAGGAAGGTGAGGAATGGAGTGTGTTGGCTCATTCTGGGTTTAGCTCTTAGCTGCTAGCTTTTAGCTCCTAGCTCGGCGAGGTGTCAGTGCTCTGTTTTCGGTTCTCAGGTCGAAGCTCAGCGGAGTTGGTCTGGAGCTAAAGGCTAACAGCTGGGAGCTAGAAGCTACGTCTGTTAGTCGGCGGCGGTCTGGTTGAGCTCGGCTTCGGTGCGGCTCTGGAAGCTCTGGATGTCGTTGAGCATGGCGGAGTAGCGGCCTAGCGTTCCGGAGGTGAACAGGCTGTCGTTCGCCGGCAGGACGAGGTCGCGTCGATTGGGCAGGATCTGGACAAGATCGTTGGCGGGCGCGGGTGCGAGGTGCTGGTCGTTGTTGGAGAGGAGCTGAAGGCGCAGGAGGTTGCCATAGCCGGGAACGACGCGCTGGATCTCGTCGAGGATGGCCGACGGATCAAAGGGGCTGAGGCGCGGCTCGAGGTTGTTGGCGGTGAGCCACACGGCGTGGCGGTCGGCTTCGCCAGATTGTGCGCCGCGGGTCTGTCCCATGTCGGCGCGAAGGCCGCGGCCGAACGGAACGAGCGCGCGCATGTCGGCGCCCATCTTATCAGCGATGCGGACGATCATCTCGAAGTCGGTGCGGGCACCGGCGCGGTCGGCGGCTTTGTTGACCTTCTGGAGGTCGCCGTACGAGTTGGTGACGGAGCCGGACTTCTCATAGAGGTTGGCGGCAGGAAGGATGACGTCGGCAAGCGCCGCGGTCTCGGTAAGGAACATGTCCTGAACGACGACAAAGGTGTTCTTGAGCGCCGCTGGGTCGATGCCGAAGCGTGAGACCGGATTCGAGCCGACGACGTAGAGAGCGGCGAGCTCTCCGGCTGCGGCTGCGTCGAACATCTGGAGCAGGTCGAGCCCGGGCTCTGCGGGTATGTTGAACTCCGCGTGCGGGCCGGGTTGCGAGACCGGAACGTAGCCGGGCAGGAGGTCGGGCAGCAGGCCCATGTCCGAGGCACCGCGGGAGTTGACATAGTCCGAGAGCAGTGCAAATTTGCGGCCCGGCAGCGTGGTGCCGAAGTCGAGCAGGCGCTTGAGGTCGCCGCCGCGGAGCTCGGAACCGATGAGCACGAGGACGTTCTCTTCGGCGCGGAGGGCTGTGCGGAAGTCCATTGCGGCCCTGGGGTCGGCGCCTGGTTGCGTGAGCGCCTCGGCAGCGGAGTCGTCCCCTGCGATGAAGCTGGTGAAGGCGCTGTACCCGAGCTCGGGGATCTGGAGGAAGGCCTTGGCCTGGCGGCGAAGCTTGATCTCCTGATGATTGGCGACGTAAAGCCGTGCGCGGTTGAGACGGACATCCGTGCGAAGATTCCAGGCGGTAAGGGGGCTCTGGTTGGAAGGATCGCCGCCGATCAGGAAGATGGCGGGGGCAGTCTGCGTGTCGCGCTGCGAGGCCGCCAGGTTCGCGCGGCCGGCGAGCGCCGCGGTGAAGGTGGCGTAGTCTGCGGTGCGGTGATGGTCGATGTTGTTGGTCTGGAGAATGGTGCGGGCGAACTTCTGGAGGAGGTACGCCTCCTCGTTGGTGATCCTATTGGAACCGATGACACCGATGGATTTGCCTCCGCGGGCGTCGCGGATCTCGCGGAACTTCTTGCCGACGTGGTCGAGTGCAACCTCCCAGCTGACGGGCTTGTGAGTGCCGTCGGGTTGGCGCACGAGCGGAGTAGTGATGCGGTCTTCATTGTTGGCGAAGTCGAAGGCGTAACGGCCCTTGTTGCAGAGGAAGTCGCCGTTGATGCCGGACTTGTCGCGGTTGTCGCCGCGCACGATCTCGGAGCCGTCGGTCACGGTGCGGACGCCCAGGGTGGTCTTACAGCCGTCGCCGCAGTGGGTGCAGATGGTCGCGACGTGGTTCATCTCCCACGGGCGCGTCTTGTAGCGGTAGGTGCCTGAGGTCAGAGCTCCGACCGGGCAGGCGTCGATGCACATGCCGCACTGTTCGCAGTCGACATGGGCAAGCGCGTCGGGGCTCTCGGACGGTGGCACGTTGGGCGCGATCACCGAGGAGGACCCGCGGTTCTGGATGCCGAGGGCGAAGACGTCCATGCCTTCGCCGCACATACGCACGCAGCGATAGCAGAGGATGCATCGGGGCCTGTCGAAGTAGACGACGGGGGACCACTTCTGCTCTTCGCGATGGTTCTTGGGTTCGGCGTAGAAGCTGTCGGCGGCGCCGTATTTGAAGGTCATGTCCTGCAGTTCGCACTCGCCGCCAGCGTCGCAGACCGGGCAGTCGAGCGGATGATTCCCGAGCAGGAGCTGGAGCGTGGCCTTGCGCGCCTGCGCAATGTCCGGCGTTTCGGTGAAGATAACCATGCCTTCCGCGACTGGCGTGGTGCACGCGGTCTGGAGCTTGGGCATCTTTTCGATGCGAACGACGCACATGCGGCAGGCGGCCTGGAGGGAGAGGCCGGGGTAGTAACAGAAGGCGGGGATCTCGATGCCGGCGGATTTGCAGGCTTCGATGAGAAGGGTGCCCGCGGGGGCGGTGATCTTGTTGCCGTCTACGGTAAAGGTTACGTCTGGCATCTTGAATCCTGTTCCTGGTTCTCGAGCGGACTTCGGCTCGTGCGGGTCGATGGGGAACTCAATCTAGTGCGCCTTCCGAATCAGAATCTCCTGGTCGGCGCTCCGATGATGCGTCTGTTGCCACATGCGAACTCCTGCGACAATCACGCCTGCTGCAAGAATGACTGCTGCGACTAAGAGCAGAGTCCGTCCGTTCAATGAGCGGCCCCGATAAGCTCCTGCTCGGTGATCAGCGGCGTGCCGGCGCGGTGTCCGTCGATGTAGTCTTCAAACTCTTTGCGGAACTTCTTGACGAAGCCGAGGGTGGGCATGGCAGCGGCATCACCCAGCGGGCAGAAGGTTCGTCCCATCATGTTCTCGGCGAGGTACTGCACGTTGTCGACGTCTTTTCTGGACCCGCCGCCCTCGTAGACGCGCGTCAGGGTCTTTTTGATCCAGTCGGTCCCTTCGCGGCAGGGGATGCACCAGCCGCAGCTCTCATGCTGGTAGAACTTGATCACGCGCAGGGCGAATTCGACGATGGAGACGGTCTCGTCCAGAACCACGATGCCGCCTGAGCCGAGCATCGTTCCCGCCTTGGCCATCTGGTCGAAGTCGAGGCCAACGTCGATCTCGTCGGGCGTGAGAACCGGGCAGGAGCTTCCGCCGGGCACGACGGCCTTGAGTTGTTTGCCACCCTTGATGCCGCCTGCGACCTCGTAGATCGCCTTCCGCAGCGAGTAGCCCATGGGCAGCTCGTAGACGCCGGGCCGCTCGACGTGGCCGGAGATGCCGAAGAGTCTGGTTCCGCCGTTGCGTTCGGATCCGAGCTTCGCGTACGCCTCGCCGCCCATCAGCAGGATGTGCGGTGCGGAGGCGATGGTCTCGGCGTTGTTGATGACGGTGGGGCCGCCGTAGAGGCCGACGACGGCAGGGAAGGGAGGCTTGATGCGCGGAACGCCGCGCTTGCCTTCGAGCGACTCCATCAGAGCGGACTCTTCGCCGACCTCGTACGCTCCGGCGCCGGTCTGGGTGATGATGTCGAAGTCCACGCCTTCCTTGCCGAAGATGTTTTTGCCGAGAAAGCCCTTTGCGTACGCGTCGGCGACGGCCTTTTCGACGATCTTCAGCAGGTAGCGGTACTCGCCGCGCAGATAGATGAAGCCCATCTTCGCGCCGATGGCGAGTCCGGCGATCATGGTGCCCTCGATGACGGCGTGAGGGTCATGGAGGAAGATAACGTGATCTTTGCAGGTGCCGGGCTCGCTCTCGTCACCGTTCACGAGGACGTACTTCGGCTTTTCGGAGGTTTTGGGGACGAAGGACCATTTGAGGCCGGTCGGAAAGCCGGCGCCACCGCGTCCGCGCAGACCGGAGGCTTTCATGGTGTTGATGATCCACTCAGGACCGTTCTCGATGGCCATCTGCGTGGCCTTGTAGCCGTCGAGCTCGATGTACTTGTCGATGTCGGTGGCGCCCTGGCCGAAGCGGCGGGAGAGCACGCGGACCTCGTCGGGGTGAGAGACTAAGTTTGGCATCCGGAGGGCCTCATCTTTTGCAAGTATACAAAAGCATGGACCGCGCTCTGAGCTGCCGGGAACAAAGGGTGCGATGCGCTGAAAGAGAGCGGGAGACGACACTGAGCGCCAGCCGAGGTGCGCCGGTTCTCTCTCGTGCCTCGAAGCAGTCTCTAGTTACTGCTGCCGCTTTCGTCTGAATCTTTCTTCATCCTGGCCATGATGGCTTCGAGGTCGGCCTTATGCTGCGCCACGAAGGTGAGGTTCGAAGGGTTGACGTGCGCCTCTGCAGCTGCCTTTGCGGGGTCTACACCATTCTGCTTGGCAGTGGCTTCGGCGAAGGCGGACTGAAACAGCGCCATGCCGAAGACCACAAACTCGCGTGGGGTGAAGCTGTGCTTTGCAAGCACGCCGACCACCAGCGGCTGCGAGGCGATGCGGTGCTCCATCGCATCCAGGGAGTCGTTGCTATCCCCTGCGAGCGAGTCTTTGAGCTCGGGATGAGCTTTGGCGAGTGCTTTCAGATCGCCGAACACCTCGGCGTACCGGTTGGCCTTGTCCATGGTGAGCGTGTAGTGCTCCAACTCTGACAGATCCTTGTCGCCGGACGGGCTCTTCTGAGAATGAACGAGGGGGGCCAGGACGAGGGAAAGAGCGCAGCAGAGAGTGAGACGGCGCAAGGGCAAACGCATGGGAACACAACCTCGGACGATGAGATGGAGACGCGAAGGGGCCGGGAAGCGCGACCAGTAGAGCACGAACGCGAAAAACCCGCCATCGAAATAGCGGGTCCGCGGTACCTGCGAGTCTGAGGTGAGATTACTTGATGTCGGTGCCCTGTCCGCTGCGGTACTGCTCGAGGATGTCGTCGACCTTGACGGTGGTGAGGTCGTCATGGAAGTCGTAGTTGACCTGCATGGCGGGCGCCCAGCAACAGGCGCCGATGCACTCGACCTCTTCGAGCGAGAACAGGCCGTCCTTGGTCACCTGCTTATGCCCGATGCCGAGCTTGGCCTTGCAATGGTCGAGGATCTCGTACCCGCCGCGCAGCATGCAGGAGATGTTGGTGCAGACCTGCACGTTGTACTTGCCCGCGGGCTCGGTGCGGAGCATGGAGTAGTAGCTAAGAACATTGCGGACATCGAGCTCGAAGATGCCGATGCGCTCGGCGATCTCGTGGACGACGGCGTCCGAGATGTAGCCGATCTCATCCTGCGCGTACAGCAGCATGGGGACGAGCGCGGACCGCTTGAGCGGATAGATGGTGACGAGGTGGTCGAAGCGGGCGGCCAGCTCCGGCGAAAAGATCGTGTTGGCGATTGTGCTCACTGTTGCATCATCTCCCGTGCCAGACGTTCGGCCGCAAGGTCCATCTCTTCGAGTCTACCGCCGAGCTCGACGGTACCGTCTTCCTGAAGCGCAAAGCTTGTGTTCCGGTCGTCGCTGGCGGTCATGGAGGCGTGTGTAAAGCGGAGCCAGCGGGTGTCAACGCGCAGGATGATCTCTTCGGGGCCGACTTCGACGACTGCGTGGTGGGTGGAGTTGAGACCGTGGGCTCCGGCATAGGAGCGGAGCAGCGAGGCCCAAGACGTCCAGAGTTCGCGATGCAAACGGGATTCGATCATCCTTTCGCCGGACCCTCTACCGATCGATCTCGCCCAGCACGATGTCGATCGAGCCGATGACCGCCACGACATCCGCCAGCAGACGTCCTTTGCACATTGTCTCGAGCGCCTGCAGTGTCGCGTAGCTCGGATTGCGCATGTGCACGCGGTAGGGTTTCGCTGTGCCATCGGAGACGACGTAGTAGCCCATCTCGCCGCGCGGGCTCTCGACAGCCTGGTAGACCTCTCCGGCAGGAACGGCGAAGCCCTCGGTGACGAGCTTGAAGTGGACGATGAGCGACTCCATCTGGGTCTTCATCTGCTCGCGGTCAGGGAGGACGATCTTAGGTGCGTCGGCGACGATGCGGCCGCTCGGCATGCCGTCGAGCGCCTGCTGGCAGATCTTGAGCGACTCGCGCATCTCTTCCATTCGAACGGTGTAGCGCGCCCACACGTCGCCGCGATCGGAGACCGGCACCTTGAACTGAAACTTCTCGTAGCAGGAGTAGGGCATGTCGCGGCGCAGATCCCAGTCGACGCCCGAGGCACGCAGGGGCGGACCGGTCACCCCGAGAGCGATGGCGTCGGCGGGAGAAAGATATCCGACGTCTTTGAGGCGGCCCATCCAGATGGGATTCCCGGTGAGCAGATTTTCGTACTCGTCGATGCGCGCGGGCATCTTGTTGAGGAAGTCCTGGATCTGTTTGAACAGGTCGAGCGGTGGCTCGAGCGACAGGCCGCCGATGCGGAAGTAGCGAGCTCATCATCCGCTGCCCGGAGACGTTCTCGTAGATCCGCAGAGATATCTTCGCGCTCGCGCCAGCAGTACAGGAACATCGTCAGCGCGCCGACGTCGAGGGCATGGGTGCCGAGCCAGACCAGGTGCGACGAGATGCGGGTGAGTTCGTTGAGCAGAACGCGCATCCACTGCGCGCGCTCCGGAATCTCGAGCTCCAGCAGCTTCTCAACCGCCAGGCAGTAGCAGAGATTGTTCGTCATCGGCGACAGGTAGTCGACGCGATCGGTCAGGGGCACGACCTGCTGGTAGAACTTGGCCTCGCAGGTCTTCTCGATGCCGGTGTGCAGGTAGCCGATATCGGGCGCGCAGGAGACGACCGACTCGCCGTCGATCTCGAGGACGAGGCGCAGGACTCCGTGGGTGCTCGGATGTTGCGGCCCCATGTTGAGGACCATCGTCTGGTCGCCCGGTCCACCGCTCCGTTCGTCGTGGCGCGCAGAGTCGGCGACAACGTCTTCAACGTCGGGGATGAGCATGTCGGGCGCGGCGAGTGGGGCCATGGAAACCTGTCTTTCTAGCGGAAGAGGTGACGGCTAGCGGTAGCCTTCGACCGGGTAGTCCTTGCGGAGCGGATGCCCTTCCCAGTCGAGCGGCATCATGATGCGTGTGAGCCGCGGGTGTCCGGCGAAGCGAACGCCGAACAGGTCGAAGACTTCGCGCTCGTAGAAGTTTGCGGAGGGCCATACTGGCGTGATCGAGTCGAGTACGAGGTCATCCCCGGCGAGGCGGACGACGAGACGAACGCGCTCTTTCAGGCTATGCGAGAGGATGTGATACGTGATCTGCATGCGCGGCTCGGACGGATACCAGTCGACAGCTGTGACGGTTTCCAGGAAGTTGTACCCAGCCTGCTGAACGGCTCTCGAGGCCGCAACGATGTTCTCGCGGGCAACCGTGAGCGTGAGTTCTCCGCGGTCGAACTTCGCGTCCGTCGCCATGCCCGACAGGGCTCGCACAGCCGCATTCTCTGGGTGAGCTTCGGAGACGGCCTGTAGCCCGAGGATCGCCGCCATTAGAGGTCTCCTGTGTCGTTCGACCAGCTGAGGATGCCCTTTTTCCAGACGTAGAAGAGGCCGACGGCGACGAAGCCGAGATAGACCAGCATCTCCCAGAAGCCGAACATGCGCGAGCCGGTGATAGCAGGCAGGCGACGGAAGATGACTGCCCACGGCAGCATGAAGACAGCCTCGACATCGAACAGGATGAACAGCATCGCCACAAGGTAAAAGCGGACCGAGAAGCGGCCGCGGGCATCGCCTACCGGGTCCATGCCGCACTCGTACGCGCCGGTCTTGGTGCGGGAGTTCTTGTGCTTGCCGATAAAGAAGGAGGCGCCGACCATGCCGCCCGCCACCGCGAGCGCGACCAGGATCTGCAGCACGAGGGGGATGTAGTTCCAGATGTAAGGGTACGTCTGCATGGCCAGTTTTGAGACTATGAGTGCGTCTGGCAAGTGTCAAGAAGCGAGGCGCTCGAGGTGTGTATCTGACAGGAGATTAGAGGAGATGCTTGTACCAGGCGATGATCTCCGGACCGAATAAGGCGCTGATGAGGCCGCCGGCGCCCAGGAAGCTGCCGAAGGGTAGACGCGTGAGCGCGCCGGCGCGGCGGCGGATCAGCAACGTGACCGCGTAGGCGGTAGCGAGCAGCAGGCCGGCGAAGAGCGCCAGCATGGCGGGCCAGAAGCCAATGAATGCGGCGATCATGGCGATCAGCTTAAGGTCACCGACGCCCATGCCTTCACGGTGCCGCACTGCGCGGTAAAGCCAACGAATGACCAGCAGGACGGCGGCGGCGGCCAGCACCGAGAGGAGCCATCGTCCGAGGAACGCCTCGGGTCCGGTGAGGAGGAGGTTGCCCCGGTCGATGGTGGCACCGGGGCTGGTGAGCGGGTTGCGGCCGTGGAGATGGACCTCGTACTGGCTCGGGTCGAGGAAGATGGCCTGGCTGCAGGTAAGCAGGAAGGACAAAAAGATGCCCACGAAGGTGATCGCATCCGGCAGGAGCAGATGCTGCCAGTCGATGACGATGAGGGCGAACAGGAGGAGACCGAAGATTGCGATTGAGGCGGCCTCGAGAACGCCGGCCGGGATGGACGGGGGCAAGCCGAAGTCGATGTTGCGCGCGAAGTCAAGAAAAAGCTCTAGCCGTGACGCCACGATGAGGAACCAGAGGCCGGCGGCGAGCTCGACCAGGGGGTACCGGGGTGAGATCGGATGTCCGCAGCTGCGGCAGCGTCCACGGAGGAGCAACCAGCTCAGCAGGGGGACGTTGTCGTACGCCCGGATGGGTGTGGCACAGCCGGGGCAGTGCGAGCGGGGTGTGACAATACTTTCGCCGCGCGGAACGCGGGAGATGACGACGTTCAGGAAGCTTCCAAGCAGCAGCCCCAGAAGAAAGGCGGCGAGTTCCAGGATGGCTGCTGTGCCCACTCCCCGAGTATACGGTTGCGGTTAGAAGTCGACGTGCATGCGGACGGACTCGACCAGGACGGGGCCCCGGTCTCCGTTGTAACCGGGGTGTTCGATGAACTGGGCATCGAGGGCGTAGTAGAGGCCGCGCCAGGTGTGAAGCGTGTAGTAGCTCTCGACGATGTCCTCGCGGGCGTAGTGGAGGCGTCCGTCGCCGAGCAGGAAGCCCAGGCCGCCGAGGGCGAGGTACTGCTGGTGATCGCGCTTGATGGCGTTTGAGACCACGACGGCGCCGAGCTTGTCGTTCGGGCGGAGCCAGCGCGCGCCTGACGAGTCGGCGCCGATCTCGAAGGTCTGATCGACCTCGGTGTAGGCGAAGCTCTCGTGCTGGCCCTCGTTCCATCCAAAGCGGCCGAAGAGGTGCGCGTCCGGCGCGATCTCCTGCTCGAAGTTGAGGCCGAAGCCGTACTTGACGGTGGTTTGCAGGGGGTGGGAAGTGATGACCGGCGTAGGCGTGATGCCGGCGAAGTAGTTGCGGTTCGCGGTGCGGTAGACGCCCATGTTGGCGTGGTTGACGTATGCGAGCAGGCGAATGGCGCCTTTGCGCTCCGGCGGAAGGAGGGGGCCGAAGAGCGGGTTTCGAAGCTCCACCTCGAAGTTCTGGGCGTTGGCGCGGCGCAGGTTCCAGTCGAGATCGATGCCGTTTGCGATCTTGGGCATGAGGGCCAGGGCGTAGCGTGCGGACCACTGCTTCTCGACGTACTCGGTGACGACTCCGTAGGTGTAGCCGCGGGTGTCGGCGGCGTAGTCCCAGGTTCCGTTGTTGTCGACGGTCCAGTTCAGGAACTGGAGGTGCGAGTCGGAGCCGCTGCCGTTCAGGTCGAGGAAATCCGGAAGGCCCATCTTGCCGATGTGGAACTCGAGCCGGCGCTCAGGTGCCTCGGTCGCGAGCGAGAACTGAGTGCGGTCGACCTCGACCAGCTTGTGCGAGAGGCCGAGGGTCTGGTGAAGCTGGATGCGGGCGATGTAGGGCTTTGATCCGAGGTTCGGGTTGCGGACGACGTCGAGGTTGGTGAATCCGGCGAGGCCGAGGGCCTGCGAGATCCCGCGTCCGCCGGAGGATTCGATGTCGAGGATGAGGTCCGTGTTTGCGCGTGGGCTCTTGACTGCCTCGAAGCCGAGGTAGAGTGTGCCGAGCAGCGAAGTTTTGTACTCGCCGCGGCTATCGAGGGAGTTGAGGCCCTCGTAGGGCGAGTGGAAGGGGGCGTGGGCCTGGAAGATGATGTTGGCCTGCCCGGAGACGAGGTAGCGGGAGCTCGGCGGATGAGGAAAGATTGAGGGTGCCGACGAGTCCGCGGCGGGTGCGTCGGGAAGGGGAGAGGCGTCCGGCTGACCGGTCTGCTGGGCCGGAGCGGGGCTTGCGAAGACCGCGAGAATCGCGCAGGCGCGCCAAAGTGCTGGGAGCGTTTTGGGCATGGAGCGAAGGTAGAGTCTACATGCCTCCTGTGACGCGGGCGTGTGTGGAAGGCCGATCCGGGGGGGGGGCCCCCCCGGATCAAAAGAGCTAAATTCCTCCAAGCAAAGTACTTAGCAAAACGGCAGATTGGTAAATTCGTCGATCTAAAGGGGTTATAGCTAAATTCCTCTGTCCGTTGGGTTTAGTGCAACATCGGGGGGAGCAACCCACCAAAGGACAAGACTATGCAATTTCGATTGTACGGGAGGTCCCAGCGCGTTTGCGCCACGCATAAATGCAGCTGACACAGCGCGATAGAGCGTACAGGGGCTTGACAGGGCGGGTTTTATTCTCAAACGCCAGCGTGGCTCCAGGTGCGGAGCCCCGAGGTGACGGCTCTTATGCCTTTCCGGGTGGACTTGCATCCGTGCTAAGTGAGTAGTATTGTTGACTTACACGGGAAAGGAGGATGATCCAGCCTATGAAATCTGACAGTAACAGTTGCATCAACGTACGTGAGGTGACTGAGGCTTAGGGCATTTTGCTCTAGACCTGGTGGTTTCAAAACAGCTTGTTTCTCCACCGAGGCCCATCCAAAGAGAGGATGCCCTCAGGTCAATCTCAGCAGATCACCGCCAGACGGCTCGCCGCTCCCCCCAGAGCGCGAGCCGTTTGCGTTTTCGGTGGGTTTCCTGTGGCATGGGTGTGAGAGCGGATTCGAGGTTGGACGATGACTCCTTTGGTGATTGCGGGCAAAGCATTTCAGTCGCGGCTGATTGTGGGGACGGGAAAGTACAAGGACGGACCGCAGACGCGTGATGCGATTGAGGCGTCGGGGGCGGAGATGGTCACGGTGGCGGTCCGGCGGGTGAACCTGGACCGGCGGACGGAGTCTCTGCTGGACTTCCTTGACCCGCAGCGGTACTTCTTACTGCCGAATACGGCTGGGTGCTATACGGCGGAGGAGGCGATCCGGGCGGCTCGGCTGGGCCGGGAGGTGGGTCTTTCGGACTGGGTGAAGATCGAGGTGATCGGGGACCAGGCGACGCTGTATCCAGACGTGCAGGCGACGGTGGAGGCGACACGCGTCCTGGTGAAGGAGGGCTTTACTGTTCTCCCGTATACGACAGATGACATTGTGTTTGCGAAACGGTTGATCGACGTGGGGGCGGCGGCAGTGATGCCATTGGGAGCTCCTATCGGGACCGGGGCAGGTATCGCAAATCTCCATACGCTGCGGATGATGCGAGAGCTGATTACAGAGGTTCCGCTGATTGTGGACGCTGGGCTGGGAACGGCGTCGGACGCGGCGATTGCGATGGAGATGGGGTTTGACGCGGTTCTGCTGAACACGGCGATTGCGGGGGCTGCTGACCCGGTTTTGATGGCGGTGGCGATGGGCAATGCGGTGCTGGCGGGGCGGCAGGCGTTTCTGGCAGGGAGGATGCCGAAGAAGCTGTATGCGACGGCGAGCTCTCCGATGGAGGGAATCTCGCGGTAGGGCCTGGGCATTTCTCCGTGTCCAAAGCTTGAGTGGTGATTGGAGGAGAGCCCCCCACCCTTTCCGACGGTGAGGCTGTTCGGAGAGGATGGAGCACCCGGGCTCCCCGATCGAGGGATTTTGCGGTGCTTCGTGTGGTGACGGTGCGGTCACCACCGTGGTGCATCGTGGTCGTCAGGTGGTTGGAGTACGGTAGACTTCGCCCATGCGGGTGTTTGGGGTTGATTGTGGGACGGAGTTCACCGGTTGGGGAGTGGTGGAGCTGGACTGCGCGGCGCGGCTGCCCCGGTTGGTGCACCGAGCGGCGGGGACGATCCGGTTGAGCAAGAAGGAGAAGACGCCACTGCGGCTGTTGCAGGTGTATGCGGAGTTGACGGGGCTGATGGCGCTTTATGGGCCGGAGGTGGTGGCGATTGAAGAGGTGTTCTTTTCGGCGAATGCGAAGAGTGCGCTGAAGCTGGGCCAGGTGCGTGGGGTGGCGATGCTGGCGGCTGCGAGCTGTGGTCTGCCGGTGGCGGAGTATGCTCCGCTGTCGATCAAGAGCAGTGTCGTGGGGTATGGGTTAGCGCAGAAGGAGCAGGTTCAGTTTATGGTGATGCGGCTGCTGGAGCTCGAGCGCGCGCCTGACTCGGCCGATGCAGCGGATGCGCTGGCGATTGCCATCTGCCACATTCACACGGCGCAGACGACGGCTGTTCAAGGCGGCTCGGGACGATGAGGCTTTGGGCGGCGCGATGGTTTTGTGCGGGTGCACTGGCGATCTCGTGTGGAGTTGCGTGCGGGCAGGTCCCGGCGGTGACGGGGACTGGAGGAGCGGGAGAGGCGGCCCACGCTGCTGCCCCGATGGTGCGCTTCCAGTTTGAACGGGAGGGTTTACCGGTTCCGCGTTTTCGCCTGGCGGTGCGCGAGGATGGGAGCGGCAGCTACGAGGCGGAAGAGAACCAGACCCCCGATGCGGCAGCGGGTGGAGGTGCGCGCGCGACCGGTTCGACGCGTATTGAACGGAACCTCTCGATCTCAGCGGAGACAACGGGGAAGATTTTCCGGGCGGCGCGGGCGGAGAAGCTGTTCGACACGCGTTGCGCGTCGAAGGCGAAGAACATCGCGGACACAGGGGTGAAGACGCTGAGCTACGAGGGTCCGGATGGAAGGGGTTCGTGCACGTACAACTACAGCGAAGACAAGAACGTTGTCATGTTGACGGATCTGTTTCTGGGGATTGCGGCGACGATGGATGAGGGCCGGAGGATCGAGTTCAAGCGTCGCTACGACCGGCTGGGACTGGACGCGGAGCTGGACATACTGACGCAGGCGAACGTGGCAGGGAGAGCGGTGGAGCTGGGGACGATTGCTCCGCTGTTGCGGGAGTTGGCGAACGACAACGATCTGATGCAGAGGGTACGGTCGCGGGCAGGGAAGCTGCTGGAACGGGCGGACGAGGGCAAGTAGGCGATTCGGGGCTGACGGGCTCGGATTTCTGTGACGGGCAACGGCAAGGCAACAGCAGATTCCCTTCGGGAATGACAGACAGAAGGGCAAGGGCGGGGGCAAGGGCAAGAGGCAACAGCAGATTCCCTTCGGGAATGACAGACAGAAGGGCAACGGCAGAGGCAGAGGCAAGGGCAAAGGCAACAGCAAGGGCAAAAGGCAACAGCAGATTCCCTTCGGAAATGACAGACAGAAGGGCAGAGGCAAGAGCAAAGGCAACAGCAAGGGCAGCGGCAGAGGCAAGAGCAAAGGCAACAGCAAGGGCAGGGGCGAAGGCAAGGCAAGGGGCTAGGGCTAGGGCAGGGGCGAAGGCAAGGCAACAGCAGCGCATTTGCTTTCGGTTGCGTCTTATCTTTATGGCAGTGGCGGAGCGAAGATCCACAGCTGGCGGCTGGAGATGGGTGATGGGGGAGTTGTGGAGACGAGCGGCGGTCCTGGGGTCGAGGGCTGGCCGTTGTGCCGGCGTTCTTATTGTGCTTTTTTTCTCCATGGTGTGCGTGGGGACACACTTCGCGTGGGCGGCGGATGATGCGCCGGTCAGGGCAGTGCGGCTGGCTTACTTCGAAGGCGATGTGACGGTTCTGCATGCGGACAACACGGGAGGCGATCCTGCTCAGTTGAATATGCCGCTGACCGAGGGAGTTCGCGTCACGACGGGCGGGAATGGAGAGGCGGAGGTTGAGTTCGAGGACGGGAGCCTGATTCGTATTACACCGCAGAGTTCGGTGATGCTGGCGCGGCTCCGATCGTCGCCGGATGGCAACTTTGACACGCAGCTCACGGTGGTGAATGGGCTGGTGTATGCGGAGCTGCGGGCTGCCGCGAAGTATGCGTACCGGATCGATGCCGGGGAAGACGCGGTGACGCCGGTGGCGAACGCGACCATTCGGATTACGCTGGACCAGCCGCCACCTGAGATCGCGGTTCTGGATGGGACGGCGCGCGTGGAGCATGCGGGAGTGGAGGGGGTGGGGTATCGCGTGGACGTGAGCAAGGGCGAGTCGCTGCGGAGCGATGCGGCGGGGGGCTCGCGCTATTTTCTGACGCCGCAGGTCGAGCGCAATTCGTGGGACGACTGGAATGAGGAGCGGGAGCAGGCGGCGGCGAATGATGCAGCGGTACGGACGGCGGCTCGGGATGGGTTTGCCGGGGACCAGGGGTATGGATGGTCGGATCTGGATGCGAATGGGACGTGGTACGACACGGGGCAGGGACCGGTGTGGCAGCCGTTCGACGCGGGCGTGAGCGGGTTTGATCCGTATGGGTATGGCAGCTGGGTGTACACGTCCGGGGTGGGGTATGTGTGGAGTTCGGGGTACCGGTGGGGGTGGACGCCGTTTCGGTGTGGAAGCTGGAACTACTGGCCGGGCTTTGGGTGGGGATGGCGTCCGGGCGACTTCCGGCACGGTGGGGCGCGTTGGAACAGGATCAATCTGTCGAGCGTGCCTCCGGGATACAAGCGGCCGCTGCCTCCAGTTGCGGGTGGACCGGTGCGCGTGCATCCGGGTGATGGGTTGCGCGTGCACCCGGTCATTCCGGTTCGGAGCGGACCGGCGCCGACCGGTGTGAGAGGAGGTGCGTTTGAGGCGAAGCAAATTGCGGGGCAGACAGCGATGCCGCTGCGCACAGTTGGCGGCGGGTATACGCCGCGGGGCGGAAGCGCGATTGGATCTTCGCTGCGGCGGGACTTTCCGGTGGATCGGGCGACACGGCAGCCAGTGATGGGAGTGGTGACGGCTCCGGCAGGGCGGAGGGGGACGGATGCCTCGTCGCATTCTGTTCCGACGCAGGCGGGAGCGGGGGCGGGGGATGGCTCGCGGGGGGCTCGCGCCGGTTTTGGGGAGGCTAGGGGCGATGGGTTTCGGGGCGAGCGCCGGGAGGGTTCGCGCGGGGATGGAGTGAGGCCGGGGTATTCGGGTTCGTCGGTACCCGCGCCGCCGGTCGACCGGGTGAGAGTGCATCCGGGCTTGTCCGGAGGAGCAGGAGTTCCGCAGAACAGTGTGCCTGCGCCGTTGAATCAGGTTCCGGCTCCGCTGCATAGCGAACCGGCTCCGATCAATCAGGTACCGCGGCTGCCTTTGGGGCCGGGTGAGCGAACGGCTCCGGCGCCGGTGAACCAGATTCAGCGAATGCCGCCCGTTCAGCGGTCGGTGCCTTCACCGCCGCCGGTGAGGAGCGCGCCTCCTGTGGCGGCACCTGCTCCGGTGCGGTCGGCGCCGGCTCCGGTTGCCGCACCATCGGCAGCGCCACCGCGGGATTCGAAGAAGTAGGGTCTTCGGGGAGCGCAGGTCAGAGCAGGCGAGGACGAAATACAGGGGTCTCTCCGCTGCGGCTTCGCCTCCGGTCGAGATGGCTGCGGTTGTTGTTTGCCGCTACTTAAGATTTGCCGCTGCTTGAGGGGAGGTCAGGTGGGGCGGAGGGCGCGGTAGAGCTCGGCCATGCCTTCGAGGGTGATGCTTTCGGCGCGGGCCAGGGGGGAGATGGATGCGGGCCAGGCCTGCTCAATGGCGGGTTGGGGGGTGCCGCCGGCGCGGAGATTGTTGGCGAGCGTTTTGCGCTTTTGCGCGAAGCAGAGGCGGAGGAAGCGCTCGAAGCCGGCGGGGTCGACGCGGAGCTCGTCGAACCGGGGGGCGAACTGGAGGCGCAGGACAGTGGAGTGGACGTCGGGCGGCGGGGTGAAGGCGGAGGGTGGAAGGGTGAAGAGGTTCTGGACTTCGGCGTACATCTGGGTGGTGGCGGAGAGCATGCCGTAGTCGCGGACTCCGGGAGTGGCGGCTACGCGGTCGGCGACCTCGCGCTGCATCATCAGGACGGCGCGGTGGAGAGGAGCGGTGAGCGAGGCGCGGAAGAGCTTGAGGAGGATGTCGGAGGTGATGTAGTAGGGGAGGTTGCCGATGACGTCGAGCTCGTCTGCCTCCGGCGCGAGTTGGGCGATGTCGGTGGTGAGGAAGTCGGCTTCGACGATGGTGACGTTGGGGTGATTGCGGAAGCGGAAGGTGAGTTCGCGGGCGAGCGGCGGGTCGAGCTCGATGGCGATGAGGCGGTGGGCGCGTGTGGCGAGGATCTCGGTAAGGGAGCCGTGGCCGGGACCGATCTCGAGGACGGTGCGGGTGGAGAGGTCGCCGAGGGCGTCGACGATGGCGTGGCGGGCGCGGTCGTCGGTGAGGAAGTTCTGGCCGAATTTGGGTTTTTGTTTTTGGGACATGCTTTGGCTAGAGTATGCGAGATGGTTTTCCGGTTTTTTGGGAAGGGAAAGGATTATTGCTCCCATCCTATCATATACTTCAATCAAAGTTATCCCGCTCCTCTCCGAGCTCGTAGCCGTCCCGAAATGGCACAAATGGAGAAGCGTTTCCGTTATCAGCTAAATAGTTGCGGGGAGTCGCGATCTTATGACCACTCGCCAGTGTGACGCGGGCGAGGCGTTCTGGACTGGTTTCGCAAGACTGTTTGATGCGAACTCAACCAATGCGCGGGGAACGAACGATTACCTATCTGGGCACAAGAGTTTAGTCGATGTCCCTAAAGAATTGTTCGGAGATGTATAAGAAAACGTTAAAATATCGCAAGACTGTCTGATGCGAACTCAACCAATGCGCGGGAACGAACGATTCCTATCTGGGCACAAGAGTTGAGTCGATGTCCCTAAAGAATTGTTCGGAGATGACTGTGATCGGCAACCGACTTGCACTTGGATGGGAAGAGAAGGCTGAGTCAGGTTCCTGCGGACGCCCTGATGCTATGTGCGATTCAGTCGATAACGGAAGAGTGACACGAAACAACCCAACGTTCACAGAGAACTGCTGCAGCCGATGCGTATTCCCTACACTACCGACCTGAACTCCATAGTAGAAGCCGCCGTTGTCGGAGTTTTTTTGCTCGCCTGCTTCGCGCTCCTGCTGGTTGGCCTTTGCCATGGCACCCGATCTCTTGTCGGGAAGGGGCGCAAGTTAACACCGGTCTATGCCGTCGCAATCACCGCCCTGGCCATCGTCGCCCTGGCTATCAGCGTCTATTTCGGCACTCACTCCTGACCGCGTCGCGGATTCGCATCGGGCAGACGAGTGCAGCTTTCGACGGTATGGACGACAACTCTTGTCGGCTGTGAGATGAGATCAGTGGTTAGCTCCACTCACAGAGTTTTGGCTTCGAGCATGGCGCTGAAGGGCGAGGTGGATAGGGATGCCGAGGAGGATAATGGCGAGGCCCGCGAGGGAGTTGCGGGGCTGAGCTATGAAGGAGAAGACGAGGACGATGGCGGATGCGGCGATGAAGAGGGCGGGGAGGATGGGGTATCCCCAGACGCTGTAGGGGCGGGCTGTTGCGGAGAGCGTGCGGTCGCGGCGGCGGAAGACGAAGACGGTGACTGGCGGTGAGCGCGTAGAAGAGCCACTCGGCGAAGATGGCGAGCGAGAAGAGGGCCTGGAAGCGGCCGATGGCGAGGAGGAGGAGGGTGGTGAGGGTGGCCTGGAGGACGAGGGCGGTGGAGGGGGTTTGGAAGCGCGGGCTGACGTGGGCGAGCGAGCGGAAGAAGAGGCCGTCGCGGGCGGCGGCGAAGGGGACGCGGGCTCCGGAGAGGGAGGAGCCGACGAAGGTGGAGGCGATGGACACCGCCATGCCTATCGAGACGAAGGCGGCTCCCCAGTGGCCGGCGGCGAGGCGGAAGGCGTCGGCGGCAGGGCGGGCTGATTCTGCCAGAACGGCGGCGGGGAGGACGTACTGGATGGCGGCGTTGGTGAGCATGTAGAGGCCGCCGACGACGGCGACTCCGCCGACGAGGGCGAGGGGAAGGGAGCGCTGCGGGCGCTCGACTTCGCCGGCCATCTGGGTGACGTCGGACCAGCCGTCGTAGGCCCAGAGGGCGGCGATGAGGGCGATCATGAATCCGGCGATGCCGCCGCGGGCTCCGGGGGCGAAGGTGAGGAAGTTGTGCCAGGCAGCCGGCGTCGCGGGTGCGAGGAAGCAGAAGCCGGCGATGACGACGATGAGGACGACCTTGAGCCAGGTGAGGACGAGCTGGACGTTGCCGGACTTGCGGGTGCCGACGATGTTGAGGAGCGTGATCAGCCCAGGTGATGGCGATGGCGAAGATCTGGCCCCAGAGGAGGCCGGGGAGGGCGGGGGTTTCGAGGACGTGGAAGACGGCGAAGGTGGCGAGGACGCGGGTGAAGCCGGCGGCGATGGTGGCGAGCGAGGCGGGCTTGGCGATCGGTGATCCAGGTCCACATGTAGAGGAAGCCGGTGAGGTCGCCGTAGGCTTCGCGGAGAAAGGCGTACTCGCCGCCGTAGCGGGGGCGACCGGCGGCGATCTCGGCGTAGGTCATGGCGCCGAAGAGGGAGAGGAGGCCGCCGGCGATCCAGACGAGCGTAGACGGTTCGGGGGGAGCCGACGGCCGCCATCATCTCGCGCGGGACCAGAAAGATGCCGCTGCCGATGATGATGCCGACGACGATCGACATGGCGTGCGCGGGGGTAAGGGAGCGCGGGAGCTCGTTCTGTCCGTCAGTCGCCGGGGGTGTTGTCATCGGGTGCTGGCAGCGTAGCATCTCGGCGGTTCCGGGCTACGGGATTGTTCGCGGGGTACCCACACCTCCCGTCGTACTTTCTGCGAAGTCTTCGGGGCAGGAGGTTTAGGTCTGGACTTACGGGCGTTTTGCCCGCAGTACCTTGAGTCGGCGTTGTCGAGGTTATGGGTGAGCAGTTCGTGGGAGTTTCCGGGACGACGGCTAGTCGCTCAGATGAAGTCGTTCTTTTTTGGCCAATTGAGGGGGCTCCCGGGGCGGCGGTGGCGGAGGAGGTAGACGCACTGTGCTCGTAGGGCATGGCAAGCGGGTCGTCGATGCAGCCGACGAGGGTGACGGAGGTGTACTTGTCGTAGAGGTTGTCGCGGATGTCGCGGAGACGGCGATGACGAGATCGGCGCCGCGAGTTCCGGGTCCCCAGAGCCAGTAGGTGTTGTGGCCGCTGATGGCCGGGTGGAAGTCCCAGGTGCTGCGCGTGCGCCGAGGAAGTCGATGGCGCCGGCCTCGCCGTAGTTGTCGGCCGAGAGATGTAGACGCGTGCCTGTCTCGCGGGCGAGAGGGAGCTGTAGGCGCGTGGCGAAGAGGTCGACGTACTGCTGCCAGCCGAAGCGATCGGCGTAGAACTGCGGGAGCGCGCTGGTCTGGACGTGTTTCGGTGTTGCCCGATTGCAGATGAATGCGCTCCTGGTGTAGGCGACCCAGGTGGCGGGGCGAGGATGGGGAGGGCCATCGGAAGGATGAGGAGGCCGGTGAGGACGAGGAGCGGATGCGTAGAGGGGAAAGGCGAAGGCGGAGTCTCGGCGGCGCCGGGTGCGGGCGAAGCGGTGCTGCCAGGCGATGGCGCCGGCGGCGAAGAGGACGGGGTAGATGGGGGTGAGGTAGTAGTCCTTGGCGTGGAGGAGCAACATGATGGCGAAGAAGAAGACGTAGGTAAGGCCGATCCAGCGCATGGCGGGGAGGGTGCGTGCGCGCAGGAGCGAGACGAGGCCGGGGATCCAGAGGAAGACGTTGAGCGGGTGCAGCATCTGGACCTGGGCGTTGAAGAAGGGAAGGGCGGGAGGACGATGTTTTTGTCTCTCGCTTCGCCGTTGTGGAGGAACTCGAGCGTGGGCCAGCCATTGCGGATCTGCCAGAGGAGGTTGGGCAGTGCGATGAGGAGCGAGGAGCGCGATGGCGAGGGCGGCCTAGCGGTTGAAGAGGACGCGGCGCTGCGGGGGTGAGGAGGAGGCCGAGGCCGAGGGCGACGAGGAAGAAGGTCATCGACGGCTTGTTGAGGAGGCCGAGGCCGGCGGAGATGCCGAAGAGGAGCCACCAGTCGCGCGGGCGTGGCGCCGGAGAGGATGCGGATGAGGGCGAGGGTGCAGGCAGCATCCAGAAGACGGGCTCGAAGGAGTTCATGGAGAGATAGCTGTCGATGCCGAGGTACTGGGGGACGACGAGGATGCCGAGCATGGCGAGGGCCTGGGCGGAGCGGCGGCCGCCGAGCGACCAGGCGAGGATGCCGGTGAGGAAGACGACGGCTGCCCCGGCGAGGTGCGGAGAGGAGGCGGATGCCGAGGATGGAGGTGCCGAAGAGGGTCTCGGCGAGGCGGGCCTGAAGGGCGACGAGGGGACCGTGGTCGACGTAGCCCCAGGCGAGATGGCGGCCGCAGACGATGTAGTAGAACTCGTCGCGGAAGTAGCTGTAGCCGAGGTGCTGAGCCAGAGCGTGGCGGCGATATGGAGGACGAGCTTGACCGCCGCGAAGAGGAGAGCGAGGCGCAGGGCTGGAGCGGAGGGTGGGGTCGGCTGGGCGGACGACGGTGGTTCGGGCTGTTGGGGCTATGTGCATGCTGTGTTCGTGATGGTACGTCGTGGGCGGGCGGATGTTCCTTTGGGAGCTCTGGTATGGCGGAGCGGCCAGGCGATGAGACGCGCTGAGTGGGCATCCGGGCCCGCTTGGATGGGGATTGGGCGTCGGATTGTGGGTATTGGGTAGTGGGTATGCTGGGTATTGGGTATTGGGTGATTGGGTATCGGGTGGATGTGGCTTCTTTTGTTTTGGGCAACGGATCGGCTTTGGCTATGCTCTGTAGTGTGAACGATGGAGGGATGCAATGGACTGGACGCCTGGTGGGATGAGCAGCGATGTGGAAGACCGGAGGGATTCTTCCGGTGGGGGTGGCGGGGGTGGATTCGGGTTTGGCGGTGGCGGAGGGGCTTGGGATTGTCGGGGTTCTGGTGCTGCTGGTGATCAGCCTGGTGACCGGGCGGAACTTCATCGGAGCGTACCTGGGAGGCGGGTCGTCCTCGCCGACGCAGACGCAGCGGGTGAGCACGGGCAGGGCAGCCGGGGACGCGGGCCCCGGGCGAGGACCGGGATGCGCAGCTGGTGAGCTTTGTGCTGGATGATGTGCAGAAGACGTGGACGGGAATCTTCGAGCAGGAGGGGAAGCAGTATCGGCACGCGAAGCTGGTGCTGTACCGGGATGCGACGTACTCGGGATGCGGGACGGCGCAGGCGGCGACGGGGCCGTTTTACTGCCCGGCGGATGGCAAGGTGTATATCGACCTGGGGTTTTGGGATGAGCTGAAGCGGATTGGCGGCGATACGGGGGATTTTGCGCAGGCGTACGTGATTGCCCATGAGCTGGGGCACCATGTGCAGAACCTGCTGGGGACGGAGGCGAAGATGCGGCGGCTGCAGCAGCAGAATCCGGGAGAGCGAAATGCGCTGAGCGTGGACCTGGAGCTGCAGGCGGACTGCTATGCGGGGGTGTGGGCGCACTCGACCGAGCAGCGGGGGATTGTGCATCCGGACGATGTGGACGGTGCGCTGAAGGCGGCGGCGGCGGTGGGGGACGACCACCTGCAGAAGATGAGTGGGCGGGCGGTGAGTCCGGAGAGCTTTACGCATGGAACGAGCGCGCAGCGGCAGATGTGGTTTAAGCGGGGGATGGAGAGCGGCGATCCGGGAGCGTGCAATACGTTTGGCGCGCAGTGACGTCTAGTGCGGTGACTTTCGGCTGCGCCAGGGAATCTGAACCGTGTACTCGGGAATCGCGGTGGCGTTTGCCTTCGATGGACGCGAGCAGCTTGCGACGGATGAGCCAGCGGACGGCGGACTGGGCGGAGCTGCGGGAGAGACCGGTGCTTTCGGCAAGTTCCCCGTAGCTGATGGCGACAGACGACTTTCGGCGCGACTGCTCGCCTGTGAGCCACAGGAAGACAAGGTAGGCGGCGGGACGGCGATCGTGGCCGGCGAGGTCGCGCATCAGTGTGTCGAGGACGTAGTCGTCTATCTGCGGCATGCTATACCGATTATCAGTATAGGGATCATTAGGCAATTGCGAAGTGAAGAGGAAGTTCCTATGCTTGGCTTCGAGGAGATCGGACGATGATTCGAGGGATCAAGTTTGTGAGTGTTCCGGTTACAGATCAGGATCGCGCGCTGCGGTTCTGGACCGACAAGGTGGGTTTGAAGGTGGCGACGGATCAGCCATTCGACGGAAAGCAGCGGTGGATAGAGCTGCTGATTCCCGGTGCGGAGACGGGGTTGGTGCTGTTTACGCCGGAGGGGCATGAGGGGCGAATCGGCGGGTTTCAGCCGCTGTCATTCATCACGGACGACGTGTTTGCGACGGCGAAGACGATGAAGGGGCGGGGGGTGGAGTTTGCCCAGGAGCCGAAGAAGGAGAGCTGGGGGACTTCGTCGATCTTCAAGGATCCGGACGGGAATCAGTATGTGCTGAGTGAGCGGTGAAGGCTACTGAAGGATGGGGAGAGCTGTCTCGCGTGAATCGGGCTGTCCCTCTCCTAAGTACTGGCGGATCTTCTGGGCGACGGCGGGGCTGACGACGGCGGTAAGGGCGTCGGGGGTGGCCTGCTTAATGCCGCGGATGGAGCCGAAGTGCTGGAGGAGGCGCTGGCGAGTGCGGGGGCCTACGCCGGGGATGGCGTCCAGTTCGGAGTCGCGGTCGCGGATTTCGCGGCGCTTGCGATGGTAGGTGAGGGCGAAGCGGTGGGATTCGTCTCGGATCTTCTGGACGAGGTGGAGGACGGGGGAGCGGCGGTCGAGGACGATGGGGTCGTCCTCCTGACCGTAGACGTAGATGATTTCCTCTCGCTTTGCAATTGAGGCGAGCGGCTGGAGGGAGTTGCCGGCCTCGATGCCGATCTCGCGAAGGGCTTCGGCGGCGGCGTGGAGCTGGCCGAGGCCACCGTCGATGAGGATGAGGGAGGGGAAGGACTTCTTTTCTTCGGAGAGGCGTTTGTAGCGGCGGTGGATGATCTCGCGCATGGAGGCGAAGTCGTCGACGCCGGTGACGGTGCGGACCTGGAATTTGCGGTAGTCGGCCTTGTTCATGCTGCCATCTTCCCAGACGACCATGGAGGCGACGGTTTCGGCGCCCTGGATGTGGGAGATGTCGAAGCACTCGATACGGGTGGGGAGGTTGGGGAGGTTGAGGGCGTCCTGGAGGGCTTGGGCGATGGCGCGCTGCGTGGGCTGGAGGACGCGGAAGCGCTGGTCGTAGGATTGCTTGGCATTCTGGCAGACGAGGTCGACGAGGGAGCGCTTTTCGCCGCGCTGCGGGGCGGCGAGCTCGATGCGGTGTTTGGTGCGAAGGGAGAGCTCTTCGGCGAGGAGGGCGCGGTCTGGGAAGTCGACGGGAACGTAGATGGAGCGGGGAACGTAGGGCTGGTCGAGGTAGAGCTGCTTCAGGAGAGCGGAGAAGAAGTTGGCGGGGGAGAAGCGCTCGTTGAGTTCGGCGAGGGCGGAGCGCTGGATGGGGGATCGGCCGGGGAGGTCTTCGGAATCGGTTTCGGACTGGTCGTATTCGGGAGCGGGCTCGGTAGGGTTGGGCTCGAGGCAGGGCAGGTCCTCGGGTTCGGCGGCGGTGGGGGTGTTGGCGGAGAGGTCGGCTTCGCGGTAGGTGGTGGGGTCGGGGCAGTCGGTGGGATCGGGTTTGGAGATGGTGCCGGGGCACTGTGGCTGAAAGGGTTTGAGATCTGGTGGCGGGGCCGGATCCGTCGGGATTCTTCGCTGCGCTCAGAATGACGGCCGTTGAGGTACCTGAGTTGTTATCGGGTTGCGCCTTGGATGTCGAGTGCTGCTGTGCGTCGAGGCGTCGGTTGATGGGATTCGCCGTTGTCGAGGGATTCGCCCTCGTTGAGGGATTCGCTGAAGGTGGTGTTGAGGTCGGGGAGGTCTTCCCAGAAGAAGTCCCGGCGGTCGACGATCTTGCCGCCGCGCATGTGGAAGAGATTGACGGCGAGCATCTCGTTTTCGAAGTGGAAGCCGAAGACGTCGGCGTCTTCGTCGTCAACGGAGGCGATGCGTTGCTTGTCCTGGGCCTGGTGGACGGTGACGATCTGGTCGCGGAGGCGGGCGGCGAGCTCGAACTGCATGTTTCCGGCGGCCTCTTCCATACGGGCGGTGAGGCGCTTTTCGAGCTCGTTGGGTCTCCCTTCGAGGAAGAGCTGGACGTCGCGGATCGTCTGCTTGTAGATATCGGGGGTGGTGAGGCCTTCCACGCAGGGGCCGAGGCAGCGCTTGATATAGAACTGCAGGCAGGCGCGGGGATGGTAGCGCGAGAGATCGACCTTGCAGGAGGGGATGAGGAAGCTGCGGTGGATGAGGTCGACGAGGCGATGGGCAAGGTTGCCAGGAAAGTAAGGACCGAAGTATTGGCCGCCATCTTTGCGGAGCTTGCGGGTAACGAAGACCTTGGGGTAGCGTTCGCCCATAGTGAGCTTGATGTAGGGGTAGGTCTTATCGTCGCGGAGGAGGATGTTGAAGCGGGGCTTGCGCTGCTTGATGAGGTTGTTTTCGAGCGCGAGGGCTTCGCGTTCATTGTCGACGGTGATGTATTCGACATCGACGGCCTCGCGCATGAGGGAGCCGGTCTTGGCGTTAGCCTGAGAGGCCTGGAGGAAGTAGGAGCGAACGCGGGAGCGGAGGTTTTTGGCTTTGCCGACGTAGATAACCACGCCCTCGGCGTTCTTGTAGAGATAGCAGCCGGGCTTGTTGGGGATGCTGCGGATTTTGGCGAGGAGGTCCATGCTGTGCGGCAGTTATCAGTTTAGATCGTTCACCGGTGGTGAGTATGGGGCATGGCTGGCGCGTAGTTTTGACGCCCCGAATCATCAAAAGTTCTTGCACGCGGTTGCGTGTGATCTGCAGATCGAAGTTGGGAGAAAATAAGCGGTTAGGGATGAGGCACTTGGGGTTGGCATAGTTTGGCCAGCGAATTGCATCTCATACCTCGGAATGGTTGTGTGTCCAAGGAGACATCAGACATATGAGTTCGGCTCGAAATGAAGTTTTCCCCAGTTTGCGGCCCGGCACGGGTGTGTTTGCCTTGCTTGCGAGTGCGCTTGTGTTGACGGCTGTTGTTGGCTGCTCCTCGAAGAATTATGTTCGGTCGCAGACCGCTCCTATCGTGCAGCAGACGAACGATCTGGATGCGAAGACGGCCGCCGACCACAGGACGATCACGGACACGGATGAGCGCGCGCAGAAGGGCATCTCCGGCGCCATGGGCGCGGCGAATACTGCCGACCAGCATGCACAGGCCGCAGGGCAGTCGGCTGATTCGGCGAACCACTCGGCGCAGGATGCTTACAACCGGGTCGACACGCTGAGCGGTGTGGTAGCCAACCTCGACAATTACAAGCCGCTGGCGGACATGAGTGTGACATTCGGGTTTGACAAGTCGGCTTTGACATCGTCGGATAAGAAGCAGCTGGATCAGTTTGCGAGCTCCCTAACGAGTGCGCGCGGATACATCCTGGAGCTGACCGGCGGGACGGATTCGGTGGGAGCGGCGGATTACAACTATCAGCTGAGCCAGCGGCGGGCTGATGCGGTCGCGAACTACCTTCAGTCGAAGTACAACATCCCGCCGCACAAGTTTTATCTTGTCGGCATTGGCAAGGACCAGCAGGTGGCTACGGACAAGACGGCTGCGGGACGGGCGAAGAACCGGCGCGTGCAGATTCGACTGCTGAGCAACATGGCGGGCGAGACGACGGCGGCTCCTGCTGCGAGCCCGAGCGGCGAGTAGCTCTTCGCGGAGTCAATGGTTGGAGACGCGCCCGTTAGAACGGGCGCGTTTTTATTTGTCGGGTTGCAGGCGTGGTGCGGGGAGCTATCGCAGATGGTTGAGTTTCTGTGGCACTCGATCAGTCTTTCGTCTTGAGATAGACGACGGCCATGATGACTGACGCGAGAAGTACCCAGGCGAACTGGTACCAGTAGAAGAAGGGGAAGCCGAAGAGGGCTGGAGTGTCGCGGGCGTAAAACTGCGGGAAGATGAGGCCGACGTAGGGAAGCAGCAGGAGGAGGAGCCAGCGCGTCGGTCTGCGTTTACGGATTTCGGGATGGGTGGTGCGATTCGGCATGAGATAGGGAGAATAGCTGGTCGGTTGTCGTTTGTTGGGTTTTGGGTCTTGGGTCTTGGGTCTCGGGTATCGGGTATCGGGTCTCGGGTATCGGGGTCTCGGGTTTCGGGGTTCGGGGTTCGGGGTTCGGGGTTCGGGGTTCGGGGTTCGGGGTTCGGGGTTCGGGGTTCGGGGTTCGGGGTTCGGGGTTCGGGGTTCGGGGTTCGGGGTTCGGGGTTCGGGGTTCGGGGTTCGGGGTTCGGGGTTCGGGGTTCGGGGTTCGGGGTTGCGAGTTGGGAGTTGCTCGCGGCGAGTATCTTTTGCGGTTAGAGTTTAATCCATGATGCCTCCTGGCGCGATTGGAATCGAGGGGACCGCTCCAAGCAACGAACGGGCGTTGGCGGGAGATGCGGGACCGCTGGAGAGAGCGGTCGCGATTATGGATCTGCTGCGATCGCCGGGTGGGTGCCCGTGGGATCGGGAGCAGACCTTTGACAGCATAAAGCGGCACACGCTGGAAGAGACATATGAGGTCTTCGATGCGATCGAGCGCCGGAGCTGGCCTGAGCTGAAGGATGAGCTTGGAGATCTGTTACTGCAGGTGCTGTTCTATGCGCAGATGGCGAAGGAGGCGGGCTACTTCGACATACGCGATGTGGCTGCGAATCTGAATGAGAAGCTGGTTCGGCGTCATCCGCACATCTTTGCCGGAGTTGAGGCGACGGATGCGAGTGCCGTTCTGAGGAACTGGGAGCAGATCAAGCGCGAAGAGAAGAAGGTTGCGGGCGCCGGCATCACGTCTCTGCTGGCTGATGTGCCGCGGAGTATGCCGGCGGTGCTGGAGGCGAGCAAGCTTGGATCGAGGGCGGCGAAGGTCGGGTTCGACTGGCCGGATGCGCATGGGATAGTGGAGAAGCTGCGCGAAGAGACGGGGGAGTTGGAGGCGGAGATCGACGCGACTGCGGAGCGCACGAGCTCCCCGGCTGCGGAAGAGGAGCTCGGAGACTTGCTGTTTACGGCGGTGAACCTGGCGCGGCACCTCGGGGTGGATGCCGAGTCGGCGCTGCGCGGAGCGAATGCGAAGTTTCGCAAGCGCTTCGGGGCAATGGAAGAGGATGCCGGTGGGTGCGAGGCGCTGGGCAGATCTTCGCCGGAGGAGCTGAACGCGATGTGGGAGCGGGCGAAGATGGCGACAAACGAGGCGCGGAGCTCTTGAGCAATGCGAAGGCTGAGATTCGGATCGAACCGCTGACGAGTTTGGAGCATCTTCAGCGCTGCGTGGATTTACAGGTTGCGGTATGGCGATACAGTGATGAGGATGTGGTTCCAAGGCGCGTCTTTGTGGTGGCACAGCGAATCGGCGGCCAGGTGCTGGGCGCGTTCGACGGGGAGGAGATGGTCGCTTTCGCGATGGCGCTTCCTGGATACAGAGACGGCACGGCCTATCTGCACTCCTACATGCTGGCGGTGCTGCCGGAGTATCGGGATGCCGGGCTTGGACGCCGGGTGAAGCTGGCGCAGCGCGAGGATGCGATTGCCCGCGGGTTCGACCTGATGGAGTGGACCTATGATCCGCTGGAGATCAAGAACGCGCATCTGAACCTGCATCGGCTAGGTGCGATCTCGCGACGGTACCAAGCTGATTTTTACGGGGCTTCGTCGTCACCACTGCAGGGTGGACTGCCGACGGATCGGCTGTACGCTGAGTGGTGGCTGCGATCGGAGCGGGTTTGCAAGCGGCTGGACGCGGTTGGTGGCGAGATGGATGCTGCGGTGGTTCAGGAGCGAGTCGAGGTCCCGGCGGGAATCTATGAGATGAAGGCGGATCCGCAGCGCAGGCCGGAAGCTCTTGCGTTGCAAACCCGGGTGCGTGAAGAGTTGCAGCAGGGGTTTGGTCGCGGTCTGGCTGCGATCGGGTACGAGCGCGATAGCAACGGCAACGGAACTTACCTGCTGGGTTCGGCGGCAGGTCTGCCGGGAAGAGTGGATTTCGCAAGAAATGGGGCCAGAGCGTGAGGCCCGCAGCTCCGAAGCCGCATCTGACGTAGAAATCACCTCCAGGAACGACCATGATCAACATAGACGCGATCCACCTGCGCGAGATCAACCTGCCGCTCGCCTATCCGTTCGAGACGAGCTTCGGCGTGACGACGGGCCGGCGCATCCTGCTGGTCGAGCTCGAAAGCGAGGGTCTGACGGCGTGGGGCGAGTGTGTGGCGGGCGAACATCCTTACTTCAGCGACGAGATGATCGATACGGCGTGGATTATTACGGAGGGGGAGCTGGCGCCGCGGCTGCTCGATGCCGAGATTAGGGGAGGCGGAGACTGCCCGCGGATCTTTGGTCAGGTGCGCGGGCACAGGATGGCGAAGGCTGCGCTCGAGAACGCGGTGTGGGATCTGGCGGCGCAAAGAGCCCACGTGTCCTTGTCAGAGATGCTGGGAGGGGTACGGACGACGATCCCGTGTGGAGTTTCGATCGGGATCCAGCCTTCGATCGATGTGCTGCTGGAGAAGATTGCGAAGGAGCTGGAAGCGGGTTATCAGCGGATCAAGCTGAAGTGCAAGCCGGGCTGGGACAACCAAGTCTTTCGAAGCGGTGCGAAAGCGGTGGCCGGAGATCGTGCTGAGCTGTGATGCGAACTCGGCGTATCGGATGAGGGATATCGAGCATATTGCGACGTGGGACGAGTTCGGCCTGCTGATGATTGAGCAGCCTCTGTGGTTTGACGATTTTTATTTTCACTCGATGCTGCAGAAGAGAATTGAGACGGCAATCTGCCTGGATGAGTCGATACGAAACCGCAGAGACGCGTTGGCTGCGATCGACATGGAGTCTTGCCGGATTATCAACATCAAGGTCGGCAGGGTGGGGGGATTCAGCGAAGCCATCGCGGTCCACAATGCGGCGGAAGAGCGAGGCGTGCCGGTGTGGTGCGGCGGGATGCTGGAGACGGGGATCGGGCGAGCGCACAACATCGCTCTGGCGTCGCTGCCGGGTTTTTCTCTGCCGGGCGATGTTTCGGCATCGAGCCGTTATTGGACCGAGGACATCATCGAGCCGGAGGTGACGGTGAGCAACACCGGCGAGATCACCGTTCCAACGGGCGTTGGGAGCGGGTTCAGGATCGATGTAGAGAGGATCGACTCGCTGACGGTACGACGGGAGAGCCTGCGGGCCCGCGCACGTGTGACGGTTTAGAGTACCGGACGAGGAGAGGCGAGGAGTTGCTGGATGGCTTCCTGATAGGTCAACGCGTGGGTTACGACCTGAAATGCCGACGCCTCGACCGTGCTGTCTTCGTTCAAGGTCTTGACCATGAGCGCACGGACTTTGATGTGCTCGACAAAGCGCGTGAAGATCCAGCGGTCGCCTCCGACGCTGGTTTGCTCGAGTGAGAGCTTTCCGCCTGGGTAGATATGCGCGAGCATGCCCCAGCCGAAGTTGACTCCCTGAAAGATTTCGCCTTCCATACGCAGCAGCTGGTGCGAAGCGGCGTCGACCCACATTCTTCCGCGGAGACCGGTCAGTGTCTCTGCGGTGACACTTGGCGGCGACCATTTGGGATTGGGCGTGTAGTCGAGCACGATCTGGCGGCCAGGTGCTGCGGCGGCGATCTGCGGCTGATTCGGTGCGTAAGTGTAGGTCATCGCGTCGGGCATGAGCTGAATAAGATCGATGGCGAGCTTTTTGCCGGTTTGATCGTTGTGGATGTGCTTTGCGAACTCTGAAGGTGAGGAGAGCATGTCATTCAGGCGATCGCGTTCGGCTTTCTCCTCTTCGTCCGAGAGTGGCTTCCCATCCTTGAAGATGAGGCGAGCTACGGCACCATCCTTGGACTCGATGGTGTCGCGGATGCGATCCCCCTTTCGATCCTCAGTGCGAATGCGGTAGCGGAGGTAAGAGTCCGGATGCTGGATTGCTCGGATCTCGTTCTTTGCGACATCGGTGATAAGAGAGTGGGGCGGAGCTGCCGGTAGCTGCGCGGGGGCAGTGTTTTGAAAACCAGAGGCGTCAGCGGCCGGGCTGCGGGTGGAGAGCAGAAGGAGAGCGAGCACGACAGGAGCGCCACAGGTCCGTCTGATTGCGACCACGGCCTGACGTTTGCAGTTGCGGTTTTGTGTTCGTGTTGTCGTTGCCGTCAAGCTATGGCGCTCCTAGACCAGTTGTCCTGTTAGTGACGTATCTGAGATCAGCAAAGTTTGCGGCGGTTGCCTCATGGATTGGGGTTGCGTATAGTTCGGGCAAGAGGGCCTGACGTTGCGGCCCACTCAGAAGCAACAGGAGCAGTGAATGAAGCCAGCAGAGGGCTCTACGGTTATTGGTAAGTCGATCACGATTCGCGGAGAGTTTTCCGGAGCTGAAGACCTATTTCTGGATGGCACCATCGAGGGCTCAATCACGGTTCCGGATGGCAGGTTGACGATTGGACCGAATGCCCGGATCAAGGCTGACCTGAGTGCACGTGACATCATTATTTTCGGACAGGTAAACGGCAATGTTCAGGCAACGGGCGCTGTCGACCTACGGCAGACCGCTGCGTTGAAGGGCGATATCACGGCGGCGCGGCTGGCGATTGAAGAGAATGCGACGATTCAGGGGAAAGCAGACCTGACCAAGGGCGCGCAGGCCTCGTTGAAGACGGAAGCGGCTTCGGCCACAGCGCCAGGGCAACAGGTCAAGGCGTAGTTGGGAAGGGAAGCGAGAGGGATGCGCAATCTCTTCGGCGGGGGCAGGTCTGGCAGCGATCGTGAGGGAGGCGGCGACCGGATTTCCCGGCATTCAAGCGGCTGGAAGGAGTTGCTGAAGCACCTGCAGGCGAACGAGTCTCTGCGTGTGCTGGATATCGGGCCGACGTCTTCCACAAATATCAACTTCATCACGGGTCTCGGCCATAGCATCTACATGGCAAACCTTGTAGAAGATGCAGCAAAAGCGGAGTGGATGACCGTTCCGACGCCCGGGGAAGCTGCCGTCTTTGATGTCGAGCGTTTCCTGAGTGCGAACCTGAACTTTTCAGGACGCACGTTTGATGTAGTTATTTTCTGGGATACGTTGGATTATCTGCCGGAAGCTCTTGTTAGCCCGCTGCTGGCGAGGTTGCAGCAGGCGATGCGGCAGGGCGGATTGCTGCTCGCATTTTTTCACTCAAAGGCCAATACGGCGAGCGCGCAGATCGACACTGGATTTTACCGTTATCACCTCACCAGTAACGACACAGTCGATATGAAGACGGCTGGAAACTATCCGCTGCGCAACATCTACAACAACCGGCAGATCGAAAATCTTCTGCAGGCGTTCAGCAGCTTCCGGTTTTTTCTGGCGAAGGACAATCTGCGCGAGGTAATCGCAGTTTTGTAGTGCAGTATAGCGTCGGAGAGCGACCTGGCGGGCCAACCCCCCGATTGCGGGCTGAAGCTGTCAGGCTTTTGACGCTGTTTTCTTCCGTTCGGCCCAGCGGCGCTTCATGGCATCGGCGATGCGCTTACGTCCTTCCGGGCTCAGCTTGCGCTTCTTGGGCGTGGGGGATGTTGTGGAAGCGGTGTTCTTGCTGCCCTTTGGACGCCCCGGTCCGCTACGTTTGACCGCATCCGCACCTGAGAGCAGTTGACGTGCCTGCTGCAGCTTTGCGATCTGAGCATCGATCTCGGCAATAATGCGACTTACTTCCACGTGTTACCTCCATCAGAGTTGTTAGGTTCAGCGGTAATGCATTCGTCACCGCTGTCCAGAGAACTACTTGACAATACAGAAATGATATCGAGACTGCAAATACTTCTAACCATTTTCCTTAATTTTGCGGCCACGACTTACACCCTTGAGCGCCAGATCTTCTTCTGTCGCAGTGATTGCGTAACCAGGCCCATCATCATCGATCAGGTCGAATCGCGAACTGCCCAAGCCGCGACCTGTCTCTTTTCCGATCGAATTCCGTAACCCGGTCTGGATCGACTCCCGGTCGTGCCGATATTCACTCGCCAGCCGGGTGATGGCATAGGTGAGTATGTCGCTATGATGCAACTCGCGCATTTCAGGGTCGCGGCGCATTTGCAGCCATAGGCGATGCACGAGCTGTACATCATCGGACTCGATTGCCGGAGCATGGGGGCCGATATGGAAGCTTAGAGCTTCACCATCTGGCTTAACCACGTAGAAGGTGAATTGGCGTTTCGGCTCGGGTAAAGCTTCCCATGCCTGACCTACGTGATAGGCCTGCTCCTCCGCCGTGAGCTTTGTGGATAGACCTGAGACTACGGCCGCGGCTTCGAGTGAGTTCGCTGTCTGCACGAGAGCGGCAAAGATGTCTCCGGCGGGAACGACAAGCAGGGAGATATGTTTGCCGAAGCTCTCCGCCACGGAAACAGCTTTGGTAAAGAGCATCTGCTCGTGTTCACTGAAGAGTTGTTCGGAGGCTTCGACATACTCCGGTCCGCCTGCTCCCATCATGCGGGCGGCGAGCACGACGAGATCCTGCTGTTCGGTGTCGGTGTGGGTGAGAGCCCATTTGAGAGCAAAAGGAGCTACCGAATCGCGCATGGTGACAACGACGGCGTTAGGACGAATGTCCAAGGATTCGCGACCGACGGAGTCCTGATGCTCAAGCTGGAAGTGCTCCTTCATCTGAAGCGCGGTGAGATCGTGGCGCCGCTTGTTGTCCCTCTCGGAAAGACTGAACACAACAAAGAAAGCGGCGGCGAAGATGACACCACTCACCGTGGCTACGGATTTTGTAAGCAGATTTACGACTGCTGTCGTAAATAGAACGAGAAAGACGGAAAGGAGACCTAAGGGAATCTCCGTGTTTCCGATCTTCAGGTTGAGAGGAACCTTGGAGGTGCGTTCGCCGCCCTTATATTTCCAGCGAAGAAGAAGCATGGCGAGGGCGTTGAAGGTGAAGCTCCAGATCACACCGAAGGCGTATGCTTCGCCGATCACGATGACATTGCCGCGAGTCAGCAGAATGACAAGCAATTGCATCACGGCGACGAGATTGACGATGCGGTAGCTGGTGCCGAAGCGTTTCTGTGGCCGCCGAAACCAGTCTGTAAGGACGCCATCTTCGGCGATGCGCATGAGGACGCCGGTGGAGCCGACGATTGCCGTGTTGACGGCTCCACCCAGGATCAGGAAGCCAACGATGACGACGAACACCCGGAAGATAGCGCGCGCGAGCGGGGGGCCGGCCATGTACATGGCTAAGCCGGCGATCAGATTGTCGCGGTAGACGTGAACGCGTACAGCGTCCGGAATGATCATGACGGCCAGAAGGGAGCAGAGGCCGGTGAAGAGGAAGCTGTAGACGGCGATGACGAGCGCCGCGCGTTTCAGGTTTTTGAGCTTGGGGTGTTCGATCTCGCGATTGACCTGCGCGAGTGATTCCTCGCCGCTCATGGCCAGAACGGAGTGGCCGAAAGCCATCAGAACGCCAAAGAGACCGAGTGAGCTGGCGAAGCGGCTGCCCTTCAGGAACCCGAGTGCATTGTCGCTGAAATGGAGGTTTGCAGGAGTGGGGAACGGCGGAAGTGTCGCTCCGTGATGAATGACGGTGAAGGAGCCCCAGGCGAGAAGCATCACGACCATAACCGTCGTGATCTTCATGATGTCGAGAGCCTTCTCGCTGGACTCTTCGATGCCCTTGATGTTCTGCCACCAGAAGTAAACAGTGATGCCGATGGCGATGGCGGCGGAGGCGAGATCGGGGCGGAGATGCGGCGTCAGGTAGGGAGCGGGGTGGTAGCGGTGCGCGAGATAGGCGGTGAGGTCGTTCAGCATCCCGACGACGTACTGGCCGGCGGAGACTCCGGAGATGGGACCCGTCAGGACATAGTCGAACATCAGTGCCGAGACACTGAGCTTGGCGAAGGTTCCCCCGAGGGCTTCCTTCACGATGCGGTAGACGCCTCCCCTCGTGAACATGGAGCAGCTTTCGATGTAGACCGATCGAACCGCAAAGGAGAAAGAGACGACTCCAAGGATGAGCCACGGCGCCGATTTGCCGACCGCCTCTTCTGCGATGCCGCCGGCATAGAAGGCGGAGGAGCCTAGATCGTTGAGAACAATGGCCGCCGCGCGCCAGAAGGAGATGAACGTAAGCATGACCGAGGACGCCACGACGAGGCGAACGCGGTTGTTCTGCGGCAGAGCGGTAGTCTTTGTGGAGGAACCCATGGTGAACGGACGCCCTTGATGCTAGAACGTCCTTGAAAAATACCGTCCCTTGCAGAGTCTATGGGTGCGTCACGTCAGCGTCAACGCGAGAACATAGCTAAAGATCCGTTACATTTTCGTCGTCGCTGGAGGTTACTTCGCCGAGATCTCTAATTACAGTGGCGACTACGACCAGGGCCGAGCCTGCCATGCCGAAGAAGAAGAGCGGCACTACGATCTTCGCGAAGAGTACAAGCAGGGCATGCGCCATGGCTTATTGTAACTTCGCTTCACGCCCGATGCTAGACTCGGCTTGCGATGCGACTTATTCCGGCGCGGCTTTGGGGATTGGCGGTTCTTTCGGGTATTCTCCAGGTGCTTCCGTTTCCGATCGCCGGACCTGTGCCGATGTGGCGAACAGCGTTCTGCTGGTTCGCGCTGCTTCCACTGCTGTATGCGTTGAAAGAAAAGACCTATGCAGGCAAGGGACTGTCCGTCATCCAGGGCACGATGCTGGCGTATGCCTGCGGGATTGTCTGGTACCTCGGGAACTGCTACTGGATCTATCAGACGATGTACTTATACGGTGGGCTTGCGAGACCGGTGGCCGCGGGGATACTGATGCTCTTCTGCCTGTACCTTGGGCTTTACCACGCTCTCTTTGGAGCGGTGGTGACGGCAGTTCGGCGCTCCGGAGTGGGTATCCAGGGCATGCTGTTGCTTTCGCCATTCGTCTGGGTTGCGGTGGAGCTGGCGCGTGCGCGGATTACGGGACTGCCGTGGGATCTGCTGGGAATCGCGCAGGTTGATAACCCGCTGCTGACCAGGCTGGCTCCTTATACGGGGGCATATGGCTTGTCGTTTGTGATTGCCGGGGTAAACGCGCTTTGGCTGTTCCGGATTTCGGTGAAACAGCGTCGCTATACGCGATCTTTGTTGACGCTGGCTGGCGTGGTGCTGGTCGTGGTGTATGTCTTTGGGCTGCGGTGGTTGACGCCCGGCGGCGGATGAGAATACTTCTGCGACGGCGACCCTGGTTGCAGGAGAACCTTGAGGTAGGTGCGGCGAGCACGGGGCCTCCCGAGAGCACGCAGCAGTTGCTGGACAGCTTCTCGCGGCTATCGCTCGATCCGGCTCGCGGTTGTTCTGCGCGGGATTCCGGAGCTTGCGGGGACGTATGTTGTTGCGAGCGGAGGGGGAAGGCGGCGTGCGCGCGGACCTGATTGTCTGGCCGGAGTCGCCTGCGCCGTTTGAAGCTCAGGAGCCGCGAGTTTCGCGCTGGTGATGTCTGCGTTGGCGCGGGCGGCGCGATGCTCCGGTGATCGTGGGCAACATCGCATTCGAGCCGAGCTCCGACGGAGCGAACAGGCGCGGATACGAGCTGCGGAATGCGGCGTCGTTTGTGGACGCCGGACGGGAGCTTTGCCGGACGGTACGACAAGATGCACCTTGTTCCGTTTGGCGAGTATGTGCCGTTCAAGCGCATGTTCTTCTTTGCGGGAAACCTGCTGGCGGAGGTGGGAACGTTTGAGCCGGGCCGCAACAGTCTCGTATTTGCGGCGGATGGACATCGGTACGGGACGTTTATCTGCTATGAATCGATCTTTGCGGACGAGGTGCGGCAGTTCGTGACGGGTGGCGCGCAGGTGCTGGTCAACATCTCGAACGATGGGTGGTATGGGGATACGAGTGCTCCGTGGCAGCACCTGAACATGGTGCGGATGCGGGCGATCGAGAACCACCGGTGGGTGCTGCGGGCGACGAACACGGGGGTGACGGCGGCGATCGATCCGTACGGGCGGGTAACGGCTTCGGCGCCGCGACATATCCGGACCGCGATCCAGGTGCGGTTTGGGTATGAGCACGATCTGACGTTCTATACGAGATATGGGGATCTCGTTCGCGTACCTGTGCGCGGCGGTCACTGCGGCTATGCTGGTGTGGAGCCTCCAGCGACGGAACACAGTTTCCGTGAACTAGAATGGAAGAGTTATGTTGACCGATCTTGAGTATGCCTACTCCCCGGTTCGCGAGAAGGTTCGCGATCTGCGGGAGTATCTTTGACTCGCGCTCGTCTGAAGCGTGAGTTAGCCGTGATTGAAGAAAAGATCGGCGATCCGGCGGTGTGGGCGGATGCTGCGCGGTCGCAGCCGCTGATGCGAGAACGCAAACGGCTGGAAACGCTGCTGGCTGATGACGCGGAGCTCGGACGCCGAAGCGACGATATCGAGGCCTACTTCGACCTGGCGCGAGAGGGCGAGAGTGTCGGAGGCGGACTCGATCGCGAGATCAAGGCCCTGGTGGACTACTCCGAGAAGCTCGAGAGCAAGACGATGCTTTCGGGCGAGACGGACCCGCTGAATGCGATTGTCGTGGTGCATCCGGGGGCGGGCGGTACGGAGAGCCAGGACTGGGCCGAGATGCTGATGCGGATGTATCTGCGCTGGGCGGAGCGGCAGGGCTTCAAGGTGGAGCTGAACGAGATCCAGGATGGGGACGAGGCGGGCATCAAGTCGGCTACATTTACTATCTCGGGCGAGTATGCGTTTGGGCTGCTGTCGGGGGAGACGGGTGTGCATCGGCTGGTGCGCATTTCGCCGTTTGACTCAGCTAAGCGGCGGCATACTTCTTTTGCGAGCGTGTTTGTCTCGCCCGAGATCGACGACACGATCGTGATCGACATCAAGCCGGAGGAGCTGCGGATCGATACGTATCGCTCGGGTGGAAAGGGCGGCCAGCATGTGAACACGACGGATTCCGCGGTGCGCATTACGCACCTGCCGACCGGGCTTGTGGCCGGGTGCCAGAACGAGCGCTCGCAGCATAAGAACAAGGAACGCGCGATGAAGATGCTGCGGTCGCGGCTTTACGAGTACGAGCTTGACAAGAAGAAGGCGGTGACGAAGAAGCTCGAGGACTCGAAGCTGGATATCGGATTTGGATCGCAGATCCGGTCGTATGTGCTGCAGCCCTACCGCATGGCGAAAGACCTGCGGACGCGGGTGGAGGTGGGCGATGTGGACCGGGTGCTGGATGGCGATCTGGAGCCGTTTATACGGGGGTATCTGCGGCTGCGACGCGAGGGCGGTGTGCCTGCCGCGGCAGTCGACGACGAGGATCTTGGCTGACGAGTCTTCAGGCGGCTCTGAATCGCAGCTTCTGACCTGTGCATCCAACGGTGCGTTGGTCCGGGGAGCGCTAAGGTGAAAGAGTCGAACAGAGCTACAACGCCGCAGGTTGATTCAGGTGAGCTACGAAAGCAGCTGATCGCCCTCTTGCGTGGCGGTCAGGCGCACGCCGGATTCGATGCAGCGGTCAAAGATTTTCCTGTTGCTCTTCGCGGCAAAGTGCCAGACGGGCTGCCGTACTCGGCGTGGCAGCTGCTGGAGCACCTCCGCATTGCTCAGCACGACATTCTGAACTTCAGTGCTCCGCCGACGGGCGGGTACCATCCACTGCAGTGGCCGGAGGACTACTGGCCCAAGATGGCTGAGCCGCCGTCTTCGAGTGCGTGGGATTCGGCGGTGGCAGCGATCGGAGCGGATCGGGAGGCATTTGAAGGTCTGATCGCGCGTCCGGAGGCTGATCTGACGAAGCCGTTCCGGTGGGGTGATGGGCAGAATCTGCTGCGCGAGGCGCTGCTGATCTCCGATCACACCGCGTATCACGTAGGGGAGCTTGATCGTGTTGCGCCGTCTGCTGGGGATTTGGCACAGCTAGGAGATGGAAATGAATGAAGCCGGGACGATACGCGAGATGCTATTCGGCAGTGACAGGAGCTCGCCCCGCAGCATTGCCGTGATCGGGCTGTCCGACAGGCCGGATCGCCCGAGCCATTATGTCTCCGCCTACATGCAGAGTCAGGGATACAAGGTGTACCCGATCAATCCTGCGCTGCAAACGGTGCTGGGAGAGCGCTGCTACGGTTCGCTGAAGGAGCTGCCGGTGAAGCCGGACGTGGTGAATGTCTTTCGGCTGCCAAGCTTTCTGCCGGAGATTGTGGACGAGATGGTTCAGCTCGGTTTCAAGAATCTGTGGGTGCAGCAGGGGATCGTAAACGCGGACGCAGCAGCGAGGGCCGAGGCGGGCGGCATTCAGGTGGTGATGGACCGGTGCATCATGGTCGAGCACCGGAACGCGCGGCGCTCCTGACATGCACGCCGGGCGCAGCCTACAATTCCGACAGATGAAGATTCGCGGGTTGGCCTCCATGCTGTTCGCCGTAGCTGCGGCGTCTTTTTTCGTTGCGCCCGCGAGGGGCAGCTGCAGGTCGTCGGCGATGGGGGCCCGGGACCGGTCAAGGCGCAGCACCTGACGGCGGAGCTGACGTCGGTGGCGCCAGCGATCGCTCCCGGTGGCACGCTTCAGGTGGGGCTGGTGCTGACGCTTGAAGAGAAGTGGCACGTGTATTGGAAGAATGCCGGGGACTCGGGGGAGCCGCCGCATATTACGTGGACGCTGCCGAAGGGGATTAGCGCGGGGCCGATGCAGTTTCCGATCCCGAGCCGGCTTCCGCTCGGGCCGCTGATGGATTTCGGCTATGAGGATGAGGTTGCGTTTCCGGTGGAGATCTCCGCAGCGAAGAGCGTTGCTCCCGGTCCGATTCATCTGGACGCGAAGGTGGACTGGCTGGTCTGCCGGGAGGTGTGCATTCCCGGCAAGGCGCATCTTGGGCTTGATCTGAATGTGGCGGCGAACGCTCCGCCGCCGGGGCAGCCGGTAGGCGCGTTGGGCGGTGCGCTGAACTCCCTGCCGGAGCCGCTGCCGGCGAAGATGCACCTTACGGTGAACGGCGGCAAGACAGATTTTGTGTTTACTTTGCTGACCGGCGACAAAGAGACGGACGGGGAGTTTTATCCGTTTGATCAGGATCAGATCGCTGAATGCGGCCGATCAGGTTTCGGAGGCTATTCCCGGTGGGCTGCGTCTGCGCGTGAAGCGGGCGGCAGACCCGGACAATCCCGCGAAGATGGCGGCTTTGCCGAAGACGATCCATGGGCTGATCAAGCTGAGCGACAGCCAGGCTTATGACGTGAACGGCTTCCGTCGTACCCGGCGAGGTTGCGATGGAACGGGGCGTCGGCGGCGCGAGCCCATCCACCAGCAAAGTTACGGTGTTGGGAGCTATTGGGCTGGCGTTTCTGGGCGGCATCATTCTGAACCTGATGCCGTGTGTCTTTCCCGTGCTGTTTTTGAAGGGATTGGCGCTGGTGCAGTCGTCTGACGAGGAGCGTGGGCGGCTTCGCGCGCATGGCGCTGGTGTATACGCTGGGCATTCTGGCTTCGTTCTGGGTGATTGTGGCCGTGCTGCTGGTGCTGCGCGCGGGAGGGAGTCAAGCGGGGTGGGGATTTCAGTTGCAGTCGCCGGCATTCCTTGCGGTGCTGGCGCTGGGGCTGTTCTTCTTTTCGATGTCGCTTGCCGGGCAGTTTGAGATTGGGCTGTCGATTACGAGCGCGGGCGACTCGCTGACGCGCAAGCAGGGGTATACGGGAAGCTTCTTTACGGGGGTGCTGGCGACGGTGGTGGCGACGCCGTGCACGGCTCCGCTGATGGGAGCGGCGATCGGGTTTGCGCTGGCGCAGCCGGCGTGGATCACGTTTGCGGTGTTTACGGCCCTTGGGCTGGGGCTCGCGTTTCCGTATCTGCTGCTGACGCTTGCAGCCGGCGTGGACGCGCTTGCTGCCGCGACCGGGCGCCTGGATGGAGACGCTGAAGCAGCTGACGGCGGTGCCGCTGTTTGCGACGGTGATCTGGCTGACGTGGGTGTATGGGCGGCTGTATTCGGGCGCCGGTGTCGCGGCGGGGCAGGGCAGTGATCATATCGCGCGTCTGCTGCTGGGCTTTCTGCTGCTAGCGATTGCGGGATGGGTGCTGGCGAGGTGGCCGGCGCGCGGCGGAGCGACGATTGCGGCAGTTGTTCTCGGTGCGGTTGCGTTTGCGACCCCGCTTTATGCGCCGAAGGACACGACATTGGTGTGGGAGCCGTACAGCACGGCAACTCTCGAAGCGGCGCGGGCGGCAGGGCAGCCAGTGTTTATCGACTTTACGGCGGCGTGGTGCTTGTCGTGCCAGGTGAATGAGCGGCTGGTGCTGAAGTCGGCGGAGGTGCAGCATGAGTTCAGCGCGCACAAGTGACGCTGATGCGGGCCGACTGGACGCAGTATGATTCCGGCGATCACGCAGCAGCTTGCTTCGGTGGGCCGGAGTGGGGTGCCGACGTATGTGCTGTATCCGGCGGGTGCGGGCGGCAGTCCGATGTGTTGCCGGAGTTGCTGACCAAGCCGATTGTGCTGGATGCATTGCGGAAGGATCTGAAGATGAAGCCGGTTGGGCGGGCGCAAAGTCAGGCACCGTCGCGCTTTGCAGAGCGGATGCGGCTGATCTCTTCCATGCGCTGGCGAAGCAGTTTCTCCCGGCCTTCGCCGGTGGGCTTGTAGTAGCTGTGGCCGGCGAGCGATGCGGGCAGGCATTCCATGTCGGCGACTCGGCCTTCGACGTCGTGGGCGTACTGGTAGCCCTTGCGGTAGTCGAGCTCTTTCATCAGCCGCGTGGGTGCGTTGCGGAGGTGGAGCGGAACGGGCTTCGGCGGCGGTGGCTTCGATGTCGGCGAGCACGGCGTTGTAGGCGGTGTAGACGGCGTTGGATTTGGGTGCGAGAGCGAGGTAGACGACGGCCTGCGCGAGGGCGAGGCCGCCTTCAGGCTGACCGAGGAAGTGCATGGCGTCGCGGGCGGAGAGGCAGAGGTTGAGCGCTTCGGGGGCGGCGAGGCCGATGTCTTCGACGGCCATGCGGACGACGCGGCGCGCGACGTACATGGGGTCTTCGCCGGCCTCGAGCATGCGCGCGAGCCAGTAGAGTGCGGCGTCGGCATCGGAGTTGCGAACGCTCTTATGCAGGGCGGAGATGATGTCGTAGTGCTGCTCGCCTTTTTTGTCGTAGAGCAGGACGCGGCGCTGCATGGCTTCGGCAGCGAGAGGCTTGGTGATGAGGCGTTCGCCGCGGCCTTCGCGCAAGCTGGCAGCGACTTCGAGCGCGTTGAGGGCGTTGCGGGCGTCGCCGCTGGCGTAGGAGGCGATGGTGGCGAGAGCGTCGTCGTCGGCTTCGATTGCCGATGCTGCCGAGGCCGCGCTCTGTGTCGGTGAGAGCGCGGTGGAGGAGGGCGATGACCTGCTCTTCGGAGAGCGCGATGAGGGTGTAGACGCGGCAGCGGGAGAGGAGCGCGGCGTTGATCTCGAAGGAGGGATTCTCCGTGGTGGCGCCGATCAGGCGGATGGTGCCGCGCTCGACGTAGGGGAGGAAGGCGTCCTGCTGGGCCTTGTTGAAGCGGTGAATCTCGTCGACGAAGAGGATGGTGCGGGAGCCGAAGTCGGCGGCCTTTTCCGCCTCGACCATGACCTGCTTGATCTCCTTGATGCCGCTGAGCACGGCGGAGAACTCGATGAAGCTGGCCTGCGGTGATCGTGCGCGATGATCTTGGCGAGCGTGGTTTTGCCGATGCCGGGGGGACCCCAGAAGATCATGGAGTTCGGGATCGTCGCTCTCGATGGCGAGGCGGAGCGGTTTGCCGGGGCCGAGCAGGTGCTCCTGGCCGGTGAACTCGTCGAGAGTGCGGCGGGCGCATGCGTTCGGCGAGCGGGGCCTGCCGATCGGAGGGACGGTTGCGGATCGGCCAGGGGCGAGGCGTCGAAGAGGCTCATGGCCGCATCCCGACGCGGGCGCGTTGACGGTGTGCCTCATAGAGGATGATGGAGCCGGCGACGCCCGCGTTGAGGCTTTCGACGGACCGGCGCACGGGATGGTGACGCGCGCGTCGGCGAGTCGCGAGGTACTCCGGTTGCGAGGCCGGCACCCTCGTTGCCGATGAGAATGGCGACACGTCCGGTGAGGTCCGCATGGCGACTTCGGTGACTTCGTTGGAGCCGACGCCTTCGCCGACGGCGGCGAGGATGCGCACGCCGCGGGCCTTGAGCCTGTGCAGATCTTCGATGGTTCCCGTGACCACGGGGAGGCGGAAGATAGAGCCGACGCTGGCGCGCAGAGCCTTTCCGTTCCACGGGCTGACCGTGCCGGGAGTGAACAACGATGCCGCTGGCGCCGAAGGCCTCCGCGGAGCGGACCAGTGTGCCGAGATTGCCGGGATCCTGGAGGCCGGCAGCAACGAGGATCAGCGGAATGCCCCAGAGGAGATCCTCGAGCGCGGGACGGGTGGCACCATCAGCGCAGCGATGCCCTGAGGCGATCGCGTGTCCATGATGCTGTCGAAGACTTCAGCGGTGAGGCGCAGAACTTCGATGGAGGCGGGGACGAAGGAGGGCAGGCCGCGGTGCTTCCGAGAGGAAGATGGTCTTGAGCACCATGCCGCTGCGCAACGCCTCTTCGAGCAGGTGATCGCCCTCGATGGCGACAAGACCGCCGCTGAGACGTGCGTGTCCTGCGAAGGCCGCCGCGAAGCTGCTTTACGCGCGCGTTGGTCCTGCTGGCGATTAGCGTTGGGCGAGGTGGGCATCGCCTCAAATTTACGCTTCGTGAATTCGAGGCGACCCGGGGAGGTGCTTTGCGCAGGTCTGGCATCGCGGTTGGCAGGCACTGTGCTAGGCTGCGGATTCAGGAATACTTTCCGGGCCGCGCATTCTCTCGCGCCTCAGGAGATCGACCGTTGCAAGCCGAAGACCTTCGCATCCATCCAGACGAACCGGAGACCGCACACATAGACCGTGTGGTGCAATCGCTGAACGCGGGCCAGGTGGTCGCGCTTCCGACCGATACGTTTTACGGCCTGGCCGTTGACCCGGTGAACCTCCGCGCTGTGGACCGGATCTACGAGTTGAAGACGCGGGCGCGGCATAAGCCGCTGTCGCTGCTGATCGGCGAGGTAAGCCAGGCGTATGAGCTTGCACCGGCGATCGACGGCGCCTTCGACCGGCTTGCGGAGAAGTTCTGGCCCGGACCGCTGACCATTATTGTGAAGGCGGGTGCGAAGTTGCCTCTGCGGGTGACGGCGAATACCGGCAACGTGGCGCTGCGGATGCCGGAAGCGCCCATCGCCCGCGCGGTCGTGAGCCGGTTGGGGCTGCCAATCACAGCCACCTCGGCGAATCTTGCAGGTCTCGCGGAGTGCACGTATGCGAACTGTGTAAGGGAGCAGCTTGGCGACAAGATTCCACTTATCGTCGATGGCGGACCGACGGGCAGAACGCAGGCGACCACGATCGTCGATCTGTCGGGAGGCGGCAACTCGTGGATGATCCTGCGCGAGGGTGCGATCCCGACACACGAGATCGCCCTGACGCTGCAACGATAGTCGCAGGCAGTGAGGTTTGCCTGCTCCGCGTACCGTAAACTTTTTTCATCGCTATGGCTCTTCGCTCCAATCGGCGTCCCAGTCTGCGTCCCCGGCGCCGGCTGTATCTCGTTCGGCGCTTGCTGGCTGTGCTGCTGATCGTAGCGCTCGGCTGGTCCGTTTACGTGTACCAGCAGATCTCGAAGACCGCGAGTCAGGATGAAGCAGTTCCGGCGGATGCAATCGCGGTCTTCGGAGCGGCGGAGTACGCGGGCCGGCCGTCGCCGGTTTTTCACGCACGTCTGGATCATGCCGTGGATCTCTACCAAAAGCAGATCGCGCCGTATGTGATCACGCTCGGCGGAGGCAGCGACAAGGACTCCGGCAATACCGAGGGGGGAGTCGGCCGCGACTACCTGCTGGCCAGGGGCGTGCCCTTTACCAGCATCCTGGCCGAGACCCGGTCGATCGATACGGAGCAGCAGGTGCATCGTCTGGCCGCGATCGCGAGGGAGCATGACTTCAAACACATCGTCGTTGTCTCGGACGCGACGCATCTGTTTCGCATTCGCGAGCTCTGTGAAGACGCCGGCCTGGATGTGTACACTTCGCCCCGGCCTGCCGTGGGACATATCAGCAACTACGACATGTTTCTGCGGTACGTGCACGAGATCCTCAGCTTCACTTCGCTGAAGCTTGATCTGCATGGCAGCTGGCTGCATCGCTGGCTGGAAGGCAAGGGCGACGACTGAACTAGCGAATCGCCGACGTCAAGCGTACGAGTACCAAAGCGCTGAAAGCTGAGATAGCGGTAGACGCCATGTTGACGAGATCGTTTCCGATCCAGCCGCGCCGCTCAAGGGTTGCGCCGAGGAGGCTGTCGCCCACGAAGCCGATGAGACCGGCGGCAAGAGCGACGGCCTGAGCTTTGGCGGTCAGTTGCAGCGACCATCCGCCGGCGAGGACAAGGAGCAGGGCTGCGACCGTCCCTGCGGTCGTTCCAAGAGTGCTGACTCCGCCGTCTGTGCCCCGGTGCACGCGGCGGAAGGTTGTGAGCATATATGTACGCTGCCCGAACGCCTGCCCGATCTCGGAGGACACCGTGTCCGCGGTTGCCTCTGCTAAAGCCGCGAGGCAGGCAACGAAGAGGGCGGCCGCCGGAACGGGCAGATCCAGACCGGTGAGCGCCCCCGCGTAAGCCCCGATGGGTGTGACGACGAGAGCGGCAGCACCGAGATTTGCGAGCACCTGGGCCGCGGCGCGTCCGCCAGTACGTTCCGCAAGGCCACGAAGTTGCTTCTGCTTCTTGCCGGCGCGGGTTGCGGCGAAGGTCAGCACGAACAGAGCGGCGAGAGGAGGGAGCGCGCTGTGCAGGAGCGGACTTTCGAGATCTCTTGTCCACCAGGTCACGCAAAAACAGGCGAGAGCTCCGCAGATGGCTCCGCCGACGGTGGCTGAACGCATTACCCCAACCAGCACGGCGAAGGCTACGCTGATCCCTGCCACTTTGTAGCGGCCTCCCTCATCGCCTGTGGCAAGTAATCCGAGAATGACGCAGACGACGATCGCGGCCGCGAGGACGACGACTAGGACCCGGCTCTGCCATTGATCACGCCGGGCCGAAATGGTCTTGTGGATTTGCGGCCTGCCTGCCGGTGCTGCGTCGGTCTGTCCCGTCATGCCTGCTGGCCCCCTGCTGATTTACAATCAGCTCTTGAGCATAGCCAGATCCAGAACGATTGTGGGAGCACTTTTGCAGCCAGCAACTGACGTAGACAAGATTCAGCTTCCAAGGTTGGCCTCACGATCTGGCCGCCGTTTCCTCAGCACCTCTGGTTCAGGCTTTCTGTTCGTCGCGGGCGCGCTTCTGTTTGCGCTGGGTTGCGGTAACAGTTATAGGCCGGTTGTGACCGCAATCAACCCGGTGGGACCGGCTGGACAACCCCAGAAGTATGCCGTGGCGATCTCACAGCCTACAGCCACAGGCAATGGCCTGCTCACGATCGTCGATTTTTCCGGTGACTCGATTCTTATCAACGCCACGCTTGGCATTTCGCCTTACTACCTGGCGATCGACAGCACAGGGAGCACCGGATATACGCTGAACGGTGATGGAACGGTCAACAGCTTCGACATTTCAACCAACCTCCTATCGAATCAGATTCAGCAGACGACGCTGATTCCGAGCACACCCCTTCCAAACAGCATCTTTCCGCAGGGGACCAATGTGTACATCACCGAGCCGGGGCGCAACTTCGTCGCGCAGCTGCAGAATAGCCCCCCGGCGTTACGGCAGGAGCTGCCGGTGGGACCGAATGTGGTCTACATCGCGGGTGTGGCGAATGCGCCTCGCATCTATGCGATTAGCCAGAACACGAGCGGGAATGGCCAGGTCACACCGATCGAGACCACCAGCAATACGATCGATTCGCCGATCTCTGTGGGTCAGCAACCTGTGTACGGCGTCATGACTGCGGACGGAAGACGGGCGTTTATTCTGAACCGCGGCAGCAACACCGCCAGTGTCATCAATACCCAGACCAACCAACTGGACACGCCCACACTGATCCCGACGGGAGCGATTCCAGTGGGAACGGCTCCGGTATGGGCCGATTTTGCTTCGGCAAGAACTGAGCTCGTGGTCGCGAATGCGGGAGCAAACGGGTCGAAGGGATCGGTCAGCGTCATCAATATCCCACTGTGTTCCGCAGTGGCGCTTCCCACAAATCCGAACTGCGACCCCAACAACCCGGTAGATGCGGCCGGCTTCGGCCAGGTGCTGGCGAATGTTCCGGTGGGAGTCAGTCCGGTGATCGTGGCAGTTCTGCAGGACGGAACGCGCGCCTACGTGGCGAACTTCGGCGACAACGTCCCTTGTCCAACCACGATCCCTGCGGCTTCTGCGATACCGCCTTCGAAGGGCTGCGGCACCGTCAGCGTGGTCAACCTGACGACAAACACCGTGACCGCAACGATTCCTGTGGCAGGGCATCCAACTTTCCTTGCAGCCACGACGGGCACGCCGACGGGCAAGATCTATGTCACCTCCACTGAGACCAGCCTGATGACGGTTCTGCGCACCGATATCGACACCGTTCAGACCTTCATCGATCTTCAGGGTAGGGGAGGCCAAGTGCGGGTCACAGCGCCATAGACAATGCCGAACACACGCAGAATAGGCATCCCGCTGGGATGCCTATTCCTGTTTGACTCGCGGCGGATCAGGCTCCTGCCGCGGCTCCGGAGAGGATGATTGGCATTGTGGGAGTCTGGGCACCGCCCTCATCTTCCACAGTGATGCCGAACGCCTTGGCGACAAGGCCTGCCGGGATCTGTGGGAGGACGACGCTGGCATTGCCGCGGGCATCGGGATGGAAGGTCCCGGCGGGTACGGGGGCCTGACCATTGGCCGGGATCAGCCATAGCTCGTAGACCTTATATGTGTTGAGGGGCTCGAGGTTACTGGCGACAAAGAGAAGACTGCCCTTGTCGGCGACGTAGGTGACCTTGCCCTGGGGAGCTGGAGCCTCCTTGCTGCGGGTCAGGGTGACGCGGGTGGCCGTCGGGTCTTTCAGGGTGTCCATCAACTGACGGGCTGCTGCGGCGTCTGCGGTGAGCCGCGAGAGTTCCGCGTGGTCGCGTGCGTTGGAGTCTCGCATGACCTGGCTCTCGTGGTAGAAGTTCCCGGTCGTGACAGCGAGCCCAGCGGCAACCGCCCAACCGACCCATGGAACGATTCTGCCGAAACCGGAGGTCTCGTGCGGCAGGTCCTCTTCCGTGAGGCGGCTGCTGGAGCCGCGATCCAAGCGGTCCAAGCGTTCACCATCACCGGCAGCCGTGCCTGCACCGGCTCCGTATGCGGCCGCTCCGCGTCCAGTCATCTCGGGAGTTCGGTCGATAGAGCGCACCTTGCGCTCCCGGCCGATCTGCGTAAGGAGTCTCTCGCGAGCCAGCGCGGGCGGCGAGTGCATCTCGACGGTCGTGGCGTACACCGCCAGGTCGCCCTGAACCTCGGCAAGCTCCCGCTGCAGATCCGGAGAGGTTTTCAGGAATGCCTTGAGTTGCGCCTCTTCCTCTCGAGAGAGGAGCTGCATAGCATACAAGGCAAGATCGTCTTGGTCGTACTGTCGGTTGTCGCTCATGCCTTGAATGCCTTTCTCAGCGTCAACAGCGCGCTGCGGATTCGCGTCTTTACTGTTCCCAGAGGATCCCCAGTCATCTCGGCGATCTCTGAGTGTGTCAAACCATCGAAGAACGCCATCTCCAGCGTCTTCTTCTGTTCCGGCGGCAGCTTCTGAATGACGATGCGCGCCTTTTCCAACATGCTGTGCCGTTCTGCTTCATCGGCCAGATTGTAGGAAGACGGTAGAACCATCTCGTCGACCTGTTCTGTTGGACGTTTGCGCCGAAGCGCATCGATCGACCGATTTCTCGAGACCACGGCTAGCCAACCGCCGAGGCTGCCGCGTGTTGCAATAAATCCGTCCGGGCTGCGCCAGATCTGCATGAAGATCTCTTGCAGTACGTCCTCGGCAGAGGCGGGATCGCGAAGAACGCGGAGCGCCACCGAATACACCACCTTGGAGTAGCGGTCGAACAGAGACGCCATCGCCTGCTCGTCACCTCTCTGCACGAGCAGCAGCAAAGCTGCGTCGTCGTGCATGGAGGGTGGATGGTCGTTCTGTAATCCCGTGTCTCTGTACATTCAAACGCACCTGGATGTTGGACAGATTGGATAACCAGAGCGTTTTGTGCGCCTTCTGGAAACCGTTGGTAACGTGTGTGAGGTCACCATCGCACACGAGAACACACCAACTCTAACCCAAACCTCCTGTTCCTGCTTACGGCGGAGTACAGGAGATACTGACGGTAGCCTGAGCAGTCACTGGCCCGGAGATCTCGGGGCGGGCTGCCGGGGATGGGGATTGCACTTGGGTAAACTTCGTCTGGATAAGTTGCTCTTGGAGCAGGGTCACGCTGCCTCGCGGGAACGGGCACAAGCGCTGATTCTGGCTGGGCGCGTGCTGGTGAATGAGCAGCGGGTAGACAAGCCGGGGGCACCGGTCGATCCGTTGGCGGTTATACGGCTGCTCGGGTCGGACCTGCGTTATGTGAGCCGGGGCGGGCTGAAGCTGGAGGCGGCGCTGGTGCATTGGGCCATCGACCTCACCGGGGAGGTGGGGGTCGACATCGGGACCTCCACGGGTGGATTTACAGACTGCATGCTGCAGCACGGGGCGGCGCGGGTGATTGCGGTGGACACCGGGTATGGGCAGATTGCGGAGAGCCTGCGTCGGGATCCGCGAGTCCTGCTCCATGAGCGCACCAATGCCCGGCTGCTTGCCCCTGGCAGCCTCCTTGCGCCCGAAGTGTTTCCCGCGTTGCTGGCCATGGATGTGTCGTTTATCTCGGCGACTCTGGTGTTACCGGCGGTGTTGCGGGCGCTTGCGTCTCCGGGAGACACATGGACCGGTGGCGCTGTCATTCTGATCAAGCCTCAGTTTGAAGCGGGACGGGAGAACGTCGGCAAGGGTGGCATAGTCCGCGATCCGGAGGCGAGGGCCGCGGCGGTGGAGCGGGTGCGTGCGTGTGCGATCGAGGAGGGCGGGGTGGGTGTCGAGATCATCGACTCGCCGATCCTTGGGCGGGAGGGCAACCACGAGTTCCTGCTTCACTGCCAGTTCGGGATGGGCGCGGGCTGAGGCTCCCGTACACTATTGGTTCCCATGCTCCTAGCCGCCATCATCTCCAAGCCGCAGAAGCCTGAGCTGCATACGATCCTGCCCGAGTTGATCCAATGGCTAGCGGATCACAAGTATGAGGCGGTGCTCGATCCGGACAGCGCAGCCTATGTTGGCGCCGCAGACTCGGTTGAGCGAGTCGATCTGCCGCAGCATCAGCCCAACCTGGTGATCGTTCTTGGAGGCGACGGGACGCTGTTAGCGGCAGCTCGGGCCTTTGCGCGAACGTCGACGCCGATTCTCTCGGTGAACCTGGGCGCGCTGGGGTTTCTGACTGAGATACCGCTGAGCGATCTTTACGGGACGCTTGAGGCCTGGTGCGACGAACACCGCTGTCTACGACACGCGCGAGATGATGCATGCGGAACTGCGGCGCGGGGAGCAGTTGCTGCAGCAGTGGAATGCGCTGAATGACGTTGTTGTCGCTAAAGGAACGATCGCACGGATGGCGGACTTCTCGGTCGAGATCGATTCCCAGCAGGTCGCGACATTTCGCGCGGATGGAATCATCGTTTCGACGCCGACTGGGTCGACGGCTTACAACCTGGCGGCGAACGGGCCGATTGTGATGCCGAACATCTCGGCGACGGTGGTGACGCCGATCTGCCCGCACCTCCTAACGCTGCGGCCGATTGTTGTGCGTTCGGACTCCACCGTGTGCGTCCATGTTGTCGGCGTGCCGAACGAGACGTATCTGACGGTGGATGGGCAGGAGGCGGTGCGGGTGGAGGTTGGGGACCGGGTGACGTGCCGGCGCTCGGACTTCAGTGTGCGGCTGCTGCGGCATCAGCCGAATGGGTTGTTCAATGTGCTGCGGTCGAAGTTGAAGTGGGGAGAGCGGTAGCGAAGCTAAAGACCGATTTACGGATCCAAAGCGATGTGTTGTCTTGGTCACGGGTTCAGCGGCCGAGGCGAACGACCTGGCCGCCTATGGGGTGGCAGAAGACCTTGCCGTGATTGAGGGCGATGCGGCGGCTGGCGAGGCCGGCCATCTCGGGGTCGTGGGTGACCATAACGATGGTGTGGCCCTCGGCGTGAAGACCCTGGAGGAGGTCGATGACGATGCGCTGATTGGCGGCGTCGAGATTTCCGGTGGGCTCGTCGGCGAGGAGGATGGGTGGGTTGTTGATGAGGGCGCGGGCGATGCAGACGCGCTGCTGCTCGCCGCCGGAGAGCTCGCTGGGGAGGTGTCCGGAGCGGGGGCCGAGACCGACGCGGTCGAGGGCGGCGCGGGCTTCGGTCTCGTCCGTCATGGAGTGGAAGTACTGGGCGAGCATGACGTTTTCGACGGCGGTGAGGTAGGGGATGAGGTGGAACTGCTGGAAGATAAAGCCGATCTTGTCGGCGCGAAAGCGGTCGAGCTCGCCGGCGGACATGGAGGAGACGTCGATGCCGTCGATGCGGAGCTCGCCCGATGTGGGGCGGTCGAGGCAGCCGAGGAGGTTGACGAGGGTGGATTTGCCGGAGCCGGACGGGCCGGTGATGGCGACCCACTCGCCTGCGACGATGGAGAAGCTGGCGGCGTCGAGGGCACGCACGGTTCCGGCGTGACCGGTGTAATCCCGGGTAACGCGCGCGAGGGAGATGACGGCGCACTCGGCGCGGGTCTGATCGGCGACGAGGTCGGTGCTGGTTTCGATGCGGCTCAAGGTACCTCCCCCCTCCCCGTACTAAAAATGGGTCAAAGTCTTCGAATGAGAGACTTTAGGTCTGGACTTCTACCTGGACCTTGGTATGTACCTGCTGGACTTTCCATGCAGGGAAAGACCTGCGAAGCCGTGCCCCCATCCCAGCTCTGCATTCTTCCATTCTAGCAGTTGGGGTGAGTCAGTGCGCCACGCGCGTGTATGCAGCGGATCCGCGTAAACGCGCGTAGGGGCGTCCTTGGGTGTGAACGGGATTGCATTTCTGCTGGCCTTGACGAGTTACTTTCGTGCACCTAAGATTGCACCGTTTTTCCCATGCGTTACTTCGGAGGTCCAAAATGCGTATTCCCCAAAGACTGCTGTCTTTTGCGATAGCCGTTCTTTTTCTAGCGGTCTTCAGCCACGCCCAGGAGTATCGCGGCACCCTGTCCGGGACAGTAACGGACCCTTCCGGAGCGGTGATCCCTGGTGCCGCAGTTACGGCAAAGAGCGGCGAACAGACCTATGATGTGAAGTCCGACAACGCCGGACGATTTGTGATTCCGTTCGCGCAGCCGAACACCTACGAGATCACGGTCAAAGCACAAGGGTTCGCGACCGCGGTCTATCCGAACCTGGTGCTTCAGGTCTCGGGCACGGTCGACGTTCCGGCCAAGCTGAAGGTGAGCGCCAATACAAATGAGGTCACGGTCAGCACGGATCAGTTCCAGCTGGCCACGACCGATGCCTCCGGCGGTACGGTTATGGACCCGGAGAAGATCGAGAATCTTCCCCTGAATGGCCGGCAGATCTACCAGCTGGTCCAGCTGGTGCCCGGTGTGCGCTTTACACAGACGCAGTTCGGGGCGGGCGGATTTTCCGGCAATCGCGGATGGGATACCAATAACTCGTATCAGATCAGCGGCCAGCCCGGCAGCACCAACCAGTTTCTGCTGAACGGCGCGCCCATCTCCATCGAGGGCGGCGGACCGTCCGGCACCTGGACGATCTCCCCTTCGGTGGACGCCGTGCAGGAGTTCAAGGTGATGACGATCACCTTTGACGCACAGTACGGCCGCACGGGCGGCGGCATCATCAACACCACTCTCAAGGGCGGCACAAGGAACGTTCACGGTACGGTATACGACTTCTGGCGCAACTCCCTCCTGGAAGCGAACACTTACCAATCGAACCAGGTGGGTGCGGCCAAGTCGTTCCACAACCAACACCAGTTCGGCGGGACGGTGGGCGGTCCGATTATGCGGGGAGGGAAGGGATTCGGTTTCTTCAGTTATGAGGGATGGCGCGAGGTGCTGCCCGCGCCGATCGTTACGTCCGTTCCCACACCCGACATGCTGCCGGGCCCGGATGGCAGCGTCAATCTGTCCGGTTACCTGGCCGCCGCCGGCAAGACGAACGGCATTTACGATCCAAATACCAAATTTTGCGTGGTCAGCAGCGGCAGCGGTTGCTCCACCTATAACCGGCTACCCTTCGCGAACAATACTATCCCTGCCAATCGGATCAGCCCTATTGGTCTGGCAGTCCTCAAACTGTTCCCCGCACCGAACCGCCCCGGCTATTTTTCCAACTACGTCTTCAACGGCAAGGACCGGTACCACTACGATATGCCGATCGGCCGGCTGGATTACAACGTGAGCGATCGCACCAAGCTGTACGGCATTCTTGCCTTCTGGACCGGCCAGGAGTATCGCAACGGCAACGGCTTCACCGGGCCGGCCATCACTGGCAACATCAACAACCAGCGCTCGGACTGGACGGGTGTGCTGGATGGAACGCACAGCTTCAGCAACAGCATTGTCAGCGACGTGCGCCTTTCGTACAACCGATACAGCAACCCTTCGCCGAACGGGACGGTATCCGCCGGTCTGGCGACACTGGCTCCGAGCGACCTGGGGCTGACCATGCCCGCCATCCCCACCAGCAGCCAGAACTTCGCCCCGCAGTTCACCTTCGGCGATGGGTACAGCGGCGTGGTCGGAAATACAGTAGGCGCAACCATCTTCGAAACCTACGACATCGGGCCTTCGATCACACAGATCATCCGCAAGCACACGCTGCACTATGGTGGTGAGTTCTCGCTGTACCACGACATAACGGGCAGCGTGGGCCAGCCCAACGGCGCCTTCACCTTCGGCACGGGCGGCTTCGGTACGGCTTTTACGCAGAAGGATTACACCCGTAGCAACAACGACGGATCGGCCATTGCGGAGTTACTGCTGGGCCTTCCGAACGGAGGGAGTGTGCAGTGGCAGAACGCCCCTTATGAAAGCTATAAGTACTATGGCTTTTTCGTACAGGACAACTACAAAGTCAACGGGAAGCTAGCAATCAACGCCGGAATTCGCTGGGACGAGGAGCGCTCCCCCGTGGAACGCCACAACCGGCTGCTGGCAGGTATCTGCCTGACCTGCACGAACCCACTGACGAGCATGATCCAATATCCGGCCGGGGGTACCTTGCCGAATGGAGCGCAGATCCCGAACCCGATCCTGGGAGCGGTGCAATATGCGTCCTCGAGCAACCCAGCGTACCTGAACAACACGGGCTTCTGGCAGCCGAAGCTGGGGCTCTCTTTTGCCCCGAACAACCAACTCGTTATTCACGCCGGGTACACCGTGTCGAAGGCGTTCGGTATCGAATTGGGCGGCGCTTCGCCGTTCAGCCAGTCGACTCCCTACAACGCCAGCCCGGACAATGGACTGACGCCTACCACGTTTTTCCGCGACGGCAAGCCGTTTCCGAACGGTGCGCAGGCGCCTCCGGGAACCAGCCTGGGACCGCTCGGTCTGACGGGCAATGGATTGTCCCTGGACGCACAGGATCGCAAGATACCGATCGTGGAGCAGTGGACCTTAGGGGTTCAGACCCAGATGCCGTTGGGTGTGGTGCTCAATATCGATTACCTTGGCGCGCACACCTACCATCTGCGGGCATCGAAGCAGCTGGACGGGCTGAACCCCGTGGACTTTGCAAAAGGGCACGCCAACAATGCCTACCTGGACCAGCAGGTGACGAATCCTTTCTTTGGCGTTCTCCCCAACACCACGTTCCTTGGTCAAAACCGTACGGTAGCGGCGCGTTATCTGATGGTTCCTTACCCGCAGTACGCTGCAAACCTGTATGTCTATACCAATGCACAGGGATACAGCAATTACGATTCGCTGCAGGCGAAGGCGGAAAAGCGCCTTTCCGGCGCGCAGTCCCACCTCGGCGGGGTCAGCCTGATCGGTTCATTCACCTGGGCCAAGCTGATGTCGGCGACGGGTTTCCTGAACAATAACGGGGGAGGCCTGGTCGACCCGAACCCGTATTACGGAGTGGACAGCAGCGACCGCGCGTGGGTTGTTGCTTTCAGCGGTTTGTACAACCTGCCCTTCGGCCGGGGCGCCGCCTTCTTCGGCGGAGCGAACAGAGCCGTGGACGCGGCGATAGGCGGGTGGCAGTTCGACTTCATCGTGAACGACCAGGGCGGAACGCCGATCGCGTTCCCGAATGGATTGAACTACAACTGCGGAACCTACAACGTCGTCTCCGCACGGAAGTCCTACACCAGCTACATCAACAACAGCAATCCGAGCTGCTTCAGCAACTTCAGCGAGTACACCGCCACGACCATGCAGCCCAGGACAACGCTGATTCGCACGCCCTACGCGCCGCAGGAGGCCTTTGGCCTGGAGAAGAAGTTCGCCATTACCGAGAAGGTGAAGTTTCAGTTCAAAGGGGAGGCCTTCAACGCAACCAACACGCCGATCTTCGGCGGTCCGAGTACAAGCAACGCGAACACCGCAATTACCTCTACGGGCAAGGGCGTGCCGGGAGCCCCGGGCTCGATGCAGGGCTACGGCACGATCTCGGCCACACAACAGAACTTCCCGCGACAGATCCAGCTCTCGGGCAAGATCCTGTTCTAACCGCATGGGGGGAGCGCCCGGTTTCGGCTACGGCCGGGACGGGCGCTTTTCTGTTCATAGCACGGACTTCCGGGCTTACTCGCCTTTGAGGAGGGCGGCGGGCGAGAGGGTGCGGAGAACGCGAGCGGGCAGGAGGGCGGACGCGGTGGCGATGAGGAGATTGAGGAGGAGGACGGCGGGGAGGACGGATGGGCGGGGAAGGGTGGCGGTGCCGAAGTTGGCTTCTCCGATGGCCCAGGCGGCGGCGGAGCCTACGACGATAGCCGAGGGCGACGCCGGCGAGGGCGAGGATGAGGGCTTCGAGGAGGAAGAGGCCGAGGAGGTGACGCTGGGTGGCTGCCGAGGGCCTTCATGAGGGCGAAGTCGCGGCGGCGCTCCAGGACTGCGCCGAGAGAGTGGCCAGCACGCTGACGGCGACGGTGAGGGCGATGAGCAGGACGGCCGCGAACATGAGGGCGTGGGTGCGGTCGACGATGCGGCTTTCGCCTTCGACGAGCTGGCGGACGGGGCTGACGCTGAGGGTGGGGAGAGCTGTACGGAGGGCGGCGAGGGTGGATTCGATGCGGGCGGCGCCGCCGGGTACCTGGAGCTCGAGGACGGTGGGACCGGTGCCGGTGAGTTCGGTGAAGGTTTCGAGCGGGATGTAGATGCGGCTGTCCTCGTCGCCGCCGGTGCGGAGGAGGCCGGCGGCGCGGATGGGGGTGATGGCTCGGCCGTTGTAGGTGAGGTGTGACGTCGTGCTCGTCGGCGACGAAGTTGGCGGCCCTCTGACCGACGAGGGAGTAGCGGATGCCGATGGGCAAATCGGTGGGCCAGCGGTCGACGGACCACCAGGAGTCGAGGCGGCGGACGGCGGGGAAGTCGGTGCCGGCGACGACGACGGGGGTGCCGCGATCGGTGGTAGCGACGGCGTAGGCGAAGGGCGCGGAGGTGGCGTCGGGGCCGGCGGTTTCGGTGACGCGTTGGGCGATGTCGGGCGGCAGGGTGGCGCCGGCAGGCGCAGTGAGGACGATGTTGGCGCCGAAGGAGCGGAACTCGTGGTGGAGCTTGGCGTCGAGGTCGGCGTAGAGGGTGAGGAGCGCGGTGGCGATGGCGGCGGAGACGGTGAGGGCGATGAGACGCGGAGAGGCTGCGGGCGCGGCGGTGGAGGAGGGAGCGGCGTGAGGATGCGGGGGAGGGTGAGGGTCATGCTGCGGGTGCCTGGCTCAAGGAGAGCGGTTCGCGGTGGCGCGAATACTCCACCCTTTCGCATGAAGCGCGAGAGGGTGGGGCACCCGGTTTTGTGGCAATGCGGGCGGAATGCCGGGATTCCTCGATGCGCTCGGAATGACAACAGTAGAGGTCATGCGTCGGCTCGCAGGATGGCGGAGGGGTCCAGGCGGAGGGCGGAGCGGATGGCGGGGGTGCTGCCGGCGATGGCGACGAGGAGCGCGAGGCCGACGACGATGGGGAGGAGGACGGGGTTGAAGGATGGGGCGACGGAGGCGGCTGCGCGGCGAAGATGCGGGCGCCGAGGCAGGGCGGCGAGGGCGGAGCCGGCGAGGTAGCCGAGGGCTCCGGCGAAGATGGCGAGGAGGCCGGTTTCGGCGTAGAAGAGGAGAGGCGATGGCGGCCTTGCGAGGCTCCGAGGGAGCGCATGAGGCCGATCTCGGCGCGGCGCTCGAGGATGGCGGTGGCCATGGCGGCGGAGACGGCGAAGCCGGCGGCGAGGAGGGCGGCGGCGCAGATGAGCCACATGAGGCCGGAGATGCGCTCGAGGACGTTGCCCTCGGACTGTTCGACGCGGCGGACCTGCTGGGCGTGGGCGCCGGGGATGGCTTCGCGGATCTGGTAGGCGATGGAGTTGGCGTAGGGGCGGCAGTACCAGATCTCGTGCTGCTGGGGGGAGAGGGTGTCGGGGTCTCTGGCGGGCGAAGGCGTCTTCGGGGCTGGTGCGGGCGGAGATTTCGACGCGGGAGACGGCGTCGGGAGTTTGGTTGAGGGATTGAGCGGTTGCGAGCGGGAGGAGGAGGTCGTTGTCGGTCGCGTCACCGGTGGAGACGATGCCGGTAATGTGGACGGTGCGGCCGTGATGTGAAGTCGATTCCCGGTGCTGAGCTGAAGTCGTCTCGATAGCTGTGCCGATGACGATCTCGCCGAGAGCTTGCGAGCCAGCGACGATCGATCTTCCGTGGGCTGGAGGCCAGAGCGCTCGTGTGACGGCGTCTGTTCGAGCGGCCAACGGCCAGTCGAGTTTCCACCAGGGGTGTAAGCGGCGGAGCACCGGCGAGCCGTTCCGGATGCATGCTGAGCCAGATACCGTTGGAGGTTGCGGATAGCGGGTGATGGAACCAGAGGCCGGATCGGGAACGCGGACCCGCTGTGGTATCGCACGGACGGAGTCTGCTGCTGATCGACGTTGATGTCAAGGAGAGTTCGGGGCTGATGGCGGTGATGTTGTTGGCCCAGAAGATGGTTCGGAGTTTGGGGAGGTCGGACTCGTGGAGGTAGGCGTTGCCGGTGGCGGGGTTGATGTTGACGCCGCCGATGTTGACGGCGAGGCTGGCGGCCTTGGGGGTGACGACGATGTTGGCTCCGTAGACGGCGAGCTCGGCGTGGATGCGGTCGCCGATGGTGGTGGCGAGGGCGAGCATGGCGGTGACGGCGGTGGTTCCGAGGAGGATGGCGAGGCCGGCGAGGAGCTTGCGGCGGCGCTGGCGGCGGAAGGATTCGAGGAGGAGGCGGAAGAACATCTAGGCGGCCTCCTCTGCAGGACGATGAGCTGGAAGAGGTTCGCGCGGGGTGCGGGTGCCCCACCTTTTCGCGAAAGGCGCGAGAGGGTGGGGCACCCGCAACAGCAGATTCCTCCGCTGCGCTCCTGAATGACAAGCAAAAGAACAGGCAACGGCAACGGCCGAGGCGTTTATCACCTTAGCGCTCGAAGACGGGAGCCAGGGTTCGGAGGTCGGCGGTCTGGACCATGAGCATGCCTCCGGCCTGGTGGATTTGAGGGGGATGGGGTTGCAGCCGCCAGGCTGGCCCATGGACTGGGGGACGAGGGGGCGAGGCGCACATCTTGCAGGTGATTCCCTGGGAGCCGATGTAGAAGCCGACGGGGCCGCAGATCTGGCAGGCGTCGGCGACGGAGACGATGTTGCCGTCGGGCTTTTTGAAGAGGAGGAAGCGGACTTCGACGGCGCGGCCCTGCGGCGTCGGTGATGTGGACGCCGTAGCGGTGGAGCTTGTCGTCGTTGATGTCGGCGAGTGGGAACGGTGACCTGCGATGCCGACGAGGGTGACGGCGGTGGTGGGGCTGAGGGCGGTGGAGCTTTTGGCGTAGATGAACTCGGCGGTCGAGAGAAAGATGAAGAGGAAGCTGGCGCCGACGACGGCGGACATCCACATCTTTTCGCGGCGCTGGGACCAATCGGCTTGCGGCGGTCGGCGGGGGTGGCGTTGGCGGGGAGCTGCGGCGGGAGTGCGGCGCTTGTATTCCATCAGGATCATGAGGCCGGCGAGGGCGAGCATGGTGACGAAGAAGAAGAGATCGTTGCGGACGATGGGGCCGATAAGGCGCATCTCGGCGGTGGAGGAGGGGAGGACGCCGTTTTCGGAGAGCTCGTGCAGGCCGGTGACGACGAGCTGGAAGGTAACGAAGTAGAGGATGACGGTGGTGACGCGGAAGAAGCGCTGCGAGGTTGATCTTGACCGCAGCCGCGGATGAAGAGGACGCCGAAGACGACCGCGACGGCGATGCCGAGGAGGGTTCCGGTGAAGCTGAGGAGCTCGGTGGAGTTGAGGGAGACGGCGGAGAGGATGAGGACGGTTTCGACGCCTTCGCGGAGGACGAGGAGGAAGACGAAGAAGAAGAGGCCGAGCTGGGAGACGCCGGACTCGGTGCCGGTGTAGCGTGGCGATCTTGGATTCGATGTCGCCGCGCATGGAGCGGGCGGTCCGGTGCATGAACCAGATCATGCGAGACGACGAAGGCGGCAGCGGCGAGCATGACCCAGCCTTCGATGATGTCGGAGTTGAGATTGAGGCGGGCGACGAGGACGGCGACGAGCGACGCAGGCGGCGAGGGCGGCTCCGAGTGGCGAGAAGACGGTGCGCTTGAGCTCGTGGCGGCCGATCTTGGAGAGGTAGGCGAAGACGATGCCGACGATCAGCGATGCTTCGACGCCCTCGCGAAGCGTGATGATAAATGCCTGCAACATAAAGGCTTTCCTGTCTTTCCGGCCAGCTCTGGGAGCGGCTTGGCTGCTGAAGTAGCCCAGCGGCTCTACAGGATCGAGTCTAATGCGGACTGTTTTGGTCGTCAATCACGGCAATACTGTGACAAAACGCAGGAAGTGCCCTTTGTGACTCGATAAAGTTGAGATTTTCAGGGAGTGTGGTGCGCCCGGAAGGAGTCGAACCTCCGACCTACTGGTTCGTAGCCAGTTGCTCTATCCAGCTGAGCTACGGGCGCACATTGCAGGGATGCAACATACTAAGGATATCGGACATTTCCGGTCTGGGCAACCGGAGCGGTGAATTATGGATAACGGTAGATGGTGCGCCCGGAAGGACTCGAACCTCCGACCCTCTGGTTCGAAGCCAGATGCTCTATCCAGCTGAGCTACGGGCGCGTGAAGAACTCGAACTGCCCCTACGATAGCGGACAGGTGCGGGAAGAACAAGGGCGTTAGACGGCGGGCTGTTCGGAGGCCGGGTCGGGCACGGGAAGGTCGATGAGTGGGACCTCTTCGACGATGTCGAGGCCGGCGCGGCGGAGGAGCTGGTGGATAACGGGCTCGGTGAGACGGCTGGCGTCGTACTCGATGCGGATGGACTTTTCGGCTTCCCGGAGCTCGAGCTTGCGAATGCCGTAGACCTCGCGGAGGCGGGCGATGGCCATGGTGGCGGCTTCGGTGGGAGGGATGCCGTAGCGGTAGAGGACGTCGAGCTGGGTCATGGGGCGATGATAGCAGCGGGTGGGGGGAGCGGGCGTTCTTTGGTGCGCTCTGTCTTGTGCAGTGTGGTCTCTGTGTTGAAAAGGTTTTAGGTGTGGTGGTTCGTGAGCACTCTCGGGATTCTTCGCTGCGCTCAGAATGACGGCAAGAACGAGCAACGGCGATTGAAGAGGCAGCAACAAGAGCGAATACAGGGGTTCTTCGCTGGGCTCAGATGATGGCAAGAACGAGCGACGGCAACTGGATTTCGAAAAAGGCAGGTTAGAGGCTTTTGAGGTAGTCGATGATTTCGGGGCTGGTCCAGACCTGGGCACCGATGAACTTGCGGCGGAGGTTGCCGTTGCGGTCGATGATGTAAGTCTCGGGGATGAGCGAGGTGCCGTAGAGCGCGTTGATGCGCTGGTCGCCGTCCCGTACGGTGAGGAGATCGACGTGGTGCTGGCGCAGGAAGCGGCGGTAGACCGCGTCGTCCTGGTCGGTGCTGACGCCGACCACGGCGAGCTGGGGCAGCTTGCGCTGGAGCTCGAGGAGGCTGGGGAGCTCTTCGACGCAGGGGGCGCAGTAGGTTGCCCAGAGATTGAGGACGACGACGCGGCCGCGGAGACTGGCGAGATTGAGGGTCTGGACGCCGTCTCCGATGGTGAAGAGGGGGGCGGGCTTGTCGAGGCGATTGGGGTGGTCTCCGCGATCGCAGCCCGAAGAGGCGAGGAGCGCAAGAGAGAGCACGGCAGGGATGGTGAGGGAGAAACTACGCACGAGGCCTCCGCTTTCTATAATACGGAGCTGTGGAACCGATACTTGGGCTTATGGATCCGGCGGAGCGCGAGTCTTTGAAGGGCCAGACCGCCGTGCGAACCGAGGAAAAGGCTCCGCTTGAGCTGACGGTCGTGTTGCCGGCACGGGATGAGGAGTTGAATCTGCCGGCTTGCCTGGCGTCCCTGCTGGGGCAGTCGGAGCCGGGGTTCGCGCTGGGGCGGGAGTGGGAGCTGATCGTCGTCGATGACGGATCGACCGATGGGACGCGGGCGATCGCGGAGGCGGCTGCGAGGGAGCATCCGGCGACGGAGTTGGGAGCGGCGGTAACGGTGGTGGAGGCGCCGGCGCTCGATATGGGGGCGCGCGGGGGATTTACGGGAAAGAACAATGCCTGCTGGGCGGGGGCGCAGATTGCGCGCGGGCAGCGGATTCTGTTTACGGACGCGGATACGGTTCACGAGCCTGGGCGCGCTCTCGCGTAGTTTGCGGGAGGCGGATCGCCATTCGGCGGCGCTGCTATCGTATTCGCCGCGGCAGATTGTGACGGGGCTGGTGCAGCGCGCGGTGATGCCGCTGATCTTTTCGGAGCTGGCGAGTGTGTATCCGCCGAAGCAGGTGAACGATCCGGGGCGAGCCGGATTGCGGCGGCGAATGGGCAGTTTCTGATGGTGGAGCGCGGAGGCTTATTTCGATCTGTGGGCGGACATCGGGCGGTGGGGCTGAGTGTGCTTGAGGATGTGGCGCTGGCGGGCGAACTTCAAGCGAGCGGGGCGGGCGATCCGGTTTCGGTATGCGCCGGAGGCGGTTTCGGCGCGCATGTATCGCAGCGCTGCCGGAGATGGTGGAGGGGTGGACGAAGAACCTCGCGCTGCTGTTTCCGCGCGCCGCTCTCGCTGGCGGCGTGGCGGTTGCTGGATCTGCTGCTGTTCTTTGGGTCTGCCGCTGGTGGCGTTTGGGATTGCCGCAGCTGGTGGGATGGCAGCGTGGAGCGATTCTGCTGCTCTGGGTGCGGACGGTGTTCCGGTTTTATAGCCGGGTGGCGCGATCGAACTTTCCGGCGGTAGATGTGGCGTTGTCGATTCTGGGCATACCGATGTTTGTGTTTCTGCTGGTGCGGAGTGCGGTGCGACATCGAGTGCAGCGGGCGGTGGTGTGGAAGGGACGAAGTTATAACCCGAACCGGCGGTAGGGGTGTCGCGCGTAGAAGCTTGCATCCGCCATGGTGGCGTGATCGTCTAAGCTTATAGATCGACGATGGTTCTTCTGACACGCAAAGCCGAGTTTTCTTCGCGCGCATTATTACTGGAACGACGGGTGGTCTGCCTGAGGAGAACGAGCGGGTCTTTGGCAAGTGCGCGAATCGTAACGGGCATGGGCACAATTACACGCTGGAGGTGACGGTTGCGGGTGAGGTCGATCCGGTGAGCGGGTTTGTGGTGGACCTGAAACAGATGAAGGAGATTCTGGAGCGCGAGGTGGTGAGCGTGTATGACCACCGGCATCTGAATCTCGAGGTTCCGGAGTTTCAGACGCGGCAGCCTACGCGGAGAATATTGCGATCTGCGATCTGGGAGCGGCTTGACGGGCAAGATTCCGCATGCGACGCTCACCGGGTTCGGGTGTATGAGATGCCGGATCTGTTTGCGGATTTCTATGGGGAGTTCGCATGAGCGCGGCTCGTCCGGTTGCGAAGCTGTCGCGTCGCTATCACTTTTGCGCGTCGCACCGGCTGCATACGGACGTGTACGATGCGAAGCGGAACCGGGAGGTGTTTGGGAAGTGCAACAATCCGCATGGACATGGGCATAACTATGTGGTTGAAGCGACGTTTTGCGGGACCGGTCGATGAGAGACGGGCATGGTGACAATCTTGCGGATCTGGATCGGTTTGCGCAAACGGCATTGATGGAGCGAGTTCGATCACCAGAATCTGAATACGCTGGCCTGCTTTGCGGACAGGGTTTCGACGACCGAGAATCTTGCGGTGGAGATGTATCGAATCTTTTCAGCGTATCCGCATGCACGGCTGGAGCGCGTTCATATTGAAGAGACATCGAACAATTCGTTCGAGTATGCGGGCACAGACACGCCATTGCTCGGCTAGAGAGAGGTAAAAGAGATGACACCCACAACGACGATTGACTGTATTACTCCTGATGCAGGATCTGTGGAATCTGATGTTTTGCAGGCTTTGACGAAGGCGACGGTTTCGCAGGACGCGGCGGATGAGGGTTCGCTGGCGAAGGTATCGACGCAGGATTTATATCGCGAGTTGCTGCGTCGCATGGGGGAGGATCCGGACCGGGATGGCCTGCTTGCGGACGCCGGAGCGGATGGCAGCAGTCGATGGCGTTTCTGACGCAGGGCTACGCGCAGACTGTGGAGGAGGTGCTGCACGGGGCGCTGTTTGATGTGGATTATGACGAGATGGTGATTGTGAAGGATATTGAGTTTTACTCGCAGTGCGAGCACCATCTGCTGCCGTTCTTCGGCAAGGCGCATATTGCGTATGTGCCGACAGGGCAAAGTCGATCGGGCTGAGCAAGATGCCGCGGGTGGTGGATGTCTTTGCGCGGCGGCTGCAGGTGCAGGAGCGGCTGACACGGCAGATTGCGGATGCGATTGTGGATGCGATCCAGCCGCAGGGCGTGGCGGTGATTCTGGAGGCGCAGCACCTTTGCATGATGATGCGCGGGGTGGAGAAGCAGCACTCGCGAACGGCGACATCGGCGATGCTGGGTGTATTCAAGACGCAGATGCAGACGCGGAATGAGTTCCTGTCGCTTGTGTCGCGGCAGGGCAGCGGATAGCGAGCGTAGCTGGGAGATGAATGGATTACTGGTTCTGGACAAGCCGGCGGGGCTGACCTCGCACGATGTGGTAGCGATGGTGCGCCGGGCGACGGGCGAGAGGTCGATCGGGCACCTGGGGACGCTGGATCCGATGGCGACGGGGGTGTTGCCGCTGCTGCTGGGGCGAGTACACGCGGCTGGCGCAGTTCTTTGGACACGGCGGAAAAGATCTATGACGGGCTCGATCCGCTTTGGCTTTGCGACGGACACGTTTGATGCGGAGGGCGTGCCGGCCGCGGAACCGCGGCCGCTGAGCTGCTCGCTCGAGGAGCTTCGGGAGCTAGCGGGCCAGTTTCACGGCGAGATCGATCAGGTGCCGCCGATCTATTCGGCGAAGAAGATCAATGGGGTGCCGGCGCATAAGCTGGCGCGCGCGGGGGCGGAGGTGGCGGTGAAGACGGCGCGAATTACCATTCACGATTTTGAGCTGACTGGCGTTTGACGCGGAGAATGCGCGGGCTGAGTTTCGGATTGCATGTGTCGGCGGGCGGATATGTGCGGTCGGTGGCGCACGAGCTGGGGCAGATGGCGGGGTGCGGAGCGCATCTGGCGAGCTGCGGAGGACGCAGGCGGGGCTGTTCGCGCTGGCGGATGCGATGACGGTCGAGGAGCTGAAGGCGATGGCGGGGGATGAGGCGGGGATTGCTGCGGCTGCTGCCGCATCCGCGAACGCTGCTGCCGGAGATGCCGACGGTGACGGTGGATGAGCAGGTTGCGGGTCAGCTGCGGAACGGGATGCAGGTGAATCTGCCGGAGTTTGGGGGGCAGTCGCTGGTGAAGGTGTTTACCGGACCGACGGAGCTGCTGGGCGATTGCGCGGCGGGTTGCGGGGACGCTGATGCAGCCGGTTGTGGTGCTGGGGTAGACGTGCCTGGCCAGGTGGGCGGGCGTTTTAGCCGAAACGGGTTGAGCGCATTGAGGGCGCATGCTGGGTCGGGATCCTTCGTCTGCGGAGCTCGCTTTGCGATCTCCTTCGCTCAGGATGCCGGCGGTTTGGTTCGCGCTTCGCTTGATTGCTTACGGAGCAGCGGCGTGATGAGGTGGAGAACGTTCTCGGCGACGATCTGGTTGCCGCGTGCGGTGGCGTGGGTGCTGGTCGCCCTGCATCATGCCGGCGTACGCCGTAGACGCCCTGGAGGAGGAAGGGCAGCAGGGGGACGTGGTATTTCTTGGCGAGCAGGGTGTAGGTCTGGTTGAACTGCTGGATGTAGTCGGGGCCGTAGTCGGGCGGGAGCGTGATGCCGGCGAGGGCGACCTTGGTGCCGCTGGCTTTGAGCGTGGCGACGATGGTGTCGAGGTTGGCGCGGGTAGTCTTCGATGCGCAGGCCGCGGAGGCCGTCGTTGCCGCCGAACTCGACGACGACGACTGCGGGATGCAGGGCGAGGATGCTGGCGAGGCGGTCGAGGCCGTCCTTGGTGGTGTTGCCGCTGATGCCTTCGTTGACGACGCGGTAGCTGTAGCCGCCGTGCGTCGAGGTCGGCCTGGAGGTAGTCGGGGTAGCTCTCGCCGGGATCGGTGCCGTGGCCGGCGGTGAGGCGAGTCGCCGAAGCAGACGAGGACGGGGCGGTGTCGTTGGGACGGCTGGTGGAGGCGTGGTTGATGGCGGATGGTCGGCGGCGGCGGGTCAGGCGTTGTGACGGGTTGCGGCGGTGCTCGTCGGTGCGGGCTGGCTGGTGCGGCAGCCGTTGGCTAGGAGAGCATGCCGCTAGAATCGAGAGAGAGCAGAACCCAACGCATGCTTTGACAGTACATACAGTATGCGATGTGTGAGCGCGGAGGGATGTGCGATGGCGAGAGGCTTGATGGAGCGGGTGCAGAGTGAGCCGATGATCGTGGTTGAGGGTCTGCGGAAGTCGATCTCGCAACGGGCACGCGGACGGTGGATATTTTGAAGGGGATCGACTTCAGCGATTCCGCAGGGCAGTTTGCGGCGATCATGGGGGCTTCGGGCAGCGGCAAGTCGACGCTGCTGGGGCTGCTGGCGGGGCTGGATACGCCGACTTCGGGCAATGTGCAGCTGAACGGGACGGCGATCAGCTACCTGCCGGAGGATCAAGCTGGCGCAGGTGCGCGGGCAAGACGATCGGGTTTGTGTTTCAGTCGTACCAGCTGATTCCGACGCTGACGGCGCTTGAGAATGTGCTGCTGCCGTATGAGTTGAATGCGGAGAGCGAAGCGCGAGGACGGGCTGGAGCGGGCGCGGGGGCTGCTGGACGCAGCGTGGGGCTGGCGGACCGGATGGATCATTATCCGGTGCAGCTTTCGGGCGGCGAGCAGCAGCGGGTGGCGCTGGCGCGGGCGTTTATTCTGCGGCCGCCGATTGTGCTGGCGGATGAGCCGACGGGGAATCTGGATACGACGAATGGGGCGCATGTGCTGGAGCTGCTGCTGAACCTGAACCGCATGGAAGGCACGACGCTGGTGCTGGTGACGCATGATCGCGGCGCTGGCGGCGTATGCGGATCGGCGGATTGTGCTGCGGGATGGGCTGATGGTGTCGGATGAGACGATCCGGAGCTCGCGAGCAGGATGCGCGGCGTGCTGGCGGAGCGGAGCTAGCGATGGCGGCGCTTTCGCTACAGCTCGGCGGCCAGGATTGCTGTCGCGCGAGATGCGGTCGTCGCGGGGCAAGTTTTTATTTGTGATTCTTTCGGTTGCGATTGGCGTGGCGGCGCTGACGGGCGTGCGCGGGTTTTCGTCTTCGTTTCGGACGACGCTGCTGACGCGGGCGCGGTCGATCATGGCGGCGGATCTTTCGGCGCGGATGTTTCAGCAGCCGACGCCGGAGCAGCAGAAGGGGCTGGACGAGATTGCGGCGAGCGGGCGTGCGAGATGACGCCGGTGACGGAGCTGCTGTCGATGGCTTCGTCGCCGAAGACGCTGGACCCGCTGCTGGTGAGCTGAAGGCGGTCGATCCGGCGATGTATCCGTTTTATGGGACGGTGGATCTTGCGCCGGCGGCGACGCTGGAGGCGGTGCTGACGCCGGACACGGTGGTGGTGGCGGACGATCTGCTGGTGCGGCTGCATCTGCAGGTTGGCGATGAGCTGAAGCTGGGCAGCAAGCTGTTTCGGATTGCGTCGGTGGTGGTGAATGAGCCGGACCGGCTGTCGGGGAACTTTGCGGCGGGGCCGCGGGTGTTGATCTCGCGCGACGGGCTGGAGGCGACGGGGCTGCTGGCTCCGGGGAGCCATGCGGGGCAGCGGTATCTGTTCAAGTGCCGGCGCCGGCGAGATGGCGCGGCCGATCTCGGACGAGGCGGTGGCGGACCTGAAGGCGCGGCTGGAGAAGCTGCTGCCGGAGGCGCAGATGATCGACTACCGCGAGACGAATCCGGCGCTGACGCAGGGGCTGGATCGGGCGACGAGCCTGCTGTCGCTGATGAGCCTGGTGGCGCTGGTGCTGGGGGCGGTGGGCGTGGCGATGGCGATGCGGGCGCATCTGCAGCAGCGGCTGGACTACGATTGCGATCATGAAGTCGCTGGGCGCGCGGTCGGCGCAGATCATCAAGATCTACCTGCTGCAGACGCTGTTGCTGGGGCTGCTGGGCGGAGTGCTGGGCGTTGCGCTTGGGGTGGGGGTGCAGCTGGCGTTTCCGTGGCTGCTGGCGAAGCTGATCAACATGCGATACGACGCTGCACCTGCAGCGGCGCGACCGTGCTGACGGGGCTGGCGCGCGGGTGTGCTGACGACGCTGCTGTTTACGCTGCCGCCGCTGCTGGATATTCGCGGTGTGCGGCCGATGCTGATCTTGCGGCGAGCGGTGGAGGATGCGGACGATCCGTTTGTGTCGGCGATCTGTTCGCAAGATTGCGAAGAACTGTGGCGCAGATTGGTGCGGCGGTGCTGATCCTGGCGGGGCTGGCGGCGATTGCGACGACGCTGTCGGATTCGGCGACGGTGGGCAGGTGTTTTCGCTGGGGCTGGTGGTCGGTGCTGGCGGTGCTGCTGGTGGCTTCGGCTGCGGTGCTGGCGGGGCTGCGCTGGTTTCTGCGAACGAACGCGGTTGCAGCTGCCGTCGTCGCTGCGGCATGGGCTGGCGAATCTGTATCGGCCGGGCAATCCTTCGGCGGCGCTGCTGGCCGCGCTGGGGCTGGGCGTGATGCAGATTATGACGGTGTACCTGGTGCAGCAGGCGGTGGTGCGCGAGCTGCATATCTCGGCTGCGCCGAATCTGCCGAATGTGTTTCTGATCGACATTACGAACGGAGGAGATCGACGGGGTGCGCGCGCTGCTGAAGGCACAGCCGAGCGGTGACGGCGGCGCCGGAGTTGCTGCCGGTGGTGAGCTCGCGCATTGTGGAGATCGACGGGGTGGCGGCGGACAAGGCGAAGCTGAAGAACTTTCCGAAGCGGATGCTGCGATCGATCTCCTGACGTGGGCGGATGCGTGCGCCGCCGGGGACGAAGGCGGTGCAGGGGAAGTGGTGGACGGCGCAGGCTGCGGAGGAGCGAAGCATCCGGTGGTGGCGATGGATCAGCGGCAGGCGGAGCGGCTGGGCGTGCATGTGGGATCGACGATTACGTTTGCGGCGCAGGATACGCAGTTCACGGCGACGGTGGCGGCGCTGACGAAGGCGGATGGGCAGCATGCGTTTTCGCGGGCGGAGTTTGTTCTGCCGCAGGCGTGCGCTGGCGGGGTTGCCGGTGGTCTGGTACGGCGGCGTGCATGCGATCCCGACGCGGGTGGATGAGTTGCAGCGGGCGCTGTATCGCGGCGTATCCGACGGTGACGGTGATCAATGTGGCGCAGGCGCTCGAGACGGTGCGGCAGGTGGTGATCCAGATTACGTATGTGATCCAGTTCCTGGCGGCGTTCTCGATCTTTGCGGGGATTGTGATTCTGGCGAGCTCGATTGCGGGGACGCGGTATCGGCGGATGCGGGAGGTGGTGGTGCTGAAGACGCTGGGGGCGACGCGGGGGCGGATTGCGACGATCTTTTCGATTGAGTTTGCGGTGCTGGGGCTGGTGGCGGCTGTGGTGGGGATTGGGTTTGCGAATGTGATTGCGCGAGTGCTGCTGCATGCAGCTGACGGTGAGCGTACCAGTTCCACTGGGTGTGGACGCTTGCGGCGCTGCTGGGGACGGCGGCTGCTGACGGTGGCTACGGGATGGTTTGCGAGCCATCGGGTGCTGGGGCAGAAGCCGCTGGAGGTTTTGCGGGAAGAGTAGAGGAGTGACGCTTGGACTGGAGCGCCATGTCTTGACGAGGTCGAAGCGACCGGGTGACCCTTAACGCATAGCTGGAAGGGAGGGGTCTTGATGAGGATCTGCGCGACGCGGAGCTGTGATCGTCGAGTGCCAAGCCCGATGCCTCGAAGGCCAGGGAGATGATCGGTCGTTGCCGGATTCGGTTACCTGCATGGAGAGAGAATGCGTCCGGCATAGGCGTGAGCTCGAGCTGACGAGCTGAGTACTGGTTCTGGAAGGGCTAGTAACCGGGGCCGGTGATGTGACGCGGTCATAGACGGCTGGCGAGCGACTGGCTCGTTGAGGATGATGCGGTACTTGCCGCGTGACGTCGGTGTCGCTGGTGTCCGGAGAATTGCCGAGGGTGAGAGCGGACGAGGTCGGCAGTTGCGGAAGATAGCTCGGTAGGCCGGGAGTCTGATGGATGATTGACCGTCGATGTCCAGGGTGACTCGGAGTGTGCCATGGATGTACGTTTGGACTGGATCGACTGCTCTGGACGGTCGCCGGTGAGAGTGAGCGATCACGACTGGCAGTGACTGACTGCGGCGACGATGCCTCCGAGCCCAATCGACGACTGATTTCGGAGCTTAATGCGGCTTGCCATCGGCCAATCCACGGATTCCCCTTGGACACAAGAGCATAGGATGACGGCTGGAGCACGGTGTCAATCGAAATGGTCTGCTAGCAATAGGTACGGCGCATGCCGCAGCGTAGGATCATTCCTCTGGTAAAGCTTCTGCCTGTGTGCGGCGATCTGCTTTGAAGGTCGTGGGAGGATTTCGAGCCCAGGGAGGCTATGCGGCGCGGCGGGTTCGGTTGGGATGCCGAGGGCGAAGTAGGTTTTGCGGTAGAGGGTGAAGAGGTCGTTGTAGGTGGCTACGGCTGCTGGGTTGGGGAGATAGGTTCGGTGGCTTGAGGCACATGGCGGTCTGGGCTTCTTCGATGGATTGGAAGGTGCCGGTGGCGAGCAGGGCGAAGATGCCGGAGCCGAGTGAGGTGGGGATGCCGTCGGGGACGAGGACGGGTTTGTTGAGGACGTCGGCGTAGACCTGGTTGAGGACGGCGTTGTTCTGGGGGATGCCGCCGGCGTTGATGACGCGCTCGATGGGGACGCCGCCCTCGGCCATGCGCTCGAGGATGATGCGGGTGTGGAAGGCGGTGCCTTCGATGGCGGCGAAGAGCTCGTCCTGGGCGGTGTGGATGAGGTTCCAGCCGAGGGTGACGCCGCCGAGTGCGGCGTTGACGAGGACGGTGCGGTCGCCGTTGTCCCAGGAGAGGCGGAGGAGGCCGGTCTGGCCCGGGCGATAGGTTTCGAGGCCTTGAGCGAGTTGTTTGACGGTCGTTGCCGGCGCGGCGGGCGATGGCTTCGAAGATGTCTCCGGTGGCGGAGAGGCCGGCTTCGACGCCGACGAATGCGGGGTGGACGGAGCCGGGGACGACGCCGCACATGCCGGGGATGAGGGTGGGGTGCGGCTCCATGGCGATGATGCAGGTGGAGGTGCCGACGACGTTGACGACGTCGCCGACGCGGCAGCCGGCGCCGATGGCGTCCCAGTGTGCGTCGAAGGCGCCGACGGGGATGGGGATGCCGGGCTGGAGGCCGAGCTTTTCGGCCCACTCGGGGGAGAGATGGCCGGCGAGGTGATCGGAGGTGAGATAGTCTCCTGGCGAGCTTTTCGCGGATGCCGTCGAAGAGGGGATCGACGGCAGGAGAGGAAGGCCTGCGGGGGGAGGCCGCCCCACTTGGGGTTCCACATCCACTTGTGGCCCATGGCGCAGGCGCTGCGTTTGACGAGTGCGGGCGTGGTGATGCCGGCGAGGGTGGCGGCGACCATGTCGCAGTGCTCGAAGGCGGAGGCGAAGCTGGGCGCGTTTCTCGGGGTTGTGGCGAAGCCAGTGGAGGAGCTTGGCGAAGCCCCACTCGTGCGAGTAGACGCCGCCGCACCAGTCGATGGCTTCGAGCTTTTGCTGGTGGGCGAGGGCGGTGATCTCCTGCGCTTCGTGCTTGGCGCGGTGGTCGCACCAGAGATAGTAGTCGTTGAGCGGCTGCATGTTGGCATCGACGGGGATGACGCTGGAGCCGGTGGTATCGAGGGCGATGGCCGCGACGTCTGTGCCTGCGACGTTTGCCTGCGCGAGGACGTCGCGGGTGGCCCTGGCGAGGGCGTCCATCTGGTCGTCGTGCGACTGCGTTGCCTGGTCGGGGTCCTGGCGATTGCGCTTGAGGGGGTATTCGGCGACAGCGGTTCCGAGGCGTCCGCGGGTGCTGTCGAGGAGCGTGACTCTGACGCTAAGCGTTCCGAAATCAACCCCTGCCACGATGGCCATACGCAAGTTCCTCCGAGGGCGGTAGCGCCGCGTCTCCACGCTTATCTTGTCACAGGTATGAAACGGCTGCGTTTGCGGGACAGGCTCGTTTCCTGTCAGACAAGAAACAATTTTTCTATTGACACTTATTTCTCGGTTCCCGTAGATTTCCTTGGTCTGACCACCTAATGGAACGTTTTGCGTGGAGACGGCTCATGGAAGTCTTTTGGGGGATGCTGATGCGAGAGATTTGGTGGTTGACGAAGAAGGTGGGCGTGGGATCGTGGGTGCGGCTCTCGAAGCGATGTGTCTCGGGCCTTCTGCTGTGTTCGCTGATCTGTGGGGTGGCGGCGTTGGCACAGACGGGTGGTGAAGGCGCAATCGAGGGAACGGTGGCGGACCCGACCGGAGCGGTGATTCCGAATGCAACGGTGATCGCGACGAACAAGGCGACTAACGTTTCGACCACGCGCACTGCGTCTTCGGGTGGTCTGTATTCCACCGGCCCGATTATTCCGGGAACATACAGCATCAAGGTGACGGCAGCCGGATTTCAGACGTACACGCAGGACAACCTAGTGGTGGACGGGTTGAAGACAACGGGCCTGAATATCGCACTGCCGATTGGAAGCGCGGATCAGACGGTTACGGTGAGTGAGGCTCCGCCGCAGCTTGAGACCACGAATGCCACGCTGGGTGGTGTGATGGAGAACGCGACCTACTCCAACCTTCCTTTGCAGATGAATGGCCAGCAGCGCGACGCGACGGCGTTTGCGACGCTGATTCCGGGAGCGCAGGCGGGGGCGCGTGCGCCGATCATTGCGGGCACGGGAAACTACCTGGCTGAGGTGTATCTGGACGGATTGCCGCTGACGACTTCAAACCAGCAGGGAGATAACCGTGTCATCTCGAACGGCCTGAACGTGGATGCGGTCGAGCAGTTCCAGGTGGTGACGAGCGCCCCGCCGGCGGAGTACCAGGGCGCGGGGTTGATCAACTTCACGATGAAGTCTGGCGGCGATCAGTATCACGGGTCGGCGGCTGACTTCATTCGGAATACGATCTTCGATACGTACCCCTACCTGGCAAAGATCCCGGTGAAGAATGCAGACGGGACGACGAGCATTCCAGCCAAGCCGGTGGAGCATCAGAACGAGTTCGCGGCGACGTTTGGCGGACCGATTCCATTTACACACAAGAAAGGATTCTTCTTCGCCTCGTACGATCGTTACCATAGCCGGAACGGGGTCAATCCGCTCTACATGACGGTGCCGACCTTGAAGATGCGCGCGGGGGATTTTTCCGAGCTGCTGAGCAAGGATCCGAAGACTGGCGCAACGGTGGGGCAGATCTACGATCCGACCAGTCAGGCGGCCTGCACGGCGAACAGCACGACCGGACCGTGCCGATACCAGTATGGCTATGGACCGGGGGCGGGGAAGGGTGCGGCGGGAAATCCGATTGCGACCGGGGCGCCGGTAAATGTGATCCCCGCAAGTCAGATCTCGCCGATCGCGCAGTATTTCCAGAAATTTCTTCCGGCGCCGACGACGTCGGACCGGGAGCGGAACTTTCTTGGTGGCGTACCGACGGGATTCGATAACTGGTCCATCGACTCGCGCGTGGACTTTGACCTGACGGATAAGCAGCGGATCTCGTTTGTGATGGCGCTGGGCACGCGGAAGAACGTTCCGTACACACTGGGAAGCACGACCTCGCAGCTGCCGGCACCGTATCTGAATGGCTCGATCGCAACGATCAAACCGACGATCTTTGATGTGGAGCACACGTATCAGATCTCGTCGAATATCGTGAACCAGTTCAAGTATGGGTTTACCCGGTTTGCGCAGCCGGTTCAGTCGGTGACGGACGGCGTGACGGATTATGAGGCGACGGCCGGCGGAATCACGAATCTGCCTCCGGGACAGGCCTCGACGGAGTTCCCAGGCGCCAGCTTTGGGACGACGGCGCTGTTCGGTACGGTTCAGGATCCGTGGACAGGCAACGGTGCGTCGACGGCGACGCAGTTCACGATTCCGAACGCTTTCACGCTGGTGGACAACCTTGGATATACGAAGGGCAAGCACTCGATCACGGCGGGCATCCAGATCCAGTGGCTGCAGGACAATGTCTCCCCGCTGTCGGGGCCTTCGGGCATTCTTACGCTGCCTTATAACGCAAACTCAACGGCGAACTTCAGCGGAAACGCGCTGCTGACGACGACCACGGGCTACTCTTACGCGAGCTACCTGCTGGGTGCGGTGGGCGGCTCGCCGAGTATCGCGATCCAGGCGTTCAGCGAGACGGGTGGGCGGTACCGGCCGATCTCGCCGTATGTGCAGGATGACTGGAAGGTGACGCCGAAGCTGACGCTGAATCTTGGCCTGCGTTACGACTATTTTCCGCCGTTCCACGAGGTGCTGGATCGATGGAGCTATCTTGATCCGAACGCGACCAATCCGGCGACGGGGAACAAGGGGGCGCTGCGCTTTGCAGGAAACCGTGGAGCGGATATCAGCTGCAACTGCCGTACACCGGTGCAGACATGGTGGAAGAACTTCGGTCCGCGTTTGGGATTCGCGTATGCGGCGGATGACAAGACGGTATTTCGCGGTGCGTTTGCGATCTCGTACTCGCGTGCGGGTGGTGTTGGCGGCCGTGCCGGGGCGGGCAACGGGACCGGGCAGCTTGGGTTTACGGTGAACGCCGTGGCCCCGGCCGAGACGACCTCCGGAGCAGCCGCCGGGCCGTCCTTTTATCTGAACAACAACCCAGGGTTTGCGTCGCAGAACACGGCGTTTGGCGGACCGAACTTCACGTTGCCGCAGCCGGCGACTCCAGGTGCATCGAGTGTTTCGCTGGACACGGGGAACTATCTCAATTCGACCGGCGGATTCGTAACGGCATCGGGGGCGCCCGGGTACGCAGACCCCTATCTGTCGGGGCGAGCGCCGGAGTTTGAATTTTTCAATTTTGGCATCCAGCGCGCGGTGACAAACAACATCACAATCGGCGTGAACTACGCCGGAAGCGAGAGCCACTTCGTTCTACCGGGAGCGAGCAATGCGCGCGGGTACTGGTCCAATCAGCTGGACCCGAAGTACCTGGCGCAGCTAGGACCATTAAGCGATACGGCGAATGCGAAGTCTCCGTTGCTGAACGCGCCCGCGACGCCGGCGAATATGGCCAAGGCGCAGGTTGCCGGCTTGAATGTACCGGCGGGCTTTGCGGCGGCTGCGGCGAAGAACGCGAACGCTTCCATAGCGCAGATGCTGGTGGCGTTTCCGCAGTACTCCGGCGTGACGGATACGTGGGGGCAGAACGTGGGTAATATCAGCTACAACTCGCTGCAGATCACGCTGAACCAGCGGGCTTGGCATGGGCTGGGATATACCGTCAACTACACCTACTCGAAAAATATCGGGGACGACGGCACGTTTCGCAGCGGCTTCGATCTGCCTGCCAGCGCCACGTCGAACGGGCAGGCGTACCACATGAACCGGATCGAGCGCTCGTGGACGACGACGGCGAATCCGCAGTCCTTGGCGGCGTTTGGTGTGTGGGATATGCCGTTCGGCAAGGGGCATCTCGGCGGGGACAATTTTCTGGTGCGCGCGCTTGCGAGTGGATGGCAGCTTTCGAGCATCTATACCTACCGCTCGGGAACGCCGCTGGCCATTACCTATGGCGGATGCACGTCGCCGAAGCTGGGACAATGCATGCCTGATGTGAATACGGCGTCACCGGACTACATTTCGCAGAACGCTCGTATCAATGGATCGTGGGGCCACGCGCCGGGCGGAGACAGGGCAGCCACGTTGTCGGCCGGGAGATATATCGACTCGAACGCGTTTGCGGCTCCGGGCAACCTGTTCCAGCCAGGCGGAACGACAGCATCATCCATCAACCTGATTGGGACCGCACCCAGAACGAGGCCGCTGAACCTGGTTGCGCCGAGTACGCAGAATCTCGATGCCAGCCTGCGCCGGAGCTTTCCTTTATTCACCGAACGGGTGAAGGCGACGGTGGAGGTGGACTGCCTGAACGTGGCGCATAAGCACACGTTTGGCAGCATCAACACTGCTTGGGGTTCGTCCACTTTCGGTTCGGTCGGCTCGGCTCCTGGCAACCGGGACTTTCAGCTTGCCGGAAGGATTAACTTCTAGGCCAGGAACGGACTAGAGGTTGCGGAGAGAACGGGATGATGATGCGTTGGAAGCAGTCCGTGGTCTCGGTCGCACTGCTGCCGCTCGTGGCGGGTGTATCGCTGTGTGGGCAGGTTGCCGCGGCGAACAACACGCCGACGGCACAGCAGCAGGCCGGTATCGATAAAGACAACTCTCGTCACTTTGGCGACGATCCGGTGGATGGCGGGCCGATGGCGACGGATCTGTCGCCCGCGCTTAAGCCTGCCGATGTCGAGAAGGCGATGCGCAAGGTCGCGGACTGGCAGCTGGCGCGGTCGCAGCCGTACTTCGATCGCATCTGGACGTGGAGTGTTTTGTATTCCGGCTTTATGGCGACGTCTGACTCGCTCGGGGATGCGAAGTACAGAGACGCGATGGAGGCGATGGGCAAGAAATTCGACTGGCAGCTGCGATCGCATCTGCCGGATGCGGACGACCAGAGCGTCGGGCAGACTTACCTCGAACTTTACCTGAAGGATCGCGACCCGAAGCAGCTTGCGCCTACGCGTGCGGAGCTTGATGCGCTTCTGGCCTCCCCGCGCGTGGCAAAGGGCCAAGGGCCGACGCGGGTAATTCCCTGGTGGTGGTGCGACGCTCTCTTTATGGCGCCCCCGGTTTGGGCGCGGATGTACGCGGCTACGGGTGACCGCAAGTATCTCGGGTATCTCGATGAGGAGTGGGCGAAGACGTCCGGCTTGTTGTACGACACGGAGGCGCATCTGTTTGCGCGAGACAACAGTTACCTGACGAAGACGGAAGCGAACGGAAAGAAGATGTTCTGGTCCCGCGGCAACGGATGGGTGATGGGCGGACTGGTGCGGACGCTGGAGTATCTGCCGAAGGACGATCCGGCGCGGCCGAAGTATGTTCGACAGCTGCAGGAGATGTCCGCTGCGGTGGCTGCCCTGCAAGGGCGCGACGGTCTGTGGAGAGCAGGGATGCTCGATCCGCAGAGCTATGCCCTGCCCGAGATTTCAGGGTCTGCGCTGATGACGTATGGGATTGCGTACGGAGTCAACGAGGGATATCTCGATCGCAAGCAGTACGAGCCTGTGGTCGCGAAAGCGTGGGCGGGGATGTTGCAGCACATCTATGCGGATGGGCGGCTGGGATGCATTCAGCAGACTGGCGCGGAACCCGCTCCATTCCGCGCGACGGCGAGCTATACGTATGGGGTTGGGGGATTTCTGCTGGCAGGGAGCGAGGTGCGGCGGATGGGTGCCCATGCCTCGAACAAAGGCGGGAAGCATTAGGCTTCGTTGGTGGAGATGGGCGATCACCGATGCCGGGTGTAGTTTGGCGGGATTCTTCGCTGCGCTCAGAAGGACAGTGGTCTCGGAGTTATCTTGCTGAGGCTGCCTGTGATGTCTGCTGTGCTTTGATGTAGTTGCCGTAGCCGACGATGACGGTGGAGCCGACGAGCAGGAGGAGGCCGGCGGCGACCAGCAGCTTGGTGCGGCGGCTGGTGCCGTGCCACTCCTTGAGGACGAGGCCCCAGAGCGTGGCGAAGATGATGATCGAGGCCATGTGCAGGGTCCAGCGAGGAGAAGTCGTACTTGCCCATCTTGGTCTGGCCCATGGAGTAGAAGAAGAACTGGAAGTACCAGATGACGCCGGCCATGGCGGCGAAGAGGTAGTTGGCGACGAGGGTGTTGGGGGCGAGGCGGTCGTAGGTGGAGGGGTCGAGCGGGTCGAAGTCGACCAGGGTGTCGCCGGAGGCGTGGCGTGGCGCGCATGGGGTTGATGCCGGGCTCGCCGACGAACTGCTTGATGGAGCGGTTCTTGAAGATGAGGATGAGCGACCAGACGAAGTTGGTGACGAAGCCTCCCCAGAGGACGACGATGAGGACGGGCAGGTTCTGCCAGAGGTCGAGGCGGCCGTTCGGCGATGAGTTGCGGTCTTGGCGATGGCGGCGATGGGCTTGCCGGCATCGAGGCCGAAGGCGAAGAAGGCAGCTCATGAAGCCGGCGAAGATGGCGATGGCGATGCCTTTGCCGAAGGAGAAGTCGCGCTCGCCGGCTTCGGCCTTTTCTTCGGGGGTGATCTCGTGCTCCTTGGAGTAGCCGGCGGCGCCGTTGACGGCGACGCCGATGAGGCAGACGACGACGCCGAGCAGGATGATCTGGCCGGAGCGCTGCGTGGAGGATGGTGCCGATCTCGCCGTGGTAGATGGGCGGAACGAGGGTTCCGAAGGAGGCGCAGAGGCCCAGGGCGATGGCGTATCCGAGGGCGATGCCGAGATAGCGGATGGCGAGGCCGAAGGTGATGCCGCCGACGCCCCAGAGCACTCCCAAGAGGATGGCGTAGTCGATGGCTGCGGGGTCGGTGCGGTAGGCCTGTGCGAGGATGCCGAACAGACGTGGGGGACGAAGATGCTGGCGAGCACGACGGGCGCGATGATCCAGGCGGCGAAGCCCTGGATGATCCAGTAGATCTCCCACGACCAGCGCTTGATGCCGCGGAACGGGATGAAGTTGGTGGCGGAGGCGAAGCCGCCGATCCAGTGGATAGATGACGCCGATGAAAGGATTCGGTCCCAAGAGTGCCTCGCTGCAGTGCAGGATAGTGAGTTGCTGTGAAGCGCGGTACCATCGTACCTGACGCGAGTTGCGTTGGGGAAATATAATCTCTATTGAACTTGAGCGCTGGCCAGCATGTCGCGGCTGGAGGATGTGTCTGCGAGTTTCGCTGTTTATCACCTGCTACAACGACACGCTGTTTCCGGAGACGGGCAAGGCGGTGGTGCGGGTGCTGGAGCGGCTGGGGCATACGGTGGAGTTTCCTGCGGGGCAGACCTGCTGCGGGCAGATGCACTGGAACACCGGATACCAGGCGGAGGCGATGCCGCTGCTGCCGCGGTTTGTCGAGCAGTTTCGCGGATGCGGAGGCGGTGGTGGTGCCCGTCGTCGAGCTGCGTGGCGATGATGCGGGACCATTACCCGAAGATGGCGGAGCAGCTGAGCGGACGCGGAAGCTGCATGCGCGGAGGTGGCGGCGCTGCTGCCGCGGGTGTGGGAGTTTTCGGAGTTTCTGACGAAGAGGCTGGGGCTGGAGGATGTGGGCGCGTACTATCCGCATCGGGTGACGTATCACGCGAGCTGCCATGGGCTGCGGAATCTGGACCTGGGCGATGGGCCGATGCGGCTGCTGCGGGCGGTGCGGGGGATCGATCTGGTGGAGATTGAGAATCTGGAGCAGTGCTGCGGGTTTGGCGGGACGTTTGCGGTGAAGAATGCGGAGGTTTCGAGCGCGATGCTGGCGGAGAAGGTGCGCGGCGGTTCTGAATACGCGGGCGGAGGCTTGCACGGCGTGCGATAACAGCTGCCTGATGCATATTCAGGGGGCGCTGCACCGGCAGCGGACGGGCGTGCGGACGGTGCATCTGGCGGAGATTCTGGCGAGCGAAGAGAGGAGGTCGGCGCGATGAGCGGGAGCGGCGCTTGACCCGAGGACGGCGCCGCCGTTTCCGATGGCGGCGAAGGCGCTGCTGGGCGATGCGCAGCTGCGGAAGAACGTGCGCCACGCGACGGATGTGATCCAGGCCAAGCGCGGCGCGCGTGGTGGGCGAGATGCCGGACTGGCAGGAGCTGCGCGAGGCGGGCAAGCAGATTCGCCGAGCACACGATGCGGCACCTGGATTTCTATCTGGAGCAGTTCGAGCGCAACTGCACGGCGCGGGCGGGCATGGTGCACTGGGCGCGCGATGCGGAAGAGGCGCGGCAGATTGTCGTCGCGGCTGGTGAAGGCAGCGGCGCGAGGGCGGTCGACGACGAGGTCATCAAGATCAAGTCGATGACGACGGAAGAGATTCAGCTGAACCGGCGCTCGAGGCGGCGGGGATCCATGCCGTACGAGACGGATCTGGCGGAGCTGATCATTCAGCTTGGGCAGGACCAGCCGTCGCATATCGTGGTGCCGGCGCTGCATAAGAACCGGCAGCAGATTCGCGAGATCTTTCAGCGCGAGATGAACCTGCCGGAGCTGGGCGACACGCCGCAGGACCTGGCGGATGCGGCGCGGAGGTTTCTGCGAGAGAAGTTTCTGCGGGTGAAGACGGGGGTGAGCGGCGCGAACTTCCTGATCGCGGAGACGGGCGGCGTCGTGCATTGTGGAGAGCGAAGGCAACGGGCGCATGTGCCTGACGCTGCCGGAGACGCTGATCACGGTCGCCGGGATCGACAAGGTGATTCCGCGGTTTGCAGGACCTGGAGGTGCTGCTGCAGCTGCTGCCGCGCAGCGCGACGGGCGAGCGGATGAATCCGTACAACTCGATCTGGACGGGGGTGGACCCGGCGGGCGATGGGCCGCAAGTCGTTTCACGTGGTGCTGATGGACAATGCGCGGACGGAGATTCTGGCGGATGAGGAGGCGCGGCAGACGCTGCACTGCATCCGCTGCGGGGCGTGCCAGAATGCGTGCCCGGTGTATCGGCAGACGGGCGGGCATGCGTATGGGAGCGTGTATGCGGGGCCGATCGGGGCGATCCTGACGCCGCAGTTGATGGAGATGCAGCATGCGCAGAGCCTGCCGTATGCGTCGAGCCTGTGCGGGGCCTGCTACGAGGTGTGCCCGGTGAAGATCAATATTCCCGAGGTGCTGATTCATCTGCGCAACAAGGTGGTGAAGCAGAAGTACGGCGGGCTGAAGATGCTGGGGAATCCGGAGGCGATGGCGATGAGCGGCGATGGGCGATGATCTTCCGCAGCGAGCGGCGGTTCCGGGCGGCGCAGCGGCTGGGGCGGATGGCGGAGAGCGCCGCTGGTGCGGAAGGACGGGCAGGGGCAGGGATGGATCGGCTGGCTGCCGGGGATGCTGGGCGGATGGACGCAGGTGCGGGATCTGCAGGAGATGCCGAAGCAGACGTTTCGCGAGTGGTGGGAGCAGCGCGAGGGACAGGAGCGGAGCGAGCATGGGACGCGTGAAGGCGACGAGACGCGGCGCGGGAGCTGAGATTCTGCGGCGCGATTCGCGCGGCGAACGGCGGAGCGTGCGTCGGTGGAGGCACGCTGCGGACGCGGACTGGCGAGTGCGATTGCCGCGAGAGTATCGGCGAGCGGCGACGCTGGAGTCGCGACGACGATGCTGGAGCTGCTGGAAGACCGGCTGCGGGACTACGACGCGCATGTGGTGCGAGTGGCGGCGGCGGAGCTTGCGGCGGCGATCGTCGCGAGCTGCTGGCAGGGCGCGGAGACGCGGCGGATGCTGGTGCCGGCAGGGATTGCCGGCTGAGAGAGTTGGCTGCCGGTGCCGGATGGCTTCGAGTTTGTGACGGACGACGGGCTTGACGCTCGACGGAGATTGGACGGGTTCGATGGCGTGCTGACGACGGCGCACGGTGGCGATTGCGGAGACGGGCACGCTGGTGCTGCAGAACGTGCCGGGGCAGGGAAGGCGCGCGGCGACGCTGGTGCCGGACTATCACCTCTGCGTCGTCGCGGGAGGACGATGTGGTGGAGACGGTCCGGAGGCGATGGAGCGGCTGGCAGAGACGGCGACGCTGGCGACGACGTTTATCTCGGGGCCTTCGGCGACGGCGGACATCGAGATGACGCGGATCAAGGGAGTGCATGGGCCGCGGTTTCTGGATGTGATTCTGGTGTCGTAAGCGGATGGAGCACAGAGATCCTTTTGACAATCGGTGCGTGAATGCGCAGACTGCTGATGTTTCAATAGAGAGTATATTTCTTCGTAGCAGCTGGATTCGATGAGGTGTTTGCGATGACGAACGAACGGTGCGGGTGCGGGTCAGAGCGTGACGGAGCGAGTGTTTGCAGGCGCTGGACGGCTTTCGGATCGAGGTGCCTTCGTGGGGCTTTGCGAACACGGGGACGCGCTTCGGCAAGTTCGTCTCAGGCCGGAGCGGCGACCACGCATCGAGGAGAAGTTCGCCGACGCGGCGCGAGGTGAACAAGCTGACGGGCGCGAGCCCGACGGTGGCGCTGCATGTGCTGTGGGATCTGCCGAATGGCAAGGCGGATGTGGCGGAGATCCAGCGGCTGGAGACGAAGTATCGGCGTGAAGGCGGGCTCGATCAACCCGAACCTGTTCCAGGCGCAGGAGTACAAGTTCGGGTCGATCTGCGAACCCGAGCGCGGAGATTCGCGGCAATGCGCTGGCGCACCTGCTGGACTCGGTGGAGATCGGGCGCGAGCTGGGGTCGCAGGACGTCTCGCTCTGGATCGCGGACGGCTCGAACTATCCGGGGACGCAGTGCATCCGCAAGCGGATCGAGTGGATGGAAGAGGTGCTGGCGTCGACGCATGCGGCGCTGGGCGAGGACCAGCGGATGCTGATCGAGTACAAGCCGTTTGAGCCGGCTTTTTACCACACCGACATCGCGGACTGGGGCATGGCGCTGGAGCTGGCGCGGCGCGCGGGACCGAAGGCGAAGGTGCTGGTGGATACGGGGCATCACTACCAGGGCACCAACATCGAGCAGATTGTGGCGTGGCTGCTGCACCTGGACGCGCTGGGCGGGTTCCACTTCAACGATCGCAAGTATGCCGATGACGACCTGACGCTGGGCTCGATCGATCCGTACCAGGTGTTCCGCATCTTCCACGAGATTCTGAGCGCGGCATGCGAGCGCAGCGCGCGGGATCTGCGTTCATGATCGACCAGAGCCACAACCTGAAGGGCAAGATGGAGGCGATGGTGCAGACGGTGGTGACGGCGCAGGAGCTGTTTGCGCAAGGCTGCGCTGGTGGATCAGGAGAAGCTGGCGGAGCTGCAGCAGGAGCTGCCGACTGGTGGAGGCGGAGGAGTGCTTCCGCGACGCCTTCTGGAAGGATGTGCGGCCGGTGGTGCGGGAGTGGCGCGCAGCGCGCGGCCTGCCGGCAGATCCACTGCAGCGCTCCGGGAGAGCGGATATGTGGAGCGCATCACGCGAGAGCGTGGAGCGAGGAACGCCAGCGCTGTCTGCGAGTTACGCCTGATCAGGCGTCCCCGGCGCCGGCGAGATTTCAATAGCGAAACCTCCGTGAGCCGTGGATAATGGCTACGCCTGAACAGGTTCGCCCAGGAGCTCGATCCCGTTGCCGAAGACGATCCAAGCGCCTCTACCTGATTCCGGTGCTGTCGAAGGCGCTGGACATCCTTGAGCTGCTGCAGGCGGAAAACCAGCCGATGACGCTGGAGGCGATCCACCGCAAGACGCGGATCTCGAAGACGACGGTGTACCGGGTGCTGAAGACGTTTGTGCATCGCGGGTATCTGTCGCAGTCTCCGGATGGCCTCTACCGGCAGGTGACGCGGCCGAAGAAGATGCGCTTCGGCTTTGGCGGGCAGAGCGCGGACATGCCGTTTTCGGTGGAGGTGACGGAGAGCTTGAAGGATGCGGCGGCTTCGGTGGGAGTGGATCTGCTGATCCTGGACAACTGCTACGACGCGGCGACGGCGCTGCGGAATGCGGAGGAGTTCGTCCGGAGCAAGGTCGACCTGGTCATCGAGTTCCAGGTGGAGCAGGAGGTCGCGCCGATGATCGGGGACAAGATCGCCGCGGCGAAGATTCCGCTGATCGCGATCGATATCCCGCATCCGCATGCGACCTACTTTGGCGTGGATAACTACCGGGTCGGCATGGAGGCCGGCGAGACGCTGGCGGCGCATGCGATCGCGAACTGGGAGGGCAAGGTGGACTGGGTGCTCGGGCTCGATCTGCCGGAGGCCGGCCAGCTGGTGCAGAGCCGGATCACGGGCGCGTTTGAGGGTGTGCGTGACGGGCATCCCCGAGTTGCCGGTGGAGTCGTTTGTGCGCATGGATGGGCGGGGAATGCGGGACCGGAGCAGGAAGCTGGTTGCGGATTTTCTGGAGCGGCATCCGAAGGACAAGCACATCCTGATTGCGGCGGCGACGGATACAGCGCGCTGGGCGCGGTGGATGCGGTGCGTGGAACAGAAGCGCGAGAAGCATGTGGCGATTGTGGGGCAGGACTGCATCGCGGAGGCGATTGAGGAGATGCGCAGGACAGGATCGCCGCTGATCGGCTCGGTCTCGCATGAGGCCGAGCTGTATGGGCCGAACCTGATCCATCTTGGGCTGTCGCTGCTGCGCGGGCAGACGGTGCCGCCGTATAACTACGTGGCGCACCGGATGGTGACGCGCGAGACGTACTGCTGGAGTAGGAGCTGATCCTAGGCATGCGAGTAGAGCGGGATGTTCAGATCTTGTGAGGCTGTTCGGATCGACGTGCTGGTCTTTCCGATTGGAAACTAGTTGCCGTATTGGTGTTGGCTGTGGAATGATGAGTCGGCGAACAGATCTTCGGCGGATAGAGGTTGACACATGGCAGAGCGGACGAGTGGGCTGCGGTTTCTGGAAGACCGTTGGGATGAGGCGGTCGCGGCGAAGCTGGATGGGCCGGAGCTGTTGCGCTACCGGTCGAATCTGCTGGGTTCGGATCTGCGGATCACGAACTTCGGCGGCGGCAACACGAGCTCGAAGCTGGATGCAGGTCGATCCGCTGGACGGAAAGACGAAGAAGATTCTGTGGGTGAAGGGCAGCGGCGGCGATCTGGGCAGCATCAAGCGGGCCGGGTTTCGCGACGCTGTATCTGGACAAGCTGCTGGCGCTTGAGAAGGCATACCGCGGTGTGGAGCTCGAAGACGAGATGGTGGAGATGTATCCGCTGTGCACGTTTGGGAACAATCCGGTGGCGGCTTCGATCGATACGCCGCTGCATGGGTTTCTGCCGTTTCCGCATGTGGATCATCTGCATCCGGACTGGGGTATCGCGCTGGCGGCTTCGGCGAACGGCAAGATCAAGATGGAGGAGTTCAACAAGGAGTTCGGGCACAAGCTGGCGTGGCTGCCGTGGCAGCGGCCGGGGTTTGAGCTGGGCATGATGCTGCGGAAGATCGTCGCGGAGACGCCGGGCTGCGACGGCGTGGTGCTGGGCGGGCATGGGCTGTTTACGTGGGGCAATACGCAGCGCGAGAGCTACCTGAACACGATCACGATCATCGACCAGATCGGGCAGTTCATTGAGCGGCATGCTACCGCCGGCGGGCACAAGCGCTTTCGGTGGCGGCGAAGGCGAAGAGCGCGCGACGATCGCGCAGGAGATCGCTGCGGCGATCATGCCGTATCTGCGGGGAGCGGTCTCGCGGAAGCAGCGCTGGATCGGAAGCTTTTCGGATTCGCCGCAGGTGCTGGAGTTTGTGAACTCGGCGCAGGCGCGAGAAGCTGGCGCATCTGGGAACGAGCTGCCCGGACCACTTTATCCGAACCAAGATTCGCCCGATGTTTATCAAGTGGAATCCCGCGGAGGCGATCGCGACAGGCGATTGAAGGAGCTGATCGAGACGGCGCTCGAGACCTATCGCGCGGAGTATGCGGAGTATTACAAGAAGCATGCGCTGCCGGATTCGCCGGCGGTGCGCGATGCCAGCCCGACGGTGGTGCTGGTGCCGGGCGTGGGGATGTTCAGCTTCGGCAAGAACAAGACGGAGGCGCGCATCACCGGCGAGTTCTACATCAATGCGATTGGCGTGATGCAGGGTGCGGGTGCGCTGGGTGCGGGCATCGAGTGTGCAGCGACATTCCGCAGGCCGGGCCGGCGGCTGCGGCCGACCAGTTCACGCTGCACGAGAACTATGTGGCGCTGCCGCCGAGCGAGGCCTTTCGCATTGAGTACTGGAAGCTGGAGGAGGCAAAGATTCGCAGGCAGCCGCCGGAGAAGGAGCTGAGCCGGCGCATCGCGCTGGTCGTCGGTGGCGGCAGCGGGATCGGGCGCGAGGTGGCGCTGCTGGCGGCGGAGCGCGGCGCCCACGTCATGGTTGCGGACCGCGACGTGGCGGGTGCGGAGGCGTGGCGGAGGAGATACGACAGCGATTGCGGGCAAAGAAGCTGTCGGCTGGACGAGCATCGATATTCGCGACCGCAGCGTCGATCAAGGCTGCGCTTGGCAGCGACGATCAGGCAGTTTGGCGGGATCGATATCCTGATCAATACGGCGGCGCTGTTTCCTTCGTCGCCGGACGGCGTGATCAGCGATGCGCAATGGGCGCTGACGCTGGAGGTCAATGTTACGGCGAACTACCTGCTGGCGGATGAGGCGGCGAAGATCTTTGCCGAGCAGGGCATCGATGTGAGCATGGTGCTGACCAGCTCGGCGAATGCGGTTGTGGCGAAGCGGGGAGCGAGGCGTATGACGTCAGCAAAGCGGCGCTGAGTCACCTGGTGCGGGAGCTGGCCGTGTCGACTGGCGCCGAAGGTGCGGGTGAACGGGATCAGTCCGGCTACGGTGGTGAAGGGATCGACGATGTTTCCGCGGGATCGCGTGATCGCGTCGCTGAAGAAGTACAACCTGCCGTTTGACGAGGCGGATACCGACGATGAGTCTGCGCAATGTGCTGGCGCAGTTCTATGCGAAGCGGACGCTGACGCATCAGCCCATCGATCCGAAGGACTGCGCGCAGGCGATCCTGTTCCTCGCCGGGCCGCTGGCGCGCTGCACGACCGGTCACCTGATTCCGGTGGATGGAGGCCTGACCGAGGCGTATCTGCGATGAGGCTTGCCGGAGCGTGCGGAGGCTGGAGCCGACGGATCGCGCGGCGCTTGATTGCGGTCGATCTGGGCGCGGAGAGCTGCCGGGTTTCGCTGCTGCGCTGGAGCGGAGACACGCCGGAGATCACGCTGGTGCATCGGTTTGCGAACGCGCCGCGTGAGGTGGACGGCGATCTGCGCTGGGATCTGGCCAGGATTGAAGCGAGGTCTGGACGAGGGCTTGCGGAGGTGCGCTGCGACCGCGACCGAGGGCATTCGGTCGATTGCGGTCGATGGCTGGGCGGTGGATTATGTTCGGCTAGGCAGCGACGGAGAGCCGCTCGGAGATCCGTTCTGCTATCGCGATGAGCGCACGGTCGAGGCGGAGCGCTCGCTGCATCGGCGATGCCGCCGGAGCGGCTGCGGGAGCTGACGGGCGTTCAGCTGCTGCGGATCAACACGCGTCTACCAGCTGCATGCGGACGTTCTGATGGATGTGCCCGCGGGAGAGCAGTGGCTCAATCTGCCGGAGTACATTCTGTCGCGATGGGGCGGCAGCGCGTGTCGCCGAATTGACAAACGCAACCCATACGGGGCTGGTCGATCTCACGACCAATGCATTGGTGCCGCGAGATCTTCGAGGCGGCGCAGCTCGATCGGGCACTTGCGCCGGAGATCGTTCCTCCGGGCACCCTGTGGGGAGTTTGAGCGGGTGAGCTGGCGGAGCTGCCGGCGTCTGCGGGATACGGTGCTGATTGCCCCGGCGTGCCACGACACGGCGTCTGCCATTGCCGGCATTCCGGCGATCGGGGAACGACTGGGCGTACATCAGCTCCGGAACCTGGTCGCTGGTGGGAACGCTGCTGGATCAGCCTCGCAACGGACCCCTGGCTGCCGGCGAGAACTTCACCAATCTCGGAGCGGTGGGCGGCCGGATCTGCTTCCACAAAAACGTGAATGGGATGTGGCTGATGCGGCAGTGCATCGATGCATGGGCGCTGTCGGGCCGGACGTGGACGGTCCCGGAACTGGTCGCTGCGGCAGAGGAGCTGCAGAGTCCGCAGGGCTCGCTCGATGTTGACCAGGATGATCTTCTGCTCGCGGGCAAGATGCCGCAGCGCATCAATGCGCAACGGAGCAGAAAAGGATACGCGGTGCTGGACGAGTCTCCCGAGGCCGCTCCCCTCTTCGCCAGCCTGATCTTCCACAGCCTGGCTGCACGATACGCCGAGGTGCTGGAGCGAATCGAGTTCCACAGCGGCAAGCAGCTGAAGCGGCTGTTCATCGTCGGTGGCGCGAGTCAGAACGAGTTTCTCAATCGGCTGACGGCTGAGGCCACCGGCCTTGAGGTCTTCCGCGGAGCAGCCGAGAGCTCCACCGTCGGCAACTTTGCCGTGCAGCTTGCTGCGCTCGAAGGTGACCGGAACAACGCCATTGGTGTCGATGCAGAGCAGGTTTCCTCCTGGTCCGGTCTCCTGCTCGATGCGTTCGAGGCAGCACAACATGGTAGCCTCACCTGAGCATGCCGCAAAGTTCGTTTGACCTCGCTGCATCGGCCCGGGATGAGATGCTACGCAACGGCTTCCACCTGGAGCCGCCCGCGGGTGGTGAAGCGCAGATAGCCGCTCTCGGCCACGTCGCGACCACGGCGCCTGGCGCTGGTGTTCGCGATCTCCGCGATCTTCTCTGGTCCTCAATCGATAACGACAGCTCGCGCGATCTGGATCAGGTCGAGGTTGCCGAGCGTACGGAGCAGGGCATTCGCATTCGCGTCGCGATCGCGGATGTAGCCGAATCGGTTCCGAAGAACAGTCCCCTTGACCGGTTCGCGGCGGATCAGACCCAGACCGTGTACACGGCCGTGCATAACTTTCCCATGCTGCCCGTGCAGCTTTCGACCGATCTCACTTCGCTGAACGAGAACCGTGATCGCAGGGCAGTGGTCACGGAGTTCACCGTCGCGAGCGGAGGCATGGCGCAGGACGCGGCCGTCTATGCGGCGGTTATTCACAATGCGGCACAACTTGCTTACAGTACGGTTGGGCCGTGGCTTGAGGGATCGCAGTCTCCTCCGGTGAAGCTAAGCTCTTTGTCACCGCTGCAGGAGCAGCTTCGTCTCCAGTCCGAGGCTGCTGCAACGCTGCATAGCCGGCGGGTTCAGGATGGAGCCCTCGACTTTACCCGCGAGGAAGCCGACCCGCGTGTCGTCGACGGACAGGTGCAGTCGTTGGGCGTGGCCCACAAGAATGCGGCAACCGTGCTGATCGAAGAGTTGATGATTGCGGCGAATGAGACCATGGCGCGCCAGCTGCTCGAGGGTGGCCGGTCGTGCCTACGCCGGGTGGTGCGGTCTCCGGAGCGGTGGCCTCGCATGGTGGAGATCGTCAGGCGCTTCGGAACGGAACTGCCGGCTCAGCCGGACTCGGCAGCGCTGAATGCATTTTTGACAAAGCAACGGCAGCAGGACCCCGATCACTATCCCGAGTTGGCGCTCTCGATCATCAAGCTCATGGGACCGGGGCTGTACGTGCTCTCGCGTGCCGATGATCCGGCTCAGACGGGGCACTTCGGTCTGGCAGCGCGCGAGTATGCGCACTCAACTGCGCCGAACCGCCGCTACGTGGACTTGGTGGCGCAGCGGATCGTGAAAGCAATGCTCGCTGGCGAGCCTCCGCCGTACAGCGATGACGAGCTGTCGGGCATCGCCGCGCATTGCAACGAGCGAGAGTCCGCCGCGCGCAAGGTGGAGCGCGCCATGGCGAAACGCGAAGCCGCAGTCGCGCTCTCGAATCAGATTGGCGCGACATTCTCGGGTGTCATCACGGGAGCCAGCGAGAAAGGCACCTATGTGCGCGTCTTTGATCCACCGGTGGAAGGACGTATCGTGCAGGGGGAACAGGGCCTGGATGTGGGAGATAAGGTGCGTGTGACACTGCTGCGCACCGACCCGCAGCACGCGTTCATCGACTTCCGGAAGGTCTGATTTCAGGTAAAGTACTCGCCGACTACCGGGGTTCGCCGAACGGAACATCATTACCGCTGGCCGTTTTGCTGTCGAATCGAAGCTTGCTTCCATCTGACGTTGTGATGACATTGTCGCTCATCTTCCAGTCCTTGGCATCGGCAATGTGTCCAGCCGTTGCGGCTTGAATATCGACGTGGTCGATTTGGAAGTCTTCGAGCGGTGCGTTCGGGTAGGCGCTCACTTCGAAAGCGGTCTTCGCGCCTTTGGCGTGGATGTTCCAGATGTGGACGTCGCGAAAATGCGGCAGGCCTTTGCCTTCCGGAACGTGTGTCGTCAGCACGATCCAGTAAGGCGGCACATCCTTAGCATTGGGCGGCAAGGTCGCATAGCTGTAGCTGGGATTCCAGTTCATGGTGATGTGAATTGGAATTGCTACGCCCTCGAGCGTCAGGTCGTGGATGCGGATGTCGGTTGCGTAGCCGCCGCGCGTGCGCGCCGATTTGAACAGAACACCCGATGGCACGCCACTCAATGCGGTGAGATTGTAGGCCTCGATGTTGCGGAAACCGCCGGAGGTTTCGCTGCCGATGGTGATGGCTGCTGCGCCGCGGCGGATGATCGAATCGCGCAGGATCACATCTTCTGTCGGCCGGTTGACGCGCAGCCCGTCGGAGTCGCGGCCAGCCTTGAGGCAGAGAGCGTCGTCATTCACATCGATGTCTGCGTGCTGCACAACAATCTTCCGGGAAGAGTCGATATCGATGCCGTCGGTTGACGGGCCTTTGCCGCCTTCGTTGTTTCGGATGATCACGCCATCGATCGTGACGTTGTGGGAGTAGAGGACTTGGACCGTCCAGAAGCCGGAGCGCTTCAGCAGGAGACCTCCGCCAACATGAACGTCGGACGAGTTCTGCAGCAGCATGAGGCGTGGTCTGCGCGCGTCATAGTCCGAAGCCCAGCGAAGGCCTTTTGGCTCATAGATCTTTCGCAGGTCCCAGTAGCTCTTCCACCAGACCGGCCCGTCGCCGTCGATCGTTCCGCGGCCGGTGATGCTGACACCATGCTACATCGCGCGCATTGATCAGGGCTGCCGGCCAGGTCATCTCAATGCCCGCGATGCGGGTCGGCAGCATGGGGTAGTCGGCGAGTTGCTCGGAGCCGATCAGAGTGACATCGGTGGGGACGTCCAGGGTAGTTCCTGATCGCACGAAGAGGGATCCGGTCAGGTAGGTGCCAGGCTTGAAGGTCACGGTTGCATGCGTTCGCTCCGCGCTGTCGAGGGCACGCTGGATCGCCGGTGTGTCCAGAGTCCTGCCGTCTCCGTTTGCGCCGAAGTCGTTAGCGAAAAGCGTGTTGCACAAGCCTGCGGGTGCAAGAGCGAAACTCATCAGCAGCAGGATGAGGGCGCCCCGGTAAGCCGGTCGATGGCGGAGTGTGCGGCAGGCGATGGACTTCACTGTTTCGATCCTTCCGCTTGCGGCTCCAGACGCAGAGTTACCGGACCCAGGAGACCGGAAGGAAGCGGCTTGAGATTATCCATGTCCTGAGGTACAAAGCGGCGACCGTACCGTGCTTCAAGGACGGAGTAGTCGCGCGGCGGCTGCCCCGCAAGCTCGTTGATGGCGGTGTTGAAGACGTGCACCTCCAGGCGATTCTCGCCACTGTGGAGAAAGGTCGAGATATCCATCTGATAGGGCGGGTGCCACAGCGATCCCGCAAGCCGGCCGTTGACAAAGACCAACGCTGCTTCCCGGATCGGCGGATCGAGGTTGGCATGGATCCCCGGAGCGTTGGCCGGGCGGGTATCTTCCGTGGGAGTTCCCTGTCCGAAGTCGAGCAGAACTCGCCCTGTGCGCAGCTCCTTGGCCGGGATGATGACGTTATGCGTGTAGACCGCCTCACCGGAAAAAAAGGACTTGCCCGGCAGGGAGGTCCACGATTGCAGACTCGGCATTGACTGCGATGTCCCTCCGTGAAGGCTAATGGTCCAGTTTGTGTCGAGCCTCTGGATCATCTGCACAGAAGGAGGGTGGGGAAGATCTGCCGCAACCTGACCTCGTTCATCGACCTCCGTTCGGATCGAAGTGGAACCGCTCGTGAGGACAAAGACAGCGGACTCATAGGGCGCCAACTTGACGAGGACTGCGCCGTTGCCAGGGGCTGCGATCGCCTCTCCGCTATCCAGGTTCCAACGCTCGATGTGGTCGTGCTTCGCGCGAAAGCGGATCGAGGTGGAGAGGCTTTGATTTGTGGAGTTTACGACGAAGTAAATGTCGCTGGTGGGGAGCTTCCGATGAATAAAGCCTAAGCCTGCGCCGGCGTCAGTGGTGGGTGCGGACGTAGTGGTGGCAAGATCGGGCGGCAATGCTTGATGGAGAGTTTTCGTAAGCTCGGCGACTGACCGGATCAACACTGCATTGTGGCCGGAGTTGTGGATGAGACGGTCCATAGTGGCACTGATTCGAGGTGAATCGGTCTGCTGCAGGAGTCCAGGAGCAAGCGACGGAAGTCTGCTCAATGGCGACGACCCTGCCCCCGCCCTTAGCGTAAGCTTCTATTGTTTCAGCGGTTGCGAGAGGAATGCGATCCATCGGTGGAAGTATCAGGATGGGGTGGTGAATGCCCAGGCGGTTGATGGTTGCGGCGTCGGTGTAGTCCACGTTGTAGCCTGCGTCGAGAATGGTGGACATCAGCTCCGGGGTGATGCGCTTCTTCATCTCGTCTGTCACGGAGACATGGCCGGGTGAAAACGCGGCCTGGGCATCGTCCTCGGGCAGGAGGATGGCCACGTCATTGGCTGGTTCGCCCTGCCGCAGGAGCCAGCTGGCTCGATGCAAGTAGTTCATAACATTAGGCATCACCGGCCACCATGGGTTATGCGTGTTGAAGACCGCGGCTGCGTAAAAGCTCCAACCGGGTTCGCCGACGCTCGTTGGGGAGTAGGGCCAGCCGTGGCCGATGACCTGGTTTACGCCTTGGAGAAACATCCGGTCGGCCTCAACTTTCATGTCGAGCGGGGTGGCGCGAAAGGCGGGTGAGTGCAGCCAGGTCCAGGTCTCCGCGGACGTGATGTTTCGGCCGTAGAGATGGGAGGCGGACGCTGCCCAGCGGGTGAAAGAGAAGGTTCGCCACTGCGGCCCTTCGCCTTCCGGGAGTTGAGGAGTGGCCTCGTCAGATAAGGTAACTGCCGGTTCTCCGTAGGTTTGGGAGCGAAACCTCGTGTGCTGCCGGATGGCAAAGCTGTTGACTTGAGAGAGGTAGTTTTCGTTGATGAGCTCTGACAGGGTGAGGCCCCAATCGTGACGGACGGCCTCTGATTGGGGGGTGTCTCCGTGTGCCAGTTCGGGCAGGTGGGGGGTGAGGTCGTAGCCTCTCCTTGTTTGGAATTCGGCGAGGAGATCCGGGGTCCAGTCGGCGCCGTACACTTCAAGGGAGTCGGAAAACACTGAAAATGGTGGAGTTGCGCCGAACGCTGAGAGGAGCGGGGTGGCTACTTCGGTGAGGTGTGCGTCGACGGCAGTTCGTGAGAAGTGATCGAGGACGAGACCTTCGGCACCGGCAGAGGGCCGCTTTACTGTTTGTTTTGTGTGACTTGCGACGAAGAAGAGGGCGGTCTGGTTTGGTTGGGGGGTGGCGTGGAGGGTGGTTGCGCCGGGGGGAATTGTAAGTTGTTTCGCGTTGAGTGTATCGGATCCGCTGACCTCAAAGGCGGCTATAAGTGTTTCTCCTTCAGCAAGTTGCGGGAGCGCGATGGTGTCGGAGGAGACGGGCTTCGTGATGATTCGGAGGCGGGAGGCGGCGTTGGCGAGGGTGGTGTGGGGGCCGCCGTAGGGCCAGCCGCTGCCGAGGGTGATGTCGACGCGCATTCCGAGGGAGCGGGCCTTGCTGTTGGCGAAGGTAACGGCTTCAAGGAAGGCGGGGGAGAGGTAGGGTAAGTTCTTGATTCCTTTGGACGGATCGTCGACGGAGAGGGGATAGACGGGCTGAATTTCGACGCCGCCGATGCCTGCGCTGTGCATCTGATCGAGCTCTTTGGCGAGCTCGTCGTGGGTGACGGCGGGGCCGAACCACCACCAGCGCATCATGGGGCGGGCGTCATCTGGAGGGTTCTGGAAGCGTTTGTAGAGATCCTGGCCGTAGGCTCTTGCAATGAATGGGGTTGAGGCTGGCAGGAGGAGAGTAAATATGGTGGTGAAAAGTATGCCTAATTTGTGGTGAAGATGTGGTGGTCGGATGGTCACTGGTCTTCTCCCGCTGGTATCGATTCGGGGATCTTTGGTGGCAGTTCGGACAGAGGGGCAGATTGCTTCCGGGGTGGGCGGGTTGGGTAAGGGCGACGGCGGATGCAAGGGGCAGCAAAAGGAACAGCAGATCCCTTCGGGAATGACGGACAGAAAAGCAGGCGTCGCGCAGTCGCCGCAGATGCCGTTGGAACGATGGGCGACTGGGCGAAGCACGGTTCGATCGGCGACGGCTTTGATCGAGGAGCTTTGGCCGAGAGCAACGCTAATTCATTTGGGAGAATGTTTCAACGTGGGAATGGAGCGCTGCGGTCGGCTGGCTCCGATTTGTGCTCCTTGAGGTCGACGCGGACGATGGTGCGGACCTCTACGGGGGACCCGTTTACGAGGTAGGGCCGGTAGCGCCAGTTGCGTACGGCTTCGATGGCGGGGATCCGGAGGGCGCTGCTGCCACCGAGGACGTGTAGATCCTCGACCTGGCCGGTGGCCGAGATGTTGGCTTCCATAACGACGAGGCCGCTGCTTGCGGAAGCAGAGGTTGAGCGGGCCTGTTGGGGAATGGGAGCGGAGAGGAGGTGGCCTTCCATAACAGGAGCGGGAACAAAGGTGCCAGCGGGACGGAAGCCACCGGAGTGGGGCTCTTCCGTGGACTGTGAGGTGTGAAAGGCGCCCCGAGCTCCGAGGACCTTGTTTCCGGCGGAGGGAGCGGCCTCAGTGGCCACCGGATGGGTGGGTGTGGCGGTAAGTGGCCCGTGGCTCGAGATGGTGCCGGTGGGGGTGGGTCGCGGTGCGGCGACCGGGGTCACGTCACTGGAGTTGGCGGCGGTATCGGGCTCTGTAGCGATGTTGTGCCGGTAGATGAGGGCAGCGGCTCCGAGGAGGATGAGCAGGAGGAGAACGGTGAGGATGAGGCCGGAACCCTTCCGCCGGCTGCGGGGCTCGATCTCCGCTGCAGCGGCCTCAGAGTCGGAGTCGGGCACGGTTCCGAAGAAGCCGCGCGGCAATGTCGAGGGCTTGAGAACCACCTCTTCCCGGGCGAAAGGAGGGCCGGCTACAGCGGCTGGAGATACGGGCTTCGCCGTGGACGCCGGATCGGGATCGAGGGAGATGCGGTCGGGGAAGGTGGGAGCGGGGGATATGGAAGCTGGCGAGATGGGAGCTGAGGAGACGGGATCGGGGGAGATTGGATCGCGAGAGAAGCGGCTGAACCGTTGGCGGGCCGGGGTTGCGCCAGCTTGCGTCTCTGCCGCTACGGCCCAGGCGGGCGTGTTGCCGGTGCGTTCGGGTTCGTTGTACCTGGGTTCATCATGCGGTCTGCTCTCTTTGCGAAGCTCTCGAGCTGTTCGGGCTTCGCCGCGGTCTTCCTGGCCTTTGCGGTCTTCCCGGACGGAGATGGGGCGGACGGAGATGGGAGAGGATTGAGGGGCTTCCGCGCGCAGGGGCTGGGCGTGACGGAGTGGGGAGCTTGCCGGAGCTGCAGGAAGGGGATAAGCGCGAAGCGGATCGGTGTGCAGAGGCGAGGTTTCGATGGTGTCGCGCGTTGAGATTCCGCGGTGAAGAAGGACCGGCGAAGGGTCGGGTGCCGGTGCGAGATCAGCGGGGGGCGAACTGAGTTCGAGTCTCGGCTCCATGCGGCCGATGCGCTGGTCGATGGAGTCGAGATGGGCGCGAAGCTCGAGGTTTCCGCGTTCCAGGCGAGCGAGGGCATTGGCGATTTCAGAGATTTCGGCCGGCTTTGTGGAGGGTTCGGGGAGGGAAGCAGGTCGCTCCACCTCCTCTTCGAGTGGCTTCGCTCGCTCGGGGGCCGGTTGGGATGCCAGGGTGGGGTGGGTGGGGGGAAAGGCAGGTCCCTCCACTTCGCTTCGCTCCGGTCGGGATGACAAGTGTTGGAGCTCCGGTTGGGATGACAGGGTGGGGGGAAAAGCAGGTCCCTCCACTTCGCTTCGCTCCGGTCGGGATGACGAGTGTTGGAGCTCCGGTTGGGATGAGGAGTGTTGGAGTCCCGGTTGGGAGGACAGGGTTGAGGGAGATTGGGGGCGGGTGAACTTTGCGAGGTCGGCGGGGACTTCGCCGGGGGCGAGGATGGGTTCGGAGTCGGTGCTCGGCCAGCGTCCGATGCCGGTGAGGAAGCCGCCGAGAAGGTTGAGTTGCTCGCTGAGTTGATGGCTGTGCCGGGGTGCGGAGGCGCCTCCGACCGCCAGGACGAGAAGGTCGAGTACGTCGGGGAGGTTGAACCGGCTGCGCTGGAGGGTTTGGACGATGGCGATGAAGTCGAAGCGGAGACCGGCGTCCTGCGAGATGCGGCGGGGGAGGTCGATGAGGTTCTCCCAGTGGCCGGTGGGGCAGGCGTGAAGGCGGCAGATGGCTCGGATCTCTTCGACGGTCTCGTCGAAGGGGCCGCGGACTTCGTTGGGTTTCTCGAGAGTGGGTAGAGCCATATAAGTTGGACGTCAGGGTGGGGGAAGGGTTGGTTGGGGGTGGGGAGGTGGCTGGTTTTCCGGCGCTTCTGGGGTGGGGAGATTTGTTTTTTTGGGGGGATGGGTAGGGGCTAGGGCAACTGCAACTGCAACTGCAAGGGCAACTGCAAGGGCAAAGGCAAGGGCAACTGCAGGAAGGCAACAGCAAGGGCAACAGCAGAAGGCAAGGGCAACTGCAACTGCAACTGCAGATTCCCTTCGGGAATGACAGACAGAAGGGCAACGCAAGGGCAACTGCAAGGGCAACAGCAACAGCAACAGCAACAGCAGATTCCCTTCGGGAATGACAGACAGAAGGGCAACGGCAACTGCAAGGGCAACTGCAACAGCAACAGCAACAGCAGATTCCCTTCGGGAATGACAGACAGAGGGGCAAGGGCAACGGCAACAGCAACAGCAACAGCAACAGCAACGGCAACGGCAACAGCAACAGCAACAGCAGATTCCCTTCGGGAATGACAGCAGACGGGCACGGGCGACAGACGGCATGATTGACGACTAGACGACTACAGGAAACCTGTGTTGTCTTGCCCGAGGAGGTCGCTCCATGTTGGATTGACGGCCTCTATGAGAGCTATCTTTTGTGCCCGGGTCCAGTGCTTGAGTTCTTTTTCGCGGGTCAGAGCGCTGCGGACATAGCGGAAGTATTCGAAGTAGACGAGGCGGTGGATGTTGTAACTGGCGGTGTGGGTGCCGGGGATGGCTTCGCGATGGGTGTCGACGCGGCGATGGAGATTACTGGTGATACCGATGTAAAGGTTGCGGGAGCGGCTGGCGAGGATGTAAACCCAAAAGTGATACTCGCGCGGCATGGTGGGAGGGTAACAGGGGGATCTGGGGTGTTTGCCGCTGGGCCGTGTAAACGGCAATGGGAACGGAAGATCTTTTTTGGGGGATGACGGGCAGAAGGCAAGGGCGACAGAAGATTTGCTCGGGAAGGACAGAATTCAACTGCAAGGGCAAAGGCAACAGCAGATTCCCTTCGGGAATGACAGACAGAAGGGCAAGGGCAACTGCAACTGCAACTGCAACTGCAACTGCAACGGCAACTGCAACGGCAACTGCAACTGCAACTGCAACTGCAACTGCAACTGCAACTGCAACAGCAACAGCAACTGCAACTGCAACAGCAGATTCCCTTCGGGAATGACAGACAGAAAGGCAAGGGCAAGGCAAAGGCAGCAGCAAGGGCAAGCGGCAACGGCAACCGCAGCGGCAGCGGCAACAGCAACAGCAACAGCACAGCACAGCACGGCAGATTCCCTTCGGGAATGACAGACAGAAAGGCGAAAGCAGAGGCAAGGGCGAAAGCAAAGGCAAAGGCGATGGCAACCGGATGGGTGTGGGGAAGGGCGGGGTGGTAGGCTGCGGAGGCGGTTGGATGGAGGCTGGGATGCGAGTTGGGTTGATGACGCGGGAGTATCCGCCGGCGGTGTATGGCGGGGCTGGGGTGCATGTGGAGTATCTGAGCCGGGAGCTGGCGAAGCTGGTGGAGGTGGAGGTTCACTGCTGGGGCGACCAGAGGGTGGATGCGGGGAACCTGCAGGTGCGGGGGGAGGAGCCGCCGAAGGAGATTACCGGGGGGACGACGGAGAAGTTCAAGGCGGCGGTGGATGCTCTGGCGCTGAATCTGCAATGGATGAAGGAGCTGGGCAAGATCGATGTGGTGCACACGCATACGTGGTACGTGAGCATGGCGGGGTTTTTGGCGAAGAAGCTGTATGGGGTGCCGTTTGTTTTGACGACGCATTCGCTCGAGCCGCTGCGGGCGTGGAAGGCGGAGCAGCTGGGGTCGGGGTATGCGATGAGCTCGTGGATGGAGCGGACGGCGATTCTGGATGCGGATGCGGTGATCGCGGTATCGGAGGGGACGAAGGCGGATATTTTGCGGGCTTATCCGGAGGTCTCGGCGGAGAAGATCCATGTGATCTATAACGGCATCGACCTGAAGGAGTACCAGAAGGCGGAGGGGACCGGGGCGCTCCTGAAGTATGGGGTGGACGTGGCGGAGCCGTACGTGTTGTTTGTGGGGCGGATTACTCGGCAAAAGGGAGTGACGCACCTGGTGGAGGCGGTTAAGCACCTGCCGAAGGGGATGCAGGTGGTGCTGTGCGCGGGTGCTCCGGATACGGCGGAGATTGCGGCGGAGATGCGGGAGAAGGTGGAGGCGGCGCGTGCGGCGGGCGGCAATATTGTGTGGATCGAGAAGATGGTGACCAAGGCGGAGGCGATCGAGCTGTACTCGCATTGCCGGGTGTTTTGTTGCCCTTCGGTGTATGAGCCATTCGGGATCATCAACCTGGAGGCGATGGCATGCCGGGCACCGGTGGTGGCGAGTGCGACGGGGGGGATCCTGGAGGTGGTGGTGGATGGGGAGACGGGGTTTCTGGTGCCGTTTGAGCCGGATGCTGTGACCGGGTTTCCGGTGAAGCCGGAGCAGTTTGCGCGGGACTTGGCGGCTCGGTTGACGGAGCTGATGGCGGACCCGGAGCTGTGCCGGCAGTTTGGGGATGCGGGTCGGGCTCGGGTGGAGCGGATGTTTTCGTGGGGGGCGATTGCGGATCAGACGGTGCGGCTTTATGAGGAGTTGGTGGCTGCGCGGGGCAGGGGAAAGGCGTAGAGCGGATTTGCACGGAGGAACGCGGATTTCGCTGAGAGGGTGGGTTCAGGGGTGAGCACCCGGCCGGGGAGAAGCAGGTTCCTTCGCTTCGGTCGGGATGACGGTGGTTTTGGGGAACGCTGAATTTTATTGATGGGTGTGAAGTGCAGGCGGTACACTTTTGGCTCGCTAGAAGGTGAACCGCCGCCGTGAGGACGACCTCCGGCCGGTATTCGATTTCACGCTGCTGCCTTGTGCATACAAGACGCATCAGGGTTCATCACCTCGCGGGGCCCCTCGTACATCGTGACCGGAAGACATGACGCGCGTATGCGTGCGTTGCGTTCCGGCCTGTCCAAGCCTGCTGTCAACGTGAGGAGATTTTCTTTGAAAAACTATTCGTCGGTTTCGTGTCTTGTTGCCGTTTTGCTGTGCGGCGGCGTGTCTGGTGTGCGCGTGATGGCGCAGGTGCCGAGCAATGCGATGGTGTATGTCTCTGGACTTCAAGGGCCGCGGGGTCTTGCGTTTGGGACCGACGGCACGTTGTATGTTGCCGAGGCGGGGCTGGGAGGGACGACGTCGACGGTGGGAGTGTGCCCGCAGGTGCCACCGCCAATTGGGCCGTATACGGGTGGGACGACGGCGCGGATTTCGGCTGTGGATACGGCGGGAAAGCGGACGACGCTGGCATCGGGGCTGCCTTCGACGGTGGATGCGCAGGGGGATGTTATTGGCGTTGCGGACCTGGCGTTTTTGAACGGGAACCTGTATGCGGATCTGGCGGGAGGAGGATGCTCGCATGGAAATCCGACGTTGCCGAACGCGATTGTCAAGGTGAACCTGAAGAACGGGAAGTGGACGAATGTCGCGGACCTGAGCAGTGCGCTGCGGGACTTCCCGGCGAAGTATACGAGTCCAGACGACTACGAGCCGGATGGGACGTGGTATGGGCTGATCGCGAATGAAGGTCTGCTGTACACGGTTGAGCCGAACCATGGGCAGGTGTTTTCGGTGGCTCCGAGTGGGAAGGTGCGGCAGGTTATTGATGTTTCTGCTTCGCAGGGACACATCGTTCCGACGTCGATTGTGGCGCAGGGCGATGCTTTGTATGTGGGTAATCTGAACCTGTTTCCGATCGATCCGCAGTGGTCGAAGGTGATGACGATTGCGAAGGACCTGGTGGTTCCGAATCCGCTGCCGGGGTTTGATGGTGCGGATCAGAACTATGCGCGGTGGAAGGTGGTGAGCTCGAAGGCTGGGTTTACGACGATCGTTAGCATGAAGACAGGTCCGGATGGACTGCTGTATGTGCTGGAGCTGTCGGATGCTCCGGGGTATCCGACACCGGGCGCGGGCAAGGTGGTGCGCGTGAAGCGGAACGGCAACATCGAGGATGTGGTGACCGGCCTGGTGGTTCCGACGGGGATGACGTTTGGACCGGATGGACGGCTGTACGTGTCGAACCTGGGAGCTGCTCCGGGGGCGAACGGGCAGGTGCTGCGGATCGATGTGACTCCGTCGATGTAGTTGGGGTGGGGGGCGCCTGGCGCGCTCCCCGCTCGATTGGGCTGGCAAGGGTGGCGGCGGTGGGGAGCAGGCCTAGCCGCTTCGGTCGCGATGCAGGGTTTGGGTGGTGAACAGGGATGTTCGCAAGGCTACGCGATCATTGGAAGTTTTTCGATGATGTGCAACGAAGTTTTCTTGTGGGGGCTCCTACGAATGGAGGAGAACGCGCGGCGGACGTGGGAGTCCGGTTGAGCGTCGTCCTTTTTCGTTCGCGAACGGTCATGTGTGACAACGACGTCCTATCCTTCGCAGGATCGAGAGGGCGCTGAGAGCTGAAGAGATCCTGTAGAGGTGAGTAGAGCTTATGTACCACCATGTGAAACAGCTGATGTACACCGTGAAGATCGGGGAGCCGGACCCGCGTTTTGGTCAGATGCTGCTGGAGCAGTTTGGCGGGGCGAATGGCGAGCTGGCGGCGGCGATGCAGTACACGATTCAGGGATGGAACTGTGAGGATGCCGCTCGCAAGGACCTGCTGATGGACATCGGGACCGAGGAGCTGAGCCACCTGGAGATTATTGGGGCTCTGACGCGGATGCATTTGAAGCCGATGAAGATGAACCGGGAGGCGGCAGAGGCCGATCCGCTGATGGTGATCGCGGGCGGCGGCGGGGTGAACCTGTACGACTCGATGGGAAACGCCTGGACGGCGGATTACCTGAAGATCACGGGGGATCTGGCGGTTGATTTGCGGAGCAACATTGCGGCGGAGGCTCGGGCGAAGATTGTGTATGAACGGCTGATCGGATTTACGCAGGATCAGGGATCGAAAGAGGCGCTGCAGTTTCTGATGACGCGCGAGATTACGCACATGCGAGCGTTTACGGCGGCGCTCGAGAGCATGGACAAGCCGCAGTTCGCGGTTGGAATTATCCAGCCGACACCGGGGCTGGTGGATCAGTTCTTCAACGCGTCTACGGGGGAGAGCCAGTATGGCGAGAAGGACTTCAAAGCACCGTGGAACAGCGCGAACGGTTTGCATCCGGTGCAGTTCGAGCGGAATGGCGGCGAGAACCTGGATGTGCGGCCCTACCCGCCAGAGCCGGGAACCGAGGTAACGTCGCCGGCGGATTCGACCCCAGTGGGGCAGTGGACGAATGGCGTGGGGGAGAAGCAGCTGGCACTGCATGAGAAGAAGGCGGCTCAGCAGATGAAGGAGGCTGTGACGGTTTAGCGGGAGGGAGCGGCCGCGAGTTCGTGCGGCTGCTCCGTTCTTTTAGGCCACAGGCGAGGGCAGGGGCGACAGCAGATTCCCTTCGGGATTGAGAGACAGAGGGCGACGGCAGACAGCAACAGCAGATTCCCTTCGGGAATGACAGACAGAGGGGCAAGGGCAAGGGCGACGGCAACAGCGACTGTTTCTGAGCTCAGTTTGGCTTTGGCTGGGCGCTTATGTTGCCGGGGTCGTCGCGGAAGACGCGGATGGAGCGGCCGCCGAGGATGACCTTGTCGGAGAGGGGGACTTCCTTGAAGGGGTCGTCGATGTGCTGGGTGTCGATGAGCTGGACCCAGGGCCGGCCTTTGGGAGATTCGGGAAGGGTGAACTCGACGCCTTCGTGGTAGGCGTTGACCAGGATGAGGAAGCTGTCATCGGTGACGGGATGGCCGTCTTCGTCGGTGACGCCGAGGGTCTTGCCGTTGAGCATGAGCGCCGAGGGTGCGGTTCCAGGCTCGTTCCAGGCTTCGTCGGGAAGCTCGTTGCCGTCGGTATTGTACCAGGCGATGTCCTTGATGATCGCGGCTCGGCTCCCCGGGAGCTTTTGACGGTGCGGTCCTGGAAGAACTTGCGGCGGTGGAGGTTGGGGTGGTTGCTGCGCAAGCTCGATGAGCTTCGCGGTGAAGTCCATGAGGCGTTTGCGGGGCGCGTCAAGGTTCCAGTCGTACCAGGTGAGCTCGTCGTCCTGGCAGTAGCCGTTGTTGTTGCCGCGCTGCGAGCGCGCGACCTCGTCGCCGCCGCACAGCATGGGGACGCCCTGCGAGAGGATGAGGGTGGCGAGGAAGTTTCGGATCTGGCGTTCGCGCAGCGCGTTGATGGCGGGGTCGTCGGTGGGACCTTCGGCGCCCATGTTCCAGGAGTCGTTGTCGTTGGCGCCGTCGGTGTTGTTGTCGCCGTTGGCCTCGTTGTGCTTTTCGTTGTAGCTGACGAGGTCGCAGAGAGTGAAGCCGTCGTGCGCGGTGATGAAGTTGATGGAGGCGTAGGGCTTGCGGCCGTCGGATCTGGTAGAGATCGGAGGAGCCGGTGAGGCGGTAGGCGAAGTCGGAGAGGGTGCCCTCGTCGCCCTTCCAGAAGCGGCGGACGGTGTCGCGGTATTTGCCGTTCCACTCGGCCCAGACGACGGGGAAGTTGCCGACCTGATAGCCGCCGTCGCCGACGTCCCAGGGCTCGGCGATGAGCTTGACGTCGGCGAGGGTGGGATCCTGGTGGATGGTGTCGAAGAAGCACGAGAGCTTGGAGACGTCGTGGAGCTCGCGGGCGAGGGTGCTGGCGAGGTCGAAGCGGAAGCCGTCGACGTGCATCTCGGTGACCCAGTAGCGGAGCGAGTCCATGACCATCTTGAGGACCTGCGGGTTCATGACGATTGAGGGTGTTGCCGGTGCCGGTGAAGTCCATGTAGTAGCGCGGATCGTTCGGCGACCTGGCGGTAGTAGGTGGTGTTGTCGATGCCCTTCAAGGAGAGCATCGGGCCCATGCGATTGCCTTCGCAGGTGTGGTTGTAGACGACGTCGAGGATGACCTCGATGCCGGCTTTGTGCAGGGCCTTGACCATCTCCTTGAACTCGTCGACTTGGCAGCCATTGTCGCCGCAGGAGCTGTAGCGAGACATGGGCGCGAAGTAGCCGAGGGTGTTGTAGCCCCAGTAGTCGCGGAGACCGCGGTCGACGAGGTGGCCTTCGTCGATGAAGTGGTGAACGGGCAGCAGCTCGACGGCGGTGACGCCGAGCTTCTTCAGGTAGTTGATGCTGGGTTCGGCAGGCGAGCCCGGCGTAGGTGCCGCGCAGTTTCTCGGGCACCGTGGGGTTCTGAGATTGGAGAAGCCGCGGACGTGGACCTCGTAGATGATGGAGTCGGCAAGCGGCGTGTCGGGGGCGCAGTCGCCCTCCCAGTCGAAGTGGCGGTCATCGATGACGATGGACCTGGGGACGCCGGCGGCGGAGTCCTGGTCGTCGCGCTTGAGTGTCGTCGCCCGTGGTGACGTCGTAGGGAAAGATGGGCGCCTTCCAGTCGACGTCGCCGGTGATGGCTTTGGCGTAGGGGTCGACGAGGAGCTTGTCTGGGTTGAAGCGCTGGCCCTTCTCCGGCTCCCAGGGGCCGTCGACGCGGTAGCCGTATCGCTGGCCGGGCTTGATGTTGCGGATGAGGCCGTGCCAGACGAAGGCGGTGCGCTCGCGCAGGGCGACGCAGTCGGTCTGGTTGCCGATTCGTCGAAGAAGCAGACGGAGACGCCGGTAGCGTTCTCGGAGTAGAGGGCGAAGTTGGTGCCCTTGGAGGTGGGGGTGGCTCCGAGCGGGTAAGGTCTTCCGGGCAGCAGGGTACGTTCCATGCGTCTCACTTTGCGTGGGAAATATTCAGCTTCGCTACTTGCGGGCTTAGTTGCTTGGATGCGGAGAGGGGGAGGTTTACTGCCTTTGGACTGAGGAGCACCTGACGGCGGATTACACGGATGAACACGGGATCGGACCGTATGTGAGTAGAACGGGGTCAGGGGTCACATGCCTTTTCCCAATTTGGGTACGCGCAGGGTACTGAATTTCAGCAAAGTGGGAATACCGGGCTCCGTTTGAGAAGGGGATGAGTAGAGTTGGAGGGATAGGAGCGGATCGCGTTGAGCGAGAAGAGGCGAGTGACGGGCGGGGTGCTTGTCGTGGTGCTGGCCGCGATCGTGGTGCTGGTGGTGGGGGCTGTGCGGGAGCGGTATGGGGAGAGCGCTGGCGTTGCGGCAGTGGGGTCGCGGCAGCCGATGGGGGAGTTTGCGCTGGAGCAGATGGATGGAGGGCGGTGGCTGCTGGCGGAGCATCGAGGGCAGGTCGTGGCGATTAATCTATGGGCGACATGGTGCGGGCCTTGCCGGGAAGAGGTTCCGGCGCTGGTGCGGGCAGTGCGGGATCTGGGGCCAAGCGGGTTTGCGGTGGTGGGGGTATCGCTGGATGGGGCAGGGGAGGACCGGGCCGCCAAGGTGCAGGCGTTTGCGCAGCGGTACGGAGTGAAGTACCCGATGGCGTTTCCGGATGAGCTGTCGCAGATGAGCGCGGAGATGCAGGGGATTCCGACGACGATTCTGGTGGATCGCGAAGGGCGGGTGGCGAAGACGTATGTGGGGGAGGTTCGGGAGAGTGTGCTGCGGGCGGATGTGCGGAAGCTGCTGGGGGAGCGGTAAGTTTCTTGTTGGGGGCTGGACGTTAACGGCGGCAGGTTAGGGCGAGGGAGAAGGGGCGAGGTGGGGTAAGGGCGACGGCAGATTCCCTTCGGGAATGACAGACAGAAAAGCAAGGGCAAAGGCAATAGCAACGGCAAAGGCAACGGCGGGGCAAACGCAGAGTCCCTGCGGGATTTAGGTTTGGGGGATTTTGGTCGTGTCTTCTTTGGGCGGAATGGGAGTCGGGGGGAGGGAGAAGGTCGCGAGTGGATCGGGGTGAGCGGGGTTGAAGGCCGGGATGTCGGGGACCAGGAGTTTGCGCAGCGGCAGGTCCGACTGGCGGATCGACTGGACGACCGAGCGGGCGAGTTCGTAGGCGCCGTAGCTGTTGAAGTGGGTGTCGTCGGAGATGGCTTCGCTCTGGTTGGGTAGGGTGTTGGCGGGGTAGTGCATGAAGGCGCGCATGGAGGCTTCGGGACCGAGGGCCTCGAAGAGGGTTTTCGACATGGCGTTGAGGTCGATGAGGGTGACGTGCTGGTCGCGGGCGACCTCGCGCATGGCTTCGGGGTAGGCGCCGAGGGAGTTGGTGATGTGGCCGCTGGGGTCGAAGGTGCGGCGGTTCATGCTAGTGACAAGGACGGGGGTGGCTCCGGCCTTGCGGGTGAGATTGATGTATTCGGTGAGGAGCTGTTTGTAGGTTTCGAGAGGGACGACGGGCTGACCAGTGGCTTTGTCGATCTTCTGGTCGTTGTGGTTGAACTGGAAGAAGAGGTAGTCGCCGGGTTGGATGAGGGAGAAGATCTTATTGAAGCGCCCCTCGGAGACGAAGGAGCGGAGGGTTTCACCGGATTCGGCGTGGTTGGCGATGACGATGCCGGGGCGGAAGAAGCGCGGGAGCATCTGGCCCCAGGCGGCCCAGGGTTCGGTGTCCTGGTCGACGACGGTGGAGTCGCCGGCGAGGTAGATGGTGGGTTCCTTGACTGGCGCGATGGTGATGGAGCGGAAGGATGGGTGCGTGCCGTTGAACTCGAGGGTGAGCTTGTTGTCCCAGTCGAGGTTGCCGATCTCGCGTGGTTTGAGGTGGACCTGCTTGTCGGAGCCGGAGATTTGGGGGGTGCGGACGTTGACGTCGAAGGTGCGGGTGGTGGACTTGTGAGGGCCGGTCGAGATCTTTTCAAGCATGAGGCGTCGGGCTTCGGCGCGGACGGTGGTGACGGATGCCTCGGGGCCGCCGAGCGCGACGGTGATGCGGTAGCTGCCTTCGGGGACGGGGAGCGAGAAGAAAAAGGGCTGGTCGTTGGTGCAGGTATTGTCCTGGATGGTGGGGCTGGTGCGGAGGTCGAAACCGGCGGTGTTGGGGGTGTAGAGGGAGGTGGCGGAGAGGGTGGAGCCGCAGGTGTAGGTGTGAGGGAGTTGGGCGTGGGCTGTCCCTGCGGTGATGAGGAGGATGGCGGCGAGGGTGTGGGTCATGGCGGTGGGCGCTCCGGGAATTGTTTCAAGGAGGGATCGTAGCACTTTGTAGGGTGGTGAGATTTGTTTTAGGTGGCGGGTGTGGGAGGGAAGGGCAGGAATGGCTATGGCAGATTCCCTTCGGGAATGGCAGACAGAAGGGCAACGATAAGGGCAACGGCAACAGCAGATTCCCTTCGGGAATGACAGACAGAAGGGCAACGGCAACAGCAACAGCAACGGCAACAGCAGATTCCCTTCGGGAATGACAGACAGAAGAGCAAGGGCAACGGAGCAACAGCAACAGCAGATTCCCTTTGGGAATGACAGATAGAAGGGCAAGGGCAAGGGCAACGGCAACGGCAACGCACGGCAACAGCAGATTCCCTTCGGGAATGGCAGACAGAAGGGCAAGAGCAAGAGCAAGGGCAACGGCAGAGGCAACAGCAGATTCCCTGCTGGAAGGACAGACGGAAAAACAACGGCAGAGGCAAGGGGGAGCGGGTTCTCCGCTTCGACGCTTCGCGCCTTTGATCGGGATGACAGGTTTTTGGGGAGGGCGGCGCCTGGGGGTGAGTCAGGTGACCTTAGCGGGAAGCTCTAGGCGCATGTAGGCGAGGCCTTCTCCGGCGTGGGTGCCGTACTGGGGGATGGGGAGGAAGCCGAGGCTGCGGTAGAGGGGTTGGGCGGCGGGCATGTGGGCGGGGAAGGTGTCGAGGTAGAGCGCGGTGTGGCCCGCGGCGGTGGCGTGCTTGATGAGGGTCTCCGCGAGGTGACGGCCGAGGGAGAGGCCGCGGAATTGTGGAGGGACCCACATGCGGCGGAGTTCGGCGGCTTCTTTGCCCGGGGCGACGGTGATGGGGCGGATGGCGGCGCAGCCGGCGGGGAGGGCGTCCACAAGGGCCAGGGCGAAGGCGCCGAGAGGAGCGGCGTGCTGGCCGGGGAGATGGTCGAGTTCGGAGGCGGGAAGGTCGCAGCAGAGATGGGCTGCGGGGACGAAGGTGGCGAGGTACTCGCGATACCCGGTGAGGAGGGCGCGTACGGCGGCTCCATCCTGGGGAAAGGTGGCGAGGCGGATTTCGATGTGGGGGGCGGGCGTGGTGCTCATGGCTGGCGAAGGAGTTGCTCGTAGGCGGCGATCTGGCGGAAGGTGAGGGCCTGCATGTCCTCGTTGCGCCCGGCGGCTTTGTACCACTCGACGAGCCACTGGAGGGCGGTTTCGAGGCGGAGGCGCGGACGCCAGCCGAGGTCGGCGCGGGCGCGGGAGGCGTCGAGCTTGAGGTATCCGGCCTCGTGAACGCCGGGGTCGGGATCGAGGGTCCAGGAGGCTCCGTCACCCCAGAACCCTGTCATTTTTTCGACGATCCACTGAACCGGTTGGGCGTCGTCCTCGGTGGGGCCGAAGTTGTAAGCGGTGGCAAATTTCGGATTGCCGGAGAGGAGCTTTTCGGCGAGGAGGATGTAGCCGTGGAGGGGCTCGAGCACGTGTTGCCAGGGGCGGATGGCGTGGGGGCGGCGGATGAGGACGGGCTCTCCGCGGGTGAAGCCGCTGACGAGGTCGGGGATGAGGCGGTCGAGCGACCAGTCTCCTCCGCCGATGACATTGCCGGCGCGGGCGGTGGCGATGGCGGTGGTGTGGCCTCCGGGCTGGTTGAGCTGCGAGGGGTGGAAGAAGGACTGGCGGAAGGCGGCGGAGACGATCTCGGCACAGGCCTTGGAGGCGGAGTATGGGTCATAGCCGCCGAGGGGGTCGGTCTCGCGGTAGGGCCAGACCCACTCCTTGTTCTCGTAGCATTTATCGGTGGTGACGGAGACGACGGCGCGGACGGATGGGGTGCGGCGGACCGCGTCGAGGACGCGTGCGGTGCCGATGACGTTTGTCTCAAAGGTGCCGATGGGGTCGTTGTAGGAGTGGCGGACCAGGGGCTGGGCGGCGAGGTGAAAGACGACCTCGGGGCTGAAGTCTTCGAGGGCGGCGTTGAGGGCGGTGGAGTCGCGGATGTCGCCGCGGAAGTCTTCAACAGTGTCGCCGATGCGAGCGATGGTTAGGAGGTTGGGGGTGGTGTAGGGGTCGAGGGCGTAGCCGCGAACCTCTGCGCCGAGCTTGGTGAGCCAGAGCGCGAGCCAGCCGCCCTTGAAGCCGGTGTGGCCGGTGAGGAAGACGCGCTTGCCTTGCCAGGAGAATGCGGGCTTTTCGATCACAAGCTGAGGATACTTGGTTCGAGCGGGGAGGAGAATGGCTTAGGCTGAGTTGTGTTTTGAAAGGACGATCTTTGATGGTGCGGCAGACGGTGTTCGCGATGCTTGTGCTTGTTGTTCATGCGGCGGGCGGCGCAATCTCCGGCTGCCCGGCCAAAGTTTGAGGCATTCGATGTGGCAACCGTGCGGCAGGTGCCGCATATAGAGAAGTCGGGCCGGTACATCAAGATGGAGGGCAACAGCCGTTTCATCGTCAAGGACTACACGCTGAAGCTGCTGATTGCGGCGGCTTACGATGTGAACTCGCGAACGATCTCGGGTGGACCGGCGTGGATGGACGCGGATCACTTCGACATTGCTGCGGTGACGCCGGGCGAGGTGCGGCCTACGCGCGACGAACAGATGACAATGCTGCGGGAGCTGCTGAAGGAGCGCTTCCAGCTGCGGTTTCACCGAACGCCGAAGGAGTTTTCGATCTATGAGCTAAGTGTGGCGAAGGGCGGACCGAAGATGAGGGCGAGTGTGGCTGCGGCGGATGCGCCGCCGGCACTAATCAGCACGGTGTATCCGCAGAAGATCGTGATGCCAGCGCGAAATGCCACGATGGACGACTTTGTGTCGCTGCTGCAGCGGGCGGTGCTGGACCGGCCGGTGGTGAATAAGACGGGGCTGACGGGGCGATGGGATTTCGACCTGGAGTGGGCTCCGGATGAGACGCAGTTTGGGGGCGAGGTGCCGGTGGCACCCGCGGATGCTTCGGGAGCGCCGCTGTTTGTTGCGATCCAGGAGCAGATCGGGTTGAAGCTCCTGGCGACGCGAGGGCCGGTAGCGGCGGTTGTGGTGGATGGGGCGGAGCGGCCGACGGTGGATTGACGGCGGCTGCTTCCGCTTCTGAATGACGATCCATGAGCAGTAAAGCAAAGCAACAGCAGAATCCCTTCGGGAATGACAGACAGAAAGGCAACGCAGAAATAGATCCGGCTACCAGGACTTCCAGGGGGCTTTGCCATTGGCCCAGAGTTCTTCGAGGTGTTGCTTGTCGCGAAGGGTGTCCATGGCCTGCCAGAAGCCGTGGTGGAAGAAGGCGTGGACCTCCCCCTGGGTGACGAGGGTTTCGATGGGTTCGCGCTCGAACATCTGGAGGTCATCGGTGACGGCGTTGATGGCTTTGGGCTCGAGCACGAAGAAGCCGCCGTTGATCCAGCCGCCCTCGTCGGAGGGTTTTTCCTGGAACGAGTAGATCTGGGTGTCCTTGAGGCCGAGGGCGCCGAAGCGGGCGACGGGCTGGACGCTGGTGAGGGTGACGGCTTTGCCGTGATCTTTGTGGAACTTGATGGAGGCGGTGATGTCGACGTCTGCGACACCGTCGCCGTAGGTCATGCAGAAGGGCTCGCCGGGGGTGAGATATTTGGCGACGCGGCGGAGGCGGCCTCCGGTGCCGGTCGAGTCTCCGGTATCGACCAGGGTGACGCGCCAGGGCTCGGCGACTGAGTCGAGCACCTCCATCTTGTTGTTGCGCATATCGAAGGTGACGTCCGACATGTGGAGGAAGTAGTTGGCGAAGTACTCCTTGATGACATAACCCTTGTAGCCGCAGCAGATGATGAAGTCGTTGATGCCGTGCTGGGAGTAGAGCTTGAGGATGTGCCAGAGTATGGGGCGGCCGCCGATCTCGACCATGGGTTTGGGGCGGAGGGAGGTCTCTTCGCTGATGCGGGTGCCGAGGCCGCCGGCGAGGATAACGGCTTTCATTCTGGGTCCTTGGGGGAGGTTTCGAGTGCTAGGGACATCATACCGGTGGTGGATGGTTGTTTCCGGCGAGGTCGCTTGAGCCGCGCTGTGTCGATGTTTTCTATGAGGTATGAGCTGTGAGGTATGAGGTATGAGCGAGGATGAATAGATCCGAACGACGGCGAGTTTTGGGCGGGAGAGGCACCGGTTGGTTCCCCTGGCGTGGTCTGTGTATCGTTAAGAGATGAGTGAGCGGGCAGAGCAGCTGAAGCAGCAGATTCTGGAGTTGACGGCGCAGTACCATGCGGAGGCGTTTCCGCAGCGGGAGTTTGTGCCGGGGACGTCGGTGGTTCCGGTATCGGGGAAGGTGATTCGGGCCGAGGATATGAGCGCGGTGGTGGAGAGTGCGCTGGATGGCTGGTACACGACGGGCCGGTGGGCGAAGGAGTTTGAAAAGAAGCTGGCGCGGTTTTTCGGAGTGCGATCGGCGAGCCTGGTGAACTCGGGATCTTCGGCGAATCTGGTTGCGCTGAGTGCGTTGACTTCGCCGAAGCTGGGCGATCGGGCGTTGCAGGCCGGGCGATGAGGTGATTACGGTGGCGGCCGGGTTTCCGACGACGGTGAACCCGATCTTTCAGAACAAGCTGGTGCCGGTGTTTGTGGATGTGATTCTGCCGACGTATGAGATCGATGTAACGAAGCTGGAGGCTGCGCGCAGCGAGAAGACGAAGGCGGTGATGATCGCGCACACGCTGGGCAATGTGTTCAATCTCGGCGCTGTTTCGGAGTTCTGCAAGAAGTACAAGCTATGGCTGGTGGAAGACTGCTGCGATGCGCTGGGCGCGACCTATAACGGACAGAAGGTGGGGACGTTTGGGGATATCGCCACCGTGAGCTTTTATCCGGCGCACCACATCACGATGGGTGAGGGTGGGGCGGTGCTGACGGATAAGCCGGCGCTGCAGGTGCTGATTGACAGCTTTCGTGATTGGGGGCGGGACTGCTGGTGTGAGCCGGGTGTGGATAACACGTGCGGTAAGCGGTTTGACTGGCAACTGGGGACGCTGCCTTGCGGGTATGACCACAAGTACACGTACAGCCACGTGGGCTACAACCTGAAGGCGACGGATATGCAGGCGGCGCTGGGTGTGGCGCAGATTGCGAAGCTGCCGGAATTTATTGAGAAGCGTAAGGCGAACTTCGCGTATTTGAAGAAGGCGCTCGAGCCGATGGAGGAGTTCTTGCAGCTGCCAGTGGCGGGGGAGAATGCGGACCCGAGCTGGTTTGGGTTTCCGATCGGCGTGAAGGAGGGAGCGCCGTTTACGCGGGACCAGCTGACGCGGGCGCTCGAGGCGAAGAAGATCGGGACGCGGCTGGTGTTTGCGGGTAACCTGACGCGGCAGCCGGCGTATGAGGGATGGGAGTACCGGGTGGTGGGCGAGATGCCGAACACGGATTACGTGATGAATAACGTGTTCTGGATTGGGGTGTTTCCGGGGCTGACGACGGAGATGCTGGACTACATGGTGGAGACGGTAACGGAGTTTGTGGGGACGGCTAAGGCGGGGCTGGTGGTGGTGTAGCCGGTTTGGGCTTCTGCGTTTAAGGTGAACGCCAGATGAGTTTTATGGGGCTGAAGGGTTCTGATTGCTGAGGCGGGGTTGAGTTCGTCGGGATCGTTCGCTTCGCTCAGGATGACAGCAGAAGCGTCAACAGGGGAGCTCGTAACCGTGCCAGGCGGCGGTGCGGCGGAGGGCTTCTTCGAGCGGGATGGTTTGGTGGAGGCCGAGTTCTTCGCGGGCGCGCCGGGTGGAGGGGACGTAGGAGTTCATGGGGGCGGCTGGGTCGGGGGTGCCGTCGATCTGGATGGGTAGATCGGGGCGCAGGGTGCGGGATGTGAGGTGGGCGGCTTCGGCAATGGTGTGGGCGTGTTCGCTGCCGACGTTGTAGGCGCGGTTGGGTCTGCCGCGGAGGAGGATGGTCCAGAGCCAGATGGCGAGGTCGGCCATGTAGAGCCATGAACGGATGGGGGTGCCGTCGCCCCTGATGTGGATGGGCGTGTTGGCGATGGCGGCACTGATGAAGTTGCCGATCGCGAAGTGGGCGTCGAGAGGGAGGTGCGGGCCGACGAAGGCGAAGGGGCGGGCTATGACGGCTTCAAGCGGCGTGGCGTGGGAGTAGGCGACGCAGAGGTGCTCTGACATGCGCTTGGATTCGTCGTAGGAAGAGCTGAGGAGAAGGGGGTCGGGAGCGGCTTTGCTGGTTTCGGGGATGTGGTTTTCCGTTGCGGAGGAGCGGCCGTAGACGGCTCCGGTGGAGGTGTAGAGGAGGCGTTTGGCTCCGGTATGGAGGGCGAACTGGAGGGTGTGGCGGGTGCCTTCGAGGATGGACTCGGCGAGGGCGTAGGGGGGCTGGTCGGATTGCTGGCCGCCGGAGTCGGTGGCGGCGTGGATGATGTGGGTGTGGGGCTCGGATGGGAAGGCGAAGGTGCGGATGTCGCCTTCGAGGAGGGTGATGGCGGGATCGCCTGCGATGTGGGGAGCTTTGGTGCGGAAGGCTGCTGCGTTGCGGGTGAGGACGGTGGCGCGGGCGTGGAGGTCGAGCTCGCGGTTGGCGTGGAGGAGAGATTCAAGGAGCCAGTGACCGAAGAAGCCGGTGCCCCCTGTGATGAAGATGCGAGCGTGGCGGAGCTGGGGCCATAGGTCGTGAGTCTGCACGAGGATGTGGGTGAGATCTTCGGGCGGGAGGGGCTTGGGCATTGGCTCTCATTATGCGGTGGGGACGAGCAACGGCGACAGCAGATTCCTCCGCTTCGCTCCTGAATGACAAACAAAGGGACGGGCAGCGGCAAAGAGCGCGGAGGTCAGTTGGTGCGTAGAAATGTATCGACGACGGATACATATTTGTCGGGTTCCTCGTAGGAGGGCAGATGACCGCTCTTTTCGAAGTAGACGAGCTGTGCGCCGGGGATCGCGTGGGCGATGTTCCAGGCTACGAGTGGGGTGACATTCATGTCGAAGCGTCCGTTGATGACGAGTGTGGGGACGCTGAAATTTGCGAGAGCTGGGGTGAGATCGAGGTGTTCGATTGATCTGCCGACAGCTTCGCCGATCTGTGCGTTGAGACCGAGGTCGGAGACGCCGGCGAGATAGCGGGTACAGAGCTCCTGGCTGTAGAAGATCATGCGGAAGTGGGTGCGGAGGCCGGCTTCGGCGATCTGTCGTGGGTCGGTGAGCTTCGCGGTCTCGATCTTCTCGTTGGCGATGACGTCAGGGAAGACGTCGGCGAGATCGCGCTTCATGTGGCTGAGATCGGGTGCGGCGGAGTCGGAGAGGATGAGCTTGCGGACGTGCTCGGGGTGGGCGGCGGCGTAGGCCATGACGATGAGACCGCCGAAGGAGTCGCCGACGAGGTCGACTTTGTCGAGGTGGAGATGGGAGCGGATCGCATCGAGATCGGCGACGGCGGCATCCATGGTCTGCGGGGCGTTGGCGGCGATGCGGGTGGACTTGCCGAGGCCGCGCTGGTCGTAGAAGACGACCTCCCGATCGCGGGCGAGGCGCTGCCAGACGTCGTTCTGGAGCATGTAGACGTGGGAGAGGCCGGGGCCGCCGTTGACAGCGATGACGGTCGTAGTGGAGGAGGGGGCACCGTAGATCTCGTAGGCGAGGTCGACGTCGGGCGTGTGGGCGATGCCGGTGGCAACGGGGACCAGTTGTGCGTGAGCGGCCATGGTTAGCACGATGGCAGAGGGGACGAGGAGGAGCGGCAGTTTGGGACTGAAGAGCATCTCTGGATTATGCAGGCCGCGATTGATGTCAGGTCAGCAAGTTGCGGGATTGCTTAGACGCCGGCGGTGGCGGAGCTGTGGAGGTCGGAGCGGATGAGGGTGTAGCCGGCGACGAGGAAGAGGAGGCCGGCAGCGAGGAAGACGAGATCCCAGAGGAGATGGTTACCGTTTTGGACGACGTGGTGGACCTGGAGGATTTCGTGATCGATGAGGCCTTCGACGAGATTGAACAGGCCCCAGCCGAGGAGGAGAGAGCCGAGAAGATTTTGGCCGGAGGGAACGAAGCGGCGGCGCCGCGCGGTATGCCAGAAGAGGTAAATGCCGCCGGCGGTGGTGAGCCAGGTGAAGGCGTGGAAGAGGCCGTCCCAGAACATGTTGATCTGCTCGTTGATGAGGGTGTCGCGAATAACCCAGTTGGAGAGCATGTTGTGGAGCTGGAGGATCTGGTGGAAGAGGATGCCGTCGACGAAGCCTCCCATGCCGATGCCGAGAAGGGTTCCGGCGGCGATGGCGGCGCGTTGAGGAGAGGTGCTCATGCGACTGCTGCGTTGGATGCGGGCAAGGGGAAGCGAAGGTAGATCGCGATGGCGAGCGCGAGAAAGATGGGGAAGGGAGCGGCAATGAGGAAGAGGTTGTGAAGGAAGTGTGGGCCGAAGATCCCGCGGCGCAGCTGGTGGGCACTGGCCGAGTTGCAGGTACGCAGGCGAAGGTGTAGCTGCTGGTGGATATGAGGACGACGGCGGCCAGGGAGAGGGTTCGCATGTTTGTCTTGAATGGTCTTCGCTGCGCTCGGGATGGAGCACGGGAGCGAGGCGGTTTGGGCTACTCGGCGAGGTGTTGCGGTTTAGAGCCGAAGTCCGGGCCGAAGTAGTGGCGCTCTACGACCATGCAGAAGATGTGCTCGAGGGCGAGGTGGGACTCCTGGATGTTCATGGTGGTGTCGGAGGGGATGATGACGTTGATGTCCGCGAGGGCGGACATGGAGCCGCCGTTGTTGCCGGTGTAGGCGACTGTATGGATTCCCATCTGTTTGGCGAGTTTGAGGGCTTTGACGCAGTTCTTCGAGTTGCCGGAGGTGGAGATGGCGAGGAGGACGTCGCCCGGGTTGCCGAGAGCTTCGACCTGGCGCTCGAAGACGTTGTCATAGCTGTAGTCGTTGCCGATGGCGGTGAGGATGGAGGTGTCCGTGGTGAGGGCGACGGCGCGGAGTGCGGGGCGGTCGACGGTGAGGCGGGAGACGAACTCGGCCACGAGGTGCTGGGCGTCGGCGGCGGAGCCACCGTTTCCGCAGACCATGAGCTTCTTGCCGGCTTTCATGGCGGCGGCGGTGAGCTCGCCGGCCTGGAGGACGGCGGCGTGGATCTTGTCGTCGGCGAGGACGCGCTGCATGGTTTCGATGGATTGCTGAAGTTGGCGTTTGATGAGGTCTTGCATTGGGCTCCGGTTGCTTCGGGTGATCGCTGGCCTGGTGACTGAAAGGTGCTGGCCGTCGAGGTTGGTCGAGCGTATCGGGATGCTTCGCTGTGCTCAGGATGACGGCGGAATGAAGACATGAGAAGACGGCATCGCGGAGAGAGCATGGGGGCGGCTAGGACGGCGAGGGGACTTGCGTCTGGGCTTGGGCGGCCTTGATCTGTGCTGGGGCGGTGAAGGTCTGCATGGGAAGTTGGACGGGGCCGGTTTTGGGGTAGTCGAAACCCTTGTCGAAGTTGATGCGTTCGAGTTCGACGGCGTAGGGGCGCTTCTGGACCTGAGTGTAGATGGCTCCGACGTACTCGCCCATGACGCCGAGGAAGACGAGCATGATGGACTGGAGGAAGAAGACGCCGATGATCATGGGAGCGACGCCGACGGTGAAGGTGGACCAGAAGATGAGCTTGGCGAGGAGGTAGCCGAGGGCGATGAGGAAGGACAGCGCGGCGCCGATGAAGCCGGCGAAGGTGGCGAGGCGGAGCGGCACCTTGGAGTGGTTGATGATGCCGAGCATGCCGATGTCGTAGAGGGTGTACCAGTTGTTCTTGGTGATGCCGAACTTGCGCGAGGGCTGGTCGTAGAGGAGCTTGACGGTGGGCAGGCCGATCTCGGCGATCATGCCGCGGAAGTAGGGGTAGGGGTCGTCGAAGGAGCGGACGAGCTCGACGACTTTGCGATCGTAGAGGCCGAAGCCGGTGTAGTTCTGGATGGTCTCGATGGAGGAGAGGCGCTCGGCGATGCGGTAGTACTGCTTACGCGCCCAGAACATGAGGGAGTTCTCTTCGCTGGTGCGCTTGATGCCGAGGACGCAGTAGGCGCCGTTTTCCCACTCGCGGATGAGGTCGGCGATCATGGGCGGCGGGTCCTGGAGGTCGGCGACGATGCCGAGGACGGCGTCCCCCTTGGCCTGGAAGAGGGCGTGGATGGGGGAGCGGATGTGGCCGAAGTTGCGGGAGTTGACGATGACCTTGACGTTGGGGTCCTGGGCGGCGATCTGCTTCAGGATGGCGACGGTTGCGTCGGTGGAGTGGTTGTCGATGAAGATGTGCTCGTACTTGTACTTGCCGATCCCGGCCATGACGTCGCGAACCTGGGTGTAGAGGTTGAGGACGTTGTCCTGCTCGTTGTAGCAGGGGGTGACGATGGAGATGGTTTTCACAGACGTTGAAGGCCTCCAGCTGCGGGATCTTTCGAGTTCTCTGTTCCTTGTTGTCAGTTCTCAGTCAGGCGGCGGACTTTGCGGGTTTGAAGGAGAACTTTCGGTGGCCGACGAAGCCGGAGACGGTGGTGAACGCCATGGTGACGGCTCCGGCGATGTAGCCGGCGGCGGCTTTGGAGTTGGATGCGTGCTGGAGGATGGAGACCAGGGCGCCGTGATGCTGGGCCGAGCTGCTGCACGTGACCGAGGGTGGCCAGGAGCGGAGCGCGGTGATTGTGGAGCACGGTTTGGAGGAACTTGTAAGGGCGGAGAGGATGAGGAGGCCGGGGAGCATGCCGAGGCCGTAGACGGTGAAGCAGCGGAGCCACTCGACGAGGTAGTTGCCAGAGGTGCGGAAGACGAAGAATTTGTAACCGAAGTAGGCAACTGTGATGTTGATGGGCGTAGAGACGAGGGAGGCGATGACGACAGCGAGGTAGAGGAAGCGCTGCGGGAGGAGGTGCGAGAAGAGGAAGAGGAAGGCGGCGAAGCTGATGTAGCCGAAGACGGTGTTGAAGACGCCGACGCAAAGGTAGCGGATGAACTGGCCCTTTGGGAGGCGATTGACGAGGCGGGCGAGGCGGCGGGTGGGAATGCTGGGGTTCTGGGGGATGGGGACTATAGGGGGATGGTGGGGGTGAATCTCGTGTTCGGCGGCGGGGTTTGCGGTCGTGAGGTCAGCGGGCATGGTGGCCTCCGGCTTGTAGCGTTCGCGTCAGGGTGGGGTCCGGGGTTTGGGGTAGAGAAGCAGATCCCTCCGCTGCGCTGCGGGATGACAACAAAATGGCGCTGCGGGATGGCAACAAAATAGCGGGAGCTGCGGCGAAGCTAGAGGACACTGCGGCCTCCGTCGACGATGAGGTTCTGGCCGGTCATGTAGGAGCTGGCGTCGGAGCAGAGGAAGAGGACAGCGCCCTGGTACTCGTCTTTGTGGGCCATGCGGGCCATGGGGATGAGCTGGTGGAGCTTGGCGGTGAACTCTTCGGGCTGGCTGTTGGCGACGCCGCCGGGGGAGATGGCGTTGACGCGGATGTTGTGTGCGGTCCAGTAGGTGGAGAGGTAGCGGGTGAGGCCGATGAGGGCGGTCTTGACGACGGAGTAGGTGACGGGCTTGACGGGCTGCTGGTCTTCGGGGAGGCCTTCTTTGCGGTAGAGGCGCTGGTCGGGGGCGATGACGCCGAGGTCGGAGGCGACGTTGAGGATGACGCCGGAGTTGCGCTTGACCATCTCCGCGCCGAAGATGCGCGAGCAGAGGAAGGCGCCGGTGAGGCCGACGGCGATGTCGGCGTTCCAGGTTTCGAGGGGGAAGTGCTCGAGGCGTGACCAGGGCTGGCCGGGTTTGGCTGTCTTCGACCTTGGGGTTGTTGGCGGCGTTGTTGATGAGGATGTCGATGCGGCCGAACCTGGCGAGGATCTGGTCGCGGGCTTCGGCGAGCGAGTGCTCGGAGGTGATGTCGGCGGCGAGGCCGAGGCAGGCGGGGCCGTGGGCGAGTTGGAGCTGCTCGGCGCGGAGGGCTGGGTTGGCCTGGGCGAGGTCGAGCAGGACGACGTTGGCGCCGGCGGCGGCGAGGATGGCTCCGTGATGGTAGCCGAGCAGGCCTGCGCCGCCGGTGACGATGGCGACGCGGCCGGTGAGGTCGAAGAGGGTGTGGGCGCGGTTGGGGAGAGGTTTCCGGCATTGTCTTCCAGTATCTCAGACCGGCGGAAGTGAAGCCTGACCGCGCCGTCGTGGAGTTCGGCGACAGTATCCACGCTCGCGCCGTCACTGCCGGCGGCGAGAGTGGCCATCCGTCCTCACCGCATTTCAACGATGAAGCCCAGCGGTACGCCACCGGCAACCTGCGCACGGTCTATTTCTATCGCTCGCAACTCAACGGCCACACGGAACGTGAGTATCACCCGGGGAGCTGAGGGGCCCACCCACCGGGCTGCAATGGACGCCCGGCTCCCGGGCGAGAAAATTGCTCGGTCCTCAGGTGGGCCGAGCACGGGAGACCGCTGCTGGGGTCCGGTGACCTGAAGCGGCGAGCAGCGGATGATCCGAAAACTGAAGGACGGCCGATACCGGCTCTATTCACGCAAGAAAAATCCGAAAACCGGCAAACGTCGGAATCTCGGGACGTTCAGCTCACGCGCCGCCGCGGAAAAGCACGAGCGCGCGGTGCAGTATTTCAAACACGCATGACCTGGCGCGGGCGACGAGCCCGATGTCGCGGGCCGCGTCAGCGGCGGATTCATCGTGGCGGAAGCTGCATGCGGTGTGAGCTCTCCTGAGGTCCCCTCGGAACGAGCTGCAGTCGGCGACGGGCGCCCCGATCACGCAGCGGGATGAGTGACCTCAGGTTGTTGTCACCTGACTTCGGCGATCGGTCGGCCGCCGACGGATTCTGATCACCTGACGTCGGCGATCGGTCGTCTGCCATCGCGCTGCAGTCATGCGAGAGCCGCGACTGGTCAGCTGCCATCGGATTGTTGCGAGCTGCTGTCCCGTCGATATCGGATGGCCACGGCACATCGTCATCTGAGTTCGCCGCGGAGTCAGCTGAGTTCGCGCGCGAGCCGCCTCACCTCGCAACGGAGTCGCCTCACCTCGCGACGGAGTGGCGTGTCGGCGCGTTGGAGTGACCTGACCACGCGCATGCGGCTGCCCGGGGCATGTAGCCTTCTGTCCGCGCGCTGGTGCAAGCTGCCCGGGTGGATGCGTCATCTGACCACGTGATAGAGCGACGTGGCCGCGCGACGCGGTCATCTGCTGCCTCGAGGCGACGACTTGATCACACCGATGCGGTGGTCTGTCCACGCACGTGTGCGATCGCCCGACGCGATGTCGCGATCTGCCCACGCGATGTCGCGATCTGCCCACGCGATGTCGCGATCTGGCCACGACAAACCGCCGTGGGAGTTTGTGCTCCGGTCACGCGCGCACGAGCCGCTTCCGTTCGGCGAGCTCGGCGATCGCCGTCTCGCAGGCGTGCAGGCAGCGACGCAACCCGTCGAGGGTGTGATCGCCCATGTGACCGATGCGGATGGTCGTGTCGCTTGCCAGCTCGCCGTAGCCCGCCGCCGACCGTGAAGCCGCGCGCCTTGATCGCCGTCGCAGACCTTCGGCGACATGCCCGGCCGGGAAGGCGGATCACCGTCACCGTGGGCGAGCGCGAGCCCTCAGGCGCCACGATGCTGAGTCGATGCCACGCCGCTCGCGGCACGTTCGCGCACCCAGTCGATCGTCGCATCGCGCATCGCGAGGTGCCGCTCCCAGCGCCGCTCGATGCCCTCGCGTCCGATGTCGCCCATCTGCGCCTCGAGCGCGTAGAGCAGCGACGTCGCCGGCGTGCTCGGCGTCTGATTTCTTCGCGGCGTACTTGTCGTACTGCAGCACGTCGAAGTAGAAGCCGCGATTCGGCACCTGTCCGCGCCCGCTCGATGTACTCCGCCGACGCGACGGCGAAAGCGAGACCGGCAGGCAGCGCGAGCGCCTTCTGCGAGCCCGTGAGCAGGAAGTCGAGCCCCATGCGTCGACCATCAACTTCGCGCCGCCGGCGCCCGACACGCTGTCGACGATCGCCGAGCGCGCCGTAGCGGTGCGCCAGCTCGCGCGACCGTGCGCACGTCGGTCAGCACCCCCGTCGAGGTCTCGGAGTGCGCGACCGTGACGGCGACGTACGTTTGCGACGCGAGCAGCGCGTCTTCGACCAGCGTCGCATGTCGAAGTCGCCCCCCACGGAACGACGACGCGCTGCACCGTGCGCGCCCGCACGATTCCGCGACCTGCGCGAACCGCTCCGAGAAGCCGCCGTTGACGAGCGAGAGGATCGGCCCCTCCGGCAGGTTGCGGATCGGCCATCTCCATGAAGCCCGTCGCCGACGTGGCGCCGACGTACACGGGGCGCGCCGTGAGCAGCACGTCGCGCAGGCCCGCCTCGATGCGGGCGAACATCGCCTCGAACGCCGATTGCCGCGATGACCGCATCATCGGCCGCGTCATCTGCGCGAGGAGCTCCGGCCGGATCTCCGTCGGGCCGGGGACGAAGAAGGTGCCGAATGGCGTATCTGACATGCGATAATCTAGCGGGCGGCTTGCCGCCGACGACCGCACTGCGCATGATCATCGGCGTCACCAATTCGCCCTCAGAGGATTCACATGGCATCGAAGGTACTCCTCGCCGTCGGGTGCGCAGCGCTCGCGGCGACACCCATTCACGCCAACGCGCAGGGCCGAGGCCCGGCGCCGGCTGTCAGCGCCGTGGACTCGGCCGCTGATCCGATCCGCCAGCTCGTCGGTCGACTCGATTTCGCCCAGTACAAGGCGACCATCAAAGGACTCACGCAGTTCGGCGACCGGCGGCAGGGCACGGACCGCAACCGCGCCGCGGTCGACTGGATCGAGGCGCAGCTCAAGAGCTACGGCTGCACGAACACCGAGCGGATCACGTACGACTACCAGCCGCCCGCGCCGCGGCGCGCGGGCGGACGCCGGCGAGCCGCGGTACGCCGCGCCGATCGCGACCGTCCAGCGCGGCCGGCGGCGGCTCGCGCCGGCGCGGCAATCGCGTGCCCGGACCGGCGTCAACAACGACTCGCTCAACCAGCCCGACGCCAGGCTCCGCGCGCTCGAACTCGCAGCCGAGCGCGCCCGGGCGAGCGCGCAGGAGGTCTACTGCACGAAGGTCGGCACCACGCATCCGGACGAGATGTACATCGTCGGCGGCCACATGGACGGCATCGGCTGGGGCGAGGCCGCCAACGACGACGGCTCGGGCACGGCGCTGGTGATGGAGCTCGCGCGCGTCTTCAGCAGCCCCGACGTGCAGACCGATCGCTCGATCCGCTTCGTGCTCTGGAACAACGAGGAGACCGGCCTGAACGGCGCGCGCGCCTACGTCGCAGCAGCGCGCAGGCGCTGCAGGGCAAGGAGATCGCCCGCGGGTTCGGGCAAATACCCGGAGCCGCAGATGGCTCGGGCATGATCCAGCACGACATGATGATGTTCGACCACGGCATGCCGCACAAGGACGGCACGATGAGCAAGGAGCAGCGGCCGGAGGCCGACGTCAACATCGAGTTCCAGACGACGTCGAAGTTCGCCGACGGCGCGCAGAAGCTGGCCTGGGCGTTCGCCGACGCCAACGAGAAGTACGCGACCGACTATCCCGCGACCGTCGGCCAGCACATGACGAACACCGATTCCGGCGCCGTTCCTGGATCTCGTCGCCGGCGATCAGCCTGCGCGAGAACGAGCGCGGCGCGCAGATCGGCGCCGGCTGGGACCCGCAGTGGCACCAGCCGACCGATGTCTTCTCGACCTACAACGACAAGGATTTCCGCCTGGGCCTGAACGCGGCCCAGACGACGCTCGCCGCGGTCGCGCAGCTCACGGGCGCGACCATCCAGCGATAGGGCGGCAGAGCCCGAGCCTGTGGAACGCGCAGGCTCGGCAGCCACCTCGGTGGAACCCGGCCCGAACAGTCGTTTGGGCGGTCACGCGGTGATGCGTCGTTAATCCGCCGCATCGCCACTCGACTTGACCGGCACCATTCCTTCGAATGCCATCGCGCCGGCGGGCACGCCGACCAGATCGTCGCGGCGGCCGCGGCCGGCGCGTAGAATACGCGCGCCATGCGGTGGCTCAGCGTGTCCATGTACGTGTAGACGACCGGCGTCACGTACAGCGTGATGAGCTGCGAGAACGCCAGGCCGCCGACCACGGCGACGCCGAGCGGCCGCCGCGACTCCGGCGCCGGCGCCCGTGCGACAGCGCGATCGGCAGCGTGCCCATGAGCGCGGCCATCGTCGTCATCATGATCGGCCGGAAGCGAATCAGACAGGCGTGCACGATCGCGTCCGCCGGCGTGCGGCCCTCGCTACGCTCGGCCTCGAGCGCGAAGTCGATCATCATGATCGCGTTCTTCTTCACGAGGCCGACGAGCAGGATGATGCCGACGAACGCGTAGACGCTCAGATCGATCTTGAAGATCAGCAGCGTGAGCAGCGCGCCGAACGCGGCGAACGGCAGGCCCGAGAGAATCGTGATCGGATGGATGAAGCTCTCGTACAGCACGCCGAGCACGACGTAGATGACGAAGACCGCGATGCCGAGCAGCGCGAGCATGCCGGCCTGCGTGGACTGGAACGCCTGCGCGGTGCCGGAGAAGCCCGTGCTGATCGACGCCGGAAGTGTCTTGTCGGCGATGCCCTGCACCTCGGCGACCGCGTCGCCGAGCGCCACGCCCGGCGCGCAGGTTGAACGAGAGCGTGACCGACGGCAGCTGCCCGGAGTGGTTGACGCTCAGCGGCCGGCCGTCTGGGTGATCGTCGACCACGGCGCTGAGCGGCACGAGCGTGCCGGTGCTCGAGCGCACGTAGAGCAAGCTCGAGCGCCGACAGGTCGAGCTGGTACTGCGGCAGCAGCTCCATCACCACCCAGTACTCGTTCGTTCGGCGTGTAGATCGTCGAGACCTGGCGCGAACCGTACGCGTCGTAGAGCGCCGTCTCGACCTGCTGCGCGGTGACGCCGAGCGACGCCGCGCGCTCGCGATCGATCTGACGGTCGCCTGCGGATTGCCGAGCTGCAGATCGCTCGTCACGTCCTGCAGGAGCGGCGATTTGCTGCGCCTCGTCGACGAGCCGCTCGCGCCGCCGGATACAGCGTCGCGATGTCGGAGCTCTGCATCGTGAACTGGTAGAGGCTCTTCGACACGCGGCCGCCGATCTGGATCGCCGGCGGGTTCTGCATGTACGACGACGATGCCCGGCACCTTGGCCAGCTTCGGACGCAGCTCCTTGATGATCTCGTCGGCGCTCGAGCCGCTGGTCGCGCGGCTTGAGCGCGATGAACAGGCGACCCTGGTTCGCGCCCGCTCGATCGAGCCGCCGCGCCGACCGACGGACATGAAGTTGTCGATGTTCGTGTCGGCCTGGATGATCGCCGCGACCTGCTGCTGGTGCTACACCATGTCGTCGAACGACGTCCCCTGCGCCGTCTCGGTGGTCACGCACAGCTGCCCGGTGTCCTCGCTCGGGATGAAGCCCTTCGGAATGATGACGAACAGCACGACGGTGCCGACGAGGATGCCGAGCGAGAACACCATCGTCGGCGGCGCGGTGATTCATCGCCCAGCGAGGCTGCCCTCGTACCGCGCGAGCAGCCAGTCGTAGCCGGCCTCGGTGATCTGGTACATCCGGCCATGCGTCTCGTTGCGCGTGCGGCCGCAGGAAGCGGCTCGACAGCATCGGCGTGAGCGTCAGCGACACGAAGCCCGACACGAGGATCGACACGGCGATCGTGACCGCGAACTCGTGGAACAGCCGCCCGACGATGCCGCCGAGGAACAGAATCGGGATGAAGACCGCCGTCAGCGAGATCGTCATCGAGAGAATCGTGAAGCCCACCTCCGCCGCGCCGTCGACCGCGGCCCGCATCGGCGGCTTTCCCATCTCCATGTGGCGCACGATGTTCTCGAGCATCACGATCGCGTCGTCGACCACGAAGCCCACGGCCAGCGTGAGCGCCATCAGCGACAGGTTGTCGAGGCTGTAGTTCAATCACGTACATCACGGCGAACGTGCCGATGACCGAGATCGGCAGCGCGAGACTCGGGATGAGCGTCGCCGAGACGTTGCGGAGGAAGAGGAAGATCACCAGCACGACGAGGACGAGCGTCAGCACGAGCGTGAACTTCACGTCGGCGACCGACTCGCGGATCGTCCTGCGCGCGGTCGTACAGCAGCCTGATGTCGACGCCGGCCGGGAGCTGCGCCTTGCATCTGCTGGATCAGCTGCCTTCACGGCGTCGGCCACGGCGACGGTGTTCGTGCCGGGCTGGCGCTGAATGGCGAGGATCACTCCGCGCGTGCCGTCCGAACCAGGCCGCCGACCGGTTGTCCTGGACGTCGTCGAACACCTTGCCGAGGTCGCCGAGGTGCACCGGAGCGCCGTTGCGGTAGGCGACGACGATCTGCCGAAAGCCGGCGGCGTCCTGCAGCTGGCCGTTCGCCTGGACGCGTGTACGTCTTGTTCGGGCCGTTCAGCATGCCGGTCGGGCAGATTGACGTTCTGGCTCGCGATCGCGTCGGCGACCTCGTCGATGCCGATCTGCCGGCTGGGCGAGCGCGTTGGGATCGAGCTGAACGCGCACGGCGTACTTCTGCGAGCCGTAGACGTTCACCTGCGCCACGCCGTCGACCATCGAGATGCGCTGCGCCATCATCGTCTCGGCGTATTCGTCGAGCGTGCGACAGCGGCATGAGCGGCGACGTGAAGCGCGTAGTACAGGATCGGCTGGTCGGCCGGATTCACCTTCTGGTACGACGGCGGGATGATGCCCGGCGGCAGGTTGCGCAGCGTCTTGGCGATCATCGCCTGAACGTCCTGCGCGGCGGCGTCGATGTTGCGGTCGAGCGTGAACTGGATCGTGATCGATCGTGGAGCCGAGCGTCGACGTCGACGTCATGTTGTCGATGCCGGCGATCGTCGAGAACTGCTTCTCGAGCGGCGTCGCGACCGCCGACGCCATCGTCTCCGGGCTGGCGCCCGGCAGGCTGGCGCTGACGGTGATCGTCGGGAAGTCGACGGTCGGCAGATCGCTCACCGGCAGTCGCCGGTATGCGGTGATGCCGAAGAAGATGATTCCCGCCATCACGAGCACGGTCGTGACGGGCCGCCGAATGAACAGTTCCGAGAGGTTCATGGCTCGGTCTCTCCTGCCGATCGGTCCTGCATGGCGGTGGCCGTCGGCGCCGGCTTCGCGTCCACCTTGGCATTCGGCGTCAGCCGGGACTGCCCGTCGACGACGACGCGCTCTCCAGCTTCGAGTCCCTTGTCGATCGTCGTCATGTCGCCGACCGCTCGGCCGGTCGGACACTGGCCGAACCTTGGCCGTCTTGTCGGCACCGACGACGAACACGTAGCTCCCCTCCTGACCGGCGAGCAACGGCGCGCGTCGGAATGGCGAGCGCGTCCGTGCTGAACGCTGAGCTGGACGCTCACGCGGACGTATTCGCCAGGCCACAGCTCGTTGCGCCTGGTTCTCGAATCGTGCCTTGGCCGTGACGGTTCCGGTGAGCGAATCCACGGCGTTGTCGAGGAACGCGAGCGTGCCCGACTTCCCCCACGCGCGCCGCTGTCCGCGGTGACGACGCGCACGGGCACCGGGCCCTGCGCTGCGCGGCGCTGCAGCTCCGGGAAATCGTGCTGGATGACCGGAAAGCGCACGGTGATCGGCCGGAGCTGGTTGATGACGACGAGCGGATCGGCGTTGGCCTCGACGACGTTGCCCTGGCGGACGAGCAAGCCGCCGGTGCGGCCGGAGATCGGCGCCTCGAATCGTGGTGTAGTTGAGGTTGAGCCGCGCGTTGTCGACCGCGGCGCTGTCGGCCTGCGACGGTGGCCCGCGTCGACGTCGGCGGCCGATTCGGCCTGATCGGCCTGCGACTTGGTGACGTAGTCCTTATCGGCGAGCGCCTTGTACCGCTCGGCGTCACGCTGCGCGTTCTGCGCCTGCGCCACGTCGCGGGCCAGCGTGGCCTGGGCCTGCCGAAGCGCGGCCTCGAACGGGCGCGGAGTCGATACGAAACAGCACCTGCCCTGCCTGGACGTCGTCGCCCTCGTGGAACGACACCTCGTCGAGCGTGCCGCCGACCTGGGCCTGGACCGCCACGGTCTGCAGCGGCTCGACGACGCCGTTCGCGACGATGGTGAGGGGCGCGGCGATCTTCGTCGCCGTCGCGACCTGGACCGGCACACGGCTGGCGCTTGGACGGGCGGCTTGGAGCAGCCGCGCCAGCGATCGGCAATCACGCCGATCGTGAACTGATATTTGCGAGTGCTCATCTGTCCCGGCCTCCGTCAGGCGCCGGCGTGAGGTCGGTGAAGGTCGTGTCGCCGCGCGCGTTGAGCACGCCGACGTCATGGGCGAGCTGGGCGAGCGCCGTACGCCACTGCCAGCGGGCGTCGACTTCCTGCGCGCGCGCGCTGGCCAGCGCGCTCTGCGCAATCGAGCAGGTCGACGATGCTACCGACGCCCTCGCGGTATCGCTCGCGCGCCACGGTCTCCGACTCCGTCGCGCTGGCGAGCAGGTCGCGCGACGTGCGCACGCGGTCCGTCGAGGTGCGCAAGCGTGTAGTACGCCGTGAACACCTGCTGGATCACCTGCTGCTTCGTCGCGTCGCGCGCGCGCCAGCGCGGACTGATAGTCCTCCGACGCGGCCTGCACATCGTACTGATTGGAGAAGCCGGTGAAGACCGGGATCTGCACGCCGATGTTGAGTGAGTACGTCTCGCCCGCAGAAGTCGGCGACGTTGGAGCCGTTGTTCGCGCCGGTCGCCGCTGAGGGCCGAGCGCCGGCAGTACCGCCGAGCGCGCGACGCGAATCGCCGAGGCGGCAGCAGCCGCCTGCGCGCGCGCCGTCGCGAGCTCCGGCCGGTTGCGGACCGCCAGATCGATCAGCGAATCGACGGACTCGGCGACGAAGTGCACCGAGTCGGCGCCGGGACCTCCGGGAATATCGAACGCCGTGTTTGCCGGCACGCCCATCGCGACGGCGAGACTGCCGCGCGTGATCTGCAGCGCGCCCTCGAGCGTCTCGAGCTGGAGCTCGGCCTGCGACCGCGCCGTCTGGGCCTGCAGCACGTCGGCGATCGTCGCCAGACCCACATCGATGCCGCTCGTTGGCCTCGTCGAGCGCGGCCTGTCGCCAGATCGACGGCGCGACTTCTGCGCGTCGCGTTGCGAGCGCGTCGAGAGATAGCTGAACGCCGCCGCCTCGACCTGGAGAATCGTGTTCTCGACGGTCGCATTGTGCGTGAGGTCGGCGGCGATCGCGGTCTGCCGCGCGACGTCGATCGTGCCGGCGCGACCACCGAAGTCGAGCACCGTATAGCCGAGAGACAGCGACGGACCGTACTGGGTGCGCTCCTCGCCGGCGCGCCCGGCAGTCGTAGGTCGACGACTGGTTCGACGCCGAGATCCGGCGGTGACGGTCGGAAACAGCGCGCCCTCGATCGAGCCGTACACGTCGGCGGCAGCGCGGGCCTGAGCCCATGATTGCGCTGGTCGGGACTGTTTTGCAAGCGCCAGATCCACGACCTCGGGCAGCGTCAGAGCTCGCGCGCGGCGTCATGACCGGCGGTTCGACCGCTCGCGCGCGCGCCGCGGCTGACCACGCTCGCGTCGGTCGCCAGAGCGAGCTCGCCGCTCGCCGGGGTGGCGGGCCTGCCGTCGATCGACGGAGCGTGGGTGCACGCAGCCGCCGGCACACAGGATCGCGCCGAGCGAGATCGCCGCGCCGACTCGGCGGGCGGTCCTTCCGACGCTCCCGGGCTCCGCCGGCATCACGGCGTTTCACCTGTCCGGCGGCGGTCGATCCGCGGCTGGCGGGGAGCGTGACCGACGCCACGGCGCGGGGTTGCCTCGGCGACCGTTCGCATCGCGCCGCAGGTTCGCCGCGATGGCCAGCTTCGGCGGTGACACCGGGCGACTGGTCGATGATCGCACCGAGCATGACGACCTTGTCGCCCTTCCTTGACGCCGTCGAGGACCTCAACGACGCGCAGATCGGTTGGTCCGATCTTGATCAGGCGCATCTCGTACGTGCCGTTCGGCATTGCCACGACGACGTAACGACCGGGAATCCCGGTCGTGCCCTCGCCGGCGACGAGATCGCGCGCGCAGCTCGTTGGTCAGAGTGTCGACGGGGATGCCGAACATGCGTGACACCGGCGCGAGCTCGTTCGTGGCGCGCATGGCGTCGATCGGCATCTGCACGACGTTCGGCAGAGTCGGCCGCGTGGATCGTCACCTCGCCGTTCATGCCGGGCATCAGCAGACCATCCTTGTTGCTGATATTGACGAGCACCGGAAAGAACGTCACGCCCTGCGTGACCACTGCCTGCGGCTCGACCTTCTCGACCACGCCCTCGAACGTCCGATCGGGAAATGCGTCGACGCTGCACGCTGCGCCGGCTCACCGAGCTGCACGTTCGCCATCTCGACTTCGTCGATCGTCACGCGCATGCGGACGCTGCGAGGTCGGCCATCGTCATGAGGGTGGTGCCACCGTTCGGCGACTTCGCCGACGTGATGAGCTGACCGTTCGGTGATCGGACGGCTCACGACAGTGCCGTTCGATCGGCGCATCGACCGTCGCGTCCTCGAGATTCTGGCGCGCCAGATCGAGGTTGGCGCGCGACTCGACCATGTCGGACTGCGCCGCCGCGGTCGTGGATTCGGTGCTGTCGTGCTCCGACGCGTGATCACGTGGCGCGGCAGAGCGAATCCTTGCGCGCCTGGTCGCGCGAGCGCCTTCGTGAGCGACGCGCTCGACACGACGTCGTCCGCCATCGCCTGGTCGAACTCGTTCTTCACGTCGCGGGGATCGACCTGCGCGAGCAGTTCGCCTTTCTTGACGACGGAGCCGACGTCCACCGGCATCTGGATGACCGTGCCGTCGGCTTTCGACTTGATGTCGACCGGGTTGATCGGCTCGACGACGCCCGTGGCCTGCACGCGGACGGCGATGTCGCCCCGTGTGACCTCGGCCGTTGGAAGCGGCTCGGCCTGCGGCGCCTTGGACTGGCACGCGACCAGGAAGGTCGCGCCGCCAACCAACAGCGCGCGAAAAACTGAAACGACGAGAGCGCATGAGAGTGGGGAGGTGAGGTTCTAGTAGGGAGCTTTGCCCGCGGAGACGAGCTGGTCGCGAGCACGCTGCTGCAGCGCGCGGAATTTCTCACGCTGCCGGGGGTCAGGGTCTTTTCGATGTCCGCGCGAACAGTCGTGACGAGCAGGTCGACCCGCGGACGAATTTCTTCGCGCAGGGCGTTGAATTCTCCGGCCCGAGTCGTCATGACGCTGTCGATCGCCGAATCCTGGCGGCCGAGAGTCCGAGTGCGAGCGACAATTCGCGACGATACCGGAGATGATCCTCCGCGGTGGGGGACCGGAGAATCGATGACAGGGGGTGAAAGGCCGTGTCGCCCAGCGTTCCAGACGCCCGCGGCCGGGTGACGGCCCGTTCGATCGTCGCCCCCATGACACCGCTCGCAAGCACGAGAGCGACGAGCGCGACGAGCGCGCGCGTCCGGCTGGACGGCGATCCAACAGCTGGGCCACTCATCGTCACCGCCGGCGATTTTGCGGAGTCGGCGAGTCTGCGGTGAGCAGGTCCAGCAGATCGTGCGACGAGATATGGTTGGTGGCGGCTCCCAACAGCGCGACCCGCTCGGCCGGTATCGTCGGCTCGCTCGTGGCCCGTCCGCTCGACAGCCAGAACAAGCACAGACCTGCCGCGAGCGCCGCTGCCGCCCCAATTGGGATGAGCGTGCCCGACCAGTGCTCCGCGTAGTCCCAAATCGTGCGGGCCCGAGCTCACGCTGCTGGAGCAGCGGGGTGGCGGCACCGCGAATCCGCTCGCCGAGGGCACTGAGCTGCGCGTCAGTTGGTTCCTCGGCGCGGCCTGCGCCGCGCAACAGCGTCCCGAGCTCGCGGTCGCGACGGGGTTCGGCGCTGTAACTCATGCGCTCGCCTCGCGAATCGGCAGCAGGGCCTGTCGCAGTTGTCGCCTCGCGACGTGCAGATGCCAGCGCACGGTCGCCGGGGCGGTGTCGATGCAGTTGGCGATCTCCGCCACGGACAAGCCCTCGAGCTCGAACAGCTCGACGACCATTCGGCGCCGAGGAGGCAGTGCGCTCATCGCGCTTCGCACACGCGCGAAAATGTCCTCACGCTCCGCGGCCGCCGACGCTGGTTCACCGCGGTCCGCGAGATCGGACGGCAGTTCGGAGGTCGCGCGAATCGATCTCGCGGCGCTGATGTCGAGCCCCCGATTGACGATGATGCGCGATAACCACGGCCAGAACGGCCGATGTGGATCGAAGCCGTCGATGTGTCGCAATGCTGACAGGAAAGCGTCCTGAACGAGATCCTCGGCGTCTTCCCGCTGATGGAGTAGGCGCATCGCCAACCGGAGTGCTCGTGGGAGGTACGATTCAATCAGGGCCCCGAACGCCTGCCCATCTCCCAGTCGAGCCCGCTCAATGAGGCACTGCTCCGCCGCCGCCTCATCGGTGACGAGCACTGGAGGGGCGGTGACAGGCAGCTCGGTTGGGGCGGGCGTTTCGAGAGGGCCGCACCCGAGGGGGTGTTTCATTCCAAATAGTTGTACGAGGAGACGGGTGGCCGCGTTTGCTCGGTTCCGTCACCGGGCGAAGCAAAGCGGCGCCACCGAATTGGGGCGCCGCCGCTTTCTATGTAATGAATGTACGCGCCGAGACCCTGGGATGTTGTAACACTCGGACGGACCGATGGTTGCCTGCATCGACCGCCCTCTGCCAGGTCAGTGCATCCCGCCGACGGGTGCATGGCCCTCCGCCCGCCGAATGATCAGTACCGCAGGCGCCACGACGATGAACGTCGCCAGCAGCATCAGCCACGCATCGTTGTAGCTGAGCATCATCGACTTGCCTGGTGACCGTCAGATCCAACAGCTGCATCGATCCCTGCTGCGCGGCCGGTCGCGCGAATACCCGTGGGCCATCAGCGCCGCCGCCGCCGCGTGCTGGCGCTCCACGAACAGACGGATTGGTGGAGTACAGTGTTCGTCACGAGCTCCGTACGGTGCATCGCGGCGTGGCTGGTCGAGGATAGCTCGCCAGCATCGGCGATGCCGAACGATCCGCCGAGCTGGCGCGACAGGTTGATCAGCCCGGATGCCTGCTGCGCGTCGCTGCGGCTCGAGGTTGCCGTAGGCCACGTTGTTGATCGGCGTGAACAGGAAGCCCAGCGCCACGCCGCGAATGATCAGCGGCCAGCCGCGCGTCGGCCTCGCCGGCGCGCGGTGGTCAGGTGGCCGAGCTGCCACATCGCGAAGACGAACAGCGCGATGCCCGAGATAGATCAGCAGCGCGCGGATCGACGAGCGGCTCGGTCGCCGTTCAGCAGGCGGCCGCAGATCAGCGCGACGACCGCCGTCGCCGATGCCGCCCGGGCATCAGCGTCAGCCCGGTCTCGGTCGGCGTGAAGCCGAGCAGGTTCTGCGTGAACAGCGGGAAGAGGAACGCGCCGCCGTACAGGCCGAAGCCGAGCGCGACGAACAGGAAGATCGAGCCGGCGAGCTCGCCGTTCTTCAGCACGCGGAAGTTCACGACCGGGTGCTCGTTGCGCGGCGACAGCTCCCACCAGAGCATCGTGACCAGCGACGACGCACGGAGACGATCGTCAGCCGCACGATCAGCTGGTCGGAGAACCAGTCCTTCTCGCGTCCCTCCTCCAGCACGTACTGCAGCGAGCCGAGCCCGACGATCAGCAGGCCGATGCCGAGCCAGTCGACCGGGCCGCTGCGTCGCGCATGCCCGGGCGGGTCCTGCAGGAAGGTGGTGACGAGGAAGACGCGAGAGGATGCCGATCGGCACGTTGATGAAGAAGCACCAGTTCCAGGTGTAGTTGTCGGTGATCCAGCCGCCGAGCGTCGGGCCGAGCGTGGGCGCCACGATGATGCCGAGCAGGAAGATCGCCTGCACCATGCCCTGCTGCTCGCGCGGGAAGATCTGCCGGATGCGTCGCCTGCGCGGTCGACAGCAGCGCCGCGCCGCCGGCGCCCTGCATGATGCGCCAGAGCACCAGCTCGCCCAGCGTGTGCGACGTGCCGCAGAGGAACGACGCGACGATGAAGAGCATGATCGACGCCGTGAGATAGTTGCGCCGGCCGAACGTCGACGGTGAAGAACGCCGTCATCGGCAGCACGACGACGTTCGACAGGATGTAGCCGGTGCTGACCCAGGTGATCTCCTGGAACGTCGCGCCGAGATTGCCGGCCATCTGCGGCAGCGCGACGTTGACGATCGTGGTGTCGAGCACTTCCATGACGCCGCGGTGATCAGGCCGAGCAGAATCAGCCAGCGATGCTGGTTGATGTCCTCGTCAGTAAACGCGCGCGCCCGTGCGGTACCAATCCCGGACGGCATCCCTGCGGCTGAGCTTCCCATCACGCACCTCGCAGCCGCGGCGCAACGCGTACCGCCGTTCCGTAGCACAGCACCTCGGATACGCCGGGCATGATTTCTGTGGCATCATACCGCATAGCCAGCAGCGCGTTCGCGCCGAGCGCCTGTGCATGCGCCACGGCCTTCTCGAACGCTTCGGCGCGGGATCGCTCGCAGAGGTCTTCGAGCAGCGAGATATTCCCGCCGAACAGAGTTTGCCACTTGATGCCGACTCGGCCGAGCACCGAGCGGGATCGCACGACGATTCCGCGAACGATGCCAAGCGTCCGCACGACATCGTAGCCATCGAGGACGACCGCGGTGGTGGTCAGAAATTCTGGGTCGGAGGGGACTGGCATCGCGGGCTCCCGTTTTGGTCGTCTCGAATTTCGCCGGTTCTCACGAGCGGCGCCATGCGGGCACCGCCCCCGCCCCGCGCCTGTGCCCGCGTTTTGCATAAATGGCCAGCGGGAGCTCGGACGAGCTCGTGCGCCGGCAACGGTCCGCCGACGCACGGTACGAAGGGACCGGGGAGATCAACCAATGCGGATTCATCATTTTCTTCTTGCGGGCGCGTTGACGCTCGCCGTAGGCGGCACCGCCGTCGCCCAGTCGACGACGACAACAGAAGCAAAAATACACCACGCCCTCAAGAAGGCGGGCAACACGATCAAGCAGGACGCGGGCGAGGTCGGCAGCGCGGCGCACAAGACGCTCAAAACGGCCGGCAACGACACGAAGAGCACGCTCGGCAACGCGACGGGCATTCACCGGGTGGGCGGTGACGTTGGGAAGGCGGCACACGCAGTGAGTCGCGCCGGCAAGAATACTGGCACGCAGATCAAGCACACGACCAAGTCGGCCGCCACGAGCGCGCACCACACGCTCACCAGGACGGGGAAACGGAGCAAGGCGGCGGTCGATAGCACCGTGAAGAAGCCGGAGTAGTCGCGGGGCAGCATGGAGTTCGGCACGAGAGACGCGGGGGACCGGTCCTGAGACCGGTCCCCCGCCTCATTTCGCACCTTGCCATCACACTCACATTTCCCCGGGGACCCGAACAGAGAGTGACATGCCTGAGTTCAAGAAGCCCGACGAGAGCGACCTGAAACGGAAGCTCACCCCGATGCAGTACGAAGTGACGCAGCACGACCGGACCGAACGGCCGTTTCAGAACGAGTACTGGAACAATCACGAGCCCGGCATCTATGTCGACGTGGTTTCCGGGGAACCGCTGTTCAGCTCACTGGACAAGTTCGATTCCGGAACGGGGTGGCCCAGCTTCACGCAGCCGCTCGTGCCGGAAAACGTGAAGACGCAAACCGACCGCACGCACTTCATGGAACGCACAGAAGTCCGGTCCAGCGGTGCCGACTCGCATCTTGGGCATCTGTTCAACGATGGACCGCAGCCGACCGGTATGCGCTATTGCATGAATTCCGCATCCATGCGGTTCATTCCTGCATCCAGACTGGAAGAGGAAGGCTACGGCCGGTTCAAGAAGCTCTTCGACGAGTAGGATTGCGCCGGGGGCGCCGATCTCATCGGTCACTCGTCCGCGCCGATCACCGCCAGCGCCGCCGTTATACCGAATCTCTGATTCCCGCGGCTGACGTTTGTACGTTCACGTACAATGCGTTCGACGAACGCCCACGCGTCATTCGCGAAACAAGCGCGTCGATTTCTTCAGGCGGACGCGGCCCATCGGCGTGCCACTTGCAAAGGTACTTACCCCCGGCGCGCGATGCGACGTGCACCATTCGCTCGTGTGCCTGCACCGTTTCACCGCGCGCGAGGACCGCCAAGCGGCCTTCGCCGTGCGCACTTTCGGGAGGACCGATGCGTGGTCACGTACTCATCACCGGCGGAGCGGGATTCATTGGCTCACACCTGGCCGACGAGCTCCTCCGACACGGGTATCGAGTCCGCGTTCTCGACAATTTGTCAACACAAGTGCACGGGCCAAATGCTCGTCGGCCTGCGTATCTCGCGCCTGATGTCGAGCTGATCGTCGGCGACGTACGCGACGGTGCCGCTGTGCGCAAGGCGCTCGAGGGCATCGATGCCGTCTACCACTTGGCATCAGTGGTCGGTGTCGGACAGAGCATGTACGAGATCGAGCGATACACCGACGTCAACAATCGCGGCACGGCGGTGCTGCTCGAAGCGTTGATCCAGAACCCAGTGGCTCGGCTCGTCGTTGCGTCGAGCATGAGCATTTACGGGGAAGGCCTGTATCGCAACGCGAACGGGACGCCCGTCGAGTGCGTCGATCGATGCAAGGAGCAATTCGCGCGCGGCGAGTGGGAACCGCACGGGCCAGACGGCGAGGAGCTGATTCCGGTCGCCACACCGGAGTCGAAGCGGCCGGTGCTCGCGTCGGTCTACGCACTCTCGAAGTACGACCAGGAGCGGCTCTGTCTGATGATCGGGGACGCGTACAAGATCCCCGCGACAGCGCTCCGCTTCTTCAACGTCTATGGCACGCGTCAGGCGCTCTCGAATCCGTACACTGGCGTACTCGCCATCTTTGCGTCGCGATTGCTCAACAATAACGCGCCGTGTGTGTTCGAGGACGGTGAACAGCGTCGGGACTTCGTGAGTGTCCTCGACGTGGCGCGAGCCTGTCGGCTCGCACTCGAATCGGAGGACGCCGTCGGCCGGGCTGTCAATATCGGGAGCGGCGAGTGCTACACGATCAACGAGATCGCGCGGCGCATGGCCGAAGTCATGGGTAAGGAGTACATCGAGCCGGAGATTACGGGCAAGTACCGCGTCGGCGACATTCGGCATTGCTTCGCCGACATCTCGCTCGCTCGAGCCCTGCTCGGCTTCGAGCCTCGAGTCGAATTCGACGCCGGACTTTCGGAGCTGGCTGATTGGCTCTCCGGACAATCCTCCGAGGATCGCGTGGAGCAAGCGAGAGCGGAGCTCGCCGCGAGGGGGCTGACCGTATGATCTCCAGCGATCGGGAGGTACACACCGCTGCGGTCGTCGAGCCGGACGTGACCGTCCGCAAACGCCCGGTGCTCATCACCGGGGGCGCCGGCTTTATCGGGTGCAATCTGGCGCATCGGCTGCTGCGGGAGGGGCGCCGCGTCGTCCTGTTCGACAATCTCTCACGCGCCGGCGTCGACCAGAATGTGCGCTGGCTCCGCGACACCCACGGTGATGCGATGGAGCTCTGCATCGGCGATGTGCGGGACGCCGACGCGGTGCGTCGAGTGGTTGGCCGCACCGGCCAGGTCTTCCATTTCGCCGCCCAGGTCGCAGTGACCACCAGCCTCGACGACCCGACCAACGACTTCAGCGTCAATGCACGGGGCACGCTCAACGTGCTCGAGGCAATCCGGACATCGGAGCATCGACCACCGCTCGTCTTCACGTCAACGAACAAGGTGTATGGCGGACTGGATGACGTATCGCTGATCGAGAACGCGATGCGCTACGCCCCCGAGGATGGGGTGATCGCCGGACACGGCATCAGCGAGGCGCGTCGACTGGACTTCCACAGCCCGTACGGCTGCTCGAAGGGGACCGCCGATCAGTACGTACTCGACTACGCACGGTCGTTCGGCCTTCGGACCGCAGTATTCCGCATGAGCTGCATCTACGGCCCGCACCAATTCGGCACCGAAGACCAGGGCTGGGTCGCGCACTTCCTGATTCGCGCGATCGACGGCCAGCCGCTCGTCCTGTACGGCGACGGCAAGCAGGTGCGCGATGTCCTCTTCGTCGAGGACCTCGTCGATGCCTTCGTCCGTGCCCAGGAGCACATCGCCTCGATCTCGGGACACGCATTCAACATCGGGGGCGGCGCGAGCCGCACGACCAGCTTGCTCGAGCTGCTCGATCTGATCGAGCAGATCCACGGTCGCCGTCCGGAAGTCGCATTCCACAATTGGCGGACCGGCGATCAACGCTACTACGTCTCGGATACGTCGAAGTTTGCCGCTGCAACGGGGTGGCGACAGACGGTTTCCGTCGAGGTCGGCGTTCGACGGCTCTACGACTGGCTGCGCGAGAGCCGCATCGAAACCCGTCCGCGTCGGGCTCCATCGCGCAGCCGTCGCATCATCATCGATCCAGTAGCGGACGACTCGGCCGCGCTCACGACGCCGGGAGGTGCACAATGAGCGCATCGGCGCTCCCGACGACCTCGACCGGGACCATGCGGGCCGCGGTGCTCAATGGCCCGTGCCAGTTCGCTGCGTCCGGAGTGGATCAGCCCGATCCTGGACAGAACGAGGTCCGCATCCGGCTCGAAGGCAGCGGCGTCTGCGCATCGAGCCTGCCGATGTGGGAGGGCCGGGAATGGTTTCAGTACCCGCAGCCGGCCGGGGCACCAGGCCACGAAGGCTGGGGTGTCATCGACGCGGTCGGTCCGGGAGTGACGACGCTCGAGCCAGGGCAGCGCGTGGCGGCGCTCACCTACCGCGCGTTCGCCGAGTACGACATCGCCGCGGCTGACGCGGTGGTGCCGCTGCCGGCATCGCTCGATGGTATTGCCTTGCCCGGTGAGCCGCTCGGCTGTGCGATGAATATTCTCAACCGAAGCGGCATCGAACCGGGACAATCGGTCGCGATCGTCGGCATCGGCTTCCTGGGAGCGTTGCTCACCCGGCTCGCCAGCAATCTCGGCGCACGCGTGATCGCGATCTCGCGCCGGCCGTTCTCGCTGGAGATCGCTCGCCAGTTCGGCGCAGCCGAGGTCATCCGCATGGATGATCATTACAGAATCATCGAGGACGTGAAGCATCTCACGGACGGTCACGGCTGCGATCGGGTGATCGAAGCCGTCGGGCTGCAGTGGCCGCTCGATCTGGCCGGCGAGCTGACGCGAGAGCGCGGTCGCCTGATCATCGCCGGCTTTCACCAGGACGGTCCGCGCAACGTGAACATGTTCCTGTGGAACTGGCGCGGGCTGGACGTCATCAACGCGCATGAGCGCGACGCCCGCGTCTACGTCGATGGCATTCGCGCGGCCGTCGGCGCGATCGAGCGCGGCGAACTCGACCCGACACCGTTGTTTACCCATCGGTTTCCGCTGGACGAAGTCGACGCGGCCATGGCGGCGACGCGCGACCGACCGGAGGGCTTCATGAAAGCGTTGGTGATCGCGTGACTGCTGCGCCCCAAGTTCTGGGGACGGACACCGCGCCCTCGTCGGCCAGCAGCGAGCGCCTGGCGGCGATCCGGCCGCGTCTTGGGTTTCTCGGCGTGGGCTGGATCGGCCGCCACCGCATGGAACGGATCGCCGCGAGTGGCCTCGCCGACATCGTCGCGATCGCCGACCCGAGCAGTGACGCGGTGACGGCGGCATCGCGGAGCATCGAGACTGCGGCGATCGTCGCGGCCAACCTCGACGCGTTCCTGGAGCAGAATATCGATGGCCTGGTGATCGCGACACCCAGCGCGCTGCACGCCGAGCAGGCGATCGCCGCGCTCGAGCGCGGCATCGCGGTGTTTTGCCAGAAGCCACTTGCGCGCACCGGTGCCGAGACTCGCCGCGTGATCGAGGCGGCGCGCGCCGCCGACCGGCTGCTCGCCGTCGACCTCTCATATCGGTTCACCTCAGGCATGCGCAGGGTTCGCGAGCTCATTACGGCGGGCGAGTTGGGGACGGTGTACGCGGTCGATCTGGTCTTTCACAACGCGTACGGACCAGACAAGCCGTGGTTCTTCGATCCGAAACTGTCAGGCGGTGGATGCGTCATCGATCTCGGCATTCACCTCGTCGACCTGGCGCTCTGGGCGCTCGACTTTCCTCGTGTGGTCGATGCAACCAGCCGACTCTACGCCGGGGGCAAGCCGATCGACTCGATCGAGTCCCAGGTCGAGGATTACGCCGTCGCTCGTCTGGATCTCGACACCGGCACGTCTGTTCAGCTCACGTGCTCGTGGAATGTCTCGGCCGGGCGCGACGCGGTCATCGGCGCAGCATTCTATGGAAGCGGCGGAGGTGCGGCGTTCACCAACGTCAGTGGGTCGTTCTACGACTTCACCGCGACCCGCCATCGCGGGACGGCGTGCGAAGTGCTCGCCGAACCTCCCGATGAGTGGGGCGGACGCGCCGCGGTCGACTGGACTCGACGACTCGCGGCTGGCGACCGGTTCGATCCGGCGATCGAACACCTCGGCGACGTGGCTGCAGCGCTCGACCGGATCTACGGTCGATGAGAATTCTAGCCACAGCGGACACCGTCGGCGGCGTATGGGTCTATGCGCTCGAGCTCGCGCGGGCCTTGGCTACCCACGATGTCCAGGTATCGCTGGCGACGATGGGTGGGCCGCTCAGCGCAGCGCAGCGTGGCGAGCTCGCCGCGCTGGACAACGTCGAGCTGTACGAGAGCACGTTTCGCCTCGAATGGATGGAGAACGCGTGGGCCGATGTCGATCGGGCCGGGGACTGGCTGCTCCAACTCGAGCAGCGCGTTCGACCGGACGTCCTCCACCTGAACGGCTTCGCGCATGGCCCCCTTCCCTGGAACGCGCCGGTGCTCGTTGTGGGACATTCGTGCGTCTGGTCGTGGTGGGAGGCGGTGCACGGGCGTACCCCGCCAGGCGAATGGGATGAGTACCGGCGCCGCGTTCGCAACGGGATCGCCGCGGCCAATCTCGTTGCCGCCCCGTCCCACTCAATGCTCCGCGCGCTGGCCCGACATTATGGGCCACTGCCAGAGACGGAAGTGATTCCGAACGGCCGGGACGCTTCGCGCTTCCAGCCGGGACACAAGGAGCCGCTCGTCTTCGCCGCTGGCCGGCTCTGGGATGAGGCGAAGAATGTCAGCGCACTCTGTCGTGTGGCGGACTCGCTGCCATGGCCGGCGTACGTCGCGGGCTCGACGCGTGCTCCCGACGGCATCGACCAATCGGTCGAGCATGTGCATGCCCTTGGCGTACTCCCGGCGGAAGAACTCGCCGAGTGGCTCGGACGCGCGAGCATCTACGCGTTTCCGGCGCGGTATGAGCCATTTGGGCTGTCGGTGCTCGAGGCGGCCCTCGCCGGATGCACCCTGGTGCTCGGCGACATCGACAGTTTGCGCGAGATCTGGGGCGACGCCGCCGCCTACGTCGATCCCGCAGACGACACACAGCTCGCGCGCACGCTTCAGTGGCTCTGCGACGACGCGAGTCTCCGTCGTGCGCTCGCCTCCCGTGCCCGAACCCGCGCACTCGAGTTGACGCCGGTGCGAATGGCGGAGCAATATCTGGCCGCGTATGAGCGGCTGCGGTACGCCCACATCACGGGTGAGGTGGCGGCATGCGCATCGTGATGTTCTATCATTCGCTGCGCTCGGATTGGAATCACGGCAATGCGCACTTTCTTCGTGGCGTTGCGAGCGAGCTGATCGATCGCGGCCACGACGTCCGCATCTACGAACCCGCCGACGCGTGGAGCGCGTCGAACCTCGTGGCCGATCACGGCGTCGCGGCGCTCGACGGTTACCGCCGAGCGTATCCGGGCCTCGAGAGCACGACGTACGCGCTCACGACACTGGATCTCGATGAGGTACTCGACGGCGCGGATCTCGTGCTCGTGCACGAGTGGAACGACCACGAGCTGGTGGCCCGACTCGGCCGGCATCGACGAGCCGTCGGCGGCTACGTGCTTCTCTTCCACGACACGCACCATCGTGCGGTCACCGACGCGGCGAGCATGGCACGCTACGACCTCTCGAGCTACGACGGGGTGCTCGCCTTCGGCGCGGCAATCCGCGACATCTACGTGAGGGAAGGATGGGCGGCCGCGGCATACGTCTGGCACGAAGCTGCCGACACGCGGGTGTTCCATCCGATCGGCGGCGTTTCTGGCGAGGGTGACGTCGTCTGGATCGGCAACTGGGGCGACGACGAGCGGACGGCCGAATTGCAGGAGTTTCTGATCGACCCGATCGCCGAGCTGGGCCTTCGTGCACGCGTGCACGGCGTCCGATATCCGGACCATGCACGCCAGTTGTTGTCGCGTGCCAGAATCCAGTACGCTGGCTGGGTTCCGAACTACGAGGCACCCTCGGTGTTCGCCCGCTTCGGGGCAACGGTGCACGTGCCCCGGCGGCCGTATGCGCACGCGCTGCCCGGCATTCCAACGATCCGTGTCTTCGAAGCGCTTGCGTGCGGCATTCCGTTGATCTCGGCCCCCTGGGACGATACTGAACGACTCTTCACGCCCGGCGCTGACTTTCTGGTCGCTCGAAACGGCACCGAGATGAAGCAGGCGCTGCGCGACGTCCTGCACGACGACGCACTCGCGGCCTCACTGGCCCTCCGCGGACGCCGCACGATCGAAGCGCGCCACACGTGCGCTCACCGCGTCGATGAGTTGCTCGGTATCGTCGCCGAGTTCACCCCTACACGCCTGGAGGACGCCGCGTCTGTATGAACTCAGGACTGGACATCGCGTTCTTCGGCTCGAGCCTCGTCTCGGCGTACTGGAACGGCGCGGCGACCTACTACCGAGGGATCATCCGCGCGCTCCACGAGCGTGGCCACCACGTGACGTTCTACGAGCCAGACGCGTACGAACGGCAGGCCCATCGTGATATCGAGGATCCAGCCTGGGCCGACGTTGTCGTCTACGAAGGCACCGGGACCAAGGGTGTGTCGCGCGCGCTCGAGCGCGCGCGTGGTGCCGATGTGATCGTCAAGGCGAGCGGGGTAGGAGTGTTTGACGAGTTCCTCGAGCAGGAGGTGCTCGGACTCAAACGGCCCGGAACCGCAGTCATCTTCTGGGATGTCGACGCCCCGGCAACGCTGGATCGCATCGGGCAGCATCCGGACGATCCTTTCCGGGCACTGATCCCGTCGTACGATCTCGTGTTCACGTACGGCGGCGGCGAGCCGGTCGTGCGCGCATACGAAGCATTCGGCGCTCAGGCATGTGTGCCGATCTACAACGCGCTCGACCCCTCGACGCATCATCCAGTGCTGCCGGACCCGCGGTTCGAGGCCGATCTCGGTTTCCTCGGAAACCGGCTGCCGGATCGTGAGGCACGGGTCGAGGAGTTCTTCCTGCGCGTGGCCAGCCAGCTGCCGCAACGCCGGTTCCTGCTCGGCGGCAGCGGCTGGACCGGCAAGACGATGCCGCCAAACGTTGCGGCCATCGGACACGTGTACACGCACGAGCACAACGCATTCAACTGCACGCCTCGCGCGGTCGTCAACGTGAATCGGGAGAGCATGGCCCGCTACGGATTCTCGCCGCCGACGAGGGTGTTCGAGGCCGCTGGCGCCGGCGCGTGCCTGATCACCGACGAGTGGGTTGGCATCGAGTTGTTCCTCGAACCAGACCGCGAAGTTCTGGTCGCCGCGAACGGTGCGGCGGTCGCGGCCCACCTCGAGGCGCTCACGCCGGAGCGCGCGCAAGCCATTGGCGATGCGGCATATCGTCGGATCCTGGCGGAGCACACCTATGCGCATCGCGCGCGACAGATCGAGGCGGAGTTCGAGCGCCGCGGCATCGTTCGATCCGCGCGCGCGCCAAGCCGGATCGTGCACACGGACCAGTCCACGCAGGAAGCGACTGCGTGACCGCCACGGCCGCTCCGCCCTCCGGCCCGCCCCGGACGCCGCTCGACATTGTGATTCTCGGCCTGTCGATCACGTCGTCGTGGGGCAACGGTCATGCGACAACCTATCGGGGGCTGGTGCGCGAGCTCGCGGCCCGCGGACACCGGATCCTCTTTCTCGAGCGCGACGTTCCGTGGTACGCCGACAATCGCGATCTGCCAAAGCCGTCGTACTGTGAGCTGGCGTTGTATGACAGCGTCGGGGAGCTGCGGCGGCGCTTTGGTTCGGCCGTTCGCGCCGCCGATCTGGTGATCGTCGGATCATACGTCGCGGACGGCATTGCGATCGGCGAATGGGTGACGCGCGTGGCGCAAGGGGTCACCGCCTTCTACGACATCGACACACCGGTGACGCTGGCGCGTCTGGCCACAGGCGAGGTGGAGTACCTGTCGCGCGAGCTGATCCGTCGCTACGATCTGTATCTCTCGTTCACTGGGGGGCCCACGCTCGAGCGGATCGAGCGCGAGCTGGGGTCGCCATGCGCGCGCGCCCTGTACTGTTCGTTCGACCCGGAGCTGTATCATCCGGAATCGCGGCCGGTCAAGTGGGACCTCGCGTACATGGGTACGTACAGCACCGATCGTCAGCCGGCGCTCGAGCGACTCCTGCTGGACCCTGCGCGGCGCTGGAGTGACGGACGGTTCGCGGTCGTCGGCCCGCAGTACCCCGACGATGTGCGCTGGCCCCGGAACGTCACGCGGCGTTCGCACCTGGCGCCGCGAGAACATCCGGCCTTCTACAATGCGCAGCGCTTCGCGTTGAACGTCACACGCGCGCACATGGTCGCCGCCGGCTATTCGCCAAGTGTCCGGTTGTTCGAAGCTGCGGCCTGTGGAACGCCGATCATCAGCGATGCGTGGCGCGGGCTGGACGAGCTGTTCGTCTCCGGTGAGGAAATTCTCATTGCCCGTACCGCTGATGAGGTGCTCCGCTATCTCCGGGAGACCCCGGAGGACGAACGCGTCACCATCGGCCGACGGGCGAGGGAGCGCGTCTTTGCCGAGCATACGGCCAGGCACCGGGCGGCGGAGTTGGAGCAACACGTTCGAAGCGCCGCAGCCGGAATCGCGGTTGCGTAAGAGCGTCATGGAGGAACACACATGACCCGACTACTCGAGCGGCGCGTGTCGGCGCCGTCGGCGGAACGCGCGGAGGAGATCGCGCGACTCGGTCCCTGGTTTCACAACCTCCACTTGCCGGACGGTGCGCAGACGGCGCCGGGCCACGCACTCGGCGACTTTCCCGCGTTCAAGTGGGAGTCGATTGCCAGCCACATTCCCGAGGATCTCACCGGATGGACGGCGCTCGACGTCGGCTGCAACTCCGGCTTCTACAGCTTCGAGCTGGCGCAGCGCGGTGCGCACGTGACAGGGATCGACGTCGAACCGCTCTTTCTTCGGCAGGCCGAGTGGGCGGCCGGCGAGTTCGGCCTGCGCGATCGCGTCGAGTTCCGTCGAATGCAGATCTACGATCTCGCGCGGGTCGAGGATTCATACGATCTCGTCATCTTCATGGGCGTGTTCTACCATCTCCGCTACCCACTGCTGGGGCTCGATCTCGTCGCGGACCGCGTGCGCCGGCTCATGGTGTTTCAGACATTGACGATGCCGGGCACCGAGGTTTTCGACGGGACGAACGTCGACCGCGACATCGACGATCGCAACGCGTTCACCGAGCCCGGATGGCCGAAGATGGCGTTCATTGAGCATGCCTTCTCGGGCGATCCGACGAACTGGTGGGCCCCGAACCACGCGGCGGCGGAGGCGATGCTCCGATCTGCCGGCATGCGCGTGATCGGGAAGCCGGCGCACGAGATCTACGTATGTGAACCGGATCCCCAGCGCACTGCGTGGCCTCGGGGACGTGGCCGGGCGGAGCTCTTTTCGGCCACGGGAAGGCAGTGGGCCGATCTACGCGTGAACGCGTGAACGCCGTGTAAGCTGCCAGGTCGAAGAACGCCGGCCAGTCAGTGGCCTTCGAGCGTTCAACAGTACCGCCGCACCATTTTCGCGCAGAACTCAGCGAACTCTCCAACGCATTTCGGGGGGCTCGTGTGATGCGGGGCGATGCCGTGTGATTCCGGCGTGAAGCAGAACGTTACGGTGACGTCGAACGCGTCGAGCGCGCGCATCTGCCGGTCGAACCATGCATCTGCGCCTGGGCGGCAACTGTCGGCCCAGCTCAACCCCGTACGCAGCTTTTTTACGCCGAGCTTCTCCAGCCAACGGACGCCCTCGTCGAGACGGGGATCCTCGAAATGGAACCACTGGCAGATGCCCAGCTCTGGTGTGAATTCAGAAAATTCTTTCAGCGCCAGCTTCGGCGTTCCGTCCTCCCGGATCAATCCCATATAGAAGTGGCGGTAGTAGGATGAGCCTTCGGCTTCGCGGTGACGCGTCGTCGCGGGCCATGCGCGCGGCAGGTCGAACAAGCTATACCAGTGAATCCGCTCCGCCCGACCGCTGAGCAATTCCGCCGAACGTCTCAGCCCGAATTCCTGCACCTCTTCGGCCCCGAAGCTCGAAACGCCGACTTCGGTCGCCCAGACCGGCTTGTCGGTGACGGCGCGAATTTCGTCGAGCTTGCTCGGCCACTCGCTCAGCTGCCAGTGATTCCAGTCGAGTGGAAATCCGTGGACCGCCACGGCATCGACGTGCTCGAGGACGCCCTTGGCGTCCATGTTCTTGATGAATGACGGATCGATCGGTGAGATGCCGCCGAGGACTTTCGTCAGAGTCGGCCGTTCGGCCACGATCGCGCGCGACGCCGTCTTCACCAGATCGGCGTAAATCGACCAGTCCGAATCGATCTCGTCGAAGTTCCAGTGCGACTTGTTATTCGGCTCGTTCCAGAGCTTGACGGCTTCGACCACGCGGGTCCTCCATGAGTTGAGTGAGCTGGGCGCGCGACGGGTCGCTGAACGGAATGATTGGCGTTTCCGATTCCGGTGGTCGCATGTCCGCCAGCAGCTGGATGGCCTCGCGATAACCGTGCGGCGTTCCGACATCCACGTACCGGCGGCCCGCTCGCACACCCACGGCCTCTCCGCCCTGCGCGAGATACGCGTTGACGAGTGTTCCCATGTACTCGTCACGACGATCACGGGCGAGCCAGAGTGCGTGCAGCTCCGAGAAGACGCGCGCCGGCATGCGGAACGCGCCCCAGACCCACTTCGACGTCGGGTCAGCACGCTTGACCTGAATCTCGCGAACGCGCCCTGTTTCGTCCGTCACGACGGCGTCGAACACCTGCGGTCGATCAACCGGGAAGAGCAGGAATGCGAGTGTGCCAGTCGGCAGCAGGGCGAGCGCATTGTGCGGGAACCAGATCGTATCCGGCAGCCCGATGACGATATCCTCGTCAGGCGGAATCAACGGCTCGGCGCAAAACAGCGCATCGCACAGCCCCGACGGCCGCGACTGGACAGTATAGACGATGTGCGCGCCCCCGATCTCGCCACCGAAATATTCGAGGATGTCCGACTTCCCCGGCGACACCACGAAGCAGATGTGCGTCGCGCCGGCGGCGAGCATGCGCTCGATCAGGTATTCGGAGACGGCACGTGGATGCTCGGCGTCGCCGTCGAATCGGCTTCCGACCGGCAGCAATTCCTTCGAGAACGCGAGCGGCTGAATTCGACTCCCCGCGCCGGCAGCTGGAACGATGCCCCACATGTCACGCCTCCAATTGCCGCTCGTGGGCGGCCGTTGGCACGGCCAGCGACGTGTGGCGAGTGCGTTCCGGTTGCAAGACACCCTGGAGAATGCTCTCGAACTCGACAGCGCGCTGATCTGCCGTGTGCTCGGCCAGCGTACGCTGCCGCGCGGCACGACCGATGCGCGCCAACTCGTCTCGCGGAAGATCGATGGCCGCAAGCACGTCGGCTGTATCGTGGGCGACGAGGATTTCCTCGCCCGGCGTGAAGAACTGGTCCAGTCCATCCCACCAGTCGCTCACCACCGCGGCACCGCACGCCGTCGCCTCGAACAATCGGCCAGACGGACAGTAGCCGACTTCCGCGAACGCTCGGCGTGTGATGTTGAGGGTGATTGGTGACGAGCAGAAGAACGCCGGGTGCGAGGCAGGCGGCAGGTGCCGCACGAAGAAGATATTCGGCGTCCACGGAAACGTATCCGGATATTGTGCACCTCCGATCACGAACCGCTCATCGGGCCGTACACGGGCTGGTTCGATGAAGAGGCGGTCGAGCGCTGGCTGTCGATCGTCGGCGTACGTGCCGAGATACGAGAGCGTCGCCGCATACGGCGGCTCCGGCGGCATCGGCCGATGCAGCGCCGGATCAACGCTGCCATAGAGCGGTGCGACGCGGCGCGCCCCGAGCGTGCGCTGGATCGCCGAGAGCGCGGCACCGCCGGCGTAGCTGAGTACCAGATCGACGCCTCGCAGCCCGTCCGGCCCGATGTACGCGACCGGTTCGCCGCGCCGCAACCGGTCGAGCGTCGTCGGCGAGTCCATATCATAGAACACGCTCAGCTCCGCGCGTTCGCCGATCAGTTCTGTGGCAACGATGGCATCGGGACAGTACGACGTCGCCATGGCCACGTCCGCGTCGACCACCGCTCGCGTCGCGGCCTGGCGCACCTCGTGCCAATCGCGATAGAGAACGATCTCGACGCCATCGAGCGCCAGTAGATCGCGGTGTGCGGCGTAGTAGGGCACATCGCGCTCGTAAAACGTGATATCATGTCCCCGGCGCGCGAGAGCCCGACACAATCCGCGCCACAACGTTGCGTGACCATTGCCCCATGACGAGGTGATGGTCAGGCCGAATACAACCAGCTTCATGAAACGATCTCCCCGCCAACAGGTGCTCACGGATCAGGAATGGCAGGGACGGCAACCGCAATATGCGGGCTACTCAGGAGCCTCGTGGCCACGTTTTTTCTCGTTCGACACGCGACGTGTGATCCGGTCGGCAATTCGATCGCTGGGCGGGCGCCTGGCATCCATCTGAATGACGAGGGTCGCCGTCAGGCCGAAGCGCTAGTGGAACGATTTGGCGGCATACACGTGGACTCGATCTACACGAGTCCGCTCGAGCGGGCGCGCGAAACAATCCAGCCGCTCGCTCGAGCCCGGGGCCTCGAGCCCGCCGTCGTGCCGGAGATTCTCGAGCTGGACTTTGGTCGCTGGACCGGAGCTCGCCTTGACGAGCTCGCGTCGGATCCCCAATGGAAGCTCTTCAACGCCGACCGCGCCGCAACGCGAATTCCTGGCGGCGAGACGATGCGCGAAGCACAGGATCGAGCCATCCAGTTCCTGCGATCGGTCGCCGGTAGCGCGCCGCAGAGCCGGAACATCATCGTCAGCCACGGGGATATCATTCGGGCGATGATCATGAACTTGCTCGACATCCCGCTGAACTCGATTCACCGACTCGAGATCGCGCCCGCGTCCATCAGCGTGGTGGAAATCCTCTCGGATTGGGCAGTCGTTCGATCCATGAACGTCCGTGAGTCCCTGGCCAGCTAGCTGATTGCCCGCCCGACCGGGTCCAACGCGGCGATCGTTTCGGCAGCCGCCAGGCGATTCGGATCCCATAAATGTATTCCTCTGGGGCACCGATCGTCTGTTTGCTGAGCCTGGTTTCCCCGTATCCCCCCTCCTCCAGATTCTACCGCGCCTGGTGACCGCTTCGGCAGGACACCGTGAAGCGCCGCATCTCACATGTCGTCCTCTGTTTCGGATCGAGCGTCGAGCGTCTCACGCGCCTCGCGGTCGATCGAGTTCATCACCCCGCACCTCACGGGTGTTGCTGCCGTCGTCCTGATCGCGCTCACGCTCGCCGTTGTCGGCGTGGCGGATCCACTGCTGATGAAGTACCTGGTCGATTCGCTTGGCGCGCGTAGCGCCCGCGCCCTTCCGATTGGACTCGGCGCCCTGCTCACCCTCGAGTTGTGCCGAAGCTGCCTGACCGCCCGGCTATCGGTGCTCACGGCGACGGTGCGCACCGCGGTCGACTTCACAATCCGCGACCGCCTGCTGGCCAAGCTGCACGCGGTCCCCAACGAGCACCATCCGCGCGAAGGCGTGGGTGGTCTCGTCAACAAGGTCAACCAGAGTACCGCGGCGTTCGTGAACGCCTTCGCCGACGTCGGCTTCAACATGCTGCCCGCGGTCGCTTACCTCGCGCTGTCCGCGATCGCGATGTGGCGGATGGATCACCGCCTCGCGCTCGTCGTGCTCGCCTTCACGCCGTGTCCGGCGCTGATCGGCGCCTGGGCCGCGCGCGAGCAAACCGCTCGAGAGCGTCTGCTCATGGAGCGGTGGACGCGCGTCTACTCGCGGCTGCACGAGACGCTTGCGGGCGTGCGGACGCTCAAGGTGTTCGGCATGGAACACACGGAACATCGGCGGTTTCTCGCGGGCCAGGCGGCCGGAAATGCCATCGTCATTCGTGGCGCCCAGACGGATGCCGTGACCAACGCGGTGCGAGGATTCGTCGCCGCGCTCGCGCGGATCGCGGCGATTGCCGTCGGCGGCTTGTTGATTCTCGGTGGGCACCTCACTGTGGGCTCCCTGATCGCGTTTCTCGGCTTCATCTCAGGCCTGTTCGCACCGGTCGAGGGCCTGACCAACGTCTATCAGACTTTGCGCAAGGCGACCGTTGCGCTCGAGGTCATCTACGACATTCTGGACACGTCAGACGACCTGGCCGACGCGCCGGACGCCGTCGCCATCGACCGCGCTGCCGGTGATGTGCGATTCAACCAGGTGACGTTCGCGCACCGCGACGGAGCACCGCTGCTCAAGGATCTCACGCTTCACGTTCGACCAGGAGAGAGCGTGGCCCTGGTTGGGCCAAGCGGAAGTGGGAAGACCACACTGGTGTCGCTCTTGCTGCGGCTGCACGCGCTGGAGTCGGGCAGCATTCTGATCGATGGCTGCGACATTCGGTCAGTGACGGCCAAGTCGTTACGGCGCCAGATCGCCTTCGTGGCGCAGGACATCCATCTCTTCAACGACACCGTCCGGAACAACATCGGCTACGGCAGTCCGCAGGCGACCTGGGACGATATCGAGGTGGCGGCGCGCTGCTCGAATGCGTATGACTTCATCAGCGAGCTGCCGCGGGGCTTCGATACGGTCATCGGCGAGCGCGGGAGCCGCCTCTCGGGCGGTCAGCGACAGCGGATCGCGATCGCTCGCGCCATCGTGCGCGACGCGCCGATCCTCGTGCTCGATGAAGCGACCTCGGCGCTCGACAACGTGAGCGAGGCCGCCGTGACGGAGGCGATCGAGCACCTGCGCGCCGGGCGGACGACGATCATCGTCGCGCATCGTCTGGCCACGGTGCTCAAAGCCGATCGCATCGTGGTATTGAAGGATGGCGGCATTCTGGCCGAAGGGACACACCACGAGTTGCTCGAGCGTTGCGAGTACTACGCGCAGCTTGTCGGCGCGGCCTCGACTGACGACACGCTGGGTGGCGAGATCGGCCTCCGCGAGGTCGCCTAGTCTCGAATCGATCCGATATTCGAGTTTTCTGCTGTCGCGCGTTGTCGGTCGATAAACGGCTGATGCTCGATGTGATACGTGTCACCTATGAGTCCGCTGGAATCGGATTTGCTCCACCGGCCCGACATGGCGGTGCTCGAATTCACTGATGCGAACGGCGGCAGATGGCTGGTCTGGGCGACGATTCCGTCGCAGGGTTCCGTGCTCGGTCCATTGGGGAATGGATGGCTGACGTTCGACGGCCCCAACTCTCGACGCCGTCTCTCGCCGATCCCGGACGGTTGGGAAAGCGCCTCGCCGCGCCAACTCGAACAGCTATTCCATCGCGCCCTCACGATCCGCCGCACGCCGGCCGGTGGCACTGAGGCACAAGAGAAGCTGTGATGCGCCAACTGACGCAACCGGTGGATCCGATCGTGGCATTGCGAGAAGACTGAAGCGGCTGCCAACGCCGGCCTCCTCGCCCGGGGTCTTGATACAACTCGCTGTCGAATCGGTGCCGTTGCCTCTGGTCGCGCGCCCCGTCATCTCACGTATGCCGCGGTACGTTTACCACCAGAGACGGAGATACTCGTCGGAATGCCAGAAGGACGGTGCGCTCACGATGCCGGCCCGGTCTGCAAGTGAGAAGAGGCCACTTGACCGATTGAACGGGTGCTCGGATATCGGGTGGGGCCGCGGCGGAACAGGGACCCGAGCATCCGAATTGTGAGGACGCACAGACCGAAGAGAGAGTCGGGAGGCACGCGCGAAATGAGATTCGGCACGACCATGGTCAAGTTCGGGATTGTCGCACTCCTCGGCGGCGTGGCCGCATGCGCTCCCCGAACTGACGCGCCGCCACGCGCGGCATACAAACCGCGAACACGCACCATCACCATCACCACCGTTCCACTGCTCGTGAAGGAGCAGACGTCGCTCTTTCCCTTCCTGAAACAGGACTTCGCATCCGGCGGCGTGCTGGACGGCAAGGAAGTTTACGCCTTTTCGCCGAGCACAATCACCGTCGCCGAGGGTGACACGATCCAATTCACGTTCATCAATCCGGAAGACGACGTACATTCGTTCGTGCTGCCCGATCTCGCCGTGCCGCTTCCCGCGCAACAGATCACGAGGGCGACGTACGTCGCAAGGCGCCGCGGGATCTACCCGTTCGTCTGCTCGATCCCGTCGCACCTGCCGATGATGTCCGGGCAGCTCGTCGTACTCGCCCCGGGAGCGATGGAATGAGTGACGACCGCCCATGGTACCGCGAGCCGGAGACGTTCATCGCCGTCGCGGCGCTCATCGTCAGCGTAACCGCCGTCGCGGTCGGTATCTACGAAGCCAAGCTCCAGCGGGCGCATGACCGCGCCGAGGTCTGGCCCCACCTCGAAGTGGGGACGTACACCACGCCGAAAGGCGTGGGCGTCGTGCTGCAGAACACCGGCATCGGACCCGGGGTCGTGAAGTCGATTGTCGTGACGGTGGACGGGAAACCGATGCACAACTGGGACGAGGCACTCAGTGCGCTCTTCCACCGCAACACGTCGTCCGATGAGAATTACACCGCGGCCAGCAGCGCCATTCGCGCCGGCGACAAGATCACGCTGGTCGGCGTCCAGTCGTCGAAAATCCCGCAGCCGGGATTTTCTGCGTACGGGCCGCGAATGAATGTCGTCATTTGCTACACCTCGGTGTTCGACGATGCGTGGCAGCTCACTGCCCACATCTGGAGCAATGATGAATGGCAGCCGGTCGAACGATGCGGCACGCAGCCGAATGGCACGGACTTCTAGCAGCGACGTACCGCCGCTCTCGATTCATTCGGCCCGCAGGGCCACCTGCGGATCCACGCGCGCCGCCCGCATCGCCGGAACCCAGCTCGCGGTCACCGCAACCGCGAGCAGCGTGAGCGTGACGGTCGCGAACACCCACGGATCATTCGCCGGCTCCTTGAACAGGAGCGGCGCCATCCATCGTGACGCGCCGAGCGCGCCAAGCGCGCCGAGCACCAGACCAACCACACTGATCGCGACGCCGTCGCGCACGACCAGCGCAATGACGTCGCTCGCTTGTGCACCGAGGGCAACGCGCACGCCCATTTCGTGCGTTCGCTGCGCAACCGTGTACGAGATCGTGCCGTAGAGACCAACGGCGGCAAGCGTCAACGCGAGCAACCCGAAGGCGACGAACATCGTGGCGCCGAGCTTCCAGGACTGGGTGCGACTTCCGACGATCCTGCTGAACGGGGTCACGGTCACGTAGGATGCGCCAGGCATCTGGTGCTGCAGCGTGCGGCGGATCGTCTCGATGTAGCGGGTCGCCGGCCCCGCGGTGCGAAGCGCCAGTCCGGGATTGCCGGCGAACTGCTCCGCCGGCACGTAATACGTGAACAGCGCCGAGTCGCCGGCGATGTTGCGCTCGCGAATCTCCTCCGCGATGCCCACGACCGTGGTGCACGGCATGGTGTCGGCGCGGAGCCGGACGCACTGGCCGAGCGCATCACGCCCGGGCCACAATCGCGTCGCCATTCCCTCGCTCACGATCGTGACCGGCGGGGCTGTGCGGCTGTCCTGCGCGTTGAACCCGCGGCCGCGAACGATGCGCGTCCCGTACGTTGCGAAATAATCGGGGCTCACCGAATTCAGCTCGAACCGGCCCAGTCGCTGCACGCTGTCGATGCCCGGCACGTACAAGCCGACGCTCCAGTGTGCATAGAACGGTGTCGAGGCCGAGAGGGCGGCGTGCGTGACGCCCGGAATCGCCTGCGCGGCAGCGAGGAGTCGCCGCTCGAGCTGATCCGCGGGCGCGCTGTCGAGCGTCACGCCGCGCATGTTCAGTTCCACCTCGGCGACCGGATCCACGTCGTAGCCGAGCCGTTGGGAATTCACATGCTGTAAACTGCGCACGAACAAGCCGGCACCGACGAGCAGCGCGACCGAAAGCCCCGCCTGGGCAACCAGCAATGCTACCCGCAGAGCGGAGCGGTGATACGTGCCCTCGCGGGCGCCCGATTTCAGGTCGTCGACGAGGGTGTGAGCACCGCGGATCGCCTGCACCATCGGTGCGACCCCAGTGATCACTCCCACGAGCAGCGCCGCCGCGCCGGCGAAGACCATCGTCCGGCCATCGCCGAGCACGCCGGCCGGCGCGGATCGTGGCAGGAGTACATCCCGGAGTGCGGCACCACCCCATTGCGCGATCAGTAGACCGGCGATGCCGCCGAGCAGCGCCAGCAGCACGCTCTCGGTCAACAGCTGCCCGAGCAGCCGGCGGCGGGAGACGCCGAGCGCGAGCCGCACCGCCACCTCCCGCCGCCGCTTGAACGCGCGGGCGAGCAGGAGATTCGCAACGTTGGCGCAGGCGATCAGCAGCACGATCACCGACACGCCGCCGACCCATGCCGCCACCTTGGACACACTCGATGCGTTCGGCCCCCGGTCGTCGAGTATCGACGCGATCTCGGCGTGTGGCTTCGCCACGGCGATTGGGGGCGCCGCATTCGCAAATTCCTTCGCTTCGGCGAGATAGCTGAGCTCCATGGCGTGCGTGAGATCGGCGTTCGCTTGCTGAATCGAAACACCTGCCTTCCGCCGCACCATCATCGACATCCAACCCCACCCGTACGTCGTCCACCACTGCGCGTGCGCCAGGGAGCCGATGCTCGAGGCGCGAACCGCCGCGTAATTGGAGAGCGGGATGTAGGCGATCGGCGGACGGTCCGGCCAGAGGCCCACGAACCCGTCGGGCGTGACGCCGATGATCGTGTACTTCGTGGGGCCGATCTGCAGCGTGCTGCCGATTGCGCTGGTCCGCTTTCCGAACGCCGTCTCCCAATAGGTGTAGCCCAGCACGGCCACACGCTGGCCGGCGGGCAAGGCATCTTCGGCGGAGCTGAAATAGCGGCCGAACGCCGGCGGCGCATCGAAGAACTTGAAGAAGCTGGCGGTCACGATGCCGATCGACATCTCGCGCGCCGCATCTCCCACACCGACGGCAATGTCCCGCTGCGCGTAGCCGGCGGTCAGCGCGAACGAGCTGGTGTTACGGGTGAGGTCCGTATAGCGCGCGAACTGGTCCGGGTTCGAGGCGATCTCCTGGCCGCGGTACGTCTCGAACACGTACACCTGATGCGCCGTCGCCGGGTCCCGCAGCATCGGAGGCGGCCGGAAAAGCATCCGATCGACGATGCTGAACATCGCCGCATTGGCCCCGATTCCGAGCGCCAGCGTGGCGATGACGGCCGTGGTGAAGCCGGGTTTGGCGCGCAGCCCGCGCACCGCGTATCGGAGATTCTGCCGGAACGTGTCGAGCATCGGAGTTCCCGGTGTCCGAGGGAATGTGGGTTGGACACGCGGTCTCGTCAAAGCGTTCGTTGTCCCGCTACTCGGCGCGCAGTGCGATCGTTGGATCGACGCCAGCTGCCCGCCTGGCGGGCGCCCACGCGCCGAGGAGGGCAACGACAAGGAGCAGCCCGATGACCGCCAGGTACGTGACCGCGTCGACACGAGAGATGCCGAACAGCATCGATGCGAGCAGGTGGCTCGCCGCATACGCGCCGGCGATGCCGATCACCGCTCCCGCCAGCGTGAGTGCGACCCCGTTCCCCACGACCGATCGCACGATGTCGGCAGGCGCGGCGCCGAGCGCGCTTCGAATGCCGATCTCGCGAATCCGCTCGGTCACGCTGCCGGAGATGACGCCGTACAGCCCCACCGCCGCCAGCACGAGTGCCACGACGGCGAACGCCTCGATGGCGATCAGCGCGAACCGGCGCTGGCCCGCCGATGCCTCGATGAACGCATTCATCGTCTTCAGGCGGCGGATCGGTACGTTCGCGCTCACTGACCAGATCGCGTGCTCGATTGGCGGCACGAGCGCCGATGCATTGCCGGTCGCCCGCACGACGAGCGATTGCACGTTGTCCGTCCACCACCACTGGCCATTGGCGACGTAGAACGCATCCGGCGCATCCGCGGCCAGCGTGAACTGCTTCACGTCGCCCACGACGCCGACCACGTAGTCCCATGGACGCGTGCCGCCGCTGTCATTGACGATCTCCGGCCCGAAGCGCACCCGCTCGCCAATCGGATTGCGGCCGCCGAACAACCGATGCGCCAGCGACTCGTTGATGACGATCGCTTCGGGAGCGCCGGGCCGGTCGCTGGCATCGATGAATCGGCCCCGTCGCAGCGGAATGCGCATCGTCCGCAAGTAATCCGGCGTCACGGCGTAGCGCAGTGCGCTTCCGTTCTGCCCCGCCGAGGTGCTCGGCAACGACTGCCACTCGTATCCGTAGCCATCGCTCTCACCACTCAACGGGAGCTGGCTCGTGAACGCCGCGTCGTCCACGCCTGGCACTCGGCGCACGGCATCCAGCGCCTGCTGAAAGAACTGAAGTCGCGCGCTGTCCCCATGAAAGCCAGGGCCCGCTTCGACCACCTGCATGGTCACCACGTGAGACGGATCGAATCCCGGGCGACGGCGACCAGCCGTCTCACACTGCGGAACAGCAAGCCCGCGCTCACCAGCAGCATGATCGCCAACGCGACTTCCGCCACGACGAGCGCACTGCGCGTGCGCGTACGTCGCGTGGCGCGCCCAACGGCGCGCTGCAGTCCGTCCACGGAGTCGGCGCGCAATGCACCCACGGCAGGAACGAGACCGACGACCACGCCGATCAACGTCGTCAGCGCGGTTGCAAAAGCGAACACGCGTCCGTCCAGGCGAATGGCGTCGAGGCGCGGCAGATCCGGCGGACTCCAGGCGATGAATGCGTGGACACCCGCCGCCGCCACGAACAATCCGAGCGCGCCGCCCGCATGCGGCGAGCGTGACGCTCTCGGTAATCAATTGCCGGACGAGCCGCACGCGACCGGCGCCGAGCGCGACGCGCATCGACAGTTCGGCGCGTCGCTGCGCTGCACGGGCGAGCTGCAGATTGGTGACGTTGACCGCGGCGATGGCGAGCAGCAGCAGGACGGCACCGATGATGGCGAACAGCGCCGGACGTGCCGGACCCGTGATGTCGTTCTGGATCGATCGCACGAGCATCCCGTATTTCAGATCGGCCCAGGGTGGCCGCGGATAGCCGACCGCCGGCGAGCTCCCGATTTCGACGATCTCCCGCATCGCGCCGGCGATGGTCGAGGACGGCGCGAGCCGGCCAATCATTTGATAGTGATGACCCCACGCGCGCGAGCTGAGGTCGCCGGTCGACCGCTCGCGCATCGCCGACCACAACTCGGCCGAAGGCGCGATGACGTTGGCGAAGCCGTGCGGCATGACACCAATGACCGTGTACGGATCGCCATCGAGCTGGATGGTGCGACCGATGATCGAGCGATCGCCGCCGAAGCGGCGGTCGAGCAGCGCCTGGCTGAGGATCACGACGTTCGGGCCACCCGGCTGATCTTCGGCCGCGGTGAACGTGCGGCCGGCGATCGGCACCTCGCCGAACACTCCGAAGTACCCGGCGGTGACACGCTGCCCGTCGAGCTGCTCGGGATCGCCCGCGCCGATCAGCGATGGCTGCCAGTGATCGGCGGCGGCGAGCGCCTCGAACGATCGCGTCCGGCGCGCGCAGCTCGTCATACGTTCCGAGCGTCACTGGCATCGGCACGCCTCGGTCGTTGCGATCGTCGATCGTCACGAGCCGATCGGCGTGCTGGAACGGGAGCGGCTCGATGAGGATCGGACTCACCGCACTGAAGACCGCGGTACTCGCACCGATGCCGAGGGCGAGGGTGATCACGGCGGTGGCAGTGAACCCGGCATTATGCGCCAGGCCGCGAAGCGCGTAGCGAACGTCGGCGATGGCGGTTTCGACGAGATGCTCCCATCCGGCCGAGCGCACCTGTTCGCGAACGACCGTCGTGTTGCCAACCTCCAGCAGCGCCGCGCGACGGGCCGCCTCGGCGGTCATGCCGTGGGCGACGTGATCGGCGGCGGACTGCGCGAGATAGTGCGTGACTTCGTCGTCGACCTCGTGATCGGCCTCGCGGCCGCGGAGGAGCGCGCGGAGGCCACGCGTCAGTTGGCGGAAGAGCGACATGGGTCAGCCCTCGGTGGCGAGGAGTCGCGCAACGGCGCCAGCGCGTCGCTTCCAGTCAGCCGTCTCGGCCTGAAGCTGTCTGCGGCCAGCGGGCGTGAGTGCGTAGTACTTCGCTCGACGCGCATTCGGCGAGTCGCGCCATTCGGCGTCGAGCCAGCCGGCGCGCTCGAGGCGTTGCAGGGCGGTGAGGAGGGAGCCCGGATTGACCCTGAAGACGCCGCGGGTGATCTGCTCGATCCGGCGGCCGATACCGAAGCCGTGCATCGGCTCGAGGCTCAGCGTCTTGAGGATGAGCATGTCGAGCGTGCCCTGGATGACGTCGGTGCTGGCGTTCGCGGCATTGTCGGGCATCGCTGCTCCCGTGAGGTCCGCGGGAGCATACTGCCAGTCCATATGACCGTCAAGATGTGACGATCATGAGCGCCGTTGCTCAAACGCCCCGCAGCGGGGCTGCGGGGCGTGCGCTGAGCTTGGGTCGATGCACCGGGAGAGGCGCGGGCCGGAATCGAACCGGCGAATAGCGGTTTTGCAGACCGCTGCCTTACCACTTGGCTACCGCACCGCGCCTCCAAGTTATTCAGTCACCGAAGGTTGCTCAAGCCGAGTCGGCATCGGAGCCGGCAAGCGGGCGCGGCTCTTGAACTGTTGTGCGGCGTGCGAAACTCCGCCGACCGGGACCATCGCGTTCGCGCCGCGTCACAGACACGCGGCCGCTTGCACGTGCTCTGGGATCGTCATCTTCGGCTGGATCCGCTTCATCCGGCATTTCGCGAAGAACGTCTACGCGATCTTCGGCATCTTCCTCCTGTCCGGCGCCGCCGTGGCCATCGTCTTCACGTGGGCCTTTTCCGAGATCGCCGAACGTGTTCGCGCCGGCGGCACGCAGAATTCGACAACGCCGTGATGCACTGGATGGCGGCGCATCAGTCGCCGACGCTGCAAACGGTGATGCTGGAGATCACGTCGCTCGGCACCGGCAGCGTCGTCGGCGATGATCGTGCTGGTCGCCGGCATGTTTCTCTGGCTCAATCACCACAAGCATTCGGCGATCCTGCTCGGCGTGGCGACGCTCGGCGGGCTCGTGCTCGACAAGCTGCTGAAGATCGGATTCAACCGCCCGCGCCCGCAGATCTTCAACTGGGGAACGTACGCGATGAGCTCCTCGTTCCCTTCGGGCCACGCCATGAGCTCCGATCATCGTCTACGGCACGGTCGCGTATCTCGCCGCTCGGCTGCAGCAGAACGCGCGGCTCGCGGATGCTCACGATGGCCGTCGCGGCGTTCATCATCCTGCTGATCTGCTTCAGCCGCCTCTATCTCGGCGTGCACTATCCAGTCGGACGTGCTCGCGGGTCGTCGTGATCGGGCTCGCCTGGGCGGGTTTCTGCATGGCCGTGCTCGAGGCGACTGCAGCTCTACGCGAAGTACAACGCGCCGCAGATGCTCGAGGACGAGCGGCCAGCCCCGCCAGGCGCCTCACCGTCCACCTGATAGGAGTGATGGCCACGGACGCCCTCGCTGGAACGGCTCTTGAAGGGCACGCCGAGCGGCGGGCACCGGGGATCGCCGAAGGTCATCGTCACCAACGGGACCGAGGGTGCGACCCATGGCCGCCAGGAAATCCAGCAGTCGCAAGAAGTCGTCGCGCAAAAAGTCGTCGAGCCACAAACGCTCGAGCGGAAAGAAATCGTCGAGTCGCAAGAAGTCTCGAGCAGCCGATCGCACAAACGCAAGTATGGCAAGTCGGCGAGCAAGAGCGTGGCGAGCGCGATGCGTCGCAAGAAGCAGGCACGCTGAAGAGCGGCAAGCACGGCAAGGGCGGCAAGGTGAAGAGCCGAAAGCAAGCGATCGCGATCGGGCTTGTCGGAAGCGCGGAAGAAGGGCGCGAAGGTCCGCGCAAGACGAGCTCGCAAGAAGCGCGCGAAAGAAATCCTGATGCGACGAAAGTCCTCGAGCGGCGCACCGCTCAGCGGTGCGTCGTCACTCCGACCTGCCGGCAATACTCGAGCACCGGACAGGTCGAGCACTTCGGCAGCTCGGCCCGTACACACGTGCTTGCCGAACGGCACGAGCAGCCGATTGATCTCGATCCAGTAGCGCTTCGGGCAGGATCCTCTCCAGCGCTGCCATCGTCTGCCTCGGGCGTGCGTGTGCGCACCACGCCCCAGCGGTTCGTGACGCGATGGACGTGCATGTCGACGCTGATCCCGTGACCGCCGCAGGCGACGCCAAGCGCGAGATTCGCGCATTTGGGACCGACGCCCTTGAACGACATGAGCACATCGGCGTCGCACGGCAGCTTGCCCCTTGAATTCCGTCGCGGTCGCCGAGCAATCTCGCGGATCGGTCGCCGGCCTTGGCCCGGTGGAAGCTGCTCGCCTGGATCAGCGTGTCGATCTGCGATCGACGGAGAGCGCAGCCAGGCCCGAGGCGTGGGCGCCGCCGCCGAGGAGCGCGAGCGCCACCGGCAGCGATACTTCGTCACGTGTGCGGATCGAGATGATGCACGCGACGAGCTGCTCGAATAGCGACCGGTGCCCCGCTCGGCGAGCTCGAACATCGCCGCGTCGGCGAATTGCTGCTTCTCGAGATGTTCTCGGATGCGCCGCAGGACGACGCCGAATCGGAAACGATCGTTTCACCTATGCCGCATGCGCCCGGGCAAGGAGTCGAGGCAGCGCCGTAACGACGCGCTCGTTCCCCTCACGCAGGAGTGCGGCCAGAATGTGCTTGCAGATACGGTCGCGCCAGAGGTGATCGCCGCAGTCACAGCGCGGGTGCGAGGCGCGTATACAGGTCGACCCAGTGGTCATGGGCCCCGCCCAGTCACGCGGTATCGGCCAATGCCGACGCGCTCCCCGCGGAGCGCCGAGGCTCCGCTCCAACCGGTCGAGGTCGACGCCGCCCGCGGCTTCGAAGTCGAATCAACACGAGTGCTTCAGTCATCGGTCATTTCCTGCTCCCAATCCAGTCGTGTAGTCGACAAGTCCGTGTGTGTAGTACACCGTCGAGCCCGGAGTGTTGCGCGCGAGCTCAGGGTCGCCGGCAAGACTGCGGTGGCCGATTAGATTTTCGTCCCCTGTGACCCACGACCCATACGCCTCACTCCGCGCTCAGGAACTACCGCTGGTTCATCGTCTCGCTGCTGACGATGACCATCTCGTCGCAGATCCAGGCCGTCGTCGTCGCCTGGCAGATCTACGACATCACGCGCGACCCGTTGTCGCTCGGGCCTGATGGGACTGGCCGAAGCGCTGCCGTTCGTCATCGATCTCGCTGTACGCCGGGCACGTCGCCGATCGGCTCAACCGGCACACCGTGTCGATCGCTTCGCTCGCGCGTGCTGCTCGTGCTGCTCGCTGACGCTGTCCTGACGTTCAACCTGCTTCCCGGGTTTCTCGCACGCGCACGGCGCGCCTGCCCTTCTACGCCGTGATCTTCGTCAGCGGCATCGCGCGCAGCTTTCTGCAGCCGGCGCGCAACGCGCTCGGCGCCGAGCTGGTCGACCGGCAGCCTCTATGCGAATGCCGTGGCGTGGCGCAGCTCGACCTGGCAGTCAGCGGCCGTCGTCGGGCCGGCGCTTGGCGGCCTGATCTACGGCTACGCGTCGCCACGCGTGGCCTACGTCGCCGACGCGATCATGATGGTCCATCGCGCTGTTCACGTTCTGGTCGATCGACTACGAGCGGCGCGGACCTGGCCGAAGTCGCGCGCGAATCGATCGGCGAGAGTCTGCGGACCGGGCTTGCGCTTCGTCTTCCGCGAATCCGTGCTGCTTTCCGCGCTGACGCTCGACCTGTTTCTCGGTTCTGCTCGGCGGCGCGGAGGCGCTGCTGCCCGTATTCGCCGATCACGATTCTGCATGTCGGACCGCAGGGCCTCGGCGTGCTGCGCGCAGCGCCCGCGGCCGGAGCGGTCGTGGCGTCGGTCTATCTCGCGCATCGGCCACCGTTCAGAGCGCGCCGGACGGACGATGCTCTACGCCGTGGCCGACGTTCGCGCTCTGCATCATCGGGTTCGGCTTGTCGCGGAGTCTTCTGCTCTCGATCGCCGTGCTCGGCGATCAGCGGAATGGCCGACAACGTCAGCGTGCTGATCCGCTCGACGCTGCTGCAGGTCGCTGACGCCGGAGCATCTGCTCGGCCGCGTGTCGTCGGTGAATTCGATCTTCGTCGGCTCGTCCAACGAGCTCGGCGCGTTCGAGTCGGGGGTTGCGGCGCGAGCTGCTTGGTACGGTGCCCGTCGGTGGTGCTCGGCGGCGTCGCATCGCTCGGCGTCGTGGCGACGATTGGGACGGCGGTGCCGCGACTAAGGCGGCTCGGGCGAATCGACGAGCTGACGCCGACGGAGCTGACGGCCGCAGGCTAGGCGCGAGGCGTGGCCCCTAAAATGCGGCCTCGGCATTGTGTCACGCTGCTTGATGCATCAATTGCATCACATATGCGTCAAACAATGACTCTTTGGCCCAGTTTTGGCAATCTGTCGACAGGAATTTGCATTTTTTGCACAAACTGACAGTACATTCTGCACTCTGCCGATGCCGCCAACCATCTCTCGAGGTCGCTCGCAATGCCCGCGTCGACACTCGCATCGCCGCGTCAAAGCGGTCATCCGGGAAATCACCGAGCGTGAAGTCCGCACGCTCGCCGCGGCGCCGATGCCGACGGGCGGTCACGGCCCAAGCGCACCTCCGAGTACTTCGGCGTCAACACCTTTGGCGTGCGCCAGATGCGCGACAAGCTGCCGCGCGACACCTACGCCAAGCTCGTCGACGCCGTCCGGCACGGCAAGAAGCTCGATCCCGACATCGCCGCCGCGCGTCGCGCAGGCGATCAAGGAATGGGCGATCGCGCACGGCGCCACGCACTTCACGCACTGGTTCCAGCCGCAGACCGGGCTGACGGCCGAGAAGCACGACGCCTTCCTCTCGTTCGACGACGGACAGCCGATCGGAAGCGTTCGGCGCGTCGCAGCTCATCCAGAGCGAGCCGGACGCGTCGAGCTTCCCGTCGGGCGGACTGCGCGCGACGTGGGAAGCGCGCGGCTACACGGCGTGGAATCCGGCGAGCCCGGTGTTCATCGTCGAGTGGGCGGGCGTCAAGACGCTGTGCATTCCGTCGGTCTTCGTCGGCTACAACGGCGAAGCGCTCGACGAGATGACGCCGCTGCTCCGCAGCTCCGACGCGCTCTCCGCCGAAGGCGATCGAGCTGCTCGAGCTGCTCGGCGACAAGGGCGTCTATCGCGTCTACACGACGCTCGGCGCCGGAGCAGGAGTACTTCCTCATCGACCGCGCGCACTTCGCGCTGCGGCCCGACCTCGTGATGGCCGGCCGCACGCTGTCGGCGCGCCGCCGCCGCGCGGGCAGCAGCTCGAGGACCACTACTTCGGCGGCATCCCGGAGCGCATGCAGGCGTGCATCGCCGAGGTCGAGTACGAGCTCTACAAGCTCGGCGTGCCGATCGTCACGCGGCACAACGAGGTGGCGCCGAGCCAGTTCGAGATGGCGCCGCGCTTCGAGGAGACGGACGTCGCGGTCGACCACAACCAGCTCGTGATGGCGACGCTCCGCCGCGTCGCGCTGCGCCACGGGCTGCAGGCGCTGCTGCACGAGAAGCCGTTCGCCGGGATCAACGGGTCGCGGCAAGCACTGCAACTGGTCGATGTCGATCGCCGCGGACAACCCGGAGATCGACGGCGCGAACCTGCTCAAGCCGGGCAAGACGCCGCACCAGAACATGCGCTTCCTCGTGTTCCTCGCGGCGGTGCTCAAGGGCGTGCACAAGCACGCCGGCCTGCTGCGCGCGGGCATCGGCACGTCGGGCAACGAGCACCGGCTTGGCGCGAACGAAGCGCCGCCGGCGATCATCTCGGTGTTCATGGGCGAGATGCTCACGCAGGTGATCGACGCGATCGCCGACGGGCAAGACGTCGAGCGAACGCCGAGCAGGCAGATGATCAAGCTCGGCGTGGCGCGGCTGCCGGAGATCGAGAAGGACAACACCGATCGCAACCGCACGTCGCCGTTCGCGTTCACCGGGCAACAAGTTCGAGTTCCGCGCGGTGGGCTCGTCGCAGTCGATCGCGTTCCCGATCATGCTGCTCAACGCGGCGGTGGCCGAAGGCGATCGGCGAGATCGCCGCGGCGCTCAAGGCCGAGCTGAAGAAGACGAAGAAGGTCGACGACGCGGTGCTCAAGGTCGTGCGCCCGATCTTCAAGGAGACGGCGGCGGTCCGCTTCGAGGGGAACAACTACTCGGACGAGTGGGTGAAGGAAGCCGACGAAGCGCGGGCTGCCGAACCTGCGGCGCACGCCGGAAGCGCTGGCGCAGCTGATGACGAAGCAGTCGCGCAAGCTGCTCACGTCGCTCGGCATCTCTCAGCGAAGAGGAGCTGGAGTCGCGCTACCACGTGCGGCTCGAGCGCTACGTGAAGGACATGCTGATCGAGCTGCACACGCTCCGCGAGATGGTCGACACGCTGTGCTGCCGGCGGCGTTCGAGTATTCGGGCGCGCTGGCGAGCGCCGCGGCGCAGGCGAAGGCGGCGGGGATCACGCCGATGCCGCAGGTCGACGCGGCGAACCGGATCGGCGAGATGATCGTCGAGCTGCAGAAGCATCGCGCCGACGCTCGGCGAGGTGATCGACAAGGCGCGAGGGGATGCACGACGAGCCGGCGAAGCAGGCGGAGCTGCTCACGCGGCGGGCGCCGACGCGATGCGCGGCGTGCGCGCGTGCTGCGACGCGCTCGAGCTGGTGATCAGCGACGAGTGCTGGCCGCTGCCGAAGTACCGGGAGATGCTGTTCCCGGTGTGAGGTCGGGCGGCTGTTCGATCGAACGTACGAGAAAGCCCCGGCAATGTTCGCCGGGGCTTTCTGGTTTCCTGGTGCCGGAACGGTTGGACGATCAGGCTGCTTCGTTCCGCTTCCGCCGCTTGACGAAGCCGGCGAGACCGACGAGACCCGTTGCGAACAGGCCCATGCTGGCCGGTTCCGGGGTTGCCGTCACGATGGCATCGATGCCGCGGACGTTGTTGATCGGAATGCCGAGGCCGATTCCGGCCGCAACACCGTTGTTGTCATACACCAACGTGTACGTCGTCGAGCCAACCAACAGGGACTGCGCGTCTGGCGTCCACATCAGCGTGCTGCAGTTGCCCTCGCCGCCGCCGGTGGCAGGACACTGACCCGCCTGGAGGCCTCCGGGCGCCGACGTCGAGACCGTGCCGGAGATGTCGCCGACGAAGGTGCCCTGGCCGGTGCTCGGGGTGACCTGCTGGATCACCAGATGGAACATCAAGCCGTTGATCGGCGACGTTGCCGTACCCGTGCCTGTGAGGTCGAACTGACCGAGGCTCGTCTGGCCGCCCGAGATGTTCACGCCCGCTGTTGGAATGAATGCGAGTGTGAATCCAGCAGCGGAACAGCTTGCCCCCGCCGCGGCGGTACCTGCCGGCGCAGTCTGCTGGCAGACTCCCGGGAATGGGCTCGTGAAATACCCCTGCGTGACGTAATTCACGAGCTGCGCCTGCCCCGGTGACGCACTGACCGCAATAGCGGCCACCGGTACCAACCACTTCATTACGTGTCGTCGCATGTTCTCCCCTCCGGAGATGGGCGATGACGCTCGTTCCATCCTGGCGTGCGCCACGACGGCCCTGCCGCCGGAGTGCACTCCGGCAACAGATCGAGCGGTGCTTCGGCGGGTCCTCACGCCAGTGGCGTGCCCGCCGTCACACTCGAGCCCTTGATCCGCACCGACCCGGAATCCGCGCGGCGCGGCGCTGGCTCACGAGGTGGCGCGTCATCGCAAGCCCTTCCAGGACAACGAGATCTGCCAATGCACTCCCCAGAGGCTTTCCGATCTCCGCGGGCGCACGCCACCCGCCCGAACCGCCCGAATTTCAGTTCTCGGCCCGGCCATGTTGCGCCAGCCATACACGTCAGAACCAAAGTGTGGGATCGGCGCTACACCGCGTTTCCGATCCTACGATTCCGGCTGTGCGGCCGGGATGGGCGTCGGACGGCTCGTGCGCTTCACAATGACTGGCGCCTCGCCAGCCCGCGATGGCTCGTCGCCGACTCTACCGGCGCGGCCCCCCCGGAATGACGACTTCGAAAGCACGATACTCGAGATGAGCACCCCGATCAGCTTCAGCATGCCCTCCATTGCGGCCAAGTCGAATCGATGGACCGTTTGCGGCGTCACCCGAGCGCGGGTTGGAGCGCGTCCAGTCCGAAGCCGCCGCATGCGACGACCAGCACCACCGCCATGGCGGCGGTCACGATCCCCAGCGTGATGAGTACCTTGCGATCGTTCGCGGCGAGCGCGAGCACGAACAGCAGGAACAGCTCGCCTACAAAGCCAAGCGAATAGTTCGCGAAGACGCCGAGCACGCCGAAACGCCACGTCGGATCTGCGAAGTGAAGGGGCCATAATCCAGCTGTGAAATCGAACAGCGGCATGAGCGCCGTGACGATCAGAATCAGGTACCCTGGCGTCCTGATTCGCGAGGCCAAGCTCTCGATTGACGGGGAACTGACGGAAGCCATGACAACACCAGTTTGGGAAAGTGGATGCAGCCGGATTCGCAATCCTCGGTTCGCGGACTCGGCGCCGGTGACCGGAGGAGCCGCAATCTTAGTGCGAAGCGCACGCAAGCATCAAGTTTCGGCTCCAGACCGCCAGGTGAGCACCCCGACGTTCTTTCACCACCTCGGCCAATTCCGTATCGTTTCCCGTCTTCCTCCTCCGAGAACTGTCGTGCATTCCCGCCACGCGGCCGCCCCCTTCCTCGCCGTCTCGCTGCTCTTCGGGATCTCCTCCCGGACTGCCGGCCAAGGCAGCCCTGCCGATTACGCCCGATCCGCCCAACTAAACGCCCGGTTCGAGGGACTGGCCGTCGATGTCCCCGATCGCGCCGCCTGGATCGGTCAAACTGATGATTTCTGGTATCGACGTACCGTGCGCGGCGGCGGCTACCAGTTCATGCTGGTCGACGCCAGGACGCTCGAAAAGAGGCCGGCCTTCGATCACACTCGTCTGGCAGCGGCCATCGATCTGACAACCGGCGAGCATCATACCGGCACGACGCTCCCTTTCTCGGAGATCAGCTTCTCCGACGAGCTCGCGGCAGTGCGGTTCACCGCCGATGGGTACGATTGGTCGTGCGCACTCTCGACGTATACCTGCACGCGCACCCAGCCCGCCGCCGGCGCGCGTGGCCGCGGTCGGACGCCAAGCCGGGACGAGGAGAACCCGGATGCCACGCCATTCGAGGGGCCGTGGGCTGACGACAACCTGAACGTCGACGACGGTACGGCACCAGTGCAGCAGGTCACCGGTCAACTGGCCGAAGACGACAGCACGCGACGGTCGCCCGACGGGACGCACGAGGCCTACATCGACAATTACAACGTGTACGTGCGCGCTGCCGGCTCGCACCAGGGTACGACGATGACATTCGATGGCTCCGAGGGTGCCGCCTATGATCTCCGATCGATCGTCTGGTCGCCCGATTCGCGAAAGCTCGCCGTCTATCGGGTGACGCCCGGGTACCGGCGCGTCGTGCGCTACGTCATCTCGTCACCCGCGGACCAGGTGCAGCCCAAATACATGGAGCGGGTGTACGCCAAGCCCGGAGACGTGCTCGAGGTCCGCGAGCCGGTGCTGATCGACGTCGAGCAGGCGCACGCCGTTCACGTGGATCCGGCGATGTTCCCGAACGCCTACCAGCTCTCACGTTTCGAGTGGCGCAAGGACAGTCACGCCTTCACGTTCGAGTACAATCAGCGCGGCCATCAGGCGTATCGCGTTATCGAGGTGGACGCCGAGCGCGGGACACCGCGCGTCGTCATCGACGAGGAGACGCCGACCTTTTTCGACTACCGGCCAGCCAGCGGCAACATCACCGATTCCGGCAAGAAGTTCCGCTACGACGTCGCCGATGGGAAGGAAGTGATCTGGATGTCCGAGCGCGACGGCTGGAACCACTTGTACCTGTACGATGGCGCGACTGGCCGGGTGAAGAATCAGATCACCAAGGGACCGTGGGCCGTGCGCGCGGTACAGCACGTCGATGAGGCCAGGCGGCAGATCTACTTCTCCGCCAGCGGCATGAACCCCAAGGAGGATCCGTACTTCACGCACTATTATCGCATCAATTTCGACGGAACGGGCCTCATTCCATTCACCACCGGCGGACGGAAACCACACCGTCGAGTGGTCGCCGGACAGCACGTTCTACCTCGACACCTGGTCCCGCGTCGACCTGGCGCCGGTGCTCGCAGCTGCATCGCGTCGACCGATCAGCGAATCGTCATGCACGTCGAGCACGGCGACATCTCCGCGCTCGAGGCGGCCGGGTGGCGCGCGCCGGACGTGTTCGTCGCCAAGGGCCGCGACGGCAAAACGGATATCTGGGGCATCATCTTCAGGCCGACGACCTTCGATCCGACGAAGAGCTACCCGGTGATCGAGAACATCTACGCCGGGCCGCAGGGCTCCTTCGTACCGAAGAGCTTTGCCGTGAACAACGCGATGCAGAAGCTGGCCGAGCTTGGCTTCATCGTCGTGCAGATCGACGGCATGGGGACGTCCAACCGCTCGAAGGCATTTCACGACGTCGCGTGGAAGAACCTGGGCGATGCCGGCTTCCCCGATCGCATCCTCTGGCACAAGGCAGTCGCGGCGAAGTACCCGTGGTACGACATCAGCGCGCGTGGGCATCTACGGCACATCGGCCGGCGGCCAGAATGCGCTGGGCGGCATGCTGTTCCATCCGGAGTTCTACAAGGTCGCCGTGTCCGCGCCGGCTGCCACGACAACCGGATGGACAAGATCTGGTGGAATGAGCAATGGATGGGCTGGCCCATCGGCCCGCAGTACGCGGCGTCGTCGAACGCCGTGCAACGCGAGCAATCTGCAGGGTGACTCTGCTGCTGATCGTCGGCGAGTTGGACACGAATGTCGATCCGTCGTCGACTATGCAGGTCGTCAATGCACTGATCAAGGCCAACAAGTACTTCGACCTGCTCGTCATCCCCGGCGCCGACCACACCGACGGCGGCCCGTACGGACGACGCGAGCGGAATGATTTCTTCGTGCACCATCTGCTTGGGATCCAGCCGCCGGAGCGGAATGCGGACGGCCGGTAGCAGACTGGTTGCTCGAGCGTTCAAGCGTTCAAGCGTACCCCCTTCACCGCTCCTTCCAACGCCTGACCGCCGATCGTCAGGTACAGCTGATCCTGGTTCACCATCAGCTCGAAGGCCGTGCGGCGGGCGAGTCGCGCAATGAAGCTGGCGATCAGGTCGGCATCGATGCCTCGGATCTCGAGCGCGTCGGCGCGATGAATGCGCTCGCCCGCGAGCTGGCTTGCCAGCCGCGTCGGATCCTTTGCCGTGTACACGACGACTCGCGGAGCGGCTTTGCTCGCCTTGTGCAGCCGTGCGGCATCCGGTGAGCCCACCTCGATCCAGGCACGCAACGCACCGGTCAGGTCCCGCACCTCGATCGCCGGCGTGTCCGGCTCGGCAAGACCCTTGGTGAACGTGATCCCATCCGTGTACTCGAGACAGTAGGCCAGCACCCGGGTGGCGAGATATTCCTCCGTCTCGGACGGCTGCCGGGCGGCCCGAATCGCCAGGCTCTCGTAGACGTTTCGATCGATATCCGAAAGCTGGACGTCGAAGTTGTAGACCGTCGCGGTGAGCGCCATCCCGGTGCGCGGCGGCGATCAGCGACGCCGAGGAACCGATTTCACGAAGCTCGCAGTGGCCTCGATCAGTTGCGGCGCGTCCGGGATGGAGGGGTCGCTGTAGGAGTTACGCTGCGATGCCTCGTCAGCTGGTACTTGCTTGAGCACGTGGTTCATGCCCTGCACGATCAGCAGCTTCGCTTTCGGCTGAGCGGCGGCGAGGAGCTTGGCGTCGCTCACCGGAACCTGGGCGTCCAGCGTGCCCTGTACGATGAGCACCGGAATCGCCAGACGGGCGATTTCCTGCTGTGGGTTGACGCGCAGCCACGAGATCATGTACGGCTGCACACTGGGCGAAAAAGCGCCGCCAGGGCTTGCGGCGGACTGGCGATGGTGTGGCCGGCGAGCAGCGTGTCGAGCGCGCTGTTCGCCTCCGTCATCAGCGGCGCCGGAAGCTGCTTCGCCAATTGCTCCCGGAGCACCTGATCGGCCGGCCGGCCGGCCCCGTCGATCGACACGTACGCGTCGGTCGGCGAGCGCTGCGCGGCAAGCATCCCGAGCAGCGAGCCTTCGCTGTGGCCGACGATGGTAATCGTCGAGAATCGCGGGTCATTTCGAAGCTTCACCCACGCCGCGGCATCGTCGGCGTACATGTCGAACCGAAGGTCGGCCTCGGACACGATCGCCTTTGCGCTCTCGGCGATGCCCCGCTTGTCGTAGCGCACGGACGCGATGCCGCGATCGCGCAGGCCCTCGGCGAGAAGCTCGAGGCTGTTGTTCTTGCCGGGCAGCATCGGCGAATTGCCGTTGCGATCCGTCGGGCCGGAGCCCGCGATGATGACCACGAGCGGAAATGGGCCGCGGCCGGCCGGCACCTCGAGGGTCCCGAAAATCGTGCCCGTCGGGGTGGCCAGCGTGACGCTGTCACGCTGCGCTGGCGCGGTCGATGCGCCTGACGGCGCCGGAACGGCCGAAGCAATGAGCAGAGTCGACATGGCGAGCAACGAGAGCATGCGAGGACCTCGATGGCAGGACGGCGCGGGCCGGTGACGCGTGATATGATAGTACGATTTTCCGACGGCGTACATCGTGCTCGATCTAGGCAACCGTGAGCGACCACGTGTTCCTGCTGTCGCCGGCACGCTGCGACGGGGAGCGTGCGCGCGTCCTGCTCAATCGCGACGCGTCGTTCGAGCTCGCCGTCCGCGTTCGCTCACCAGAGGGCATCCGCTGGGCGAAGCTTTCACCTTTCTGAGCGGGTTGTACTTTCGCGGCAAGCTCGCGTATGCCCGCCAATTTGGCGTCGCCGCCGGGTCGCAATGCGCTCGTGATCACGACGAACCGCGGCCTGCTTGCCCCGGACGAGCGCGTGCGCCGCGCGATCTGGTCGCGTTCTCCCGCGTCGACATCGCTGGCGCCGATCCACGCTTCGTCAAACCACTGCGCCGATCGGCCGAAACGCTGGCAGCCTCACTCGAGAGCGACGTGTGTGTCGTCCTGCTCGGCAGCATCGCCACCGGCAAGTACGTCGGGCACGTTGCTCGAGGTGTTCGGCGACCGGCTCCTCTTTCCGACGGACTTCGTCGGGCGCGGGCGACATGAGCCGAGGCGGCCTGCTGCTGCGATGCGTCCGCGAGCGGCGCGAGCTGCCGTACGAGCCGCGTGGCTCGGCGCGGTGCGACACGGCAAACGTCCGGCGAAGCTGGAGCGGATGCGATGAGTCCCACGACGAGGCAGAAGCCAGCATCGTCATTCCCGACGGACGACCGACGACGCCGACGTGCGCGATCGGCGACACGCACGTGTGTCGCTGACGAATCTCGACAAGGTGTTCTGGCCGGCCGGCGGCATCACGAAGCGGCGATCTGCTGCGTACTACGCCGACGTGTCGCCCGTGCTGCTGCCGCATCTGCACGACCGCGCGATGGTGATGAAGCGCTACCCGAACGGCGCCGACGGCAAATGCTTCTTCATGAAGCGCGCGCCGTCGCCGCGGCCGGACTGGATCGAGACGTGCGCGATCGAGCACGCGTCGGGCAACGTCATCGACTTCCCGATGGTGCAGGATCTCGCGTCGCTGCTCTGGGTCGTCAACCTCGGCTGCATCGATCTCAATCAGTGGTACGCGCGGTGTGACGACGTGAACCGTCCGGACTATCTGCACTTCGATCTCGATCCCGTCCCGGGCGCGACGTTCGCGCAGGTGCTCGACGGCCGCGCTTGTCGTGCGCGACGCGCTCGCCGAGCGCTCGGCATGGAGCCGCTCGTCAAGACGACCGGGTCGAGCGGCGTGCACATCTACGTGCCGATCGTGCGCGGGCCGATCCAGAAGCAGGTGTGGACGTTCGCCAAGGCGCTCGCGCAGCGAGCTCGCGGAGCAGCATCCGAAGCTCCTCACCGCGGAGTACACGCATCGCGAAGCGGCCGCGCGGCCGCGTGCTCGTGGACTACAACCAGAACGCGTGGGGCGCACGCTGGCGTCGATCTACTCGCCGCGGCCGAAGCCGACGCGCCACCGTGTCGACGCCGGTGACGTGGGACGAGATCGAGCGTGGGTTCGAGATGACGGATTTCCGATCGACAACGTGCCGGAGCGCATCGCGAGGCTCGGCGATCTCTGGAAGCCTCTGCTCGCGACGCGCGGCCGGTTCAAGCTGGAGCGGCTGATTTAGCGCGCGTTACATCGGCGGCACGATTCTCTTCCCCCACGTCGGCGGCGGCGGCTCGTTCGTCCGCCGCTCCACCGGATGCGCCTCCAGCTGCTGCATCGCCTCCTCGACCGCCCGCTCGAGCTGCGGGTCGTGCCCGGCGACGACCTCCTTCGGCCAGTTCTCGACCTCGATGTCCGGCGGCGACCCCTTCGTTCTCGACCGCCCAGTTCCCGTCGCGCGTGAAGAAGCCGCCGCGCGGCGCGATCATCGAGCCGCCGTCGACGAACGGCGGCGTGTCGGCCGTGTGGACCAGCCCGCCCCACGTCCGCTCGCCGACGAGCGTGCCGATCTTCCGGTGCTGGAACATGTAGGGCATGAGGTCGCCGCCCGATCCGGCCATCTCGTTGATGATCATCACCTTCGGCCCCCAGATGCCGGCCGCGGGGCTGGTGAACGGCATGCGGTCGCCGGCGACGTTGTTGAAGTAGCCGTCGAAGTTCGCGCTGCAGCAGGTCGATGATGTAGTCGGCCGCCGAGCCGCCGCCGTTGTACCGCTCGTCGATGACCGCGCCCTGCCGGTCCTGCTGCGCGAAATAGTAGCGGTTGAAGCTCTGGTAGCCGGGCTGGCCGGTGTTCGGCAGGTAGACGTAGGCGAGCTGGCCGCGCGAGAGCGAGTCGACCATGCGGCGGTTGCGCTCGACCCAGGCGCGCGTGCGGAGCCGGCTCTCGCTCGCGACCGGCACCACGGTGACGCGGCGCGCGCCGTCCATGGCGTCGGCGCGCGTTCACGAGGAGCACCGTCTGCCGGTTGGCCGTGCCGTCGAGCAGCCGGTAGATGTCGTCCGGCGCCGGCAGCTCCGCGCCGTTGATCGCCAGCAGGTAGTCGCCGACGCGCACGTCGATCCCCGGCGCGGCGAGCGGCGCGCGGAGATCGGGGTTCCAGCTCTCATCGTCGTAGATCTTGCGTGATGCGGTAGCGCCCGTTCTCGACGGCGAAGTCGGCGCCGAGCAGGCCGCCGGTCGCGCGTCGGCACGTCCGGGCATGTCGCCGCCGCGCACGAACGAGTGCCCGATCGCGATCTCGGAGCCCATCATGTCGAGCAGATAGTTGAGATCGGCGCGGTGGTTGACGTACGGGCAGCAGCGCGCCGTACATCTGCCTCACCTCCGGCCAGTCGGCGCCCTGCTTGTTCGTCACGTACAGGTAGTCGCGCTGGTTGCGCCACCCCTCGTGGAAGATCTGCTTGAACTCCGCCTTCGGGATCGACGTAGGCGCGGAGCTCGGCGTTGAGCCGCCCCTGGCCCGCCTGCCGGCGGGGTGCGATCGGCGTCGACGAGGAAGAGCGCCGGCCCGCGCCGCCGCGCCGGCGCCGCCGCGGCCGCCGCGCCACCCGCCGCCCGCGCCGCGCGGTAGAGCAGCTTGTGGCCGTCGAGGCTCACGTCGTAGTCGGCGACGCCGGCGACGAACGGCGACGTCGCGCTGATCGCGCAGCGAGTAGCGGTGGAGCGTCGCCGCCCCGGCGCCCCCGCGGCCGCCGCCCGTCGGCGCGCGGCTCGAGGAAGTAGACCGTCCCCGGCGCGCCGGCCCGGAGGTCGGCGTAGCGCGCGCTCGGGAATCGCCCGGCACGGGGAGGATGCGCTGCTGCAGGCCCGTCGAAGTCGATCGTCACGGTCGGGAGCGCGCGGCACGCGCGGACGGCCGGCGCGTCGGGCGCCGTCGCGCGGTGTCGGCCGGCGCTCGCCCGCACGCGCCGCGGCGCGGCCGCCGCGTCCTCCGCGCCGCGCCCGGCCGCCCGGGCACGCGGCCGGCGCGGCGCCCCGACGCCCTCCTCGTCGCTCTCCGGCAGGAAGCGGCGACGGATCGGTCTTCTGCAGCACGGCCACGTACAGCGCCGAAGTTCTCGGTCTGATCGTAGTTCGACATGTCGAGCCACTGCGACGTGAGCGCGAAGTCGGTCGAGGCGAGGAACCAGAGATACTTGCCGCTCGCGTCCCACGCGGGCGACATCGCGTCGGCGAGGCCGTCGGTGACCTGCTTCGTCTCGCCCGTCTCGACGTTCACGACCTCGATCGACCTGTAGAGCGACTTGCAGCCGCTTCGCGTAGGCGATCCACCGGCCGTCGGGCGACCACGACCGGTTCCATCGTGCGCGTCGGCACCATCCACGGATCCTTGCCGACGACCTTCGCCTTCCCGGTCGCGACGTCGACGACCCAGACTGCAGATTCGTGTCGTGGAAGATGATGCGCTTGCCGTCGGGCGACCACGCCGGCGTGTAGTAGTGGCCGGTCGTCGGGCAGCGCGATCTCGCGCGCCGGCGACAGGCCGTCCTGCGGCTCGATGTAGAGCGCGTATTCGCCGACTTGTCGCTGAAGTACGACGATCGCTTGCCGTCGGGCGACCACGCCGGGTCGCGCTCCGCCGACCCGCTCGAGTTGGTGAGGTTGCGCGACGTCGCCCTTCTCGGCCGGGATCGTGAAGATCTCGCCGCGCGCCTCGACCGCGGCGCGCTTGCCGGTCGGCGAGATGCGCGAGTTCGCGATCATGCGCGCGAGACGTCCTTCCACTGCGGCATCATCCACGGGAAGTCGCCGGCCGCGGTGATGGTCACGACGTGCTCGCTTCCCGATCTTCGGATCGAGCAGGTGGATGTACGCCGGCCTGCTCGAAGACGACCGCGTGCCGTCCGCCGTCGCGTCGAGCGTCTTGACGTCGAAGTCGCGTGAAGTGCGTGACCTGGTCGAGCTTCTTCGCGCTGGTGTCGTAGTCCCAGACGTTCGCCACGCCGTCGCGGTCGGAGATGAAGTAGACGGCGTCGTTCCCCGACCCACACGGGGTCCATGTCCTTGGAGTCGGTTGACGGCACCTGACGTTCGACGCGCCCGTCGGGCCGCCCGCCTGCGCGACGACGAGATCCGTCGTCGCCTTCGGCGTCGTCTCGAGGTCATACGTCTTGAGATCGACGATCCAGATCGGGCGGTTCTGCCCGCCGCGATAGTTGCGCCGCTCCTCGTCCCAGAGTTGTTCATGCGATAGGCGAGCCGCCGGCCGTCGGGCGAGATCTTCCCCTGGTACGCGCGCGGCAGCGGCATCGGCGTCTCGGGCCCGCCGTCGACCGCGACGGTCCAGAAGCGCGGCACGGCGCTCGGCGCCGCCGAGGCGCGCGACGAGTTGAAGACGATGGTCTTGCCGTCGGGCGTCCACCCCTGGACGACGTCGGCGCCGGGATGCCAGGTGAGCCGCTTCGGCTCGCCGCCTTCGGCGGGGACGACGTAGACGTCGACGTTGCCGCCGTACTGCGCGCTGAAGGCGATCCAGCTTGCCGTCGGGGGAGAACTTCGGGTTCTCCGCCGTGCCCTGGAAGCTCGTGAGGCGGCGCGCCGCGCCGCCGGCGCGGTCGACCGTCCAGATGTTGTTCGCGTAGGCGAAGGCGATCTGCGTCCGGCTCACGGTCGGCGAGCGAAGCATGCGCGTCTGCGCATGCGCGATGGCGGGCGCCGCAGCGAGCGGCGGCGACGGCGAAGCACAGCGCGGTACCGTGACATGAGAGGCAGTGACAGGTGACATGCGGACAGCGCGTCCGCGAGTGCGCCAGCGGAGGCGGAATTACCCGGAGCGCAGTTCGCTAGTGCAGTTGGCTACAGCTTGCGCGCCGCGGCACCGCTCGGTCTAGGCCGTGTGGCGACGAGCTGGCCTCGAACATGCCCGGTGCTCGCCGCACGCCGGCCGCGACTCGACCGGATGACGAACTGGCATGACCGCAGATCGAGAACATCTCGGACACGGCGCGCTGGGTCGCCGTCTATCGGGCGATGGAGACGCGAGCGGCGCGACGCGATCTTCCGCGATCCGTTCGCCGCCCGGCTCGCCGGCGAGCAAGGGGCGCGAGATCGTCGACAGCATGAAGCGCGGCCGATCGATGGCCTGGGCGATGATCGTCCGCACCGCGGTGTTCGACGAGATCATCCTCGACCGCGTGCGGAATGGCGGCGTCGACACGGTGCTCAACCTCGCCGCCGGACTCGACGCGCGCGCCGTGGCGGATGCCGCTCCCGCCGACGCTGCGCTGGATCGACGCCGATCTCCCCGGCATCCTCGACTACAAGACCGAGATGCTGCGCGACGAGAAGCCGGTCTGCCAGTACGAGGCCGTCCGCATCGACCTGCACGACGCGGCGAAGCGCGAGGCGCTGTTCGCGCAGATCAGCGCGCAGGCCTCGCGCGTGCTCGTCGTGACCGAAGGCCTGCTCGTCTACCTCACCGCCGGACGAGGTGGCGTCGCTCGCCGCGCGATCTGCACGCGCCGGCGAACTTCCGCTGGTGGCTGTTCGATCTGGCGAACGCGAAGCTGCTCAAGATCATGGAGCGCTCGTGGGGGAAGAGCGTGCAGGCGGGGAACGCGCCGTTCATGTTCGCGCCCGCCCAAGGCACGGAGTTCTTCCGAGCCCTTCGGCTGGCGCGAGCGGAGTTCCGCTCGGCGATGGAGGAAGCCGAGGCGCCTGAAGCGCGAGATGCGCATGATGTGGCTCTGGCGCATGCTCGGCTCGTTCTCGTCGGCCAAGCGCAAGCGGGAGATGAAGCGGATGTCGGGAATCGTGCTGCTGGAGAGGATGTCAGCTCTTGGTCCGTGGTCCTGCTCCGTGGTCGGCGGACTGACGGCGCTCGAGTGCCGTGCGGGGCTCGAGTCGGTCGCGCCGAATCGGCTTGGATTTTATTTGGGACACGGACTTGACGGAAATTGGGCGGACGAGGCGCTGGCCCGCTCGGGGTGGCGCACCGGTCTCCAACCGCCACCCCCACAAAGCAATTGCTTTTTGCTTTCTCCGCTTTTCTCCGCCAACTCCGCTGACTCCGCAGCCCCACTCGTTTGGCCCTGCTGCGCGCGCGGTCCTCGACGCGCCACCGCGAGCCCCAACCCAAAGGGCTGCGGATTGCGCGGAGGGCGCGGAGAACAGCGGATTGAAAACCAAAATGCCTGGGGTGTGGCGATCGGAGCTCAGCGCGCCAAGCGGAGCCCGAGCAGCGCCTCGTCCGCCCGAGTCCGTCAAGTCCGTGTCCCAGAGACAATCCAACCCGACTCGGCGCGCCGCACTCGACCCGCGCAGCGACCACGGACGACGGACCACGGACCACGGACCTTCACGGTTCGTACTTGCGCGTCCAGAGGGCCACGACGCCGCAGGGCTGCTCTCTTGTCGGGCTGGCAAACTTCTCGGGGACGAGGGATGGCAGCGGGTAGACTTCGATCGCGAAGAGCTGACTCGCACTCACGGCTGCCTCCACCGTGGCCGACGTGAGGCGACCGTCGACGAACACTCGCGGCTCACACGCGCGTCCGATCGTGAACGTCACGCCATCGACGCCGCTCGGCCGCGGGCGCACGGCGACGCCTGGAAGCCCGATCAGGTATTGGGCGACGTGCGGATGCGGCACGCTGACGATTTCGTCCGGGCCGATGAAGTAACCGATGAGGGTGCGTCGGCGATCGTCCCAGCCGGTCGCATTGAGTCGGACGTCGGAGTAGCTGCGCAGCGTGCGCCCCGTGGCAACGTTCCTGAACAGCGGCCTCGACATCGGCTGCAGATGGACGTCGACGAAGATGGTGCTGTCGGCTGGCAGCTCCAGCACGAACGAGGTTGGCGCGTAGCCGACGCGCGTCACCGTGAACCGGCTCGGGCCCGGCAGCAGGTCTCTGATCTGGAAGACGCCCGAATCGTCGACGATGGCCAAGAGTCCCTGATCGAGTGCCTGGACCGCGGCGCCCTTGATTGGATGCCCGAATTGATCACGTACGCGGCCGGCGAGAACGGCCCGATCACGCGTCGAGTCGGACGGCGCGCCAGACTGCGCGGCGGCGAGGGCGGCCAGAGAGGCGCCGAGGAGCACGGCGCCAGCGAAGCGCATGAGCGGAGGGGTGATCCGCATGAGCTGGATCATTGGGCATCCGCGATCGATTCGCAATGTGTCGCTCGCAATGCGCTGAGCTCGCGAATTGATCGTCGGAGTTCGGTGAGCGCTGGCGGGAGTTCGGTGATTGACGTCCGACATTCGGCGCTCAGTGCCCTGACTTCCGCGTGCAGTCCACTGATCGACGAGCGATGCCCCGTGACCTTCGATCCTGGTCAGGTTCGTCCTCATCGAAGCAGGAGGAGCATGCTGCTGTGTCCCCTGAGGGTTCGCATCCGATCGACCGACACTCCTGAGTGAGCGTCCGTTCATTCGGGAGTTGGCGCCTGCCCTCCTGGATCGAGGCCATGCCGTCGCGACTCTGGTCATCGAATCTCATTGCGAGGTCGGCTGACTTGGCGCCTCCGTGTCCTGACCAGTCGAACTCACAGCACGACCATTCATGTGTTGCGAGGTGACGGAGCGGTGATGCGGCGGAACGGCGCGCTGGCGCGAGGTGCCCGTCGGTTGGCGTCGTGCGACGATCGAGACGCTCTCACCAGCGCTGCCGGTTGGAGTCGACCGACCATTGGTTCGCCCGTCCTGACCAATGGAGCCGACGAGGTGTTCACCCGACTACGCCGAGCTGCACGCGCAATCGTGCGATCTGACCAGGATTGCGAGCCGCCGAGCGTTGGAATCTGGCATTTCGCACTCGGCGATCCGATTTGCGCGTCTCCGACCGCCGTTCCATTCGCCTTCTTCGCGTTGCTCCGCCGCTCGCTCCTCCCGGCCGCGCTGCCGGCGCAGGAAACGCCCACCGAGCGCGACGCCGCGCGCGACGTCGTCCATAAGCTCGACTCGCTCGAGCGCTCGCTCGACCTTCCTGCCCTCGTCGCCCGGCTCACGGGCGCCGAACGCCGCGCGCGATCAGGTCGTCGCGCGCGCCAAGGAGCTGATGGACACCGAGCTGCTCGCGCATGGGCGACGACATCACGCGCCACCCGGAGATCGGTTCGAGGAGAAGCGCTCGGTGCAGATCCTCACCGACTATCTCAAGCAAGCACGACTTCACGGTGAAGATGGGCACGCCGGGCTGCCGACCGCCTTCGTCGCGCGCTACAACGAAGAGCACCGGCGGCCCCAACCTCGGCGTCATCGTCGAGTACGACGCGCTCCGCGGCACCAAGGGCGCCTTCCACGGCGACCAGCACAGCACGCAGGGGCCGATCGGCCTCGCCGCGGCGGTGGCGATCGCCGAGTACCTGACGAAGACGCACACGCCGGGCACCGTCACCGTGTTCGGCACGCCGGGCGAGGAGATGATGCCGCCCAATGCGAAGACCGTGATGCACGAGTCGCACGTCTTCGACGGCATGGACATCCTCGTGCGCAGCCACTCGTCGAGCGTCGACGACGCGGCCGGCCGCCGGGTTCGGCACCTGCTGCATGAACATCGACGGCGTGAAGTACACGTTCAGCGGCGCGCCGGCGCATCAGCTGACGCCGTGGAACGGCCGCAACGCGCTCACCGCGGTGATCCACCTCTTCGACAACATCGACGCGATGCGGAGCAACATGCGCCCCGAGGCGCGCATTCAGGGCGTGATCACCGAGGGCGGCGCGGCGCCGAACGTCGTGCCCGATCGCACCGCAGGCCGACTTCTACATCCGCTATCCCGACGAGGTCTATCTCGCGCAGATCACCGAGATGGTCGACAACGCGGCGCGCGCGCGCGGCGCTCGCGACGGGCACCAAGGTGAAGATCGACCACTACGGCGCACGACCGCGACGGCATCGGCGTCGGCTCGCTCGACGAGGTCGGCGTTCGCCTACATGAAGAAGTACGGCGGCACGGGCGTCGCTGCCCGAGCCGGGCAAGCCGCAGGGCTACGAGGAGACCGGCAGCGTGTCGAGCGCCATCCCGGGCATCGGCTTCAGCGCCAAGACGTCGAACGCGCCGAACCACACGTACGAGATGGAAGCGGACGCGCTGAGCCGGTCGGGACATCAGGGCTTCGTCGTCGATGCGCAGGCGATGGCGGCGCTGCTGTTCGACTTCGCGACGCACCCGGAGTACCGCGCGACGGTGAAGCGGGAGTTCGACACGATCCGCGCGCTGCACGACGAGTATCTCGACGATCTTGCGAAGGTCTACACGGTGCCGAAGGTGCCGGAGCCCTGAGGTGCGCACGGAGCGCGTAGCGATCAGCGCTCTGACCGGTTGACGGCGTGCCGTCCCGAGCAGAGCTCGGCAAGCTTCGCCTGATCGGCGTATCGGCGCACCGGCGTACGGCAGCTTGGCCGTTGCCTCGCTGCGGCGTGTCCCGGTCCGTCGTTGTCGACCAGGCCGCGCGACACGAGCTGCGCGGCGAGCACCGTCTGGATGACGCTGGTGATGTTGTTCGTCGTCGCTCCGGGCGCGCCGTGCTCGCCGCCGTTGCAGATCGTCACCATCTTCGCCTGCGCCAGCGCGTCGGCGATCGCCGGCGCGATCTGCGGCAGCATCTCGATCTGGCGATAGCGGAAGTAGCGACTCGCCGCCTGCCTTGATCGCCTGGTTCACCTTCTGGATGCTCTCGGCGGTCGCGTCGGCGATCTTGCGAATGCGGATCGCTTCGGCGTCCGCCGCGGCCTCGGCCGCGAGACGCACGCGCGCCGCGTCGGCCCGGGCCTGGGCGATCTGCGTCGCGTCCAGCTCCGCGACGCGCATCAGGCCCTGCGCTTCCTGCCGCTTGGCTTCGGCCTGCGCGATGAGCGCGGCGTTCGACGCCTTCGTCTGCTCCAGCTCGCGCTGCTTGTCCGAGATCGCGCGCTCGGCCTCGAGCTGCGCTTCCTTCGCGCGGCGCGACTGCGTTGCCGCGACGATGTCGGCGTTCGCCTGCGCTTCGGCCGCCGACTGCCGGCGGCGCGCTTCGGCGACTTCCGACTGCACGACCTTGATGTTCAGCGAATTGAAGATGAGGCCGAGGTCGGTGAGCTCGCGCGAGCAGGCCTTGCGGATGATCACGGCGAGCGGATCGTCCTCGTCCTCGAGCGACATCGGCTCCTGGTACTGGCTCGTGCAGCGCGGCGCGGTTGCGTACGCGGCCGGCACGTCCCGACGGTGCCGCGCCGGCAGTCAGAGCGCGCGCGTTGGGCGCGCGACTTGGCGGAGAAGAGCTGGTCGTGCGTGAGGAGGTTCATCGCGCGGCGGCCGGAGCTCGAGAGCAGATCGGTGAGCGTGCTGAGCTGATCGGCATCGCTCTTGGAGAAGAAGCGGTTCGCCGCCGTCTTGATCAGCGCGTCGGTAGTCGCCCACCGAGACGATCGCGCTGGCGAGCACGCGAACCTTGATCGGGCGCGGCGTGCCGTTCTCGTCGATGTCCGCGGTCTGGTCGGTGATGTCGAGGTCGATGTTGATCACCTTGCTCGAGATCGTCGTGCCGGTGGTGAGCAGCGGGATCTCCTTCGACTTTCCGGGACCGCGATAGGTGACGGTGCCGCCGCCCATCCAGCTCACGAGGCGGATCGTTCCCGCTTCGACGTTGCGCAGGAAGCTCGCGACGATCATGGGCACCACGATGACGACGAAGCCGACAACGAGCGCGATGACGACGCCGCCTGACAAGGAAAACATGGAAGGGAGAGAGGAGAGTGGAAGGGAACAACCCGGCTTCGAGTTGTCGGACGTCAGCTACGGCGCGATGTGCGTTGCCGCATT